>CAYGPM010000002.1:0-676262 GCA_964351965.1 uncultured Hyphobacterium sp. | reverse complement strand
TGTTTTTAGTTGACTTTCTTTATAAGAATTAGTCAACCTATTTCAGGACTATACAGTATAACTTAGAAGTTCCACTATCCCCGCATGCATTGCGGGGTATACTTTGCTTTTATACATTTTAGCCGTTCATCAAGAAGTGCATTGATATTCTTCAAATTGAAATAAATTTGATACAAAGAAAAAGCAATGATCCGATTAGAAGGAATTGAAAAATACTACTCCAATAAATTCAGCAAGACATATGTTCTAAAGAATATAAATCTTGAATTTAAAGAAGGAGAGTTTGTTTCCATCATGGGACCTTCCGGTGCCGGGAAATCTACATTACTTAATATTCTGGGAATGCTAGATTCACCTTCAGGCGGCGAGTATTATTTTCTTGACGAAGCTGTTCACAAATTGAAAGAGAAGAAAAAGTCAGAGCTGCATAAGCATTACATAGGCTTTGTATTTCAAAGCTATCACCTCATAGATGAACTCACCGTTTATGAAAATATAGAAACACCGCTTATCTATCAAAATGTACCTTCTCGTGAAAGAAAGAGCAGAGTAGCCGATGTTTTAGATCGCTTTAATATTGTAGCAAAAAAGGATTTATTCCCCGATCAACTCTCAGGAGGGCAACAGCAATTGGTTGGAGTTGCAAGAGCTATAGTGGCTAACCCGAAGTTAATTCTCGCCGACGAACCAACGGGAAATTTAAATTCCGCACAGGGTGAGGAAATAATGGATATATTTAAAAAACTCAACAAGGAAGATGGTGTAACAATAATCCAGGTTACGCATTCTGAAAAGAACGCTGAATACGGAAATAGAATAATAAATCTTTTGGACGGTTGGATCTCAGATTAAATCTGAGTACTATTTATGTTTCGCTAAAATCTTTGCGGATAATTAAATCATCTTTTCCGGTATAAGATTTCAAATCCAATTTATTTCCATCAAACACAGCATAGGTAAAGTGATTTACCCATTCTCCCAGATTTATATACCTCGACTTTTCCGATATTTTCAAGTCGAGAGGTAAATGCCTATGACCAAATATGAAGTAGTCAAAGGAATCTTTTTTCAAAACTACTTTGCAATAATGAAGCAAGCGCTCATTCTCGGCATGAAATGATTCGTCATTTTTAGAGTTTGCCAAACGGCTTCGGCTGCTCCAAAATTTAGCAAGGCTCATTCCAAGATTAGGATGAATCCATTCAAAAAGAAACTGACAAAATTTATTGGCAAAAAATCCTTTCAAAAATTTATAGAAATGATCACCTGGGCCAAGACCATCACCATGTCCGATCAGAAGGCTTTTATCTCCAATCTTTAATACTTGATTTTTTCTTAATACAGGAATGCTAAACTCTCTGGGGAAGTAATCAAACATCCACATATCGTGGTTTCCGGTAAAGAAATAGATGGGAATTCCCATTTCTCTTAACTCAGTAATCTTCGCCTGAAAAAGGTGAAATCCTTTTGGAATACAGTGTTTATATTCAAACCAGAAATCAAAAATATCCCCAAGAAGAAAAATATGGGAAGCGTCATTTTTGATTTCATCGAGCCATTTTACAATGAGTTTTTCCCTCTCCCAGCTTGATTTTTCATTAGGTGTCCCTAAATGAAAATCGGAGGCAAAAAATATTTTTTTACCTCCGTTTATTTCATCAAGCTCAAGGAGCAATGGAAAATTAGAACTCATTATTCCTTTGTTCGGTCGCTATTTGATTCAATTGAATCCGAATTTTCCGAAACTTCTGATTCCTCGTTTTTCTTGACAGCGCCATTTGTTATTGTATCTGTTTCCGGAACAGAAGAAGCGGTATTTTCAGATGCTTGAGCATCTGACTTTTCTTTTTCCTCTTCTTTATGTTTTTCTTCTTCTTTCTTATCCTGCTTATTTATGAAATCTTCATAAGTAGTGGGTTGAGCAAATGGTCGCTTTCCTATTAGTTTTTCAAGGTCGGATTGGAAGATAATTTCTTTTTCAAGCAATTCTTCAGCAAGAGTTTTAAGTTCTTCTTTTTTAGAAGTCAATAGCTTTTTGGTTCTTTCATATGCCTCGCTAACTATCTTTCTTACCTCTTCGTCAATGGTCTGAGCTGTTGATTCAGAATATGGTTTAGAAAATGCATAATCGCTCTGTTTGGAATCGTAAAATGAGATATTGCCGATTTTATCATTCATCCCATAAATGGTCACCATTCCGTAAGCCATTTTGGTAATTCTTTCAAGGTCACTTAATGCCCCGGTTGAAATTTTTCCGAATGTTAATTCTTCTGCAGCTCTTCCTCCTAATGCCATGCACATTTCATCGAACATTTGTTCTGTAGTATGAAGGAATTGTTCTTTTGGTAAATACTGTGCATAACCCAATGCTGCAATACCTCTTGGTACTATACTCACTTTCACCAAAGGATCAGCATGTTCCAAATACCATCCCGCCACTGCATGACCGGCTTCGTGGAATGCCACAATTCTTTTTTCGTCGGGAGATATAATTTTTGTCTTTTTCTCCAATCCACCGATAACCCTGTCAATTGCATCATGGAAATCATCCATGTGAACTTCGGTTCTGGATTTTCTGGCGGCGATAAGTGCTGCTTCATTACAGACATTGGCAATTTCAGCACCCGCAAATCCGGGAGTTTGAGCAGCTAATTTCTTAGGATCAATTTCTGTATGAAGTTTTAATGGTTTGGTATGTACCCTGAAAATTTCTTCTCTACCGGCAATATCCGGTTTGTCAATACTAATTTGACGATCGAATCTTCCAGGCCTCAATAAGGCAGAATCTAATACATCAGGTCTGTTAGTTGCAGCCAATATGATTACACCTGAATCGGTAGCAAAACCATCCATTTCTACAAGAAGTGAATTCAGGGTATTTTCTCTTTCATCATTTGAACCCGGCATTTGGCCACGTCCACGACTTCTACCAATGGCATCAATTTCATCTATAAAAATGATGGCCGGAGCTTTTTCTTTGGCTTGTTTGAAAAGATCTCTAACTCTTGCTGCACCAACTCCAACAAACATTTCGACAAAGTCGGAACCTGAAAGTGAAAAGAAAGGAACTCCCGCTTCTCCGGCAACTGCTTTTGCCAATAATGTTTTACCTGTACCCGGAGCACCTACAAGCAATGCACCCTTAGGTATTTTACCACCCAGTTTGGTGAATTTTCCCGGATCCTTTAAAAATTCTACAATTTCTTTTACTTCTTCTTTAGCTTCCTCGACACCTGCAACATCTTTGAAAGTGATTTTAACTTTATTTTCTGCATCAAATAATGCCGCTTTTGATTTACCAATATTGAAAATCTGACCGCCCGGTCCGCCGGCGCCTGTCATCCTTCTCATTAAAATCCAAAACACAAATAATATCAAAAAGAGAAATCCCCAATTGAAAATGACAGAAGTAAAATCTGAACGTGTATCGGATTTATAGCCTATGCGATCTTCTTCGGGAAGCTTATCCATGATTTCATTAAAATCATCATGAAAAATTTCAACAGACGTAATTTGGAATTGATATTGTGGACCTGTTGTATTGGATAATACGCCTCGGTTTTCTAATTCTTTTCTATATTTTTCATTACTGAGGGCCTCAGGTTTAAGCGTGACTTCCACTAGGTCCTGATTCTTAATGAGAATTACCTCCTTCACATCGTTAGCCATGAGCATTTCATGGAAGCGTTTTTCTGTGATTGTGATAGTAGAGCTGGCTTTACTCAGATAAGTCACTAGTATCACCATCAGAAGAAGGGCACCAATCACATAAATCTGAATATTGGGTTGTTTACCATTTCCTCCCGGAAGTAAATTTTTTTTATTTGGTTTTTTTTGATCTGCCATTCTATATGGTTGATTAATTTTTTAATTCTTTTATTTCAGTTTCATCTTCAAAAACTGTGATTTTGCCATCTCCCCACAAATCTTCCAAACCGTAAAAATCTCTCATTTTATCGGTAAAGACATGAGCAACGACATTTATATAGTCTAAGATAACCCAGTCAAAATTGTTCTTTCCTTCAGTTCTCCAGGGATCTTCTTTTTCTTTTAAAAAAGTAAACTTCTCGATTGACTCTGAGATAGCATCCACTTGTTTGTCAGAAGTACCGGAACAAATAACAAAATAATCGGCAAGTGGATTTGCAATTTGTCTGAGATCGATTAAAACAATCTTTTGGGCTTTTTTATCCTGCATACCGGCGATAATTGCATTGACTATTTCAATTGCATTATCATTGGTAGATTTCTTTTTTGTCAATGTTTATAATTTTATACTAAAGTAACAATTATAATTGCATTAGCTTGACTCAAAAGAGCCATATCGGCACAGATACAATTTTCCTTGATGAGTGCATATCTACCAATGATTATGCCAAATCACTGATCAAAACAGATAATGTGAAAAATGGTCAGGTAATACTGACGGAATATCAATCTGGTGGAAGAGGAAGATCGGGAAAATACTGGGAATCCGAGCCTGAATCAAACCTTCTCTTGTCTATTATTTTGCAACCTGAAAATCTTCTAATCACAAATCAGTTTTTTCTGAATCTTGTTTTCTCACTGGGTATTTTGAAAACACTGGTTGAAATTACCGGCAAAACAAAATTTAAGGTAAAATGGCCGAATGATGTCTATTTTGAAGATCGTAAAATTTCCGGAATACTTATTGAGAATTTTCTTTCCCAAAAAAAAGTAGATGAATCAATAATTGGTATTGGTTTGAATGTTAATCAACAATACTTTAAAACTGAAAATGCCACTTCGATATATCAAATTACAAGAATGCCATTTGTGCTCAAGGAAGTCAATCAAATATTATTGAAAAATCTGAATACGGAATACAACAAATTGATTAACAATGATCTAGAGTCCATTAGAGAGGAATACAATGATGCGCTTTATTGGAAGGATGAGAAGCATATCTTTAAAACTGATGTTCAATGGGAGGGAATAATTCGAGAGGCAGATAATAGTGGAAGACTCGTTATAGAAAAAAATGGCAATGAAAAACATTTTGTAATCAATGAAATTACCTTTATCCGATAGTTCAACTAAATAATATTTCTCCTTCTAATTACCTTTGTCCAATGCTAATGCTAATCGTAATCCTTTTGCTAATACCCACTTTTGCTTTGGGGGCAGTTTACCTGGAGCGAAAGGTATCGGCTTTTATTCAGGATAGGATGGGGCCCAACCGAACAGGCCCTTACGGCTTGCTTCAAACTTTCGCTGATATTTTAAAATTACTTCAAAAAGAAAGTATTGTTCCCGCAGCTGCGGATAAGATTATTTTTTTACTGGCACCGATTTTTGTGTTCACTGCTATTTTGGCAGGTTATGCCACTTTGCCATTAAGCCATTCACTTTTGGCAGCGCCTATTTCTACTGGAGTTCTATTTCTGATGTCCATAATTTCATTGGATGTAATAGGTTTAATAATGGCCGGATGGGGCTCAAACAATAAATATAGTATGCTAGGTGCAATGCGTACTATTGCTCAGATAATTTCTTATGAAATACCACTCGGAATATCAATTCTTTCAGTAGTAATGATAAGCGGTACTTTTGATTTGCAAGAAATTGCTTTTCAACAGGGTGCGAATTCGGAACTACAGAACTCATTTTTGGGAATTTCTGCTTTAGGTTTGAATGCTAATGAAATAGGAGGAATATTCTCTTGGAATATCTTCAGGATGCCAATATTATTCATATCCTTTATCATTTTCTTCATTGCTTCACTTGCAGAATGCAATCGCGCGCCATTTGACTTGCCTGAGGGAGAATCTGAATTAATTGGTGGTTTTCATACAGAATATGGGGGGTTCCGCTTTGCTCTTTTATTCTTATCGGAATACGGAATGATGTTATTGGTTAGTATTCTTGCCGTAATTTTATTTCTTGGTGCCTGGCATTCGCCTTTGCCTAATATTGGAGTTTTGCGACTGGCCGACTGGACAAATTCGGATGTTAATAGTATAGGGGGCAATTTGCTGGCATTTTTCTGGTTGTTTTCAAAGACGATGATTCTTATTCTTTTGCAAATGATTATTCGTTGGACTTATCCGAGATTGAGAATTGATCAGATGATGAGTTTAAGTTGGAAATACTTAACACCTGCGGCATTAATCATCGTGTTTATTGTTGGAATTTGGAAAGTGGCGATTTGAAGGATTATTTAAAAAATATCATTGATACTGTAAAAACCTTATTTGTGGGTTTTAAACTGACAAGCACGCATTTGTGGCAGGCAAGGAAGCGCAGAAATAGATCCTACGTCGATCAGCAGGATTATTTTACTCAAGATACTGGTCGGGTTACTTTAGATTACCCAAATGAAAAGCTCGAAGTACCTGAAATTGGCAGGTACAAACTCCACAATGAAATTGATGATTGTATTGTTTGTGATAAATGTGCTAAGGTTTGCCCGGTAGATTGCATTGATATTGAAGCTATCAAATCACCTGAAGTATATGGTAAAACGAGTGATGATACGCCAAAACGCTTATATGCTGCCAAATTTGATATCGATATGGCTAAATGCTGTTTTTGCGGTTTATGCACTACAGTTTGCCCGACTGAATGTCTTACAATGACTGATGATTATGACTTCTCTGAATTTGATATTCGCAAGCACAATTTTGGATTTGGAGATATGACTGAGCAAGAGATTATAGAAAAGAAAAAGCTAGCGGAAATAGCCGAAGCGCAAAAAGTTAAGGCCAAAGAATCCGGAGAAACGGAAACAAAGGAATCGGGAACTTCGACTGTTGTAAAGAAACCTGTATTCAGACCAAAATTTGTCAAAGCTTCCATTAAAAAGCCGCCATCAGCAGATTCTGACAAAGGCAAAAACGAATGACATTTTACATTATCATAGCGCTCATTTGTATTGCAGGATTAGGCCTTGTTTTAAGCAAGGAATTGCTTCATAGTGCTTTATTTCTTTTAGTGATTTTATTGGTAGTTGCAGCTGTATTCATTCTAGCAGGGGCAGAATTCTTGGGCATTGCACAATTGGTGGTTTATGTCGGTGGGATTCTGATCTTGATTTTATTCGGAATAATTGTAACCCAACAGAAAAAAATTCAGGATTACAGTTTGATAGGAGAAGTCCCGGCGCTAGTATTAATATCTACATTTGCCTTCTTTCTTTTCACAGCAATAAAGCAATTTGGTGAAAAGCCAAATGATTTAGTCCATGACTACAAGTCTGATTTAACAAATTCAGCGGAGATAGGAATTTCTCTAATGACCAAACATCTGGTTGCTTTAGAGTTTATGGCATTATTTTTACTAATCACATTAATAGGAGCAGTAATTATCGGAGGTAGAAGAGTTAAATGATGCACAAATTTTTATTTCTATTTTTCATTTCAGTTTGCTTTAATCAGCTTTTCGCACAGTCTAATTTAGAGGGTACGGAAAATTACGCTGTAAATGAAAGAGGAGATACAATAAGGGGCTTTATTGAAGAAATTGGAGAATCGAGAATAACCATTGCATCCATTGTGAGGAATGAGTATAAGGTTCAAAGGTTGAGTGCGAAAACAATTGTTGAATACCATCTTGGCGATACCGTTTATAGGAGAGTAGCGATAAATCTAAAAAGTCCTGAAAACGTCAATGAGCTGATTTCTATGGCTCAAACTTCAAAGGTTTTTTTGAAAGTAAGAATCGGTGGCCCGGCTTCATTATTCGAAAGAAATGTAAAAAGGATTAAGTTGATGGATCCTGATATGAATTCAGATGCTAAGGGCTTCCTTCACAAAGTTCCGGAAGCGCAGTTATTCATTCACTTTAATGATGAACTTCCAGCTGTTATGATCAATGAGACAAATTTTTATGAAGTAGCCATACGGGCTTTAGGAAATAAAAAAAGAGTAAGAGATCGAATTAATTCAGGATACTATACTTTCGAGAATATAGAACAAATGCTATTGGACTATAATTATCTTGTTGAAAACAATATCGAATAAATGAGCTCTTCAGAATACTTAATCATCGGTTGTTTATTGTTTTCTCTCGGCTTATTTATAGTGCTGACACGAAAAAATGTGATTCTGATTCTAATGGGTTTAGAATTGATTTTTAACGGAGCCAACGTTAACTTAATAGGTGTATCTTCTAATACTGAACATGCGATTCAGGGGCAAATGTTCGGATTATTCATAATGGTGGTAGCTGCCTGTGAGCTTGCCATTGCCTTGGCGCTTATTTACAAATTGTATTATCATTTCCGTGAGAGCAATCCGGATGTATTTCAGGATTTGGGAGAAAGCTAAATATGGAAATAAACCTTTTACTTCTTCTCTTATTTTCGCCTCTAATGCCATTGCTGATCTATATAATTCAACAGGGTAGAATAGCAAGAACTTTAGTCTTAATCTCAGGAATTATTGAATTTATAATTGCTGCTTTTGCAATGACACAATTATGGGGAAGAGAAATTATTCAAAACTGGACTTGGCTGGAAATTGGGGGGAATACATTTCTTGAATACGGCTTATGGGTCAATAATTATAGCCTCGCGCTTCTCCTTGTGGTATCCATCGTGTCTTTAATGGTGCGCATTTACTCACTAAATTATTTGGCTAATGACAATAGACGCTCTTGGTTTATTGTATTGGTTGGGTTCTTTACTTTCGCGATGTACGGCTTGGTTCTTTCCTCTAATCTTTTAGGCCTGTTTTTCTTTTGGGAATGGGTAGGCTTGGCTTCCTATTTAATGATTGGTTTTTGGTATAAAAAGGCAAAGGCTGCAGAAGCTGCCAGAAAGGCTTTTTTATATAATAAGCTTGGCGACCTGGGTTTTATTTTGGCTTTGGGAATTTTCTATTTCCATTTTAAGAGTTTCAATATTCCTCTCGTTCTAGAAAATTTAAACCTTGACTCCAATCAAATTTCTGTATGGTTTAGCATTGGAATTATGATTGCTGCTTTTGCAAAATCGGCTCAGCTACCTTTCTCAAATTGGCTTGCTGATGCTATGGAAGGGCCAACACCTGCTTCTGCATTGATACATTCCGCAACAATGGTTACGGCAGGCATTTATGTCTTAATTCGCTGTTTTCCATTTTTGGATGCTTTGCTATTGGAAGCTTGCCTTTATTTGGGAATAATCACTGTTCTGTGGGCAGGAATTACTGCTATCAAGCAAAATGATATTAAGAAGATTTTAGCCTTCTCTACTATTTCGCAATTGGGCTTTATGCTAATCGGTATTGCCAGTGGAAATTTTCAGGCGGCATTTTTCCATTTAATTACACATGCTTTTTTTAAGTCTTCGCTATTTCTTTCTGCCGGTGCATTGATCAATAAACAAACGGAATATCTGCATTCGATAGATTCAAAAGAAGACCCTAAGGACATCCGCTTGATGAATGGTCTTTGGGAGAAGTCACCATACCTTCTTGTTTTGATAATACTAGGCGCATTTTCCTTGTCTGCATTGCCCTTTTTCTCCGGATTTTTGTCCAAAGAGGCCATCATCTCAGGATTGGCTGGTCATAAAATAGTCTTTGTTTTTGCCCTGCTGGCAACTTTTATCACTGCCTTATATTGTGGCAGAATAATTTTTCATCTTTTGAAAAGAAATGCTTCAGACAAAGGTTCAATTTCGGTTTTTGAAGATCTAAGATTGAATTCCGGATACTATATTCCCATATCAGTGCTTGCCTTATTATCACTTTCATTTTTTTATGCCCTTAATCCATTTGATTTCTCAAGTTCATGGTTTTATAATGGTCTGGCACTTTCGTCTAGCTCTGTCAAAGGCTCGATAATTGTATTAATACTATCAAGTGGGTTATCAATTTTGGGCCTTTTTATTGCCTATTTATTGATTTTCAAGAGAAATAAGGATATCGGATTCGGAACTGTATTCGACAATGCATTTTATGAGGGCTTCTACATTGATCGACTTCTAACAGTTTCATTGTCAAGATTAAAGGTTGCCGGAACAGGCTTGGCAGTATCAATTGAGACAAAAGTAATTGATAGAATCATTCAATTTTTCACTTATTCTTTTGTATTCACAGCCATGATAATGCGCTTATTTGACACCTATATTATTGATGGTATGGTGAAGCTTGTTGTTGGAATTTCCGGTTTTATCGGAGAAACTACCCGACAATTTCAAGGCGGAAAACTTAGAAATTATTTATTCTGGATGATACTTTTTGTATTGCTCGGGCTCATTCTGCTATTTTAAAATGTTCAGAGATTTCCCTAAATCCGCATACTTCGAATATAATGCTCAGGGAAAGGATTGGGTAATAACTGATATCCATGGATGTCTGAATACGCTTAAATCACTTTTAGATAAAATTGTTTTTTCAAAAAATGACAGGCTATTCTTGTTGGGAGATCTAGTTAATAAAGGGCCTTGGAGCCTTGAAACACTTGATTATTTAATCGACTTGGAAAAGAACGAGTATCAAATATTTAAAATCATGGGAAATCATGATTTGATTTGGCTTGAGTTATTGCGAGGAGAAATCAAATATGGGGATATAAAAATTATGAACCAGGTGAACCTCAATCTTGAGAAGTTGCAAAATGAAGGCTATGCAGAATTTTTGAACCGTTCTTACTACTATATTCAGTTGGAAGATAACTACCTTGTACATGCCGGATTTAATTTCAAGTCGGATAAACCATTTGAAGACTATATCGATATGACTAAAATCAGAGATTGGGAAATGGATAATAATTTTCTGAATGGAAATAGAGTCATTCACGGCCATGTCGCTCATCCATTTGTTAAAATTTATGAGGCAGTAGAAAATAAGCACCAAAAAATACCTCTTGATAATGGATGTGTTTACATCGGAGAGCGACCCGGAACAGGTAGATTACTGGCATTGGAGGCGAAAAGCTTTCAATTGGTGTCTCAAAAAAATATTGATCAGGAATCAAATTCATTAGTTTGAGAATTTAAGTTTATTTTGAAGCACAATTAAAGATATTCGTGGAGAATCACCTTTTAAGTTTCTTAATTATAATACCACTGGTCGGAAGTTTATTACTTCTGATTCTACCTCTCAAGGGAAAGCGAATTTATCAATGGATGAACCTAGGATTTTCCCTGATGCTATTTGCTTTGATAGCCTTCATTTGTTTGGGTGAATATCAAAATCTAAAGTTATTAACGAATTACGGCGATGTGCTCCTATTAGAAAAGTGGGAATGGTTTCGCTTTTCTGCAGGTTCTTTTGGAGAAGTTTCTATCGACTATTTTCTGGGTCTGGATGGTATAAATTTCCCTCTTATCGCGCTCAGTGGAATAATTCTTGTCATCGGGGCCATTTATTCATTTGAAATTGAAAAGCAGATCAAAGGTTATACTGCTTTATATCAATTGATCAGTGCGGCGATTATTGGTAGTTTTCTAGCCCTCGATTTCTTTCTCTTCTATCTGTTTTTTGAATTCATGCTCTTGCCGATGTTTTTCCTTATCGGAATCTGGGGAGGTCCTAAAAGAGAATATGCATCGATTAAGTTTTTCATTTATACTCTTTTTGGTTCGCTATTGATATTGGCTGCCATGATTGTTTTGAATATATCAACCTTTGATATGAGCAAAACAGCTCTTGAATCTGCCAATTTTTTGGAGGAAGGACTTGTCCATGGATTTAATTTATTTGAATATTCTGATCAAAATTCAATATTAAAAAGCAGTCCTTTAGATGCAGATTCTCAATATGGATTTTGGTCTAATTCTATTCGTTTTTGGGCTTTTTGGGCATTAATGATTGGATTCCTCATCAAGCTCCCTGCAGTTCCATTGCATACATGGCTACCCGATGCACATGTGGAAGCACCCACTCCGGTATCTATTATTTTAGCTGCCTTGTTGTTGAAAATTGGAGCCTATGGCATTATTAGAATAGCAATCCCTGTATTCCCTGATATCTTCATGGATGGATTGATGGCCATAGGTATTATAGGGGCAATTTCAATTGTTTATGGAGGTATGAATGCCCTTGCTATGAGGGATATTAAGAAAATGATTGCCTATTCTTCGGTATCACATATGGGCTTCGTTTTACTTGGCCTCGCAGCATTTAATCTGGAAGGAATCATAGGTGCGAATTATCAATTGATCTCACATGGATTGATTTCAGCCATGCTCTTCATTTTGGCAGGTGTGATTTACAGAAGAACCGGAAGCAGAGATATAACGCAGTATAGTGGTTTGAATGCCAAAATGCCGGTTTATGCGAGCTTTACTCTGATCGCATTTCTGGCGGCCATGGGCTTACCCGGTTTTTCCGGTTTCATTGCGGAAATAATGGTATTGACAGGAGCTTTTGGTGCTTCCATGCAAGATGGACTTTCCTTTTGGCTTCCTATAATGGGACTGATCGGAATATTCATTTCAGCAGCATACTTTCTCTGGACGATGCAAAGGATGTTTTTCGGTGAATTTTCACTGATAAATAAAACATGGGCCGATAAAATTCATGACCTTGAGGCTTACGAAAAATACTCCTTGATGGTATTGGTCATAATTACTTTGGTATTGGGAATATTCCCCTCCATAATCATTGATGTTTCTGAAATTTCTTTGCAGAATCTTATCAATCAAATCCAATTGAAATAGATATGTTGACAGATAGCCTTCAGTCATATCTATCAGAGTTCAAATTCATTATTCCGGAATTAATTTTAGGCATAGGCATTATCTCAATGATCTGCCTCGATTTGGTTCTTTACAAGAATCACCGAACCCTAAAAACTGCCTTTGGCCTTTTCATTATTTTGCTGAGCGCATCAGCATTAATGTATTTCGAACATAGCGCAAACCCCATTTTCTATAAAGCATTGAACCCAAATCGGGCAAGTATTTTTTTCAGGATATTGGCCGATTTAATGATGTTTATAGTTTTGGTTTTTTGGAATTCTTCTGAATCGAAAAACAAGAATACTGAAACCACAGAGTATCCATTTCTATGGCTTTCGGTATTATTCGCAGCACATATTTTATGTATAAGCAATAACTGGTTGATGGTATTTCTATCTATTGAAATGCTCTCAATAAGCTCTTATATCGTTTTGGGAATTGGCTTTAGAAAAAGCAATATCGAAGCGGCTTTCAAATACCTAATTTTTGGTGCCTTATCCACTGGAATAATGGTCTTTGGAATCTCATTGATAATGGCAGATGTTCAAAACATTTACTTCTCAGGCTATCAATTTTCATATTCAGGAGCTTTTCAGGAATTGGATTTATTGAGCATTGGTTTGCTTATGGCCTTTGCCGGAATATTCTTCAAGTTGTCTTTATTCCCATTTCATTTTTGGGTTCCAGATGTATATCAGGGAAGTTCTCTGCCCTATATGTTAATGGTTTCGAGCATTCCGAAAATTGCCGCATTCGGATTTTTTAGTTGCCAGTTTTTAATCATTTGGCCATTATTAGATTTTGAGACGGGTAATTTTTCAACCTTAATTGCGATTCTGGGTATCATGAGTATTATCTGGGGTAATCTATCAGCGCTCAGACAAAATAACCTCGCGCGATTGTTTGCATATAGCGGAATAGCGCAGTCAGGATTTATGATTTTGGCTTTGGTGAATGGCTATGAAGGATTATTAAATCTCGAGATTTTTCTGAGCCTTTATGTTTTTATGAACATAATAGTTTTCATTACTGCAGGCAAAATAGATAAGAATGTATCTGAATTGAGCGTGAAAGATTTTTCAGGTTTCGGCAAGGTAAATGTATTCTTATCGCTGGCAATGCTTATTTCCATGATTGCATTGACCGGCTTGCCGCCAACTGGAGGTTTTACAGCTAAGTTTATAATACTATCAAGTCTTTTTGAATGGTACAGTAATACCGATCAAAATTTGAGATTATTAATTTTTGTTCTTGCTGTTGTGAATGTGGTAATTTCTCTCTTTTTCTATATGAAGATCCCTTACTATATGTATTTCAAAAGTGAGGAAGTTCACACTAAAAGACTTGGTAAGGTGAATTTGGTATTAGTTTTTGCTTCTGCTTTATTCCTGCTAATATCTTTTTTCTTCTTTTCAAAATTCAAAGAATTGCTAATGCATCTTGGAGGCGACATAATTTGAAAACTAATTATTTGATTTTTGTGTATTAAGCATACCGATATAAAAATGTCTAAATTCGATTTAATATTTACGGTTAATGAGTGAGCAAATAAAGCATGAGTGTGGCATAGCCCATATACGTCTTAAAAAGTCTTTGCAGTATTACATCGACAAGTATGAGACGCCTCTTTACGGATTAAATAAGCTTTACCTTCTAATGGAAAAGCAGCATAATCGCGGCCAGGATGGTGCGGGTATTGCAAGCATCAAGCTAAATGCCGAACCGGGTATAAAATATATCGATAGAACCAGATCAATTGCTCGCCAGCCCATTCAGGATATTTTTGGTAGGGTTCAACAAAACTTCAGAGAAGCATTTAATGAAGACAAGACCAATTTTTATAATGAAAAGTGGTTGAAGAAAAATATTCCATTCACAGGAGAGGCGCTACTCGGGCACTTGAGGTATGGAACGCATGGTGATAATTCAATAGCTGTTTGTCATCCAATGCTTAGGGAAAATAATTGGCGAAGTCGTAACCTGGTAGTAGCCGGAAATTTTAATCTCACGAACGTAGATGAGCTTTTTGCCTTTATGATGAGTATTGGTCAGCACCCAAGAGAAAAAGCGGATACGGTTACTGTGATGGAAAAGATTGGCCATTTCTTAGATGAGGCAAATCAGGAAATATTTGATTCTAAAAAAGATAAATTCAGTCATCAGGAGATTTCAAGAATAATTGAAAATGAACTCGACCTTTCTAAGGTTTTGAGTAGGGCTGCCCGTGATTTTGATGGTGGCTATGTCATGGCCGGAATGACAGGTTATGGTGCATCATTTGTAGCAAGAGACCCTTCGGGAATCCGACCTGCTTATTACTATGAAGATGAGGAGGTTATAGTAGTTGCTTCAGAAAAGCCGCCTATAAAAACAGCCTTTAATGTAGATTTTGATAAGATTAAGGAATTACCTCCGGCTCATGCTTTGATAATTGACAAATACGGCAATTCTCAACTCAATCAATTCATAGAGAAAAGAGAAAAAAAATCTTGCAGTTTCGAGAGAATCTATTTTTCAAGAGGTACTGACCCGGATATTTATCAAGAACGCAAAACTTTAGGCAAATTTCTAGTTCCTGATATTGTAAAGGCCATAAACTTGGATTTTGAGAATACTTTATTTTCATATATTCCCAATACGGCTGAAACGGCATTCCTCGGTATGACTCAGGAAATCGATGATTATATCGTATCAAGTAAACGAAGGATCATTGAAGAGGGGAAAATTAAAGGAAATGAACTCGACCAAGTACTCAAGTCGAAAATGCGTGTTGAGAAATTGGTGTTGAAAGATGTTAAAATGCGAACTTTCATTACCAAAGATGAAGAACGCGATGATATGGTTGCGCACGTATATGATACCACTTATGAGTTGGTTAAAAAGGGCGTAGATACAATTGTGATAATTGATGACTCCATTGTAAGAGGTACTACTCTTGAAAAGAGTATAATCAAAATGTTGGATCGACTTGGACCCAAGAAAATTATTATTGTTTCGTCTGCTCCCCAAATCCGCTTCCCCGATTGCTATGGCATCAATATGTCTCGAATGCAAGAATTTATAGCTTTTAGAGCCACTCTAGAGCTTTTAAAGGAAAGAGGTAAAGAGAATCTCCTAGATGATATTATGGAGAAATGTGTAGCTTCTCTGGATAAGCCGGTTGAGGAAATCGAAAACTATGTCAAGGAATTATATGCAGAATTTTCTTATCAGGAGATTTCTGATAAAATCGCTGAAATTATCACTACAGAAGATGTCAATGCTGAAGTGCAGGTAATTTATCAAACCGTGGAGAACCTGAACAAGGCCATTCCAAAACATTTGGGCGACTGGTATTTCACAGGGAATTATCCAACTCCCGGAGGAAATCGAGTAGTCAACCGTTCCTTCATTAATTTCATGAAAGGAAGTCTTGAAAGAGCTTATTAAAATGAAAGCCCCAATTAAGGGGCTTTTTTTTATTGCTTGATTATTTTTTGAGTATAGAATTTATTCCCTATGGGAATTTTTAATAAGTAAATACCCATTTCAAGATTGCTAATATCTATCTCCATGGATTTGTCATCTTTGATCAATGCTTGGTTAATTCTAATTTCATGACCATTAAGGTTGAAAACCCTTACAGATCCTGAAATATGTTCCCTCGCATCATTTAACTTAATATTGACAATGTCAGAGCTGGGATTTGGATAAACCTCAACTTTTTTTGATAAGCTATTCGACGAATTAAGCGCGGAAATATTTCTGAAATATTGAATGTCTATAGGGTAATAAACAATACTACTTAGAGCAATCGGATGCATATTTCCTGCAACATGCATTCCTGCCTGAGCATCAGTTTGAAATATCATATGGAGCTTGTCATCATTGCCCACTCTTTTTATTGTGGAAGGAAAAACTTCCTCTTCTGCCAAAGTACCACCACTAAACCCATCGTCGGGAATTTCAAGCGAGGCAAGATTAACAGGATCACTCCAATTGCTTCCATTATCAAAAGAATATACGAAATACAGATCCCTATAATTTTCAGGCAAAAGTTGCTCTGAGGTTTCTGCAACCTGAGACCAAACCATAAATATTCCACTGTCCTGATCTAATGCAATATTGGTGTGTCCGGCTAAGCCGCTGTTATAAGTGCCAATATTATTCGAACTGCTTGGGATATCATAATTACCTTCTCCTGTATAGTCGTCGAAATAACTCACCGGAAACAGCACATTACCACTTGCCGGGTCTGTACTGATAAACTCATTATAAACATGGTCAATACTTCCCATATTTTCATTCCAATAATAAATACCAAGACTGGAAAGGGGATTATATTGTCTCTGACCATTGGAGTTTTGAGGTTTATCTTCACCGAAATACCAGTTTATTGAAAGTCCGGTAGTGGACAAATGAGTGATTCCATTTTTATCTATAACGATGGAAAGCTCACTGCTCAATGAAGGTATGACATGTCTAAGGCTCATTGAATCTACATAACTATAAGAAGTATCAGGTTTGTAAATTACCGTTTTTGTCCAGGAGCCATCTTCACCGTAATTATCAGATTTATATAATACAAGTGGATCCCAGCCTCCACCAATAGCAATAGAAACATAATTCTGATATGCATCGATTACATATGCATCTGCACTTATTTCTGAAAACCAGAAGGTGTTATTATCATAACCGGGGAAATCAGAGTAGGAAATAATGCTCCAGCTTAGTCCGGCATCATCTGACCGAAAATATTTTAATGGATTATTGATACCATTATGGGCAATACCTTGATTATCGATGGCAATCATGTGAATTGTATCTCCGGTATTGACAGCCCTTGGCCAGACTGCATCAAATGTGTATCCCTGACTTATTCCCCACCATCCCTGACCGACAGTATCCCGGCTATTGACGATAATGTCCGAAACACTAAAGTCATGTTGAATAGTGTATTCTTTTGAGTTAAAGTTGAGTATTTGAGGCCAGCCCGTTCTAACAGTATTTATACCGAACCAGTAAGGTGCACCGGTATCCCAAGCCTGAGTTATGGGATCATAAATATTGTAGCCGGTTCCCCTATCGGGGTTTCCCCCATTTAGATCTAGCGACTGCATCCATACAGCAGCAATTCGTCCATCATCATATCGCTGAATTTTTGATGAACCCGTCCCATAATTACTCTGCAGGTCAAATGATGTTTGTCCTATTACTGTTCCATAAGAAACGGTGGAATTACCGGAGAATACCTCCGGATTCTTGTTTGCTAGATTTTGATTTTCTGAAAAGTGATTTTTTTCTTTTTGATTTTTGGGAGACATTTTCTCAATATCTTGAGAAGCCACCCAGAGGCTTGAGCATAGTAATGCTACAGCCAGGTATATTTTTTTCATGACTAATACGTTTAATTTGACAACCGAGGTTAAGGTATAATCAAATATCTATTAGTCTGAATCTTTATTTATGAATGGGGGAATGAATTTATAAACGGAAAATTTAGACTGCGAAGCTTTCACCACAACCACAGGTTCTGGTAGCATTCGGATTTATAAATTGAAATCCTTTGCCATTTAAGCCATCAGAAAAATCCAGTGTTGTTCCTAGAAGGTATAGCAAACTCTTTTTATCCACGAGAATTTTCACACCCTTGTCTTCAAAGGTTTCATCAGAATCATCGATTTTACTATCAAAAACAAGATCGTACATCAAGCCCGAGCATCCGCCTCCTTTCACTAAAACTCTGACATTGTGGTCTTCTGAATGACCTTCTTCTGATCTGAGCTCAACAATTTTGCTTTTTGCGTTATCTGTTATTGTAATCATATCTCAAAATTAAGAAACTGGATTTAAAACTATGCTAAAAACACTGATTGTGTTCATATCTCTACCAAAGTACAATTTGTCCAAAGCCTCATACATATTCTTGGCTTTAAAATATGAAGTATGCAACTCCTTTTCTCCGTCTGCAATCCATTGAATTGTATAAGAGTAATTATTCTGATTGTGAAGCCTTACATAATCCCACATTTTTTTTGCAGCATCGACCTTGTCAGTACCTGAAATACTGTGAAAAAGGAAAGACTGGTTATGTCTGGGATTGATTGTAATCAAATTCAGAATAATCTGATTTTCATTCATCTTGTAGTCAAAAATCAAATTTTCGGATCTCAATCCAAGGTGATTTTTAATCTGCTTTTGAATTTTCGCTAATTCTACGTGATTGTCTACTTCAGTTGTCATAATCTAAAAAATTGCAACTTTGCAAGGGGATAACTAATTACGCCCAAAAATAGTTTGTATGCAATTTGAAAAAAAATGAAGAAAGTTGAGCATATTGGAATTGCAGTCGAAAACATCGATGAAGCTTCCAAAGTATTCGATAAAATATTCGGGAAATCATCTTATAAAGATGAAAGAGTAGAATCTGAGCAAGTGACTACTCGCTTTTATAAAATGGGGGAGACTAAGATCGAATTATTGGATTCTGACAATGAAAACTCTGCTATCTCAAAATTTATCAATAAAAAGGGAGGTGGAATGCATCATATTGCCTTTGATGTTGAAGATATACACTCTGAAATATCAAGATTGAAAGACTTGGGCTTCATTATATTAAACGAAGAGCCAAAAGAAGGTGCAGATAACAAGCTGATAGCATTTTTGCATCCAAAAAGCACGGCAGGCGTATTGATCGAACTTTGCCAGGATAAAGGCTAATTATCGATATTGAATGCTGTTGTAATATTTTTTCTTAGCCATACCTCTTTTCGTACTACATTCCCGTTGAGGACGGCAGGAAGCAAAAATGAATGCTAAGGCTAATAAAACTAAAAGGACTTTTTTCACGGTGTGAAATTATAAATAAATTTTTATCAAAATAAGTTCCATAAATGACAAAAAGAACTGAAATAGGTGAATTGGGCGAATTTGGCCTAATAGACCGTATTACAAAAGATTTTCCTACAGTAAATAAAAATACTTTAAAAGGAGTTGGAGATGATTGCGCCGTTTTAAAAGCCGGAGATCAGCAAATGCTTTTATCAACAGACTTGCTCGTGGAAGGCGTTCATTTTGACCTGACTTATATGCCGCTAAAGCATTTGGGCTATAAAGCAGCAATGGTTAATTTTTCAGATATCTGTGCAATGAATGCAGTTCCCAGTCAACTTTTGGTCAGTTTTGGACTGAGCAACCGCTTTTCTGTGGAGGCCGTAGATGAATTGATGGATGGAATCAGAGAAGCTTGCGGTAATTACAAGGTAGATTTAATTGGAGGAGATATTTCTTCCTCGGTGAGTGGTCTTGTAATTTCCATAACTGCAATAGGATATGAGAAAGAAGAGAATATAACCTTTAGGAAAGGAGCAAAAGATAAAGATGTAATTTGTGTTACGGGAGATTTGGGTGGCGCCTATATGGGATTGCATGTATTGGAAAGGGAAAAGCAGGAATTCAAAGCTAATCCTGAAATGCAGCCTGATATCAATGAAAAGGCTTATGTGGTTCAAAGGCAATTGAGACCGGAAGCTAGGGCAGACTTTATTCATTCATTGAAAGAGTTAAAAGTGAAGCCAAATTGTATGATTGATATTTCCGATGGTCTTGCCTCAGAGTTATTTCATTTACACCATCAGTCGAAGGTTGGAATGAAGATTTATGAAGATAAATTACCTCTTGACGAACAAACAAGGGAAACTTCTGTGGAATTTCACATTGACCCAACCACCTCAATTCTGAATGGCGGAGAGGATTACGAATTGTTATTTACCGTCAGCTTAGAAGATTTTGAAAAACTCAAAAATCATCCTGACATCACTTCAATAGGTTATGTAACTCCTTTTGAAGAGGGTGTTAAAATGGTATTCAGATCGGGAAACTTAAAAGATCTAGAAGCACAGGGCTGGCAGCATTTTAAGCCTAAGAGCTAATCCTCAGGATAAGGTATATATAGAAAATTCATGAATTCATCGTCGATTACCAGCAAACAGGCAAATTCCTCCGGATCCTTGTAGGTTTTCAAAAACTCTTCGGCCTTGTCTTCATGAATTATTTCATGTGAAATTAGATTTTCCAAATATGAAAAATTAATATTCCATTTCAATCCTGCTTCATGTTGTCCAAGGAGTAATTGTCCAATTTGCATAGTATTCTTACTTATTGGAAATATTGGATAATCACTGATTCCCCGAACTTTTAGCTGATAGGCAGCCTCCTTTAAGGTATCTGATACTTTTATAAAGTCAGATGTAATCGTTCCTAAATACTTTCCATCCAATTCCGGATCATTTCCATCATCCATCTTTTCGTAAATTTAATTGTAAAATATTTTCTACATGATGTGTATGTGGAAACATATCGACAGGTTGAATTTTACCCACATCGTATTTTTCCGAAAGTAATGCTAAGTCTCTGGCTTGAGTACTCGGTTTACAACTTATATACACAATTCTTTTAGCTTCAATTTTCAGTAATTCCTGAATGATATCCTTGTGAATTCCATCTCTTGGCGGATCGCAAACGATTAAATCAGGATAGCCATTTTCCTTACAAAAATCCTCAGTTAATATGTCCTTCATATCAGCGCAGAAAAACTTGGCATTTGTAATATTATTTTTTTGTGCATTCCAATTGGCATCTTCGATAGCCTGATCCACTGATTCAATTCCTATGACATTTTTGGCAGTTTTAGCCATAAATAGAGCGATTGTACCCGTGCCGGTGTAAAGGTCAAAAACAGTCTTATCTTTTAGATCACCACACATTTCTGCTGCCAAATTATAGAGTTTTTCAGCTTGATCCGGATTGGTTTGAAAGAATGATTTAGGCCTGATTCTGAATTCAAGTCCATTGATTTTTTCGCTAATCGTTTCCTGACCGTGAAAGAGAATTGTTTCCTGATCGAGAAATGTATCATTCAACTTTTTATTGATAACGTAAAAGATAGAATTGATTTCAGGAAATTTCTTTTGCAGATCGGTAAAAAAAGTCTCCATTTTTTTATTCAACTCTACGCCAATTTGAATGATAAGCATCCATTCACCTGCGCGGGCATTTCTGATTGTTAGACTTCGCAGTTCTCCTTCTTTTTTTCTCAGATAAAAAAAGGTGAACCCTTTTTCTAAAGCATAATCCCTCACCCAGTTGCGTATTGTG
This sequence comes from uncultured Hyphobacterium sp., assembly GCA_964351965.1. GTDB lineage: Bacteria > Bacteroidota > Bacteroidia > Cytophagales > CCMP332 > CCMP332. The sequence continues at coordinate 654,496 of CAYGPM010000002.1, read as the reverse complement.
TTTGAGAAATCCTCCTGCAAATGGCATTTCTGAATATCAAGAACCTTGTCAAAATGCCCACTTATGTGAAAACCAAGTCCCGGACCTTTAATAATTTCCGGCTGATTCAATTCCTCCGGTGTAAGCCATCGCATTGATGCAAAAGAATATTCTAATTTATTTCGATAGGCCACATCGCTTTTACAGGAAACTATTTTTTCCACTTGTGGATTTTCTAATCCACCAATTCTTCGCAACTGCTGTTTTACCTGATCTTCTTTGAATTTAAGCTCTTCACTATATGGCACATGTTGCCATTGACAACCACCGCAGAAATCGTAATGTTGGCAAAATGGCTCAGTTCTTAAATCTGACTTTTTGTGAAAATGAATTGCCCTGCCTTCGAGAAAGCCCTTTCTTTTGCGAGTAACTAACACATCAACCACATCCCCTGGGGCTGTATTTTTTGTAAATACGATTTTATCATCAAGCTTGGAAATGCATTTGCCTTCGGCTGCAAAATCAAGGACTTCTAAATTCTTTATTATTTTCTTCAAAATCTTCTTAAAATTGCCGCAAACTTAAGCCATCAGAGTTTAAAGAAGGCAATTATTGAAAAATATGAATTCCGTAATAATGTGCATTTGGTACACTTATTATAAAAAGCTCCCGCTTGTTAAATGGCTTTAGGCAGGGGATATAAAATTCGTACTTTTACATTCGATATTAAATTAAAAAGAGAACCATGAAGAAATTATTGTTACTCCCATTATTTGCACTACTTTTCGTCTTTGGCAAAGTGGAAGCTTCTCACATCGTCGGTGGTGAAATTATCATTACTCACGTTTCGGGATTCCAGTATGTTATGACGATGAACCTTTATCGTGATGCTAGTGGAATTACAGCTCCTGCAACAGCTCAGATTACGGCTTATCAAAGATCGAATCAGCAGCAAGTAGGAAACTGGACCCTGCCTAAAGTATCTTTTAATGTTGTGCCACCTCAGATCGCAGGTTGTGCAGGTCAGCAGTTGGTGATTGAAAGACATTTTTACCAAGATACGGTCCAGTTGCCACCTACAACTTATAATCACGTTAGTGGATATTTATTCACATGGACATCTTGTTGTAGAAATGCCGGGGTTATAAACTTAATTAACTCAGGTAGCCAAGGTCAAACAACTGCTACTTTATTCCCTCCAGTTGTAGATGGTGCCGGTAATCAAATTATTAACAGTACTCCACAATTATTCCCTCCACTTGCCGATTATGGTTGTGTAGGTCAATTGTATTATCAGCCCTTTGGTGGTGTTGATCCCGATGGTGACTCTTTAAGTTATACACTTTACACTCCTTTTGATGATGGTACTCCCCCGGGAGTACCCGGACCTGGAATAGTAAATCCAATTTCAGCTCCTTTTCCGGATCCAAGTACTCAATTTACTCCCGGTGCATGGGCAAACTGTTATAATGTGGATAATCAGATTAACGGATTCAGCGATCCTTCATGTGGAGCTTTAACTGAGCCTGATAGACTAAGAGTTGATCCTAATACAGGATTCGTAACTGTTACTCCATCGGTTGGTAACGCATACTTTGTAATAGGTGTTTGGGCGCAAGAGTGGAGAGATATTGATAATGATGGGCAGAAAGATTTAATAGGAAGTGTTTTTAGAGATTTCCAGTTACAGGTATCTCCGGCATCATCATGTTCTCCACAAGTCCCAGTTAACCCTCCGGTTCCTACTACACCTGGTGTAACACTTACTGACACCGTTTTTATACCTGGAATTGTGGGTCAAAGATGTGTCCAATATAAAGTTTCTGATCCGGGTGCAGGTTCAGCCATTCCTAATGGAACTAGTAATGTTGAAATTATAATTGATGCTGTTAATTTCCCTGATTCCACTGTTAATTTAACACCTGCAAATCTTGCATTAAATAATCCATCAGATACATTCTTAATCGATCTTTGTTTTGGTGATTGCGCATTCTCTGTAAATGGAGAACCTTTGGAATTAAATATCATCTATAAGAAAGAGCACTGTCCGCAGCCTTTCTTTGATACTATAAGATTGTTTTTCCTAGTACAGGAAATTCCTAGTCCTGAAGCTTTAGTTGAAACAAGAGATGTGAATTTCCCTTCTCAGTTTTTCGTAGAGAGTTCTGACCCCGCAACAGGAAATATTAGTGAAGTTGAATTCTTTATCAGGCCTAATTGGGAAATTGAGTTTAGTATGGGCGTAGTTGATTCATTATATGATTCATTATTCCAGTATATCACATACAATAGAATTACCAGTACCGATACCTTTAATTATCAGGATTTGGGGATGCAGTTTTTCCAATACACTGCCGATTCGCTTCTGCCTGCCGATTCGGTGGTTCAAAATGATACCATTAAAGGATTGGGAGAAATGGAGACTGTCTTTAAATGGGTTCCGGATTGTTCTCTTTTCGATCCCGGACAAGTATATAGAGATACAATCTATTTAATAACTGAAGATAGATATTGCGGTCAAAATATTTCTTCCAAGCGATTGATATTTAATATTCTGAATACCAATGAAAGACCGACTGCTACAACTGGCTTAGGTGATGAAACAACAGAAGATTCCTTATCGATTATCGGAACTCAAGTTAATGATACAACCTGGTTCTACAGCTTCACGCAACGGGTGGGTACAGATAGATCTATCGGCGGTAGTGGTAAGAAAAAAGGTGAGAGTTTGATTTTTGATGTAGTTGGTCAGGATGCAGATTTGGATGAACTATTTACTCAATTCTTAATTTTTGATAATGATAGGGGTGAGTGGCTTGATCGATTAGAGTCTAGAGATAGAATTTCTGAACTCGGAATAAGCACGGGTAGAAGTAATAATAATATTGGTGACTCTTCTTTAAACTCTACATTCTTCTGGGAAAACCGATTCATCACTTGCGAAGCTTTGGAATATGCGCCTATTCTGCTTAGAGCCATAACCACTGATTCAAGTTGTTTCGCTGCCCAAGCAATAGCTGAAATTGAAATCAATCTTGATAATGGTACTCCTCCACAATTGGAATTGTATCAGGATCTTGATGAGGGAACTGAATTGATCCCGAGAGATGGAGATGGTAATGTGCAAATTACATTCTCATCTAAAGATCTTTCTTTCTTTGTAACAGGGTATGATTTAGACTCAGTGGAAATTGAGCCTACTGAATATGAAAGTGATAAAGTAAGATTAGGACTTACATTAGAAGGTCTTGATATCAATGATACTGAGGATGTATTCCAAGCTAAGAAAGTAGATGCTTCTTATAGAAATCCATTGCAATATGTAGAAAAGAATGATACAATATTCTTCTTCTGGGATCCGGCGTGTGAAGACAGAGAAACTCCTCTTGATAGATTAAACTTCAAAGTGAGAGATAATGCTTGTCCGGTTGATCCAAATGATACCGAGTTAGGATTGATTGATGAAATGTTTGTTGAAATTCTTCCGGTAGGTGAATTCAATGCAATCAACGTAATCACGCCTAATGGTGACGGATTCAATGACAGACTTGAGCTGTACGCAGTTGATGGTTATAACAGCGATGGTAAAAACCTTGTAGTTGAACCAATGCAATGTGGATTCGAAAGCATTAAAGTATATAACAGATATGGACAATTAGTATTCGAATCTGAAGAGAAAGACTTCAGTTGGGATGCTGCTGATGTTCCTTCCGGTGACTATTTCTATCAAATGAAGTTTGGAAACCGAACTTATAAAAGTTATATCAAAGTGCTCAAATAATAATTCTTAATAGAATTGAAGGGGGATGCAATTTGTATCCCCCTTTTTTTTTCTTCGGGCAGATATCTCAATGAATGGAGATCATTTTTACCTGATATGTGTTAATTTAGTTGTAATGAAATGGAAACACCTATTAATACCTTTCATCTTACTTCAAACAAGCTTTTCCTTTTCCACGCATATAGTTGGTGGAGAAATAGAACTTGTACATGACTCAGGCTATTATTATACAGCTAACCTCATCATGTATTTTGATGAAGTCAATGGAAATCCGGGTGCGAAGGATAATTTCCTGAGAATTGGGATTTTTAGAAAATTTGACAATGTATTTATTGACTCCATTTTTCTTCCCAAAGTTTTAGAGGCCAATGTTCCTTATTCCTTTCCGGATTGTTCTGTTCCGGAATTAAGTACTTCAAGAATTACCTACAGTGCTCAAGTATATTTAGACCCAGGCGTTTACAATAATATCAATGGCTATTATATGGTATGGGATCGATGCTGCAGAAATAATAATATTTCAAATTTATTATCACCCGGTGCTCAGGGGCAGGCTTTTTATCTTGAATTTCCTCCTGTGAATATTGCCGGTGCTCAATTCATTAATTCTTCCCCCGTACTCTTCCCACCTGTGAGTGATTATGCCTGCTTTAATGAATTCTTTTATTTCGATTTTAGTGGAACGGATCCCGATGGAGATTCCCTTGTTTATTCTTTAGCTGAGCCAATCAGAGGTTTTTCTTCTGCAAATGATCCTCTTCCATTTTTACCCGCGCCGGGTCCTTATCCCTCGGTAATATGGCAATCAGGATTTAATGTAAACAATATGATTCCTGGAAATCCGCCTCTTACAATTTCGCCAACCGGTTTTCTTACTGTGAAGCCATCAATGAATGGACTATTTGTATTTTCAGTAAAATGCGAAGAGTATCGCAATGGAATTAAAATTGGAGAAATAAGAAGAGATTTTCAGATTATCGTCAGGGATTGTCCCAATAATGAAAGCCCCATTGTTTCCGTAGAAGATCCTGTGGATAGCACTTATTTCCAACGTGATGATACTTTATATCTTGATCTAAACACCCGCTGTTTTGATATATTCCTTCAAGATCCCGATCCAAATACCCAGTTTGATGTTGAAATCAATGTATTAAATTTTGATCCTTCTTTTATAACAGTTAGTCCTGCAAACGGGCTGCTACCTTCCGGCGGGGATTCATTAAAAGCGACTGTTTGTTTTAATAAATGTGCTAATTCCGCACCCAATGAGCCCTATCAATTTGAAATAATCCTGTCTGACGACGGTTGTAGTCTACCGAAAAAAGACACCTTTTTAATCACTGCAATAGTCGAGGCCATACCCGATCAGGCACCTGTAATAAACAGCAGCTTCATTGGTGATACAATAATCCTGGAAATTGGCGATACTCTTGTTATGAATGTCAATGGTTTTGATTCAGATAATGATACCATAATACTTTTCTATGGAGACATGGATTTTAACCCAATAAACTATGGCATGCAATTTTCCAGAACCATTGGCCCATTTCAATTAACCAATGAGTTTTTCTGGGTGCCGGATTGCGATGCACTGGAATTAAACGGTAAAAATTTAGTTTTTCGTGTTTCAGATTTCTTCTGCTCTAATTATGATGATATACTTGAATTTCCTATTAAAATTATTTCGGATAACAAAAAGCCTTCGATAGTAAGTGATTTGAACCAAAACAATGTTGGTGTTAATGTTAGAGATGTTTTCTCATTTAATCTATCAGCCAGTGATTCAAATAGCAAAGATGTATTGCTTTTAAGACCGGCATTCTTCGATTCCAGCGGTGCTCCAATTCAAATTCTTGATTATACATTGGAACCAAGAAGCGCTAGGGGTGAATTGCAAAGCACATTTACATGGCAACCTGATTGTAGCCTTATTGATACAGGAAATTTGATTTTTCGCTTTGAAGTTCTGGACAATGGATGCGAAAGAAAAAGAGATACGATTACTATTAATGCAAATGTTTTTTATGAGAATAGCAGCCCGGAATTGGATCTTTCAGGAGGGCTCTTTAATGGTAAGAAAAGTTATACAGTCAATATGTTTACTGATTCCATAGTCGTATTAGATTTTGAAGGGGAAGATATAGATATGGACAATTTAAGCATGCGGTGGGAATGGAAGGATTCCTCAAATTTATTTCTACCAATATCGTTCAATAGTTCTGAAGGAATAGGACAAGCAGATGCTGAAATGATAATTGGCCCCGGGACTTGTTCAGAACTGGAAATATACCGGACTGAAATGAGCATAATTTTGAAAGAACAATCTTGCGAGAATTTGGAAGATACTATTGAGCTTACAATAAATGTGGAAGAGTTTTATAAGGAATTGAAAGTACCGGATGTATTTACCCCAAATGGAGATGGTATTAATGATTATTTCTACCCACAGCAATTACCTAAGCAATGTCAATTTGCCGATATAACCATTTATAATCGATGGGGACAGGAAGTGTACCGCAGTGAAAATGCTGACTTCAGATGGGATGCAGCAGATGTTCCTTCCGGGGATTATTTTTTTCAAATCCGATTCGACGGATCCAGTTATAAAGGCCCAATTAAAGTCCTGAAATAAATTGCGACTTTTTAAAATTTATACCGCATTACTATTAATGTTGTGTAGTTTCTCTTCTCTGAAAGCTTCACATATTGTAGGAGGTGAAATGCAGATGATTCATCAAAGAGGAGAGATTTATCTCCTGCGACTAATCCTTTATTACGATCAGGTAAATGCCGAATTCAACCTTGTAGATAAAGACTTAGAAGTTGGAATCTTCAGACGGTCCAACAATACGCGTATTGATGATAGAAAACTAGAGGTAAAAACAAGTACCTTGGTTGACTATGCGAATCCCAATTGTCTGCCGGATTCATTAAAAACAATTAAAATCACTTATGAAGGACTTCACCGTTTTTCGGCAGAACGGTATTTTGATGAGGAGGGATATTATATAAGCTGGGAACGCTGCTGCAGGAATAATATCATCTCCAATGTATTTCAGCCGGGAAGACAGGGAATGGTATTTCTTTTAGAATTCCCTAACATGCTTACTCATCCAATAAACTCAAGACCGGTATTTAATAAAATTCAAGGGGAATACATATGCAGAGATCGATATGTTGAACTGGATTATAGCGCAAACGATATAGATGGAGATAGTCTTTCTTATTCCCTCGCCATACCCGTTGCGGGGTTTACAAGCCCAGATAATCCTACATCTAAGCCAAATCCCGGACCATACCCATTTGTGGAGAATTACTTTCTAATGCCCGGCTCTCCTTTTTTGAGAATAGATAGTAAGAGCGGTATATTGAGTGTAAGACCAAGTCAAAATGGTTTATATGTATTCAGAGTGGTTTGTAATGAATTCAGAAATGGCAAAAAAATAGGTTCTATACATAGAGATTTTCAAATTCTGGTGAATGAATGTGAAGATAGTAGAACACCCGTTACGCAAATTTTTGATCAAAACTCCTCCCTTTATAATGAAGGGGATACACTATTTATTTCTTCAAGAGATGACTTGTGTTTTGAACTGAATATAACCGATCAAGATGCAGAAAGCAGGGTTAGTTATGAAATCGTTCCTGTTAATTTTGAATCCAAAGAAGTGAGTTTTAGCCCTGAAAGCGGAAATATATCAGGACCGGAAGATACTTTGAAAGTGGAAATGTGCTGGCCTGACTGCGTGGAGCCTGAAGATAAAAATGTATTTGAGTTTTTCCTTTTAGTAAAGGACAATGCATGCCCAAACCTGAATATTGATTCTACCAAGGTAATTTTAAAAGTTAATGAAGAATCCAATTCAAAACCCCAAATTGAGGCTGAATTTGCTTCGATAGAATGGCCTGTTGGAGAACCCTTTGAAATGTGGTTGAGGGCCGATGATTCAGATTTAAATGACTCGCTTGAGTTTAGTTATAGTTTAAATGATGGCTCAATTCAAACTAGTCTATTTCAGCAAAGTTTCGGTAATAATGTAGAAGCTGTATTTTCTTTCGCAGCGAATTGTCAGAATTATAGAGAAGACCCCTATAATTATATGCTCTATGTAAGTGACAATAGTTGTGCTTCAAATAGCACTGACAGCATCCCATTTGCAGCCTTGATAAATGACTATATTCCATATGAACAAAATGTACGCCCTCCTACCAACGTAATCACACCAAATGGAGACGGGCTCAATGAGTATTTTTACTTTTCTCAACCTGAGCAGATATCATGTGAATTTGAGGAGTTTGAATCTGTTACAATTTATAATCGATGGGGTATTAAAGTTTATAATTCTTCAGATAGAGATTTTAAATGGAATGCTGAAAATCTAAGCTCAGGTCAATATTTTTATTTAATTCAATTTGAAAGCAGTGCCTTCAAAGGCTTTATTCATGTTATTAAATAAGGGAAATATCATCATCTCAATTTTGCTGCTCATGGCAGTGAAGTTAAGCGCATCACATATTATAGGTGGTGAAATGACTATGGAGCATGCCTTTGGCTCTCGCTATGAATTGAGCGTTAGGCTTTTTTACGATGCAGAGGATGGTCAGGATGTAGTTGAAGATTCAATAATCGCAACAAGTTTTCGAAGAGGGGACAATCAAAAAATCGAGAATTACTTCATGACGCGCAGTTTGAATTATGAAAGTCCGGATTTGAGCAATAGCTTTTGTAAAGAGGGTCTGAATATTAGAATTTATACCTATAAGGCTACAGTATTTCTCGATGAAAATCTTTATAGCTCTCCTTCGGGATATTATTTCTCCTGGCAGCGGTGTTGTCGCGCAAATGGGATCTCCAATATCCTAAATTCTGGAACTACCGGCTTTGTCTTTTATCATGAATTCCCTTCTCCTGACAATGTACCAGCAAATTCATCACCGAAGTTCAAGGCTATTTCAGGTGACTATTATTGCACAGGCGAGCCTGTAGAAATAGATTTTGGTGCGACAGATGCGGATAACGATGATCTTGTTTACACTATAATGACACCTTTGGCTGGGTTTTCAAGACCCGATGATAATGTTATAGTCGGACAACCGGGGCCTTATCCGTCCGTCAATGGCTACTTCGATGTCTCTTCACAAAATGGTGTTCAAATTGATAATGAAGGGGTTTTGTTGTTTGTGCCAAGTCAAAGCGGACTATATACAGTGGCGGTTCTTTGCGAAGAATTTCGAAGCGGACAAAAAATTGGATCAGTTATACGAGATCTTGTTATTCTAATAAGGGATTGCGAAAGCAATGTAGCTCCCGAAATTACTTTTTATCCTTATGGCGGTAGCGATCCTTACCTTATTGGAGATACAATATTCTTAAGAAACACGAATGATCTTTGTCATTTATTCAATGTTTATGATGCTGATGGATTGACGACTATCGGGGGTGAAGTAATTTATATTTCCTTAGAATTTTTAGGACCTGAAATTGCAGCACCTGAATTAAGCGGCAATAATGATCCTGAAGGCCCAAACTGGAGCTTATGTTTTCCCAATTGTGAAAATCCTGAAGTAAATTTTTTTACATTAAGACTTATTGCAAAAGATGATCATTGCCCTGTTCCGGCGGAAAATTTTGTTGATATAAATTTTAAGATAATTGAATCTGAAGACATTCCACCGATTATTAGTACAAATTATATTCCAAGCGATCATTCAATTGGAGAGGAAATCCGATTCGACATACAGGTTTATGATCCTGACTCTTCGGGAATTAATATTTCATTTTCAGGAGAGGACTTTGATCCTTCTTCTATTGAAATGAACTTCTCATATCAACTTGATAATTGCTGTGAAGCAAATGGAGAATTTTCATGGAAACCCGAATGCTCAAATATTCTTGACCAAGAGAATTATAAGTTGTTTTTTACTGCTCGTGGGAATAACTGTGGCATTATTGGCAGAGATAGTTTGAGTGTAAATCTTTTCGTCGAAAATTCAGAAGGTAATATTCCGGATGAATTCACATTTCCCAATGTTATAACGCCTAATGGAGATGGTATAAATGATAAATTTTATTTCCCTGTGCTTGATGATAATCTATGTCTGGAAAAATCATTCAAGGAAATAACAGTATATAATAGGTGGGGACGCGAGGTATATCAGTCTGCTGAAAGTACATTCGTTTGGGATGCAATGAATGTTAATGCAGGTCAGTACTTCTATCATGTAAAATTCGAGGATAAGGCCTTCAAAGGCTTTCTTCATATTTTGAAGTAGCACTCAAAATCAAAGATTCCTTATTACTGATTATATCTGCCATAAATGCCTCAAATGAAGATTTGAGATAATCGTATTCTCTCATCAAAACTTCTTGACCTTTTTCCAAACCGGATTCAAAGGTGGTTCGGCTGGATATTCCTTTGAGGGATCTGCCCACACCTTCAGGGAACTGATAATTATATAACCAATTATCTCTTTTCATGTATCTGAGCATATGAAGGGCCTTAGACGGGCATTCCTCTTTAAAGGAATAGATTATGTCATAGGTTTCAGTGGTAAATTCAATTAACGGTTTTTCGGAGAACTGATTCCAATTTTTACTCAAAAAATGATCGAAAAAAACATCCAAGGCTACGCCCGCATATTTTCCAAAATCATCTCTTAACTGTGAGGTCACTTCTCTGGTAATACTATGACTATCAGTATACCAGTCAATTTCTCTATGATAAAGAATACCCAGCTGAATGCTCTTTTCGTAATTTTGAAATTTCTTCCCTTTAACGAAATCTGCAATAAAATTTCCTATACGAATCGAATCGTTGTTGCCGGATAGAAATTGATGTGCTAAAAAATTCAATTGTTGAGAAATAATTCAGCACCCGGTCCAATTGGAATTCCAAGTGAAATCCATACGATTAGCAATAATATCCACACAATGAGGAAGAAAAACGTATAAGGCAGCATAGTAGAAATTATGGTGCCTATCCCTGCATTTTTATCATACCTCTGCATAAATGCTACAATCAAAGCAAAATATGACATCATAGGAGATATTATATTGGAAGCACTGTCGCCGATTCTATAGGCAACTTGTGTGAACTCAGGTGAAAAACCCAATAACATATACATTGGAATAAATACGGGTGCCATGATAGCCCATTTCGCCGAAGCACTTCCCATTACTAAATTAATCAATGCTGCTACAATTATGAACGGTACCATCACCACGATTGCTTGAAGCAATTGGTTTTCTATACCAACCATATCAATGAATGCTTTTAGCGCGTTGGCACCTTCAACAGCAGTAATCAATCCAATATTGGTCCATTTAAAATAGGCAACAAATTGAGCCGCAAAAAATACCAAAACAATGTATAGACCAAGGGTTTCCATGGATTTTCCCATTCCGTTCATTACATCATCATCGCTTTTAATTGTTTTAGCACCCAAACCATAAGCAACACCACAAATTGCTGCTGCAAGAAAGATAAATGCTACTATTCCTTTAAAAAATGGAGATTTAAGAATATCAGTACTGTTGGGGTCTCTTAAAAATCCATCAGAGGGTAAAAGCCCCCATAAAACCAAAGCGGTTAATATAAGACCGGCAATTAAGGCCCATCTTAAACCTCTTTTTTCTTCTTTAGTCAGCGATTTAATTTCCTCCGGCTTGGCATCTCCGGTATATTCTCCCAAGCGTGGAGAGACTATTTTTTCTGTTACCCATGTACCAACTCCGGCGATAAAAAAGGTGGACACAAACATGAAATAATAATTACACGTTGGGTTAATAATGTATTGTGGATCGATAATTCTTGCCGCTTCTTGTGATAAATCAGAAAGCAATGGATCAATGGTACCTAAAAGAAGATTTGCGCTATAACCACCTGAAACACCTGCAAAAGCTGCTGCCATTCCGGTAATTGGATGTCTGCCCGCAGCCAGAAATATTATTGCTGCTAATGGGACTAATAATACATATCCCACTTCACTTGCTGTATTGGATAGAATACCTGAAAAAACGATTACGAAAGTCAATAACCTTTCTGGTGCCTTTAATACTAGAAGTCTTAAGCCCGTGCCAATTAGACCACTGCTTTCTGCTATACCTATACCGAGCATTGCCACTAAAACAGTTCCAAGAGGTGCAAAGCCTGTAAAATTCGTAACCATTTCAGTCAGAATTCTATGGAGCCCTGTTTCAGACATTAAATTTATTGGTTCAATAGTGGCTCCAGTTCCCGGATGCTGTACAGCAATATCCATCAAGCTGAAAATCCATGATAAAAAAATGACAAGAAGTGCAAATATTGCAAACAGGGTGGCGGGATGTGGAAGGGCATTCCCTGTTTTTTCAACTATCGATAGAAACTTGTCAATTGTTCCGTTTTTCTTTTGGCTTTGTTCAGTCATAGCATTTTATAATGCCTCGAATTAACACAAAAGCTATCATTTCTAAAATTATTTTTTCTTATAAGCTCTTTTGAACTTTTCATTAACAATTAGTTTTATATATCAACGTGTAATCTTAAGTTCATTTTAATTGTGAAAAACGCTGTGATTTATTCTTGCTGAAATGTATCATTCGCGACATATTTTTTTTCGCATTTTAAAACTAAATCAAAACATTGGGCGTTAAGATATTGATAGTTAATTATTTATTTAGTTGAGTATCGGGAGGGTCAAATTGGAGTCAAAGCTTAACATCTAAGTTAGACTGGAGTTGATTTCTCTTTAAAGCACAGTAATTATTTAAAAAAGTAAACTTAGAAACAATGGAAGTTCTTGTAAAAAACAATCATAACGAAGAAGAACTGGAAAAAACAGCCATTTATTTAAAGGCAATAGCACACCCTATGCGTTTGGCAATATTAGATTTGTTAAGCGATGGCTCAAGTAAATCAGTTACTCAAATTTATCAAAGACTCGGTCTTGAGCAGGCAGTAGCTTCACATCACTTAGGCTTGTTAAAAACTAAAGGGGTGTTGAATTCCAAAAGAGTAGGTAAGAATATTTATTATTCTTTAGGTACGGATAAGCTAGTAGATCTACTGAAGGTTGTAGAATCTTGTCTGGTATAATTTAGAATTAATCGAACAAAACGCCTTTCGAGGCGTTTTTTTTTGATATGAACTTAAGAAAAGGAAGCAAAGCACCGTTATTTCAAGTCCCTTCAACAGAAGGTGAGGATTTTAATCTTGAAGACCGAAAGGGAAAGCTTACAATCTTGTATTTCTACCCCAAAGATTTTACTTATGGCTGTACCAGAGAGGCATGTACATTCCGAGATGAGTTTGAAAACTTTCGAAATTTGGGAATTGATGTTTTCGGTATAAACAAAGACAGTATTTCAACACATGAAAAATTCAGAAAAGAGTTGAATTTACCTTTTCATTTGCTAAGTGATAAGGATTCTTCTGTGGCCAAGAAATACAACGCAGTGCTTCCCATAATTGGAATGATTAAAAGGGTGACGTTCCTAATTGACGAAGATTTGAAAATTCTTGGAAGTTTTGAAAGCCTCACAAGATTTGATAAGCACGTTAAGAAAATACTTGCTTTGAATAAGTGATTGTCTTACTTCTTTCTTCCAAAAGCTTTGTCGAAGGCCGTTTCAAGATCTTCAGCTACTTCTTTTAATTTACCTTTAAATTTATCGATGTTTTCCTGATTATTTCCCATGAAATCATCCACATCATCTTCTACTTCTTTCATTTTCTTTTTCAATGATTGATATGCCTGATTCATTTCTCCATCTTCCTCGGTAGCATCTTTTTTCATTTCCTCAAACAAGTCTTCAAATTTTCCTCCTATATCTGAGAGTATTTTCTTTATGTTTTCTGATCTTTCCGACATTTGTTTATAAATAATGGTTTATATCCTCAATTTAATGAATTTTGGGTAAAGCTTAAATTTTAAATTATTGAAAAAAGAAGATCCAATTGGAATTTTTGATAGCGGAATAGGTGGCCTTACGGTCGCCAGGGCTGTTAAAAATGCATTGCCGAATGAAAATCTGATATATTTTGGTGACACAGAGCATTTGCCTTATGGCGATAAATCCACGGCTGCCATACAGGCCTTTTCAATAAAAATCTGTGATTTACTAATCCAAAAGGGTTGTAAGGTCATTTTGATTGCATGCAATTCGGCCTCTGTTGCCGCTTATGATTTAATAAAAGAATATGTTGCATCCAAAGCATTAGTTCTTAACGTGATAGATCCAATGGTAAATTATGCTAGCGAGAACCTAAAGGAGCAAAAAATTGGCTTGATTGGAACCCGACAAACGGTGGATTCCGGAGTATATCAAAAACGCATATCTGAAAGAATGAATGGTTTAGAGCTTCATTCTCTTGCCACACCTTTATTGGTTCCAATGATTGAGGAGGGCTTTGTATTTAATAATATAAGCCACGATATAATTTCCAATTACCTTTCTAATCCGGAGCTGGAAAAAATTGATGCCTTATTACTGGCTTGCACCCACTATCCCCTTATAGAGAAGGAAATTAGTGCTTTCTATAATTCATCGGTTAAAGTGATAAATTCAGCAGACCCCGTGGCACATTCTTTAAAAGCTTTGCTTTCTGAAAAATCGCTTTTAAATGAATCAAGCAATGAAGAGGATATTTTCTATGTATCAGATTATACAGACTCCTTTGAGCGCTCGACTAAATTATTTTTTGGAGAGAAAATTAAACTTGAGAACTATAAGCTATGGTCCTAATCAAGGTCCGTCGCTTTTATTTGATAATTCCAAAGTTCTTTTCCATTAGAGTCAAATAGCTTCAAATTTAGAATTCGATCTTTGTAAGGTCCGGATACATCAATAGTTCCAAAACTTCTCACGCCAAAGGTGCTTCCCGGAACTACAAGTGAGTTTCCTTCATCTTTAGTTTCATGAGCTTTCGAAGTCAAAGGACTCACCGTCCAGTCGTAAATTGGGTATTTATTTTCCCTCTCCAACTTTGATAATTCCGTATGATGCCTGTCGCCTGATAAAAATATCACTCCTTTAATTTCCTCCTCGCTAATGAGGTCGATAAGCTTTTCTCTTTCTTCAGGAGCTAATCTTTGATGGTTTTCGTAAATGGCAGCATTGCTGATAAATTGTCCGCCGATCAAAATAAATTTAAACCTAGAGTTGCTGGCCTTCAATGCATTAATCAGCCATTCGATTTGATCATTTCCCAGTATTATTTTTTCACTTGTTTTTCTGTTGTTAGCGGTTCTGAAATATCGGTTGTCCAATAGAAAAAACTGACAATCACTCCAGAAAAATGTGCCTGTTATACCACCATTACCCGTCATATTGTAATTTGGGTTCATCCAGAAATCCTTAAAGGCTTCTTCGGTGATTTTCTTATTCCAATACGAAGCATCTGAGTTATTTGGACCATAATCATGATCGTCCCAAATGGCGTAATTATGAGTTTTTGCAAGTAAAGGCTGCATTTCTTTTACATCCCGACTATGGGCGTATCGATGATAAATTCCGGTTCTGCTATCCCAGTCAACTTCGCGCAAGTAGTTATTATCGCCTAACCAAAGCATTAGGTCAGGATTTTTTTCATTTATGGAGTTAAATATTTCATAGTTTCCGCCATATGGCTCGCCCGGTCGATCTACATCCGGCTCATTTATATAGACGCAACTCCCCAGTGCCATCTTAAAATCAGGTGGATCTGTTCTGTATTGCCAAATACTTTGAGACTGAAATTCCAGAGGATATTCAAATTCAAGTTCTTTCCCATCAACAATTAATTTGTATTCATATAATTTACCCGGATCTACTTTGGCAATTATTTGGGCGATATATTCATTTTGGCTACTCGTTGTAATCACCTCTGTTTCCCTTTTATCGGTGATATCTGTTTTAGACCAATATTGGACTTTTACTTCGGCAGCTTTTTTTAATTGTAACCATATACCCACTTCTTTCATTGTTGAGTATCCAAGCATTGGGCCGGAGCGGAGAACATCATTTTCCGAAAATCCGTTTGTGAGAAAAATGATTAAGAGTGCTATACTTAAGTAAATTCTTGCCATCGATTTAAACTTTTAACAAATAAAAAGATTATATCAGAGTCTTGCATTCAATACCCTTCATTTTTCTTAAAACAGACTTAGTAAATAACAAATCATAATGTGATAATAAAGAGCTTTTGCTTGGTAAAGGAAGAGAACTTAATATTGCAATACCTAAATGAAAACCTCAATTAAATCGATACAAGCGCCTATCAATGAAGAGATGAAAATCTTTGAAAAGAAGTTTCAGTCTTCTATGAAAACCAAAGTAGCTCTTTTGGATAGAATTATGGGTTTTATCGTCAGTAGAAAGGGCAAGCAAATGCGACCGATGTTTGTTTTATTAATGGCAAAGATGAATGGAGGAATTGTCGAAGAAACCTATCGCGGTGCGGCTTTAATTGAGCTCTTACATACCGCCACTCTTGTACATGATGATGTGGTAGATGATTCAAATTACCGAAGAGGTTTTTTTAGTATAAATGCACTTTGGAAAAACAAAATTGCAGTTCTTGTAGGAGATTACCTTTTGTCACGAGGATTGCTTTTAGCAATAGAAAATAAAGACTTCGGACTTTTAGAAATAGTCTCAAATGCTGTTAAGGAAATGAGTGAGGGAGAGCTTTTGCAAATTGAGAAGGCGAGAAAACTCAATATATCAGAAGAGGTATATTTTGAAATTATAAGACAAAAGACTGCAACTTTAATAGCATCCTGTTGTGCCGTAGGAACAGCTTCAACGGGAGCATCAGAAGAAAATGTTAAACGAGCCAAGGACCTCGGTGAGAAAGTAGGCATGGCTTTTCAAATTAAGGATGACCTTTTCGATTATGGTTCGGATGACATTGGCAAGCCAAGAGGGATTGATATAAAGGAAAAGAAATTAACCCTCCCTTTAATTTATACTCTATCTAAAGTTTCTTACTCTGAAAGAAGGATGATTATCAATACGGTGAAAAATCACTCAACAGACGCAAAACGAGTGCAGGAAGTTATTAGAATAGTCAAGGAATGCGGCGGACTTGATTATGCGACAAAAGTCATGAATCAATATAAAGATGAAGCTCTGGGACTACTAAAAGCTTACCCCGACACTGAAAGCAGAAGGTCTATTGAATCTTTGGTGACTTATACTATAGAAAGAAAAAAATAATCAGTCATCGTCATGATCCTGATTCATCTGCTGAAGCTCATTTCTCAGATCCGGTCTTCTGATTTTACCTCCTTCGTGGGCCACGTTGGCCATTAATGCAAAATTACATATGGCAATAATCAAAACAGAAATTGCTGCAATTCTGGCTCTAGGATGTGATTTTACCTGAAAATATATAGCAATGGCAGCGAGAAAGCCCATTACAAGACTAAGGGGCATAGCGGATTCTGCTAACTCTTCGTGCTCATGTATTTGATCATGCGAAACACCGGGGTATTCTTCGACTACGTGTTCGGCTTCTTCCCCTGTTTTATCTACAGGTAAGGCTGAAATTCCTGCTATCAGTAAAATGGAGAGTGCTGTAATAATTACTGAAGGATTTTTTTTCCATAATGCAATGGCTAAAATTATAAATCCAAATAAAGTACCTAAAACAGGCAAATGATTCAGGGCGAGGTGTAATTGAGTAGCTGTCATAATTCCTTGATCTTATATGAACAATATTAAAATAATTTTAGCTTTCTTCTATCAAGTCATTTGTGAGTTCTTCAAATTCCTTTTTGAACTTTTCATAGTGCTCACCTGTGCCCGGACCGGAAAATCCTGTATGAATCTTACGAACGGCGCCCTTTCTATCTATGAAAATTAGCGTTGGAAAGGAAATTATTTCATTGAGCATTGGAAGTGATTCTGAAGCCATTGCCTTATCGGAGGATCCTCCAAATAGGAATTCATAATTGGCTCCCAGTTTATCTTTTACTTTCTCTACTCTTTGCGCTGCATATTCCAAATCATTTTTCTTTTCAAAAGCAATGGCCAAAATTTCAACCCCACGTTCCTTATTTTCCTCATACCATTTAGACAAAAATTTAGTCTCATCCATGCAATTCGGGCACCAAGTACCAAATATCTGTACAAGAACTACCTTACCTTTCAATTCCTCATTGGGAAATTTAAGGGTATCTCCTTTCATATTTGGAAAGGCAAAACTCAAATTTTCGTATCCATCCTTCAGATATGTCAATTCATAGGAGTCTTTTAATTCAATGCTATCATCGCGATAGGCCGTCCATTTTTCATTCCAGGTTTGTCCGGATTTGAAAGTACCATTGAGCTGTCCTTGTTCACTAAGTTTCGCTTTGAAGAGAAAAGCATGTTCGCCATCAAAACAAGAAAGACTGAGATTTTCTCCATTTAGCTCACCCTCCAGAAATCTATAATCACCGGTAATGGTGAGAAAAGTGCCCTCAACTTTGTTTCCCTTCTGTGTGAATTCTCCTATCGAAAGACTTGAATCTTCGAGTGCTGATTCGAATTGAACTGCCCATTTGCCATCTATGCTTTTATCCGAAATTGGATTTTTATTGAATCTGTATTCAGAGCCCTTTACTGCAGAGAATCCAAGAATATATCCATCTGAATAATTCTTTTCAAATACGCCTTCCATTCGACCATTTGAGACTTTCGCTCGGAGTTCGGTATCAAAAATGTGCATAGTAGCAAAAAATGAATCTTCGCCGAGAAAAACGTCTTCCACAAGAAGCCTTTCTTCACCATTGAGGAGCCACAGTTTGGGAGAATCAGAATCTTCCAGGATAAAGTTAAAAGGTAGTGTATCTCCTTGTAAATATAATTCAGCACGCCAATTTCCGCCCATCTCTTTCTCTTTTTCTGTGCATGAAATGAATCCAAGCAAAAGAACATTTAAAATCAATGCTAATAATCTCATTTTTCAAACATAATATGAATGCTCAATTTTTCTAAAATTTAAAAATGTCTTTTGGAAGTATTGAAACCAGAGATGAAATTTAAACAAAAGAATAAAACACTCGATTGTCCTGTTTTACTCAAATGATTTAATTTCACCATATAATTATTTCTGTATAGTATGGAAAAAGAAGCAGTATCTCTTAGTCTCAGTGGAGGAGGAGCAAGAGGTTTAGTGCATATCGGTGTTATTAAGGCAATAGAGGAATTTGGAATTGAGGTTAAGGCTGTATCAGGAACAAGCGCAGGCTCTATAGTCGCATATATGTTAGCAGCTGGATTGAAGAGTGATGAAATGGCTGATATTGCCAAAAAGCATAAATTCTACTCTGCATTTAAAATGTCATTATCTAAAATTGGACTTATAAGTATTGAAAACCTTGCAACTATTTTCAATAAATCAATAGAGATAACTGACTTTGAAAAGCTCAAAACACCATTATTTGTGGCAGTTTCAAATTTGAGAACAGGAAATGTTGAATATTTGAATAAGGGCAATATTCAAAAAGCGGTTGTAGCTTCATGTTCCATTCCGATGATATTTTCACCTGTAAAGATCGGAGAAGACCTGTATGCGGATGGGGGTCTTACGGATAACTTACCCATTAAGCCACTGGAAGATTTTGATTACGACATTATAGCTGTGAATATAATGGGCGATGGATCAGGGAATAAACCGGATTCCTTTGCGCAGTTGGTAGATCGCACAATTGATATTGTTGCATGGCAAAATACCAGAAGATCATTGGAAAAATGCAAATACCCAATTAATATTTTGAAGGCTCAGAAATATGGGATTTTTGATTTCAAAAAAGTTGATGAGCTTGTTGAATTAGGTTATCAAGAAGCTGTGAAAATATTCAAAGAGGAACCTGATTTTGCTTGATTTGTTCCTTTCATAAGCTGTATTTAAATTCAATTGAATATATGCGCTATTTAATACCCTTCTTCTTTGTGCTTCTTTTTCTTTCCTGTTGGCAAAAGGAAAATGAAAGTCTCGAAGCTTTAAAACTTCCTCAAATTTCGGGTGATAAGTCATGGGATGAGGTTTCGAAGACATCAAATCGAGTCCTCTACTTTTTATCTCCTGAATGTCCCCTATGTCAGAATTACGCTGTAGCAATGCGAGATTTAGATAAAAAATATCCTGAAGTTGAATTTATAGGAATTTTTCCGGGAAAGGAATACAGTGAGAAGGAGGTGAAGAAATACCTGATTAAATTTGGTTTGGATATGAATTGCTTTTTCGATCCGGAATTTGAATTAACAAATATGCTGGAAGCTGAAATCACACCCGAGGCATTTCTTTTAAATGCAAATGGAGAGGTTCTTTACTCGGGAGCTATTGATAATTGGGCCATATCTTTAGGCCAAAAAAGAACAGTTATAACTGATCGCTATCTCGAAAATGCCATTGAAGCATCAATCGATAATCGCGAGGTTACAACCAAATCGAGCAAGGCTGTCGGATGCTTTATTCAATGAGGAAATATGCTTTAATATTTTTGTTTGCAATCGTCATTCTTTCTTGTGAAAAGAAGGAAAGTGAAAATATAGGAGACAGTGAAAAAGTTTCTGCCGGAATTGGAGATGAAATTGCAAATCCTACTTTTAGTGATCATATAGCACCTTTTTTTTATCAGAATTGCATGCCCTGTCATCGCCCGGGTGAAGCAGGTCCATTTTCATTGATAAGCTATAAGGATATCAAAAAACGATCGGAAACGATAAAGTTTGTGGTAGAAACCGGATATATGCCGCCATGGCCCGCAGATCCTGATTACCGACATTTTCTCGGGGAGAAATATTTGAAAAAAGCCGAAATAAAAACACTAGTCAATTGGATAGATAATGGTATGCCTATCGGTGACAGCACTGCCATTCCCGAACCACCTGTTTTTCCCGAAGGGAGTCAATTGGGAGAACCTGATTTGGTTATTGAAATGCAGGACTCGTTTTTGATCCGTGGTATTAATGTGGATCATTTTGTGTTTATCAAAATACCATTTGAACTTGAAAAGGATACTTTTATTCGCCTGATGGAGTTTGTGCCGGGAAACAGACAACTTGCTCATCATATGAATGGCCATTTGATCAATTATATTCCACATAAAAAAACTGACCATTACGCGGGCGAAAGTGTTGTTTTTCCTGATTCACTAGGAACTTCAAACGCCTATAAAGTGATGGGTTTGCTCAATGATGATGGCTCAATGCCTTCAATCAGAACGTTGGTTTGTAATTATTTGCCGGGAGTATCACCGGTAATTTATCCGGAGGAGATTGGTGGGTTAAGAGTCAGCAAAAAAGCAACCTTTTTTATGCAGGATATGCACTACGGGCCTACAGCCATCGATCAATGGGATAAGTCGAAAATCAATATTTTCTTTTCTAAAGAAAAGCCAAAAAGAGTTCCTCATGAAACACAAATGGGAACCTTGGGAATTTCTCCTGTAGAGCCGGAATTGATCATTCCTCCTGATACAATTATGACTTTTTACACAAAATATCAGGTTCCCCAAGATATATCCTTGCTGATGGTTAACCCACATATGCATTTGCTTGGAAGGAAGTTTAAGGCTTATGCTGTGACCTTAAAAAAGGATACCATTCCATTGGTGAAAATCGACAACTGGGATTTTAGATGGCAGTTTTACTATAAATTTCCTAAAATGGTTAAGATTCCTGCAGGAGCTACTTTAATAGCAGAGGGATTATTTGATAACACTGCCGATAATCCATTCAATCCATTTTTTCCTCCTCGGGAAATAAGAGAACCTGATAATAGCATGAAAACCACTGATGAGATGTTCCAATTCATCTTTACTTATCTTCCATATCGTGAAGGAGATGAAAATATTAGTCTCGAAGTGGATGATATTTGAGCAAAAAAAAAGGGGCTCGAAAGCCCCTTTTTATAAAATCACAAATAAATTATTATTCAATTACTACCGGTAAGCTACCGATTTCATTTGAAGTACTTATCTGTAAGAAGTAAGTTCCTGATTGAATTCCTGAAATATCTAATGATTGAGTTGACATTCCATTCACTTCAAAGGTTCTAATTTCCTGACCTAGAATATTGACAAGTCTTACAGTCTCTGCTTGTAAGTCGCCTAATTCAAGATTCAATACTGAATTTGCAGGGTTAGGATAAAGATTTACTTTACTTGTTAAGTTGATATTATCCAATCCAACAACTACCGGTAATTCAACTAAGGCTCCGCCATTGGCTAATGCAGCCCATAGTCCAAAACCTGGGCCATTGCTATTCTGTGTAGGATCTACAAATCCTGAAGCAAGCACTACAATTGCTGAATCAGTTAAGCTAAGAGTTGATAACGGAGCTTGATATTCGATATCTACAGCAGCACCATCAGTAACCTGTACTACGTAATCAGCTGTTGCTAATTCCAAATAATCAGGAGCAAAGTCTGAGTATGATAAACCTGTTGCCAAAGGACCGGCAGGAACAGAAGTTTCATTAACATCTACTGTTGGAGCATCAGTTGATCCGTGGTAGATTAGAACGTCTGTGTTGCCACTTTGGCTCGCTGCTTCTCTTCCTGTAGCGAATACGTCAAGTCCGAATGCCGGAGCAGGATTGTAACCTGATGGGCTAAGAATTCCGTTAGCTATTACAACATAAGATTCACCTGGCATTAAACTAATCGGCGCATTAAATACTGAAGCACCAATTCCAGATCCTGCAGGAGCGATATCTAAGTTAAAATTATGAGGTAAGCTTAAGTAGCCTGTTGCGCTTCTGAAGGCAACACCTGGAACTGCATTAGCACCATCAACAAAAATATCAACGTTTGCTGCAGCCGCATCGGCACTATTATGAATAATTTGTGCTTTTGGTTGCTCCAATAAAGGTAATGGAATGAAAGCACCACCTGAAGGAAGAACTGCATAAAGTCCAAAACCTGCACCATTGCTATTTTGAGAAGGATCAACGAATCCTGAAGCTACTACTACTAAGGCTGCATCTGCTAATCCTAAAGTTTGTAATGGAGCTGAATAGTACAATGTAATATTTGCACTATCTGTTACTGATAGTATATAATCCGCAGTTGGCAATTCAGCATATCCTGCATTGAAATTACCATAAGAAATTGTATCTATTAAAGTTGTTGGTAAAGTCAACTCATTTACCGTTACAGTCGGAGCATCAGTTGAACCGTGAAATACGAGTACATCAGTGTTTCCAGATAAGTTGGCAGAAGTTCTAGCATTATCAATGCCATAAATTTCAAAAGCCGGAGCCGGGTTATAACCAGAACCACTTACGATACCAGCTGCTACAGCTATGTATCTTTGGCCAGCTACCAATTCTACATCTTCATCATAAACTGCAGCACCAGTTCCTGCACCTACCGGAGATATTTTTAAATTGAAAGAATCCGGCAATTGTAAAAATGGAGTTGCTGTTTGGAAAGCTACGCTATCCAATGCAAGAGTGTTGTCTATAAAAACATCCACAAGACCGGCTGCTAAATCTGCCGAGTTATGAATGATTTGAACTTCAGCTGTAGTAGGTGTTCCTGTTTCTGCAACAAGAATATTATCAATCCACAACAAGTTTCTATCTGAACTTGCATTTCTGAAGGCAATGAAAATGGTTTGATTTGAAAAGCCTAAAGAGTCAAGATTAACGGTTCTTGTAACAAAAGCACCACTTGGGTTTTCTCCTGCAGTTGTGAACACAGGACCATTAGCTACTAAACTCGCAGTATCTGAAGTAGTCGCTACGTAAACATCATAACCATCATTGAATGGCACACCATCACTTGCTGCAGCTTCCCATTTTAACTCAGTTGGAGCATTAGGAAGTGTAACAGGAATGATCATCCAGTCATTGGAAGTACCGGCAGGTGTATACCAAGATGTACTTGTCGCTACAGGACTCGTTGTACCTGTCCATTGCAAAACAGTCCAAGCCGAATCGCCAAAAACCGCAGCATAAGTACCCTGTGGAGTTAATGAATCATAATTTAAAAGAATGTAGTTAGAAGGGATTCCTCCTGCGTTAAAATCTTCGAAATAAACAGTATCACCTGGAGCTTTTGAGATAGAAGTCATAGAATTTGAAATATGCTTCTGTCCTGTCACTGATGAACTGACTGTTTTAGATTGTGCAAATAAGCTTCCCGATGCGAAAAGCATAATTACTAAAAGGCCTAATTGTCTTAATTTTATAAGTTTCATTGTTTTCATATGTTTTTATTGATACACCCTTGAAACATAGACTCGTGTAAATAGTTTCTTCATTTTGAATTTATTTTGATAAAAAAATAAAGGCCATTTATATATTAAAACATATAGTTTAATAAATACAAAATCAATTTATGTCACTTACACCTTCTCAAATGATGCCTATCGGCACAGAAGCTCCAAGCTTTCAGCTAATTAATGTTATTGATCAAAAAAGCTATTCATTTAATAATTTGAAAGGCAAAAAGGGATTATTAGTAATGTTTATTTGTAATCACTGCCCTTATGTGATTCATGTTATAAAGGAGCTTGTTTCTATTTCAAAAGAGTATGAAAGAATGGGAATAAAAAGTGTAGCAATTTCCTCAAATGATATTCAAAAATACCCGGATGATTCTCCTGAAAAAATGGTACAGTTTGCCAAGGATTATGAATTTAACTTCCCGTATCTATTTGATGAGACACAGGATATAGCCAAAGCTTATGATGCTGCCTGCACTCCTGATCTGTATTTATTTGACCAAAATGACAAATGCTATTACAGAGGAAGATTGGATGAAGCAAGACCCGGAAATGATATACCCGTAGATGGAAAGGATCTTAGAAATGCTTTGAATGAATTACTGAATGGGAATAAGCCTCCAAAAGATCAATATCCAAGCGCGGGTTGCAATATCAAATGGAAATAATTTAGGATTTTAATTCTTGTAAAGATTGGTTAAGCTCAGCGAATGCGGAGTTGCATAATGACTTTAACTCCTTCATTTTTTCTTCAATTTTCCCTACATCTGAAGCATCAACTGCGTATTCTTCCAGTTCAATGGTCAATTCTTTGCCATTTTTGATTCCCATAAAGGTCATTGAGGGTTTAATCTTGTGCGCAATTCTTCCCACTGTAACATAGTTTTTTTCATCGAAGGCACTTTGCATTTCATCGAGAAAACCCGGTGTTGAACTTAAAAAAAGCTCAATCATTTCTATCACAAAGTCTTTATCATCAGAACTGTATTCGTGCAGGTAAGTAAGATCTGTTATCGCCATTTTAAATTGTGTTATTTTCTTCTTCCATCTCCTTCAAATGTCTATACAATGTGGATTTTCCAACATTTAATTTTTTGGCTACTAAAAGCACATTATCATTGTATTTTTTAAGGAAATGTCGGATTATATTAAATGTGTAGTCCCTCAAAGTCTGTTCTTCTAAAAGGAAATTTTCACTTTTATCAATGCTTGTAAAAGTAATGTCCTCTTCAGTTATTTTTTCTCCATCAGACATTACTGCCGATAATTCAATTACTGCTTTTAACTCTCTCACATTACCCGGCCATGGATATGAAAGTAATTTTTCTCTGGCATTCTCGCTTATTGCGATACTTCCCATATTGTTTTCTTTAGCAAATTGACTCAGAAAGTGTTTTGCGAGAATTAATATGTCTACGCCTCTATCTCTAAGTGGAGGTAGATTTACGGGGAGTCCAAGCAAACGGTAATAGAGATCTTCTCTGAAATTTCCGTTCTTAATTTCTTCTGTCAGGTTTCTATGGGTAGCCACCAGAATTCTGACATTCAATTTTATGGTGTTGTTTCCGCCTACTCTGGTAATTTCTCTTTCTTGTAAAACACGGAGCATTTTTGCCTGCAGATTGATATCCATTTCCCCGATTTCATCGAGAAAAATGGTTCCGCCATTGGCTTCTTCAAATTTACCTTTCCTTTGTGTTATTGCCCCTGTAAAAGCGCCTTTTTCATGACCGAAGAGTTCGCTTTCTATTAAATCTTTGGGAACCGCGGCAATATTAACGGCTATAAAGGGCTTGTTTCGCAATGCGGAATTATAATGAATGGCCTTTGCCACAACTTCTTTTCCTGTACCGGTTTCTCCACTTATGGAAACAGTGATATTCGTTTTTACTGCTTTTTCAAGAAGCTTAAATATGGCCTGCATTGCAGGACTCTGTCCGATTATACTCTTTTCAAATTCGTATTTATGAGCAATTTCTTCACGTAGGTGTTCGATTTCATGCTCAAGTTCAGTAGTTCTCTTGGCCTTATTAATGGAATTCAAAAGTCTGGTTCGCAAATCTTCGTCTTTGCTTATATAATCGAAAGCACCCTCCTTTATAAGGGCAACGGCTGTTTTAATATCTTCCTGACCTGAAATGATAATTACAGGGATGCTCTTATTATAAAAATTGATTTTTTGAAGTAGTTCTCCTCCACTGTAATCGGGCAGGGAATAATCCAATGTGATTAAAGAAGGTTTTTGAGGAAGGGCATCAAGAAGGTCTTTCCCATTCTCAAACATCCTCACTTCATGCTCAGGATCGAGCTTTAAAGTGTATTCCAAAATTTTGGAAAAAGAGGGATCATCCTCTACAGCGAAAATCTTGAAACTTTCAGCATCTGTTTTCATTATGGGAAAGAAACATAATTATTCCCATAATGGGAAATATTTTCCTTAATTTTCGAGCTAACATCTATTAAAAAATATAAATCGAGAAACGCTCAGCAGAATCTCGTGTTAATTAGGAATGCTAAAAATTGCCTGGTCTGAAGAGTATCATCATCCATTACCCAAGAACCATCGATTCCCGATGGAAAAATACTCTTTGATTCCTGAGCAGTTGCTTTATGAAGGCACAGTCAATGAAGACAGCTTTTTCAAACCGAAGCCATTGCCGGTAAATGATATTCTTGCTGTCCATGATTCCGAATATTGGTTAAAACTCAAGAATTTAAAACTTTCCAGGTCTGAGGAGCGGAAAACGGGTTTTCCATTAAGCACCGAACTTGTTCAAAGAGAATTAATCATTACCCAAGGCACTTTAGATTGCGCTTTCTATGCGCTTGAAAATGGCTGCGCTTTTAATGTAGCCGGTGGCACACATCATGCCTATCGCGACAGGGGAGAGGGCTTCTGTTTATTGAACGATGCAGCGGTGGCCTCGCAGCATTTATTAGATAATAAAATTCTTGAAAAAATATTGATCGTCGATTTGGATGTACATCAGGGAAATGGAACGGCTAAGATTTTTGAAAATGAGGATAGGGTATTCACGTTCAGTATGCATGGCGAAAAGAACTATCCTATTAAAAAAGAAAAGTCAGATCTGGATATAGAAATGCCTGACGGAACAGGGGATAAAGAGTACTTAAGTATCTTAAAATCACATTTACCAAAATTGTTGGATACCGTAAATCCACAAATTATATTTTTCCAAAGCGGTGTTGATATTTTAGCAACAGATAAATTGGGAAGATTGGGCTTGACTAAAGAAGGCTGCAAACAACGCGATGAATTTGTCTTTAAAACTGCAAAAGCCAATAATGTTCCCGTTGTTGTAACCATGGGAGGCGGCTATTCAGAAAAAATTTCCGACATTGTAGACGCTCACGCCAATACCTATCGTTTAGCTCAAGAAATCTATTTTTAATTGATATCTCGCCAACAATATTTCTTTTTCCGATGGATCGGTTTACCTCTTTTACTGATCGGGATTATGTTTTGGATCAAATTATTTGAATCAAAATTGGGACATTCCTTTACGGAGTATGGTATTTATCCAAGATCGCTTTTTGGTTTAAAAGGACTATTCTTTTCTCAATTTATTCACGGAGATTGGAAACATCTCTTTTATAATTCTGTGCCATTCTTTTTGGCTACACTTTCACTATTCATGATGTATCCACGGTCTTCTATAAATGCATTTATGCTTTGTTTTTTTGTTCCGGGTGTGTTCGTATGGTTATTCGGCAGAGAGTCTTTTCACATTGGTTTGAGCGGTGTCAATTATGCCTTATTGGCATTTCTATTCATTTCAGGATTAATTCGCCGCGATCAGCGCAGACTGGCCATTTCCATGCTGGTCGTTTTTTTATATGGCTCCTTAATTATTGGATTATTTCCATTCGAGGAGGGCGTCTCTTTTGAAAGTCATATTTCAGGAACAATCGTTGGAATCGTTTTGGCATTTGCATTCAGGAAATTGGATCCTAGGAAGAAGTATAATTGGGAAATTGAAGAGGAAGCAGATATAATGAGAAATGAGTAATGAGCAATTATTCTCTTCCTTTAAATAGAAATTTTAGAAAGCGAGAGCGTTCATCTTTATCAGATACCAGATTTGAAATGGTCTGAAAATAGGTCTTGATGAGATTTGGTTTAGATCTTTTGGTAATTAACTCAGAAGTCTTGGTTTTTCTCTCTTTTATTTTCGAAATAGCCTCTTCTCGCAATTTTTCAACATCTTTATATTGATCACCCTCGCTTTTTCCCATTATGGAATCGGCTTTCTCAAAGCGTTTTTTCGAGCTGTCTTTATAGCCGATTTGCTCTTCTAATAATCCCAAATTATTTAAGGCTATGGCATCTTCAGGATCCAGTTCGATTGTTTTTTCATAATTTTCTATGGCTTCGAAAACCATTCCCGCTTTGGCCTGTACAAAAGCTAAACTCGAATAACGGTAAGGGTTTTTATCATCCAGATCAAGGGCTTTTTGAAAATCCTCTATGGCTTCATTGAATTGCTTTAAGTGAACTTTGGTTACTGCGCGTTCTGAGATTAAATCAGCATCGGTAGGTAATAGGTTGCATGCACGATCCAAATCTTCAAGGGATTTCTGATGATCATCCAGTTTTCTGTGACTTATTCCTCTTGCATACAAAGCCTGCACTTCAAAAGCATTAAAAGCCAAGTATTCATTTAAGGTCTCAATCGCCTCACTGAATTTGTTGTCTTTGAAAAGCTGAATTCCTGAAATTAATTTATCCTCCATGTTTCATTAACAATTCAATACCTAAGGAGTTCTTTTTAACTTTTTATTTAGATTGGATACCAGACCCCGCAATAAGTGTCGGGATAGTCTTTTATTGAGGCTTAAATATTAAATACGAAATACGAATTTCCATTATTAAACTCTCAACCCTCAACTCCCGCCACAGGCGGGCAAGCTCAACTTTTTTAATCGCAGAAGCTTTAGCTCCGTGCATCGCCAAAGCGGCTTCGCGACGGCAAGTAGGCGATCAACTCTCAACTTAACTAAGCCCTTCAATTTGTCCATTTACCAAATCAATATGCAAAGCTTGAGGCTCCTTTGGCAATCCCGGCATACGCATAATATCGCCTGCTACAGCAACGATGAATCCCGCTCCTTCATTAATAATCAATTCGCGAATTTCTATTTCGAAGTTTCCGTCATGTCCCGGATTTTTTGGATCATCGGTAAATGAATACTGCGTTTTAGCAATGCAAATAGGGAAATGCTCTAAACCCAGTCTCGCAATTCTCTTTGAATTCAGAAATGCTTTTTTTGATAAAACTGCCTTTTTTCCACCATATACTTTCTGAACTACAGCATTGAGTTTATCTTGTATACTGTCTTCATTTTTATACGAAAATTCAACACCCTTAGAAGGATCGCCTTCTACCACTTCTACTATTTTTTTTGCTAATTCTACAGCGCCTTCACCGCCTTCTACAAAACTGTTATTTATAGCCAAGATATGTCTTTTTTCATCCGCCCATTTACGAATGAAGTTTAATTCTTCATCTGAATCAAAATAATATTGATTGAATGATACAACTACTTTTTGGCCAAGTTCTTTTAAGTTCTTCAAATGCTTTTCCAGGTTTCTTAAACCTTTTTTGATGCCTTCCAGATTTGGCTTTTTAATTTCTTTTTCATCCACCTCGCCGTGTAATTTCAATGCTTGAGAGGTAACAACCATTACAGTTGCTTTCGGGTAAATTCCGCCGATTCTACATTTGATATTCAAAAATTTCTCTGCGCCTAAGTCTGCACCAAAGCCAGCTTCTGTTACCACATAATCGCCAAGCGACATGGCCATTTTTGTAGCAATCAGAGAGTTGCAACCATGCGCAATGTTGGCAAATGGTCCGCCGTGAATAATAGCAGGAGTATTTTCTGTGGTTTGTACCAAATTTGGCTCCAAAGCCTCTTTCAGTAAAACGACAATTGCGCCGCCTATTTTTAAGTCTTTTACTCTAAATGGTTCTCTATTGGCATCATAGCCAAGAATTATGGAATCTATTCTTTTTCGCAGATCATCATAGTCTTTTGAAAGGCAGAATACCGCCATAATCTCAGAGGCAGGTGTGATATCAAATCCTGTTTCGCTCGCCATTCCATTAGAAATACCACCAAGACCGGATACCATATTCCTCAATGAGCGATCATTTACATCCAATACTCTTTTCCAAACAATTTCTTTTAACTGCTTATCCGTTCCCTGATTTTGGAATTGATAATTATCCAATAAAGCAGTGATTGTATTATGTGCAGAAGTAATAGCATGAAAATCTCCGGTAAAATGCAGATTGATTTCTTCCATTGGTAAAACTTGTGCGTATCCACCTCCGGCTGCGCCACCTTTCATTCCGAAACAAGGCCCTAAAGAAGGTTCTCTCAAAGCAACGATCGATTTCTTGCCAATTTTATTCAAGCCCAACGTTAAACCAACAGATGTGGTGGTTTTCCCTATACCGGCCTTAGTTGGTGTCATAGCTGTCACCAAAATCATATTTGATTGTTTTACCTTATTCTCGTCAATAAGATCGAGAGGTAATTTGGCTTTATAATGACCGTAGGGTTTTACTTTGTCTGATGGAATATTCAGGCCTGAAGCAATTTCAGAAATGTTTTTCAGAGCCGTAGAACGGGAAATTTCTATATCCGATTTCATTGCGCATTAATTTGTTAGGTGTTTACTCCGAAATTTTTCGGGGTCGGTATATACAAATCAATGGAATTATATGTGAAATTAAAACTGCCATTTTGAAATTTAAAAGCAGATTATGACTTAAAATCTTGTTTTCAACTCATCAATTATTGTGTTGGCATGCACTCTGGAGTTTTCAATGAACCACTTATTTGTCTTAAGTCCTCCGCAAACAACTCCTGCGAGAAATACATTTTTCACATTTGTCTCTTGGGTATTTTCATCATATTTAGGCGTATTAAATTCATCATTCTGAAATGCAATACCCATACTTTCCATCAATGCGAAATTGGGTTTATAGCCGGTCATGGCGAGTACAAAGTCGTTTTCGATAGTTAGCTTTCCATCGGGAGTTTTAATATCCACTTCAAATGCTCTTATTTTCTGAATTTCTGAATTGAAATAAGCTTTTATAGAACCTTCCTTTATTCTGTTTTCAATATCCGGTTTTACCCAGTATTTAACCGTTTCAAGCACTTCAGATTCACGGATGACCATAGTTACTTCGGCACCCTTTCTATAGGTTTCCAATGCGACATCCACGGCGGAATTAGCGGCGCCAACCACAATTACTTTTTGTCCAAAATAAGGGTGAGGCTCATCATAATAGTGTTTTACCTTAGGTAAATCCTCACCGGGAATATTCATCAGATATGGAAAATCATAAAAACCAGTGGCGAGTATCACCGATTTTGTTGAGTATGAATTTCTGTTTGTTCTGATTTGAAAAATCTCTGACTGCTTATCGACAGATTCTACCTTTTCATAAAGTTTGAGGTTTAACTTCCACGATGAAGCCACTCTTCTGTAGTATTCGAGGGCTTCAAAGCGATTGGGTTTTGAGCCATGAGAAATAAAGGGAACATCACCTATTTCCAGTTTATCAGAGGTAGAGAAAAAGGTCATGTTTAGAGGGTAATTGTAAATGGAATTCACCAAACAGCCTTTATCGATAATCAGATAAGTCATTCCGGCTTTGCTAGCCTCAATTCCACATGCCAAACCAATTGGTCCTGCGCCAATAATTATTATATCGTAATCTGATTGCATACTCATAAAACTGAACGCTTTAGCAAAAGTTTAAAATCCCAAGGAATTCGAATTTTAATACTTTGAATATAGACTTTTACCTGTTTCAGTATGTTCAAAATCCGGAATATAAGAATTTAGAAAAGTAACAAGATCTTGCTTAGACTTCGCTTCTAACATAATTCTGTGAATTTCAGCTGAAAGACTTTTGCCTTCAATATTATTAGCTTTCATCTTCACTATTCCCAGCATATTAAATTTGTCATTGATTAACTCCTCATCATCAGAGTAAAAGCTTTCTTCGTTTTTCTCTCCGCTTGTATCAGTTTCACTGAGAAATACAGGGTAGAATTCATCCTCAATATGATAATTCATAGCTTCGTCGAGGTTTCTGAAATACTTAGGCCTGAAACCCATTACTTCAAGAAATATTTTTATAGTATGTTCAAAACTTTGCAAATGTCTGTGCTGCTCAAATTTAGGAACCAAGAGTTCTGATTCTTCACAAAGAAACTGTGCGATCATGCAAATATGCGCTGACTCATATCCGGAGATGAAATAGCGCTTAATATTTAAAGGGCAGGGTAGAGGTTTTTGCCGGCTATAAAGCTGCTCATAGCCCTCCAAAAGACTTCCGCTGGAAAAAAGTACATTGGGAAAACGCGCGCTACTAATAGTTATACTTCCTCGATAAGAGCTCAAAACCATCTCCATCAATTTCTTCGAAGCACCCATAATACTTACCGGCTTATCTGCTTTATCTGTGGAAACTGAGAAATAGTTTTTTGGTGGCTTCTTCTTTAGGATTTCAAGAAGTTTGATTTGATTGAGTACATTATTTTCAAGTATCGACAATGATGAGCTTAAACCACTTTCCGAACGCACATGCTTATGCGCCGCAAAATTGGCAATATAATCGAAGCTCGGCTGTTCGTTGAGAAATCTGTGAAAAATAGCATTTCCAAAATCTACAGCTACAAATTCTAATTCCGTATCATATCTGTTTTTGGCTTTGATTTGCCTTGAAAGGCGTGTAAGGCCATTTTCATTTCGATCAAGGATACATACTTTTTTAACAGGATATCGCAAAAGTTCCATCACATAATGGGAGCCGATAGTTCCGGCACCACCGATAACAAGTACGGTGGCATCAGTAATTTTTTCGAGCAGGAGATCCTTATTTTTTTGAAGCTCGCTAATGAATATGCTTCTTTCTCTTTCGAGAATTTTACTGATGATTCTTTCCTTCTGTGATTTGAGCATTACTCAAAAATGCAGAAAGATTTACAAAAGAGTATTTAAATAAAATTTTAATGATGGCGGGCAGGGAATTCTTAGTGCGACGGACGGTGAATTTTATACAGCAATCTCATATTTCCTAAAGATATTTTTGTCACGCATTTTAAATTATGTGTAAAATAAAGGATGCAGTATCCCTATTTTCGCCCCATGAATTATTTGTCGGTAGATAGTATTTCGAAAAGTTTTGGCGAGCGCGTGCTTTTCGAAAATGTAAGTATGGGTTTGAGTAAGGGCGATAAAATGGCCTTGATCGCTCCTAATGGTGCCGGTAAATCCACTTTATTAAAAATACTGGCAGGAAAAGAAAGCACGGATAGTGGAGAAATAGCTTATCGTCAGGGTCTGAAAGTAGCCTTCCTCGATCAAGATCCTGAATTCAAAGGACATATGAAGCTCAGCGAATTTGTACAGTCTGCGCATTCGGATACCTTAAAACTCATCAACGATTATCATAGATCTGCCGAAAAACAAGGAGAAGATCCCAGCCCGGAAGAGCAAAAAGAATTCGAGGATTTATCTCATGGAATGGAGGAACAGAATGCCTGGGATTATGATCGTCAGCTGAAATCTCTGATAAATCTATTTGGTCTTGATGATCTGGAAATGGAAATTTCCGCTTTATCAGGTGGGCAAAAAAAACGATTAGCATTGGCCATGTTATTACTCGATAACCCTGATCTGATTGTGCTTGATGAGCCGACCAACCATTTGGATATAGAAATGATAGAGTGGTTAGAGGAATATTTGGGCGCCTCTCACATTACCCTATTAATGGTCACTCACGACCGTTATTTCCTGGATCGGGTTTGTAATCAAATACTCGAACTCGAAGATCAAAAAGTGTATATCCATAAAGGTAATTATTCCTATTATTTGGAAAAGAAAGCATCGAGAGAAGAAGCAATGGCTGCTGAAGTAGCCAAGGCCAAGCAGTTGATGAAAAAGGAATTGGACTGGATCCGTAGAATGCCAAAGGCTAGAAGCACCAAGGCCAAATACAGGGTGGATGCATTTGAAGCCACTAAAGCCAAAGCAAAATCGGGTAAAAAAGAAGTCGACTTCAAGCTGGAAGCCAGAATGCAAAGACTGGGAGGAAAAATTCTGGAACTCAAAAAAGTGGGCAAGGCTTTCGAAGATCTGAAAATCCTCAATGACTTCAGTTATACATTTAAGAAAGGTGAGAGGATTGGAGTTGTTGGCCCAAATGGTGTTGGGAAGAGTACATTTTTAAATCTTATTGCAGGTGAATTGACAGCAGAGTCAGGCACAATCATTCCTGGGCAAACACTCAGTATTGGATACTATACTCAAAAAGGTATCAGTTTTAAGGATGGCGATAAAATGATAGATATCATCAAGAAAATCGCTGAAGTAATCGAAATGGCGGATGGATCGCAGGTGACGGCTTCCCAGTTTTTGAATATGTTTCACTTCCCACCCAAACAGCAACAGACACCGGTAGGGAAGTTAAGCGGTGGTGAAAAAAGAAGATTATATCTGCTAACAGTCCTTATCAAAAACCCCAATTTCTTGATATTGGATGAGCCAACAAACGACCTCGATATTTTGACTTTAAATCGACTCGAGGAGTTTTTATTAAACTTTAAGGGATGCTTGATCATGGTCTCTCACGACCGTTATTTCATGGATAAACTGGTCGATCATATATTCGTGTTTGAAGGAGAAGGTGTGGTGAGGGATTTCAATGGTACCTATAGCGAATACCGCGATGATTTATTGGATCGAAAAGAAATTGAAGAGCAGGTTAAAGCGAAGCAGAAAGAGGAAAAAGCTAATACCAAAATCAAGGAAGATTCAGCTTCGAAAAAGAAAAGAACCTTTAAAGAGCAGATTGAATTTGAGGCTTTGGAAAAGGAAATTGAAGCATTGGAAAAGGAAAAATCTGATCTTGAAGATAAGCTTGCTGCCTCAGATTTAGCCTATGAGGAAATCGCTAAAGTTTCAGAAAGAATTGCTGTGATCATCGAATTGCTCGATGAAAAAACATTGCGCTGGTTAGAGCTTGATGAATTGGGTTAAACGTAAATGCTTTACATTATATAGCACGGGTCTGCCGCAATAGTACTTGTCACTCCACGATCCCGATACTTATCGGTGTTCTTGGAGTCTCCCAAGTGAAATGAGATTCCAAGAACTCCTTACAGGAGTCTTGGAATGACGGAATCGGTTGTGACGTGTGTTTTAAAAAGTAGTTTCATGCTACAAAGGAACTCGACACTCCAGGATGAGCCTGTGCTGAACACCCATAGGGTGCTATATTGATTCTTGGAATGACGGAAGCGGTTTGGGCTGATATTTTAAATTGGGCTATCCCATTAGCCCACGATTATAATGTATCTTTCCTAAGGTTATTTTCATCCCTTAATACGACCAATCCTTGATATAATAATCCAATATTTGCCCTTACTTACAAGAATATTTTAGACCCCCACGAATTGATACCCACGATTCGCACCATTTTTGTTTTATTGATTATTTATTGTTTTAGATTTAAAACTTGCTTGAAAAGATGGAATATATCAAACCGGAAGACCGTGCTTTATTTAAAAAAGGCCTTGAAATATATGAGGTTTGCAAAAGCATAATCTCACTCATTCCGGAGGAGAATACTACCTTAAAACAAGTCTCTGAATTTATTATTTCAGATGCTTTGAACCTGAGTGTAAAAGTTGCCGGAGCGAGCAAAACCAAATCTTACGATCTTCAAATTGAAGCTGCAGTGATTATTAGAAAATCAGCAAGAGATTTAATGGTTCAAAATCACGCGCTCGAAATGTTTGGTTTAAAAGAGTTTGATTACTTCGATATAGTTAGGGAATTGATTGAAGAGTATAGGTTACTGTTTATAGATTGGGTTTCTCGTTTTGAAAATTCTGAATCTTTTGAAGACAATTGGGGGCTTTTCAAAAGATAAGCTTGTAATCAAAAGTTTTCTTCTCAAGATATGCTAAATGAAAATGAGATTCCAAGAACTCCTTACAGGAGTCTTGGAATGACGGAAGCGGTTGTGGCGTGTGTATTAAAATGTAGTTTCATGCTACAAAAGAACGCGTCACTCACAATAGAACCCCTTACTCCAAGATGAGCCTGTGCTGAACATGCATAAGGTGCTTCAGTGATTCTTGGAGTCTATCAATCCATTCCTTCGATATCTTCAAAAAGATCATCCCAACGAGGATTGATTTTGTTTATAAGATTGACTTTCCACTGTCTCGGATAGCCTTTGATTGTTTTCTCCCTTTTTATTGCTCCCATGATAGAATCTATAATTTCAAAATACACCAGTTTAGTGCATTTGTATTTAGTTGAAAACACCCCACCTTGACCGTTTTTATGTTGCCAAATTCTTGAATAAAGAGAAGATGTAACACCTGTATATAGAGTTGAATTAGTCTTGTTAGTTACAATGTAAACATACCCACCGTATGGTTTCATTGGTGAAAGTTTAAAAGAAAATCATTTAGATAATGAGCTAATTATTGAGGGCGCTTCCTAATTCTGTCGGCATTAGGAATTTCAATGTGAGATTCCAAGAACTCCTTACAGGAGTCTTGGAATGACGGAAGCGGTTGTGGTTGACTTAATAAAATTTAGCAAGACTATACCAAAAGTACCCATCACTCCAAGATGAGCCTGTACTGAACATGCATAAGGTGCTTCAGTGATTCTTGGAGTCTTTCAATCCATTCCTTCGATATCTTCAAAAAGATCATCCCAACGAGGATTGATTTTGTTTATAAGATTGACTTTCCACTGTCTCGGATAGCCTTTGATTGTTTTCTCCCTTTTTATTGCTCCCATGATAGAATCTATAATTTCAAAATACACCAGTTTAGTGCATTTGTATTTAGTTGAAAACACCCCACCTTGACCGTTTTTATGTTGCCAAATTCTTGAATAAAGAGAAGATGTAACACCTGTATATAGAGTTGAATTAGTCTTGTTAGTTACAATGTAAACATACCCACCGTATGGTTTCATTGGTGAAAGTTTAAAAGAAAATCATTTAGATAATGAGCTAATTATTGAGGGCGCTTCCTAATTCTGTCGGCATTAGGAATTTCAATGTGAGATTCCAAGAACTCCTTACAGGAGTCTTGGAATGACGGAATGTGTGGGGGAAAACAAAATGCACATTTTTTCAACTAAAAACAGCCTTTTTTGCACGTGTGGGTAAAAAAGTGGGGAAAAGTGGTAGAAAGTGGTTGTAAAAACCATTTTTATATCTATTTTTGTCATAATGACTTTGGACTAATCTCCATTGTCCTGATTGCCAAGCACTATGGTTTATTTTGCAAGTGAATATGAAGTTAAGATAGATGCCAAAGGCAGAGTGGTTCTTCCTGCTAAGGTGAAAGCCAATCTTCCTCAGGACTCCGGCGCCAACATTGTGCTGTCGCGAGGCTTCGAACCATGCCTGGTACTTCGACCGCAATCAGAATTCTTTAAAATACTCGAAAAACTACAAGGGCTGAATCAGTTCGATTCTGCCAATAGAAACTTTCAAAGGAAAATGCTCAGTGGTTCCACGGATATGGAACTAGACTCCAACGGGCGTTTTCTTATTCCAAAAACTATGATGGCTTATGCCCAGCTTCAAAAAGAAGCGATAATCGTTGGTATGGGCGACAGAGTGGAAATATGGAATCCTAAAATATACGACAAGTTCCTCAACGACGATCCCGAGGAATTTGCACGTATGGCTCAGGAAATATTTGCTGAAGATCCCGATAAAAACTCCGAAAGCCTAAAATAATGGAATATCATCAGCCAGTCATGCTCCGTGAATGTATAGAAGGATTACAGTGCGGCGGTGGCGGCACCTTTGTAGACGTAACGTTTGGAGGTGGTGGTCATAGCAAAGCAATTCTTGAAGAAATGAAAGGTGGAAAGCTATATGGCTTTGATCAGGATTCTGATGCCAAAAAGAATGCTGCTGAAATAAAAGATCCTCGATTTACATTCGTTGACGCCAATTTCCAACATCTCAAAAAATATTTAAGACTTTATAAAGCCGAAGAGGTAGATGGGATTCTCGCTGATTTGGGTGTGTCAAGTCATCAATTTGACGTACCAGACAGAGGGTTTTCATTTCGATTTCCCGAAGCTACGCTCGATATGAGAATGGATACCTCAAAAGGCATATCAGCGGCTGAAGTTATCAATACTTATGAATTCAATGAGCTTCGAAGAATTTTAAGAGAATACGGAGAACTCAATAATGCGCATAAAATTGCTAAGGCATTAGTTGATGCAAGAGTGGCAAAGGAAGTAACAACTGTAGGGGATCTTTTGGACATTATCGATCCGATGTGTCCGATCAAAAAACAAAACAAGTTTAGAGCCCAGGTATTTCAGGCGCTCCGCATGGAAGTGAATTCTGAAATAGACAGTCTGAAAGAACTATTAATCCAGTCGGAAGAAGCATTGGTTTCCGGTGGTCGAATGGTAGTAATGTCATACCACTCGCTCGAAGACAGATTGGTCAAGAATTTTTTTCGAAAGGGAAAATTTGAAGGTGAAGATGAAAAAGACCTTTACGGAAACGTATTAAAACCCATGGATGAGGTTAATCGCAGACCGATTATACCAACTGAAGAAGAAATTGAATTGAATCCCAGAGCGCGAAGCGCCAAACTGAGAATTGCTAAAAAAAGATAATTATGGCTACGAACACATTTAAAAACCCAAGTCGTACAGGATCAATCAGCATTTTCAATGTATTGGAAAAATGGATTGGTAAAGAGTCATTTATGAGCAATGGAATTTCGGTAAATATTGTACCGATCGCCGCATTCCTTATTGTCATAGGATTATTCTATATCGGTGTCACGCACAGCGCAGAGAGAATGATTCGAGAACACGATCATTTAAAACAGGAAGTAGATGATTTGAGAACAGATTATACTACCCTCAAAGCAGACTTCAATTATAACAGCAAGCAATCTGAAGTGGCGAGAAGAGTAAAGAAATTTGGTTTGATAGAAAGTCAGCAACCGCCATATAAAATCTCTACAGCAAAAGAGTGAATATAAAGAAATCCATATTGCTCCGTGCTCGTGTTGCCTTTATACTGGTAGCACTTTTTGCATTTGCGATCATGTTCAAAATTCTGCACATACAGATTAAGGACGGTCAAAAATGGAAGAAGATTTCTGCCAAAAATGCTGTGCAGTACAAAACCATTAAAGCCACAAGAGGCAATATCTATTCTGATAACGGAAGCTTACTAGCCACTTCTCTACCATTTTATAAAGTAGCGATGGATCCTTCGGTTATCGATGTGGAGGTTTTCGATCAAAAAATTGATTCTCTTTCTGTATTGCTGGCTAATTATTTTAAAAGTGGTAGTGCACAGGATTATAAGAGAAGAATCACCAATGCCAGACTAAAGAATCATCAGTACCTTTTATTAAGCAGAAGGCTCATCGATTATCAGGATAAAAAGATGATGTCTAAATGGCCTGTTTTCAGAAATGGAAGACTCAAAGGCGGTGTAATTTTCCAAAAGGTAGATCAACGATTCAAGCCATTCGATTATTTGGGCGAAAGGACAATTGGTTATATCAACGAAAACAATAAAGGAGCGGGATTGGAGTTCAGCTTCAATAAATTACTCGCCGGACAAAATGGAGAAGCACTATTCAAGAAAATGTCGGGTGGCAGTTGGAAGCCGGTATTTGATGGGAATGACATCAACGTAAAACACGGTCTGGATATCAAAACCACCATCGATATCAATATTCAGGATGTAGCAGAAGCCAGTTTAATGTACCATTTGGAGCAACACGGTGCCGATAAAGGATGTGTAATTCTGATGGAAGTAAAAACCGGTGAAATAAAAGCGATGGCAAATCTTCAAAGAATGAAAAGTGGAAGATATGCTGAGACATACAATTTTGCTGTGGGTAATCAGGGCTTGACTGAACCAGGTTCTACGATCAAACTCGCTTCCATGATGGCACTCTTGGAGGAAGGCGCAATTTCATTAAGTGATAGCATTGAAACCGGAAATGGAATCTATTCATTTTTCGATAACGCAAAACCAATGACCGATGCCAAGGAAGGCGGCTATGGAAAACTGACCATAAAAGAGGCCTTTGAAAAATCTTCCAATATTGGAATTTCACGTTTGGTTTACGATCATTTCATGAATGATCCTCAGCGTTTTATAGATTATTTGCACCAATTCGGATTGTCTAAGCCCTTAGGGTTCCAAATAATTGGAGAGGGCGTACCTCGAATTAAGACCCCGGAAGATCCAAGTTGGTCAGGAATATCATTACCGTGGATGTCGATAGGATATGAACTTGAGTTGGCACCGATTCACACATTGGCATTTTATAATGCCGTGGCCAATGATGGTAAGTTGATTCAGCCGATTATTGTTAAGCAAGCTTTACGTGCAGATAGAGTGATTGAGAATTATTCCTCGAAAACACTCCGCAATAAAATTTGCACAGATGAAACTTTAAGAGAATTGAGGGAGCTGCTCGAAGGTGTTGTAGAAAATGGTACTGCCAAAAACATCAAGCACGCAGATTATAAAATTGCCGGAAAAACAGGAACTGCTCAAAAATTAAAAGACGGCAGATATGTAAAGCAGTATTATACATCATTTGCCGGTTATTTTCCGGCCGAAAATCCCAAATACTCTTGCATAGTAGTTATTGATAATCCAAAGGGCTTCCGTCGATATGCCACAGATGTTGCCGCTCCGGTATTCAAAGAAATTGCCGATAAAATTTACTCGCTTGATATACAAATGCACGATGAGATGGCTGATGAAAATAATTTAACTCCAGGCTATTTCCCTGTGATTCAAGCTGGCTACCAAGCCGATTTACAATACCTACTCAATAGTCTCGGAATTTCCAATCACGGATCTAACGATCAAGAATGGGTGCAGGCTCAAGCTGTGCAGAATTCTATAAGATGGAAAGAGCGAAAACAAATAGACGGACTAGTGCCGGATGTAAATGGAATGACTCTCAGAGATGCGATCTATCTCCTTGAAAACAAAGGGATGCGAGTGCGATTTGATGGTCAGGGAAGAGTTAAAAGTCAAAGCATTAAAGCAGGAAAAAAAGCAATTAATGGAAGTATAATCGAATTGAAACTAGGTTGAAGGCTACACTAAAGGATATACTATACAAAGTTTCCCTCGTGGGAATATCAGGCGATACCGCAACTGAGGTTGTTGGCTTATCTCTTGATTCTCGTGAAGTGAAAAAAGGATTCCTTTTTGCTGCGCTCAAAGGCACGGAAATGGATGGCCATACCTTCATTTCGAAAGCTATCGAAAATGGCGCTTCCGTAGTTTTATGTGAGGATATGCCTGAAAATACAGCTGAGAATGTCACTTATGTTCAGGTCAATTCAGCATCTAAGGCGCTTGCCATAGTGGCATCTAATTTTTACGACAATCCTTCTTCAAAAATGAAATTGGTAGCCATAACCGGTACCAACGGAAAAACCACCTGCGCTACACTTTCATATAAATTATTCAGAGAGCTCGGATATAATGCCGGTTTGCTTTCTACCATTAGAGTATTGATCAATGATGAGGAGATTCCTGCTACGCATACAACACCTGATGTGATTCGCATAAATGCATTAATGGCCGAAATGGTTAAAAAGGGTTGTACACATTGCTTTATGGAAGCTAGCTCTCATGCACTAGTCCAGGACAGAACGTTCGGATTGGATATTGATGTGGCGGTCTTCACAAATATCTCCAGAGATCATCTCGATTATCACAAGACATTTGATGCTTATATAGAAGCCAAGAAAATACTATTTGACAATCTACCTTCTTCTGCTACCGCATTAGTAAATAAAGATGATAAAAGAGGAATGGTGATGGTGCAAAATACCAGAGCTGATGTCAAAACATTTAGCATTCAAAGTATGGCTGATTATAAAGCCAAAATACTATCTAACACATTCCAAGGACTGGAGCTCGATATCCAAGGGCAAGTAGTTTGGTTTGCTTTAATAGGTGATTTCAATGCCTATAACCTGCTATGCATTTTCGCTATTGCAGATTTACTTGAAGAGAATACTGCAGATATTCTTGAAAATCTTTCACGC
Organism: uncultured Hyphobacterium sp.; assembly: GCA_964351965.1. GTDB lineage: Bacteria > Bacteroidota > Bacteroidia > Cytophagales > CCMP332 > CCMP332. The sequence goes on along the minus strand of CAYGPM010000002.1, from coordinate 612,388 downwards.
CTTGGCAATGTAGAAGGCCGTTTTGAAAGATTAATCTCGGAAGACGGAATTTTTGCGATTGTAGATTATGCGCATACACCGGATGCTTTGGAAAATGTGCTGAATACCATTAAAAAAGTCCGTACCGGAAATGAAATGGTCATTACGGTGCTTGGTTGTGGCGGAAATCGCGATAAAGGCAAAAGACCAATTATGGCGGATATCGCTTGCAAATATTCAGACAAGGTGATTTTCACTTCTGATAATCCGCGCGATGAAGATCCAATGGAAATAATCGCTGAAATGGAAAAGGGTGTAAGTCCCAGCAACTTTAGAAAAACATTAAAGCAAGTCGATCGATTTGAAGCGATCAAAACGGCATACAGTCTGGCTAGCCAGGGAGACATTATTCTCGTAGCTGGAAAAGGGCATGAAACCTACCAGGAAATAAAAGGTGTGCGCAATCATTTCGACGATAGAGAAAGCCTGAAACAAATTTTTGAACTGAATAAAAGCAAGAACTAGTGCTTTATCATCTATTTGACTATATCGAACAAAATTTTAATCTGCCCGGAGCAGGACTATTCCAGTTTATCTCATTCCGAGCATTTATGGCGGCTATGGGCTCATTGCTTATTGCTATGTTTTTCGGAAAAAGTTTGATCGGTGTTCTGAGAAAGAAACAAGTTGGAGAGTCGATTCGTGATCTTGGATTGGAAGGGCAGATCGAAAAGAAAGGTACCCCGACAATGGGTGGTATCATTATTATCATGGCGATCGTTTTGCCATCTATTCTTTTTGCCAAGCTCGACAATATCTATATCCTTCTCTTGTTGCTTTCAACGATTTTCATGGGAATCATCGGCTTTATCGATGATTACATTAAAGTATTCAGAAAAAATAAGGAAGGTCTTTCCGGTACATTCAAAATAATTGGACAGGTGACATTAGGATTGATTGTGGCACTGGTTATGTTCTACAGCGAATCTGTTGTAGTAAGAGAATATTTAAATGAATTGGGAGAAGTAGTTTCGTTCTCTGAATCGACGTCTTATCAAGACATAAAGTCGAGTATAACAACCATACCATTTGTTAAGCATAACCAACTAAATTATTGTAATATCCTTGGATTCAGTGCAGATTGGGCTTGTCTCATTTATATTCCTTTGGTTATTGTGGTCATCACAGCAGTTTCCAATGGAGCCAATATCACTGATGGTTTAGACGGATTGGCTGCGGGAACTTCTGCTATTATTGGATTGACACTCGCAATTCTAGCTTACGTTTCGGGTAATGCCATTTTCGCTGATTATCTGGATATCATGTTTATACCAAATAGTGGAGAACTGGTGGTATTCTGTGCGGCATTTGTGGGAGCTTGTGTTGGTTTCCTATGGTATAATTCATATCCCGCTCAGGTATTTATGGGAGATACAGGAAGTTTGGCTCTTGGCGGAATTATCGCGACGCTCGCATTAGTCATCAGAAAGGAATTGCTCATTCCGATACTATGCGGAATTTTTCTAATAGAAAATCTATCAGTGATTATACAGGTGTTTTATTTCAAATACACCAAAAGAAAATACGGAGAGGGCAGAAGAATATTTAAAATGGCGCCCTTACACCATCACTATCAAAAAATGGAGTTGCACGAATCCAAAATTGTATCGCGCTTTTGGATTGCGGGAATTCTATTGGCAATACTCACTCTAGCAACCTTGAAACTCAGATAATGACAAAGGTAATGACCATATTAGGTGCAGGCGAAAGCGGAATGGGAGCAGCCATTCTCGCTAAGAAACTTGGCTATGAGGTTTTTGTCTCAGACAAGGGTGCTATTTCTGAGGAGAACAAATCTGAGCTTCAGGAAATGGAAATTGCCTTCGAAGAAAATGCGCATACCGAATCAAAAATTCTTGAAAGCGAGTTCATCGTAAAAAGTCCCGGAATTCCTGATTCTGCACCAATCGTGCAAAAGTCTATTGAAAAAGGAATAAAAGTTATTTCAGAACCTGAATTTGCAAGCAGGCACTACAATGGTGAGATTATCGCAATCACAGGAACTAACGGCAAAACAACAACTACACTTTTAACTTATCATTTGCTTAAAGAAGCAGGTTTAAATGTAGGCATTGCAGGTAATGTGGGTATCAGTTTTGCGCGACAGGTTGCCAAAGAGGAATTCGATATTTATGTATTGGAAGTTAGTAGTTTCCAACTTGATGGAATTGCCGACTTCAAGCCCAATATTGCTGTATTACTCAATATTACTCCTGATCATTTGGATCGATACGATGGCCAATTGCAGAATTATATCAATTCAAAATTCAGGATAATAAAAAACCTTGATCGCGCAAGCCATTTCATTTACAATTTCGATGATGAAATTATTAAGGCTAATTATCAAGAAAGTAAACAGTTTTTCAATTGGCCAATAAGTCAAAAGTCTGAAAATAAGGCAGCATTTAGCTTAAGCGAGAATAAAGTTGGATTTGAATGTCACGGTGAATTTGAATTAGATATAAGAGAATCACCATTAATAGGCAGACATAATACTTACAATACAATGGCGGCTTTTATAGCGGCAAGATTAACCGGTTTGAATTGGGATGTGATTGAAAGGGGTTTGAAATCTTTCAAAAATGCTGAGCACAGACTGGAAGAAGTAGCTGAGATTGATGGAATAAAATTTATCAATGACTCCAAAGCAACTAATGTAGATTCCACATTTTACGCATTGGATGGCGTTTCTGCACCAATTATTTGGATCGCCGGTGGAGTAGATAAAGGAAATGATTATAAAGTTCTCAAACCATTTACTGATAAGGTGAAAGCATTGCTTTGTCTGGGAACTCACAATTCTAAATTGAAAACGGCCTTCAAAAATAGGGTCGACCAAATCGAAGAATTTGATGATGTAAAAAAGGTAGTTAAAAGAGCATTAAAAATAGCTAAGTCGGGAGACACAGTTTTATTATCTCCTGCCTGTGCAAGTTTTGACTTATTCAAAAACTACATCGATCGCGGGAATCAGTTTAAGGAAGCTGTTCATGCATTAGAAGAGAAAGAATTGAGCGCGAAATGAAAGAAGGATTAAAAATATGGGTAGAAAAGAATGTTAAGGGCGATCCGGTCATCTGGATTGTAACTATCATTCTTGCGCTGATGTCTATTCTGACTGTGTATAGCGCCACGGGAACACTAGCTTATAAGAGTATGGGTGGAAATACCGAATACTATCTTTTCAGACATACCTTCCTTGTGATTTTGTGTTTTGGAGCCATGTGGTTGGCGCATAAACTGGACTACAGATATTACAAGAAACTCTCATTATTTGCATTGATTGCTTCAGTGCCTCTATTGCTTTATACGTGGCAATTTGGAATAAATCTCAACGAAGCATCCAGATGGATTCAAATACCATTTATCAATACTACAATTCAGCCATCTGACCTCGCAAAACTTGCATTGATTATTCATTTGGCGGGAATGCTTTCTAAACATCAGAATAATATTGAGGATGTTAAATCGTATTTTATTCCCATGCTCTTATGGTGTGGATCCATTTGTGGATTAATTGCGCTAACCGACTTTTCATCTGCTGTTCTTCTATTCTTGACCTGTCTTTTGATAATGTTTATCGGAAGAGTACCGGTGCGATATTTGGCTATGATTGTTCTGGTAGGAGCTATGGTCGGTTCATTGGCTTTTGCGTTTGGTCAAAGAGGAAAAACCGTAGTAAGCAGAATCGAAAATTACCTCGATCCTAATGAGGTGTCATATCAGGCTGAGCAATCCTATATCGCTATTGCAACAGGCGGGGTTGTTGGAAAAGGTCCCGGCCGAAGCGATCAAAGAAATTTCTTACCTCACCCATATTCAGATTTCATTTATGCAATTGTAATCGAAGAATACGGTATAATCGGAGGTTTTCTCATTGTCGTCTTATTTCTAACCCTTTTGTACAGAGGGATGGTTACTGCTGCAAATTCGAGTAGAGCTTTTGAAGGTTTGCTGAGTACAGGCTTGAGTTTTTCACTGGCTTTACAGGCTTTGATCAATATGGCGGTTGCAGTTGGTTTAATTCCTGTAACCGGTCTTCCATTGCCATTGGTAAGTATGGGAGGAACATCATTATTATTTACAGGATTATCGATTGGTGTAATCCTGAGTGTAAGCAGAGGTGATATTACAGTTTTTGAGAATAAAAATGCAAATGTAAAACGTGTCAATGCAGTGTAATTCCGGACCATATCGCTTTTTATTGAGTGCCGGTGGCACGGGAGGGCATATCTTCCCTGCTATTTCTGTGGCTGATGCGCTAAAGGAAAAATATCCTGATTCGGAATTCCTGTTTATAGGTGCCAAAGACCGCATGGAAATGGAAAAAGTTCCTGCTGCCGGATATAAGATAGTTGGCCTTAATGTTTCTGGTATTGCGCGAAAAGCAAGCCTTAAATTATTGATCTGGCCATTCAAATTGGTATCGAGTCTTTTTCAGGCAATGAATGTCATTAGAAAATTCAAGCCAAATATGGCAATGGGTTTTGGTGGTTTCGCAAGTGGCCCCGCAATTTATATGGCTTCACTTTTAGGAGTAAAAAGTCTCATTCAAGAACAAAATTCATATGCAGGTGTGACTAATCGCATATTGGCGGGAAAAGTTGAAAAAATCTGCGTGGCATATGATAAAATGGATCAGTTTTTCCCTTCCGGAAAAATTGTAAAAACTGGCAATCCGGTTAGAAAGGATATTGCTCAGTTTAATAATAATAAGGAAAAAGGGCTGTCGCATTTTGAGCTGGACGCTTCCTTTCCGGTTTTATTTGTATTTGGTGGTAGCCAGGGTGCAATGGCAATCAATGAAGCCATTTACGCAAATCTGGATGTCTTACTATCGGCTAATTTTCAATTGGTCTGGCAGTGTGGCAGAACCTTTTTTCCAAAAGCTAAAGAAGAAATTGCGAAAAGAAATATCGGTGATAAGGTCAAAGCCTTTGAGTTTATTCTCGACATGGAAAAAGCTTATCAGGTGGCTGATATCATCGTGGCCAGAGCGGGTGCCATTTCTATTTCAGAATTATGTTTGGTTGGAAAACCTGTGGTTTTTGTGCCCTTACCAAGTGCTGCAGAAGATCATCAAACGAAAAATGCCATGGCCTTGGTAGAAAAAGAAGCTGCTTTAATTGTGAATAATAATGAGGCAAAAGAAAAATTGGGAGAGAGTATTTTAAGCATTCGAAATGATGCCGTACTCTCAGGTAAGCTTTCAGAAAATATTAAAGCACTGGGAATCAATAATGCTACTGATCTGATTTTAGAAGAAGTTGATAAAATCCTTGCCCTATGAAATTTGAAAATATACATAGCGTCTATTTTCTGGGTATAGGAGGCATCGGTATGAGTGCTTTAGCATTTTGGTTTAAATCAGCCGGAAAGTCTGTGAGCGGTTATGATAAAACACCAACTCGTATTACTGAAAATCTCGAACAAAAAGATATTTCAGTGCACTTCGATGATAATATTGATAAAATTCCTGAGGCCATTAAAAGTGATCCGGAAAACGCATTGATCATATATACTCCTGCCATACCAAAAGATCATAAAGGAAAAATGTGGTTAGAGGGCAATGGCTTTAAACTTATAAAAAGGGCAGAAATACTCGGTTTAATTTCTTCTGCATTTCCTTGCATTGCTGTAGCCGGAACACATGGTAAAACCTCTGTTACTTCCATGATCGCTCACCTTCTAAAGCATTCCGGTAGGAATATCACTGCTTTTGTGGGTGGCCTGATGAAAAATTATCAAAGCAATATAATCCTCGGTGATGCTCAAGCTGAAGCGCACTGGGTATTGGCTGAGGCTGATGAATTTGATCGTTCATTTTTACATCTACACCCTGATCTGGCTGTGATTACTTCGGCAGAGGCAGATCATCTTGATATTTATGGAGAGGAAAATAGTTTAAAAGATTCTTTCAGGGAGTTTAGCTTGAGGTTAAGAGGAAATGGTAAACTGTATATTCAAGCCAATTTCGCCAAGGACTTCAATGACTTGAAAGGTATTTCAATTGATGAGTACGGTTTGGAGTCTGATCAAATTCATGCAGAAAACCTAATTGTTGGCGCGGATTATTTTAGCTTCAGTTATGTAGATCAAAAAGGAAGAATCGATAATCTCGAACTTCATATTCCGGGATTTCATAATGTAGAAAATGCATTAGCTGCAATTGCCGTTAGCAGAAATTTCGGTTTAAGTGATGAGGAGATTCAAAATGCTATTTCTACCTACGAAGGGGTAAGCAGACGTTTTGATATAATTGTCAAAAGCGAACAGGTAATTTATATAGATGACTATGCGCATCATCCTACTGAAATTTCAGCATTGCTTAATTCAGTGCGAAAAATTTATCCTGACAAAAAGATAACGGCCATTTTTCAACCGCATTTATACACAAGGACAAGGGACTTTGCTAAAGGCTTCAGCGAAAGTCTGAGCATGGCCGACAGAGTAATTTTACTTCCTATATATCCGGCAAGAGAATTGCCAATAGAGGGGATTGATTCTGAAATGCTTTTAAAAAGCATAAACTCAAGAGAAAAGGCAGTGCTTTCGAAGGAAGAAGCCTTGATTGAAGTAGAGAAATTAAATGATGGAATACTTCTAACTGTAGGAGCTGGAGATATTGATCAGTTGGTACCTAAAATAAAATCGGTGTTGAATGGCAAATAAGAAATCAAATATCGAAGGACTAAAAAACAGTTTAAAAATGCTGTTTAAAAAACCAATAAAAATTGCATTGACGCTGCTTTTAATGGTAGTACTGATAAGTTTTATAGGTAGAACACATAATTCGAGACTTGTAGATGATGTAAAGATTCAACTGCTCGATGAGGATAATAATTATTTTCTAAATGATGTGGACGTTTTCAACCTGATGACACTCGATGGAAGTGAATGGGTCATCGGCCAGGAAATTGGTCTGATCGACTTAAAAAAACTTGAAAAAAGACTCAACAGGAATCCATATCTGAGAAGTACGGAAATATTTATCGATATGAAAGGTGTAATAAATGTGAAAGCCTGGATCAAAAAACCTTTGGCGAGAATAATACCGAAAAGAGGGGCTCAGGGATATATATGCGAAGATCATACGCTGATGCCATTAAGTGAAAGATATTCTTCCAGAGTTATGCTGATCAGGGGCGCCGGAGTTGATCATATTATAAATGAAGATAGCCTAAAGAGTGATTTTGGAAAGGAATTCATTGAATTTATTGAAGCTGTGAATAAAGACCCTTTTCTAAAGGCTCAAATAGCAGAAATTGAAATACAAAAAGATAAGGAATTGATACTCTATCCGCAGGTGACAAAACAGTATATAGAATTTGGCGACTTGGAAGATTTTCAGGCAAAAATCGACAAGCTCAATATTTTTTATATAGATATCCTGCCTTTTAAAGGCTGGAACACTTACGATAGAGTGAGTTTAAAATTTAAGAATCAAATAGTCTGTGAGTAAAGAATACAATTATGGCACAAATGGAAGATAAAATCGTCGTTGGTCTGGATATAGGAACAACAAAAATCGTCGCAATCGTCGGGAAACAAAATGAATATGGTAAACTGGAAATTCTCGGTATGGGTAAATCCGTTTCGGAAGGTGTAATCCGCGGCATGGTTACCAATATCGACAGAACAGTTCATGCCATCAAAAGCGCAATAGAACAAGCTGAAGAGCAGGCAGGGATTGATATTCGCGTGGTTAATGTCGGTATAGCCGGACAACATATTCGTTCATCCATACATCATGGCGGAATGACGCGCAGAGATGTGGAAACGGAGATCAATGTAGCAGATGTAAAATCATTGACTCAGGATATGTATAAAACTGTAATACCTCCGGGCAGTGAAATTATTCATGTTATGCCTCAAACATATACTGTAGACTATGAAGAGGACATCATAGATCCGGTAGGTATGACCGGAGCAAGACTGGAGGCGGATTTTCACGTGATCACAGCACAGACGAATGCCATAAACAACATCAATAAATGTGTGAAGCGTGCCGGCTTGGATATAGAAAATTTAATCCTTGAACCAATTGCATCGAGCATGTCGGTTTTAAGTGAAGAAGAAAAAGAAGCAGGTGTAGCACTCGTGGACATAGGTGGCGGTACCACAGACATCGCCATCTTCCATGAGAATATCATCAGACATACTGCTGTAATTCCATTTGGAGGAAATATTATTACTCAAGACATCAAAGAAGGATGTATGGTAATGCAAAATCAAGCCGAATCGCTGAAAACCAGATTTGGTAAGGCATTAACGGATGAAGCAAATGATCTGGAGATCATTTCAATTCCAGGTTTGAGAAACAGGCCTCCGAAAGAAATTTCTGTTAAAAATCTGGCAGGAATGATTCAGGCAAGAATGGAAGAAATAACTGAATTGGTTCATTCTGAAATTATATGCTCGGGTTATGATCAAAGGCTTGCCGGCGGAATTGTGATCACCGGTGGTGGATCGCAGCTTCAGAATATCAATCAATTATTTGAATACATGACCGGTATGGATTGTCGTATCGGATACCCTAATGAACATTTAGGAAAGAGTAAGATCGAATCTGTAAAAAGCCCAATGCATGCAACCGGTGTAGGATTAGTTCTGGCAGGTTTCAAAGCATTGGATATGAGAGATAAATCGCACGATATGGTGGATAACAGGAGAAAAGAAAAGCCTGTTCACACTGAAGGTGGGATTTTCCAGAAAATTATGGAGAAAACTAAAAAAATTCTCACGGATGACCTCGATGAGGGAACCTATTAATCAAGCACTTAAAAATTTCAATTATGGCTGATCATTTTTCATTTGATATTCCTAAGCAGCACAAATCTATCATCAAAGTCATTGGCGTTGGTGGTGGAGGAAGTAATGCGGTAAGTCACATGTACAACCAGGGAATAAAAGACGTAGAGTTTATTGTATGTAATACCGATATGCAGGCACTGAAAAGTAGCCCTGTGCCAAGTAAAATTCAGATAGGAACACATCTTACTGAAGGACTTGGAGCCGGTGCAAATCCGGAAAAGGGTAGGCTGGCAGCTCAGGAAAGCAAAGAAGAAATTCGCGAACTTTTAAGTAATGGCACTAAAATGGTGTTCATTACGGCGGGAATGGGCGGAGGTACCGGCACTGGTGCTGCCCCTATTATAGCAGAAGTTTGTAGAGATCTCGGAATCCTGACTGTAGGTATAGTAACCAAACCATTTGGTTTTGAGGGCAAAAAGAAAAAAGCCTTTGCCGAAGAAGGGATTGCATTGATCAAAAAACATTGCGACACTGTTTTAGTAATTCTGAACGATAAGTTGCGCGAAATTTCCGGCAATTTATCCATTCGTGATGCTTTCGGACAAGCAGATAATGTTTTGACCAATGCTGCAAAAAGTATCGCTGAAATTATTACGGTGACTTCAGATATCAACGTGGATTTCGAGGATGTTAAAACTGTAATGCAGAATTCAGGTGCAGCGGTAATGGGCTCAAGCACTACTTATGGCGAGGGAAGAGCAAGAAGAGCTGCCGAAGAAGCACTTTCATCTCCTTTACTGAACCAAACAGATATTCTTGGTGCTAAGAAAATTCTTCTTTCTATTCGATTTGGTGAAGAAGCCGAATTGACGATGGATGAATTAACTGAAATTACAGATTATATCGAAGAAGAAGCAGGTGATGAAGCTGAGGTTATTTTCGGACAAGGTTTGGATGCAACTCTTGGCGAACATATCTGTGTAACAGTTATTGCCACTGGTTTTGATGAAAATTCAAAACAAAGAGACTCTTATGATTACGATGAGAGACGAAAATTAATTGATATGGAATCCGGAAAGGAAATCAGTGAAGATAATGATCAAACTGAATCCGAAGACGTAGATAATAATTCCAGACTTTATACGGATGAGGAACATTTGACTGAAACTCCTCCAAAATCAAATTCTGAAAAACCAAGTCATGTTTGGGATATTCAGCAAGGATCAATTCCATTTAACAATGAGCCAACCATCAGAAAACGAGATCCGGAAGAAGTTCATTCTGAAAAACAAGACTCGTCTTTTACAGAATCAGTTTCAAAAGATCGATTGATGCGTCAGGCTTTGGAGAGAAGAAAAATGCTCGAAAACAAATCGCTTAATGGACAAAATGGTCTTGAACCGGAAGAGTTCAAAGAGCGACTTGAAAAACCTGCTTATCAAAGAAAGAAAGTTGAGTTTAAACCAGTGCCCGAATCTTCTGAAAGGAAAATTTCGAGGTATAACCTCAATGACGATAACGAACTTCTTGGCGACAACAAGTTCTTACACGATAATGTAGACTGATGATCTACTAAGATTTGATTTAATGTGCTTGGAACAAAGACTGCCTCTTTTGGGGGCAGTTTTTTTATTTATATCACTTCCGCTAAGCAGTCTACGCAAACTTTCACAATATGATACGCTTTATCCGAACTTTCTTCATCAAAAGGACTATCTTCTTCAGTCGGGTCCAGCGTAGCAGTTACAAAATTGTGTAAATGTTTATTAGGAATAAATGTCAATGAAAGATCTTCATCACCCAGTAGTTCATTTGTTCTGGCAACCTCGGTTATTTCTTCCAATAATTTTTGATGTCTAGCATCACACTTGTCTATGGTTTTATTTGATACAATAAACATATTTGGGTTCTCCGATGAAATGACATAATAGATTATCATCATGATAGTGATGACATCATTCGTTTGATCTTCATCATCGAGTTCTTCCAATTTTTCATTAAAAAAATTATAGAGCTCCGGTTGTTCCTTTTCGAAGGTGTCTAATAGCTTTTCGTATTTGGCATCACTGAGCTCCTCGATATAATCAATCGCATTTTCCAGTTTTTCCTCATTGATTTTAGCCATATCAGAATGTAATTAGTGAATTTGCTTGTTCTCTTAGTATTTCTTCGTACAACTTATTAATAAATTTCCCATCTCTGAAATTTTTTTCCAAAGAAGATAAACGCGGGCGAAAGGCAAGTACATTAGTACCCATATAGCTGAGAATATCTGATAGGTGAGATAATGCCAATGCACCTCCTTGATCACCTGCTGATAATCCCACCAATGCCGCTTTTTTATTTTTCAAACTGTTTGGGTATTCCAGACCATCGATAAATGCCTTTAAAACTCCGGGAAATGAACCGTTATATTCTGCAACGATAAATACAAACTTATTGTATGAATCAACCTTTTCCTGAAACTCATTAAACGCTGAATTTTTTCCGGAATTTTCATAAAGTGCTGAAAATAAAAAATCCTTGGGAAGACTAGAAAGGTCCAGTATTTCGCTGCTTATACCATTTTCTTTTAATACAGACTGATAAAATTCAGCCAATTGAATCGAAAAGGAATTATTTCTATTTGTACCGGATATAATTAATATGTCAGACATCGGTTCGAATAAAAATCAAATAAATGGAATACACAAGAGCAAGGAGCGAATTATTGAGAATTAAAGATTTTCATAATCTAAAACCCTAAACTCTAATCTTTATACTCAACTCGTACTTCTCACAATTTTTTATTAATTATTATTTTTTAACTGATATCTATAATTTCACGCTTCGAAAGAAAATCGAATGAATCGAAAACTGACAAATGCCATACGTTTCGTGATGGACGAACTCTTGCCACCTGCAATAAGAGATAATAAGTACTTTATGTATCCATTCTTTTATATCTGGTTTAAAGGTAAAGGCTTGGATATGGCAATGAACTTCAAATCAAAGGTTTATAGCTTTACTGAGGAGGATTATGAGGAGCTTTATCGCACTCAGGTTTCTCTTGCCCGCGACCGTGTAACGGACCTCAATGAGCCTAGCATAAAATTTATGTTAGAAAATCTTGACCCTGAGGCGAAGACTCTTCTTGATATTGGCTGTGGAAATGGATATTGGTTAAGTAGAATCGACAGAAACAAATACGACATTGCTGCCTGTGACATTAAGAATAATTTAAAGCATGTTGACTGTCCATTCTATGAGGGGAATCTTGAGCATTTGCCATTCGAAGACAATGCTTTTGACATTGTAACCTGCCATCATACACTTGAGCATGTAATGGATTTACCAAAGTCAATAAGAGAATTAAAAAGAGTAGCTAAAAAGCAAGTTGTAATTGTTGTTCCAAAGCAGCGATATTTCTATTATACGCTTGATCAACACATCAATTTTTTCCCATTCAAAGAGATATTGGAATACACAGTGGGTATAGAAAACCATAGTTGTAACAAAGTTTGGGGCGATTGGGTATACCTTGGTTATCCGGTTGATTCAGATTTAGATAAATAAAAATTTGAGCGAAAAAGAATTTCCATACGAATTATCGCTGATCATTCCATTTTATAATGAGAAGTCAAGAATCCCTTTGCTTTTCGATGGTCTGATCAATTTTTCAAAAAAATACAATCATAAATACGAGGTTATTCTCGTAAATGACGGCAGCTCAGATGGCTGCGAGGAGACTATAAAAGAACATAGTCACTTTAAAGAACTGGACACTTCAGAGCAAATTAAAATTGTCAGTCTTGGAGGTAATTCCGGTAAAGGTGGTGCCCTGCAAAAAGGCGTAGCAGAAGCTAAGGGGAAATTTATTCTCACGCTTGACTTCGATATGGCAACTGACCCAATGACAATAGAAGATTGGAAGAAGTTGGAAGGCGGGAAATACGCAGACAATGAAATTTGGATTGGATCAAGACCTCATCCTAAATCGCAATTAAAAGAAAAGCCACTCAGGAAGTTTGTAGGAATTGTATTTAATGCAATCATCCGACTATTTACCGGGTTACACATTAAAGACACTCAATGTGGTTTTAAATTTTATCCATCTGAAATAGGTAAAATGCTTTTTTCTCAGATGCGGGTAAAAGGATGGGCGCATGACGTTGAAATACTCAGAAGAGCCGATCTATTGGGAATTCCTATTAAAGAGCTACCTGTTGTATGGAAAGCTGTGGATGAAAGCAAAGTGAGCGTGGTGCGGGATTCCATTAAAATGTTTTTACAAACATGGCATATCGCAATTGGTCTGTTTATTTACTGGGGATTTATTGTACCGGTAAAAAATTTCTCTAAAACAGCATTTGGATTCATCGAAACCGCCAAATTTCCAGCATACGAGAAATTTAGAACAGAAGCTATTTACCGTTTTGTTTTTATCCTGATTTCCATTTTCATATTGTTTTTAATGCCTTACGTCAGTAAAGATTACGGCATTTCCGGTGATGAGTGGATTCAGAATGATTATGGGCAGAAAATCTATAATTACTACTTTCTTGGAGATGATGCTGTATTAAGCGAAGAAGAACGCTCACAGGGTTATGAAAAAATAAAGTTTTACAGTGGGGGCTTCGAATTACTTAGTGCTATGATTTACAATGCAATTGAAGCAGAAAATATCTGGCGAGTGCGTCATTTTTTAAATGCCCTTTTCGGCGTATTGGCCTTTGTATTTACCGGACTGGTGGCAAGAGAAGTAACCGGTAGTTGGCGGGCTGCTGTTTTTGCCTTGGTAATGGTAATACTCACTCCGAGGCTTTTTGCCCATTCGATGAATAACCCTAAGGACATTCCGTTTGCAGCTGCAAGTATTTTCACTTTGTATTATATCATTCGCTTTGTCAAACGGCTTCCCAAACCGGCTTTCCGAGATATGTTCTTTATCTCTTTTGGAATTGCAATGGCCCTGAATATCCGTATTGGAGGACTTTTGCTTTTTGGATACATAGGATTGTTCTCTTTGATACAGATGATTCTATTGAGTCAAAAAAAGCAATTTGATTGGTCCAAAGACTTTGGAAGAATATTTAAGTACGGAAGTATTATGGCTGTTTTTGCTTATTTCCTCGGAATTATTTCCTGGCCTTATGCACTTCAGGCACCTTTAAGCAATCCATTTGAAGCTTTGAGCAAAATGACCAATTATGATACTGTGGTTACAGTCTTATACAAGGGTCTTCAAATTAAATCGGATGTTTTACCCTGGTCGTATGAACTGCATTGGATGAGTATTGCCAATCCATTGGTAATTTTAGTCGGTCTGGGATTGTTTGTATTGCTCGCTTTTAAGCTGCTAAAGAAATATTCACCAATGGATTTATTTGCAGTTGCATTCGCAATCGTATTTCCTATTTCCTATGCAATTTATCAGGATTCTACAGTATATGATGGCTGGAGACATTTTCTTTTTGTGTGGCCACCTGTGGTTGTATTAGCTGCAATAGCTTGGAATGAGTTGGTTTCTATGTCTAATAAAGGCATTAAATATGTTTCGGCAGTAGTTTTTGCCATCGGTCTGGCTTTGCCTTTAAAATGGATGATTTCATCTCACCCTAATCAGATCGTTTATTTCAATGAAGCATTTGGCGGAGTAGAAAATGCTTTTGGTAAATACGAAACCGACTATTATATGAATTCGCTCAAGCAGGGAGTTGACTGGCTAGTTGATAATGAAGATTTGGCGAATAGAAAGGATACAGTTGTTATTGCCTCAAATTGTTACAAAGAAGTACGAGAGTATCTCAAATTAGTATCTCCAAATTTGAGATCAAGGTATTTGCGATATGAGGACAGAATCAGCAAGGAATATGAATACGGCATATTCATATCCAGATTTACGGATAAATCCTTAATTGAAAACAATTGGCCACCACAGGATTTGGTATTGCATAATGTTACTGAAGATGGTGTGGTATTAACTACCGTATTTAAAAAGAAAAGCGACAAAGACTTTGAAGGTTATCAGGCATTGAGAAATGGAGATGCCCAAAAAGCCATTTCAGACTTCAAAACATATCTGGAAAGCGATCCAAAAAATGAGGTTGTTTGGAATTATTTGGGTGACGCCTATGCTTCCATTGCTAATACAGATGAGGCTTTGAAAGCTTATAATGAATGTTTGCAATTGCATAAAGGTAATATGCAAGCTCTTGAAAAAATGGGAAGAATTTTCATGGAGCAGCAGAAATTCAATGCCGGATTAAAAGTGTATCAAAGAATGATAGAACACCATCCTGAACAGGTTCAGGGATACTATTATTCTGCTATTGCTCATTTAAATCAGGGCAATGCTGCACTGGGAATACAGTTTTTAAATAAATCAATTGAAGTGCAACCAAGCTTCCGCCAGGGCTATCTCACTTTAGCAAATATTTACCGGCAGCAGGGAAATGAAGCCTTGGCCAATCAGTTTCAGCAAAAGGCGCAAGAATTGGGAAGATAACTTTTCCCTCTATTAACCATTTTAATCAGCTGATTTCATTGCTTGAAAAAGAGAGCTTCCTTCTTAATTTAGACTCAAACCTAAATGTTAATTTTCACCATGTCCGGGCATTGTACTCATGTCCCGATCAAACATATAAAGGCCTGCTTTATCATTACCAATTAGGTTTAATTTATCGATGATGGTTCTGGCAAGAGCTTCCTCTTCAATTTGCTCGGAAACAAACCATTGAAGGAAATTGTGAGTAGTATAATCTTTTTCCTGAAGACACTTATCCACGATCTCATTGATCTCTTTTGTAACAGCGACTTCGTGTTTTAAAATGGCTTCAAAAACATCCTTCAATGACTTAAAAGTTGCAGGTGGTTCAGAAAAAGCCGGAATTTTTGCTTTTCCACCTCGCTCATTGACAAATTTAATCAGCTTTAGCATATGCTGACGCTCTTCGTCTGCATGCTCATAAAGAAACTGACTCACACCATTCAAACCTTCGGTTTCGGCCCAAGAAGCCATAGCTAAATAATACTGAGAAGATATTCCTTCTTGTTGGATTTGATTATTTAGTGCTTTTTCAATTTTATTGGATATCATGATAATTGTGTTTTTATAAATTTAGGGTTTTGAAATGAATGAATTGTAATGTGCAACCATTAACTCTTTTTGAAATATAATTTATTGCATTCTACCAATCGCGAAAATCTTATTGAAGACCTCCGGCAAGCCAATCTTGTAATAACTGAATTTCATTGCTTGACAGTGGTGCTTGATTTCTTGGCATAAATCCGGAAGTTCCCGGGGCTCGCTGAACTCTGTTAAGTATTGTATTTATATCAGAAGCTGCATTGGCATAAATTGTATAATTAATCTGTGAGCCTCCGGTATGGCAAGAGCCGCATTTTTGTAAAATAAGCGGACGTACGTCATTAAGAAATGTCACAGGAGGAGTAGGATTAACCCGAATGCTAAATGCATTTGAAAATAAAACAGTATCTACGCTATTTCCAACGCTAACACTTATGTCATAATTTCCGGTATCAAGTGCAGCACTTGCTGTAATTACACCATTATTATCAATTGTAATATTTCCTCCCGCGTCTGGATTTGATGTTAAGCTGAAACTAAAAGGGCCAGTGCCATCTACACCGGGAATTACAGATGAGCCGGAGTTTCCTTCTATTAGCACTAGAGTATTATTCGAGTAAGAAAGATTTGACGGCGCTACAGCAGAGCTACTCACATTAATAGTAAAAGCAGTACTAAACATTTGTGTTCCTGCCGCATTACCGACTTCAATATCCAATGCATAACTGCCGACTCCCAAAGCAGCAGAACTTGAAATTACCCCTTGATTGTCGATGCTTATTATGTTCGGCTCAGGGTTAGAAGAAATAGAGAATGTAAATGGAGGAGTACCTTGTAAATTCGGAGTAGAAGAGGAGAAAGCTGCTCCTGATAGAATATTGGCTATTGCAGGATCGTAAATTAATTGTGAAGGAGGATCCGGTGTACTGAAAGCTCTAATAGAGAATGCATTGGGAAATTCTACCGAACCTGCTGCATTATTTACAATTACATCGACCAAATAATTTCCTTCGGATAAATTTTCAGAAACTTGTATTATACCTTCAGAACTGATTGTAATATTTCCATCTGATAAAGGCATGGTGAGAATATTAAAGCTAAAAGGTCCTGTTCCGGAAAGAGAAGGCTTTTCTGAATTTGCCGCAATTCCAATTTCTAAAGCCAAACTATCAGGAGAATACTTTAATGCGGATGGAGGTTCAGATGGAGCAGTTACCGGTTCATGAACACATGATAATAAAATATAAACTAATGCTATTTGAAAGGAGTAGGTAAAGATTTTATTCATTATATTCTTATTTGTTCTTGAAACAAGGTTTAATAAAATATGTTTGTTCTAATTAATTTGTCAAAAGGTCTATCTGATATTGGGCAAATTCGATGGTTTCTTTATCTGCAATTTCAATCACCTTTTTATAGTATTTAATAGCCTCTTCGTTTTCTGCCATTGATTTATAGGCATCTGCTAGATTTAAAAGGATAATTATATCTTTTGGATTGATTTTTTCCGCCCTCAGAAGGTATTCAATCGCTTTTTCATAATTGCCTTTTTGTGTATAGTATATTGAAATATTGGAAAGGCTTACAATATGTTCCGGATAATACTTCAGTATTTCTTCCGCGATTGCCTTCATATTATCTAATGATCGACTGTCATCGGCATCGTACAATTGCAATTGATAATCCTGCAATGATGAAAGAAAATATTCTTCCCCATTCTCCTTTTTTTCATTGTTTGTCCAGGTCCACTTATTTTTATTTTTCTTGGAGTATTTAACCGTAGCAATTATTTCATCAGTAAATTTTTGCCAGTCTTCAATTTGTCCGTAGACATATATTTTACCGAATCTCATATCCAGACGATTGGGATAGAGACTGATTCCTCTGTCTATTTTTTGAATACCCTTATTCAATACTTTCGGATCAAAATAGTATTCAATTTCTTGAACTGCTGTAGTATTGTTTGAATTGTTTTGAAATGAGAAGTTCTCCTGCATTGGCTCTTCATTTGAAAACCCAAGCTTTACTTGTCTTGATTTTGTAAAATAGTAATTGAAATAACTGGCATATAATTCTGCATTTTTGGGTTCTTTTTGCTCCCATTTCTTTAAAACTTCCATTTGTTTGACTGTGTCTCCTTGCTGGAAATAAGTGTCAAATTCAGTTTTAAAGTCTTGTCCCATACAAAGACCAAAGATGAATGAAAGTAATATAGTATTGAGGACTTTTTTCATATCAAATGAAAGTTTATAAATTAAAATAGAAGCCAAAGAAACATATCAGTTTTGAGGTATTAAAAATAATTCTTCAAATTCTTTTTGCTCAAAAGACTCGCCATTATTAATATGTCTTAGAAAGGAATCTATAAGTTCTAAATGCGCTATATAGCCTTTTATTTGAGTTAATAATACCTCAGAATCGTTTTGCTTAAGATTATCACTTAGAAAGTACCGCATCATATAGAATGAGGTATAGCTATTATGAGCAAATAGTTCTTTATAGGAAGCATATATCATTTCCTCTGAGCTGAGCCCTTTAAAAAAATCAAAATTGGTATCTTCATCTGCAGCAGCTATCAATAAAATTGGGATTGAAAATTTATTTTTTTTGACTTTGATAGCATCATATACATAAGGCCATCTATCAATTATAACTGCAGAATCTTTCTTGAACTCAATCGTGGTTTCGATAGAAACAAAGGCATCGGCAAGAGTACTATCATGTAAAAAACACCAGCCCTCCTGAGCTCCCCAACTATGTCCGACGAAATAGATTTTATCATTAATCGTAATTGACTTAGAAAAATTTATCACTTTCCTCACACTGCTTTGATTGTGCTTACTAACTTTTTCTAAATCAAAAGGAAGCAAACCAAATAATGTATTGGGATAAGGAAGATGATAATTGGCTGAAATGAAAATATAACCTCGAGAGGCAAAGTACTCGGCCATAATTGAATTTTCCTGTGAAAAACCTTGTGAACCATGATGGTATACAATAACCGGAAAGTTTGTATCCAATTCTAATTGAGACCTAACAGTTTTCGTTTGCAAAGCCTTGATTTGATCTAATATATCTGTCTTGGATATATCTCCATAATCGATAGGTTCATCTGTAAGAATATCATATTCGACGCCATCTCTTATGAAAATTTCATCTACATGCCGAGATAATTCCTGATATGTCTGAATAAGCTCTTGGGGGATATTCTTATTTTTGAATTCCCCATATCTCATCAAATCATTGTCGGGACTCGGCTGTATAGGAAACCAAATCTGAAGAAAAATTGGGGCGGCACCTTCGGAGCCATATTGATCATATTGGATTTCATTGTCGTAGATGACAGTATCATAAAATCCTATGGCATATTGACCTAATTCAAAATAATTATAATACGAGCTTTGAGCGGTACAGATCAAGCATTTAAAAGTCACAAGCACTAGAGCAAGTGAAGTCTTTAAATGATATGGGAAAGCAGTTGTAATATCTCTTAGCCGACCTAAAACAAATTGCTTATGAATTTCCTTAGATCTTATTTTCTACTCGAAAAATAAGCATAAAAGCTAAATAGTATTGCTCCGGCTGAAATGAAAGTCATAAGGGTTCCCGGAAGAAAATTGACATATCCACCTAAATCCAGAAATAGGAAATAACCCAAATCGGCCAAACCACCTGTGAGTGCGGCCAAGAAAATAGCAATTTTATTTCCTTTCCAGATAAAAAAGGCACTAATAAAGGTTATAAGTCCAATCCAAAATAGATTAAATCCATGTTGACCAATGATAGCACCGACAGCCTTAGGATAAGCCATTTGCATAGTATCAGGGTGAACAGCATCCGCAATTCCCGAAAACGATGAAGAGATATCTCCCGATAAAACAAAGTTCATGGTGAGAACTCCGGCGAGAATATGAACGAGTCCCCATACAATCCAAAGGACTGCCGAAGTTTTAAATAAAATTGTAAAGCTTTTCATTTTATTAAATGTTTAATCCTGACAATGAAGGTTTTCTAAGCATTGTGCCTAGGTAAAAGAGAGTAGTGACAATAATTCCTGCGATAGGTATAGCTCCTGAGACTATTTCTGCCACGATAATTCCACCGCCATAAGATGCCAATAGAAAAAAACCGATATTACTTGTTTTTGGAATCCAAAATAAGAGTAAACAAAGGATTTCCAGTGAACCGATAAAGGATACTATATCAGCTATATTCGGGATTTTACCCATGTTTTGCATCATTTCCTCTGTGCCGGCGATTTTCATAATTCCCGACATCAAAATCATCAAAGATGGAATGATGGAGAGAGCATAGCCTGCAATTTTTCGTGATTTACTTATTTGAGTTTCATGCAGAGCCATTAGCTAATATTTTAAATTAATGACGTAAAAATGTAAGCTATTCAGTGGTATTGCATTAATCTAGATTAAGAAATGAATGAGGAATTCTATTTCTTTCTAATCTGTTGGCCACGCACTTTACTTAAAGCTTCAGGAGTAACCCCCAAATAGGAGGCAATCATTTTTTGTGGTACTCTTTGAATAATTTGAGGGTAGGTTTCTACGAAGTGTTCGTAGCGCTCAAGAGCAGAGGCACTCATCAACATTATTATCCGATTCTGCAAAACAGAAAGTCGTCGAATCAATTTTTTGGCATTAAACTCTCCGTCAAAATCTTTTTCGGAAACACCAATAATAGAATCTTCAATAGCATCGATGAATAAACTACAAGGTTCATCGTTTGGTACGTTATCTGCAATTATCCATTCTTCGGGCGCAAACATGAAAATATGTTCTTTGCCTTTCGCATCTATGGAATAACTTCGAAGTAATCCTGATTTTACGTGGTAAATTTTACTATTGAGATTTCCTTTCCTTTGTAAAATCTGGCCCTTTTTTACTTCGATTATTTTCATTGGGAAAGATATTTTTAAACCTAAGATAAGGCAAGTTTTGTCTTGAAGTAAAAGCATTCAAAAAAGGCACATTATTTCAAGTAAGCGAAATGAAATTTTGATAGGGACTAGAATCCATATTTCAATTGTAAAATGATGTAAATTTTATGTAAAACAATACCAATTGTCAGAGATTGAAATAGATTTGTTGAATGCATTCCTATAAGGTCGCTTACTTTTCAATTATTCTGATCATAATGTTTAGCTCACGGGTCTTAGCTTTATCGCAAGAGTCGCAAAAAGAGAAGCATATTGAAGTTGCAATGAGAATGATTGGACATAAGGTTTTACGGGCTTCAAATGACAGTACTTCTAGAGTTTTACCAATAATTAAAGAAGATGATGGCTATAGAATCCAATTTGAGTCGGAATTTGAATTTGCTACAGACTCATTAATTAATATTGTCACTGAAGTTTTTGATAAGGGAGAATTAGGCAAAAGTTATATCGTTGAAGTTGTTAAATGCTCTGGCGATGAGGTCATTTATAGTTTTGAAATAGACCGGTTTGATCAGGAAAATATTGTGCCTTGTAAATCGCGAGTTCAGGAAAAGGCTTGCTATAATATTTTATTAACATTTATTGATCGTTTTGATGCTCAAGCTGAATTGTATATTCATCCATCAAAAATGGAAGAAGCACATGCTGATTCGAATGCGTTAAAATATGTTTTAGCACTTTTAATTCTACTGTTGGTCACTATTGCGTTCATTTATTTCCGGAATAAAAAAAGAAAATCAAGAATTGACCCTGATCTTATTTCCTTAGGAGAATACCTGTTTAATAAGAGGAAAACAGAGCTTTTAATAAAGGATCAAAAAATAGAACTCACCGGCAAAGAGGCTGACTTACTTCTTTTGCTCTATAATGGAGCTAATACCACTGTTGAAAGAGATGTTATTTTAAATATGGTTTGGGGCGATGAAGGCGATTATGTGGGTAGAACCCTTGATGTGTTTATATCCAAATTGCGAAAGAAATTGGAGTTTGACTCAAAAGTTAAAATCGTAAATATTCGAGGAGTAGGTTATAAACTGGTATTAGATGCTTAACCTTACAGTACTATATATTAATTAGAACCAAGTAAGGAATAATTCATGAGCGAAATGAAAGCCAAGTGGGATGAGCGATATTCAAAAGAGGATTATGCTTACGGCACCAGCCCAAATGTTTTTTTTAAAGAAATAATTGATACGCATGGTATTGAAGGTAAAATCCTGATGCCTGCCGACGGAGAAGGTCGAAATGGAGTTTATGCAGCCACAAAAGGTCTTGAAGTCTACGCATTCGATATTAGTATTGAAGGGAAGAAAAAAGCGCTTAAGCTGGCCAAAGAGGAAAATGTCACTATCAGCTACGAGGTCGGTGATTTTTTTGATCTGCCTTTAGCGAAGGGAAAATACGACGCCGCAGCACTTATTTATGCTCATTTTCCGACAGCTATTTTATCAAAATATCACAAGAAAGTAGCAGAGTTAATAGTCCCCGGTGGATTAGTAATTCTGGAAGCATTTTGTAAAGGACATTTAGAATTGAGGAAAAAAGATCCAAAAGTTGGTGGTCCTGACAAGGCTGAAATGTTGTTTTCAAAAGAAATGATAAAGGATGACTTTTCTGATTTCGAAATTTTACAATTGAAAGAAATCAAGATCAAGTTACATGAAGGAGAATTTCATCAGGGTATTGGCAAAGTAATACGCTTTCTTGGAAAGAAGAAGAGTGTGTAAAACTTCACCTATGAAAAAAGTCGCCTGCCGGGAAAATTAAATTTCCCGAAAAAGCGACTTAAAACAATTAACAATATTAATTCCACCCACCTCCAAGAGACCTGTATATATTAACCTTTGCGTTCATTTGGCGCATTTTAATTTCTATAAGTTCGAATCTGGATTCTAAAGCATCTCTTTGAGTAAGCAAAACTTCCATATAATCTGCTCTGGTAGATATAAACAAATCATTCGAAATTTGTACAGACTCATTGAGCGCATCAACCTGCCTTGACTTTAAAGAATAACTATTTTCCAGATTTTTAATCATCGACAACTGATTAGCGACTTCGATATAAGCCTTTACGAGTGTTCGCTCATAATTGTATACGGCCTGTATTTGTTTTGCATTGGCTGTATAATATTTGGCTTTAATCGCATTTCTATTTATCAGTGGTGCACTTATGTCTCCTGCCATCGAATAAATAAGTGAAGCCGGACGAAAAACATATGAAGGATCAAATGCCTGATACCCAACCCCTGCCTTTATGGCCAGAGAAGGGTAAAAGTTTGCCTTTGCCACACTTACATCTAATTTGGCAGCTGACAATTCAAATTCTGCCTGCCTTATATCCGGTCTATTTTCTAATAATTGAGAAGGAATTCCAGCCTCTATGGTATCCGGAATTATTGAAATGAAATTTTCAGAATTCCTGTCAATGGCTTGAGGAAATCGACCAATAAGAAAATTGATTCTATTTTCAGTTTCAATAATTTTTTGCTGAATCTCAAACTGCAAACTTTTGGTACTTAAAACCTGAGCCTCGAATCGTTTAACGGCAAGCTCAGTAACTCTGGCAGACTGCTTTTGCAGCTTCACAATTTTAAATGCGTTATTCTGAATATCAATATTCTGAACAACAATGGCCAGTTGATTATCTAAAGCAATTAGCTCATAATATGAGCTGGCAACTTCTGCGATCAAATTAGTAATCATGAAATTCCTTCCTTCTACTGAAGACAGGTAACGCATCATCGCCGATTTTTTAGCATTTCTGAGCTTTCGCCAAATATCAACCTCCCAAGTGGCTTGAGCACCAAGCATAAAATCACCTAGTGGTTCAGGAAATTTTTGCCCTTCTCGGATATCGATATTTTCTTCCAGAGCTCCATTTCTGGTGTATCGACCGGATTTATCAAGTCCTGCACCTGCACCAATATTGGCAAATGGCAGGTACTCACCTTTTCTGGTCCTAACTTCATTTCTGGAGATCTCGATTTCCTGAAGCAAAATATTCAATTCCTGGTTGTTTTTCAGGGCTGTATCGATAAGTGAAATCAATAAAGTATCTGAAAAATAAGATCTCCATTGCACAGTTCCGGAATTGTTACCGTCCTTCGATTCATTATAGGTTTCCGGCATGTTACTATTTGCTTCTCTTTTGGTGATTTCCGGCACGCAAGAGAAAATGGAAATAGCTAGAATTGCAATAAGAAAACTATTTAAAGATCTACTCGGAATCATTCGATTTCTATTTCTCGTTTTCATGTGAATCTGATTTCTTGTTATCACTAGATTTTGGAGCTTCATTTGGCAGACTTCCATGTACATATTCCTCGGACCAAGGTTCTTCACTTTCATCTTTGATAAGTGTTCGCCCTTCAATCATACTCCCGAAAATATAATAGAGTCCCGGGATAATGATGATACCAAATACAGTTCCGACAATCATTCCACCCATGGCTGAAGAGCCGATTGTTTTATTACCAACTGCCCCGGCGCCATGGGATAAGACCAATGGAATTAATCCTGCGATAAATGCAAAGGAAGTCATAAGAATAGGCCTAAATCGCACTTTTGCACCTTCAATAGCAGAATCAAAAACACTTGCGCCTTGCCGGTGCTTCTGAACAGCGAACTCCACAATCAAAACGGCATTTTTACCCAATAAGCCCACCAACATTATTAATCCGACCTGCGCATAAACATCATTAGCGAGTCCCATAGCTTTTAATAATAAAAATGAGCCAAAGATTCCTACCGGAAGTGAGAATATTACTACTAGTGGTAATAAGAAACTCTCATACTGCCCGGCCAGTACTAGGTAAACGAAGATTAGAACTATTGTAAAAATGAACAGGGCTTCATTTCCACGTCTAGATTGGTCGTAAGATAAATCTTCCCATGCAATATCATAACCCCGAGGCAGATTGGTAGCTGCAACTTCTTTTATCGCATCTATCGCATCTCCTGTTGTATATCCTTTAGCCGGCAACCCTCTTATTGAAGCGGAGTTGTACAAATTAAAACGGGTGATTTCATTTGGTCCTTGTCGTTTTTCCAATTTCATAAAGGAGGAATAGGGTACCATTTCGCCCATGTCATTTTTCACAAAAAGTTCGTCCAGATCAGATGGATATCGCCTGTATTCAGGAAGGGCCTGAACATAAACTTTGAAAAATCGTCCGAATCGGATAAAGCCTTGTTCGTATGTACTTCCAATCAATATATTGAGGTTTTCTATTGCTTTGGAAATTGTCACACCTTTCTGCATGGCTACTTTATTATCAATAATTATTTCATACTGCGGATAGTTGGCAGAGTAAAATGTGAACAAACCGGATAATTCTTTGCGCTCCCTTAGTGCATCCATAAAATCCATATTGATTTGATCAAATTCTTGGTAATCAGTCGTTGTGGTTTTATTCAACATTCTAAGTGAAAAACCCCCGGATGTACCAAATCCAGGAACTGCCGGTGGTTCAAAAAACTCAACCACAGCACCCATATTGGCGCTTTTTTCCTCCAGTTCTTCCATAATTTCAAGAACGGTTTTATCCCTTTCAGACCAATTTTTGAGATTGATCAAACAAGTTCCGGCATTAGATCCCCGACCTTCTGTCATAATTTCATAGCCGGCCAAGGCGGAAACTGATTCTATACCATCTACAGTTTTGCAAATTTCCTGAAGTTCTTTGGCGACTTTATTTGTACGCTCAAGAGTTGCTCCCGGAGGGGTTTGAATAATTGCATAAATGGTTCCCTGATCTTCATTGGGGATAAAGCCGGCAGGAAGTATTTCACTGGCATAGAATATTCCTCCGCAAAAGGCTAATAGAACGCCCCAGGTTACCATTTTTCGATTCACGATTATTTTTAACAGGCCCACATACTTTCCTGTGACTTTTTCGAACCCACGGTTAAAAGCATCTAATGGTCGATCCAGTAATGATTTCTTTTTCTTCTTGCCGTGATTATTTTTCAAAAGCATGGCGCAGAGCACAGGCGTAAGGGTCAATGCCACGACAGCAGAAAGAATAATGGCACTGGCCATGGTAATTCCAAACTGTCTGTAAAAGGTACCCACCGGTCCGGGCATAAATGTGATCGGAAGAAACACCGATGTCATAACCATTGTAATGGCAATAATAGCTCCGCTGATTTCACCCATAACTTCACGTACAGCGTTGTATGGTGATAAATTCTTTTCTTCCATTTTAGCATGGACGGCCTCTACCACAACTATGGCATCATCTACCACTATACCAATGGCAAGTACTAGAGCAAAAAGTGTTATTAGATTTATGGATAGGCCAAAGGCTTGTAAAATGAAAAATGTTCCTATTAAAGAGACAGGCACCGCTATAATGGGTATAAGTGTAGATCGCCAGTCACCCAAGAAGATGAAAACCACAATTGCTACCAGAATAAATGCATCACGCAGTGTGTGGGTTACTTGCTCTATTGAAGCATCAAGGAAATTAGACACATCATAACTTATTTTGTAATCCATTCCGGGAGGAAATTCCCCCTTCATTTCCTTAAGCTTTTCTTTAACATCATCAATTACATCAGAGGCATTACTTCCAACGGTTTGTTTTAACACAATTGAGGCTGCAGGGTAGCCATCTAGATTTGAATAGATATCAAAAAATTCACTACCAAGTTCAACCTCAGCTATATCTTTTAGATAGATAATTTCGCCCTTTTCATTTGCGCGAATAATGATATCTCCATATTGTTCGGGCATATTGTATCTACCTTGATAGGTCAGCACATATTCAAGAGATTGCGCCTTTTTACTGTCTGCTCTTCCAAGTCTACCGGGTCTGGCAATGATGCTCTGTTCTAGCATTGCATCCAGTACTTCTTCAGCCGAGATTTTATAGGCCCTCATTCGGTCCGGCTTTAACCACACCCTCATGGCATAAATCCTGCTTCCTAAAATTTGTGCCCTTGCGATACCTGTGATCCTCTGGATCTCAGCAATCATATTCACATTGGCATAATTGTATAAGAATTTTTCGTCTGCATTGTCATCTGTACTGTATAGGTTGACATACATCAACATACTTGGCTGAATAGGCGTAATGATTACTCCCTCTCTTTGCACAAGAGGCGGCAATAATGGTAAAACCTGATCTACGCGTGTTTTAACTCTAACCACAGCCTCATTCGGATCTGTACCCGGTTCGAAAATTACGCGTATGGTTGCTTCACCGGCACTCGTAGCATCGGATGCAATGTATCGCATGCCAAGAACACCATTTATAGCTTGTTCAAGAGGAATGAGTGTGGAGTTAACTAACACTTCAGCGCTAGAACCCGGATAATTAACAAAAATATTGACGGTCGTTGGTGCGATTTGCGGGAACTGAGATATTGGCAAGGTTTTGATTGCCAAGGTACCGGTGAACAGCAGAAATATTGAAATCACTATTGCGAGTACCGGTCTTTGAATTACTTTTTTAAACATGATAAGATTTTTTAGTGATAAGACATTTACTCAGCATACAACTCAAGTTCGGATATCACCTTTTCAGGATTGCGATACTCAATAGCGATCTTATCACCATCTCTGACTTTCCTCAAACCTTCTAATAGTATTTTATCATTTTCTTCTAATCCGGCTGTTACCTGAAAAATATGCGGTAATTCTGCACCCACGGTAATTTGACGAGAGCGAACTATACCATCATCATTTATCACAAATACATATTTCTTGTCAAGAATTTCATAAGTGGCTTTTTGAGGAATAAGCAGTGCATTCTTTAAAGGGGCATTAACTAGTACGTTCCCGGTTTCTCCATGTCTGAGAAGACCTTTTGGATTCGGAAATGTGGCTCTAAAGGCGATATTCCCGGTTTCATTATTGAAATCGGCTTCAATTGTATTGACTTCTCCTTCAAAAGGAAAAATTTCATTATTGGCCATTCTCAATTTCACAAACAATGATGTGTCTTTGGAGATATGAACCTTATAATTCAGGTATTCAGCCTCAGGAACATTGAAATAGACCCACATTTCGTGATTGTCGGAAAGGGTGGTAAGAAGATCACCCTCATCAATTAAACTGCCTTCTCTGGCATAAAAGTGATCCATGATACCATCGAATGGAGCTCTAATTTGTGTAAAGTCTAAGTGAACCTGCGCAAGTGAAAGTTCTGCTTTGGCTTTATCTAATTTTGCTTCTGCCAAAGCCAGTTCATTGGGGGCAACCACATTGTTTTCTGAAAGTCTTTTGGTGTTTTGGTATTCTATTTCAGCGAAATGAACTTCGGCTTCTGCTTTTTTAAGCTCCGCCTGATAAAGATTAGGCATGATTTGAAACATCAACTGACCTTTCTTTACAAATTGCCCTTCATCGACATATATTTTTTCCAAATATCCTCTTTCAAGGGCTCTGAGTTCAATATGTTGAATGGAGTGGATTTGACATACGTATTGTCTTGTTACTAAGGTGTCCTTTTTTAAAGGACTTGTGACCAAAAAGATCACTTCTGATTCTTCGTGTTCTTCATGCGTTTCGCATCCTGATAACCAAATCATTGAACACAAGATGATAAGGGATAGGGTTTTGTAAATCATTTTAACTGATTTTTATTGAATAATTAATAATTGTAAGTAAGTATCTGAATAGCAAAAGACAGGTTAATATATCGTGGCCTACCTAGAAAATCAGAAATTAAAAGGGTGTGCATTCAGTTCTTGAATGAATACTGAATTGCATTAGAAATTACTCAGCAGGGTAGTCGTAACTGACAATGGAAAATGAATAGCCGAAGTGGCTGAAATGCTGTTGAGGTATAATTGTAATTGTTTTCAATTAGAGCTTCGGATCTATCGAAAATAAATTGAGAGCTGGCTTTGATATACCAAACACCTCCAAAAGAATTATACTTTCCTTCAGATGCTCTAGTTTCTTCTCGAATCTCCTTTATTTCTTCTTTCTCATTCTCTGTTTCGAGCTCGATGCTGATAGCCTCGTCTTGGATAAGCTCATACCAGATATAATCAGAAACTGCAAAAACCAGCAGTAAAGAGAAGATGATATGAAAAAGATTTTTATTCATTAATAAAACAAAGCTATAAATAATTTAAGTATGAATTTTTTAATTAGGGGCATTACTTTTTACCAATTTTAACAAAAGCCTGATTAGAATTCAAAAATATGTCCTTGTTTCTTGCAAAAGAGCTGACTATGAGGTTGAAAACAACAATTTTTCATAACGATGATGCAATTAAAATTGGTTTGGTTTTATTTTTTATTATAAATTTTAGAGTAGTGAATCCCAATATACTGCTCGATTGATTCATAAAATTCGTCCAATTCCATTTGATCCAAATCAATGATGTGAGTGCTTAAATCCTTAAAAATTAATTTGAGTTTAGTAAGAGAACTCCCATCTTCAATTAATTCCAAGCTTTGAATAGTCTCAATTCCGTATTTTCCTTCCCTCCGATTGTTCTTGTATTCAATATCAATTTCAGAAAGACGTAAAAAATCGTTGTAATTGTTTACCCCCGAAGCAAGTTTTCCTACAATGGGTGCAAGGAGACAAATCCCTGCCCAGGGATAAAAACTATAAGGATTGATGGCGAAATTAAAATAGATAACAGCTATCAATATGGGAATCAAAAGATAGAAAAGGGCTTGAATTTTAAGTTTATTCCGATGATTGCGGAAAATGACTTCCCCTTCAAGAGGATTCACGTGAATCGGAAATAAAATCTCTTCCCACAGAATAAGAATATCAATAATTACAACTGTACTTACAAGAAACATACCCACATATATATTGATCATATGCCCTTCTTGACTCATGGTTGTTGAAAATATTCTCGGAGATAAAAATGCCGTAAGGGTGAAAATAATGATGAGAATGCCGATACTAAATTCTCTTGGTAGAGTAGGCCTAATAATCTTCGACATACGAGTATTTTGTTTTAAGGAAGATTTTTTAAACTTCCCATGGAGTTAAACGGATTATTTACAAAATCTTTTTTGAAACACGGATGGAATATTAATAATTCCAAATTGACTTTCTATTTTATAAAAAATATTTTTTAGGTTAGATATCGGTTCGAGATTAAAAAAGGACATAATTTTCCTCAGATTATAATTATTTCAACTTCCGGCAAAAGCTGTTTCAAAAAGGCCTACGGCAAGCTCCAGCCAGATTATAATAAGAATTAGTAAAATTGTAATTGAGAGTGAGATTCTATGCTTTTTACTTTTTACTTTTCTAATGACTAAATCTACGGCCATTCCTGTGCTGAACAGCAAAGCCGCTGCAATAAGAAAATCGCCCGAATCCCAGTTGACTTCATTTGTGAATTGCATTGAAATTAGTGGAATTAGCAATAGTAGAGCAACCACTACTAAGACGATGACCGGGCCTCTTTTTTTCATTTCTTTAAAATCAATATAGTTATTCAACGTTATGTTCTTAAGATAATTACAAGTTCGAATTATTAGATATTTATACTAGGGCTATTCTGCCAAATACTGCATCAGTTTTTCACCATCAGGTAGTACCAGACTCGAAGCGATTAAGCCTTTTCCCTTTTGAAAATAGGATTTGATTTTAGCATCTGCCATTTCTGTTTCAATAACCAGACAATTTTCGAATGTTTTGAATGGAGTAATTAATTTTTCAGAGGTTCCAATAAGGGTAGATGTACTCTCTTGTCCTTCAGCTTCGGCCTTCCAGATTTTTCCAACTTCTAATGGCCCCTCAGGAATTAAAATATCTTCTTTCGAACTTCCAATGTTAGCAAAGCCGAGAACCTGTCCATTTTCGCCGTTTCTGAGATAGGATGTTTGAAGCACATCGAATTGCCCTTCTTCACCTATAGAGGTTTGTAGAATGAAATAGGTTTTTCCATTTATTTGCTCTGTCTTTTTGAGAATTTGAATTTTGGATAAAGAACCGGAAGCAGAATTAAAATCTTCGGTGTATTTATAAATCCATGTTTTGCCTTTTTCTAAAGGGTAGTAATCGTTTTGCGCTTTGGCAAAATGGCTTGAAAGAAAGAATGTGAGGGTCAGAATTAATGCTGCAATAGTTTTCATTTGGCAGATTTTTTTCATTATTGATTTGATGCCAAAGCTATAAAATTGAAGCCTTAAGTTTTAGAGATTTTTATTTGAATCGAAACTCGACAAAAAGTTGTTTGGCATAGCATTTTCTACACTTGTCTTGACGAAGTGAGGAATACCCCTTGAAGAACATGGCTATTTCAAAGGCACTTCACTGAGTTTTATAGTTTTGTTCTTTTCACCATTTTCTAGTTCGTAATTCCATTCAATAATTTCTTTTCGTTTTTGAAGAAGAAGTTCTTTGCTTATCCGCAGCTGGGTCCTGATTGAAATACCTGCGTCATCAATGCATTCATTGATTTCATAGAAATATAATTCATCAATTTTATTACCAACAGAATCGTATTCGTACAAAACGGGATAGAATATATCAGCTTGGAACGCGCATAGAATCCCTATTTTATTTTGGTCTTGATATAGCAAGCCGACAACTCTTGCTCCTTTGAGTGAAAGCCTCTCGGCAATGGAATCCGCATAGTCAATTTTAGCCCATTCCAAGGGCTCATCACATTTGAATTCTAATGGGAGATTGATTCTAGGAATAGTTTGAATCCACGCATTAAATCCATCTGTTTTCATTTCTTGCTGAATGAAAAGTAAGAATAGGATTAAAAACATAATCAAATTTATTAAAACTAAATATTTTGTGGATTTGATTTGTTAGTGAAAACCTTCTGTGTTCTTGAGAAACTGAAGCGTTTGTTTGGCTTCTTCCTCATCGATGATGCTTATAGCGATACCAACATGGGCAATTATATAATCGTTGATTTTGGCCTCCGGAACCATAGTGATATTGATACTTTTCTTTATCCCACCGAACGACACCAGTGCATTTCGACTGTATTGATCTTGTGAATTTTCTATTTCAAGTATTTTTCCGGGAATGGCAAGGCACATATTAAATGACGGTTTGAGGTAAATGCTTCATGAGCCAATCCGTCCAGAGATTAAGACCAGTTCCTTTGCTGGAGGATAATTCAATAAAATCTATGTCCGGGTTTATTTGCCTTGCGTATTTTTTGGCTTTTTCCACGTCAAGTTCGAGGTAGGGTAATAGGTCAATTTTATTGATAATACAAAGCTGTGATCCTTCAAATATATCGGGGTATTTTAAGGGTTTGTCTTCACCTTCGGTTACGCTCATTATCACCACACGATGCGTTTCTCCTAGATCGAAAAGAGAAGGACAAACAAGATTTCCTACGTTTTCAATAATTAGAACACTATCATTCTTCGGTTTTAATTCATGCAATGCATCGTAGATCATTTGCGAGTCGAGATGGCATCCATGCCCTGTATTTACTTGCACAACAGGAATATTCAATGCATCTATTCGCTCTGAATCATTCATTGTTCTTTGATCACCTTCAATTACATAAAGTGGAAGATCCTTCAAATTTTTCGCTGTACTTTCCAAAAGAGTAGTCTTTCCCGATCCCGGCGATGACACCAAATTGACCACAAACATATTTTTGGCCTCGAAATAGCCTCTATTGCGTTGGGCCATCAGGTTATTTTGTTGTAGTACGTCAATCTCTAATTGAATTTCTCTTTCATGGCTATGATGATGCCCGTGCTGGTGCTCATGACTATGCTCATGACTATGCTCATGATGATCATGAGAATGACCAACAATTCCCGGTTTGGAAATTTTTACTTGATTATTGGATTCACAACCGCATGTACTGCACATAATTATTTTATTCTAATTGATTTTACCCTAAACTCTTTCCCCGTCAATAGATCATAAGCAAATGAGCCGCATTTTGGACATGGTTCATATGCTTTCTTTAAAACGAAATCCTGATTACAATTTCTGCAATGTCCTTTGCCATGGATTGGCTTGATAATTTTTCTTGCATGCTCAAGAATGGTATTCTTTATGGCAATTGGCCAGGCGAAATCAAATATTTCTTTGTTAATGCCCGCGCAATCACCTATTTCAAGTGTAACGCTAGTCACTTTTTTAGCCTCAGCTAATCTTGCTTCCTTTTCGGCAATTTTTACGATGTTCAATGCTAATGAAAGTTCATGCATCTCTTTGTTTTTTATTGGTTTTTACTTTTACTGCTAAATAAATCAAGGCCGATGCTAATACTACAAGCACAAGATGTGTCGGTGATAATACATAATGCCAGAAACTATTTGTCTCATAACCATGTCCGGAATGTGCAATAATGGGTGTAGAACATATTGTGAATAAGGCCAATAAAAACATCTTTAAAGAGTCCATTTGCTTAAAATTTAATCCGATTTAATTATTGTGAATTACAATTAGAACCAATCTTGAACCTATGACTCTAATCAAGATTTTTAATGATTCCTTTGCTTTCAAGCTTTAGCAAATCCTTGGTAGCTGTTCGCCGGGAAGAGCTCGAATTACTCTTTTGCCTCCAATTAAGTTTTCTAAAATGGCTTGCCCAGAATGCTCTTTAACCACTTCACCGATAATGGAAGCGAATTTTCCATTTTCGTGATTTTTCATTGTTTGGATTACATCATCGGCAATGTCTTTATGCACTATGCAAACAAAAAGTCCTTCATTGGCAACAAACATGGGATCGAGTCCTAAGAGCTCACAGGCTGAACTAACTTCTTCATTTTGTGGAATTGAAGATTCACGAATATTCATTCCAAACCCACTGCTACTACAAAATTCTGCTAAGGTTGTAGATAATCCGCCACGGGTTGGATCTCGCATTAGGTGAATATCTTTTCCAAATTTATTAAGAAGTGGGATAATGAGTCCGTTTAAAGATTTTGTATCTGATTGGAGCGTACTTTCAAAAGCCAAACCTTCGCGTTTTGAGAGAATTGTCATTCCATGATGTGCTATTTCGCCATTGATAATAATTCTATCACCGATTTGAATATTGCTCGTTTTTATATCCGATCGTGGATGAATTTCTCCTATTCCTGTGGTGTTGATAAATAGCTTGTCACCTTTTCCTTTCTCTACCACTTTCGTATCGCCTGTTACAATTTGAACATTGGCTTTATCGGCCGCAGCTTTCATAGAAATCAACACATCCCAGAATTCGGTCATTTTTAAACCTTCTTCCAAGATAAAACCAACGGATATAAACTTTGGAATAGCGCCACACATGGCGAGGTCATTGACCGTCCCATTGATAGCTAAATCCCCAATATTTCCTCCGGGAAAGAATATAGGAGAAACGACAAAACTGTCAGTGCTAAAGGCAATTTTTCCTTTAATGTCCAAAAAGGCACCATCGTGTTTTTGATCTAAATATTCGTTTGAGAAAATTTTAAATACCCCCGACTCGAGTAGTTTATTTGTTAATATTCCACCACTTCCATGTCCTAGAGTTATTACATCGAAATCAAATTTTGGCATCGGACAATCGGGAGAAAAATTCATAATACAGCTTCTTGTTTATGTTGATAATAGGCAGCACAAGCACCTTCTGAGGAAACCATTGGTGCTCCCAAAGGATTCTCAGGTTTACATTTATTTCCGAATTCAGGACATTCAAATGGTTTTTTAAGACCTTTTAAAATCTGACCGGCGATGCAGGAAGAATTCTCTTGCTTTTGTATTGATTGAATTTGAAATTTCCTTATCGCATCGTATTTGGCATATTTTTCCTTCAATTCTAAACCACTTTTTGTAATGGTTCCAATACCTCTCCATTCCTTGTCACAAATATTGAATAGTTCTTGAACCAGCTTCATTGCTGCAGGATTTCCATCCGGTCTTACTATTCTTTTATATGGATTTTCAAGTTTGGCTTCTCCTTTTTCTAATTGCCTAATGCACATGAAAATGCCGTGCATCAGATCTACAGGTTCAAAGCCGGTAACAACAACAGGTATTTTATATTTATTGCAAATCTCCTTGTATTCGCTTGTACCCGTAATTGTGCAAACATGTCCGGCCGCTAGAAACCCCTGAATATCAACTTCTTGATCTCCCATAATCGCCTCGATGGCCGGTGGCACCAAAACATGTGAGCTGAGGATCGAAAAATTATCAAGTTTTAAATTATAGGCTTGAAGCACTGCCAATGCATTGGCAGGCGCTGTGGTCTCAAAGCCCACAGCGAAAAAGACAATCTCTTTATGAGGCATATCCGCTGCCATTTTTACAGCTTCCAATGGTGAATACAGGATTCTTATATCGGCGCCTTTGGCTTTAGCTTCAAGCAAACTGGATTCGGAACCCGGAACCCTCAACATATCTCCGAATGAACATAATATTATATTTTCTTGCATGGAGAGCTCTATGGCCTGATCGATTATAGAAATCGGCGTTACGCAAACAGGACAACCCGGACCGTGAATCATTGTAATTTCAGGAGGTAGAATATCTAGAATTCCATATTTTACCAGGCCATGCGTTTGCCCCCCGCAAATTTCCATGATATTCCATGGTCTTGTAACAACTTTATTTATCTGTTCCAAATAAGCTCTGACCAATTCAGGATCTCTGTATTCCTCAAGATGTTTCATAGCATTCCGATTTTAATTGTGATTCCTGATTTTTTAGGTGCTGCTTCATTTTAATATACCCAAACATCAATTGCCCGAAGGATATGCATTCATCATTGGGTGATAAATCCTTGTGAGAGTATAAGTCACATTTATTTTCAAGATTCTGAATAATCAAATCAACCAATAGTTGATTTTGGAATACACCTCCGCTGAATGCTATTTTTTTAATACCTGATATTCTGCTTATATATTCAATTATTTTAACCAGGCTCAAATGAAATTTATAAGCTATTTCGTCTCCTTTTTTACCGGATTCTATATCACGAATAATTCCTGAAATAATTGGATCATAAGAAACCTGATCATCTTCTATTTCAATTAAATATGCTTGTGTTTCGCCTTTGAATTTCTGAGCTAAAGCTTCCAAATACATGGCAGCCTGACCCTCATATGTGGATTTGTCGATTAATCCAATGAGAGATGCAGTAGCGTCAAATAAGCGACCAATGCTCGAAGTATATATGTTGGTTAAAGCTAATTTTTGATTATAGATGGTCCATTCTCTTTGGTCGAATTTGGCTTTAGTGAAGTCAGAGAGTTCCGGATTAGATTGAGTAAGAGAAAGAGCTGATAACCTGGGCTCTTTTGCCATTTTATCTCCTAGGATTACAGGAAAGGGCTTGAGATGAAATGCTCTTTTTATTTCGCAATCTGAGTATGAAAAAAACTCCCCACCCCAAATATTCTGATCTTCTCCATATCCTGTGCCATCCCAAATAATTCCCAGAATGTTTTCTTTTGAATTGATCAGATTATTTTCGGCTAATACTGCGGCAAAATGAGCTTTATGGTGCTGTACGAAGGTGATTGGTATATCCAGACTTTTAGCCATCTGCTGTCCGAGCACATTGGAAAAATATTCCGGATGCAGATCTGTGAGAATATATTTGGGGGAATAATCTAGAATTGAACTCAGATGATCATAGGTTTTAATGTATTCTTGCTCTGCTTCGTAGCTGTCTAAATTGCCTAAGTACTGACTGATATAGATTTGATTTGTAGAGCTCAAGGCAAATGATGCTTTTAAATGTGCTCCAAGAGCCAGATTATGCTCAGGATAATCCTTAGGAAAAGTACCAAAGTAGGAGGGAGCAAATCCTCTCGATCTTCTGAAAAATACAGGGGCTTTTAAAAATTTGTTGTACTGAAGTACCGAGTCGTCTTGCGGACTGGTGATATCTCTATTATGTATCAAAATCAAATCTGAAAAGCGGGACAATTCCTCAACGGCCTGTTTATTTTCGTAAATAATTGGGGATCCATTCAAATTTCCGCTTGTTGCAATAAGAGCTTTGCCAAATGATTTAGCCAAAAGATAAAGAAGAGGAGCATAAGGGAGCATAATCCCTATTTTATTAAGATTAGGAGCGATTTCATTTAAGCATAAAGAATCATAGCTATCATTCTTTAATGGCAAAAGCACTATTGGAGCGCTACTATTCTCAAGGAGTTTCGTTTCTTCATGAGAACAGTCGAAGGTTTCTCCGACCATTTCAATACTTGGGTAAAGCAATGCAAATGGCTTGTCTGCTCTTTGTTTTTTTAATCTCAGCCTTTGGATTGTCTTTTTATTATTGGCATCGCATAGCAACAAAAATCCTCCTATGCCTTTTGCAGCAATAATTTTTCCTGACTCCAATGCCTTGGCACAATAATCTACAATTTGACTTTGATCCATATTGATTTTTTCCCCATCCTTAAAAAGCTCTATGGTCACTGCACATTCAGGACACGAATTGGTTTGAGAAAAAAACCGACGATTCTCAGGATCCTGATATTCCGCCGAGCAAGTTGGACACATCTGGAAATCTTCCATTGTTGTAAAAGGACGATCATAGGGTAAAGCCTTAATTATTGAATAGCGCGGACCGCAATTGGTACAAGTAGTAAAAGCATATTCAAAGCGCCTGTTTGAAATATTGTCTAGATCCTCACGACAGTCCTTGCAAAGTCCAAAGTCCGGTGAAAGCCGAACTTCTTTTAAACCTTTATTCTCACTTTCTACGATTCTGAATGCGTCAAATGCCTGATTTTCTGCTTCACAAATTACATATGAATCAATTTTGGATTGGGTAGGTGCATTGCTGATGAGATCAGACATGAATTGATTCGCTTCAAAAGCATCGCATTGGATTTTAACATGCACTCCCTTTACATCATTAGAAACCTCACCGCACAACTTATGATCCAACGCTGTGCGATAGACATAGGGTCTGAAGCCTACTCCCTGAACCTGACCTTTGATATTTATTTCAAAATTTTTCAAGTCAAAAACACATTTGAATTTGAATTACAGTACTGATGTAAATCAATAAATCAAATTAGTTTTTAAAATGGCCTTTTGAACCGAAAAGATTCATTTTATAATCTGACTTTTATCATAGCATTTCATTATATAATAGTTGAAGTTAGTTTCTCTTAAGCCATTTAAATAGATTAAAAATGGACTATCATTTTCGACTTGGAATAAGTGAACTTCAATCACTCTTTAAGCTTTTATCGGAATTAGCATATGATAATATTGGACCGGTTTATCGCGATGGTGCTATTATGCTTGATCATCTCGAAGCTTTTGATCAAATGGCGGGAGCAGTAAGTGAAAATGTTTCTAAAGGTTCTTACCGATTGACCGAAAGGGATGATGATTCCCTTTTTCAAAATACTATCGGTCCAATGTCATTTAAGAAGTTTTTACATCCTGAAAAGCGAAAACTTTGGTCTGCTGATCGCAAGGAAAATGGCTTCGATATCCAATCTGAAAATACTCCATCCAAAATGGCCTTTTGGGGAATACGCAGCTGCGACCTACATGCAATTGATATTTTAGATGAAGTCTTTTTAAATCAAAGCTTTCAAAATAGCTGGTACAAAAAAGCAAGGGAAAATTTATTTGTGATTGCAGTAGGATGTACACGTCCATCTGCAAATTGTTTTTGCACCTCCATGAATACCGGACCGGAACCACAGAAAGGCTATGACTTTTTGCTCGTGGAGATGAAAGATGAAAACGGATATTATTATTCTGTTAGCACCGGAACAGAGCAAGCCGAAGAAATGGCCAAAAAGTTAAATTTATCGAAGATTGAAGAGAGCTTAAACACTGCAACTAAGGCTGCATTGCAAGAAGCCGCCGAGCAAATGCCTATTCGATTGGATCCAAAACTTGCCTCTGAAAAGATCAAAAATAGTCTTGAGAGTACACATTGGGATGAAGTAGCTAAAAAATGTCTGAGTTGTGCCAATTGTACACTTGTATGTCCAACATGTTTTTGTACGAGCACAGAAGATATCACGGATATTACAGGAGATCATACCGAGCGATGGCTCAAATGGGACAGCTGCTTTAATGGTGATTTCTCATATATCCACGGTGGAAAAATACGTGGAAGTACAAGATCCAGATATCGTCAATGGTTTACACATAAGCTATCTAATTGGTACGATCAGTTTGGTAGCTCAGGATGTGTTGGCTGTGGAAGATGTATTACATGGTGTCCGGTTGGAATTGATATTACCGAAGAACTTAAAGCACTGAGTACAACTTAAAAAATAATGCAATGAAGGATATAAAAAACTTGCTCAGATTACAGCCATTTTTTGATGAGCTGTCGGATGAAATGATTGAATATATCGCAGGCTGTGGTGTGAATAAGCATTTCGGCCCCGGAGATTTCCTTTGCAGAGAAGGTGAGGCAGCTGATGAATTTTATGTGATCAGAAAGGGAAGAATTGCTGTATTACTTCATCATCCCATTCAGGGAGATTTGATTATCAAAACATTGAAACCAGGTCAAATGGGAGGTTTCAGCTGGATAATTCCACCATACATTATGCAGTTTGACTTAAAGGCTTTAGAACACACCTCAGTGGTTGCATTAGATGGAAAATGCTTGCGTAAGAAATGTGAAGAGGATTATAAGTTGGGCTATTATCTTATGAAACGTTCAGCAGTAGAAATGAATGACAGATTAATTCACTCTAGAATCCAATTATTAGATGTCTATAGTTCGAGAATATAGCGCCCAGAAGGCACAAAGTGGAAACACTATGGAAGTCGATTTATGGCTACCCATAATGTATACCATTGTAGCCAAGAAAAAGGAGAATGAAGGTTTATTTACATTCGAAATGGAGCCCAGTACCGATAAGTCTATTGCTCCTTTAAAACCTGGCCAATTTAACATGCTCTATGTTTTTGGAATTGGGGAAATACCGATTTCGGTAAGCAGTTTGATTGTAAAACATCCTCGGATTGTGCATACCATTCAGGATGTGGGAGCCGTTTCAAAAGCCATTTGTGAATTGAATATCGGAGACCAAATTGGTGTTAGAGGACCTTTTGGTTCTAGCTGGGAAAATGATCCTGCGCAGGGCAAAGACATAATTATAATGGCCGGAGGCGTTGGTTTTGCACCATTAAGACCATTAATTGAGGCCATTGTAAAAGATCGTGGCTCTTATGGAAATGTAAATGTTTTATACGGCACAAGGAGCCCTGATAATATTATTTTCCATCAGGATGTAATCTCATTACACTCTAATACCAGTGTCAATTTTTTGGTAACTGTAGATCATTCTTTCTCCAATTGGTATGGAAATGTGGGTGTAGTTACTTCACTTATGGATATGGCGAAATTCGATCCTGAAAAAACCATCGCCTATGTCTGCGGACCGGAAATTATGATGCGATTCGGAATCAAGTCACTAATAAGCAATGGCATCGCTGAAAGCAATATTTATCTGTCGATGGAAAGGAATATGAAATGCGCCATTGGTCATTGCGGCCATTGCCAATACGGTCCTCTTTTCGTCTGTAAAGATGGCCCGGTTTTCAGATATACAGATTTAAAATCATATCTAAACATCAGGGAATTATGAAGCCGGATAAAATTAAACTCGCTGTATGGAAGTTTGCTTCATGTGATGGCTGTCAGTTAAGCATTTTGGATTGTGAAGATGAGCTTTTGCTTCTGGCTGATAAAGTTCAAATAGCCTATTTTCCCGAAGCTACCAAAACGATCATCGAAGGACCATATGATATTTCTTTAGTAGAAGGTTCTGTTACCACAGAGCATGATCAAATGCGAATTTTAGAGATTCGTAAAAATTCAAAAATTCTAGTCACAATTGGTGCTTGTGCAACAGGTGGTGGTATTCAGGCGCTTCGAAATTATGTAAAAGTTTCGGGCTATATCAAGGCTGTTTATGCACACCCGGAATATATCAAGACTCTGGAAACCTCTACTCCAATTTCAGATCATGTAAAGGTCGATTTTGAACTCAGAGGTTGTCCGATTAACAAGTATCAATTATTGGAGGTACTAGCCTCATTTTTGGTAGGTAAAAAACCTAATATTCCGGATAATAGCGTTTGTGTAGAGTGTAAATTGGGTGGCAACCCCTGCGTAATGGTGACAAAAAATATTCCTTGTCTTGGTCCGGTAACTCAAGCGGGTTGTGGGGCTTTATGCCCTCATTATTATAGAGGATGCTTTGGATGCTATGGCCCAAAAGAAAATGTCAATACCTCATCA
Organism: uncultured Hyphobacterium sp.; assembly: GCA_964351965.1. Classification (GTDB taxonomy): domain Bacteria; phylum Bacteroidota; class Bacteroidia; order Cytophagales; family CCMP332; genus CCMP332. The sequence continues at coordinate 571,433 of CAYGPM010000002.1, read as the reverse complement.
TTGGCTGAGTATATAAGTCAAAAGGGTAGCTCTGATGCCGAAATTATGCGGATGTTCAGAAACTTCAATTCGGCTTCACCGGAATTTTCACAAGAAAGCAAAAGATATGAGCAGTCAAAAAAATAAGGAACGAGAAATCAAGTTTGACTATATCGCCAGAGTAGAGGGCGAGGGGTCATTCTATGTGAAAATGAATGGAGATAAGGTAGAACAATCACTCCTGAAAATCTTTGAGCCGCCACGATTTTTTGAAGGCTTTCTTGAAGGAAGATCATTCAGAGAGGTGCCGGATATTACAGCCAGGATTTGTGGAATTTGTCCTGTTGCATATCAAATGAGTTCGGTACATGCACTTGAAAAGATTTGCGATTTTACAATTCATCCTACTGTTCGGGAATTGAGACGTCTTTTGTATTGCGGTGAATGGATTGAGAGTCATACCTTGCACACGTTCATGCTTCATGCTCCCGACTTCTTGGGTTATCCCGATGCCATTGCAATGGCGAAAGATCATAGAGAATGGGTTGAAAAAGCACTGTTTCTTAAAAAATCGGGAAATGATATTGTCAATATTTTGGGCGGTAGAGAAATACACCCAATCAACGTGAAATTGGGTGGTTTTTACCGCTACCCGCAGAAACAGGATTTTGCTGAATTGAAAACGCGATTGGAGAAATCAAAAGAAATTGCCTACGATGCAGCCATCTGGATGTCGGGTTTGGATTTCCCTGAATTTGATCGAAACTATGAACTGCTATCGCTCATGCACCCCGAAGAATATCCAATGAATGAAGGCAGATTGGTATCGAACAAAGGATTAGATATCGACGTCAGTGAATACGAGGAGCATTTCACCGAAGAGCATATGGAATACAGTACTACTTTGCATACAAAACTGGATCAAAGCAAAATTGTGCATACAGGACCGCTGGCAAGATTTGTTTTGAATTTCGACAAGTTTCCGACTGATGTGCAAAAGTTGGCAGAAAAGATAAATCTCAGCCCGGATTGTAAAAATCCATTTAAAAGTCTTTTGGTTCGTATGGTTGAAGTTTTTTATGCCTGTGGTGAGGCCATAAGAATTATAGAAAACTACGAGAGTCCAAAAAATATAATTGATGATTTTCAACCGATAGCAGGAAAAGCTTGCGCCGTGACTGAAGCTCCACGAGGTGTACTATTTCACCGCTATGAGATGGATGAAACGGGGATTATTAAAAATGCCAGAATTGTGGCACCTACAAGTCATAATCAAATTATAATCGAGGAAGATTTACGTGAATTGGTAGAGAAATATCATGAGCTGGACGATGAGAAACTCACTTACATTTGCGAACAGTCTATTCGAAATTATGATCCGTGTATTTCCTGTTCCACACACTTTTTAGATCTTAAAATTGAACGTTAATTATGCTATTGATTGGAGTTGGAAATGAATTTAGGGGAGATGATGCCATAGGGATTTCAGTAATGGAATCAATGAGGAAAAAGTATCCGGAGCTTGGTGAATATATTATTGAGCAAAGCGATCTCATGCAATTATTATCTATTTGGGATGATAAGGATTTGTTGATAGTCGATGCAATACGATCTTCTCAATTGGATCTTGGAGACATATTTAGCTCTTCATCTGCGGATGAAATAATGAAAATGACTGATGTTTTGTTTTCTACGCACGGCATAGATCTGGCGCATGTATTGGCAATTGGAAAGAGTATTAATAAAATGCCTAAGTCCATATTTTTCATTGGTATAAATGGTAAAAATTGGAATATTGGCGACGCGATATCTTCAGAGGTTATAAAAGCTGAAAAGGAAGTGAAGAAGATCATTTTGGATTATTGCAGTGTAAATATTTAAGCAATGACTTGAAATCTGTCTCTTGGCTTATTAAATATCAGTACAATTCTTCTATGCTCTTAATTACATTTTAATATGCTTCGGTTGTTTTCTTTTTATTCAAATTGATGTCTCGATGGATTCGATTTCATCAATTGCAAAAATTTAAAAATCAGCATTACCTCGAGCAACTCAGCAGGCATTTGAAATAAAAGTCCAATGGGTGTCACAATTAAAAAGAACAAACCTGCGATTATTTCAAGTATCCCCGCAATTAATGCTAGAATTCCAAGATCTCTTTTTAGATAAATCAGAGCAGAGCCAAAGGCAATTGACAAGAGCCCAAAAGTGATGGATATACCGAAATAGGCTACCTCATTTTCAAGCGAAGGATTAAGTAAGGAAATAATATCATATAAGATGGTAATAGTCACAAAAGTGATTAATGAAGCGGAGATCAATTTCAGTAACCAGTTGTTCTTATTTTCACCAATAACCCAAAATCCGCTTAAAAAGAGGGCATAAGATATCATCACCAGAGTTTTTACTATCAGATAAGTTATACTGTCGACGCCACCGGAAATTAGCCAATCTGTATTTTCGTCAGTGCCAAATTTGAACTCATCCATAAAGCGCATCACATCCAAAGTGCCTTCGGGTATTCCCAAAATGAAGTATATAATACCTGCTATCCAGGTCAGGTTCAGCCATTTGAAATGTTTTTCTGTAAGGCCTTCATCAATTTTAAATTCATTAAAATCATAATCCAGTGCTGATAGTATGTTTTTGAGTGTGTAGGATCTGGGTTCTACTTCTCCGCTTTCAATGCGTTGGATGGTTCTTACATTGATATTGCACAGCTCCACGAGCTCTTCCTGAGTGAGTCCTTTAGATTTTCTGAGATCAGCGATTTTTTTACCAAGTTCGGGCTGCTTCATGATTCAATTGTATTTTGAATTATTCATTTTTTAATGAAGATGCAATTTCAATTGATGCATATAACTTCACAAAGAATCTTTATGGTCTTCACCCGACATTTGCCCGACATTTTGAAATGATTTTGTAAAAATCACATAATCAAGCGAATAACCACGTTGTTCAAAATTTTAAAAAGGTATTCAGCCTTTGTTGTTGACAAAATGAATCAGCTAATCGGTAGTTATTTATTCATTTTCTTAATTTCCGTAAAGATGTAGTCACTTAATAACTTTGTAGTTTGATTATAGAATTCCATTCCCCATTGTAAAAAGTACTTGTCAAAACAACAACGAAATCTAAATCAGGGAATACCACAACTTTATTTCCTACTGTTCCTGTAATATGCTGTTTCGCCTATTTTTTATATACATACTAAGTTTACAGCTGCCTATTTTAATTCAAATAGTTTAATTGTATAATCAAATAATTCTGTTCCTCCAGGTTCACCGTGACCGGGAATTACAATTTTTGTTTTTGGATATTTCAATTTGATTTTTTGAACAGTTTCAGACCATTTGGTGGTGTTTGCATCTCCCAAAAATCCCTTATTAGCTCCTAATGTTTTAATCAAACATCCACCAAATACAGCATTACTTTCTGGAAAATACCCTATGATATTGTCTTTTGTATGACCTTCACCAAAGTATTCCGCATACACCTTTTTGTTTCCAATATTTAAAGTGAGACTGTCATCAAAGTTTGTCAATGAATTAGTAAAACTTTGACCATTTTCCTTTAATAAATCAGCGGTTAGCTTTGATGTATATATTGGAATACTCCGTTTTTCAAACTCCTGTATTCCACCAACACAATCTTCGTGAAAGTGAGTTGGAATAATTGCAGTTATTGTAGTTTTAAGTTCATTGGTAATGAAATTTATTAATTCTACCGAACTTTTGTTGTCTGTTGGTGTGTCAAACACGACTCCTTCATTTCCATTTACCACTAACATTCCGTTACATTCTACCTTACCAAAATCGTCCGTATTTAAAAATGAGATATGTTGATAGATATTATTTGATAGCTTCGTAATTATTAAATTTTCAGTTTGATAAATTGTCAAACTATCAATTGATTGTGCCTCCAAATTTTCAATATTCGTATTTTCATTTTTCAGATTTTCTTTAGATGACGACTCTCTGCAGGAAGAAAAAACTATTCCGGTGATAAGAAGGAGTATTAAAATTGATTTTACCATAAATTTTAGTAGTCTATCCGTATTTGTTATAGGTTGCTGCTAACGGCAAATTGAATGAGTAGTGGCAGATTACATGGTACTTTCCTATCAAACCGTTACGCAGTTTGAGCGGGCTACAAACCCTAATATTTTGCATGTTACCTGCCATTACTTATACAAAATGTTGCCAGTAGTTTCTATTTCTTCTTAAGTTTTGAAAACTCGATGGGTTCTTTTTGAGAATATAATTTTAGATGCGACACATTCCCATCCAAGTCGTTGAAGAATTCTAAAGTGAATTCAGGATTAAAAACTTCTGAAAACTTGCTGGTTGCCTCTAAATAAAAAGCGTTAAAATTTAAGTGCTCTAATTGAAATAAAAACGTGGGAAATTGTGCAAATAATTTTGTTCCATTAAAAGTAATTTCAATTGTTCCAATTCCTTCTGCCTCAAATTTTCCACAATAATCTTTCAATGGGTGTGAGGGCAGTTTTTCTTGATTGAGTGGTTTATCGTTGGTATTCGGGTTGTAAACTTCCTTAACTACTACAGGGTAATCTCCTCCATAGGGTTGTATATCAAAAAGGTTTCTTGCAATCATATCCACAACCATATATGGCAACTGAGAATTATCTTGATTGGTCAAAACGACAATACCAACATTGTCAAAAGGGAATATGGCTAAGTCAGAGCTAAATCCATATGTATTGCCACCGTGTTCTATTCTAAAATTGCCATAGCTGCTTCGTAATCGCCAAGCAAATCCTTCCCCAAAAAGAAATGCATCTTTCTCGTATGCGTTATGATTTATATTTTGAAGTTTGGTAGCTCTCTCAACATAGTTGGTTGGTATGATTTGCTTTTCCTCAAAACGTCCATTATTTAGCCATGTCATCATCCATTTGGACATATCTATAACATTACTTTTGATAGCTCCTGCCGGACTCAAAGAGTGAAACTTTTCAAATTGCACTTCTTCAATATCTCCGTTATATATTCCATAGGGTAATGAATAATCACCACTTTGTTCCATTTGGGATAATTTTATGTAGGAGTTTTGCATTCCTAAGGGTTCAAAAATTTGTTCCTTTATATTAACATCCCATGTTTTTTTTGTGACTTGCTCAGCAATAGTTCCTGCTAGTGTATAGCCCATATTACTATAGGCGAAGCTATTTTGTACAGCTGCTTCTGGCTTTAAATACTTTAATCGCTTCACTGCGTCTAGTCTATTTTCAGTTGGGAAAAAGACATCAGCCGTGCCCGTATTGCCTATGCCGCTTTTATGACAAAGCAAGTCTTCGATAATGATACGGTTATTCATTTCATCATTATAGAATTCAAATTCGGGGATATAATCTGAAGGTCTTGCTTTTAGATCAACCTTATTCTCTTCTTCCAAAATACCCAACAATGCACCTGTGAAAGCTTTAGTAACTGACCCAATAGGAAAAACGGTTTTGGTAGTAACTGGAAGTTTCTTTTCCAAATCGCGATACCCAAATCCTTTTGAATAGATGACTTCATTATTTTGAATCACAGCAACCGACAGTCCAACTGCCTTGTAATCTTGCATAAGCGACTCAATTTTTTGGTCAAATTCATGAAAGACTTTTTCATTTGATTGAGCAAAACCGGTATGCACGAAAAAAAGGAAATGGATGGTGAAAAAAATGTTTTTCAAGTTCAAATCTCTAATATCTGTCATTATAGCATTCAAAATCATAATTATATTAAGATGTACACCGTTTCAATCGCTCAATTTTTTATTATTCATTCATTAAAAGTAGATAACCGTTAGCTTTAGCATAGTCCTCAAGCGTTTCTAGCCCTAATTTTTTTCGTCTTTCGTTCACCGATTCTATATTTTCTGTGGGATATATTTTATTCTTTTTCAATACATTGTCCCAAACAGCTTGAGTACCATATAGTTGCTTTTTACCATTTCGCATCAAAATACGGTCTTCGAGAAAAGCCAAATGCCAGCCTTCTGATTCTCCTTTTTTTACGGACTCTTTTAAAAGTGGTAGGTATCTTTCCTGGGTTTCTAGGTCTGCATGCTGTATGATAAGCCAAAGGGCTTGATTGGCCTTTTCACCAACTGTATTTTTGCCTACCCAGCCAAACGTATCTATGATTGAAATAACTTGATTGAGTACAATAGAATCTTGTTGATGAATAAGTGTCCAGAAATAATTGTATTCTTCTGTGCTTCTTCCGAATTTCTCTTCTGCACCAGGAAGCAGAAGCCGTAAAGTTTGGTCTTTTGTACCCAATAATTCTAGCTGCTCTCTTATCTGAATTTTGGAGACTTGATAATTACTTAAAATTATATCAAGACCTTTCTGTAAAACTTCATCTTTCTCAATTGTTGTTTGCTTTACGTAATTTGTAGGCACATATTTTTCACGAGCTGTTCCATTAATATGATAAAGTTTTGCAGTAGAAAGTTTGTATCCATAATTCTGATATTTAAAACCAAAATCATAAACTTCTCCTGCCAGCCTCCTCATTTCAGAACCAACAATTTCAGCTCTTCCAATTCCTTCAAAACCAATGGCTAATCCTTCACCCATACTACCAGTCCAGCGACCAACTAAAACCGCTAATGGCTTTGTGTAAGTTGTGCCTCTAGGGCTTACATATTCTACCCAACTACGTTCAATGCCAAAATTATCATTAGATTTTTCAATAAATGAGTGCTTTTGATAGGGTTTGGGTTGTGAAATAAACCGTCCCATAATGCCACGAGCTTCGTAAGAATCACCACCGTTAATTGTATTTCTTAAATCGAGGATAATTCCTTTTGTGCCAGATAATTTGTTGAGCGCTTTATCAAATTCCAATACCAAATCATCATTCCCTAAAGCATTATGAATGCGGATAACCCCAACATCATTGATGATTTCTGTCGATAATAAAGCACTATCGCTTCTTATTTTTAACTTATCCAAATCTAAATCAGTAAGCTGTTCATTATCAAGTCTTAAATGTAATATTCGAGGCTCGTTATACCGGCCTGAGAGTATTTTATTAACAATCCATTCTCTGGTCTCGGGATTCCTTTTATCGCTACAATGAGTCGGAAAATCAGCAATAACCTGCTGTAGTTCAATTCCATTAAATTGTAAAATCTCTGCCCCTATGATGTTGTGATTTGGTTTTGAAATTTGAGTCTGCCAAACATCACTGATAATAAACTTTTCCTCATTTTTAATAGTCGCATATATTGGCGAAAACAAACGATATGAAGAATTTTTGTTCGTGTTTAAAATAAGATGACTATCGTAAAATTCATTTAATAGGTTTTCAAAAAATAGAACGGCTTGCTCTTCTGTTTTAATGTTCGGAATTTGTTTTTCGTAATATTCTCGAATACAATTCAAATCTACATTTTTCTCTTGCAGATAAATGTAATTCCGTGATAAATCGGATAAAATCTCGTTTAAATCTTCATTTATTTGAACCTGATTTATTTTATTACCCTGTCCAAAAGTCAAGTTTGTAATTAGTAAAATGAAAAATATAATAGTTGATTTTTTCATAAATTAATTTTTAATGATTTCCTTTTAAATCACTTAAAAAGTAATAGTATGTGTGTTCACATTTTTTCTATGATTGTGATTGTAGCCATTTAATTATATGTTTCGGGTCAGCAATACTCCAAGAATGTGGATGCCTCATATTGTTCGGTTTTCTGTATCCTTTATTCGTTTTGGTTACTAGAACAGCATTGGTGTTCCCCAATTTCTGCAACTCATTTATCATTGCCGTATGGTCTGTAGAATTATTATAGGAAATGTCATAACCTCGTTCGTTTAGCCACCATTGAATGGCAGGTTCAGAGATAAGCATTATTGGAGTATTGATCAAATGTGATAGGGCCCTCTGTGTAGAGTCTGAAAATGAATAAGGAGAATGAACATAAAAGTTTTCCAATGCAGTTTTCGGTGTTCCTCCCATTTCTTTCTCTATTCTGTCTATCATATAAAAGACTTCCTGATTTATTTCATCAGCGCTTGAAAGTCTAACCACTCTTTTGGCCGCGTTGTAGTAACGTTCCCAATCAAGAGGTGATGCTATTGCAAAAACAGCTTTAGGTTGGAGGAGATAGTTGTATTGAACGGATAGCTCTGTATATTTTACCGCACAGGTTCCTCCAATAGAAAACCCTCCAATGAAAAAATCTTTTCCTGTTAATTGGTATTTAGTAACTACAAATTCTATAATCTCTTTTAAGGATTCTTGAGAAGCTGTATCACTTCCAAAATAAGAAGTACCTGTTTTCAAAATGGGAATAATGGTCAACATTCCGTTTTGTGAAGCATACTTCGGGATTTCGGTTTGGGATAACAGGTCTTCGGGTGAATTCCCAAATCCATCTAATAATACCATAAATGATTTTACGACTTCGTTTTCAGGAAAAATGGCAACAAATCTATTTGTTGTGCTGTCGTTCGCATTCAAATTAACCGTCTCAATACGCTGTCCGTAAGAAGATATGAAAGCAAAAAGTGTGAGTAAAAAAAAAATAATTTTCTTCATATTGGATTGTCGTTTAAGCTTGAAACTAACAGAAGCGATTATCCATTTATTAAATTTAAAATTGTTTGATGAAAATTATTTTCATCAACATCTATGGTAGTCTTTAAATTCTCAAAAAATAACGACCCATCCTTTCCGGAATAAACCATTTTTAATACACCATCAAAGCCTTTTTTATTTAGTACTTCCTCGCAAATAAATGCACTCATTACGTAGTAAGAGAAGTGCCTATTAACTGATGACTTCCTTCCTTTTTTGAATTCTTCTAAAAAATCAATATCTGGGTTCTTTTTAATTTCAGCTCGAAACTGTTCCTTTAATTCTTCTAAAGTATCATAACTTAGGCCATAACCTCCGTAATACGTCGAAATACCATATATAAATGGTGAGTAAATGTCATCTCGATTTGGAAGATTGTAGTATAGATAATCACCAACGTAACCAAATATATAATTTTCATTATCTGTACCTGTAAGATACATTTCACCTTCGCTATCTGTAAAGCCTAAATCATAACATAAAAAATTACAATTATTTGCACTATAAATAAGTCCGTATGATTTCAATAGTTCGTCTATACTTTCAAACTTATAATAATCTAAAGGGGCTATTTCTGTATTGGTAAGTGCTGATAGCTCATTTTTCAATTCTGAGAATTCAACAACTTTCTGATTGTTTAAAGTGCCGCTATAGTAATAGGTTACACTATTGTATTTTTCAGATTTAAAGTTTGCTGTTCTTTCTTCAAAAGGGCTGTAGAACCTGTAATGATCTTTATAGGGTACAGCCTTTATTTCAATAATTCTATAAATAAAGGGTTGACCATTTTCGGAACCGGATAAAGAAAAAGTCATGAAATATACCTCACCTTCGTCTTTTACTGAGTATGATTTAATCACAATTGGATTATTAAAAATTCTATCCTGACTATTTTTACCAAAGCCTAAAAGCTTATTGAAAAAGAACTCATACTTTTTTTGATGAATAGAATCAACATATTCGTTTGAAAAACGGCCATTTTGAGCTTCAGTTAAAAAGGCATTTAGTGATTTTTCTAGTTTTAAAGATTTTATAGTATCTTTTTCAGCTAATTCAAGATCGAAATTTTTTTCAATAGTAATTTGACCATAAGAGAAATTACAGATAATAGAACATAAAGAAATTATTCCTATAATATTAATCTTAACACTTCCTGACATTGGATTTTTCTAGTTTTTTTAATTTTAAAATGATTGATATTACACCCAAGTTTGTAGTCTATGTGATGTTTTTATGTAGTCTTTATATTCACATATTTTTCAATCTAATTTTGATTTTACTGTAACTATCCCTTTTTATCAGCATTCCTTAATTTCAAATAAATTTCTAGTCTGTTTTTATCGAAAATCAGATTAAACTGCTTGATGAATCCGCCTCCTAACACACTCATCTGCTGTCGTCCGATCGTCCCCTCAAAAAAGCCAACAGGCACATGGTAAAATTGCATTTCACCCAGGCTAAAATTGGGTAATATCCCTTTTTTGGTCTTTAAAATATTCCCGAAAGAATCTTTCAATTCCTCCTCAGAAGCAATTTCAATATGTTGTCCGATTTGTGTTTCAGTAGAAAATTCATCATCAAAAAGCAAAGCACCCGAGTAGCCGGAATGAATTAAGAAAAGGTTGTCATATTCCGAGCTATCAAAGTGGCTTGTTCCTGCAATAAAGAGCAACCCATCTCTATTCTCCAAATCCATCTTAATGTAGCCGTCAGTATTAGGGAGGGTATGATGCAGCTTTATTAAACTTTCATCAAAATTGATCTCCACGACATAATCATCAAAAAAGTTAATGCCAAATTTACCGTCTGTACCGGGACCGGAATTTTCGTTTTCCCAAATGCTAAGGCTATCAAAAACCATATTGCCAATTTTTAATGTATTGGCTTGACTGTATCTCGAAGTGCCTTTACCTCCCCATGAAGATGATTCCGTTAATTCATTGTTCCATTTTAAGCTGTTTAGGCGTGCAGAAGTTGATTTGATTACAGATGCAGAATTAGCCGCCGTATGAACCATCAAATTTATGGTGTCAGTAGTATTCAAAATTGCTTCAACAATTATATTGTTGTGTTTACTTAGTTTGAATTGAATAGCATCTACAAGTGTATTAGGCTGATTATTTACTACCTTATGGGTAAATCCAAAACAGAAGCCTACAATGAATAAAAGGAGAAGTTTTGTACAGATTATCTTGTTCATTTCATATTTAATTATGGATTATTACAGATAAGTCATTGCCTAAAAATTAAACCCAAAATGCAAACCCGGTTCCCCGAAAAAGAATTTTGAATTTTTGTCATCAAGTTGTTTAAACGAATCAGGCATTTTTGTGTGATAGGGACGTTGCGTAATAGCTAAAGATGGTTCTATAAAGAATCTGTCCTTAAGAAGTTTAACATGATAGCCCACTCTATAAGTGTTAAAAATTTGAAAGCCATTGTCAATTTTCTGATTGGACTCATTAAAAAAATTTTGCCAAGCATTCATTATATGAATTCCAGTATAGAGACCTTTCCACCAAAAACGTTGATAGACCAGCGCAAAACCGTACTCTCTAATGTAGCCGGGAAACTTCTCTTCCGGTGCTTCAAAATATTCTCCATAGGGAATACCCAGCGACCAAGCATATTTCCAGGTTTTTAGCTCTAAGGATACCACATCCTTTTCTGTGATGCGGTAACCAATATTAAGCTGTGCAAAATCAGGCTTGTTGGTCTCAGCAAAATTCCCGAGTACGAATAGGGAACTGCCAATAAATAATCTTTTTGAAGCGCTGTCCTGAAGGGAGTATTGTGCATTGACGTTAAAACTATTCGTCATCAAAATGACAAAACCAATCCACATCATTTTTATTTGCATATTCTTTTTCTTGTATTAAGTGATATCGCAAAAATAGATTCGTGTACTGCTATAACTCGTTCACTTAAGTTAAGGAAGCAGGCTAACCCTTACTTTTTTTTTCTATGATTCTTGTTCTTAGCCTACTCAGGGATTGCGGTTTAATTCCCAAAAAGCTGGCTAATTGATACTGTGGAACTCGCTGAATCAAATCGGGTCGGTTTTCTAAAAGCTTAATGTAGCGCTGCTCGGGTGAGGAGGTTTTAAAGATGTCAAAATCAAGCTGTTGTTTTACCAACAGCTCTTCTGATAAAACCCGACACATTGTTTCAAACTTCGGGAATTTTTGAAAAATGTCTTCTTCCATACTTGGGTCAGAAATGGTAAGAATCGAGTCCTCCACACAGGAAACATAAAACTCAGAAGGCTTTTTATCCAGAACACAAGGAGGAGTAAAGCCTTCCATTTCGGTATAAAAAGCGGTTGTTTTTTCCTCCCCATCAATCACGTAAAAGGTTCGAATGCAACCTTTTAATACAAAATAACCATTGTTTGACTTTTGACCCTCTTCCAACAATATAGTTCCTTTTTTAAAAGAATGAAAGATATTAAGGTCTATCAAAGCTTTTTCCTCATCAGCTGTGATGGTTATGTATTTTGATATGAAATCAAAGAGTAAGTTTTCCATATGTTTTTGTCTTTTTCCAAATTACTGGCAACGGCCTCGTGTATGAGCGGTAGCGGATTTTAACCCACTAATCTGTCAGATAGCACCGACCTTTGATTTATAGTTTTATGTTTAAAAATAGGACTGAACCCGCCATTGCTTATAGTTCCCATGTAATAATCTTCATTGTTAAACTTAATAAAAGATTAATATGAAGCAAATTACAGAAAAGCGGCTATATGTGGGTATAGACGTACACAAAAGACAATGGAGTGTAAGCATTTCCACTATTGTTATGTGCTGTGTTTTTCTCTTGTCAATAGGTTCTCCGTCTAAAGTTTGTAAAAATCTTTTCTGATAGTATGCCAACAAGGTTGTCAGGCAGGTCGTGTCCCATACCTGCTAACCATAAACTGTCAGCATTTGGAATTATTGAAGCACATTTTTTACTGTGTTCAATGGGTATAAATGGGTCAGATTTTCCGTGAATGATAAGTGTCGGGACAGAAATTAACTTTAGCTTGTCGTAGCGAGAACCTGAAATAGAAACTGCGCCTTGATGTTGTCTTGATGCATTTGAATTATATCCTTTTCGCTTTCTTACATTGAATAATACCTGTTCGGAAATTTCCTTAATGTTCAGGTCATATGCCGCATTACCCATTAAAATTATTCTGCTTGAAAGATGTAGCTTAATCATATTTTTTTCTCCACCCATAATACCATATTTTAAAGAAGTCTTAATTAGCTGCCAGGCAATGTCTGATGATATTTGCGGTAATTCAGGGTCTTCAATATAACCCGAAGACATAACAGATGTAAGGGAAGCAAGCCTATTAGGATGATTAATAGCTAATTCCTGTGCTATCATTCCACCCATTGAAATGCCGATGATATTTGCCTTTTCAATTCCAAGATAAGTTAGAATGGCGACCCCATCGTCTGCCATATCAGCAAGGGAATATGGTTTCTTGCTGTCCCAATTCTCAACCCAGTCTGACATCCCCGTCCCTCTGTGGTCGTAACGTATAACTTGATACCCCGAATCTACAAATGATTGAATGAATTTTTGAGGCCAACCCAAGGCATCATTTGAAATACCCATTATAAGTAGAATAGTGCCCTTTAAAGAATCTTTTGGATAAATGCTTTCATACCAAATATCCAAGCCTTTCGATTTTACAAAGCCAGTTTTGCCTTTAACTATTTCGGGTAAAGGATTTTTTAAAACGCCTTCTATTATTTCATCGGTTCCTTTCGGCAAGGTTGGTCCAGATGTGTAAATGTAGACTGAACTACCAATAAGCACTAGCAGTATTACTATGCCCATTATTTTTAATATTTTTCTCAATGTTTTCATTTTTGATATTTTCAATTGTTATTGTTTAAAGTCGAAGTGACCCAATTTTATTTTGTCTTCGTTAGAGTCAACCAATTCAATTTTTATTTCTATCGTGTCCTCCTTTTTATTAGATGGCGGAATGGGAATGCCTCCTCCAATGCCAAGCCCAACAGATGCTAAAACTATTAGAAGGGCGAGCCCCAACAGCTTCAATGCTTTTTAAAACTTTTCATAATTATTTAATAGTGTATTGTGTTGCCGTCAGGCTACAAAATGATTTTGTGAAATTGAATGAAGCCAAATGATATGGCAGAATAGGATATGAACTATCCTATAAAAGATCCAAAAATGTCCTCGTCAGAGCTTTGAGGAATTGTTTTAACTTGATAAAATTTGGGGACAAACTTTTGGGAACAGAATTGTCTTGAATTATTGTCGAGCTTTACTTTCGTAATTAGGTTGAATGCAAATAATGTATTTGTCCAGTTTTTGTTTGGACTTATTAATAAATCCTTTTGACTGATGAGTTCAAAAGCTTTTTTTAATGAAATTGTCCGCTTACAAGTCTTATGATTGTCAGAGATAACAATCTCGGTCTGAGTCTTTTGTTGTTGTCTTGACTGAGAATTGCCAGTGTCCCCTGAAAAAATAAAGATGCTAAAAAACAAAGTTACTGACAGCAACCATTTTGTTAGCTTATCCTTATGATATGTATATCGGGTATTAGTCATTTCGTGGTCAAAGGTAATCTTTTTGTTGTGGTCGTCCCACATAGCACATAGCGGCTAGTATATGAAGCGTAGCGACCGAATGGGAGCTATGATTTCATACATTGTTGTGTGTAGTGCTATTTTTCTTTCCAATAATTCAATAAGATATCAATGGTTTCTTCTTCATTCTTTCTGTCGTAAAAAATAGTGTTTTCAAGTGTTTTTACTTTTTTAGCATATTCCACTGCCTTTTTAAAGTCATCATTTTGAGCAAGTATTTTTGCTTTTGTCCAATATAAATGTCCTTTAATATAATCTCTCGGGTAAAATTGCTCGTTCCATTCTGATGTTGAATCCATTATTTTTTCAGCTTGATTTACCCAAGAAATAGCCAAGCTATCGTTCGAATTTATTTGTAACAAATGTTCTGCTCCTTGCAGATATACTATCCATTTGATATGCTGAGGCTGTTTATTCGCTCTTGATTCTACTTCTTGTTCAAACTGTTCGAGGTAATTGGTTTCAAATGGAATTTCTATTTCCAAATACTCCCAATTTAAAACTATACTGCCGAACTTATACCCAACCTGATTAATAGAATAAGTTAAATTTTCTGTTTGGTGGCTATTTCTTCTTGGTATAATGTCTATTCTCAAAGCATCTTCATCTTCATTGTATTTGAATGCTCCCCATTGTTTGTGGGTTTTATTGAAGATTATCGTCCATTTATCATTTTCTTTTGGAATAATGAATAAAGCATATTTTCCACTATCTAATGGCATTTTGTTTATTGTTATTCTTGAACTGAACTCAACAGTAGTGGCATTGTTAGCTCCTGCACGCCACACTTTGCCATATTGAACCAATTCGCCCCATATCTGTCTATTTTTAACACTTGGGCTACCATAATTAACTTTCAAGTCTGTATAACCTATTTTTTGGTAAACAGCTTTATCTGGACTTACTCTTGGAATCAAACCAATTTGATATTGACCAAATACTATTTGTGAAAAAAATAGAAGAACTAAGGTTAAAGTAAATTTATTCATATATCGCTTTATTTCATGTTCGTTAAGATACATCCTTTACACACAACGGTTTGGCTATGCGCAGAGTACCTAAGGGCATTGCGTATAGGTGATGTTGGGCATAGTTTTTTTATGCAGCTAGTTTAATTTTTATGCGCTCGTAGATTGATCCGAATTCTTTTTCAATGTCGTCATAGACAGATGTTCCGCTTTCCAAATCAATGATTTCTATAACCACTGAGTAGTCTTGACGATAATCTTCAGAAACATTTCCCCTTGTATACAGTCTCAAGCGTAAGTCCCATTCACCACAGAGATAAGATCTGCTGAATGACTTTTCAAATTGAATTATTGGGTTCCAAGGAAGGTTGTAATTATTCTCTCCTGTTATGTTAATCTCTCTATTTCCGCTTTCGGTTGGTTTAATGAGTTTAGCAGAAATTCGGGCATTAGAATATTCGGTTTCGTTATCTGGATTTACAGGAGGATCATAGGTCACGGTAATTTTTATATTCAATTTTGTATCTGGCTCAGTTGCAGCTAATGTATTTGGAACATGAAATGGAATAAACTGATAGTTTTCTTGATCCAATTGGCCTTCAAAAATGTAAGCGGCATTGTTAGTGTTAGCTCTTATTGCATTTGATAAGTTTGGTTCTCCAAACCCTACGTAATTTCTCTCGGAATTTGTTATTTCATCATGAATTGACCTCGGTTCAGAAAAATGACATAATAATCCCTTAACTAAGTTTGGATCACTTTCAGGATAACAATCAAAAAGTTGTTGAGCATACTGAGAGATAATAGGGGCTGAATAACTTGTGCCGTTATCTACTGCTAAACTTGAGCCGTTATGACTTATGCCATAAGTTGCAACTCTTGGAGTTTGGTTATAAGGAGTTATTAAATTGCCTCCGTGAGCAACAACCTCAGGCTTAATTCCTAAGTCAGCACCTGGCCCTATTCGGGAGAATGGAGAAATAATATTAGTATCCGAAAGTGCTTGTGCATTGGTGTATTTGGCAATCGCACCCACGGTTAAGCTTAATAGAGACTCTGCTGGGCATCCTATTCTAGACATCGGGCTACTGTAGTGTTCGCTTGGAAAATTTCCTAAAAGAGAATCAATGTTTCCTGCGGCTACAACAAATAGGACTTTATATGTTTTCGATAGATAGTCTAACAGTTTGGCCAATTCTGTAAATTGGTTATCTACAATAGGATAAGGCGCTCCAAGAGATAGATTGTAAACTTTAGTAGTATCGAAAAATTGAGAAACTACTGATTCAATCGTCTTTCTCAATCCGAACTCATATGGAAAAGTTTTTTCTCCATTAGCATCAACACCAAAAACAGGTATATCAATTACTTTACAATACGGCTGAAGTTGATGAGAGCCAAGACAGTCATCTATGTTGTCTCCAAAGATGCATCTACTGGCAACAAAAGTCCCATGGTCATAAGCGCTATCTACTGAACCTTTTGGTAAAAAATTATTCAATCTTTGATCTACTAGATCGTCAAATATTCCATTTACGCTGCTTATGCCCGAGTCAATTATGCAAACTTTCGATGTGGATAATACTGGTAATATATTTAATGGGTTCGGAAGGTTCTCAGCGGGAGTTGATGCTTCAACAAAGAATGTATGATTCGGTTTTATCTCTTTAATTGTTGTGAATTCTGATACTATTTGAGGTATATATCTCTCTTGTATCCGAACTTCTATAGTGTGACACCATTCCTAAAGTTATGCTGCTCAACTACTTCAGTAAATGTTCTTAGTTCTTCAAGTATACTCCCACTTACAGCAAGCCTTTCCTTTGGTGAAAGAGCATTGAAAAGGTTTATTATGACATCAGTTTCTTTATCTGAGTCATAATCAATTTCCGTCTTGATTTTGCTTTCAGGAGGGATACTACTTATTTGTTCAATTGGCGAGAAATAGGTTTTTCCAACATGATCTTTGGAAGTGATATATCCATCTAGCTTCTCCTCAAATTTCACCAATTCATTTTTATTCATTCTAGCTGTTCCAATAGACTTATTTGAAGAGGAGTAGGATAAAACTTCAAACCCAAGTTCTTCAATTTTTTGTCTTTGACTTTTCAGACTTACATCTGATGGGGTCTCAATTTGGAGGAATATATCAGAAGTGTAGGTGGAGTCCTTTTTTGCAAATTCAGATTCTTTGAGTTGCTTAGTTTGTGCTTTTATATTCAGTCCATGTTCAGAGTGATCCATACGTTGAACTGATATTCCACCACCTGTTTTTTCATATTTTACATTCCTTATTTTTTCGTTTGGAATCTTAAAATGAAATTTATCTTCACTCATATTGTGTCTTTTTTAATTATGCCCAACGGTTTGTATAAGAATAGTAGTCGATTTCGAAAGCTATATTTTTCAATTTACTACTAATGTTGTTGCGGACTACAATGTTTATATTTACTACAAATTCGGCTATTATTTTTATACGTTGTTGTGTGGCGTTTTGGCTTGGTTAACTTATTATACATCTTTCTTTTTGTTAAAAGAATACGTAAAATGAGTAGCCTGTAATTCTTTACTTATAGGAGTTGTTCTGTAAAAATTCACAGCTTGAAAGTCATCCGTTTCGGCTTGAACAAAGACTTCATTAAATCCATTCTTCTCACAGTATTCATTTAAGGTGGCCATTAGTTTTTTACCTATTCCCTTTCGCTGATAGTCGGTTAATATTGCGAGGTCGTACACATAAGCCGATGGTTTTTCATTATCATATCTGTCTAAAACGTGAGCCGTAAGCCCTCCAATCAGTTGATCTCTATCTTTAGCAACAAAAACAAAGAAATTGGAATTATTAAGTAGCTTTTTTAGATATGCTTGGGAAGGGAATTTAAAATTTTCCCATTCAAAGACGTTTTCAAATACTTGGATAAGTTTTGAAAAATCGTTTACGTCTTGACTCAAGAGTTTCTTTATATCCATTATTTATAGTTTCCTTCCTTTCACTAAAACCGTTGATTGAATTGATTCTTCTTTCAAGTGGATAAAACTTAACCTGCTCTTATCATTCATAAAAGCATTCAAATCTTGATCAGAGTTGAACGATATAAAATGAATCTCATAGGGCTGTTCTTCCGTTGAAGAAACAAAGGAGTCTTTGTCTGGTCTTAGTCTATATATCATTTTTCCGCCATATTGCTTCATCAATGGGATTGCAAAATCTTCAAACTCTAAAAATGTTTTTTCCATTCCCTTTTTAATAAAAATTAGTTGTGTGATGAATATCATATTACGCTTCTTTTATGAAAAATATAATCACTAACTATTGGTTCAATATCAGTTTGTTTCAATTCTGAAATTAGCTGTCCTCTATGATGAGAATAATGATTTGAGATGTGAAATAGAATATCTTGAATAGTATTTTCGTACACTAGGCCTTTAGAGTTTTGATACAAAATAGTTTTCTGTAAATCTTCATTTTGAAGAATTAATATAGTTGTTTCGAAATTTGATTTATTTAAATCAATACAATCGGTAAGAGGGTAAATTTCAAAAACACCTAACGACTTTTCATTGGCAATTCTGGAGTTCCAAATTTGATGTGCGTTAATAGAATGACACAACAATAAATTAGCTTTTTCAGAAACGTTTTCAATGTTATCAAGCATTTGATTGATTAAACGCTCGTTAATCTTATAGTGATATTCAAATACATTCGTAAAGAATTTAATCATAAGTCTAATCGTTTTTATCCATAAACTCTGCAATACTATTTTCATTAGCGTTACTACTTTGTGTAAATGCAGACACAATCCTATTTCGCTCTTTTTGGGTTTTATTTTGACTTAATTTTTCTTTAAACTGAATTTCTTCAACTACAATTTCAAATGCGATAATTCCTTTGGCCATTTTCGACTTATAGTTATAGGATAGTTCATTCCATTGCTCCAAATATGACGAGTCAAAATTTGATATCATTTGTTCTAAAATTTGAAATATGGCTTCTTCATTTCTAATTATTTTAACCTTTCCATAAGTGTGAACAGCCAAGTAATTCCAAGTAGGTACATTTTGTTTTTTGTCATAGAACTTAGGAGAAATATAAGCGTGAGGCTCTGAGAATATTGTTAGTATTTCTTTTTCTTCAATTTTGATTGCTTGTTCATTGGCTTTTGCGAAATGAGAAGTAAGAATTATTTTATCATTCACTTTTGAAATTACAAATGGTAAATGTGTTGCTACCGGTTTATCTGATTCAGAACTTACCATAACTCCAAAATTAAAGCGCTCCATAAATTGGATTGCCTTGTCAATGTTTTCGTTTCTATAGTGTTTTGGAGTGTACATATTCTAGTTTTTTTCAAAGAGTATTAATTCAACAAACTTCCCTTTTGAGATTGAAACTTTGTGTTTCCTGTATTCTCCACTTTCAATCCAAAGACCATCTCCTTTTTTATAGCTCACTATTTCTCCATTAAAGTCAACGGTCATTTCTCCGTCAGTAACATATCCAATATGCCCTTTGGTGCACCAACCTTCTTCAATAAAATCATCATAAAAACGCAGAAGCCGAATTCTTTGGTCTCCTTTTACATATAGTTTTTGTTTAACTCCTTTATTTGGAGTTTCCCATTCAAGATTGATAAAATCAATTCTATTTTTGTTCATTTTTCTAATGCAACACAACGTCTGTGTAAACTATGCGCTTTATTTCCCTTATATATTAAAATCCCTCTAGTTCCCTATTAAAGCACGATTTAAGCTTTTGAAAATGCTTAAAACGTTTGAAACGTTTGAAACGTTTATAAACACTTCAAACGTTTAATCACCAAAAAAATAAAACACCAAAACACCAAAACGCCTGAAATATTTAATCTAATTGAGAGGAAATTTACATATTAAGAATTATTAATACCTAAGTAAATTTAGTAAAAAGTATGGTGTAATTAATGATTTTTTGATAACTCAATATAAAGTAATTACTCATTTGGCGCGCTGAGGGCTCTAATTATTACTTTCTATTATATTTTAAATACTCCTTTTTTAATCCACTAAGGATGCACTAAGAATGAAGATTTTAAAATGATTAAAGTCTATAATTTGTATTTTGAATGGCATAAGAATAATTTCACAGGCAATGAAGTAGATAATCTACTTTTCCGATAAATTTTAGCTAAGCTTCCTTTTCTTTGGAAATCATGCAATTGTTTTAGTCTTATTAAATGCATTCAAAAACTTGAAAGTATTGCGAATTGTACTTTTCCTCTTTTGTACCGTTTCTCTACCAGGGCTTCTCTTAAAAGCGCAATCCTTACAAAGCGTAAATAACTATATCCATTATAGTACTGATCAGAATTTACCAAGCAATATAGTACACGATATCTTGGCTGATTCAATGGGAATACTGTGGATGGCTACGGAGCAAGGTGTTGTACGCTTTAATGGACAATACTTTCAGTATTTTGATCAATCTAATGGATTGAGTGATAATGATGTTCTAAGACTTATCCCTGCGGCCAATGATGAATTATGGATTGCCACCAATAATGGTTTACCCGCTTATATCAAGAAGCACCAAACGCAAAATTCTAAAACGGATAAGCAATTATCACTGTACAATCTAGAGGAGTCCTACAATTATACAGTCTTCAGGGATAGCTTTAAAAACATTTGGATTTCAAATAAAAAGACAGGTCTCAGCAAGATTGATTCTTCAGGGAATTTTCAAACAACCTTTTATAGTCCCGGCATCAATTACATTTTTGAATACAATAGGGAAATTTACGGCTTGCGAGAAACGCAGGGCTTAGTAAAAATAGAACCAAATGAGCTTAGCTTGGAAACAATAATTGATTTTAATGTGTCTAGCCAGGTAAAGTCGCACCTAGTTGGGAAGCAGCTCTTAAGCACTGACATCAACAATAGAATCTGTGAAATCGATCTTGATAAAATGTCACTTAATTATATTGAAACAGATATTCAGAAGGATGAGGAGCTCATTATATATGCTGTCAAGAAATTTGATAATCGTTATTTGGTTTGCAGTTCAGAAGGACTGTATATAAAGGGTCGGGATATAAATCTTCATTTGCTAAATGATCAATTAATCACTTCAGCTGCCAAAGATAAGGAAGGAGGAATCTGGCTTTCGAGTTTGAATAATGGTGTTTTTTATTTCCCTTTTTTAACATCAAAAACCAATTATATTGAAGGAATTAAAGATTCTCAGATTGACTTTATGTCCAGAAATGATTCTTCAATTGTAATTGGAAATGAGTCACACATTTTTTATTCCAAAGAAAACCAAGATTGGGTTTCCAAACGTGTCGGACTGAATTACCCGATTAACTCTGTTATTAAAGAAAGTGATCACACTATTTTTTTAGGGGATGTGTTTTTAGGTGAAATAAAAAAAGAACAATTAAATATTTACGGATATTCCGGAAAGCAGGGCCTTATTCAGTCGGATAATATTATAATGGCAACTTTTGCGAATACTATGGCTATTCCTTTGGATAGTCTATATCTTTTTGGTGATTCTATTATTCTGAACAACAAGAAAGCCTATGAATCTCTCATTGATAAATGGAATATTTTAAATGTTAAAACTAAATGCCTGGATCGTCAAGGTGAATTAATAGCCTTGGGTACGGTGAATGGCTTGTACTTTCTAAAAAATGGGAAAATTTCAAAAGCTTCAAGAGAAATCCCCGCATTGAAAGATGAAATCAACTGTCTAGAATTTCAAAATGATTCGCTACTCTGGATAGGAACTGAAAACTTCGGAGTTTTAAACTATGATCTCAAGAATAATTTAACTTCAAATCTTAAATCACCTGAAAGTCATTTTAAAACCAAGGTTAATGATATTTTATTCGATATCACATCAAAGTATTTAATTGTTGCTCGATCCAATGGTATTGATTTTTACAAGGATTCTTATTTAGCAAGCCTAAGTAAAGACAATGGTCTTCCTTCATCAGAAGTAAGAGGTTTGGCGATAGAAAATGAAAATCTTTTGGCTTTAAGCGCAAATGGTCTGATGAGTATTTCTCTCCATGAAATTGAAAAGCTTTTTAAAAGACCTGAATTGAAAATTCTATGGGTAGAAAATGAAGATGAAAAATTCTATTCTGAACCCCTAAGCTTTTCTAATGATCAAAATAGCCTTAAGATTTTGACAGAAGCCATTGCTTATAATAGGAAAGTCAATATTGAATACAGACTCAATGGAAATGAATGGTTGAGAACAAATGCACAAGCCATCATCCTTAACAATTTAGCAACAGGCAGCTATTTAATCGAGGTTCGCGCTGGAACTATGGGTGAGAACTATTCCGACGTAAAGTCTCTTAAAATACAAATTTTGCCTCCATTTTGGTTAAATAAATGGTTTCTAGTAGCCATAAGTATAGTCGTGCTATTATTGATTTATGCCTTCTTCAAATTTAAAATTCTAGAGTATAACAAGCAGGTTTTACATCGCCTGGTTTCTCAGACCTACCACCGATTATTGAGGAAGAAGAAAATCGAATTAAAGAATAGTCTGGACGGCACAAAGAATCTAATTGAATTGGATGATATCCTGAGAATAGAAGGAGCGAAAGAATACATTAAGGTATATTATAAAGATAGAAGCATTTTGGTGAAGGAATCGATGAGAGAAATAATAAAGCAACTTAATGACATAGAAGGACGACGAGCTTTCGTGCAAATTCACAAATCTCACATCATTCACATTGATAAAATCGAAGCATACAATTATCAGTTTTTACATATTCAAGGAGAAAACCTTCCAATTGGTCGTCATTTTCGAGAGCAATTAAAACCATTGCTTGAGAAAAATTGATTCATTAGAATTCCAAAGCTTTTTCATTCGTATTTAATATCATGTCGTTCGTTGAATAAGCCTTTCAAAATCAATTTTGGCAGTATTTGTCTGCATAGTTTGGCGGAATAATTCTTGTAAAATTATTTTCTAATCAATGTATATGAACAATCTGTATAACAAATATGGCTCAAGTTTTAAGTGGTTTCTTCTTTCCATTCTATTTCCATTTCTCTCGAACGCTCAGGATTTAGGTTTCTCAAATGTGACCATCATAGAAGGGTCTCAAGATGTGAAAGGAATAAGCATTTGCTCCGATAATTTTGGAAACGTATACTCCGCAGGAGATTATGTAGGTTCAGTTACTATCGACACCGGATTGGCCAGCATTACACTGAACACCGCTTCAGGCACAAGTGATGTTTATCTTGTCAAGAAAAACAGTAACGGTCAGGTCAAATGGGCTAAATCATTTAATGGACCAGGGTTAGAACGGATATTTGAAATTCAGGCCGACTTTGAAGGCAATATCTGGTTGGCGGGGCAGTACACTGAAAGTATGAATTTAAATCCTGATAGCGCCGGTATATTGGTAACCAGCAATGGCATCGGTGATTTTTTCTTGGTAAAGCTGGATTCCAATGGGCAATTTTTATTTGGAACCTCGATTGGTAGCACCTTAAATGAAGCTTGCCTTGGAATGCATATTGACAATGCTGGCAATGTATATACAACAGGTTATTTCGGAGGCACTGTTGATTTTGATCCAGGGCCTGGAACAAGCAATTTAACTTCAGTGAATTCTGCATTGGAAATTTTTATAAGCAAATATGATAATCAAGGAAGCTTTGTTTGGGCTAAATCTTTAAGCGGAAATAGCAATGACGTTGGTTATGGAATTGACACTGATTCTTGGGGGAATGTTATTGTAACTGGATATTTCATTGGTTCTTTGGATTTTGATCCCGGACCCTCATCGTTTTCAATTTCTTCGCTTGGAGGAAAGGATGTGTTTGTTTTGAAATTAGATTCACTGGGAGATTTTTTATGGGCAAAAAGTTTTGCTGGATCGGGTAACGATGATCAGGGTAGGTCTTTGGTTGTAGATGGACAAGGGAATGTGAATCTTACCGGCTATTTTACAGGTAGCATTGATATCGATCCAGACACATCAAGTTCAATGATAATGTCTGCAGGAAGTAATGATATATTCCTGGTACAACTGGATTCAAGCGGGAGCCTGAATTGGGGGCATAGTTTTGGGAGTATAGAAAACGATGTTGCAATAGCCATAGCTTCCGACCAATTGGATCAAGTCTATATCACTGGGTTTTTTAGAAATACTATTGATTTTGACCCTGGTGTAAATAACTTCAATGTTAGCTCAAATGGAGCGGCGGATGTATACGTTTCCAAATACTCTTCTCAAGGAATGTTTATTACTGCAAAAGGATTTGGTGGTTTTGGAGGAGAAGAGGGTAATGGCATAAATGTAGATTTAAATGGCAATGTTCATACAAGCGGAAGCTTTAATTCTATGACTGATTTTGATCCAAACTCGAACTCTACCGTAATTGTTAGTCCAACGAATTACGATGGATTTGCGCATTCTTTTCAGCCCTGCTCGCCAAGCTCTGCCATCATTAATGTGGATGCCTGTGAAAGTTATACATCGAATCCTTTGGGTATAACCTATACCAGTTCAGGCCAATACATTGAAACCATTAGTAATGGAAGAGGATGCGATAGTGTTATCACAATCAATCTGAATATTTTTAGTGTAGATACATCCTTGATCGTTATGGGTGATAGTATTATGGCGATAGATACCAGTCAGGGTGTTGTGTATCAATGGATAGATTGTGCAAATTCAAGTATAATTATCGGCGAAGCAAATGCCCTTTTTGTACCTGCTACAAGTGGTTCTTATGCTGTAATCGTAAGCAATGGAGCTTGTCAAGACACCAGCGCTTGCCGAACAATAATCGTTCAGTCAATTATCGAACCCGGTTTATTAAAAAATGATGTTCGAGTATATCCTAATCCAACTCAAGGTATTGTAAATGTTACTTCTTCAGAAAAAATGGAGTCAGTAAATATTTATGACTTGAATGGAAAGCTAAAACTTGAATGTAATAAAAACTGCGAAAGTTTGAATATAAGCCAATTGGAAAGAGGTGTTTATCTAATTGAGGTGAAAACAAATAATCAAACGCGAATAAAGCGATTAGTTATTGAAGACTTTTAAATCAATTCTACTTTCTTGCGTATAGAATAAAATGGTGCTGAACGGTTTGCATATGGATTGTGGCGGTTTCGAAGCACTTTCCTGTCCACCGAAACCAAAGCTGGCTACGGAGCGAAAACCTTGCTGGCAGCCGTTCACCCGCCATAAGCTATATGCTTTGTTACCAAACGTTTTTTTACTTTTTCTGTTTTGCTTCAATTTCAGGCAATTTCCTTTTATATTCTTCTACGTCCCAAGTCATACCCCAATTAGAAATGTAATCTTCGATTGTTCCAAGCCCAACTTCTGCTCGTCTCTTGTCAACATTGTCAGGGTCTATAAGTGGTAAAACATAATATTCACCTGTTTCTTGGTCTCGACCGACCTGACTACCATAAATTTGTTTTTCACCTTTTCTTAATGCTACTCTGTCTTCTAAAAGTGCCAAGCTGCCTGAATTTGCATTTCCATTTTTTACAGCTTCTCGCATCATTGGCAAGTATTTTTCTTGCGTTTCTAAATCGGAGTGTTGTATTACCAAAAATAAAGTTGAATTACCTTGATTTCCAATAATGTCAGCTCCTAACCAACCACGTTCATCTAATATTTTCTTGATTTTAATAAGATTTATAGAATCTTTTTCATTTATGATTTTCCAATGAGCTTTCATTTCATCAGATTCCCAACCATACTTTTCTTCTATTCCTTTTATTTGTTGTCGATATTTTTGGTCTTCCTGATAAATTGTATCAAGAATTGCTACTAAAGGTTTGTCTAAGTTGGCTTCTGCTTTTTCTTTATTGGCTTTTACAATACCAATAACCTTATTCCATCGTTCGTCATTATGCAATGTATTTAAGTCTGTATCGGTAGTTATGTGTCCGTAGTTTGTGTAATTGCCATTTTCAGCAATTTTGAATAACTGAACAAATGCAGAGTCAGGCTGGTTTGCCAACGACCACGAACAAGCAGCGTTATATCTGTCATTTATCACTCCTTTTCCGCCAAGAGCGACAAAAGCTTCGGAATACTTCTCTCCCGATTTTAAATAGTCCTTACTTTCATATAAGCTCCAAGCGGTCTTAATAAGTTCGGAATATTTTTCTCGGTCTTGTCCAAGTGTAACGTTTATTACAAAAAGAGTTAAAACTGTTAAGACTGTTAATTTCTTCATTGTCGTTTTTTTAATGTGTGGCAATGGTTGGGGTATGCGCAGTGTCCCGACTCGCCTTTGCGAAGCTTCAGCAGAGCAAGGAGGGCATTGAGTATAGGTGTTGTTGTGTGGTGTTTTTTATTTTTTCAATTCATGTTTTTTTCCGTTTGGGTCTATCCAATTTATAGTCCAATCATCAATTTCTTCAATCCCAAGTGTGTTAAGTTTAAATTCAAAGGTGGTCTTGTATTTCTCATTGGCAGCTTGAAGTCCTGTTAAGCTGAGTTCCATGTTTTCCTTATTTAATTCCGTTTCGATTTTATAAAGCAGCAAAGCTGAATGTCTAATGGAATTTTTAGTCTCTACGGTTATATTGTTGTCTGTAATCGTCAACTTAGGAGGACTTTCCATTTCTTCATAGAAAACTCCTTGTTTTCCTATCGAACATGAACTCAAAACAAGAGTCAGAATTATGAGACTTATTATTTTCATTTATAAATGTCTATTAAGATACATCGTTAATCAAATGCCTACAACGGTTTGGCTAAAGTTATTGATTTTAGTTCTATCGTAGGATGTGTTCTAAATTATCAAAAAGCACAACTCATCTGAAAATAACTATTTTATCACCAAAGGCTAAAAAAGTAACTTTATCCGCTTTAGAGTAATATTAAACCGTCGTTTTATGTTACATAAATAACTGATCAATACTTTAAATCCATTATTTTTTACTGAAAAATACTTTTCGGTCATTCGCCTAACTCAAACTATGTCATTTTTATGCCAAATGGTAGCCGATAACACGTTCAAACAATATGTGGATATGAAATGCTAATTACCTTGACATTCCATGTAATGAGTGCTACCTCAAAAAATTGCACTCATTACTTGAAATCACAAGAGCACAAGAAAATGAATAAACTCAAGACTTAATTGATATATAACTATTAAAATTATTGTCGATCATTACCCTAATTTGAATTTTATCAAAAAAAATACATTTTTCATCTATGTGGCAAGACAACTGGTTTTCGATTTTAATACTCTTTGCTTCTTTTCAAGGGTTATTACTCTCAATTGCAATCATACAAAAAAGAAAAACTCAGTCTAACAAATTACTATCTGTTTTTATTGGGCTTGTTTCATTACTTCTTTTTGGCAGGTATTTTTATTCCAATCCCAACTTAAGCTTGCTACAGTATAAGGCTATGTTTTTAGGCGATACTGTAGTTTTCCTCTATGGCCCATTACTCTACATTTACATCAAACTAATCTTTAAAAATCAAAATGGAAAAAATGTGCTCTTGCATTTTGTGCCAGCTTTTTTATTTAGTCTTTTTGTATTCCGTTTTCTTTTTGCAGATGTTGAAGCCTTTAGGAGTCAAAGAAATTTATTGACAATAGGGTTTCAAATTGCCGAAATCTCAGCAATATGTTTGAACGTTTTTTACTTAGCACTGTGTATTAAAATATTCCTTGGTTCTGGGCTCGATCATTTAAATATTTATTCGTTTTCAAAAAAATATAGCTTTCATAGTATTCTCTTGATTGTTAATGTGTTAACAATTATTTTTTGGATACTCACTTTTGTTATGAAAAAGTGGTATTACCCTATATTTGATAATTATCTAGGATATCATTTGGTGTGGATGATTTTAACCCTGGCAATAATATCGTTGGGTTATTACTCTTTGATAAAACCTAAATTTCTAGAGTTTACAATACAATCTTTTTCAAAACCCAAAAACTATCCATTAAGTGAGGACTTAGAGTTAATCTCCTTAAAACTTGAGCATTTTATTAAAAATGAAAGACCCTATCTAAATCCACAATTAAATATAAAGCATCTGGCAGAAAGCATAAATGTGCAACCTTATATACTTTCAAAAGTACTTAATGAAAAAATGAATATGCATTTTTTCGATTTTATCAATGTTTATAGAGTCGAAGCGTTTAAGCGAAGAGTTAGAGAAGGAGAATTGGAAAATCGGACAATCCTTGCTTTGGCTATTGATTCTGGATTTAATTCCAAAACAACTTTTAATAAAGCATTCAAAAAATTTAATGGTTACACTCCACTACATTTTATTAGAACAGAGGTAAAAAAAAACATCTCCAAAGTGTAAATCTGGTACCACTTTCTAAAAGCGGACGCTTTTTAACTGCACTATGATTTTCTTGCACGTTATAAACTCGCAATTATGAAATCTATTATCAGTTCAATTTTTATTCTCTTTTTTACCCATTGTATTAAAGCCCAGAATGTAAGTACACTTGTTCAGGGACCTTCGACATTTACGGATGGGCTCGCGTTAGATAAATTTGGGAATATTTATGCTTCAGATTATTTTGGTAATTCAGTTACAAAAATAACCCCTAATGGGCAGACCTCAATTTTTGTATCTGGGTTGGTGAATCCAAATGGGTTAATATTTGATTCATTGGGAAACTTGTTAATTCCACAGGTAGCAAGAAATATCATCAGCACCGTAGATACTGCAGGTAATATTGATACACTTTTAGAATCATCTCTGCCAGCAGCGTTGTATTTTGATCATTCTAGCGATTTGATCGTATCGAGTTATTTTAACAATACTATTCTAAAATATGATACTAGTGGAAATTCAATAAATTTTTGGACACAAGGGAGTCTAAATGGACCTGTGGGCTTGCTTTTCGATAGTTTGGGTAATTTTTATGTTGGTAATTTTAATAATGGCACAATTTACAAAAGAGATATCAACGATTCGATTATGCTTTTGGCTGATTTACCTGGAACACTTGGGTTTATGACAATGAGTGAAAATTATATTTATGCTACAGGGCTTTCATCAAATCGAATTTACAAAGTGCCAATGGATGGCAGTCAGCCTGCAAATATTTTTGCCGGCTCATCAGTAGGCTCTATTGATGGTCATGTTTCAATCGCAAAATTTAATAGCCCAAATGGAATAGTTGCTACACCTACTGGTGATACATTATATATCTCAGAAGCCAATACGCGTCAGCTAAGGATGATTACAGGGTTGCTAAACCCCACTACTGTTTACTTGGAAAATCAATCCCAATCACAACTTAATATTGCATTTCCAAATCCTAGCAATGGAAAATTGAACTTTGAATTTTGGATTGAAAATACAGAAAATATTCAGTTAAAATTATTGGGTATGGATGGAGTTTCGAAGTATACCTATGATGCTGGTATTAAAAATGTTGGAAAAAATACAATAAGCATTGACTTAAGCACGGCAGATTTCACTAGGCTGAATTCCGGCATTTATTGGTATAGCATTAAAGGAAAAACAACACTAATTGAAGGCAAAATAGTAGTGGAATAGTTTCTGTTTGGTCATTATTATTAATAAATATCAGAGAATCCTGAGATCAACTGATAAATACAATTTGTTGTATTTTATTCTTCAAGAATTCTAAATAGGTACGATATACAAAACCCCATTACAAACTAAAATGAAAAGCAGACATATATATCTAATATTGACCATATCAATGGTTTTAATTAATTGCAAATCAAAACAACACAAAAAAACAATTGAATTAAATCCTGAAACTTTACAAATAGAGGAATTTACATATGATAAGACCAATCGTTTAAAAATTTATTGTGTTCGCCCCTCGGATTTTGACCCCAAAAATGAGTATCCCGCAATTGTCATATTTCATGGAGGAGGTTGGTCTATGGGAGAAGCTTCTTGGGGTTTTAGCAACGCAAAATATTATGCTAAAAAAGGAATTGTCGCTTTTTCTGTTCAATATAGACTACAGGATTTAGAAAATGGGATTACTCCTTACGAATCAGTTTTAGACGCACAAACTGCAATTAGGTGGATTAGAAAAAATAAAGGTCAATTTTCGATTAATGAAAATAAGATAGCTTCTTATGGTTGGTCAGCAGGTGGGCATCTTGCAGCCTGTGCATCTGTTTTTAATAACCTTAATTTTCCTAATGAGAAAATATCAAGTGCACCAAATCTATTAATCCTCAAATCACCTGCGTTATCTCTTCTTGAATATCCGAATTTTCAAAAACGACTAATTGACAAAATTAAAGTTAAGGATTTATCTCCAGCAGAGTTTGTTTCTGAAAAAACCGCTCCAACGTTGATAGTAATTGGAAAAGATGATACTGTAACACCTGTAAAAGGTGCTGAGATTTTTAAAAAAAATATGACTAAATACAATAATGAATGTGAATTAATCATTTACGATGGTGTTGGACATTTATTTACTCCTTCATCAGAACCGGATGATGGATGGCCAAATCCTGACAAAGAAGTGAGTCTCAAAGCTCAAAATAAAATGGATGACTTCTTGAAAAAATATAATTATATAATGGAAAAATAATTGCAATAATTATCAAAAAACGTTGTGTAATAATGGCTATAAGTAATTGCTTGTCCTCGACTGCTTATTTTGGCAAATGTGGGCTTGCGGATTTTCAGCTTGGTGTGTTCCACCTAAGGCGTACAAATGCTAAACCAAAAACTACTCATAGCCAGACCGTTACAACCAATTAGAATTCAACCCTACACTATAAATTTTAAATGTCGTTTTTTATTAAACTTTATAATTACAATTATCATGATTAAATCAGGAATTAAATACCTTATTATTCTTCTACCATTTGTTTCTTATGGTCAAAATTCAACGTATTTGGGAGTTGAAATCGGACCAAAATTT
This sequence comes from uncultured Hyphobacterium sp., assembly GCA_964351965.1. Classification (GTDB taxonomy): domain Bacteria; phylum Bacteroidota; class Bacteroidia; order Cytophagales; family CCMP332; genus CCMP332. Next base: position 540,374 of record CAYGPM010000002.1, on the reverse strand, counting down.
GAAGTCTATCAATCTACAGACAACGGAAACGGGCTTTACACAAAACCTTTTTTCTTTAGTCCTATTTATGGCTTGATAATTGGACAAGAGATCAATAATACATTTACCCTCGAAACTGGATTTTTCGTCAATAATTATGGCGAAAGTTACAGAATTGAAGGGGAGAATTTCGGATATAGTGCATCTAATGCTCTAGTCGCTTATCAAATACCACTGCGTTTGAAAGCTCGCCAGAACCTATTAAAGAATAAATTAAGTCTCGTCACAACTGTTGGTTACACCTTTGCGATTAACGGTGATTATGGCTCAATAGGCAGTGGTTCAAGTTTATCGAGTAGCATCCATTCCGCAAATAATGACATAACGAGAACCGAATATATATCCACATATAGTCTAAAAAAATCTTATGGGCTAATTGAAGCCGGGCTTGCTTTGGATTATAAATTCAAAAGTTCTGTAAGACTTTACCTTGCAGCAAATTACCTAGCGGGTTTAAGCAGAGTTGTGGAAACAGATGTAAAATATTGGATAAATGATGGTCCAAAACAAACAGGTACGGTATTTTCGAATGGTGATTATTACAGCATCATCATTGGATTAAAATATCCTGTCAGCGAGCTATGGACGAAGAAAAAAGATGAATAAACAGGCTGTAACAATAAACTGTGGTAAAAAGCAAGCAAATGTCAAATGATTTCCCGACCCTCCAATTAGTTGAAGCTGTGTTTGTTATTTATACATTCATCATCATGATTAAACCGTTACAGCCAATTGCTAAAAAACTGAGTATATTCTTAAAATGGTTGAAGAATGATTAGACATAATATTAAAACCACTTTCAGGGCATTGATAAAATTAAGTCTTTTTTCAATGCTCAATATGTTGGGATTAATTGTCGCTCTTGTTGTATTTTTTCTAATACTTCAATTTGCAAGTACGGAATACCATGCTGATAGCACTTTTGAAAAAGGAGAGACTATATTTAGAGTTATCCGAACTATCAATGACGAGAACTCTTCTTTTCAATCTCCGACACTAGCGGCTACTTACAAAAATCAATTAGCCATTGATCTAGACATATCTCAAAATCAAATCCTTCGCTTGTTTAGGGACAATGAATTAGTGACCTATGATAATAAGAGTTTTTTCGAAAGTAATGTGCTATTTGCTGACAAATATTTCTTTGAAATCTTTAACTATCCCTTTTTATTTGGAAACCCTCTGACGGCTTTAGAAAAACCCAATTCAGTAGTATTGTCCACTGAAATGGCAAAAAAATATTTTGGCGAAAACAATCCTATTGGAAAAATTATTGAACTTGAAGGCAAAGGGTTATTGGAAGTGACAGGAGTACTGAGTCAAATGAAGGTTAAGAGCCATTTACAAATCGATTTCATTGCCCCAATTAGTGCCCTAGGTTATACCAGTAGATTGCTCACCAATTCAGAAATACAAGCATTTTCTTATTACCTGCTTATTTCTCAAGATAATAAGTGGATATTATCAAACTTTGAGAAGCTTACAAATCGCTACTTTGAGAAGGGTAATAACTATGAAAACAACATAAAGTTATCTTTACAACCACTAGTCAATATTTACTTCGATGAGCCTATGCGAAATGACTTAGCTGAACATGGCAATAAAAAACTGGTCAACGGACTTTTAGTCATTGCCATTCTTGTTCTACTCATAGCAGGAGTTAATTTTTTGAACCTTACACTAGCTGCTTTCCTTAAAAGAATAAAAGAAGTCGGAATTAGAAAAATATTAGGCTCTTCTCAGAAGGTGCTTATTTTTCAATTCTTGCTTGAAATCTATTTCTCAATAACAATAGTTGTCATTCTTGCCTTGATCTGTAGTATATACCTAATCCGAATCAATGAAAATCTAAATCATCTCAAAGCTGCTCTTGCATTTGATGCGAAATTGATTCTCGGCCTTATAGGATTTTCTTTCATACTCACGCTCTTATTCGGCTTATACCCTGCTGTCGTGCTTTCTTCTCAAAATATATCTTCAGCACTGTCCAAAAAGATAGGAAATTTGAAGTCTAGCTTTTTGCAAGACAGTCTGCTCATATTCCAGTTTTTTGCAGCTATCGTATTGATCATTTTAAGTATTGTCGTTTCCAAACAATTTGACTTCTTACAACAAAAAGAAATAGGCTTAATCACAGATCAAATTCTAGTGTTTGACTCTAATAATAAACATTCTTGGAAAAATAAGGAGCTTATCAGGCAAGAAGTAGAGCGACTTAATGGGGTAAAATCAGTGGCTATGATTTATGGAGGTCTACCTGAACACCCAACCGAATCATATGCTTACATTACCCCAAAAAGTGATAGAAATTTTTTATGGAAAACAGCCTTTACAAGCCTAAATGCTATCGATGTATTACAACTAAAAATATTAGATGGCCGAGACTTTGATCCAATGTTAAAATCCGACAAAGGTAATAGCGCCATTCTCAATGAAACAGCAGCTAAGGAGCTAGGATGGCCGTCCGAAGACATTGTTGGAAGGACACTCGTAAGGCCTGGTTTGGAATTTAAAGAACCGCTGATCATTATAGGAGTGATTAAAGACTATCATTTTGAGTCCTATAAGAATCAAATTGAACCACTTGTGATTACGTCGACAGATTGGGAAGAAACATTTGTTGTAAAGCTTACTTCTAAATCTTATCAAAATACAATTAAAGAAATAGAAGCTATTTGGTCAAAGTATGTTCCAAAATATCCATTCACCTATCAATTTCTTGATGATACATTTAAGAAAATGCATATAGAAGATACCAAACAGCGAATAGCACTTTATCTATTTTCAGCATTGTCAATATTAATTTCCACCATTGGTGTTTTGGGATTGAGTTCATTTATACTTGAATTAAAGACAAAGGAAATTGCAATTAGAGCCGTTTTAGGTGCATCTCTATCAAATATGCTTAAATTATTTTCAGCTAAGTTTATAAAATTGCTATGTATAGCCAGTTTCATTGCAGTACCTCTGTCTCTTTTTTTAGCTGAATTATGGCTTACTGATTTCAAATATCGTATCAAATTGGATATAATGATTTTTATCTATGGATGCGCAGCTGTGATGGTCACCATCATTTCACTTTTGTGCTTGCAAATATGGAAAGCAACTGTCAGCAATCCCACCGAAAATCTAAGCAATGAATAATTAAAGGTAGCAACAAACGATATGACACATGCCACTATGTAGTTACTTGAAACTAATCTGCAAAATAGCTGGATTATAGTAATTAAATATGTTCAGAGGTACATGCCATATCTGGGCTTGAGCGGTTATAAAAAGGTCGTAATTAAGATCGCTAAAGTCCATGCTCCCTCTTGACTTTGCCTTCAAAGAGCACGTACTTTTGCTTGACGTTGTGCTTAATATAAAGTAAAATTCGAAGTTTAATTCGTACTTGAAAAAATAACTAACTAATGAAACATCAATATATCCTTGTAGTCTTCCTGTTTCTGATATTCTCTCAATATTCTATAGCCCAGCAGTCTGATAAAAAGTTTGGACGAAATGAAATTATAGCAGACTTAGAGTATCTTAATAATTCTTTAAAAGATGCTCACTACAATCTTTACGCTTATACTTCAGAAAAAGACTTTTCAGAGAATTATCAAAATGTAAAACAATCCATTGCCAAGGATTCTGTTACTCTATTACAAGCAACTACTATTTTTCAAAAAGTAATATCAGTAGTAAATAATGGACATACTGAAATCGACTTCCCTAGTGCTTCATACATAACATATGCATATAGTGGTGGAACACTATTCCCATTAGAAATTGCTTTTGAAAACAACAAAAGTCTAATCCGAAAAAACTTTTCTGATAATCCCGACATTAAAATTGGTTCGGAGATAATAAGTATAAATGGGATATTAATGAAAGATGTCTTAGACCAAATTTATCCGCAAGTTTCAGCAGAAAGAACATATTTTAAAAATGCAAAAATTGAAATGATTTCATTTCCCAGATTATTCTGGCAAGTGTTTGGAAAGCAAGATAATTTTCAAATTAAAACTCGCTCAAATGAAGCTGTAAAAAAACAATCAATAAAAGCGGTAAACCTAATAGAAGGTTATGAAATGAAAAGAACGGAAATCTTGAACTCTAAGATGGAATTAACGCTTTTAGATAAATCTGCTTATCTAAATCCAGGGAACTTTTCGGGTGATGAACAAAAGTTTCAAAGTTTCATTGACTCAGCTTTTTTAGAAATAAAAAAACGAAACAGCAAAAATCTAATTATTGACCTTAGAAATAATGCGGGTGGGAATGATTCTTTTAGTGATTACTTAGTCTCTTATTTTGCAGATAAACCCTTTAAATGGAATTCGGAGTTTACGCTTAAAACAAGTCAATTTCTTAAAGAACACACAAGGAAACAGAATGACACTACAAATGCTTATTTTCAAAAAATTCTAACTCACAAAGATGGAGCGATATATAATTTTGAGTTTGATGAATATCAGCCACAACCGAAACAAAAAAGATTTACAGGAGCAGTGTACGTTTTGGTCAATAGACAATCGCATTCACAGTCAGCCGTGACAGCCTCTCAAATTCAAGATTATAAGTTTGGGACGATTGTAGGAGAAGAAACGGGCGATTTCCCAACACTTTACGCTTCACAGTTTCAATACTCATTACCTAATACAGGGATTGTAGTAAAAGTGTCTAAAGGACAAATTGTTCGTGTAAATGGCAGTAAAAAACCAGAAGGTGTAATACCTGATATAATGATTAAAGACCATTTATTAGACGAAGAAGATGAAATATTAAATGGACTTTTGAAAAAACTGAATTAAAAGTACTAAGCACAACAATGAACTGAGTAGTCAAACCAAGAAATGAAAACACATAAAATATGATTATATTAAAAAGACTCTTCTATTTGAATTTAACATTATTAATAATCTCTTGTAGTGCCCTAAAAAGGGATAATACCTCAGACTATAGCGAACAAACTATCCAGTCTATTAATGGAAATAGCATTACAATAAATGAATTAGATGTTTTTTTACAAATCCAAATGGATTCCTTAAGTATTCCAGGATTATCATTTGCCTATTTAAGTGACAATAAGATTGTATACAGTAAAAATCTGGGTGTCACAAACATCGAAACTCAAAAACCTGTAACTGATTCAACACTATTTGATGCAGCTTCAATATCAAAGACTGTCTTTAGTTTTTTTTCATTGCAATTGGTTGATAAAGGACTACTTGATCTGGATTCACCTCTCTTCACCTATCTTGAAAATCCGGATATTGCCTATGATGAGCGATACAAAAGAATCACTGCTAGAATGGCCTTATCACACACTACAGGATTTCCTAACTGGCGCTACTTAAATGATAATGGATACGATCCAAATGGAAAACTAAGAATTGAATTTGAACCAGGTACACAATATCAGTACTCTGGAGAAGGGTTTAAATATTTGGCCCAAGTAATTGCACATATCTTAGATACTGACATTAACGGCTTGCAAGAAAAAATGAAAGAAGAGTTGTTCAACCCACTTGGAATGTCCCAGAATAGTTTTGTTTGGAACCAGTATCTTGAGCAACATAGAGCAGATGGACATATTAACGGTCATCCAGACTCTGGGTACAGTAGTAGTTCAAAAAATCCAAATTTTAATGCTGCAGCCAGTTTACAGAGCAATGCTATTACTTATGGAAGCTTCTTATCAGCACTCATGAGCGGGAAATTACTTTCTGATAAAAACCACAATGAGATGCTAAAAGTACAGTCTTCACGCCCTGTAACAATGGATAGGCCCGGGGTTAACTATGGACTTGGAGTTATTATAGATAGCACAGCATTTGGAACTATCTATGCTCATAGTGGTGATAATGGCAGTGCTACTTCTCAGTTTCTTTTCAATAAGAAAAATAAAAGCGGGTACGTGTTTTTTACCAATATGGAAAGTACGCTTATGTATTCCTTTGATGCTAACCTGCGTAGGTTTCTTCTAAATTCTAAATAATTCTTTCTCAATTAGGTGCTGACTTAAGAATAGCAGACTGAATCTATGATGTACTTAAATCTAATCGCAAAAAAAAATCAAATACTAATCAAAAGATATTTTTTATGATAAAAAGGCTGTTTTATTTAAATCTGACATTTTTAATAATTTCTTGTAGTACCCAAAATAAAAAGGTTCAAAACCCAGATTATTTCAGAACCGAATCTGATTCTATTAAAGCTTTTAAAATAGAAACCAATTTAATCCCTATGTACTCTGTTGTTGGAAATGTAAAAAGAAGGACTATACCTGAAATAATGAGAGAAGATAGTATTCCTGGTATGAGTATTTGTTTCATAGATAATGGCGAAATTGCTTGGACTAAACACTATGGATATGCAAATCTTCAAGACTCCATTCCCATTACTTCTAAAACTGTCTTTACTGGAGCTTCACTTAGTAAGCCGATAACTGCAATTGCCGCATTACGTTTGGTTGAAATGGGATTATTAGATTTAGATAAGGATGTAAATTTAGTATTGAAAGAATGGAAAGTTCCTGAAACAGAATTCACAGAAAACGAAAAGGTTACTCTAGGAAGATTAATAAGCCATAAGGCAGGAATAAAAAATTATCTATGGAGTAGTTATTTACCAGATGAAAAAGTACCCACCCTTAATCAAATGCTATCTGGGCAAACACCTTCCGTTGATCCTGCAACTTCTGTTGTTTTTGAGCCTGGGAGCAAGTCTAAATATTCAAATCCGGGGTATTCCATAATTCAAAAATTATTAATGGATGTCAAAAACCAAGATTTTAACACAATCATTGAAGAATTGGTATTTGAACCAGCAGGCATGGATAATTCATCATTCAAACAGCCTATTCCAGAGGCTTTAAAAAACAGAAAATCTTTAGGGTATACCAAAGATTTGGAACCTTATCCTTATCGACTTTTCCCATATCAGGCAGCAGGCGGCATTTGGACTACACCAACCGACATAGCAAAATTTATGATAGCACTACTAAACGATTACCACAAAGGAACTAATTCTCTTCTTTCAAAAGAATCAACACAAAGTGTTTTCACAAAAGAAACAATGCGATATGTTTTTTCGCTATGGAACTGGGGAGGAGATATTGTTTTTCAGCATTCTGGAAGCAATCAAGGTTTCAATTGTTTTTTGTATGGTTCTGTTGATAAAAAACAGGGCATAGTTGTTATGACAAATAGTGATAATGCCTTTAATTCTTTCGATTATATTCAACGCGCAGTTAATAATGAATACCAATGGGAATACGTTAAACCAGAAATATTAGAACCAATCCAAAAGGACATTAGTTGGGCTGACAAATACTTAGGAGATTATCAATGGAGGGGAAACAACTTAAAACTACTCAAACAAAACGATGACTTGATAATACAAAGTGATGATGAAAAATTTATTCTTAAACAAACAGGAACAAACGAATTCATACTTTATGAAATTCCATTAAAAATAACATTTTCGACAAATACAGAAGAAAATAGGATGACCATCTGGGGGCCCGGCGGTGAACCGTCGGTATTGAAAAAGATTGGCAAAACCAACCGCTAATAACTAAGTATTCGGAAGGTCTGTAAGACTTAGTCTGAATACTTAGTTATTGTGGCAAGTTATTTCTTTGCAAATTCACTTATTATCGAATTTAGAGATTCAATATCTTTTTTCTTGTTCAAATAATTATCGATTTTATTGTCTCCCATATTTTGGATTTTATATTCTGGTAATTTTTCCTTGAACATAAGATAGACGAATGTATCTACAATTCGCTCTTTCAACCCGTGAGAAACGTTGTATTTTCGTATAATTGAATATTCCATTCCCATATGTGTAATTTCGTGAATTATTGTATTAGCAGGGTTCTTATAATTCATAAAATCTCCTTTCTTGTTAGTCAATAAAGTGATAGTTCCATCATCAGGGTCGTAACTTCCTCCTGTTCCATATAAAGTTAGTATAATACTGTACTTGTCAATCATATTGAACTTCCAATCCCATTCGTTTTTAGAAGCATCTATAACAGAAATTAAATCATTGATAAGTTCAGTTTGATTTGTGACTTTTTGCATTGCTGATTCATAAATCACTTTATCAAAAATTTCAGTTTCTATAAGAGTGTAAATACTTGCAAAGTCCTCATTTCCAAAAGTCCCATTCTTTGATTTTATTAACAATGAGTCGATTAACGAATGTTTTGGTAGATTGATAGTATAACCTTGCTTTTCAAAAAAAGCAATGTCATTGATTGTTCGCCAAATTGAAGTAGCCTCTTGTTTGATAGTTGGCTGAACTATTTCAACTCGAGATATCTTTTGATGTGATTCACAGCTTGAACAAAACATTGAAATGATAACTGTAAAGATTAATTTGGATAAATTCATTTCGTTTTATCGTACCTTAATTGGTTTAACGGTTAGTATATGAAAAGTAGGCGATTTAGAAGCACAACATTCTCCATTAAGTACAAAATTTGATGCGAGCCAAAAGCCTTGACTTTACTACTATTTCGCCTATTTTTTATATTGTTCATTGTTTGGCATTTTTCTTATTACAATCAATAAGTCTTTCAATAACAATTTTTTATCAACGTGTTTTGATTCGAAATTGAAATAGATATCTGGTTTGTACCCTATTCCTTGAAATACTTCTCCCTCATTATTTAGTACTCTTTTCCCTGTCCAAGCTAAAGTTGTATTGAAAACACGATTAAAGTTCATATCGCCATTACATCCGCCTGTATTATTGCCTATCGTTAGTCCTAGTTTGCCTTGTTTAATTAAATGAATGCAAGATTCGCCATAACTATATAAACCTGGGCCAGTAATGAAATAGATAGGGATATTGATTTGTTTTTTAGATGATTTAATATTGAATCCAATAACTGATTTGTAATCGAGGCTTTCTTTTCTAGGGGAAGTTGTAATAGGTGTAAATAAATTGTTTAGAACTAAATCTATTTTAGTGAAATGTGATAAAATTCGAGTGAAACTATATGAAGGGCTTGAACGTAAATCAAAAAACACTCCTTTTGATTGCTCAATTGATTTCATGTTCTTTTTAAATTTTTTATAGTTTAAATCTCCAGCATCGATATAGTAATAGTTATCATTTTTTAATATTGGGGTGCTGAATCTCTCATACTTTTTGTCTGTCTGTAGAATTACAGCGTTCTTTTGCAATCCATTTTTATCTATAAAAGTTAATGTAAGTGAGTCAGCCGATGAGAAAGCATTAAATAAGCTATTAAGAAAACCTAATTTTGCCCAACCTTGTACTACAGAATATATTGAAGTTTCTTTTTTCCCTGATGATCTCTTTATTAGCCTAGTAATTATAGGATTGATTTCTTCGTTATTTACTCTAATCAATATATCACCAGTTTCAATTTTTGATTGATAATCTTTTGAAATCGAAGAAACAACAACCTTATTGTCAAGGTATTCAAAGTTTAACGGGTAATAATCTCCTTTAATAAAAGATATTCCTTTGTTTTTTGAGTCAATTGAAATATATGAATGAGCGTCATTCAATGTTTGATTTAATTTATTTAAAACATCTTCAATTTTCTCATTATTTAGTAATGAATTAATAGCTTCTTGAAGGTGTTTGTCCCAGGAGATTTGTAAGTCTGTGGAATAAGGGTAAAAATAATTGTATAAATTCCAAACATAAGTTAACAAGGCAAAATCTCGATCTCTTGTAGAAAACTTGGTGTTTGTTAGATCTAGTTTTTTTAATTCAGCTATTTGATTGGAATAGATAGGAAAATAACAATAATAATTATCTATAATATTATTGTTTTCATATTTAGGAGATGCATTCTTTCGTATTTCAATATTACTTTTATATTCTGCTGTGAACAATCTAGTAATGTTTGGCAGTTTATCTTTACCAAGCCCTAACCCAGTATGTTTCCAGTAATATATATCTGCTTTTTTGGAAGTGTTATCTTCTATTATTTTATTTTTAATGGTGTCAATTTTAATAGGGATATTTATTTCCTGGAATAGGTTGTTAATTATTTTAAGGGAATTCTCAGGCTTTTTTAGCTGATTTAATTTGTGCATAGATTTAAGAAGGAAATTTTCCCAATCTTTAGTTTTATATCCTTTATGTGGTGTAAAATAAATAGCTAAACCATAACTTTTAATAAAAAGAGTATATTTTTCAACTTGATTTTCTTTTATCGTGCCTGTTTTTGCTATTAGACTAAAAGCAGAAAATATTAATAATGTTGTGATTATTTTTTTCATTATTTAGGAGGGTCATAATTAGCCCCAACGGTCTCGGCTATGAACAGTTGCGTGGGTTAGTACAGACTTTTCCAAGCACAAAATAAGCTGAAAATTCCTGCTGAATTTTCAGAATAAGCCTGTAATAGCAATTGTTTATAGCCATCCTAAGTTGGTCTCTTCTTATATTTCAATATTTAAATTAACAGGACAGATTAGTGGATTAAGACCATTTTAGCGTTTACGCATTAAGCGGGTCAACAATGAAGGTCCCCACTAATCTACTACTGTTACTCCGTTCAGTTCTTTAGGCCTGCAGAGCCTGTGTTTAGGATGTTGGAGAACCAGTAGAGTTGTCCCATTAACCTTTTCAGTTATGAGTAAAGATAAAAAATACGTTGGGATTGATATCTCTAAGAATGATTTTGATGTGAGCTTTCCTTCAGGACATCATCAAAAGTACAGCAATGACAGCAAAGGCTTTGCCATGCTACTCAAAAAATTACCCCAAGATGCACATTGTGTAATGGAACAAACGGGTCGCTATAATCAACAACTAGCGAACTACTTATATGATTGTGAGATTCCAGTATCGGTTGTCAATGCTTTAACGGTAAAACGCTTTATTCAAATGCGATTGAAGATTACCAAAACAGACAAAGCAGATGCTCGCATGATAAGAGAGTATGCGGAATGGGATACCCCATCACTTTGGCAGCCACCATCAGATTATGTGTTGCGATGTAAAGAACTCAGACAGCTGGTGTCCTTGCTTTTAAAGCAAAGCACAGCACTTAAAAATCAGCGTCATAGTATAGAGCTTTCAGGAACAAAAGGTGGATTGGCGTTGAGGATAATCAAGAAAAAACTGAAGTCAATAAAGGCGGAAGTAGCACTCCTTGAGCAAGAAATGGAAACATTAATAAAAACAAGCGAAGGAGACTTGGTAAGTCATATAAGCAGCATTCCTGGAATAGGTCAGAAAACGGCTATGGCCCTTGTTGTTTCAACCAATGCATTTAGAGATTTTAAAAACAGTAATCAACTGAGTAGCTATTTTGGTCTATGCCCTACAATGAGGCTCTCAGGTTCCAGTATAAGAGGTAAAAGCCGAATAAGTAAAGCTGGAGATAAGGATGTACGGAATCTGCTGTTTATGTGTTCATTCACGGCTTACAAACACAACAAAGCTTGTGCGGAGCTATATCAACGAATAGTCCATAAAGGGAAAAGTCCCAAACTGGCCTTAATTGCCGTAGCTAATAAATTATTGAAACAAATATTAGCTATTGCGAAAAGCGGAATTCCTTTTGACCCAAACTATAGAAGTATCAATCCTATGATGAAATAACATTTAAAAGGAATTTACTTGGAGATCAGCTCAGTTCTTTGTTGGCAAGCGTATTTTTTATTTCATTGAAAGTTTATTTCTGTGTTCGGAAGCCACTTTCTTATCTCTTCCATTTGTTCGTCTGTCAAATTATCTTTTTCCATTCGCATAGATTTCAGTTTAGTCAGCTTTTGAATTTCTGGGGTCACATATTTTATTGGATTGCTCCATATTTCTAACCTTTCAAGATTTGTTAATGAAGCGATGCAATCAGGTATTGAGTCGATTTCGTTTCCAAAAATCAGTAGTTCTTTCAAGCTTTTAAGATTCTCTATTTCGCAGTCGATTTGTTTTAGTTCATTGCTGTACAAATAGATTGACTCAAGTCCTTGAAGACGTTCATCGATAAATTTCAAGTCGGTCAGTTGGTTATTGTTTAGTCCAAGTCGTTTAAGGTTTGGAATCGTTAGGATTGGCTCTGGTACTTTTTTGAATTCGTTATGGTCTAAACCGATTGTTTCAAGGCTTTCAAGTGCGGATAAGTCAGATGGAAACTCCTTTATTTGAGTGGCATTTATCGAAAGTCTTTTGAGGTTTTTGAGAGATTCCAAATTGTCAGGTAGTTTGGAAACAGGGTTATGACCAATTAGAAGTTCTTCAAGTTGTGGCATATTCAACACTTCGGCTGGAAACTCGGTGAAATTATTTCCTGTCAGAATGATTTCCTTTACTTGAAGAGTATTGATATTCTGAGGCAATTTTGAGAGACCTTCGTTCTGCAAGTGCAAATAAGGTGTTTCGACTTCTTTCACAATAGGTGAATATTCCGAAACGTAAGCAGTTACAAGTTTTCCTTGATTTACTGAGTCGCAAAGATTAGAGAGCAATTCCTGAAAATTCGAGCTTGAGGTGTTACCAATCTTAAATGAGTAATGCTTTACTACAGAACTGGTAAGAATACAAGGGAATTCAGTTGAGTGTGAGAAATTCCATGTAGAATCTCTGAAATTAAGTCTGCTACCATCTTTATACTGAAATTGGAATTTGTTTGGCACCTCTTCTTCTTTGGTTGATGTTATCAGTACCCCATTTGAAGGTATTTCAATGGTTCTTACCCAATATTCCATTTCAGGTAGTTCGGGGTAACCTTCAATTCCAAAGACAATTCCACCATCTCCCTGAAATTCGCTAGGTAAAACAATTAGGTTGTGTTTGTTCCAATCTAAATATGAGAATGTCAAGAATGCAATGTATGAAAGAGAAAGTACAGCCTGTGAAATCCAAAATGCCTTGCTGGTTTTAGTTTTCTTAGTCAGCCAATCGAGTAGAAAAAGTAGCAGAGCAAATCCAATAAAATATGCACCAAGAATAATAAGATAACCACCTGTCAGAATCGCAACTGTCAGTCCGAGAATAACAGAAAGAAATCCTAATATTTTAAGAGGTGTAATTCTTTTCAATGTGTCGTTTTATATGCTTGCCAACGTCTGTGTAAAGTCTACCTTCATTACATTTCGGTAGATAAATATGCGCCCCGAAGTAGACTTCGTCTATTCGGGGTATGCTTTATTTCCCTTATATATTAAAACCCCTCAAATACTCTCTTAAAGGAAGATTTAAGTTTTTGAAAATGCTTAAAACGTTTGAAACGTTTATAAAAACTTCAAACGTTTAAAAATTCTAAAACACTTATTTCAATTCAACTAGGATTTACATATAAAGAAATATTAATTGCAGTGAATTTAATTAAAAACTGGAATTGTGTTTTGCAAGAATTTGCCAAAACCACTTAAAAGAGATAGTTATTTTAGAATTGAAATACCTTAAACGAACTTCCGATATATTTTACAATAATCAAGCCGCATTCATTTTCAATTGAATCTTTTCTATCTGCTTCATATGTCTGATAATATGATTTATCAAAAACAGGAATGTATCACCTAATTTCAATTTGATAAAACGAGAAATTGTTATTTCAATTTTCACCTTATTCAAACTCACATTTCTCGATAGATTTAATAGATCCAAAAGTCTGATTTCCTGCTCAAGAAATCGATCAATAACAACTTTTTGAAGATCTGAATTCAAAGGATTTTTATCCTTGAAGGTGTTCATTTTATTCAACTTTTCTTTTGGAAGCATACTTTGAGCAAAGTAATTGCCGAGCCATCCACTTTTGAATTCCACTTCGTTTATCGTTTTAGAACTTTTGATTTTTTCTTCTATTTGAGGCAAGTAGAAATCGCCATATAAATTCAAATGTTCCAGACATTCCAAAATATTCCATGAACTTGGATTTTCTCTCCAGGTTAGGGCTTTTTGATCAAGACTTTTGAGTTTTTCAACCTGATTGATAATTTGTCTTGTTTGCTCGATTTGCGATTCTATTAACTTTTCCGATTGCATATCATTTGATTTTAATGCAAAGTACCGACAAGTATTTTGTGAAAATCTTGATTGAAGTCAAGACTTTTTTAAACGCGATAATGTTTCAGGACTCATCCTCAAATAATTTGCAATATGCTTATTGGGTATCTCCTGAAATAACTGTGGACTTCTTTTCAGCACTCTTTGATATCTTTCTTTTGGTGAATTGGTAAGGATATCAATTTCCCTTTCGATTTGCTGAAGAATTAAATCTTCTAAAATTGAGGTCCATAAAATTCTGTTTTTTTCTGTTTTCAGAAATTCATCAAATTTTGATTTCGTAATAACCTTTACTACAGATTTTTTAATAGCTTGAATGAAAAATACTGAGGGTTTATTCGTTAAAAAGGAATCGAGGGAAACAACCAAGTTCTCTTTATAAGCAAATCGAATAATTTGCTCTTCATAATCATCCAATACAAATATTCTTAAGCTGCCACTTTCAACAAAGTAGATGTTGGTGTCTACACTGCCTTTAACTTTTAGAAATTCATTTCTATCAATGCTGACTGTTTTACTCGATAAATCAACAATTTCTTTCATTTTTCTGAATTCAACTCGGCAACATAGAAATTGGGATCAATTTTTAACTGAGGATCTTTTATTTCTATAAAATCTTGAGTCCAATTGGTTTTTGGACGAATCCACTTCTCCTCTTGATCAATAATAATTTTGACAGGCATATCAAATCCGGGAACGGTATTGATCCATCTATAAGCCAGTTTATCTTCATCCATATAGTATTCCAAAGTTGGAATTTGAATAGTGCGCAAGTACTGATCCCAAAAGGATGTTAAGTTCATTCCTACACTGTTGGCTATATAGTCTTCAATATCCTTTGTTATGACTGTTTGCAATGCAAATTCCTCGTTTAAGCCCTTTAGAATTGAACGCCATTTTTCATCATCATTAATGACTTGGCGTAGGGTATGGAGAATCACAGCACTCTTATTATAAATATCGCCACTGTAGTCATCATCATTGATATCATAATCACCAATAATCGCTTTGTCATTTCTGACTCTACTTTTTCGCATTTCCATTAAATATTCATTTGCGGCTTTTTTGCCATAATGATACTCCAGAAATAGACTTTCAGAATAGCAGGTAAATCCTTCATGCACCCACATATCTGCCATGTCTTTGTAAGTGATATTATTTGCAAACCACTCATGACCGGATTCATGAATTATCAGGTAATCAAATGTTCTTCCCCAGGTAGATGGACTAGCATCTTGGGCATCTATTAATTTTGGATAACGGGAATATCCAATGGCACTTTGATGCTCCATTCCAACGCCTTCTACTAGTTTATAACCATCCTCATAAAAAGGAAAGGGGCCAAACCAGTGTTCAAATGCTTCTAACATCATCGGAACCTGCTTAAATTGAACTTTGGCCTTTTCCAGGTTTTCCTTCAGTACATAATAGTCGCAATCAAGTTCGCCATTCATTCCGGCATATTTTTCTGAAAAATGCGCATAATCGGCTATATTCAGACTCACACCATAATTGTTAATCGGATTTGACACAAACCAATTGAATGTTATCGTTGAATCGGATTTATTCTCAGAGGAGCGCAGTCTGCCGTTAGCAACTGCCATTAGGTCTTCCGGCACATTGATACTAAATGCCATGCTATCCACTTCATCATACATATGATCCTTATTTGGCCACCAAAGGCTGGCACCTTCTCCTTGACATGAGGTATATACGTGAGGTTTTCCATTAGCATCTTCTTCCCAAGAAAATCCCCCATCCCATGGAGCTCTAGGCGCTTCTCTTGGAACCCCTTCATAGAAAACTTTAATCTGGTTGAGGTCTCCAACTTTTTGTTTTTGATTCAGCTGGATGAAATATGCATTTCCTTCTTTTGTAAAAGATAGCGCCTTTCCTTTTTGCGTGATCTTTGTAATGTTCATAGGATCCTGTAGATCGATTTGCATTCTATCATTGCTTTTAAGCACTTTATAATAGATTGTATTCGAACCATTGATACTTCTTGACTTTATATCCACACTCATGTACAAATCATAATAAGTAAGATCCCACCATGCTCTTTCAGGAGTGATTGAGCCTCTTAGGCTGTCTTGCCGTGTGGGAGTTTGTTCAGAAACGGCCTGAATACTCAAATCTCGTTCAATAGGAGTCCTGCTAAAGGTAACTGCAACTATCGGTCGTGATCTATAAAATGAAAAACCTTTGTACGTTTTGCTTTCATCATCCAGGCGCAATTTGTAATTATAGGTAAAGCCGGTCCTTGTCAAATCAAATAATAGTGAATCCTTTTTAACAATAATATTATCAATTGGGGCATTGGCAATATTTATCCAGTTTTTCCTTTCTGTACTGAAAGTCCCGGAATAGCCTTCTTTGTCTTGATCAATATTTATTTCCAAATTAGCATCCGAAACCTCAATTTCATACCATTTACCACTTATATCTTGTCCGAATAATGCGCTGACGAATAATTGGAGTGTTAGTAAAACGAGTATTTTTTTATTCATGACTTTAAAGTAAATCGATTACACATTGTGGTTTTTTTGAATAGAAATGCTGCTGAAAATAAAATTGCAAAAAAAAAGCCTATCAAATCAGATAGGCTTATACTTTGTGTCAATATTTATACAGATGGTATATTAAATAACTTTTACGTTTGTTGCATTCAAACCTTTAGGGCTTTCTTCAACATCATAACTTACTTTATCTCCTTCAGATATATTGTCAACTAATCCATTTTGATGTACGAATACATCTTTACCGCCTTCATCAGGTGTGATGAAACCAAACCCTTTGGCGTTGTTAAAAAATTTTACTGTTCCTTTACTCATAATAATTTTATTTCTATAAAGTGTAAAGTTAGTATTATATCCTTAATCTGAGCGGTTTATGTCATATAAACCAGTTTTTATCGCGAAAATGCCCTGAAACAGTATTTCACTATTACATGAACACAGCGAATACAGTACTTAAATGTCATTTTCTTATGAATGAATGAATGTCAAGAGCCCCCAATACCCAAAGCTTATCAACAATGTCAGGTAAATAAAATTGTTAAACACAAGAAATCGATTTGTCCATCGACTTTTACTATTTAACCTAATAAATCTTATACTGAAATAAATTATGGGAATTATTAGAGTTAAAAGAAGAACAGGAATATAGGAGGATAAGCTAATAATATTAGAGCTATAATGCTGGTAAGGTGCATCGAAATAATAGATATTGATGTTTGTAGCTAAAATAATCAGATAGCCTATGAGCAAAGCATTTAGCCCTACAAATACCAATTGGATTAGCTTGAAATTGCTTTCAATTCTTTTTTTGAAATAGCCAATCAAATGCAAAAGAGCTAAAAGAAGTAAGAATCCTGCTATGAAAACAAGGCCAAATCTTAAGGAGCTTAGATTAAAAGGCGTTTTGTAATTTGCTAGTCTGGCGAATTCCGGGTTTTCAGGAAATAGACCAGAAACATCGATAATATGATCTCCTTTTGCTAATTCCTCAGATAAATTGAATTGAACGGTAGAATCATAACTGTGATAAAAATAGAGATTCACAAGTCCCTTTTGTGTATCCCAAATAGATGTGAGCAATGTACCGTCGCCGTTTCGCTTTCTACAAACATGCATAGTATCAGACATGGCTGTACAAAATGCCAATGAAGCTTCCGGAATATGAGCATCTAAAAAGTCATTGCCATTTTTAAAGCGTTCTTGCTTTCTTGCACTTTCAATACTTGTTATTGAAGGACAAAAATTGGCCAAAACATAAGTTGGATCACTTCCTTCAATTAAGTCATAGGGCTCTACAACTAGATAATCCCCCGAGTTATCAATGTAGATGAAAACATCATCTATGAAAATACTGTGGTCATATTGCTCAATATAGCTTTTGACATCGCCTACAGTCCGGCATTTATGTAAAATATCACTTAGGTACTCGACTTCATTTTTAATTTGCTTTTTATCTTCGAGATTGATGTTCTTTTTGGGATGGAAGGCTACTAATCTGGAAAATACAAGCCCGGCTTCGTTCATGCCTGATTGCGGGGCGAATTTATTATTAGCTACTTTTCGAGAGCCTGTAAAGCCGGCTCCGAATTCGTTTTCCTGCTTTTTATTTTCAAACCAGATCCTTGATGTTGTTCGCCATGCATCTTCATTGCAGCCAACCATTGTTTTTCCATCAGCAGTAATTTTATACATACTGCATGCGCTGCTTCTTATGTGAAAACATATCAAAAGGGAAAATACAAGAATGACTGAGGCAGATCTACTCCAATTCATATGCATTTAACGGTATTCCTTTCGTGGAATTGTTCAGGAAATCTAAATCCATGAGTATTCAAGATTGAATCTTGCAATTGGCAGTTCAGCATTCGTAATTATCTCAAACTCTAACCTCAATAACTCCAGCAATACAGCGGGATTAAATTCTAACGCCTATGACACAAACATCATCCACCTGCTCTTCATTTCCTTTCCAATCATAGAAAGCTTTAAGGATAAGTTCCTTTTGCTTATCCATTGGTTCTTTAGAGACTTCCACGAGTAACTTTTTGAACCTTGAAATCATGAATTTCTTACCTTTCGGACCGCCAAACTGATCTTGGAACCCATCGGAGAAGAGATAGATACTATCGCCTTCAAGGAGTTCTACTTTATGAGTGGTATAAGGTTGAGGATTATCGAATTGGCCGATAGGTTCTTTATTGGGTTTGATGACTTCACATTCCTCTGCGTCCTTTCTGACAATGACTAAAGGATTATGCGCTCCTGCATATTTTAAGGTTTTGCCTTCCAAGGAGCACAAGGCGATATCCATACCGTCTTTTACTTCTTCTTCCGACTTCTCAAATTCTTGAACCACTATCTCTCTGGTTTTGTCGAGAATCTTACCCGGATCTGTCAAGCCATGTTCTCTCACACTTCTATTTAGTCCATTATTACAAACTACGCTCACCATAGCGCCGGGAACACCATGACCTGTACAATCTGCCGCTGCAAAAAACACCTTGCTATCCTTGGAGTCCGAAGCTTTAGCAGAGTCAACAGAAGCGAAAGACTCCAGCCAATAGAAATCTCCTGCCACAACATCTTTAGGTAAGTAAATAATGAAGGATTCGTGAAGGTATTCTTTGACCACTTTAGCCGGCGGTAAAATGGCACTTTGTATTCGTTTGGCATAAGTGATAGAATCCAATATCTTCTGATTCTTCCCTTCAAGTTCAGAATAAGCTTTGTCTACTTCTTCTTTTTGTTCTGAAATAATCTCTTTTTGTTGACTGGTAACTTTGTATCTATTAAAGATAAACCCTCCGAAAATCAACGCTAATGCCAATCCTCCAAAAAGGAAGTAGGATTGTTGTTTTCTTTGATTATTCTCTGCTATTTCAGCAGCCAGAAGTGCATCTTTCACTTTATTGGCTTCTGCGGCTTTAATGCTATCCGCCGCCGCTTGTTTTTCATAGGCGTATTTATATTCTTGTTGTATCAGGCCTCTTTGATTTTCTTCGCTTAACAAGGAATCTCGTACAGTTATATAAATCTCATACATCGAAAGGCTCTCTTTATATCTTCCTAGTTGCTGATTTATTTCCCATAGGCATTTTGCCGCATCCCTCGTTACTTGGCTTACACCAATTTTCCGGGAAAGAGTGAGAGCTTGATTGCAGTATTTCAAAGCATTGTTATAATCTCCCTGGACTTGATAAGTCTTGCCTAAGTTGTTTAATGCATTGGATACTCCCTTTTTATCACCGATTTCTTCCTGTATTTCAAAGCTTTTAGAATAGTAATCCATGGCTTCTTTGTAATCGGTTTTTTCAAAATATATATTCCCTATACTGTTTAGTGATTGCCCGATACCTCTCTTATCTCCAATTTCTTCTCGGATTTTTAGACCCTTCAAAAAGTAATCGATAGCAGTGTCAATTTCACCCTTTTCCTGATAAATTGTTCCAATATTGTCTAAGGAGTTAGCAATGCCCTGTTTATCACCAATTTCTTTTTTAAGCTCCAAACCTTTTAAATAATAGGATAATACTTTGTCTAATTCTCCCTGTTCTGAATAAATATTCCCAATATTGATTAAGGTATTTGACATTCCATTTTTATCGCCTATTTCTTCCTGGATTTTGAGACTTTTGGAGTAATATTCAATCGCTTTGTCGTATTTACCCTGATCTCTAAAAATGACACCAATATTATGTGAGGCAGTAGCTATACCTTGTTTATCTCCAATTTCTTCTTGGAGTTTTAAGCTTTTGGAATAATATTCAACGGCTTTATCGAATTCACCCTGGAATTTATGAATATTACCAAGGGCAATATAAGAGTTCCCAATTCCCTCTTTATTCTCGATTTCTTCAAAGAGTTTTAGGCCTTTTAAAAAAAAGATCACAGCTGTGTCGTAGTTGCCTCGAATGGCAAAAGAAATACCCTGTATATTGAGAGCTGCTCCAATATATTTTAACTCTTTTTTAGTCTCTGCAAATTCCAACATCTCTTGAGCAAAATAAAAAGCACTATCGGGCTGCGTAAATAAGTAGCCTTTCCTACTGATTAATTTAATGGCTTCGAGTCGTGTTGTATCTGCTTGAGATGCGTCATCCCATATCCCCTTAAGACTGTCAATATTGACTTGTGCATTACTTAAAAGAGGAAACAGTAGAAGTGCTAATAGCAGTCTTTTCATTTTTTACTTTCAGGTAAAAATTTCTCCGGCTAAAAATAGCAAAAGCTTAGATATTTAGTTTTATAGATACTTCTGAGTATTTCTGATCATATCCTACTCTGATATGTAAATAGCTCATAATAACGTCCTTCCTTAGCAATTAGCTCATCGTGAGTGCCCCTTTCCACGATTTGACCATCTTCAATAATGAGAATCTGATCTGCTTTGCGAATGGTGCTCAGTCTGTGAGCAATTACAAAGGTGGTTCTGTTTTGCATCAATTGCTCCAAACTCTTTTGAATAAATGATTCGCTTTCGGTATCAAGATTCGAAGTGGCTTCATCCAAAATGATTATCTCAGGATTGGCTAATAATGCTCTGGCGATGGAAATTCTTTGTCGTTGACCACCGGATAATTTAACCCCTCTTTCTCCGATTATAGTATCTAAGCCTTCATCAAATCTATCGGTAAATTCATGGACATAAGCACCCTTAACGGCTGCATCGAGTTCTTCGGCAGTGGCATCGGGTCTGGGGAAAAGTATATTGTCCCGAATTGTACCTTCAAAAAGAAAATCGTCTTGCAATACTACTCCCAGATGTTTTCGGTAGGAGTAGAGATCTACTTTGGAAATATCCTGTCCGTCAATAGTTATTAACCCGCTATCGGCATTTAGAAAAGTGGCGGCCAAACCGGCAATGGTTGTTTTACCCGAACCCGAGCTACCAACCAATGCTGTCACACTGCCTTCCGCAGCTTTAAAGCTTATATTTTTAAGAACTTCCTTGTTTTCAATATAACTGAAAGACACATTTTCAAATATAATTTCACCTTTTAAGGATTTGAGTTGCACCGGACGCTTTTCATCCATTTGCTCCGGATCCATTTGCATTATTTCTTCTGTTCTGTCCAATCCTGCGAAGGCTTCGGTCAACTGACTTCCGATATTGCTCATCTGAACGATAGGAGCGATCATAAACCCCAAATACAAGGTAAAGGCAAGAAAATCACCAAAGGTCATTTCACCTTGAATGATATAATAACCGCCAATTCCCATTATACCTGTACTTGCAAGTCCTAGAAGGAAAGTAGAAGAACTAGTAACAAAAGCCGTGGCTGTTAAGCTGGCTTTAACGTTTTCGAATAATCGTCTGGCACCATCTTCAAAAATTGAATTTTCTTGATTTTCCGCATTAAATCCTTTTATGACTCTCACACCATTTAAAGTTTCAGTCAATCGCCCGGTAACATCGGCATTGAGTCTGCCGCGGTCTCTAAAGATAGGGCGAATTCTGCCAAATGCTTTAAGCGCGATAAAGGCAAATATTCCCACCGGTACCAATACGAAAAAGGTCATGGCAGCATTGATTTTTATCAGAAGAAATAGAGAGATGATAGCTGTCAAGGTACCGCCAACCAATTGTACCAAGCCCGTTCCAACAAGGTTTCGAACACCTTCTACATCGGTCATGATTCTTGAAACTAACTCTCCAGACTTATGATCATCAAAATAACGAATGGGTAGGGAAAGCACTTTTTTCTGAACTCTTACGCGCAATTCTGAAATCAGATATTGAGCTTCAACGCTGAGAATTCTTGTAAGTAAAAAGGAAGTGACTGCCTGCACAATAATCGCTGATATGACGGCTAAGAGGAGTATCTTAAGCATTGGTATGTCTTTATTTACAATCACATCATCGATAAGAAATTTACTTGCACCGGGAAGTACTAAGGAAGCCAAACGGCTAATAACGATTAGGATAAGGCCGACTCCAATTATTTTTCTTCGTGGCCAAATGATTTGCTTAAAAGCCCAGGCAAAGGTGATATTCTGTTTCTTTTCACTCATGGGGCGAAATTAGCGATAATCGCACCAAAGAAATTAGGCTGACAATAAGTCACAGAATCAATAAAGAGTATGGGGTAAGGGGGCCGGAGAACGGGGTCCAATGCCAATCGTCTAACTTCCCTCTTCCATCATCAATTCTGACTTCTCTTCGTCGAAGGGTTCTATGTGCACAAAAACCTGATAAATATTTGGAATGGTTTCTTGCAAATAGTCTTTCAGTCGGTGCGCGATTTCATGACCTTCTTTTACAGATATTTTAGCATCAACAATGGCGTGCAAATCTATATGATAGCGCATCCCTGATTTTCTGATGAAGCACTTTTCGGTATCCATTACACCTTCTACGTCTTTCGATTTTTTCTTTACTTCTTCTTTCAAATCATCATATAAATGTTCGTCCATTACTTCTCCCAAAGCAGGTCTCAAAATCTTAATTGCATTATAAATTATAAATCCTGAAGCAAATAATGCTGCCCAATCATCTGCTGTGGCGTATCCTTCACCAAATAATACGGCTATTGAAATTCCAATAAAAGCCATCACAGAAGTAATTGCATCGCTGCGATGATGCCATGCATCAGCTTTTAGGGAGGAACTCCCTAATTCCTTGCTTTTTCGCATTACTATTTGAAATGAAGTTTCTTTCCAAATTATAATTGCAGTTAAAATAATTAGTGTCCAGGCCTTAGGTGAAGAATGCGGTGTCATAATATTCTGAATACTTTCATAGGCTATGATGCCGGCTGAAAGAAAGAGGAAAGCGACCACCATAAAGGTTACTAAAGCCTCAATTTTCCCATGACCATAAGGATGATTTTCATCGGCAGGTTTTTTGGCATAATGAAAACCCATAAGTACCAGAAAGGAAGCAAAAATATCGGTAGTGGATTCGATTGCATCGGCTATCAGCGCATAGGAATTCCCAAAATAACCTGATATGCCTTTGATCAAGGCCAATAAAGTATTTGTTAAAATACTGAACCAAGTGGTTTTTATCGCTTTATCTTCATTTTTCATTCTCAACTCTAAATTTATCTGCCGAAGCTCTGCGCCGTGCTTCGCCGTATAGGCTACGCGATGGCAAGCAGGCAGACCCTAATACCCTCAACTTAAAAACTCCATTTTATCCTGGTAAATATACTGTTCACCAAGTTTTGATAATCACCCTCAAGTTTTACAAAATACAATTGTCCGACAAGATCAAGATCCCAATTGGAGGCAATAGAATAGTTTACACTGGGCATGAGAAATAAAATATTGGCCTCGAATCCGTAAATAGCGGCCATTCCGGGAGTAAATAAAGGTGTAACAGGGTAGGAGACTTGATAGAATCCCGAGTATTTTGTGATCATTAAATTTTTTGCGCTAAAATCATTACCGCCCAAACTATTGGTGTTTTCCAGTCCAAGAATTGAGCTCTGACCATTCGTATTTACCAAAAATGAACCTAGCATATACAAGCCATTTCGAAACGAATAATCCACACTAGCCGATAAACTTAATACATCGGTTGTATCAAATAATTTATCTCTGTTTAGGAAATAACTGGCTTCGCCTTTGAAACCTGCTGTTTTTAGATTTCCCGCCCAGCCAACACCTGCCACATAATCATCCCTAAAAACACCACCTAAGAGCTGGATATCGTATGATCCTTTGTTGAACTTGTACATCAGCGCACCAATATTCTCATCCTCAGTTCTTCCCGGTGCATAGGCCAATTCAATTTTTTTACCATTGCCAAAATAATGTTGTATTCGAATAGCATCATTTCCCGGACGCTCTTCATAATCGAAGTCTATAAAATTGAAGGCATTGAAAATATCATTTGGATTCCATACCACATTCATGCCCCAATTGATTCTTTGCCGACCAACTCTTGCCTCAAAATTTCCGTCCACATAACCTATCCAGGCTCTGTCGAATATAGTATGGCCAAAATATGCTGAATGATCCATCCAGATAAATGACATATCCAGATAGCCCGGGTCAACGTCGACCATTTCCTCATAATATGGATTTAGTCTTACGCTTTCACCATAAAATATCCGATTCCGCATTTCAACTCTGGCACTTAGCTTTGAATTGAAATCGTATTGAAGATTTAGTCTGTTGTGAATAAAGTTATCTGTAAGGAGGGAATCTCCGGGATAGAAATTCAAAATACTCATCTGTTTTACATAGCCGCGAAAAGTGAATGGGGATTCTTCCGATTGCGCATAAAGCGATCCGATCCGGATGAGAAAAAATAATATGAAAAGCCTAATGCCTTTCATCAGAGATTATTATTCCGTCTTCAAGCGTAATGATTCTTGTTGCTTTATCCATCACTCGCTGATCATGCGTTGAGAAAATAAATGTCGTTTTTTCCTCTTCATTTAATTTGTGCATAATGTCCAAAAGATTGTTGGTACTTTCAGAATCGAGATTAGCTGTTGGCTCATCAGCTAAAATAAATTTGGGTTTGGATGCTAAAGCTCTGGCAACTGCCACGCGTTGCTGCTGGCCACCCGAAAGTTCGAGTGGTCTTTTATTGATTTTATCTTCCAATCCCACTTCCTTCAATAAGGCTGTCACTCTAGCATCTCTTTCTTCCTTTGGAGTTTTCTGTAAAAGCATGATAAACTCAGTATTTTCTCTTGCTGTTAAAACCGGTATCAGATTGTATGATTGGAAAACAAAACCAATATTCTTCAGTCTGAAATCAATGAGTTGATTTTCTGACATTTCGCCCAGTTCGGTATCTCCAACTTTTATACTGCCTTCAGTAGGCCTATCAAGTCCTCCGATAATATTAAGCAAAGTGGTTTTACCGGATCCTGATGGACCAACAATTGCAGTAAATTCTCCTTCCTCAATTATAAGATCGACTCCTTTCAAGGCATATACCGGAACAACGCCTTCATAGGTTTTTGTCAGTCCTTTTGTGCTAATAATTGCCATACTTATATTTTTCTAATCGCTTCAACTGGTTTCAATTTCAGTGCTTTTCTTGCAGGAAATACGGCAGCAATCAGTGCCATAACAAATACCATCCAGGCCACATCGATGTATCTTGAAGCACCAAGTGCCGGATAAATCGTGCTTCCAAAACCAAAATCTTCATAAACCGCTGCGTTCAAATTGATGCCTGCACTTCCAAAATAGCCAATACTAAGCCAAGAAAGAGCAAGCCCAAGCGGACAGCCGATCATGGTCATAATCACAGTTTCAATCATTATCATAGCGAAAATTCTGCCTTTAGTCATGCCTATTGCCATTAGCATTCCAATTTCCCTAGTTCTCTCCAAAACTGCCATATACATTGTATTTACAATGCTGAAAAGTAGTGCCAGAAGAATAATGCCTACAAGAATGTATAAATAGAGATCCATTGCCTCTACCATGTACCGCATTCCTGATGCAATATCCAGCCATGGCAATACCTCAAGATTATAATACTTTTTCTGATACTCATTAGCCAAGGATTCGGCCTGTTCATAGTCTTTGATCATCACCGCTATTTCATGACTTTCATTTGCCTTCATGCCATTGAGTCTGCGGATATCATCAATTCGAACAAAGACATTCATTTTATCATATTGGCCGTTGTTTGATTTATAAATTCCCGCTACTCGAAATGCTCCGGCTACGATTTCTCCATTGACATCTTGAAATGTCAAAACCATTTTTGATCTCAGATCAACTTTGAATGTTTCAGCGATTTCTTTGCTAATGATGATTGGGTTTCTCTTAATGCCTTCGAAGTACTCACCTTCAATTAGTTTTTGATCTAATTTGGTAACTATTGCTTCATCCTTCGGGTTGACTCCGGAAACTTTTACCGATCCATTCTTTGAAGCTGTGCCGAGCATGGCCATTGAAACTACCCTTGCACTTGATTGCACAATTCTATCGTCACTGGCTAAATCCTTTTGAATTTCAGTGCTATTGCGAATGATTTGCTCAGTTTTTAAATCATCGCGAAAGCCTTCCACATGAAATTGGAAATGCGACATTTCGAGTTCAATCACCGAATTCACCTTAGAATTCATCATCCCCTCCACAAATGCTGAGGCAAATATTCCGGCCCACAATCCTAAAGCGATTGCGGTAATCACCACAAAGCTCCTCACTTTGCTTCGCCATATATTTCGCCATGCGATATTTAATACCATATCAGCTGTTCATTTCATCTATTGCATTAGTACCAAGTAATTTTAAGAAAGGATAAACCCCAATGACAATGGCTACCAATGCCACAATAATGGACTGCTCAAAAAACACCGCAGGATCCATGCTCGCATAAAGCACGGGTTCCATTCCATATTCTTCAGCCATTTTTGCCACCTCAGCACCATAGCGGATAGGAAAAACAACAAAATAATAGCATACGGGGACCGCTCCGAGTATTCCAATAAGTGATCCGATGACCGAGATAATGAATACTTCAATAAAGACCACAGTGGCCAACTTGAAACGTTTCATACCCACGGCTATCAAAACCCCAAACTCATGCCTTCTTTCGGCGAGCATCATAAGCATTGTACCAAATATTCCAAAGGAAATGACCATATACAGAATAAACATAAAGACATAGCCTTCTACACGATCTGTTTTTATCATGTCAACCAAATCAGGAAAGAGTTCCTTCCAATGCATGATTTCATATTTTTTGGGTAAATCAGACCTGATTTTATTTGCAAGTTCTACGCCTTTATCTGCAGATTCAACCTTGATTACGAGGTTATTAATAAGATTATCAGCCCCATATAATCTCTGTGCTTCCTTTAATGGTAGAAATATCAATTGCTTACTCAATTCAGGAGAACCGAATTTGACAATTCCTTTTACCGGATATTTTCCCGCAGCGCTCACACCGTGATAACCCTGACCCAGCATTACAATTGTATCATTTACACTGAGATCAAGATAATCGGCAAGGCCATTTCCAAGCAAAACGCTTTGCTCATCCGGATTAAAATATTTCCCCACGCTTATTCTCTCATTTAAATGGGAGTACTTTTCTTCAAGTTCAGGATCGATGCCAATTACAATGGCACCTTTGGTTCTTTCACGTGTGGCGCTGAGAGCAAAACTTTCAAGGCGAGGCAAAAAGACATCACTTTTAGAAATATTATTCAATACGGTCATCAAAGAATCATCAGGATAGAAACAATAATCCATCGTTTTTTCTTCCCAATAGCCTTTGCTGTGTACTTGTACAAAACCGGAGAAATCGCCTGCCGTTGTTTTGATCATATTATCATAAGTGCCCTCTTTCATGCTCATCATTAAACTGGAAAGAATAACAGCAAAGAATATACTGGCCATAGTTATTCCCGTACGGCGCTTATTTCGCCATAAATTCCTCCAGGCCAATTTGAAGTACAGATTCATTTTATTAAAGTCGCTTCATGTTTTGCGTGGTAAAAAATGATTCCTCAATTGGCATATCAAATTGCAGTTGATTGTAAATGATCACCGTTTTATCTCCTTTTTTCTCCACCGGGATCATTTCCATTCTGGACGGTAATTTTTTACCATCAAATATTTTTACTTCTGATCCTGTCATGATATTTATCAGATACTCATCTTCGTCATAAAACTCAGTCCGCATCTGCATATAATCCTTTTTGTCAATCCATAATTTGATTTTACCCCATACAACTGCAGCATCCGGCTTTGGTATTAATTCAATGACATGGCATGGAAAGCCTTCAATGGTTGAGTCTTTCAAATATCTGTGCTCATAATCTGTTACAATTGATGATTGCTTCACAAGATCGTCATTTGTAAAATCCGTTCCCATCCATGATTGCATCATCATAGAAGGAGGGAGTTTGATATTGCGATCAATAGAGGGAACCCAGTTCCATATTTCTTTATCGCGTTTTAAGAATACTGTTCCCTTGTCTCTTGCCGGTGAATTAATTAAAGTAATTGAGTAATCATCGCCTAATGTCCAAGACGTCATGGTCATTTCTCTGCTCCATTTAGGGCGTATAATTTCAATGGTCATTTCTGCCTTTGAGCTCTTACCACGCATCTTTTCATCGGCTTGGCGAACTATTTCTTTTGCATCTTGAGAAAAAACGGTCTGAACAAAAATTAGAAATATTAGAGTTAAATTGATGTGAATTCCAACACTTTTCATGAATCTAATTTACAAACTTAGTTGGAAGTAAAGTCTTGATATGGATCAGGTTTTAATAGGCAATGCTGAAATCCGTAAGCCGAAATCCGTAAAACGAAATCCGCAATCCGAAAAATGCAATGTGCGAGCTTTTTTTAATCATCGAAACACAGTGGGGGGATCGTATTCCGTATTCTTTACTCTTTCTCCCAAATAGCATCCGTATAATAATGCTTGCAGTCGAAGAGGAATTCTTTGTGCTTGAACCCTGAGCTAATTGCCAAATGCTCAATATCTTCCAAACTGTATTTTTGTGAGATTTCGGTGTGAATATATTCCCAAGCTTTAAGATGGTAGCTTCTGTCAGTTTCTTTTATATAGACTTCTTGATCTTTTGTACTTACGATATAGCTTCGGGCTTGTTTTTCTGCGACATCATAAATAGGATAGTGCATGAAGTTTTCCCTCTTAAAATTTGCTCCAAGTTCTTCATTTATGCGATCAAGTAAATTCAGATTAAACTCTCTGGTTACGCCTTGTGAATCGTTATAGGCATTTCGAATTATATTTGGGTCTTTTACTAAATCGCAGCCTATCATTAATAGGTCACCTTTATTCAGGTTATTGGATATTAAGCGTAAAAATTCAGAATCCTTTCCTTTTCTAAAATTTCCAATGTTTGATCCAAGAAATAAGACAACTTTTCGATTGTCATCATTCATCTGGATTTCGTGGAGCTTTTGAAAATAATCACCGACTATTCCATGAATCCTGATATTAGGTATATCTTCTTTCACATGCTTTTCTAAATATTGAATTACATGCTTTGAAATGTCAATCGGCATATAAGTAAAGGGGATGTTTTTTGAAACGAATTTCTGAAGAAGAATCTTGGTTTTTGTTCCGTCACCAGCGCCGAGTTCTATCAAATCAAAAGGCTTATTCTGGTCGGAAAAAATTCCTGCGATTTTCTCGCTCTGTGAATTAAAGATTTCAAATTCTGCTCTGGTGAGATAATATTCCGGACTAGCCATAATGGCTTGAAAAAGTTGATCTCCCTTTTCGTTATAGAAATATTTGGAAGGCAAGCGCTTCGGTAGTTCAGACAAGCCTGCATGAACTTCCTGAGCGAATTGTTTTAAGTGTTCTTTAGAAGTGCTGATAGTCTTTTAAATATCTTTTGCAAGTCGAACACCAGTGTATTGCCATTGCAAATTTGGGTGAAAGAAATTTCTGTATGTCGGACGAATATGAGATTTAGATGTTGCGCATGATCCACCTCTTAAAACCATTTGGTTGATCATGAACTTGCCATTATACTCACCGAGAGCGCCCTCTGCTTGCTCATATCCGGGATAGGGAAGATAGGCGCTATTACACCATTCCCAACAATCTCCATAAAACTGATTATTTCCATCGGCCAGTGGTTTCATTTTACCGCTATCCACAAAGTTTCCTTTGTCGATGTCGCCATAATCAAGGCAGGCAACTTCCCATTCTGCCTCTGTCGCAAGTCTTTGTCCTTTCCACCTTGCAAAAGCATCGGCTTCGTAAAAACTCACATGTGTTACGGGAGCATACCAGTCTATATCCTGTTTTCCATACAGTGTAAATTGTTTCCAGTCTCCATCGTCTTTAAACCAGTATAATGGAGAATTGATATTATTATTCTGCACCCAATCCCATCCGTCGGAAAGCCAATGCACTGAGTTTTCATATCCGCCGTCGAGTATAAATTCCATGTACTCGGCATTATTAACTAGCCGGTCAGCAATACTGAATGCATGAAGAAATGTCTTGTGCTTTCCTCTTTCATTATCAAAGGAAAATTCATTGCCTTCAAAACCAATCTCATAAACACCCTCGTCGAATCTGTAGTATTGGAGAGGCCTGGACTTAAGATTTGATTTTTGAAAATTGTCTTTATAAGCCGGATATAGGGGAGCCTGATTTAAAATATATTTTATATCACAAATCAGCAATTCTTGATGCTGTTGCTCGTGATTCAAACCGACCTCAATAAAATGTGCAAGGCTTTCATCTTTGATTCCCTCATCTAATAATTTCACCATATGTTCATCTACATAGGCTCTGAATTCCAATACCTCTTCAACGCTGGGCCTTGTCATATTTCCACGCGATGGACGAATAACCCGATCGCCGGCAGTATTGTAATAGCTATTAAAGAGGAAATTATAATCCTGATGAAATATTTTATATCCCTTGACAAATTCCTTAAGAATAAAGGTCTCAAAAAACCAGGTGGTATGCGCCAAATGCCATTTTGGTGGTGATACATCAATTATGGGCTGTGCTACATAATCTTCGGTTTTCAAAGGTTTACACAGGTCTTGCGTAAAACTTCTGATCTCTAAATACCGTTTAGAGCTTATATTAAATGCTTCAATTGTGACGTCCAAAATTTCTATTTAAACATAAAATAACTTTAATAGATTGGCCATTGCAAAATTTTTTAAACTCTTTGGTGTTCTATTTTCAATAGAAATTGCCCTATTAGGTTAAATTCGCATTTTAAATTCTGTAATCTTCAATTGAGAAAGCTTCATTTACTCACTTTTGTTTTACTCTTGTCTTTTTGCAGACAGGTATCAGGACAGAATGTACCGGTTATATCTGAAGTTGATTCGATCCCACATCCTAAAAATTTAATTAAAACACTATTTAGTAAGGGCTTCATAGTGACACCTGTTTTGTTTTATACGCCCGAAACGGAATTTGGAGGTGGTATTGTAAGTTTTTATTCGTTCAGATTGAGCAAAGACTCAACCCAGAGGCCATCGAGCATTCGCGCCGCTTTAGTGATGAGCACAAAAGGCCAGTTTGTATTTGATGTTCCATTCTTAATTTCTCTGAACAAGAATAAGTATGTATTAGATGGTGTAGTAAACCTTAGAGAATTCCCATATGATTTTTACGGAGTTGGAAATGATGTCCGTTTGGATTCATTTGAGACCTATACCTATACCACTGTAAATCTGGAACTAGATATACTGAGAAAGCTTGGGAAAGATATATTTTTCGGTCCCAGATTTAATTATGAGGATTATCAGGTGCCAAAAATTGAAGATAATGGCATTCTGGAAAACACTGATGTAATTGGTAGAAATGGTGGGGTAATTTTTGGAATAGGTGCTGCACTTTTGGTGGATAAGCGAGAAAACCTTTTTTTTCCTGAGAAAGGATATTACGTTAAATTAAATACCATTTATTACGATCCGGCATTTGGTGGCGATTTCGACTTTTATGATTTGGAGATTGATGCCAGAAAATATCTAAAACTCAAAGATGATATGGTGTTGGCATTTCAGGGCTATACCAGAAATGTATTTGAGGAAGCACCTTTTTTGCGATTAGCACAATTGGGCGGTAAACGAATTATGCGTGGTTATTATGAAGGGGCCTATCAGTCAAACAGATATATGGCATTTCAAACGGAATTCAGATGGGTGTTTTTCAAAGGCTTTGGTGTAGCAGCTTTTGGAGGAATAGGAGCGGTGTCTGAAAGTATTAGAAATATGGGCGAAGATCCGCGCTTTTCATATGGGGGAGGATTGCGATATCGTTTTAATAAAAAGGAGAAGATTTCCATCCGATTTGATTACGGATTTGGTAGGGATACTAATAATTTTTATTTCACCATAGGAGAGGCTTTTTAGTCAAATGCTTTCCTAAGAATTGGATTTTAAATTCTGAATAAATCATAAATTTGCATCCTAATTCAATCAAAATATGTCAGGACATAGTAAATGGGCAACGATCAAGCGTGCAAAAGGCGCCAAAGATGCCAAGAGGGGAAAAATATTTACAAAGCTCATCAAGGAGATCCATGTAGCTACTCGTACGGGAGGTGATGATCCGGATGCCAATCCGAGACTGCGTTTGGCTATTCAAAGTGCCAAAGCGGCCAATATGCCCAAAGACAATATTGAAAGGGCAATTAAAAAAGCATCAGGAGTAGATTCGGAAGACTATATCGAAACGACCTATGAGGGTTATGGACCAAATGGTGTCGCGGTAATGGTGGAATGCACTACGGATAATAATAATAGAACCGTACAAAATGTGCGATCCATTTTCAATAAATACGGTGGAAATTTGGGAACCAATGGTTCGGTTGATTATTTATTTGAGCGCAAAGGTGTGTTTACATTAAATCTTCCTGAAAATTTCGATGAAGATGAATTAACACTTGAGTTAATCGATGCCGGTGCAGAAGATGTTGATTTCAATGAAAATATGGCCATTGTAACCTGTGCAATGGAAGACTTCGGGCAAGTTCAAAAAAGTTTGGATGCACTTGATGTTGAGATAGAAAATGGCGAGCTTCAAAGAATTCCTACAACCATGGTGGAATTATCAGATGATCAATTTACAGCTGTAATAAAATTGATCGATGCTATGGAAGATGATGATGACGTACAGAAAGTTTATCACAATCTAGAGGTGAGTGATAGTCAACAAGAACTGATGGACTAATCAAAAAAAACCTAAATAAAAAAGGCGAGCGGTGATTAAACCATTCGCCTTTTTTTATGTATTCATTAATCACCGAAACATAATGAAGGTGATCGTATTACCTGCCTGCCGGCAGACAGGCGTATTGTTTATACTGTTACCCTATTTTTACTATAAGATCAGCAGTTCTAGCAGAATAACCGGCTTCATTGTCGTACCAGCCAACAACTTTTACCATTTTACCCATAACAGAAGTTAATTTCGAATCGAAAATACAAGAATGAGGATTTCCAACTATATCTATAGATACAATTGGATCTTCGGTGTATTCGATGATTCCTTTCATGGCTCCGTTCGCCGCAGCTTTCAATACAGCATTTACTTCTTCTGCAGTTGTTTCTTTCTTTACCATACAGGTAAGGTCAGTTAAAGAACCATCAGGAGTTGGAACACGCAAAGCGATACCATCTAATTTTCCTTTCAAATGAGGTAATACCAATCCTACAGCTTTTGCAGCTCCGGTAGAAGTAGGAATTATAGAAAGTGCTGCTGCTCTTGCTCTTCTTAAATCTTTATGAGGAGCATCCTGAATATTTTGATCAGCAGTATATGCATGAATAGTTGAGATAAATCCCATTTCCATACCAAATGCATCATCGATTGCTTTTGCCATTGGTGCCAAACAGTTGGTTGTACAAGAGGCATTTGACATGATTGTTTCAGACCCTGTCAATGAAGAATCATTAACACCCAATACGATTGTTGGAATATTTCCTTTGGCAGGAGCAGAGATAACTACTTTTCTAGCTCCGGCAGTAATATGGCTTCCCGCACCTGCTTCATCTACAAATCTACCGGTAGATTCTAATACAACATCAATCTGATGCTCTTTCCAAGGCAATTGTGCCGGGTCTCTTTCAGAAAGTATTTTAATTTTTTTACCATTGACTTCGATTCCTTCTGCCCAGGTATTGACCGTGCCGTCAAATCTTCCGTGAATTGAATCATATTTTAATAAATGAGCCAAAGTAGCATGGTCAGTTAAATCATTGATGGCTACAATTTCAACATTGCTATGAGCTAATAGATTTTTAAATGTCAGTCTTCCAATTCGGCCAAATCCGTTGATGGCCACTCTTATTTTAGTCATTGTAATAGGTGTTTTATTCTAAAAGGTAAAGGTACAATGTTCGAATTCATAATACAATTACGATTGGATTCCCTAAAAATATAAGGATGAAAATAAATTTGTCTAAAATTTTTGTCTAAATGCGCACTAAAATTATATTTGCAGTCCCAAAAACAAACGCTCCGTTCGTCTAGGGGTTAGGACGCCAGGTTTTCATCCTGGTAGCAGGGGTTCGATTCCCCTACGGAGTACCATTCAGGTGCGAGATTCGAGAGATGAGATTCGAGTTTCGCACTTTTTTTTATACCACCACCCCGCCACTAACACAAGCGTCTCGCTTGGGCTATTCAATTGAACAATAGTTCACAAAGGTTGAAGATTGTATTTATTCAAGCGCCGGAGATTTTGCTAATGTAAAAGGTCTTATAGATTTACATTTTATTGTTTAACAATAAATATATGTCCAAGCGAGACGCTTGGACTAGGTATCGACAAGGTGGTGACGCTTAGACAAGGTGGGGTTTTAATCAATAAAATAATTCCAGTTTACCCCGCGTTATTATCAGGCAAATAACAAATACATAAGCGTATGAAACTTCATCATTATATTCTGAGCTCAATTTTTGCTTGTCTTATTCTTAATATTCAAGATTCTAAAGCCCAAATAGGAACTGGTGCAGTAAGACTTTCAGCCGATTGGAATGGTACTTTTGGATACCATCCTAAAATCGGAATTGATTACCAATTTAAGGAAAGAAACCTATTGAGGTTAGAAGGTAATTATTTTGTAGAAAAGGACATTGGTTATAGAAATGCACAATGGGGAGTTGGAATTGGACATGTCTACGTTATGGGTTTATCAAAGAAATTTCCGGGTTTGACAACTTGGTATACGGGTCAATCACTGGAATATCGGGAACATCAGCGTAATCATTCCGGTAAAGAACTGTCCCATAGCCGAAATCTTGCCATGAATTTATCCATTGGAAGGCAATTTAATTTAAGCAAAAGTTTTTCTTTTTTTACTGAAATCGGAATAGCTCAAAGTATTTATAGTCGTATTGATTACCCAAATTTGCCACCCTTTAATCCAAATACATATCGTCCGGGCCAAATTACAGAAAGTCGAATTGATGAAAGCTTTGGGACTTTTGGAAGTGGCTGGTATTTTAAAACAGGATTGATTTACAGATTTCCTATTAAAAAGTGATCCCAAATAGCACAAGCGTCTCGCTTGGGCTTATGTAGAAATCTATTTCCTTAAAATATGAGGCTAAAGAATTTACTTTCTCTTCAGTTCAAAAAGCTCTTCAATCGTCTATCTTTGCCATCTTAAAGATTTTGTCTCTTATAAAATTCTATTTTTTAGAAAAATTCCTCTTTTAAAGCACCATGGCAAAAAACAACTCTTCAGAGGAGAATAAACTTCATATCACTCAACAACAAATCGATGAATGCATCGCTATTCTGAATAGCTTGAATGAGAATACCAATCAGATTTTTGAGATTCCTGAAGATAAGCGTTTGGCTCTAATCATGGCAGCAGGTTTATTTTCAAGACCGAGTCGAGAGGAGTTTCAAAGACGCAAGAAGGAAGCTAAGAAGGCCGAAAAGAGAAAGATTGTAGAGAAAGACAAGCACGCAAGAAAAGTAACAGGTATCAGATCTGCCCGAGAAGCTATTGTATTTACAGCACCAAAAATGATAGCGCAAGGAATTATCCCTGATGAGAAGGAGAGAATTCTTGAGTCACCGCGAAATTGCTATGTCTGCAAAAAAGTATATAATCGTTTGCACCATTTCTACGATGCCATGTGTCCTGAATGCGGTGAATTCAATTATGCCAAAAGATTCCAATCTGCCGACTTAACCGGGCAAGTAGCCATCATTACGGGATCTCGATTAAAAATTGGTTATCAAAGCACTTTGATGATGCTCAGAGCGGGAGCAACTGTGATCGCTACCACAAGATTCCCGGTCGATTCGGCATTGCGCTTTGCCAAAGAAGATGATTATTCGCAATGGGGACATCGATTAAACATTCACGGCTTGGATTTACGTCATATTCCAAGTGTTGAAATATTCTGCAATTATATTGAGCAAAAATACGATAGACTGGATATCTTAATTAATAATGCTGCACAAACGGTTCGTCGTCCATCGGGTTTTTACAAGCATTTAATGCCAAATGAAGAAAAGTCTTTTGATGAACTTCCAAAAAATGCTCAAGACCTTCTATCAGAACACCGTGCATGTTTGACAGAATTGCAAAATTTGAGTGGAAATAAAGCTGATAAAAACCTACCGGTTTCTTG
This sequence comes from uncultured Hyphobacterium sp., assembly GCA_964351965.1. GTDB lineage: Bacteria > Bacteroidota > Bacteroidia > Cytophagales > CCMP332 > CCMP332. Next base: position 503,777 of record CAYGPM010000002.1, on the reverse strand, counting down.
GCATGGCAAACAAATCGGAATTGGTTTGAGTGCTTCTGCCAAACTTTCACAAATTCCATACAGCATTGATAACTCTTTGAACAGCACAGAACTATTTCCGGAAGGAAAATTGGATGCAGACTTACAACAAGTGGATTTGCGAAAAACCAATAGTTGGAGATTAAAACTCGGAGAGATAGATACGGTTGAAATGCTTGAAGTACAATTGGTCAATTCTGTGGCTCCATTTGTGCTTTGCAATCGCCTGGTGAATATCATGAAAAAGGAAAATACCGGTATGAAACATATCATCAATGTTTCCGCCATGGAAGGTAAATTCCACCGCTTTCATAAAGAAGACCGTCATCCACACACCAATATGGCCAAAGCAGCATTAAACATGATGACCCATACTTCTGCCAAGGACTTCGCGAAATATGGTATTTATACCAATGCAGTTGATACAGGCTGGGTAACAGATGAAGACCCTATTGAGCTGGCAAAGCAAAAAGAGGAAATTCACGATTTTCAGCCACCTCTCGATATTGTTGATGGCGCTGCTCGTGTATTGGATCCATTATTTGATGGGATCAATACAGGTAAGCATTGGTGTGGGAAATTTCTTAAGGATTACGGTCCAATTGATTGGTAAAATAATTTTAGCGAAAAAGCATTATTTAAAAATAGCTTAAATAGACACAAAAGATTCAAAGCTTTTTGTAGTTTGATCTAATGAAATTCACGATTCTATTCATTGTTGCACTTATTTCTTTCGGAAATGCATCCTCGCAAAGTCTATCGAATATGGATTCAATAAGAATTTCAGGGATAGTTTATGTGGCCAATACAAATACGGAAATCCCGATGGCTAAAATTTCAGTGCGCGGCACTGATTTAGTGTATTCAACAGATTTTATTGGCAATTTCAGATTTACTGTTTCAAAAGAGATGTTCAATAATGCTTTGCAATTGGACATAAGCTGCTTTGGCTATGATTCATTATTTGTACATCAAATTGATGTATCCCGCATGGGCACAATTGAACTCAAACTTGAATTAGAACCTGATCCTTCGGTGATGGCAGATAAAATAATAATTCGAGATTCTCCTTTATTAAATAACAGAATTGAGTTACACCACACTTTCAGCAGTAATCCCATTATCCTCTATTCAAATCCGATTCAATAATTCTCTGAAAACTTATAGAATATTTAGTAATATTTTATTTCTTTATAATTACTGAATAAGTTGTCTCTCTATTTGCAAGTTTGAAAATTTTAATTTTGATATGCTGTTTGGCCTTAATTCCTACCTTATCAAATGCAGATCAGGGAGCTGAAGTAATTTTCTATAATACCTCCATAGAAATCTCGAATTCAAAAAAAATCATTCTGAACGAAATTCAGATTCAAATCAATGATGAATCAGGATCGGATTACACCGAAATAGCACTTTCATATAAGTCTGATGACAAATTGAAAATCAAAGAAGCATTGATTTTAGATATGGAAGGAAATATAATAAAGAGTCTAAAAAAATCTGATATTCAGGAAAGTTCTGCCAGGTCATCTTCCGCCTTCTACGTTGATCAGCAATTATTAAAATTCGATTTACATTGGAATAAGTATCCTTTCCAGATCAAATATGTTTATGAACGGGAGATAAAAGAGTTTTATATCATTTCAAACTGGTATCCCTATATTGATGATGACATTGTTCATCACAAATATCAACTCAAACTAACGGTTCCAAATGATTATAAAGTTAAAATGAAAGCCCATGGGAACTTCGAGTATTCAGTACTGCCTGGTTCTGAGCAAGTTATTTATACATGGAATTCTAAAGAGTCATTTAAATTTAAGGAAGAGAAGTATGCCCCTGATTTTATTGAAATCGTTCCTCATGTAAATATTTTGCCTGTAGAATTTACATATGATGAAAGGGGCTCTCAACAAACCTGGAAAGATTTTGGCGATTGGATTTATAGTTTGAACAAGAATCTTGATGAATTGACTTTTACTGACAGCTATCAGGTCAAATTGCTCACAGATACCATTGATGATCAGATTAAAAAAGTTCGCGCGCTATATCATTACTTACAGGATAATACGCGCTATATAAATATCCCTTTGGGTACGGGAGGGATGAAGCCTTATCCGGCAAGCTACGTTTGTGAAAACAAGTATGGTGATTGTAAAGCATTAAGTATTTACATGCAAGCACTTTTGAAAAGCGCCGGAATTAAATCTTATACTGTTGATATCATTGCGGGTAGAAGTCATGAACGTCTTGATACAGAGTTTCCGGGTCAGTTTTTTAATCATGTTATCCTTTGTGTACCTCTTGGTGGAGATACAATTTGGTTAGAAAACACAAGTCAAATTACCCCTTTTAATTATTTGGGAACATTTACTCAAGGTAGAACGGCCTTATTAATTGATAGCGGTCAAAGTAAACTTGTCAATACGCCTGCCCTGGAAAACCATGATGTATTAACAAGTTCGACTTTAAGGATCAAATTAAATAGTGATAAAAATGCAGTTATAGACTTTAACTATAATGTTAGAGGAAGGTCCTTTGAATATTATAACTATGTAATAACAAATGAGGCAGAAGATGACAAAAAGGAGAATCTTCTTGATCTGCTCAATATGGACAAAGCCGAAATTCAATCCATTAGTATGGATAAAAAGAATAGAGATTCCAGGACAATCTCAATAAATGCAACAATCAATCAAAATGAGGCATTTAAAATTTATGCCAATAAGGCTGTTATTTATCCTGAAACCATTGGTCTCCCAACTATGGAAAAACCTGAAGATCGCGGTCAAAACCTAATTATACATTACCCAATTTTTAAAGTTGATACCTTCATTTATGATTTGACTGAGCTCGATTTCCAGAACAAGAAATATCCTGAAAATGTGGTAATTGAATCTGAATTTGGCAAATATTCAATTGATACAAAACAGACTGAAAATGGTCTTTTTCATGTCAAAACGTTCCTTTTGAATAAAGGCGAATATCCTCTTGAAAAATATCCGGAGTTCTATGGATGGATAAAGGAATCAAAAGACTTTGATGAAGATTTTAAAATTATTTTAACTAAAGATTGAAAGCATGCGTGGCATTTTAATACTCACCTTTGTAACTCTTACTTTTTTAAACTTAAATGCCCAACATTCCAGAATATGGGGGCAAATTAATCAGGAAGATTGGGATCTTAAAGAATTTGAAGATGATCCGGATGCTGAGGCGGTGGTACTTTATGACGTAGCACATACCAAGTTCATCGATATTATTGAAGAAAAAGGAAACTTTACTCTTTACGGTTATAACATTGAATTTACCAGAAAGAAAAGGATAAAAATTCTTAAACAGTCCGGAATAGAAAGGGCTAATCTCAGTATCGGCGTTTATGAAGCAAAAGGGAGTGGTGAAAAATTCAGATACCTGACTGCCCATGTTTATAATAGGGATGAAAAAGGATCAATTCAAAAGACAGAATTAAGTCAGGATGCAATTTTTGAAGAAAAAGTAAATGACAATTTCACTCGATATAAAGCTGCTTGTCCTGATGTAAAAGTAGGTAGTATAATAGAATACACATATACTCTTGAGTCTCCTTACAAATTCAATATTTACGACTGGGAATTTCAAACTGATATTCCAACAGTTTACAGCCAATACAGACTCGATATGATTCCATTTTACGAATATAATTTCATAGCACAGGGATTAGACAGATTTGACTACCAGACGAGTTATCAATCTGATGAAAAGAGGACCAGCAAATATTATAAAGTTGACTTTTATGAGGTGATTAATGTATATGGGATGTCGAATATTCCGGCATTTAAGGAGGAGTCATTCATTTCGACAAGAGATGATTATATCATGAAAATGGATTTTCAACTCTCAAAATACCAAGCTTCGCAGACTACAAAAGAGGATGTTATGAGCACATGGCCAAAGCTTTGTAATGACCTGATTGAAGGAGATCGTTATGGAGGTTATTTAAAAGATTCAAGGTCCATAGCAAAAAAGGTTCTTCAAAAAGACATTCCGAATTTAAGTGATGATAAAAATGAAAAAGCGCGGCAAATAATTGAACATATGAAGCAGAATTATACATGGAATGGTAACTACAGCTATTCAGCTTCTGCAAAAGCGAAAGATTTTTACAAGTTAAAAAAGGGGTCTTCTGCTGAAATAAATTTATTCACAGTATCCATGTTACGCGAAGCCGGCTTAAAGGCCAGGCCGGTAATTTTGAGTACCCGCGGACATGGGAAAATCAAGTTTAATTATCCCTATATGAGTTTCTTCAATCATGTGATAATCTTTGTCATGGAAGAAGATTCAAAATATTTGTCTGATGCCAGTGAAGAGCTTATCAGTTATAATAGGATTCCTTTAAACTGTATGAATTCAAGGGGCTTGGTTGTGTCTGCCAACTCCGATGATTGGGTGGATTTAGAGAGTAATGCCACTAGTCAAAATAAAGTGGTGTTGAACTTAAAAGTTAATCCGGATAGCACGAATTGCACCGGAAATGTTACCATTCAAGCTCTGGAATATGCGGCATTCAGAAAAAGGAAAAATTACAAAGATGAATTTGAAGAATTACAAGACTATTTGAAAAATAATGGACTTGAATCAGAAAAAGTAAAAAGTATTAATTACGAGAAAATGGAAATGCCTTATATAATTGCTGCTGAAGGTAAGGCTGAAATTGAGGATTTAGATGGTGATTTAATAATTAGACCTTTTTTAAAGTTTCCAATTCTAGAAAACCCATTTAAACTAAAGGAAAGAGATTATCCCATAGACTTTTCTTTGACTTTCGAGGAGAATTTTGAAGCTACGATTGATATTCCCGAAAATCTAAAACCCTTTGAATTGCCAGCTCCAATCAATATTGATAATAATCTGGTGAAGATCGATTTAAGCTACTCATATGAGGGATCAGAACTCTCTGCCAGTGGCCTGTATTCTTTTAAGAAATCTATATATGAGCCAAATGAATATTCAACGGTTAAAGAGTATTTTCAAACTATTGTAGATGGGTTTAACAAGGAAATAGTTTTAGTAAAAAAATAAATCTGATTTCATTTATTTACTTTAGCACAAAGCGCGAATCATGTCCGAAAAATTCATTCTCAATAACGATCAAATTGCTCAGAAGATTAAGCGCATGGCTTATGAAATCTATGAGGAAAACTACAATGCTAAAAGCATTACAATTGTAGGAATTGAAGGACAGGGACTTGCTTTGGCAAAGGCTTTGCTGAAAGAACTGGAATCCATTTTTCCGGTTAAATTCACGCTTATACCTGCCAATTTGGACAAAAAGAACCCGGCTTCATTTGATCCTAATTTGGATGAATTTAAAAAGCAGATTGAAGGGAAGGCGATTATTATAGTTGATGACGTTTTAAATTCAGGCAAAACATTGATATATGCTATCCGTCCTTTTTTGAACCTGAATCCTTCGAGCATTCAAGTTGCTGTTCTAATAAATAGAGATCATAAGAGTTTTCCTATGCAGGTAGACTATACCGGCTTGAGTCTGGCCACTACAATTCAGGAACATGTATTAGTGGATCTAAACAAAAAAGGCGCATATAGCGCCTCTCTCAAATAGTTACTGAAAGAAATCTTTCATCTTATGGAAAAATCCTTTTTCATCTCTGCCGGGTGCAGGTTGAAAATTAGGAGAATTTTTTAAAGTCTCCAGCATGACTTTTTCCTCTGGACTTAAATCTTTAGGTGTCCAGACATTGACGTGAATCAATTGATCTCCCTGGCCATAGCCATTGATATCGGGAATTCCTTTTCCACGAAGTCTTAATATTTTTCCGGATTGAGTACCGGCTTGAACATTTACTTTAACTTTTCCATCGATTGTTGGAACCTCAACTGAAGTACCTAAAGCTGCATCAGGGAAATTTAAATAGAGATCATAAATAACATTTGTACCATCTCTTTTCAAATCTTTGTCTTCATCCTCTTCAATTAAAATCAGAAGATCTCCGGGTACGCCACCACCGGGAGGTTCATTTCCTTTTCCGCTCATTGACAATTGCATGCCGTCAACAACACCTGCAGGAATCTTTATTGAAACTACCTCCTCAGAATTTTTTAGTCCGGATCCGTCAACACCACTTGGTCTTTTATCAATGATTTTTCCTGAACCCTGACAGGTAGGGCAGGTGCTTGCTGAAACCATTTGGCCTAGCATTGTATTTACAACTTTTTTAACCTGACCCGAACCATTACAACTTGTACAATTCTTGAAGGTAACACCATCGGCAACGACCATTCGTTTTACCTTGAGTTTCTTTTCAACTCCATGTGCTATCTCGTTTAGAGTAAGTTTTAATTTGATTCGAAGATTACTTCCCTTTCTACGTCTTCCGCCACCGGATCTTCCGCCTCCAAAAAAACTGTCAAAAGGACTTCCTCCTCCTCCACCGAAAATATCTCCAAATTGTGAGAAGATATCATCCATGCTCATTCCTCCACCGCTGTAACCTCCACCACCGGCTCCCATGCCTGCATGGCCAAACTGATCATATCTAGCGCGCTTCTCATCGTTGCTCAGAATCTCATATGCTTCTGCAGCCTCTTTGAATTTAGCTTCAGCCTCTGCGTTATCAGGGTTTTTGTCAGGGTGATATTTAATGGCAATCTTTCTATACGCCTTCTTTATCTCATCCTTAGTGGCTTTTCGGTCTATCCCTAGTATTTCGTAAAAATCTCTTTTTGCCATTTTTTAAAATTATTGACCAATTACCACTTTGGCATATCTGATTACTTTATCGTGAAGAGTATAACCCTCTTCGATAACATCAACGATTTTGCCTTTTTTCTTTTTGTCATCAACGGGAATCTGGGTAATTGCTTCGTGTTTTTCGGTATCGAGAGCCTCCCCTTGAGACTTCATTTTTTGAACACCTTTGCTCTCAAGTGTTTTTAGAAGTTTATTGTAGATAAGGTCAACACCTTCTTTTATAGCTTTTAAGTCTTTAGCATCTTTGAATGACTTCTCTGCTCGCTCAAAATCATCTACAATTGGTATAATATCGATTAGTAATCGTTCATTCGCTGTACTAATTACTTCGTATTTTTCCTTATTAGTTCTTCGTCGGAAGTTTTCAAATTCAGAATAAAGCCGTAAATATTTGTCTTTATATTCCTCGAGCTCCTTTTGAAGTTTTTCTTCATTAGAAATTTCTTCTTTCTCTATTTCATCTTCATGAACAGCAAAGTCTTCTTCATTTGTATTATCCTCTAATACCTCGTGCTTTTCTTTCTGCATTACTTCTTCGTGTTCAGTGCTTGTTTTCTTTTTTTTATTCTTCGCCATGTTTCTAAAAAATAACGTGAATTGACTAGGTGCAATATTTTTGCCAATCCCTAATCTGTGCCACTTTGACAGTTAATTAATGATCTTCCACAATTCATCCTTCAATTTTTGGATATTGAATTGCGTAACGGATGATATGAAAACGACGGGGAGATCAACAGTGATTTCCTGCTCTAATTCGTCCATAAGCTCTTGATCGAGCAAATCTGATTTTGTGATAGCCAATAACCTATTCTTATCGAGGAGGTCGGGATTGTATTTTTTTAACTCTTCCAGAAGAATATTATAGTCCTCATTAACATCCATGCTATCAGCCGGTATCATGAAAAGTAATGCTGAATTTCTTTCAATATGTCGCAGAAACCTTGTTCCCAACCCTTTGCCTTCTGCAGCACCTTCTATGATACCCGGAATATCAGCGACAACAAAAGATTTGTAGTCTCGGTAATCTACTACTCCCACATTAGGTGTAATAGTGGTAAATGCGTAATTAGCGATTTTGGGCTTGGCAGCGGAAATAACAGAAAGTAAAGTTGATTTTCCGGCATTTGGAAAGCCGACAAGACCTATATCTGCCAGTAATTTTAATTCGAGAATATACCATTCTTCCAAACCGCTTTGTCCGGGTTGTGAATGTAGAGGCGCCTGATTTGTCGAGCTTTTGAAATTTGTATTTCCCAAGCCGCCCATTCCGCCGGGAACAAGTATTTGCTCCTGACCATCTTCGGTAATTTCAAAAAGAACTTTGTCAGACTCTGCTTCTTTGGCCACAGTGCCTAATGGAACATCTAGAATTATATCTTCACCTTGTTTTCCAGTTCTGTTTCCGGCTTCCCCGGGAGCACCATGACCGGCTATGACATGCTTTCTGTATTTGAGATGAAGCAGTGTCCACATTTGAGTATTACCTCTGAGAATAATATGTCCACCACGACCACCATCTCCTCCATCAGGCCCCCCTTTGGGAACGAATTTCTCTTTTCTAAAATGTGTAGACCCTGCTCCGCCGTGTCCGGAGCGTCCACATATTTTTACATAATCAATGAAGTTGGGTGATGACAAAGCTTTATTTTAATCGATAATGGAAACGATATTATTGAATATCTCATCAATATCGCCAATGCCATTTACCGAATGAAGTCTGCCTTGCTTATCATAAAATGGAAGAACATGAATTGTTTTGCTGAAGTACTCATTAATTCTTTTATCCAACTTATCTTCTCCATCATCAGCGCGATTTTCAAGAGACCTTCTTTTGGCTATTCTTTTGCGAACTTCATCTTCACTTACATCCAGTGCGATAACTTTGTGAATCATAGTTCCCTGCTTTTCCATAAACGCATCAAGCGCCTCGGCTTGCGGAACAGTTCTTGGGAATCCATCAAATAGAAACCCGGCAGCATCGGGAGTCTTATCTACTTCTTCTTTAAGCATTGCAATGGTGATCTCATCAGGAACCAATTGCCCGCTATTCATAATTTCTTTTACTTTTTTTCCTAATTCCGTGTCGTTTTTGGTGTGCCAGCGGAAAAGGTCTCCGGTAGAAATATGAACCATGCCATATTTAGAAATGAGTTTCTCACTTTGTGTTCCTTTTCCTGCTCCCGGAGGGCCGAAAATTATGATATTCATCATCAGAAATTCGATTTAATTCGGCAAAATTACAAACATTAATGTGAATTGAGGATTTTATTTGAAGGAATTGACATTTAACTATTAATAGATAAAATTTTATTGTGATGGACCTAAATAAATACATTCAAAAATCAATGTCCTATGATCAGTATTGGGTTTTTTTCGAGACTCTCGTAAAAGAAGGGAAAACGAATTCGCCTGAGCAAACACAGGAAATGATCGATTATACAAAACTGAATTTCCAGAGATCAAAGCGAATTCATAAACAATTCAATTTAATTGATAAACTTAAATACGAATTAGAGGAATTGGAATCTCCCGTCACATGGTTGGCCATTACCGAACCCTGGTGTGGCGATGCTTCTCAAAACCTTCCCTTATTTTATGAAATAAGTAAAATAAGTGATTTAATAAATTTCAGATTAGTTTTGCGTGACGAACATCCTGAATTGATAAATGAATTCCAGACTAATGGCACCAAAAGTATTCCCAAGTTGATTCAACTAGATGAAAAAATGAGTGTTATTGATACATGGGGTCCTCGCCCCGAACCGGTGCAAACAATGGCAATGGAGTATAAAATCAAACCATGGACAGAAAAGCAAAAATTTTATGAGGAGCTCCAAGGATGGTATAATACAGATAAGGGTGTGACATTACAGAACGAAATTTTACTTATGCTCAAAAAAACAGTGAATGCCTAAAAAAGCTATCATAGCAGGAGCGACAGGCCTGGTTGGTTCACATCTTCTAGAGATTTTACTTGAGAAAGGAGAATATGATCGTATTGTATCCTTTGTACGCAGACCAAGTGGGATGAGTCATCCGGTTCTGAGAGAAAGACTGGTGGCATTTAAGGATCTCGATTCAATGGAGTTTCAATCCGATGTCGATGATATTTTTTGTTGTCTTGGTACTACCATGAAAAAAGCAGGAAGTAAAAAGAAATTTATTCAAGTGGACTTTGATTATCCATTAAAACTTGCTGAAATAGGCTTACAGCATGGTGCAAAACGTATGTTCATTATATCCTCAATGGGCGCGAATAGAAAAAGTATGTTTTTCTATAGTAGAGTAAAAGGAAAAATGGAGCAGGCTATCTCTAAACTAGCATTTAAAACCATTGGTATATTCCGTCCGGCATTAATCTTGGGCGATAGAAAAGAGTCAAGAATGGGTGAAGAAGTGGCCAAAAAAGTTACTTCACTAATTGATCCAATTTTGCCAAAATCACTTTCAAAATATAAAGGAGTTCAGGCAAAAGATATCGCAAAGGCAATGTTTGACTTTTCTCAAACTAATGCAGAAGGTGTTCACACGATAGAAAGTGACAAGATTAGAAAGGGAATTTCTATTTAAGAAACTGGCGGAACATATTGATCATGTCGCTTGGATCATCTTCCGTAACTTTATAATTGTCAGGAACATCAAAAGAGCTTGAAGAAACACTTGTTTCATCAATTTCACTTGCGATTACTGTTATTTCTCGCCCGCTTTCAGATGTGGTAATTACTTTAAGGGGGAAGCCTTCAAAAGCACCAAAAAACATATCTGGAGTACTTTCAATTAGACTCTTGGGGAAATCAATATTGATACCTTTAGTTACCCATACTTGATTAACAGTAGTTTTTCCGTCTTCCGTACTTTTAACAATATATTTTTCAGCCTCGTAACCTAGTATGTCAACTTTTTCATTGGTTGTTTTTATTTCAGAAGTAACTTCGGAAGCTTTTTTTGCAAGTTTGGTGTCATTGCCTCTAGCCATTTTATATGCCAACTGACTTGATTTCATAAGCATATAGCCTTCGTCCTTTTGCCCGTCGAAGATCATTCCACCAAAGAGAGTTGAAGAGAGGCCTCCTTCGGTTGTAAAAATTATTCTGTTTTTTTTGATTTTGAAATGATATTTCTCTGGAGCAAGAGATTTCATTTTGCCTGATTCATCCTTGTTAATGATAACATCAAAATGTATTTCACCTTCAAACCTCTCATCCTTTTGGCAACTGCTTGTTACAATCAAGAGCATCAAAAATAGAGGCCATATTAATTTATGGCCCGTTAAGGTGTCTTTATGTTTTTTAACAAAAGTGTTGAGCAAAATTTGATTCAGATGTTTAAAGCTCTAAAAATACTATTAGTTACCACCATTTGGAAGCATGGCATTAAACATGCTAAAATCAAAGTCCTGCACTCTATACCCACTAGGTATTTCAAAAGAGGAATTATCTACAGGCTCTTTTCTAACATCAGCAACTTCCACTAACATTGTTGTATTATTTTGAACTGTGATAGCTTTCAAAGGAAATCCTTCAACACCTTCAAGGAAAATATTTCCGGTTAAGTTGGCAAGGTTGGTAGGTTTTGCAATAGTAAACTGATCTGTAGTCCAGATGTTAATAACTGTGTTTTTACCTTCTTCTTTCGCTATGTATTTTGTGCATTCGTAACCTGCAATTGTCTCTTTTTCACCGGTATTGGTAATATCAAACTTTGTTGCGTGTTCTTGAGAATCGCCCTCAAAATCTGCAGATTTTAATTTAAACGCTGTTTGAAAAGCATCAGAAATCACATATGCAGTTTTATGATCACCATCAAAGATAAATCCGCTCATTAGCGAAGTTATTTGTCCACCAGTTGTTTTACCACGCATATTATGACCCTTGATCTTCAATTGTATGGCTTCCGGAAATGCTTTGGAGTATCGGTCGAATTCCTCACCGGAAATTTTCACATTAAACTGAATGGTACCTTCAAAATCTTGGCTCATTACGTTTAAACTAAGAAAGGCTCCAAAAAGGACTAACAATAATTTTTTCATACTATTTAAAATTTGATTCTATTACCTTGGGCAAAATTCATTCCAAGAATATAAACCCCGAAAATATGCCAAACAAGGCAATTAAAAAAAGAATTGTTTAATATTTAAATTTTTTGAGTCTTACTAAATAACCAATAATTCAATTTAAATCGCTCTGCTACACATACAAGTATATGCATTATTACTTTGTTTAGTTAAAATACTGGTTTTAAAATTAAATTTTTCGGCAACAGATTTTAAGGTATTGTAATCTATAAAAAGCCATTTGAAAGCTTGCCCTTTCGTTTTTTTATAACTCATGGTGTATTTTACTTCTCCGTAATAATTTTCATGATCAAGTTCAAAGTTACCAATGTCATCTTCAAACATATAAATGATGTCCGATGAATCGAAAATTAGAATTCCCTCGGGGTTTAATAGGGATGAAACTTTGGTAAAAAACTGTTCAAGACTTTTTATTGCTCCAACTATACCAATGCCGTTCATTAACATTAAAATGCTATCGTATTTTTCTTTTCCAAGATCAAAAAAATTGATATTCCTTGCATTCTCAAGACCACGCTCTTTCATAGTTATTACCGCACCGGCTGAAATATCAATAGGCCAAACTTCAAATCCCTTTTTCTGAAGATAAAGGGAATGCGCTCCGGCGCCTGCACCAACATCCAAAACTTTGCCTTTGCAATTCGCTAAGGCTACTCTCTCAACCTCCGGCATTTCTAAGTAATTTCTGAAAAATTGCTTTACCCAAAGGTTATCTTCTTCGCCAAGACTGGATTCAACTTTAATGAATTCACGCTTTTTTCCGGACATATAATCAAGAAGAGCTTCTCCTAATGGATCATTAATCGATATTTTTGTTTCTGAAGACACTAATGCAAAAATGGATATTTTAACTCAAATTGTTTTAGGAGGAGCGGTATCAAGTCAGATATTAAAGGATGAAAACCCAAGGAAAGCCATTATTGCCGGCTGTATATTGGGTGCATTGCCTGATTTGGATATGTTATTGATCTATGATGTGAGTGATTTTGAAGAATTAATTCTTCACAGATCCTTCTCTCATGCCATTTTGCCTTTTTTAATTTTATCTTTTTTGCTCCTTTACTTTAATAGATCCATTTCATTTTTCAAGCATTCTAGCCCTTTACGGCTTTTCATGAGTTTTTTTTTGGTTTTGCTCACACACGCCTTATTGGATTGCTTAACAACCTGGGGAACTCAACTTTTCTGGCCACTTGATACTAGAATAGCCACACAAACGGTTTATGTCATTGACCTTATATATTCAGTTGTTTTGGGTACAGGGTTAGCGATTTTCTTCATTTTCTCAAAATCAAATCTGGCTAAAAAGATGAATCGATGGACCTTGATTCTTAGTTCTTGCTACTTGGTAATATTATTTAACTATCAGCAATTCTTCATCAGAAAGGTATCTGCAAACCCAAGCTTTGAAAAGGCGATTCGTATAAATACTCAGCCGATATTATTTACACCTTTTAAATACAGAGCAGTAATTGAATTTCCGGATTCCTTTATGGTTTCTCGGGAGGTTCTGAGTGTTTTTGATCCTATTAATGGAAACTATTTTTCTTTACCGAAAAACACAGACTACCTGCTTGAAATTTCTGAGCATATCGATTTGTATCCATTATACAATTTGGCGCGAGGCTATTTGTGCATTGACAAGGTGAAAAGCAATACTTATAAGATTACAGATTTGCGCTATGCTCCAATCAACCCTGATTCAAATGAATACGAATCTGTTTTTACCTATTATGTTATTCTCAATAATGGCGAAGCTGAATTCAAGCAAAATATGAGAACACATAAAAGATTGGAAAAGCTTTTTCAAAAGATATTTCTGTGAAATTCAAGGCAGATAAAAATCAAAAACAATTTCATTCATACATTTAAAATGACCTTTCGGACATTTTGAATAACCTATTTTGGAACAGGGTCTACAGGATATTTTATTGTTTTCTAAAACCGTAAACTTTGTTTGGTATGGATACATTCCGAATGAAGGTGTGGTATTTCCCCAAATAGAAAATATATTCTTCTTGAATGCTGCCGCGATATGCATCATGCCGGTGTCATGTGTAAAAACATATGAGGCTTTGCTTAAAATATCCGCACTCTGATTAATTGAAAATTTTCCACAAGCATTAAATATTTGAGCCTTTTTTCCAAGCTTTTCCAGACCCTCCTCATAAGACACATTTTCATCTTTTCTTTCAAAGAAGTCTTCAATCAATTTAGCATTGGCCTGATCTTCTTTGCCCCCAACTAGTATGATAGGCTTGTTGATTTTATTGCATAACTCAATCATCCGTTTAACCGGAAGTTTTTTGGTATTGAATTTTGCACCAATTACAAATGCTACGAATTTCTCTCTATGCGTTTCAGGAAGCCAATCGATTTCAATTTTGTCCTTTTCTCCTAAAAAATAATCCAGACCGAGATTGTCATTTTCAACCCCCAACTCCTTGACAGTTTCCATATACCGATCTACTATATGGATATTTGGGAGCGTATTGACTTTGAAATTTACTAGAATCCACTTTTTGAGATTGACTTTATTGAAGGTGAAGTTCTTTTTGATTCCAAGGGCAAATTTTAGCCTTCTAGTTCTGATATTGTTGTGCAGGTCAATGAGCACATCAAAATTTTCTTTTTTTAATTTTCTTGTCAGATCAGAAAAATCCCCATCAAGCAGGTGCGTTTTTTCAATGTAGGGATTTGCCGAAAGTATTTCAGAGTATTGCGATTTTGTACAAAAATGCACTTCCGCCTTCATCTGAGCTTTTAAATTTCTGATTACTGGAGTGGTAAGAACAATATCTCCAATTGAAGAAAATCTAACAATAAGTATTTTCATCAATTAAGCTTTAGATTTTTTTCTTGCAAAATACTCTTCTACTTCATTCGAACTCAATGCATTGAAAGTTCTGTCTTTGGTTAAGCCCCCTTTTCTGCCAACACAAACGCCATAATGCATATCATTATATCCATTTAATTGGTGTGCATCCGGGTTAATGCTCAGCCATAATCCTTTTTCCAAGGCATAAGCTACCCATTCCCACGATAAATCTAAGCGCCATGGATTGGCATTTATTTCTATGATTACATCATTTTCAGCACATGCGTCAATCACCATTTTGTGATTAATGGGATATCCTTTTCTTTTTAGCAATAGTCTACCGGTTGGGTGACCCAAAAAAGTAGTATATGGGTTTTCGATGGCTTTTATTAGTCTCGCGGTTGCTTTTCTCTCATCCATACTTAATCCTGAATGAATGCTGGCAACAATAAAATCAAAACTTTTAAGCACATCATCTGAATAATCAAGTGACCCATCATTTAAGATATCTGATTCAATTCCCTTAAAAATCTTAAAACCCGACATTTTTTTATTGAGTTCATCAATTTCCTGATGTTGTTTGATGATCCTACTTTCATCCAATCCATTTGCATAAAAAGCAGATTTTGAATGATCACTTATTCCAAGATATGTTAAGCCCAATGCTTGCGCACCTTTGGCCATTTCTTCAAGCGTATTAATACCATCAGAATAGGTACTGTGATTGTGAATTGTGCCTTTAAGATCGTTATCTGTAACAAGATTTTTTAGTCGCCCTTCTTTCATCAGCTCCCATTCCACCATTCCTTCACGGAGTTCAGCCGGGATCCACTCTGCACCAAATTCTTTATAAACTATTTCTTCCTCCGGAAAGGCCGTTTTATTGATGAATTCTCCGAAACTCTGTCCTTGATCATTGCTTTTGTTCAAATGATCGGGGTCGCTGTTAAGGTAGATGAGTCTATTGCCAAAATCCTCTTTATCAGCTAACAGAAATTCGACAGCCAGCTCTTTTTCTTTTATCTCACCTTTTATCGAAAAAGGTCCTGAGGTTTTAAAGTTCAATTCAATTCCTTCTATGGATTCCAGTTTATCCATAAGTGAGTCATAATCTGCAATTATTAAAAACTGCAATAATTCTACAACATCCAGGTAGCGTGCAGCTTCTCCTGCCAATTCTATTCTTTCAACGGCCGGCTGTATTTCTTCCATTAAAATTTCAGCCATTTTCTCAGCTTCAGCATAGAATACTTTACCTGATTGTTCTTTTGCAAAGAGCAAGTTATCCAGAATCGCCTTTTGGGTTTTTTCGCCAAAACCTTTCCAATCTGCAAGTTTTCCCTCTTTTGCTGCTACTAATAAATCATCCTTGTTCTGAATGTCATATTCTTTCCAGAGCACTCTTATTTTCTTTGGACCTACACCTTTTACTTCGAGCATTTCAACAATTCCCTCAGGAGTTTTTTCCAGAAGTTCGTTGAGCTCTTTAAATGAACCATTATCGAGAATACTGGCCAGTTTATCATTTAGATTTTTGCCAATACCCTCAATATTTTGCCATTCGTCCTGAGGAGTATCAGCAATTGAAACAGGAATTCTTTCAATATTAAAAGCTGCGTTTTGGTACGATCTGACCTTAAATGGATTTGCTTCATGCAATTCCAAAAGTTTTGCTGCTTTTTGAAGTATTTTTGATATGCTTTTATTGTCCAAGCGATTTCGTTATTTGGTGCAATATTTGGTAAAGATAAATATGTAGACTCTTGTTTCAAGAAATTGAAAAACCATGAACATGCGAATTTTAAAAAGTATTATCATTTCAGCACTATTATTTACATTAATAGCACCATCCTGTAAGAAAAACGAAGATGAGAAGGAAAGTTTTAATCTGGAACTATTAAAAGAACAAGCTTGGTTTTTTGCCGGTGAAGAAACAAGCGGAGATACGATATATTATAGACCGGAAACTTATGATTTTCCACTGTCAAGAGGTAGGGAAGGTTTTATACTGAAAGAAAATGGAATGGTCACTTATAATGCAATTAGCCCTACAGATTTTCCAATGAGATTTGAGGATGCCAAATGGTCTTACAATGATGATATTTTAAAATTAAGCATTCCCGGCAATGAATATGCTAATCCAAGAACGATCGAATTTAGAATCCTTTCTTTAGACAAAGAAAGATTAAAGGCCATCGCGATTTATTAAATATCTATTAATTGCTAATTTTGCACAATACTTATGGAGAAACGCTGTATTCTCGACTCTAAACAACTGAACATAACGCTTAGCAGGCTTTGTCAGGAACTGATTGAAAACTATACCAATTTTGAGGATACCGTTATTTTAGGAATGCAACCTCGCGGCATTCTTCTAGCTTCCCGCATTCAGAAAAGAATTAAACTCCTAATAAATAAGGACGTTGCCCTCGGTCAATTGGATGTTACTTTTTACAGAGATGATTTCCGAAGGAAGTCTGAGCCCATAAAAGCTAGTTCAACGGAAGTTCCTTTCTTAATAGAAAATAAACATGTGATTTTGGTGGATGACGTCTTATTCACCGGCAGATCTGTTCGAGCTGCTTTAGATGCGATGATTGCATTTGGAAGACCCAAATCCGTTGAGTTGATGATATTAATTGATCGTAAAAATACTCAGGAGTTGCCGATTAAGCCTGATTATATCGGCCGAACAGTAAATACTATGTCATCGCAAAGAGTTAAAGTCGAATGGGATGAGAAGGATAAAAAGAGTAAAGTTTGGCTTATTGATTTAGAAGAAGAATAAAATGACAAAACTGAGCGTCGATCATCTTTTAGGAATACACGAACTCACAAAAGAGGATCTTCATTTAATTTTTGAAACAGCGGATAACTTCCTGGAAGTTATTAATCGACCAATCAAGAAAGTACCCTCACTCAGGGATATTACCATAGCCAACGTATTTTTTGAAAATTCAACACGAACACGCATTTCATTTGAACTGGCGGAAAAAAGGCTTTCAGCAGATGTGGTAAACTTCTCCGGATCATCGAGCTCCTTAAAGAAAGGCGAAACATTACTGGACACGGTCAATAACATCTTGGCAATGAAAGTAGATATGATCGTGATGCGTCATTCGAGTCCCGGAGCATGTCATTTTCTGTCTAGAAATATTGAGGCTTCGATTATCAACGCCGGTGATGG
This sequence comes from uncultured Hyphobacterium sp., assembly GCA_964351965.1. Lineage (GTDB taxonomy): Bacteria > Bacteroidota > Bacteroidia > Cytophagales > CCMP332 > CCMP332. The sequence continues at coordinate 485,923 of CAYGPM010000002.1, read as the reverse complement.
CACACATGAACATCCTACACAAGCACTTCTTGATACATATTCGATTCGTCAAAGTTTTGGTGATGTGAAGGGAAAAAAGGTGGCTATAATTGGAGATATTACACACTCGCGGGTGGCTCTGTCAAATATTTTCGCACTTAAGAAATTAGGAGCTGAAGTTATGGTGTGCGGACCAAATACATTAATTCCTCGTTATATTGAAAAACTGGGAGTAAAAAAAGAACTTGATCTTGTCAAGGCACTAGAATGGTGTGATGTAGCTAACGTTTTAAGAATTCAGCTGGAAAGGCAAAAAGCTAAATATTTTCCTTCCTTGAGAGAATATTCGCTTTACTACGGTATCAATAAAAATATCTTAGATCAATTGAATAAAGAAATACTGATCATGCATCCGGGGCCTATCAATAGGGGCGTTGAAATAGACAGCGATGTAGCAGATTCAGAGCATAGCATTATTTTAGATCAGGTAGAAAATGGAGTGGCAATAAGAATGGCTGTACTCTATCTTTTAGCAGGTAAGATTAAAAAGGCCTAATTAATTACTGTTAGCCGGTTGTGAATTTTATCTTTGCAATAACTTCAAAAACACATAATGAAATACCTAAACTCAATCATCGAAACCATTGGCAATACGCCTTTAATCAAGCTAAACAAAGTCAATAAGGGAATAAAAGGAACAATTTTAGTGAAAGTGGAATACTTTAATCCCGGAAATTCCATGAAGGACAGAATGGCCATTAAAATGGTGGAAGACGCTGAGAAAAACGGAACGCTCAAGCCCGGAGGCACAATTATCGAAGGAACTTCCGGAAATACGGGAATGGGCCTTGCACTGGCGGCGATTGCAAAAGGCTATAAATGTATTTTTACGCTTGCTGATAAACAATCAAAAGAAAAGATAGATATTTTGAAGGCTATGGGTGCAGAGGTTGTAGTTTGCCCTACCAATGTTCCTCCTTCGGATCCAAGATCGTATTATTCTGTAGCCAAAAAATTTAATGAGGATATTGAAAACTCATTTTATCCCAACCAGTACGACAATATGTCGAATACGTTAGCACATTATGAAACCACAGGCCCGGAAATTTGGGAAGATACTGAGGGTGAAATTACACACTATGCTGCCGGAGTAGGCACAGGTGGTTCTATGTGCGGAACGGCCAAGTATTTAAAAGAACAGAACAAAGACATTATCACAGTTGGAATTGATACCTATGGCTCCGTATTCAAAAAATACAAGGAAACAGGGATTTTCGATGAAAAAGAAGTTTATCCTTATTTAACTGAAGGAATTGGAGAAGATATTCTTCCGAAGAATGTGGACTTTTCTGTAATAGATCATTTTGTAAAAGTGACAGATAAAGATGGAGCAATAATGACCAGGAGGCTTGCGCGCGAAGAAGGCCTTTTTATTGGATGGTCTTGTGGCTCTGCTGTGGCGGGTGCTCTAGAATATGCTCGTGAAAACCTTAAAGAAGATGATGTAATGGTCATCATTTTGCCTGATCACGGAACTCGTTATTTAGGGAAAGTTTATAACGACGATTGGATGAAAGAAAGAGGCTTTTTGGAAAATCGTCAGTTTTCAAATGCAAGGGAAATTGCCGATCGCCAAGGAAAATTAATTACGGTATCCAAAGATGATAAGGTTTCGGATGTTATTAATCTTTTGAATAAGAAGGCTATATCACAAATTCCTGTGCATGATGGCAATGATGAAATTGTGGGAAGTATCGTTGATTCAAGGCTGCTGAAAAAAATAATTGCAGATCCTGAATTGAAGAATAAAAAAGTGGAAGAGGTAATGGAAGATTCATTCCCTTTTGTTGCAATGGATACTACTATAGATACATTGTCTTCTATGATCAGTAAGCATAGCGCCCTATTGGTCAGAGATGAATCCAATACAGTTCATATAATTACCGAGGCCGACTTACTGGCCGAAGCTGTAAGAATCTAGGTCAAAAAAAAGCGGGGTGATTATCACTCCGCTTTTTTTATCTATTTTTTGTCTTTTAACTTATCAGTATCAGGACTGATTATTTCATTTCCTTCCTTATCAAGTTCTTTCACAGGATAACCTAATTTTTCTAGTTCACCTTTAATTACCTGTTTATCTCCAACTACAAGGATATTCATAGACTTTGGATCAAGATATTTTTTAGCGAGAAAATCCAATTCTTCTTTTTCTATATGTTGTAAAATAGAATTCTGCTTTTCCGTAAAATTGTTATCAAGATTATAAGTAATAATTCTTCTCAAGAAAGCAGCTTTTTGATATGGTGATTCATAAGAGAGAGCTTCTCTTTGGCCTATTGAACTTTTCATAAATGAGATTTCTTCTTCGGTTACACCATCTTTATAATATTTTGAAATCTCGCTCATGAATTCCCTAACTGAAGCAGCGGTGGCATCTAATTTTACTGATGAGGACGCAGTAAATGTACCGTCGTACTTATCACCACTAAATCTTGAACGGGCTCCATATGTAAAACCTTTGTCTTCCCTTAAGTTCATATTGATACGGCTATTAAAATAACCGCCAAGGGAATAATTACAAAGACTCGCCTTATAATATTCACCTGTAGCATCGTAAGTCAGACCCGTATATTTGCCAATTCTAATTTCAGACTGTGCAGATTTTTCTTTGTCAACAAGGTAAATTGTTGTTTTGCCCTGATCAGGAATTTTAAATTCTTGAGGGATTTCTACATCCTTCCTTTCCCAATTTTCAAAAATGCTTAGCTGGGGAACAATTTCATCGGCACCAACTTGGCCAACTATAACAATATTTGCTGTATTTGGAGAAAATACACTGTTATAATACTCCTTAACTTCATCCAAATTAATGTTCTCAACTGTTTCTAAAGTACCATTTGCAGGTATGCCCTGAATATTTTCTTGTCCATAAATCAATTTGCTAAAAACTTTTGAGGCTATGGCCGGCGCTTGCGTATTTTGATTAGCAATAAATTCTAATTGCTGTTTTTTGAGTCTATTAAAATCGTCTTCTGTAAAACCTGGGCTGAACATTATTTCATTGGCTAACTCAAGTGTTTGGTCTAAGTTTTTTCTCAAGGTTCGAATATTAACTGTAATTTGATTTCCGGAAGCGCCAACGGAAACAGAACTACCCAGCAATTCAAGAGCTTTAGCCATTTCTTCAGAACTTCTGTTGCGGGTGGATTCATTCATCAAATTACACATCAGATTTGTAATTCCTGCTTTGGACATGTCTTTAGACTCCAGCCTCTGGCCTCCCTCAATAGTCAATAGAATATTAACAGCAGGAATTTCATCTGAGACTGTTCCAATTACCGGAATTTCATTTGATAAGACATGTGTCCATATTTCGGGCACTTTGATTACCGGATTTTCTCCAGATGCCGGAATTTTACTTCTGTCAAAATTGTCTTTGGGTTTGCTATAATTTAAATCAGCATATTCATTCGGACCGGGTTGGTAATCTGATTTATCAACTTTGTAATTATCCTTTGCTGCAACTAAATCTTCAGCGCCTTCAGGATATACGCTTAAAATTACCGATGCCTTTCCTTTTATGTATTTGTTGTAGGCATTCATTACATCCTTGGTAGTAAGAGTTTGATATCGCTCTAAGTCCTGCTGTATATAATTAGGAGACTCTGTAAATGTAGCATATTGAGCAAGCTGAGATACCTTTCCTCTAACTGTCGAAAGTCCATAAATAACAGAAGACTCGCGTTGGGCAGCGTATTTCTTCACATCTTCTTCTGTGACACCTCTTTTTTCAAACTCTTTCAAAGACTCCCTAAATACAGTCTCTATTTCAGAGAGCTTTGTTCCCGGATTAGCCAGTGCCATCATGGTAAATTCACCGGATAATTCGAAGCATGGTTGATATGCAGACGTTTGAACCGCTTTCTGAGTTTTTATTAAGTTCTTATAAAGAATTGAAGTCTGACCGCCACCGATAATACTTGCAAAGCAATCTAAAGCAGCTTCCTCTTTAGTGTAGAGAGGTACTGTAGGCCAAGTCATTTGAATCAAAGGGAATCTGATTTGATCTTCATATGAAACGTACCTGTCCGATTCCACAGTTGGCACCATTTTATCCATATTATTAACTTCAGGACCTTTCGGGATGCTGCCGTAGTATTTTTCAACGAGTACAACCACGTTTTTTGGATTCACATCTCCACCAACAGTGAGTGTTGCGTTGTTGGGACCGTACCAGCGCATAAAAAATTTCTTGAGATCGTTTACATCTACTCTGTCGAGGTCTTCAATGTATCCAATGGTTAACCATGAATAAGGATGGCCATAAGGATATAGATTTTTAGAAGTCGTTTCTCCTGCAAGGCCATATGGTCTGTTATCATAATTTTGACCTCTTTCATTTTTAACTGTTGCTCTTTGAATTTCGAACTTTTCCTGAGTTACAGCATCTAGCAAATAACCCATTCTATCCGCTTCAAGCCAAAGTCCAATTTCTAATTGATTGGAAGGCAAGGTTTCAAAATAATTCGTTCTGTCTTTATTAGTGCTGCCATTAAGTGTTCCACCTGACTCATTTACAATTTTGAAATGCTGATCATCCCCAACATTCTCTGAGCCTTGAAACATCATATGCTCAAAAAAGTGAGCGAAGCCCGACTTACCAATTTCTTCCCTGGCTGAGCCCACATGATAAGTAACATCTATATGTACAACAGGATCAGAGTGATCTTCATGTATTACAAGAGTTAGTCCATTATCCAACACGTATTTTTCATACGGAATGACGAGTCCGCCATCGGACTGACTAACTTTTTCTACAAGTTTTGTTTCTGCAATTAATTTATCACCCATTATAAAAAGGGTTAGTGCAAAAAGTAGTTTTAGATATTTCATTGTTAAATGTTTGAATGCTCAAAAGTCAAGATTTCGGTTTATGAATAATAATAACAATACTTAAGTGGTTAAAATTGTTTGTTAGAAGCTCTAATTAGTTTTTTTTCGGTTCAGAAAAGAATGCATCTTATCGAAACAATGTTGTTTTAATTCAATTTCTGTTAGATTCTCCGGTGATACAGGATCTAGGAATTGAATATTTACTCTCCCGGGTTTGATGGAAAAACCACCGGATCTGGGCATAAGATTAATAGCATTTTCAATTACCATTGGTTGAATGTTTACATTGAGTTGCTTGGCCAAACGAAAAGCACCATCGTAAAAGGGCTGTAATATTACATCCCCTCTGTTCATTGTTCCTTCAGGAAATATCAGTATCGAAATATTATTTGCGATCGTTCGACGCATCTCTTCAATGCTTTTTTTCCGGCTCTCTTGACTGCTTCTGTCAACAAGAACAACATTCATTCTGTAAATCCAGCCGAATATAGGAAACTTGGTCATCTCAATTTTTCCCAATGGCCTGCACTGGCCCTTCATTGCAATTGCAAATGCCGGTGCATCAAGAAAAGAAGTGTGATTGCAAATGACGATTCGTGCATTTTTATTGTCTAGTTTATCTCTACCTCTAACTCTAAACAAAATCAAGGTCATCCAACTAAATAAATAAGACCAAACTTTGAGGAAAAAGAAAGCGACATCACCACCTTTCTTTTTATTGAAAATATAGGGTAAGACCAGTAATGGCAAAATGATGATCATCCAAAAGACAAACACAAGTGCAACCCAGAAAATATATAGGTATTGAAAAATGCGCATCGAGCAAAAATAGACAAGAAAAATCTATTGAGGCTAGTCTGAAATTGAAAACTAATATTGAATAACTTCTTACTTAGTTAAAAAATCACATATATCCATAAGCTATTCTAAATACTTTAATTTGCTAAGCCCACTTTCAAATCATAACTTTAATGTCTAAAAAAATTAAAAATGAATAAACTATTACTCCTCATCTCGTTTCTTTTTATCAGCTTAGGAATTCAGGCTCAAGGTCTTGATTTGGCTATGAACCAGATTTCTATTTCTGAAAATGTAAATATTAACAATTCACCCTTCAAAGCAGAAGCCGTTATTAGAAATCTAGGTACGGTAACTGTTAATTCTTTTGATGTGGGTATGAGTGTTGATGGTGGTCCGGCTAAGGTCTTTCCTATTTCCGGCTTGACATTAAATCAAGGAGACAATTATAATTTAACCAGGCTCAATGCATGGACCCCTGAAAATCTCGGCGTCTATACTGTTACTATGTGGGTTACTAACGTTAACGGTGGAGCTGTAGATGTTAATCCATTAAATGATACTTTATCTAAATCTATAGAAGTTGTTGACGAATTTGTTAACAGAAATGCATTTCATGAAGTATTTACGTCTTCTACATGTGGACCTTGTAATCCGGGAAATGTTAATACAGACAATGTTTGGGCGAATAGTTCACGAACTCCGGTAATTATCAAGTATCAGATGTCATGGCCCGGAACCGGTGACCCTTATTATACATCAGAAGGTAATACAAGAAGAACTTACTACGGCGTGAATTCTGTCCCCAATATGCAAATTGATGGAGGTTGGAATGGTAATTCAAATTCTTACTCGAATTCCATTTTGGACCAATACTCTGATATTCCTGCATTTTTAGATATTGAAAGTAATTTCACAGTGGTTGGAAAAACTGTAAATGTCAACGTTTCAATTAAGCCTCTTAAGGATATTAAAGGTAATAATAGATTGCATTGCGCGATTATTGAAAAAACTACTTTCAACAATATTAAAAGTAATGGGGAAACTGAATTTCATGATGTTATGAAAAAAATGCTTCCTAATGCAAATGGAACTTCTATTGGAACTATTCTTACGGGTCAGCCTTTAACTTATGAGTTTAGTTATACTTTTCAGGGAAATTATAGATTACCGGCAAATGCTAATAGCCCTATTAATAATGCCACAGAACATTCTGTAGAAGAATTTACTGACTTGGGAGTTATCGTTTGGGTCCAAAACGTTGGCTCAAAAGATGTATTCCATTCAGCTTATAGCGATGATAAGCAGACCAATTTAGATTTGAGTTTTGCAGCAATAACTACTCCCGGCCTTGTTCAGGTAAATCAAAATACTACAGTGGATGGAATTATTGTAAATAATCAATTCACACAGGTTAGTTCCTTTGATGTGGTTTACAGAATTGATGGAGGAACTGAAGTGAGACAGAATGTTACAGGCGTTAATCTTTCAAAAGGAGATTCAATGATGTTTTCACATACTACTCCATGGATGCCTTCAAGTTTAGGTTTACACAAAGTTGAAGCTTGGATCGACAATGTGAACGGAGCAGGAACAAACACTTCAGATGACTTATCAGTAAATGATGAAGCTTATAAATATATAGTTGCAGCAACTTCGGTAGGTAATTTACCTGTCCACGAAATAGCTAAGACTATAAGTGTTTATCCTAACCCTAGTAACGGATTGATTCAGATAAATTCTATTTCTGATTTTGCAGAGTCGGTTGAAGTCTATTCAATGATGGGTGAGAAGATCACATCACAATCTTTGGGAGCTAAAGGTTTCTACAATATTGACCTTAGCAATGAAAAAGCGGGAATGTACATTTTGAGATTTAAGACAACTGAGGGCGCATTCAGCAAAAGAGTTCTGATAAACTAGTCCGTTCCCTTGAATTATAAAAATTAAGCCGGCGCAAGCCGGCTTTTTTATTTTATAGTGAATATTGAATAGTTTTTATTAGAAATTTCTTCCCATTCGCATAATTCTACTTGGGCTGCAGGCGGTCCGGTTTTACACCATTCTATTAGAGATTCAATATCTGTTTCAGATCCCTGAGCTTCAATTAGAACTGAGCCATCTTCTTCGTTTTGAACGAAGCCCTTTAATGACAAATCCCGAGCCTTTCCTTTGGTTGAAGCTCTGAAGAATACGCCCTGAACTTTACCGCTTACTCTAATTCGAACTGTCATTAATCTTGCTCGACTTCTTTTTTATTAGCTTTTTCCGCCTTCTCTGCTTTCTCCTTTTCTTTTCTCTCTTTTTCCTTTGCAGGTAGGCCATTGATCATATCTCTGATTTTCTTTTCGATCTCATCTGCCAATTCAGGGTTGTCAATTAATAAGTTTTTGACAGCATCTCTTCCCTGACCAAGTTTATTGCCGTCATAAGAAAACCATGATCCTGATTTTTGAACAATTTCTAGTTCAACTCCCATATCCAGAATTTCTCCTTCTTTAGATATGCCCAATCCATACATTATATCAAATTCAACAACTTTGAATGGAGGAGCTACTTTATTTTTAACCACTTTGACTTTGGTTCTGTTACCAAGAACATTGTCAGCGGCTTCTTTTATTTGACCAATTCTTCTAATATCCAGTCTTACAGAAGCATAGAATTTAAGTGCATTACCACCGGTTGTCGTTTCGGGATTTCCGAACATGACACCAATTTTTTCTCTCAATTGATTGATAAATACACAAGTACAGCTTGTCTTATGAATTGTACCTGTTAATTTTCTCAAAGCCTGCGACATAAGTCTTGCCTGAAGACCCATTTTGCTATCCCCCATTTCCCCTTCAATTTCTCCTTTAGGAACCAATGCGGCAACAGAGTCGATAACAATTATATCAATAGCACCTGATCGAATAAGATGCTCCGCTATTTCGAGCGCCTGCTCTCCATTATCCGGTTGTGAAACGAGTAAATTTTCAAGATCAATTCCCAACTTCTCAGCATAGGATTTGTCAAATGCATGCTCAGCATCTATAAAGGCAGCAAGACCACCTTTTTTCTGAGCTTCTGCAATGGCATGCATAGCCAATGTTGTTTTACCTGAAGATTCAGGTCCGTAAATCTCAATTATACGACCCCTTGGAAATCCTCCTACCCCTAAAGCAAGGTCTAGTCCAAGCGAACCAGTAGATATTGCCGGAATGTCAACGACTGTGCCGTCATTAAGACGCATAACCGTTCCTTTTCCATAGGTTTTCTCAAGTTTGTCAATTGTTATTTGTAATGCTTTAAGTTTTTCTGAATTTTCGGCCATTTTCCTGCTAATTTGAAGTGAAATTACAACTATATTGGAAATTAATTTATTTCGTTTTGCAAATATGTCATTTGAGTGTGCAGTCTATCTGCGTAGTATGGTGAATACCAAAAAACTATATTTTTTTTTAACAATAATTCTTATTTCAGGGTTTTCAAATTTGTTTGCCCAGCTGGATAATTCAGGATTATTTTATCGCAATCAGAATCTGAATGATAAGGAAGTAGGAGATTTGGATTTGGGTATTTATGCCCTTGGCTTCAATAAAAACAATGAGTATTACGAAAAAACTGCCACAGGATATACACTATTTGGCTACTTATTCCGTCCTGAACTATCATACATCGCGCATAAAAATTTTTCTATCAAAATGGGTTTGATCGCGCGAAAGGATTTTGGGAATCCTGACTATACTCTTTTTCAACCTACATTTTCACTACAATACAATTATGAGAAATTTCGGTTTCTATTTGGGAATATTGAAGGACCATTAGAGCACAATTATATAGAGCCTATTTATGACTTCGAAAGAATCGTAACCAATAATCCTGAAAACGGACTCCAGATATTTTTCGATTCAGATTTTTTTCACTCTGATGCATGGATTTCCTGGAATAAAATGATTTATGACAGATCTCCATTTCGAGAAGAATTTAATGGAGGTCTCAATCTTGAATTGAAACCATTGCGTGCTGATAATTTCTATTTAAGTATTCCACTTCAATCTATAGCAACGCATGTAGGCGGGCAGATAGATGATGATCCGAATCCGGCTAGAACAGTCACTAATTTTGCAGCAGGCCTGGTCATTGGGAAAAAGTTTGGTGAAGGCTTCTTTAAAAAGGTGGAGCTGAAATCCTATGTCACCAATTATTATTCATTAGAATCTGTATCCTTGATTCCTCCTTTCAGAGATGGAAGCGCATATTATTTGAATGCTTTAATATCCACACATCTTGGAGATGTTATGGTCAGTTATTGGAATGGAGATGAATATAGCTCTTGGAATGGCGGTCACTTATATCAATCTACTAGTAAAAACTGGCGCGAACCATTTGCTCTGGAACAACAAAGAGAAGTGATAATAATCAGATTACTCAATGATATTAAATTGAGCGATGATTTGAGAATTCTGCCTCGATTTGAGCCATATTGGAATCTTAATGATGGAAAATTTGGGTTCTCAATGGGACTTTATATCAAATTTCAAGATTATTTTCATTTGAAAAATATCAATGCAAAGAATTAGTATCAAGAGAATATTGATGCTGATTGCACTGGCCGTTTTACTTTTTCTGTTGGTCAATATCAATTCTTTAATTTATGGGATTAATCAGCTTTCCGGACAGATTAGAATACTCCAGGAGGCAGTTGAACTAGAAGAAGTAATGGCATCTGAAAGTTTCCCGGACTCCTTAAAAATTAAACTCAGCTATATAAATGAAATCAAGCATTTCGCAGTTGACTCTTTGGGGTTTAACGAAACCGATAATTATACCACAGTATTTGACCAAAAAGGCAAAGATATATTGTGGATTGTAACGGCGTGCCCGGCCTTCGAACTCAAAGCATATGAATGGAAATTCCCATTATTTGGATCTTTTCCTTATAAAGGATATTTCGACTTCGGAAAGGTAGTTGAAGAAGAAAAAAAAATGCTTTCAAAGGGTTTTGATACAGATATACGGAGAGTGAGTGGTTGGTCTACATTAGGGTGGTTTCGCGATCCCATTTTGTCCAATATGCTTTATAAGTCTGAAGGTGAACTGGCGAATACCATTATTCATGAATTAACACATGAAACAATTTTTATAAAGGATCAGGTAGATTTAAATGAAAACCTGGCAACGTTTGTAGGAGACTACGGTGCTTTGAAATATTTAGAATTAAAATATGGAATTGATCACTCTATTTATAAACAATATTTAAAGGAACTTGAAGAGGAGAAGTTATTTACCCAATATGTGATTGAAGGTGCGAGTGAATTAGACAGCTTATATAATTCCTTCACACCGGAAATAGATTCTTTATCTAAGAATTCAAAAAAGACTGTTTTAATTAGAAATTGGGTTTTAAATATTGACACAACAAACTTGAGCGGCTATTCTAATTTCAGAAGTAGAGCATTAGCTGATTTACCCAATAATACTTTTTTTATGTCTTACATTCGGTATAATTCAATGCAGAATTCTTTTGAGGAAGAATTTCTGAATTCCAAAGGACTTTCCTTCAGCAATTATGTAGATTCTTTACTATTGAGATATGCAGAAAACTAAATTGGTACGGTTTTTAATGTACTACATATATGAAAGTATCTAAAACACATACTTTAATCGTTGCTATTCTTTTGATTCTGATCAGTTTCGATGCTGCTAGGGCTCAAAGTAGGAGCACAAACATCCCCTTTAGAAAAGGTGAGGAATTGACTTACAGAGTGCATTATGGACTTATTAATGCCGGAGAAGCAACAATAACTGTTGATAATAAGATGCATGAAATAGATAATAATGATTGTTATCAAGTCAATGTGTTTGGTAAAACCACCGGTCCTTTCGATTGGGTTTTAAGAGTGCGAGATACTTGGAGAACTTTCATTGATGCGAACACCGTTATTAGCAGAAAATTTTACAGACATATTGAAGAGGGTAATTATTTCACCGAAGAAACTACATATTTCGATCAGGAGAGAAATATTGCGACAGTGACGGAAAGAAAACGAGACGGCTATAAGAAATTTAACCAGGAGTATAATATTGAAGCGTATACTCAAGATCTTATATCCGGTTTTTACTATATACGGGCATTAAATTTTAATGATTTGAAACCGGGTGAGCTAATTCCCATCAATACTTTTTTTGAAGATACCTTTTACAAGGCCGAGGTCAAATACCTAGGAATAGAAGAAATTAGAACGAAATTTGGGAAAAAGAATACGCATGTTTTCACACCAATAATTCCAAATAACGAATTATTCGAAAATGGAGCTAATACAATCTTGGTTTATTATTCAGACGATAAGAATAAAATTCCTTTAAAAATTAAGGCTTCCATGTTTATTGGTGCAATCGAATGTGATTTAAGGTCGTATAAAGGACTAAGCGAAAGACTCTAAACCCATTTTGGTAACAATTAATTAACTTTGATTCATTTTAAATCTCAGTAGTTTTGCTCTATAAATTGAATTCTATTAAAATCTTAAAACATTTATTAATAATAATTATCCTTTTTAATGCAGTAGGGTTTTCATATGCTGCAAAACAAAAAATAAAAGGACATATTGAAGGCACTTCAAAGGATCAAATTGTACTCTATCAATTTTTTGGCTCTCAAACACTTCCTTTTGATACTGCAGAATTAAATTCAGGTGACTTTGAATTCGTTTACTCTAACCCAATTCCGAGAGGATTTTACCGCTTAGGTTTCAATCAGGGTGAAGGAAAAGTATTGATAATCGCTGATGAGAGTCTTGAAATACAAGGAAAAGAAGGTGCTTTAGAGAAAGCAGAAATTTTGAATTCGAAAGAAAATGATCTTTTTAATGAGTATCAAAAAATTGTTGGCACCAGTAATGCCGGCATTAAAAATGTGAATCAAAGAGTAACAAAAGCCAAATCCGAATTTGGGAATCAACCGGAGAAATTTGATGCAGAAATTAATAATATTCGATCCGATTATGACACTTTGGTGAATTGGCAACATGCGGAGTTTAAAAAACTGTATGAAGCAAATCCCAAAACATTTGTTGGTAAAATCAGTAATTATTTTGCCCGTGAAGAGGGGGAAGGCCCTGATAAATATTTGGACTTAAATGAATTGAATGATCCTGAATTATTGAGGGGTGATATGTTTAAAACCAAATACCTTATTTACTATCAACAGTATTTAGGCTCTAATTTTCAGGTGCTGAAGAATAAGTCGCAGGAAATGATTAGAATCAAACTTGATGGACCATCAAAGGAGATTTTATACGCTGCCATCATTGAGTCTTTTGCACAGTCCGATAAGGAGTTTGCAGGAAGTATTTCGAAGTCCTATTTAAACGAATTTCCAAATTCAGACATTGCAAAAGCATATTATTCTTCCTTCCCTCAAGGTCCTCCGGGAATCGGAGATGAAGCTCCCGATATTATATTGGAAAATCCTGAAGGTGAGAAGATAGCATTGTCATCTCTGAAAGGGCAGATTGTTTTACTGGATTTCTGGGCATCATGGTGTGGGCCATGTCGTAGGGAAAACCCAAATGTAGTTCGTACTTATCAGGAATATAAAGATCAAGGTTTTACGGTTTATAGTGTTTCGCTCGATAACAGTAAAGAAAAGTGGATAAACGCCATAGAAAAGGATAATCTTACTTGGGATAGCCATGTTTCAGATTTAAAAGGTTGGCGATCTGAAGGAGCCGCATTATATGGTGTGAGAAGTATCCCTTCTACTTTCTTATTAGATCAAAATGGAGTTATAATAGCAAAGAATTTAAGAGGGGCTAGTCTTGAGAATAAAATAAAAGAAATTTTAGGAGCAAATTAGTTTAAAGATGAGCGATAAGTCAAAGCATAAAATTCTGGTTGTAGAGGATGAAGACGATATAGCTGAAATGCTTGAATATAATCTGGAAAAGGAAGGTTATAAAGTTAAAACTGCAGGAGATGGTCAAGAGGCCGTTGATATAGCTGCAGATTTTATTCCGGATATTGTTTTGCTCGATATTATGATGCCCGTAATGGATGGGGTTGAGGCCTGTCGCTTGATGCGTGAAAACCCTGATTTGAATGGGATGTATATTATTTTCCTAACCGCTCGAGCTGAAGAGTATTCAGAGATTGCAGCATTTAATGTGGGTGCTGACGATTATATCGTAAAGCCAATAAAACCAAGAGCTTTGATGAGTAGAATCAAGGCTTATTTCAGAAGAGAAGTAAAAGAAAGCAAGAAGAACGAAAAAATAACAATTGGAAATCTTGAAATCGATAAATCCAGTTATGTGGTATCGATCGATGGTAAATCTATTGTCTTACCAAAAAAGGAGTTCGAGCTCTTGTTTTTTCTTGCCCAAAACCCAAACAAAGTTTTTAGTAGAGATGAGTTATTAAAAAATATATGGGGTACTGATGTTTATGTACTTGCAAGAACGGTAGATGTACATATTCGAAAAGTAAGAGAAAAAATAGGAAGTGATTATATCTCAACTGTAAAAGGTGTAGGATATAAATTTGACGAAAATGATGCCTGATGGATGTTAATTCGCGGGCAACAGCCTTTTTGCTTGCATCAACGATTTCGCTAGTAACTACAGCATTTCTTTCTTTAATTGAAGGAACTTCAAGTATTGCCTTATTGGTTGCCGGAGCAATTTCCTTTTCAAGTACCTTCCTTCTCAGCTATCTTACATTGGAGTTTCTAATATTTAAAGAAATTAAAGATATCCATGAAGTTCTAAGCGAGCTAAAAAAGGATGACTCATTCGAGATAGATGAAAATAATCCCAAAGGTCAAATTAATCCATTAAAGAGGATCAACTTAGAAATAAAAAGTTTTGCTTCGGATAAACAGGCAGAAATCGAAGCTCTCAAAAGGACAAATAGGTTTAGGAGAGAATTTTTAGCCGATGTATCACATGAGTTAAAAACACCAATTTTTGCTGCTCAGGGCTTTATATATACGCTTTTGGAGGGCGCAGTCGAGGATAAGAAAATCAGAATGAAATTTCTTAAAAAAGCTGCGAAAAGTCTGGATGGCCTAGATCGCTTAGTTAAGGATTTGCTAACAGTTTCTCAAATGGAGATTGGTGCCATAACTATGCAGAAGGAAATATTTGATATTCGTGCTTTGACTTTTGAAGTGCTTGACCAACTGGAACATAAAGCATCAAAACAAGAAACCGAAATAATTGTGAATGATGAAAATCAGAATCCTGTATTCGTATATGCAGATAGAATGAGAATCAATCAGGTCATTACTAATTTATTGGAGAACGCTATTAAATACGGAAGAGAAATTGAAGGCTTGGTTCAGATTAGTTTTAGATCTAAAGAAGAGTCAGTTGAAGTTTCAATTAGGGATAATGGCGCGGGCATACCGCAAGAGCATTTAAATAGAGTATTTGAGCGGTTTTTCATGGTAGATAAAAGCCGAAATAAAAATAGAGCAAAAAAAGGATCCGGATTGGGTTTGTCGATAGTTAAGCACATTATTGAAGGTCATGGCTCTGAAATACAGGTAGAAAGTAAACTAGGGGTAGGCACAGTGTTTACATTCAATTTGACAAAGGCGAGTAAGGCCAATGTAAAACAAGAAGAGGATTTTGAAGAAGTTTAAGTTTTCAGAGGCAATCGTATTTGAGAACGAGAATTACTTTGCGATCAATAAACCGGTTGCCTATTCTGTTTTAGAGGATAGGTCTGATTCGAATCTCCCTTCTCTTCTTGACTTAGCAAGAGAATATCACCCTGAAGCTCAGGTCTGCCATCGACTGGATAAAGAAACCAGTGGAGTATTGGTATTTTCAAAATTCAATGAAGCTTATAAAAATCTTGCTGTTCAATTTGAAAACAGAGATGTAGCCAAAATATACCATGCCCTTGTGCATGGGAGACATAATTTTAAGGAAGAAACGGTAGAGCTCAATCTTACGCATTCTGCCGGCATAACAAAAATTGACAAGGCGGGGAAATTCTCTGCAACAATAGTAGAGTCAGTATCTATTCTTCACGATTTCACTTTGGTTGAATGTATGCCGATTACCGGTAGAACACATCAAATCAGGGTTCACATGGCTTTTTTGAAAGCCCCTATAGTTGGAGATGAAAAATATGGAGGGAAACCATTTTATCTGTCTTCTATTAAAAGGAAATATTCTTCGGGGAAATACCAGGAAGAATCACCACTTCTGAATCGAACAGCTCTTCATGCTTTTAAAATTAAATTCCAAGATTTGGACGGCAGCGATATCATTGCTGAGGCTCCTTATCCCAAAGATTTGCAAGCTAGCTTGAAGCAATTGGTGAAGACAAAATAAATTGAATTTATTCTTGAATTGTGGTTTTGGTTTTAATTAAAATGTCCCTACATTTGCACTCCGTTTTTTCGGAATGCGTAAATTTATTCGAGATTTGAATACTTTAAGTTACAAAACAAAGTCACAGAGAAAAGAAGATGTCCAAAAGGACTGGGTCATTGTTGACGCTGATTCTCAAATATTAGGAAGACTTGCTTCCAAAATTGCTTTCATCATTAGAGGTAAGCATAAAGCAAGCTTTACTCCGCATGTAGATGGTGGAGACAATGTGATAGTGATCAATGCTGAGAAAATCAGATTGACAGGAAAGAAATTAGAGGAGAAACAATATATCCGACATACAGGTTATCCTGGAGGTCAGAGGTTTAGTACTCCAAAAACCGTATTGGCAAAAACTCCTGAAAAGGTGATTGAAAGAGCTGTAAAAGGAATGCTTCCTAAAAATAAACTAGGCAGCAAGATGTTTACAAATCTTTATGTTTATGCCGGTACAGAGCATCCTCATACGGCTCAGAAACCAAAAACATTAGAACTGTAATATATGAGCGTAATAAACTCACTCGGTAGAAGAAAGACTTCCATTGCCCGTATCTACATGAAAGAAGGCAAAGGAAAAATTGAGGTTAATAATAAAGACTACAAAGAGTACTTCCCTACTGAAGTACTGCAGTTGATAATTAACCAACCTTTTGAACTTACAAATACAAAAGGTAGTTATGATCTTCATGTAAACGTAAAAGGTGGAGGATTTAATGGTCAGGCTGGTGCAGTCAGATTAGCTATTTCTAAAGCTCTTGTTGAAATAGATGAAGAGAACAGACCACTATTAAAGAAAGAAGGTTTGCTTACCAGAGACCCTAGAATGGTTGAAAGAAAGAAATATGGTAAGAGAAAAGCAAGAAGAAGTTTCCAATTCAGTAAACGTTAATTCTTAAATGAAGGAAGTAACATATAAAGAGCTTTTAGATGCAGGTGTACATTTTGGTCACCTTACAAGAAAGTGGAATCCTAAAATGTCTCCGTACATTTTTATGGAGAGAAATGGTATCCACCTTATAGATCTAAACAAAACTTTGGCCAGCATGGAAGCTGCAGCCTTTGCCATAAAAAATGTTGTGAAATCCGGAAGGAAAGTAATGTTTGTCGCAACAAAAAAACAGGCTCAGGATGTAGTAGAAACTCAAGCCAAAAGATTGAAGATGCCTTATGTCACCGAAAGATGGTTGGGCGGTATGCTTACCAACTTTTCGACAGTAAGAAAATCTCTCAAGAAAATGCAATCAATCGAGAAGCTTATGAAAGATGAAGCTTTCGAAAACCTTGCAAAGAGAGAGCGTTTGATGAAGGATAGAGAGAAAGATAAACTGAAGAGAGTTCTTGGTGGTATTGAAGATGTTACAAGACTTCCTGCCGCGCTTTTCATCATCGATGTTAAGAAAGAGCATATTGCAGTTGCTGAAGCTAAGAAATTAAATATCCCGGTTTTTGCCATGGTGGATACTAATTCTGATCCTGATGCTGCTGATTATGTGATTCCTGCAAACGATGATGCTTTCAAATCTATTAATCTGATCATCTCTTATATTGCTTCTGCAATTGAGGAAGGATTGGAAGAAAGAAAGCATGAGCGTGAAGAGCAAAAACTCAAAGAAGAAGAGCAAAAAATTAAAGAGGACAAAGGCGAAGTAGTTGCTGAGGAAAAGGAATCTGCAGCGAAAGAGTCTTAATTAACCCTTGATTAATCGTCAATAAGAAATTAAAACATTGGGTTTCACAACTCAATGTTTTTTTGTTTAAATCATAAAATTTTAGAAAATGTCAATTAGCGCTAAAGAAGTTAATGAATTAAGAAAAGCAACAGGTGCCGGAATGATGGATTGCAAAAAAGCACTTGTAGAATCAGATGGTGATTTTGATGCCGCAGTAGAAATCCTTAGAAAAAAAGGTCAGAAAGTTGCTGCCAAAAGAGCCGATAAGGAGTCAAGCGAAGGAGCTGTTTTTGTAAGTACTAATGCCGATTCTAGTGAAGGATTTATGTTTGCATTAAATTGTGAAACAGATTTCGTAGCTAAGAATGATGAATACATTAAGTTGGGCGAAAGTATAATTAAGGCTGTAGCCTCTGAAAAGCCAGCAAATGTAGAAGCTATCATGTCTCTAAATGTAAATGGAAGACCTGTAAGTGATCATATTACAGATATGATTGGTAAGATAGGTGAGAAAGTTGAAATCAGCGCTTACGAGCACGTGAAGGGTGAAAAAGTTGTTCCTTATATCCACTTAGGGAATAAACTAGGTGTATTAGTAGCAATGAAGAATGCAGGTGGAGCCTCGGTAGAAGATGCTGCTAAAGATGTTGCTATGCAAATAGCTGCAATGAACCCGGTTGCTTTGGATAAAGACGGAGTAGATGAATCTATTATCCAAAAGGAAATTGAAATAGGTAAAGATCAAGCTAAAGCTGAAGGCAAGCCTGAAAATCTATTGGAGAAAATTGCAATGGGTAAGCTTAATAAGTTTTACAAAGACAATACATTATTGAATCAGGACTTCGTAAAGGATGGAAGTATGTCTGTTTCTAAATATTTGGACTCCATTTCTAAAGGATTGACTGTCTCTGATTTCAAGAGAGTCTCTATAGGATAAGAATCAATAGTCATAAAAAGTAAAAGCCTCTTAGAAATAAGGGGCTTTTTTAATGGAGCATGGCTTTACGCAGCTGGTAGCCGTCAGTGTTAGGGTTGAATAGAGGTATTATAATATCACTCATTACTTTTGCATCAAACTCTGCCTTGCCTCTTAATACTATCTCTTTTCCATTTCTGAATATTTCTACTTTCACTCTATTTTCATTTCTAAAACCTCCTTTTGCCGGAAGGATCACTTCATTCAAATCCATGGTACTGATTTGAGCATCATTGTTTATGGATAGAATTACATCTCCCTTTTCCAATCCCACACTGTTTTTACCAGCCTTTGTGCATATGTATTTACCTATTTCCGGGAAGTAGGTCAAATGACCTCTTTTCATAAATGATTTATGAATTTCACCTTTTCTGAAAAATTGCCAGTCGATTAACTCAAAATAACTTTTGAAATGAAATTGATCTATCCCAAGAATATATTTTTCTAAAACAATTTTAAATTCCTTGCTATGACCTTGGGCAAAAATTCCAAGGAAACTATCCGTGGGAAAGAACTCATTGCTGTACGTTTTATGAAAGTTTAAAAATTTGTCTAAAATACCTCGGTTGCCATTGGATTCGTTTAGCAAAACGATGTCCATGATAAGCGCAGCCACCACTCCGCGATTTGTTAAGGCATCGTATGCCTTAATATTATTTTTGATTTGAATTTTTCCTGATTGTGAACTAAAATCTTTTCCTAGTTGAATTAGACTAAAGCTGGGTTCTTTTAAACTAGCACTTACTTTATTCTGGATTATTTGGGTAAAATAAGATTCAGTAATCAGCTTATTTTTCATAAGACAAACTAGCGATAAATATTCGCTCACTGCTTCATAATACCAAAGGTGAATGGAGTGCTTGCCATTGTTAGGATTGAGGTTTTCCCAACTCAAATCATGAGATTGAATAGGACTTAGCCATCTAAAAAGCTGCCACATTACAT
Source organism: uncultured Hyphobacterium sp. (assembly GCA_964351965.1). Classification (GTDB taxonomy): domain Bacteria; phylum Bacteroidota; class Bacteroidia; order Cytophagales; family CCMP332; genus CCMP332. The sequence goes on along the minus strand of CAYGPM010000002.1, from coordinate 466,295 downwards.
TCTGAATAATTTTCTCTTTTTGACCGAACCCGTCTAAGGATCTATCCACGATTACTGTAATAGAATTTCCGAAAACCGCTGATACCGGTAGGTTATTGCTATCGTCGACGGATCTTTCGATTAAGTTAAATTCAAAATCATTTGGCAACTCAATTTTGGTTGTTGATTCAAATCCGTTTATTATATTTTTAATGATAGTGTGAATTTCGCTTTCTTGAATTTTACCAAAGTTCCCCAGAAGATTGATTGCTACAGAATTGGAATCTTCAAGGAGAATTTTTTTATTCTGAGTACTATAAACAAACTCATCAATATTCAGGTAATGTTCAAAATCTGTTCTGCTTATGATTGTACTGTCTTCAGATATATCATCCTTAATTGAAATGCGGTGACTAAGATTGGCTTTATTAAGGTATGGATAAAATAGGCTAGGATATAAAAATGCATATCTCTTTCTCTTAATCTTGCTTTGAAGAGGGAGGTTGATATAATCGGGATATTTGGAAACATCAATACTGTATTCCCAAAATGCAACATCCTGATCGGGAATAAATAATTTCCCCTCTTTCTTTACCTTGATTCGATCTTTGCTTGAATTATATGCTTTAGGCTTGGATATAAAATTATGTTTTAAAAGAGGGAAATAGCATAGTCGTGAATATCTTCTGAATTGTAGCGGTGCATCCAAATGATTTGCGGGAGGAATATAGGTAACCTTAAATTTATGATCTTTAGTTCTTCCTAAATTGATTTTCAACTCATCCGTCTGCGATTGGGCATCAATTATAAGGACTGTACTTAATATAAAAGTGCAAAGGACAAATAAGATAAATGTATTTGTCTTGATCTTGAAAGTCATTTAAAGATTCTATTCAGTGCTAATAATCACACTCTTCAAATGTATTGTTTTTTCTTTGTCTTTAGAATCCAAGGGAATTAAATAATGAGAATAGTTCTTTCCCTTTTCTGATTTTTTATGGAGAGAACCGTCAAAAATGGCCTCCGGGATAAAATCAAGGTCTTTAATATAATTTATATCACTTCCTGAGCTAAGCGCATATAATTTCCGGTAAGCTTTGGAATCATTCAATAAATAGGATTGATCCATGATATAATCGTGATAAAAGAGCCATGAACCTTTATCATTGCTCAATTTGATTTCATCAAATTCGCATTCATTTTTATTCATTTGAAGCAATTTTTGCTCAGTTGGAAGATAAACAAAAATGCTTTTTTGAGTTGCAAAGAGATCAATATCAATGTTCTTTTTCCTCTGATCAAAAGGATAAAGCTTTGGTTCTAAATCACCATTTGAAACCTGCAGAGTAAATTCATTTTTTCTTTCTGACTTTTTCAAAACTTGAAATTCACCCTGACTAAATGGGAGTGAATAGTACGCAAGTTTTTCGTAGCCTGCTTTGCTGGTATTTCCCGCATAAATGCCATTAATCAGCATTTCGTTATTGCGAATTATACAATTTATTGTCTGATTTTCACTTAAAAGAAAGAATGAGGAATCGGTTGAGGGTATTATTTTTTCAATTGTCCAATCTGTAAAAATCGAATCGACAATCAGATTTTCCTTGTTATATAAAATTACAAGCGTTCTTTTTTGAAAAGTTGGGATGACGAGACCCACTGAGTAATCTCTGGAGATAAAGCTAAAATTTTCTAGTTTATAATGATCATGAGAGAAGACCAAATTGCTTTCCGGTTGCTCATTTTTGGAGCTTCCTGCAATTGAGATCGAAATCATTAAAATAGTAAGGGCTAAGAATATTAAAGTTCTCTTCATAAAGGGATTCGAAGATATCAATTTCAAAAACTATAGAAAAGTTCAGTTCTTGAATTGATTTGTCAAATTTGAGTTTGATTCCTGTTTAAACAATTTTATCAATCAATTTCCGCCTTACTTCATAATCTATATTTCTGATTATAAATATTTGAAAAGTGCAATTTTAAAAATTTCTTATAAATTGATAATCAAACAATTACATTGATTGTTTAATCAATATATGGTCATTTTAACAAACATGAGGCTATTATTGAGAAGTACATTTTGAACACAGTATCTTTGAAAAGCACAAAATATAATTGGAAAGTAGGTTGAATGATATAATTTTGCTAGGTCTTAATTAAAAAATGCCATGAATAGAATTTTTACCCTGGGTTTTGCTGTAATTGTAATTTTTGCATTCGTTGGCAATTCATGCCAGAAACAACCAACAGCCCCTCCTGAAATTAAAGTTAATTATCTTAATGTCTCTGTTCCCGAAGAAGGTGGAATGAGCTTTGTTCAATATACTCGAGAGGATGAAAGAGTTTTAGGTCCGGTTATTAGAGAAAGCTATTATACCAAAAAGTTACAATGGTATGCAGCTCCTTTTATTTCAATTTCTCCTGATGGCGAAAATCTAGCATATGTAGCCCGATCTAATGAATATGATAACCTATACATTAAGAAAATTAAAGGTGGTAAAGCTACAATTCAAAGAACCTTCAACAGGAATGTTCTGGATATGACTTTCTCGCCCGATGGTAAAAAAATAGCATTTACTGAACAAAGAGGAAATGTTAAAAATATCTACATGATCAATGCGACTGAAGGAGCTGCTGTTCAACAAGTAACGGCTTCATCAACTGATGAAATTGGTCCTGATTTCACAAATGATGGAGAGTCCGTTTATTTTACAAAATCTGAAAATGGAAGATTTTATATTTGGAATGTCAACCTGAAAACCTCTCTTCTTACACAATACAGCGAAGGATTTACTCCGCATTTAACACCTGATGATGAATCACTTGTGATAACAAGAAATAGTAAAGATGGTGGTGGTAGAGGAGAAATTTGGATGATTGATTTAAAGGTTGGTACGGAAACACTTATTTTGAATCATCCTGAAATTGGATATTCAAGCCCGTCTATTCACCCTGATGGAAAGGTAATTGCGCTGGTAGGTTCTACTGAGAAAAGCGAAACTCGTCCTCAGAATCTCGATATCTATCTTGTAAATACAGACGGTACAAATTTAAGACAGATCACATTTCATGGAGGACATGATGTATCTCCGCAGTGGTCTCCGGATGGTAAATCACTTTTCTTCATTTCTCAAAGAGGAAATGAAACGGGTAAATTTAATGTCTGGAAAATCGACGTGACTATTTAACTATAACTACAACTATATTTTCGATGAAAAAGCTACTACTAACTACTATTGTTTTATTAGGAATTATTGTGCTCGCTGAAGCACAAATTACAGGAGGAGGAGAGCAAGAGGCTCCACCACCACCACCACCAACAGTAACTCCGGTTGCCAAAGCCAATGACGCTCCGGGTTTTCAACATATTTATTTCGGTTACGCTGCCCCTAATGGGAAGTTTAGTGATGATGGGGGAGGCGGAGGCGCCGTATTTGGATACTCTGGTTTTATTCCGGTTCATAAATTCATGGATGGTTTAGAAGCTGGTATCAAAGTTGGATTTGACTTACAGATTAATGGATTGGATGTTGAGGGAGTTGATCTTGTAAATTTCCCCTTTGGTTTTGCAGATGTTCTTCTCGGACCGTCGGTTGATTATCAATTTACAGATGATATTGGTGTAGAAGGATTTTTTAGATTAGGCCCGGTTCTTGGTTTTGGTCCCGATTATGATGTAACGGTTCCTAGCGCAGATCCTTTTGGATTTAGTAGTTCAACAACGGTGAATTTTTACAATAAAGGAGCTGCATTTGGACTTGGAACAGGTATAGGTTTGAATTTCAACTTCTCTAAATTTGTTATAGGACTTGAAGCCACTGGCGGAACGCTTACATATACATTAATTTCCAGTGCAAGCAATGAAGAAATTGAAACTGATGTAGCTATCGGTTGTACAAGAATTTCTATAGGATCCAGATTCTAGAAAAATCAATACACAGTAATAAAAAAAAGCCCTCGACGAGGGCTTTTTTTATTTGAGCAACTATTATTTACTAATTGGCTCCTGCAGGTCTTTCAATGGTGTGTGTGCTTGAGATAACACCTTGATTTGTAGTAAGATTTATAGTTAAATCAAATGAAGTAGAAGATCCAAATTTCCAAAGAAAGGAAAAGTTAACTGTTCCACTTGTTACTCCACCTCCCGCTGAGCCAATAACCGGGAAACTTTGGCTATTATAAACTGCATCAAAACTGTTCACATCGGAAGAATTGGAAGAACCACTATCAAATACGTAATCTATACTTACGCTAGTTACTTCAATAAGACCACTGCCTTCAAAAGTGGCAGTATGTGAGATTCTGGAACCGGGGTTACTGTTGTCAGGATCGGTCGAAAAAGGACAACAATTGACATCTGTTACAACACTGCTAGAGGTTGAAGTAAGATAAGTCGAAGTGCTATCGTCTTCTGAGCTACAGCCAATAAATAAAACACCAATAATTAGGGTAGTTAAAAAATTCTTCATCAATAAATTTTAGTATTAGCAATTTAAAAGGTCAAATATAAAATTATTGAATGAATTGATTTTGAAAAGGAGAATTGTAAAAATTAGGAAATAATCTAATACACTTTCTGGATGAGCTTCGAAGAACTCAATTGTTCCTAAAGTCAAAATCAAACACCAAAATGCTATCGCATAATTTCCACTTTCATCCTCAAATGATTTAGAGATTAAAAAAGAGAGATATTATCCCCACACCCAGCAACAAATGCGGGGGTTGCGGGGTCTAATCAAATTAATATTTGGTATGAAGTGATGATTGACTCTGTCGATCCCTTTTGCTTCCCAAGTCAGAATCAAACCTGAGTGTGGAGTAGTTTCTTCTTTATATTAGCCTGATGTTCAGAAATGCCTTTCCTGAACCGAATTTCAAATATTTTTCAAAAAAGTAAGCTTTGTATTTATCTTCGAACACAATATAGGTAATCAATTACACAGGGGTACGATAAGAAGTTGATTTCACTTTTTTTTGTAAATGGGATTTGATTCGAATATCCCAATTGATAATTTTAAATGACCATTAATTTTCTTCCAACACATTCCTACTCCAAAAACGCCTTTTTTATGATATATGTTATTGAAATAAAATTATTTTAAAGTGTTAGAAAATGTCGACTCATTTTGACTCCTTTGAAGTTTTAAGCAGTTGTTTTTCTATAATTATTAGACCCAATGAAGTCAGTTTATCTAATGTATTTCTTATTAAACTTTATCAAAATACTCAGCGAATTAATGAATGGGACTTCATAGAATCAATTATATTTTTGATTATTGTATTTGAAATTTTCTTCCGCAAAATAATTCTGTTGCCTATACCTATTAAAATACGCTGACTCCAGCTATACTTGCTTATATTCATGATGATTTTCCCAACCCTGTGCTTAATCTGTGGTTTAAACCGCGTGATTTCTTTTTCATTCTTGCTGGGCCAATTATTTCCAGAAGCAAAAGTCGGCATGTACATTTGGTTAGCGGCTTTGGTAAAGATTGGAATGATTGGCAACCTGCCATTTTTATCTGATTTGTAAACATCCATATTGACATTGGCATAGCCTTCTTTAAAAATGGGGTTTTCGGTATCTGCGGGCACGGTAAAATGATGCCTTAAAAACCACTCACAATTAGCTCTTCCTAAAAAGAAGTCATGAATACGAAATTCTTTATCTAGAAACCCTCCAAAACCACCAAGAAACCCGCACGCAATGGCTTTAGACCCTTCTACATCTTTATGATTTATGGTGCGCCTAGGAGCAATTTGAAACTGTCCTGCATACGCTTTGGAATACATTTGGTCAAGTACTTCAGGCTTAGACCTCAAGTGTCCAAGCATGGCAGATAGGGTAGCACCAATGCTACTTGATATATCATCTTTGATAATACGATCAGCAACTTCTGCACTAGGAAAGGGATCTATCATGATGGAGGCTGCTGAAAATTCACTTTCATTTTCATTAATCCCGTTCAACAAGGATTTAACACGCTCAAAAGGTTCATTGTTGATGGTGCCTCCATCCACATTGAGTGTAGAATATTCCGGGCCTGGAACTGGGAATTGTTTTGTGATGGCGCTATGCCATTCGAGATTGTTCACATATTCCGATGGCCGTTTAACGTAACGTGATTTTAAACCTACTGGAAAAGCTCCGGTTGCCATCGCACTGTCTTTTACCATATCTACATTTAATCTGCTTTCATAATTGACAGGCATCCAACCCTTATCAGAAGAATTATTTTTTGTGCCTTTGTTTCTTATTTCGGCTTCATTCTGAAGCTGAAAACAAGCATAGTCATTATGCTGGCTTAAAAAGTAATCATTGGATTGAAGATTGCCTTGCTGTGTGGCTGAATATTTCAGACCATTTAAATTGGTAAGGGTGGTGAAGAATTTTAAATTTTCGTCTATGTAATTTCGTTTTATTTTGCTTGTGGGTTCTATTTGAATTGCCCGATCAGCAATTTTATCAATGAAGGAGGAATTCAAAAGAGAAGGAATATTCGAAGGTTTTATATCTGAAGTGTCTAAAAGGTAAGGAAACATATCCCTTTGTAATTGGTCTACCCATGAATGATAAAGTTTATTATCGGGGTGCTCGGCAAAAAGATTCTTTTGGTCTAGCTCTTTTATTGGTTTAAAAGTTTCATTAACCATGGTACTTGCAATGATACCTGTCATTCCTCCGGCTGATGCGCCACCGATAACTTTTAACAGAACCTGATGGGAGGGTATATTTTTATCCGCTTTATTTTTTTTATCCTCCCAGGCATCAAGCGCTTCAAAAAGATAGTCCATTACTCCAGCCGTGTATGCTCCAGCAGACACAGCGCCTGCTAGACAAAGTCCGAGTTCAAAAGGTTTAGATGCCATTTTTGTAGAATTTAAATGCCCAGAAAATAAGTTTATCGAAAATTCGTGTAAATTGAATATACGTTTTTTTACTTTTAATTAACAACGCCCATTTTAATTATTAAACCAAAGGGTTTCATTAAATTACTCATCTATCGTTATGAAAATTCTATCTCATAAGCTGCAGGGCAAAAATATTTCACTTCAGCAAAGCCCCAATTCAGGTAAAAAATTTGAGGCGGGTTCTCCAGATACTCTAATAATTCATTATACCGGTGGCCGGTCTTTGAACTCTTCTGTGGCATGGCTAACCAATCCATCCGCCAGAGCGAGTGCACATGTGATCATTGGGAAAAATGGTGACATTGTGCAATTGGTAGATTTTGATAAAGTGGCATGGCATGCTGGGAAAAGTGAGTGGAAGGGGCGGAGTGGCCTTAATCAATACAGCATTGGAATTGAACTGGATAATGCCGGCAGACTGGAAAAACGCGTTGATGGCTATTATACCTGGTTTGGAAAGCGGATTGAAAACAGTAATGTGGCAATTTTAACACACCGCCACGAAACGATTCCTTCGTATTGGGAGTCGTATACTGAAAAACAAATTGATGTGACTGAGCAGCTTTCTTTATTGCTTTGCCGGGAATATGATATCCAAGAGATTTTGGGCCATGAAGACGTGTCACCTGGAAGAAAAGTAGATCCGGGACCGGCGTTTCCTTTAAGCAGGCTACGCAATTTGATACTTGCAGAAGATAGAAGTAGCAATGATACGCCCGGTAAAAATCAAAATGAGCATTCATCCAGCGTTGTCATCGCTTCATTGTTAAATATGAGAGATAAGCCCTCTTCATCAAGTGGCAAGGTCATGATGCAATTGCCAATGGGAACAGAGGTAAAAGTTTTAGAGGAAAAAGGTCAATGGTGCAGGGTCTCCGTTGAAGGCTGGGTAAGCAGGCAATGGATACGCTCAAAACCATAATAAAGCGTAATTAGTAGTTATTTTATTCTTTTATAAATCTAGAGTGTCTTGGCTTTACTGCTAATATGGCGCTTTAAGCCTAAGTTGGGAGTACCGTTAAATTAACCAACAAATAAAAGGGATACACCTATTTCGAAGTTTGCTTTTGCTATCTGAGATGTAATGATTTAAACAATTTATAATTTCAGCATGTGTTGAAATGGTCGCGACAATAAATCAAAACTGAAAATAAAAAAGACATCAGCATGCCCTGCATTCTAAAGCGAGATTGGTTTAAAATTCAATAGGAGTGGGGAGGGGAATGAATCCGTTTAACCGAAGCTACAAAAGGTTTAAAATTTTGATTAAGAGCTATTTCAAGCTGAGATTGAAATTTGGGGCAATGTGAGAAGTCAAAAGATCTCAAAACCAAAACCTCCAATTGGAATCAAAGGTGTTTTTTAAGAAAGCGATGTGCATTATCAAATGAAATTCCTTTTATCAAATTGCGTATATCGGCTTCAGCAATGTCATATTTAGCGAGCATTCCAGGCTTCTTCATTTCTTCGGTCATTTTTATCACCAGGTCCCGTTGGAAATCCTGAAAATGATAGGCCGTTGGATATTTATCGATAGGATTTATATATCCCTCATTATCTGTTCCGATGCAAAATACTTTCCAAGCCTGTTTTTTTTCTGTTGCATTCAAATTACTTGAAGAAACAATGACATCAAGCATGGCGATTAAATTGTTCCAAAATAGATCTATGCTCACTTGGTTATTTTTCTTCTTATGAAATCCTAAAATGCGCTCGTCAAATGAGATGCCAATGAGCCCTCCAGTTTTGACCACCATTTCAATATCTTCATCGCATAAATTAATGTTCCATCCATAGAATTTTCTGGTTTGTCCATCAATATTTTTATTGATTAAATAATCATCGGTTTCTAGTTTCTTACTGGCATTGCTTACTAACTCATTCAATGTTCTAACCCCTGAATAGCCTGAATGACTTGCAATCAGAGGAATGATGTCGCCTTTAGTAAGACAAGGGTTGAGGATTTCATTATAATACTCAAGTCGAGATTGCGCTGACATATGTTTGGTATCAATGTGAATGCGGTATGATTTGCTAAGGTCTCTGTTATTAGCCGAATCCAGAGAGAGAAATTCCCGAATGACATCTCGTCCTAAACCGGTAAAACCTTCATTCATGCGCCTGTCTTGGTTTAGAAGAAACGTGGCGACATTCGGAATAGAGTGGGCATGCCCGCATAAGTTATTATTAAAATGATGGGCAAAGGTGATAAAGAACACCCTTTCCTTCCATTTTTTTATTTGTTGAACTCTATCAATTAATATGTTGGCATCCAAAATCCGATCACTACCCAAAGCATGAGCGCCTTCTATTGTAAGAATGATGCCAATATCTTGATTGCCTTCTATGGTTTGAAGATCCTTTACATCCTTTACAATTCGATAAGTTCCTTCACCCACTAGCATATCACGTTCTTTCGCAGTGGCGCCTAAGACAACTTGTTTTGCTTTTTTTCTTGCCCGTAGATTACCTGGAATAAAATGAGTGGCTGCTGTTTTCTTCTTATTTCTAGTTTGAAAGAATTTCAGTTCATCGTGTAATTCTTGAAAGTAATCGTAGTTATTGCTTTGCAAGTATTTGACTCTCCTTGCAGGAATATCCATATAAAGCGTCTGGGCTATAATTCTTAAGGCTGATTCTTTGTCGGCCAAACCGGGAATTAATCGCTTTAACACATGAAACAGAGAAGTATCCAGAATTTGAGCCACAAAACCTTTCCCAATCAGCTTATATAAATTGAGAACAGTATTTTTTGACGTCTTTTGACTGATGAAAAAGCCTTTTTCAAAAGGGTAAAGCGATGCAAACACAAGTTTAGTATTGGACTTGGAGAGTTTCACCAAATCAGATTGCGCATAGTGTGATGCTCGATCACCTCGAATCAATTTATGAAAATCGGGCAAGGGAATATGCCAGAGATGATAACGATCAGGGTCTTTTTCATACCGGCTTCCTTTGAACCAGTTATACGTTTTAAAATCAGGATGGCAATGAAAATCTGCAAACATGGAGCATTAAATTTTAATATTTAAAAAAGCATTCATCTAATTATAATCCAATAATATACGTCTTCAACGAGGCTTTCAATCAAGCAAGCTTAAAAAAGTTCAATATTACTATCAGAATATAAATCATTAAAAGTAGGTATTAAAATATACTATAATAATAAATTTCAAATAAAGAATTCCCCAATCTGATTTATTATTCCAGGCTGCTAATTTTCAGATTATATTATCATTCTGTTATGAAATTATTTTCGTAGTTCATAAAACATTGAAAATCAAATGAATAAAAAATAGTTATTATATTTTATTCATTCTATCACAATAATTTAATAATTAAATGATTATTATTATTGAACTATTATAATTTACTCGCCGAGTGAAAGGGTCACATAGCCTCTAATTCTTCTAGTAATTATATTAATATAAGTAGCACATTAAATTATTAGAACTATGGCACTCGCAAAACCTTGGCTAACCTTTATTGAATCCTACACAGTTGATACCTCCAAAAGAACAGCGCTGGATTTACTTTTAAATCACCTGTTACAAGGCGAAGGTCAACTTGATATAAACCCAAATTCTTATAACTCATTCGGACTTTTTCTAGACACCATTACGCCGGAATTAATTACACCTTTTTTTACAGGTGATACTGAGGATCCTTATAAATTGTTTACTGATCACTTAGCTGTAGGTTTAATTACACAAATTCAATCTACATCTGAAGAAGTATTAAAAAGGTCTACAAATCTGGATTCTGAGACTGAAAATAATTTGGAGGCTTGGGAAAGCTTCTTTTCTGGGTTTGAGCCAGATCTACAGGATGGAATCATTGAGTTTATCAAATCAAGGAGGAAAGAAAAGTTTGAAGAGACCAAAGTCCTTGAGTTAAAGAACATATCAAGCCTGGTCAGCGAAGGTGGAGAGGATTTGAGCGCATTGTTAAATGGCCTTGATGCAACACACCCGTTGAAAATTGCATTAGCCAGCCAAATCATTACTGCTGCCAGAATATTTTATGAATCGATAATTAGAGCAGGTAGTTTTAAAATTCTTGTTCATTATACAGATTCTTATAACCCTGTCAAGAATCAAAAGATAGATGTTAAAATGACAGAGTTAACATTGTTATCCGGTGCTCAATCCATTGATAGTCCTCAAGGAAGTGTCATAACCAATGAAGCCGGGTATGCCATAGTCAATTATTCATTTTTAGAGGAAAATGATGCAGATACTCCAATCGAGATAGATATACGTTTCATTAATTCTGACACCTCTGAAACCATCACTACAATTTCTATCCCAACTGCACTAACAAGTACTACCGGTGGTTTTGATGGTCCGAAAGAATTGCGAAAAATAGACTTTGGAGAAGAACCGTCAACTTCTCCCGAAAGTAGTCGTGGACTCGCAGATGTAATGTCAGATCTGGGGTTTACTACAGGTGAAGTATCAGATGTAGATAGCTTTATAATTAATTTAGGAGTAGAGTGGGAACCTCCTACTCTAAGAAATATAAGAAATATTGGTGGGTTTCAAAATACGTCTTCATTTGAAGCACAAAATATTGGTTTACAGAACTTACTTAAAGTTTTAGATAAGCAGGCTTTTTTGGAAGGGATGAATGTTGAAAACGATCTGGCTATTCATGTAGCACCAAAGTCAGAAAGTTTAGATCTAGAAAGATTATCAAGCCTTCCAAGATCCAAATCAGTGAGTCTCATCAAACAAGAAGATAACTACAACGATTTTAGAGCCTACATAGAAAATGCGCGCATTACTTCAGGAATCAATTTCGCGGCTAGTTTCATAGCAGGAGAATTAAGTAACGGCGCCATGGGGTTTAACAAAACAAATTCCAGTTCTCCTGCCGGGACATCAACAAACCCGGACACAAGAACTCAAATTCATACGCTACTTAATCAAATTTATGAAGAGCATTGTGCTTGTAAAGATTGTGAAACCGCCATAAGTCCGCTAGCCTATCTGTTGGATTTATTGAATTATACGGTCAACTATGTTGAACAAGGAAGCAGTCCATCTACAGCGCTCAATTTAAGTCTTATTGAAGATAGGTTTCACCAGCAATACGACCGGCTTCCAGCTATTTGCAAATCAGTTAATGAATCTGTTTCTCAAGCCAGAATGTCGATAGAAGTTCTGCGTATCAAAAATGAGGAGAGCAGTACACCAGAAACATATTTAATGGCCCTTTATAATTCTGTGTTGCAATTGCTTGGGACAAGCCTATTAGAAGTTTCGGATGCCTTTGAAAATGAAGAACTCAAACAAAAGTTAGCAAACAAAATAGGTCTTTATAGGGACTTGGACTTTGATATTATCAGTAATCTAAAACTACCAACTGATCCAATGTTTAATGAGTCAGATTTAGAGCGACTAATAGGATTTAAGGATACGCGGGTATTCTTAACTGATATTGACTCATTTTCTGAAGGATTGAAGACAGGAGATTCTAATTCTGTTATAACTCAGTGGAATTTTGACAATTTAAATTATGGTGTTAATACAAACATTGATGGCACCATAGTATTGCATTTAACTTATACTCCATCTCCAAAAAAGAATGAAATTGAAGTTAAATTAAATGGAGGTAAAGTTGTAGGTAAGGGAAGTATTGATGATAATACTGGAAACTTGGCTATAGTTCCAGAAGGGAGTACAGGATTATCAGGTGTGGTCCATCTATTGGGTGCCTCTGCCAGTGATACGATTACCATTCACGTTTTTCCCGAAATTCTAGCCGCTCAATTGAAAGGAATAAGTCAAAAATGGCAAGCCATAGATGATGAGACTTTACCAATCATAGATCCGGATATTCTAAGCCCATCCGATTTTTTAAACCCATATGAGGGAAGTGCTATTCAAGAATGGAAGACAAGAAAAAGTCAACTTTCGGCGCACAAATCGGCGTTGATTCAAGGTTCAAGAACCTATAGTACAGACACTTTTATTTGGCAGAAAAAAATTGACAGTGGTGAAATTCAGACCGAAAGTTCACCCCCCGTTCTGCATTCTATTCAGGGCATCTGCAAAGATTCTCAGGGGAATATTTACCTTGCCAATTTTAACAGTTCGACTCCAGAAACTTCAATCATTAAACTGGATAAGGACTTGCTATTGTTAGATGAATGGACACAAGTTGGAGGCGGAATTTCAGTTGAAAAAATAGTTAAGTTAAATTTTTCATCAGAATGGAATCTATTAGCTTTTGCCAATAACAACACGGGCAACAATGAAATATTTTTATGTTCACCTGAAAATGCATTAAAAATTAGAGTTAAACTAGAAGGTGAAACCGCTGGAGATATTGGCAGCATGAACGCCCCTAGGAATGTTCAAATGCTACCCAGCGGAGATATCATATATTCTGATTTAGATGGTTCAAGTGATTATAGACTTCAAAAAATAGATAGGCCACAGCTAATTTCCAGTATTCAAAGTGGGAATGCAATTACCGCTATGGATGATGATGGAGATAAAAAAATTGCATTTCTAAGAGCTGAGGATAATAAAGTATATTTCGAAAATAGATATCCCAGTTTACCGGGATTAGAAACAGTGGTCTCCAATAGCTCAAACAGAACATCTTCACCGGCTACATCAACCTCTACCAATAATTATAGCCATTCAGGAACTGTGTATACGCTGAAAAACCCAGTAGATCTATCCTTTAGTCATGATAAGCTACTTTTTGTTTTAGAGGACACAGAAGATTTTAAAGGTGTGATCGTCTACGATAACTCAGGCAGTTTTCTCGGCAGTTTCAAATGTAATCCTTCAGATTTTGGTTCTGCAGAAAATGCATTGCTTTCGGTTGCGGTGTCTAAAAAGGATGGTGATAAGTTCATTTACATTTCATATCTAGACGGATTGAATGATAACAAAATAAGAGTGAATAAATACGATTACGACTTTGATACGTTTGCCCTTTCCAGTTTATCTGAAATTATAGGACTGAGTGATAATTTAGTTTTTACATCAGGTGGAAAACTGATTTGTGATTTAATTGGGGATTTATATTTAAGCTATGGAAATAATATAGGAAAATACAATGGAACATTTGATGATAACTTCATCGTGTCAGGCTATAATGATTTGAACTGGTTAAGTTTAAAATTAAAAGGATCAGGGAATCCAGTAGTATACTCTTCCACTCACATTGTCGCCAAATCCAATTCAGGTATTATTGAAGAATATAAGATCTCATCCCAACAAAAAACGGGGCATTGGGAATCTCATTCGAATGATTGGCTAAACATGTCAGCCTCTGGTGGGATGTGTTCCAACATTGATGGCCATATGATTCTTTCAGGAATGAATGGAACAGCCTATCGAATGACTGCTCCTAAACTCTTCTGGCAACCTTCTTCTCAAAATGATATTTCTGATGTCTTTTTTGGAACAGATAAAAAACTCTGGGTCGCCGTTCCGGAAGACACTAAGTTATATCGGCTATCTGTTAAAAACGGCAATGAGGAATTGATCATAAATGATGCAGACCTTAAAGCTCTTTCCATTTGTGAGGATGAATACAATAATTTAGTCACACTCTCAGAATCTTCAGGTCATTTTCATATTCATAGATTTAGAAAAAATGGTTCTGAGATAGAGAATGTAAACATAACGACTACTCTTTCCATTACAAATGGTCAATGTTTTGAAATCATTCCTGGTGGCAAGGGACTTTTAACAAGATCATCATCTCCCAAATTATCTTTTGTAAATGTCAAGACGCGAGTTGAGAATTTATTAGAAACTTATGAAACCGATGTAGCCCAATCTCCATTTTTACTTCCAGATTCTCCGATAGATTTTGCTTCATTTTTAGAATTAGGTGAAGCTGAAAAAATGGGAACTGACATTGAAAAAATGCTCAACCAGCATTTTATGAGCTTTTCAGAATATCGCTTTTTAGTCAATATCTACCAGCGCGATTTAGAAAGTCCAAACTCTGTAAACGATTCGGATTGGTGGGATCAAGCGAAAGACATTTTAGTGAATGTAACGAAAAAAGCCAAAGCTCAAGATTGGAAAGCTGAAGAAATAAGTGCCGAGATTTTTGTAAGCCCAGAGATATTTAAACCGGTATCAAAAGTTCAAGAAGGGGAGATTAATTTCAATAGATGGCGCTCTTCTTTGACTGCTAGGCTAGATTACTCTGACAAGATTGCTAGTAGAACAAGACAAAAGCAAGATGCAATTGACGCCAATTCAAAACTAATAATGGATTTAGAGGCCAATCACCTTCCGGCATTGAGAGATTATTTAATTGATTTGGATTCAGACTCTGCTCAAACATTAGAAA
The DNA here is from genome assembly GCA_964351965.1 of uncultured Hyphobacterium sp. Taxonomy (GTDB): domain Bacteria; phylum Bacteroidota; class Bacteroidia; order Cytophagales; family CCMP332; genus CCMP332. The sequence continues at coordinate 451,073 of CAYGPM010000002.1, read as the reverse complement.
ATTCCCTTCTCATTGATATGTTTGGTAAAGGGACCATTCGAAGTAATAGAATTACCCAAGCAACAACCACCCTACAAGGGTTTATTTGGGGGATTCAACAAGGCTTTTATGAAAATGAGAATGGACTAAATGTAAATTCAGATTATTTTGAAACTGAATGGCAATGGCTTAGTACGTATGCCAATTGGCGCTCTGCCATGATGGTTTTTTTATATCCCGAGAATTTATTGGCTCCTCAGTATAAAAAGCTTTTTTCGCCTGATTTTAAATCTCTGACCATCGATGTTTTAAAACAAAGACGTTTTACCAGCAAAAGTGCATGTCAAAAAGCTTTAGAATTGCAAGAGGCTCATAAAACGATTGGCCGAATGCAGGTGATAGAATCCATTATATGTAATGTGACTTTGAATAATAATTCCGAAGAATGCGAAAAGGATGTGTCTGATGGGGTTCCTGAAATAAGAAACATGATGATTGGTGGAGATTCATCAATGGGATATTATTATGCTTTGCATCATCCTGTTGAACCAAAAGCAGATAAGTATTCACTTTGGAAAAAAATTCCTTTGGAAGAAGTCCATAAAATGAATTACGTAGGTTTAGTTACAAACTATGATTATGACAATGGTAGTTTGGTATTTATATTTAGTAGTAAGAATGAAAAGTTTGATTTAGTAGGGTTAACTTTTAATCCAACCACAACGAAATGGGGTGAGAATTTTATTGAAATCCCGGAATTACCAAAGGTTATAAGTTTTCTCGAAACTCCTATTAAAGATTCTGTTAAATCTAGATATTCATCAATAGGGAAAATAGTATCTTTTTCTGAACGAAGATCAGCTATTTTTTATTCAAAAACCAACTCATATAATTGGGTTTCTACATCAAATTCAAATGCGTTAAAAGTTCAAAGTGATTATTATAGACTTACTAATTATAAAAACAATTTAAAATGGATTCATTTAAAAACTCTAAGTGAAAATACGAACCTAAATGATATTTCAAATATTATTTCTCTACATCAACCTAGATTTTTTATAGAGGATGTTTCCTATGGTGTGTTTTATATCTCTAGACCACAAGAAGGTGAGGGTAGACAACGAATTATTTTTCTAAATGATCAGAACCTATCTGGTACAATCAATCGAGCAATTGAGAAAACAGAATTTGGAACAGGCTTTTCTGATTTACTCGGTATTAAAGCCATATCAAAGATTGAAGGAGGAAACAGTATCTTATATTTCATATTATATTCTTCAAATTTCAATACAAGTAATAGTTGGGTGAATGAAACAGTTGTAAAATTTGATGGAGATAACTTTAGTCAATCATATAATACTAATTCAGAAATTCATCCTTGGTGGCTTCAAAGCACTATAAATTTTACGGATAAAAACGAAATTGAAGTAGATAAAGATGTCAGTAATATAATTGCCTATCACAATGGTCAAATTAACTATACATATATAGATATTGTGGATAATAAAGTGATTTATAACCATTCTCGAAAGGTAAGCCCTAAGACAACAAGTGATGTTAATATCGTTAAATCTGCAACAGCGAAACCCACAGTAAATGATATCTTAAATTTTGAGAATCTGAATTCTTATGAGCTTTTCTATCTCGAAGAAAGTCATCAACATTTTCCATTATTGATGGCTGAAAAGCTCAGAGAGAGTGGGGATTTTGAATCAGCTTTAAAATGGTATGACCAAATCTATAATAGAAAATTGCAAAGCTCGGTGTATAAAGGCCTTGAGTTTAACACTTTGGATTCTGAGTATATTAAAGGAGATACCTGGCTTTTAGACCCATTAGATCCGCATGGTCTAGCGAAAACAAGGAGCTATGCTTATCTTAAGTACATTTCAACTGGGATTGCAAAATGCCTAATCTCTTATGGAGATAGTGAATATGCAAAAGACACGGCTGAATCTGTATCTAAAGCACGTGAGCTTTATTCTGAAGCATTAGATACCCTTTCCGAAATAATGGACCTCGATCCAGAAGTGGATTGCAGGGACTTAGTTGAAGGCGTGACAATTACAGTTGATAGCACATTGAGTGAATGGCAACCTCTGGTTAATACTATTATAGGATTGCTTTATTTAGTAAATGACAGATCGCAACTTTCTTCCTTTATTTCAGGAAGTACTGGTCTTGTGGATTCAATTGAAGATGCAACCACAGAGTCTATTTTGCAAAATGCTATAGAGACATATGAGCAAGCTGTATTAGATGAGGTTTATCAATACTCTGGTATACATCAGATTACGATTTCAGACCAAACAGCCAATGTTGCTGTTGTTTTTGATCGATTAATAACAGCAGGAATGATGGCAGATGATGTTGTGGCTGCCGGTAGATTGGCAGGGAACAATGGGAAACAGCTGGCAAAAGAGGCCTTGCAACATGCTGTAGGTTTACCCGAAGCTTCTTTTACTGCAGCAAAGAGTAATGAAGAAGCTAACTGGGATAGGAATGGGCTTGAGGTAAACTGGCTCAGTTCAGAAGCATATCATAGGGTGGGCTCCTATACATCTGATAAAAGCATTTTAAATTTAGTAAAAGATGCCAATATGGATGAGACCTTTTACAATGATCGGGTGGGGAGGAGTATAAACTCAGAAGACTCTACAGAGTCCATTGAGGTATTAAACAACCCAATGAGAGTAATTGCCAATGGTGGTGGGCTTAGAGCTACTTCTTATCAGCCCCGTGCATCTTTTTTATATTGTATACCTAGAAACCCGCTGGCTGACTATTTAGCCTTAACTGCCCAATTGAATTTGTTTAAAATTAGAGATGGAAGAAATATCTCAGGGTATGAACGAGAGCTTGAAGCCTTTAGCGTGGCTACCGATGGAACCACAGGACTGCCTGGGCTTTCAGGAAATGGTGGTTCTCAATTAAGCAATTTGGGTTATTCAACTGTACCTTATCGTTTTGATTTCTTGATTCAGAAAGCCAAAGAGCAAGGGAATTATGCTGCACAAATGGAACAAGGGTTTTTGAATCTTTTGGAAAAATTTGATGCTGAAAATTATTCTTTATTATTGGCGCGACAGGGCTTGAATCTCTCTTCAGAAACAGTGAGATTACAAGACTTGCGACTACGTGAATCCAATCAAAATCTGGAGCTTTCGAATAAACAGCTCGAACAGATTACCTTTCGAAGAGATCATTATAAGAATCTTTTGGATCAAGGCATGATAGGGTCAGAATTGGCTTCAATTTATCAATTGGAAAATGCACAAATATTTACAGCTTTGGCAAGTTCATTACAATCTGTGGGATTATTGGCCAATTTAACAGTTGTTGATACTAAACTAACGGCTACAGTACGTGCAGGAAACCTTTTTTTAGCCGCCTCTGCATTGGCTGCTGGTGGAGCATCATTATCTCAATTACAATCTTCTATTTTATCACAGAAAGCTTCATATGAACGTCGATCTCAAGAATGGCAGTTTCAGGAAGGTTTAGCTAATTTTGACATTGAATTAGGGAATCAGAGTATAAAAATTGCCAATACGCGCGTAGACATTAGTAGTCAGGAAAAAAGAATTTCTGAATTGCAAAAACAGCATTCAACGGAAGTATTGAATTTCCTAAAAAACAAGTTTACCAATGCGGAACTTTATGCATGGATGATCGGCATCATGGAAGGTGTTTATAGCTATTTTTTGGCTCAAACTACTTCAACAGCTAAATTGGCATACAAACAATTAGCTTTTGAAAGACAATCAGAACCTTCAGTTAATATTCAAGATGATTATTGGGGCAGTGAAGAAGAGTTTTCCGGATTAAGTTCCGGCTTATCTAGCGATGGACCAATAGCTGATAGAAGAGGGCTCACTGGGTCATCTAGACTTTTACAAGATATCGTGCGACTTGAACAAGAAGCGATTGAAACCGACGAAAGGAGACTTCAAATTTCAAAAACAATTTCGCTTTCAACACTTGATCCTTCTTCTTTTGTTAAGTTTCAACGCACTGGAATTTTAAACTTTTCCACTCCAATGGAGATTTTTGATAGAGATTTTCCAGGGCACACAATGCGGCTGATAAAAAGTGTTGATATTAATCTAATTGCGCTCATTCCAACAGTAGAAGGCGTGAATGCAAGCTTGTCTTCACTACCAAGTAGTAGCATCGTAGCAGGAGATATTCAACCAGAAGCACGAGAAATAAGAAGGCTTTCGGAGAAAATGATATTCAATGGAGCGCGCGGAGAAAATGGTGTTTTTCAATTGCAGCAGAATCCAAATATCTATAATGCCTTTGAAGGTATGGGTGTGGCAGCCTCTTGGATTTTTGAAATGCAAAAGCCGAGTAATTTCTTAGACTATAATTCAATTGCAGATATTTTAATAACTATAAACTACACCGCAATTGATAATTCCAATTATAGGTCACAAATAATCGAAGAATTAGGTCAGCGCTTCCAAGGCGAAAGACCATTTAGTTTTAAGAATAACTTTCCTGATCAATGGTATGATCTAAATAATGCAGATTTGTTTTTAGTTGAGGATCAATTAAAGGTTAAGTTCAACTTACGTCCAATAGACTTTCCACCAAATATTTCAAGAATTAGTATTGAGCAAATTGGTTTGGCAGTTCGATTGAAAGAAAAATTAGTTTCTACTCCATATGAATTTGAAATTTCAATCAATCAAAATATTTGTATGACAAACGAACAACGAATTTCAACGCGTACAAATGGAACCCCTTGGACAGGTCTCAAACAACCCATTCAAGATAGTTTAGAATGGAATTTTGAAATTTTATCTGCTAAAGATTCAAGTGATTTGAAAATTACTGGTGATCAGCTTTTCAAACTTATTGAGGAAGAAATCGATGATATCTATTTATTTATTTCTTATGCAGGAACAACTTCTAATTGGTCATAAACTAAACTAGAATGAGCAACAAATCTGGCATAGGTGATAATGTAGTTTCTCTTCCTTCAGGAGGAGGAGCCATCTCGGGAATGGGGGAAAAGTTTTCCCCGGACCTCTTTACCGGAACAGGCAACTTTTCAGTACCAATTTCAATCCCTGAAGGAAGAAATGGTTTCCAACCTTCTTTAACTTTAGGTTATTCAACAGGGAATGGAAACGGCCCCTTTGGTCAAGGCTGGGGTCTTTCAGTTCCATCAATTACAAGAAAAACAAATAGAGGAGTTCCAAAATATAATGATGAGGATGTATTTATTCTCTCTGGTTCTGAGGATTTAATCCCAATAAGCGAGAAGGAATATGAAGAACGGGTAACAGAAGTGGTGGATGTTAGCGAACAACTGACGATTACTGACGCCGTTCACTATAAACCTAGAACTGAAGGTTTATTTGCTAGAATTACTTTTAAAAAAGTCAAAATAGATCTTGTTGATTGGGGTACTAATAATTCAATTGAAGATCGTGGGAAATTTGAATTTTGGGAAGTAAAAAGTAAGGATGGTCTAACAAGTTATTATGGTTCACCAGATTTGGACGTGAGAGATATAGATTATTCTAAAAATCAATGTTTTATTGCTGACCCTTCTGATCGAAATAACATCTTTGCCTGGAATTTACATAAAACGATAGATACATTTGGGAATAGCATTTTGTATACGTATCAAAGAGATTTTGTTCAATCTAATCAGAATGAAAATGTTGAGGGGTTCGATCAATTATATTTAAGCAAAGTTCAATATATCGATTGGGATAATTTTGGGATCGATCGTTATCTTGTAAGCGTAAGTTTTTTGGGAATGGATGAGGCGGATCCAGACAGACCGGATTCATACTCAAGTTATAATTCAGGTTTTCAAATTAGAACCCGTAAACGATGTCATGAAATTCTTATTCGAACCCATCCAGTAACTGCAGATTTACCAGATCACTATAATGATATTGGATATGATTTTTTAGTCGGTATAAAAACGAAATCTTATTTGTTAAAATATACTGATCAAGATGGAGAAATAAAGAATTCTCTTAACAATGTGTCGCTTTTATCCAGTGTGCAAGTTAAAGGTTGGGATAAGGAAAGTGATGGTGTAACTGACCTAGTTGAATTTATGCCCCCGTTGAAATTTGATTACACTAAATATTCTCCTGAACAACGAGATTTCTTTCCTGTCAAGGGGAAGAGTCTCCCCAATATTTCACTGTCGACACCAACCTTCGAGCTCATTGATCTGGATGGCAACGGCCTTCCAGATGTCATCGAAATGAATGGCGCTTATATTCGCTATTGGACCAATAGAGGGAATGGTACTTTTGATCTGCCTCGCTTGATGGGGGATGCGCCTTCAGGATTGAGTTTGGAAGATCAGAATGTTCAACTTGTGGATGCTGATGGTGATGGAAGGGCAGATCTTTTAGTAAATAAACCGGGTATCAGTGGGTATTTCCCACTCAATTTTGACGGAAAATGGGATCAGGGTTCATTTGTTAAGCAGGAGTTGGCGCCTAGCTTTTCATTTTCCGATCCTGAAGTAAAAATGTTGGATATCAATGGAGATGGTATAACTGATGTTTTACGTAATGGAAGTCGACTGGAGTGCTTTTTTCAAGATAGGGAAGAAGGCTGGAATGAAACACGCTTTGTAAATCGAAGCCAGGCGGATAATTTTCCCAATGTCAGTTTTGCAGACCCATCAGTTAAAACCGCAGATATGAATGGGGATGGACTTCAAGATATTGTCATAGTCAAAAATGGCTCTCTGGTATACTGGCCATCAAAAGGACACGGCAATTGGGGTCATAGAATACAGATGAAATCCATGCCTCGCTTGGATTACTATTTTGATCCTAAACGCATTCTTTTAGGCGATCTAGATGGAGATGGCTTGGCCGACATGGCCTATATAGAGAATAATAAGATTACGATTTGGATCAATCAACAAGGAGAATCTTGGTCAGACCCGATAGAAATTAATGGAACCCCAGCTGTTAATGACTTGGATTCCGTACGACTTGCTGATATACTAGGACAAGGAACTCCCGGTATACTATGGACCTCTGATGGATCTTATCAAGCAAGAAATTCTTGGTTTTTTCTTGACCTAACTGGTGGTACAAAGCCATATGTGCTTCAGGAGATGGATAATAATATGGGCGCGGTCACGAAAGTGAAATACGAATCTTCTGTTGTCCATTACTTAAGAGATTTTAAAAATCCCAACACCCGCTGGCAAACGACTTTACCGTTTCCGGTTCAGGTGGTATCATGTGTGGAAGTAATTGATAAAATTTCCAAAGGAAAGCTAGCCACCGAATATGAATACCATCACGGCTATTGGGATGGGGGAGAAAGAGAATTTCGTGGCTTTGGAAGAGTGGATCAATTTGATACTGAAACATTTCAGCGTTACAATGAAGAAGGCTTACATGGGGCAGAAGAGTTTGAAGCAGTTTCAGAAACCTCTTTTTCTCCACCACTTCACACGAAGTCATGGTTCTATTTGGGACCAATAGGCTCAGAATATGGGGATTGGAAAATACCTGATTTCTCGAAGGAATTTTTTGTAGACCCCGATCTATCAGGAGATGAGTTAGAAGCGTATTTAGATAGAGATATAGATAGTTTTAAAATTCAAGACAATTTGAATTCCTATTTATCTTCCATGCCTAGAAGAGCAAGAAGAGATGCCCACCGTGCATTACGTGGATCTTCACTTAGAACAGAGTTATTTGCACTTGACGGAAGCGCATTGGAAGCTCGCCCATATACGGTTACTGAGAGTGGGTTTGAAGTAAGGAAAGAATTTGAGCCTTCAGAATTTGAATCAGATGCAAATAACTTCCCTGTTAAAAAGAACTGGGGATCAGCTTACGTCTTTTTTGCACTCAATACAGCATCACGGACAACCCAGTGGGAGAGAGGTTCTTTGGATGAGAACCATCATAATTTTTCATTTACACGTGATTTTGATCAATATGGTAATGCCCAGAAAACAATAAGTATTGCCGTTCCAAGAAATAGAGATTTTAGCGAAGAATTAACTTCTTATACTGAAGATCAATACCTAGCAACCTATTCAGAAACCATTTATGGTTACAACGATACAGAGAATTCACATTATATAGTTGACAGAGTCTGTTCAAAAAAAGATTTTGAAATTGATAATGATGGAACTCAATCTCTTGAAGATATTAAGGATCAAACTTACATTGATTCTAATAAAGTTGCTTTTGCCCATGTTGTATATAATTATGATGGAGGTTCTTTAGGCAATATAAATGGTTCAGGGTTTGGTGTAATCCAGCAATGGGGAGCACTCAAACGCGTAAGAAAGCTGGTCATTAGCACCGATGTTATAACAAATGTTTATGGGCAAACTCCGCTGATATATAAAAACACCAATGATTCAGCATGGAATAATTACCCGAAAGAAGCACAAGATATTGTCAATCTTACTTTATATTCTGCAGGTGGGAGTGAACAATTCGAAGGTGGTTATTATAATCTTGTTTCTAGAATGAAACTTAATGGAAAGGGTCTAATTTCTAGAGACTGGGTCGGATATAAATATTACCAAAGGTATGATTACAATACGTATGCTTATAAGCCAACGCTTGACCTAAAAGCTGATTTAAGCATAAGTGGACTTTCTACCGGTGCGGCAAACCAAACTAGAATTACACTAGATTATAGAACACTACAACCAGCAATATTAAGAGATTCTAACAGGAATTATTCTAAAACCCTATTCTCACCATTAGGTTTTGTTAGGTCTAAGTTATTTGCGGATAAATCTTCTTATAGAGATACCGAAAACGACCCTGCGGTAAAATTGGAATATGATTTCTTTAATTTTAAAAATAACGGCGACCCTGTATATGTAAAAAGTACTACAAGGGAATATCATAAAAATGATTCGATTTCTGATAGAGTATTCCTTAAATATGAGTACTCTGATGGTTTTGGAAGACTTCTTCAATCACGTCAGGAGGCCGAGGACTTGATTTATGGAGCAACAAGTGATGATCGAATTTTTGGTGACACAGGACTCAATCCAGATCCTGATGGCTCAAGCGTTAATGCGCAAGGCACAGAAAGAGATTCTGAAGATCCTTTGAATGTTGTGGTAAGCGGTTGGCAGGTTTATGATAATAAGGGGCAGGTCATAGAAAAATACGAACCCTACTTTGATTCTGGATTTGACTACTCTGATCCCACTGAAGCTCAAAAAGGCGTGAAAGTTCAAATGTTTTATGACCCTAGAGGACAAGTTGTCAAAACCCTAAACCCTGATGGAGGTATTCAAAAAGTTTTATTTGGAGTTCCCGGGACTATCAATGTTCCCGATTTAACTTCTTATGATAACTTTGAACCAACTCCTTGGGAAAGTTATACATATGATGCCAATGACCTATCAGGGGTCACACATTCAACTGAAAGTGCTGATTATGATGAGCATTGGAATACTCCCTCTTCGGTAAAGCTGGATACTTTAGGTCGACAAGTAGAAACAAGGCAAAGGTTAGATGCAAATAGTTCCAACGATATTGTTATGCAATACAGTTATGATATTCGGGGCAACGTTTTGAATATTACAGATGCGCTGTCTAGAGTACTTGTGACTAATAAATACGCTGAAGCAAACTGGCTCATAAAAGAGGATCATATCGATAAAGGAGAAACGACTTTTTATTATCACTATTCAAACCAACCTAAGCATATTGTACAAGATAATGGCTCTGAAACGATGCTGTTTTTTGATGGCTTAGCAAGAACTATTTATAAGTGGGCAATTGACAATTCTGGAGACGCATGGACTGTCCGTGAATTTTTTTATTATGGCGACTATGCTCTTTCTCCAACTACAAGATTTATCGATAATAATGTTGGAAGATTATATCAAGTATTTGATGGAGCAGGCTTAAAAGAATTCACTAAATATGATTTCAAAGGAAATCCAACCGAAACAAAAAGATGGGTTGTTAAGGATTCTGTACTGAAAAACTCTATCCCAACTGATTGGTTAGATTTGGATGAATATGGATTTTCAGCTGATCATTCTGCATTGATTCCTAATGATTATACCACAAGTGGAAGTGTTAAGCCTGTAGATACTGAACTAAATGCTCATAAATTGGCATATCTGGAAAGTAAGGTATATGAAGAAGACTTTGAATATGATGCTTTAAGCAGGCCAACAAGTACCACACTTCCACATAATGAGGTTACAAATACAAGTAGTTTAACACAGTCGATTTCATATAATCAAAGAGGTTTAGTTAAGGAAATAAAACTCGGTGATGGCACAAATTCATCCGCTAAAGTGCATTACAATGCCAAGGGTCAACGAATTTTAATGTTGAGTAATAAAATCATGACCCGCTATGCCTATGATGATCAAACATTTAGATTAAAACGTATCAGGGCCTGGGCCTATAATGAACCAAGTACTAATGAGTATTCAGAATTAGATACATCTAATTGGCATAAGAAACTTGATTATAGCTATGAATACGATCAAGTAGGCAATATTCTTTCGCTAAGAGATAAATCCCCCAATGTTAACGATGTGCACGGGCCAGGAGATCTAACCCGTCTTTATGAGTATGATCCAATATATCGTTTATTGAGTGCCACAGGAAGAGAATGTTCTACTGGATTGAATTCTGGTACTCCATGGCATGAAGATAATGCCTATCGCTGCCTGGATTATACAAGCACCAACAATTATAAAAGAACGTATTCCTACGATAAGCTTGGTAATATTCTCCAATTGGAACATGATGTAACAAGCGGGTCTGGAACAGATTTCACAAGAAATTATATTTATCCATCAGGAAATGCCAGTAATAAATTGGAGTCACTTGAGAATGCGTCTTCCTCTACCGTTGCAGATTATACCTATGACGCTTCAGGAAATCAAATAGGTGAAGGAACATCTCGCATCTTCACCTGGAACCATCAAAATCAACTTAAAACATTTTTTATTCAGGGCAGCAATGGATCTGAACCCTCTTTTTATTCCATATATTTATATGACTCAAATGGTCAAAGAGTGAAAAAATTTACCAGAGCAAGTTCAACATTGTATAGAGTTAGCAATTATATTGGTCAATCCTATGAGCACCTTTATAATGCCAATGGTTCTTTGGTGGTCGATGATTCAAATAATAATTTTGATTGGTATAGTATGTTTTTGGGCTCGGAACGGGTAAATTCTGAGCGTTATGGGAATGATACCGAAGCGAAAGCAGGAGCTTCTGACTTTTTGGAATACATAAATGACCATTTGGGTTCGGTAGTGCTTACGTATAATTCTACAAGTGGCGCGTTACATTCCAGAGAAGAATGTTTCCCCTTCGGAGAGAACGCATTTGGTGGCTATGCGAAGAAGCGGTACAGGTTCACAGGAAAGGAAAGAGACGATGGTAGTGGACTTTACTACTTCGGTGCTCGTTATTATGCGCCTTGGTTGTGTAGGTTTACGAGTGTTGACCCGAAATGGAACACGTCACCTCATGAATGCTCATATTGCTATGGAGGTAATAACCCGATTCTGTTCAATGATCCTGATGGAATGCAGAAGAATAATACGGGAAATTCAAAATCTAGTGATAGCGGTGGTAAAAATTTATCTGAAAAAACGAATTCAAATACAGGAGAGTCAAAAAAGATAAACATCGATTTTGGAGCAAATGATCATGCAAAAGGTGATTTTGATTTTGAAAGTGGTACCTATACAATTGGAGGTGGTGGAGGAGAAAAAGGTTTTGATTCATTGACAAGTATCGCAAAACGATTCGGAACAACTGTAGACGAACTTAAGACAGTTAATAATTTAGATTCTGATAAGATTTATGCTGGAAATACATTAAAAATACCAGGTCATTCTACAGAACAGGTTAAAAGTTTAATTGTAGATCATTTATCCGAGAAAATCAGCCCTAATGTAGATTATCCCTCACTTAATGAGAAAAATCAAATGATAAATGATTTTTTAAATGAAAACGTAATTGTAGATCAGGAGTCTTCAGCTGTTTTTTTGAACACAGAAGAACCTACAGCTTTTGATTTTAATCAAATAGGTGAATTTTTACAAGACAAAGCAGTTGATTTTTTAGAAGATAAAGCTACTGAGATGATAATGAAAAAAATTGGTAACAAAATAAAAACAAAAGGCTTAAAAACTTTTGGTGCTTTATTAACAGGAGAACTGTTATTAAAGAAACTGGGAAAAGTTGCGGCACGGACAATTGCACTGACTGTGGATTTCTTATTAGAACCGATTTCAGCAGGTCAGAATGAAAGTACGGTTTATAATAAAATCCAAAAGCAATTCAATATTCAAGCACAACCAATCCGAACTTATTGATGATTGAAAAATCAACTTTTGTTAAAAACAAAATATTCAAATTATCGCTGTTAAGCGGATTAATATGCTTTATATTAAACATGTTGGTTTTCAATATCAAGTTTTTGTTACCACTTAATGTTTATAGTTTGTTTGTTCTACCCGGTTTCATGTTTGGTATATTTTTGATGACATCTACAAATTCAATATCTGATATTAAGAAACTCTCATTTGTTTTTATTTTAGGTTTAGGTTACATCGAAATATTCTATATGATAGAATATTTAGCTGCTCTGGGAAATCTCAAATGGTTAGTTTTGAGTTTGTTTTTATATATTATCTTTTATTGCATTTACTATTTATTTTTTATTTCAAATGGCTTTTTTAAAAAAGGTCTTATATCAGCTATTATTTGTAGTGTAGCCTCTACAATTCCAATTTATATATATGTAATGTTTGATTCCTTGAACAGTGTTGAAAATTTAGTTGGAATAAGGTCAAGTATAATATTTTCAGTTTTTATTTTTTGGCAAGTTGGTTTTGGAATCTCAATAATCAACGCATCAATAAGAAGTTCATAATCACGTCGGGCTCCCTCACCTTCCATTCAGTATTGTGAACTAGGTAATAGAGTTAGAGGCAATCAAGTTTTAGCGGATAAATCTATCCCCCTTTTGTCATTCGGCAAAAGTTATTCTATTCATACTAAGTGAGTCTTTCAATGCCACAACCTTATACACGTGATAAAGGCTTGTCGAATGGAGTACCTTAATCATTAAAGCAAGGTTTTGCTCGTTTGCCTTCTGTAAAAGATAAACCACTTTTATCTTTATACATGGCAAATTTAGGCATTACGGCAAAGTTGAAATCGAAGAACCTCATTCATAATAGGTCTTCCTACTACATTCATTATTATGATTCTTCCACTCAGAAAAGAAAGAGAGAATATCTTCAACTCTATTTTCATACGAAGGCAAGAAGCAGAGAAGAAAGAATCCATAACCGAGAAATTAAGAAATTGGCAGAATCTGTATTCTCGAAGAGAATACTAGAGATTCGTAAAGGTCATTTTAACATAGAGGTTGAATATAAGTCTGGTCTTTCTCTGATCGAATTCATTCGGCAGCTCATCATCCAAAAAGAAGAGACTTCTAGTAAAAGCAATGCAGATAACTGGAATTCGATGTTATCTCATTTGAGAAGATTTACTAGCAAGGAGATAAAACTATCAGAGATCAATGAAGAATTCATGAATCAATTCAAATCCTATCTTTTGAATGAAGTTGAATCGAGATATGGTACACCATTGAAGATGAACTCGGCATCGGCATACTTCAATAAATTCAAGGCATCCATTCATGAGGCTTTCAAACGTAGGTTGATTTCAGAAAACCCATCTCTTCGGGTTAAAAGAATTAAGGTTGAAGAAAGCAAGAAGGAATTTTTAACCAGAGATGAAATTCAGGTTCTTTTCTCTACTCCTTGTTCTGATTCTTTGATTAAGAATTCATTTTTGTTTTCTGTTCTGACAGGGTTGAGGTTTTCTGATGTTAAGGCATTGAAATGGTCAGATGTCAGGTACTCCGATGAAATCGGGCATCATCTTGTTTTTAGGCAATTGAAAACGAAGAGGCATGAAGTATTACCAATCAATGAGCAAGCCTATCAGCTCTTAGGTGAAAGGTTACCTGATGAAGTAACCGTATTTCAAGGTTTGAACTATACGGTTCACAACAATAGAAAACTACATAAATGGATTAGAAAAGCAGGTATTAAGAAGCATATTACATTTCATTGCGCTAGGCACACTCATGCAACTCTCTTATTGGCAAATGGTACTGATATTTATACGGTTTCCAAGATGTTAGGGCATATGCAAATCCAAACCACTACGATTTATCTCAAGGTAATGGATGAAAGCAAAAGAAAGGCAGTTGATTCTCTACCTTTCTTTGGTTGAATCTTCGAATTTTAATTACTGTTTTCTTTTTGGATATCCTTCAATTCGTTATCAAACAAATTAAAAATCCTTTTAAGAATCATTAGTACTGTAAGTAAATAATGGGTTAGTGAATAATAAATCAAACCATAAATGAAAATTTGAAGATGAATTACATCAATAAAACTCAATAATGTAAAGCCAATAATAATAATTGAAATTAGAATGATGTAAGAAATATTCGAGTGAGTCTCTTCAAGTACTAAGTTTTTAATACGATTCTTAGAATCTCTTTTAATTATGTCAAATAATATTACAACAACATTAAAAAGTAAGCCAATTAAGATAGACAAAGTTGAAATAATGACATTCGTAGCCTTTTCGGATAATGGAACATCTAAGGCAATCAAAATTATTGCGGGAATTATCGGAATAATGAAAAAAGTCAGAACATCATTTCGATATAACTTTTTGCCATTTTTGTTTATGTTTGTCTCATCTGCTACTTTGGAATCAACTTCATTTGCATTTCTCAGCGTGTCAAAATGCTTTGTGAATATTTTAGTAATATCAATTTTATTTGAAATATTAATTCTCATTTTTTTCCAATCTCTACTAATAAATCTTGTAATAGATCTTTTGCTATCCTATCAATACTTTCAAAAACAGGATGTCCAGAAGTATCCTTTTTCACTGTTTTATCAATATCATAATAAGGTCGTAATTGAAAAGTATCACCCAAATCAATTGTTCTAGAATTACCATTGTGTTTTACCTCAATTTTTGATTTATGAACTCCATTAAAACCTAGATCATCTAAGGGTTTTGAAGTAAACATTCTTGCGTTTGGATTCTGTATAAATGATTTCACTCTATTATTAAGGGGTAATTTTCTGTTTTTTTTTGCTTTGATTGTTAATTCGATCGACATTATATCTTCTTCATGTCCAATGAAATTTAGTTGTTCAGCGATATCGCTGGGAAGGTTATACCTAGTTAATGTAAATTTTTTTATATCTCCATTTTCAATAAAAGAGTTTGCCAGCTGTCTTGAGACATACGGGTCAAACTCTAAAAGGTGATTTTCAAATTTATTCTTGAAATACTCACTCAAATGTTTTTTGAATATTGTGTGAATTCCCTTTCCTCCAAAACGTTGCAATATCACGTATCCCTTATTCTCCTTTTCTGGAAGAATTAGCAAAAAATAAAAAGGCAGGATTTCAGTATCTGTTGTTCTTCTGGTGTAACTTGTTTTTCCAGTCTCAATATTAATACCTTCACTTTCATATCCATAATCACCGCTATGAATAACACCGCTGATAGTTCTTAAATCTGCATTCACATTTATATTGCTCGAGTCCAATTTTAATGATCTTTTTTGCTCATCATTAACCTGAATTTTCAAATCAAAAGATTTAATATACTCTTGAAAAAAAGCATTAAAATTTTTTCCTTGAATTGAATTTATATTTACCAATTTATCCTTTTCACCTTTCTCTCTTGCTTTTATTGTGTAAACCTCTAATTTTATTTCGTTAGCCATATTTTTTTTATATTAAAAGTAATACTTTTTTTAAATCATTTTATTCTTATAAATAATCAGGTTTTATCTCTATCAGGTTTCGAGTTCTGATTGGTGTTGTGTCTCAGGTGTTCTGTCTCTTGTTCAGGTGCCGGATTGAACATGAAGAATTACAAAATTCAATTCAGAGATCAATAATTAAAGAAAAGGTATAATATAAGGGAGTTTAAGCGCTGTCTAGTGGAGTATCTTGATTCGTATGGAGATTATCCTAAATTGAAAGTAAAATGGATTAGATGGCAGTATTAGCAGAAAAGGTTTTCGTTTTGTATTCTGAGGTATTCAGGCTATTAGGTAAGGTAATCAAATTTCATTTTCTCCTGAACCTCAAAAACAAAGAGAAAAAAGAAAATCAGAAATCATAAGGAGAAGAGAGAAGAGAGACAAGAGACAAACGAACGTATAAGGATAATAGGTTCATCTCAATTTCATTGACATTCATCTTAGAAGGAATAAATAGGGAGAGAAACAATCAACGGTAAATCAGGCACCCATCATTCCATCCGATGAAATCGGGTTTAGAATATCGGGTAATTGATTCGTATCTGGTTAAAACAGATTTTAATAAATGAGAATTGAATCGAACGGTGTTTTATGGCCTGATTTCCCTTTCGGGATTAGGCAGGTGTGGTGTTCTGGTATGTCTTGAATCGTTTGATAGGATTATTAAAATTCATGTAGCAGATGTCTCTTATTATAGAGAAAATGAAATGGATGGGTTTTTAATCCGGAATTTGTTTTAAGGTAAATCCGTAATTCTAAAATTCATGTAGTAGATATCTCTTATTATAGAGTTTGCCATTTCAGAAAAAAATCAAAAAAATTTAAACTTTTTTTATGTGGATATCTCGACTGAATTTTCGATAGTTAATGACCTTTAACGAATGATTTTTCATTCTAAATGTCCAAATAACCTGTGTTTAAATGAAATAGGCAAAGATTTTAATGAAACTTAAATGAACCTGCATAGGTTGAAGAATCATGTTATATAAAATTATATAATTATGATTGATAGCTTTAAATTTTCTGCTAGAGCAACTGATTTTGGATTACCATTTTTTGAAGTAAATGGTAGATCAAAGATGAAAAGACGTCAGGATGGTCAACAAATCATCTGGAATGACGAGATCAAAGGAATTCGTTTTACTTTTTATGGGTATTCTCACATGCATGGAGCATCCTACATTGAAATGGAAGGAAGTCTAGACAAATTCATCAATGGAGATAATGCTCAGAATACTTCTGCCTTAACCTTAAAGGAAGGGTTAATAAAATTATCAAAGTTGATAAAACTAAAGGTGCCTGAGACCTATAATCGTTTTGGATTTATAACTCCTTTGGATTTTAGAATAAATAGGTTGGACATTGCAATAAACCTTTGGATGAATAAACCTGTGGAAGAGTACCTTAAATACATCGACAGTTTTCCAAGATACCATGAAAAACGCAAGAAGGAAGGAACAGAAAGAGAATTTAGATCGAGGAATCAATCTAAGACTGTAATCTTTTATGACAAATCTCAGGAATACAAGGACAAGAGAAGTACTTATGATTATAAGTATCAATCTGCTAAACTTGATGGACCTAAATTCCCTGTAAAAGACAATATTTTAAGAATTGAGTTTCGAGCATTGGAGAATGCAGGAAGGGTATTTGGAATTAAAAAAGTTAGGGAATTAGGACAAAGAAAGAACATCATTCGTTTGTTTGCGAAATTGAATAAAGTATTCAATCAAACTGTGAAGTATGAAAGCGCAGTCTTTAACTCTAGTCTAACATTAGGAGAAATAGATAAAGGAATTCATTATTTAGGAATTCAATCGCTAGGTGGATTTGATAACTTTGATAGAATGCTTGCAATCCTAAAGAGAGATAACAATTTAAGATATGCTGGACCTGAACGATTGAAGAATTTCAACCGTAAAATAAAAGCCTCTCGAAAAGCAAATAACATTCTAAAATCACCTAAAGAAATGATAGAGTTAAAAGCTAAATTCACTGAGAGAATGAACATAGCTCTCAATGGATTTTACATTTGCCGACCTCATCCTGAATTCATTCAGAATGAAAACGGAGAATGGGAGTTGAAAGATAAGAAAATGGTTTATTCGGATTTGGTGTTTGAAAGAAAAGATAAATGACAATTAGAAATCCTGATGAGGTTAAGAGATATTTTATTGAAGATATTCTAGTAAAATATTCGGAATACAAAGACTTAAAAAATAACCTACAATTAGGTTTAAATAAAGATAAACGAATTGCTTTAGAACTATCTTCTATTCTATATCATTTTCGGGAATTAATTGATTCTACAGAGAAGATCACGTATAACTATATTTTAGATAAATGTCCCGAATATGCCTTGATTCGGGATATTGCAAATGCATCTAAACATTTTGAAATAGATAGGAATAATCCAAAAATTATTCGAGAGCAAGATATTCAAGAAATGGTCGTAACGACCATTTATAGTGATGATATTGGTGAATATTCATATATTCAAAAGAAGGTTTTTGCTACGACAATTGAAGGGGAAGAAATTGATACTCATTTAATAATCGTTTCTGTATTGAACTTTTGGAAAGATTTTTTGATCGAACATGGAATAATTGAATCGAGAAAAGATTTTATAGCCTATTCTGATGTATTACCAAATAGAGATGAATTTTCTAATAATTTGAATTTAGTTATTGATTCGGACCTTGATTTAAAAAAGATGATCAAATTGCAGAGATATAACTATGAGAAAAAGAAAGTGGAAATCGTTGATACGACAGGAATGTCTGCAACAATGCGCATTAGAAAAAAGGAAAAATAATGTCATTTAACGTCTTTTTGCCTCTCTCATGCTCGTCTCTCCTTCATCATTCAATCCAACAGCAACCTAACCAATGAGTTACAAGATTAAATTACATTCCAGAGAAGAATGTTTCCCATTCGGAGAGAATGCTTTTGGTGGATATGCAAAGAAGAGATACAGGTTCACAGGTAAGGAAAGAGACGATGGTAGTGGTCTTTACTACTTTGGTGCTCGTTATTATGCGCCCTGGACTTGTCGGTTTACGAGTGTTGATCCTTTGGCGATGAAGTTTGCACATCTCAGTCCTTACAATTATTCAGAGAACAATCCTATTACCTATAATGATTTGTATGGACTTCAGGCAGTTCCCAATAAATTTGAAATGCAAACAATTCAAGGACCTGAAACTCCACAAGGAGGAGGATTGAAAGGCGGACAAGAGATTGGACCTCGGAGTCAAGGGCCTTGGAATAGCAATAATATATTTAGAAAGGACAATGGAGTTCTAGTTGCTAGAAGAATGACAACAAACGAAAGGAGAGTTACAGATGCTTCTATGGGAGTTGTTTCAGCTCTTCCACTGACTCGGGTTACAGGAACTGTTATTGGTCTAACCTATGAAGGAGCTAAAATGTATAATGATTACAACAATACATTTCTTAGAGATGCATCACTTGCGGGAGGTCAAAAACTTGCCGAGGGGTTTTTTGAAGCAGCATCAAAAGATGTCCTTGTTGGTCAAAATCAAGGAATGATGAAGTCTGCAAAAAATGCGGTTGGTAAAATCGGAGTTGGAATTGGACTTTATAATGCGTTTAGATCGTTTTCAAGTGATGCAACGGCTAATGAAACAATCGGTTTATTATCATTTTCAATTGCGGAAAGTGGAGGGTTAGGAAATATTAACATATCAAACGAGGGGTTATTTGAATTCAACCTCGCAGATGATATTTCAAAAGATCAGGCAATTGAAACCTTTAACGCAATAGATAGTACTTTAAATAAAGTTTTAGAAAATTATGATTTGAATAATGTGGCAGATCAAGATGCTGCAATACAATTTGTAAAAGATAATATGAATATGTTCAAACAAACTGTGAGTAGCGGTTTGCAACAACAATCAAACTCAAAATCAGATGGTAAAAAATAATTCATTAATAGTCGAGATCGTCATAATTTCTATTCTCTTATTCGTTGGTTGCAAGTCATTTTCTCAGGAAAATCAATTGTTAGGAGAATGGCAACTAATTCAAGTCGGGACTGAGCTAAATCCAATATCTGAGCCAAAGCTAAATCAGAATTTAAATAGAATTCAGACTAAAGTCATTGAATTTAAAAAGAATGGAAAAATGATTGATTTTTCTCAAGAAACTGAAGTTGACTATACATTTAATGATAGCACTTTGTCAATTGGAAGTAGAAATTATGTTATTCTTAATTTGAATGATCAAATATTATTTATTCAGGATATTCCATCAAAAAGCAAATTATTATATTCTCAATATGTCTATCAAAAATTAGAATAATTATCAACGTCGGGCTACCTCACCTTTCATTCAGTATTGTGAACTAGGTAATAGAGTCGGAGGCAATAAGGCTTTAGGCATGTAACTTATCCTTGGTCAACGAAGCTTCAGCGTAGTTGATCCCCCTTTTGTCATTTGGCAAAAGGCATTCTATCCATACTGGAGTCGGTTCAGAAAACCATAACTTTTCTATACGCATTAAAGGTCCTGAAGCAAGTTCAGGATAAACAATTAACGAGCAAAAACCTTTTGTAAGTCTTGTTTGACCATTATTTTTATACATGGCAAATTCAGGCATTACGGCAAAGTTGAAATCGAAGAACCTCATTCATAATAGGTCTTCTTACTTCATTCATTATTATGATTCTTCTACTCAGAAAAGAAAGAGAGAATATTTACAACTCTATTTCCATACGAAAGCAAGGAGCAGAGAAGAAAGAATTCACAATCGAGAGATTAAGAAATTAGCAGAATCGGTATTCTCTAAAAGAACACTTGAGATTCGCAAAGGGCATTTCAATATTGAAGTAGAATATAAGTCAGGTCTTTCTTTGATTGAATTCATAAGGCAACTGATTATTCAAAAAGAAGAGACTTCTAGTAAAAGCAATGCAGATAACTGGAATTCGATGTTATCTCATTTGAGAAGATTTACTAGCAAGGAGATAAAACTATCAGAAGTGCATGAAGAATTCATGAATCAATTCAAATCTTTTCTATTGCATGAAGTTGAATCAAGATATGGCACTCCCTTAAAGATGAACTCAGCATCGGCATACTTCTAAAAAATTCAAGGCATCCATTCATGAGGCATTCAAACGTAGGTTGATTTCGGATAACCCATTATTGAGAGTTTCAAGAATCAAGGTTGAAGAAAGCAAGAGTGAATAGAGAGTGGAACACAAACATCTGAAAATCTGATTTCAAAGACTTTTATTGATCGGACATGGATGTTATGATTAATTAAAATTTAATTATAAAGTCATTTATATATATTTCGCATATGTAATGTGCAATCACGGTGATCGTAAATACTGAATTAAAAATTTGTATCATTAAATTTATAAAGGGATTTAATCCAGCTCGTATTAATTTTTCAAGAAAATTTTTGCTTGTTCAACGATTAAAGTATCACCTGACGAATTTTCTCCACCACCTGTGAAATCAATTTCAAGATTTCCATTGGAAGTAGAAATTATAAGATTTCCATTGCTTATTGGATAAAATTCATAATCGCCAGGGCCATTTCGCTTAGTGAAACAAATTATGAAATTCGGATCATTATCAATTAATGTTGAAATTTCGAAATTAGAATTGCCTATTAAACTATCTCTGATTTGGAAATAAAAACTAAATGCTACATTCTGCCAATCTTCAAAGTCTACATACTTATAATTTTCTCCTGAAATATTATCAATTGTATTTATAACATTTTCAGTATACATTTCTTCATCAAAAGAGCCAATGACTTTGGCTTGCATAAAAGCTTCTAGAGCAACAGTCGTAAAAACCATTTGATCAGCATAAGTCGTACCTATGCTGTTAGTTGCATATGCTCGTATATAATATTTTGTGTCAGGACGCAGATTATTAATATTACTTGCAAATAAACCCGAGCCTTCACCATTTTGTGATATATTATCCATAATTGTGGGATCAGGAACGGTATCCCAGCATACACCACGTGCAATTATTAGTTGCCCTCCATCATCTGATATATTACCTCCACTAGTAGCAGTTCTTTTAGTGATATTAAAGGGTTGGGTTGTTTTAATTACAATATTTGGATTATTAGGGTTGGGGTTGACTGCTCCCCCAGAAGAATCATCACCTCCACAAGCTAAAATCAACAAACTGACTAAACTTAAAAACAGTATATTTTTCATTATATAAAAATATAAAGAAAGATTAAATAAATATTTCAATGTATGAGGAGTTGAATCCCTCTCAAAATTTACTCCACGAAAAATAACAATATAATGTTTGCTAAAACGGTCGTTTTATCGAACTTGAAAGATCAATTTTACAAAACATCCCCCCACTAGTCCTCGCCTGCCTGACTGGTAGGCAGGTTTAGCGCAGCGCAAGGAGGATTTTTTATAATTGTGTTTTAAAGGCAGATTAGGATGAATATTAGCATTTATTGCCATTCTAGCTACAATCTAAGGTACAAACGCGGACGATGTGGGGGCACAATATTTATTCCTTCCGATTCTCTTCCTCGAGCTATGTCTCTGACTGACATCTGCTTGCCGATAAGGTGGACATTGACTACAATTTTTTCTAGGCGTTTTGTATTTTTGACAAATACTGTCAAAAGACGAAATGGACAATTTTGGTGAAACAATAAGAAAACATCGAGAAAGCAATAAACTACCACTAAGGAAAGTTGCCGCCTTTCTTGACATTGATCAGGCTGTTTTAAGCAAAATTGAAAGAGGTCAACGCAATGCAAACCGGGATCAGGTTAAGAAATTTGCAAAGTTTTTTAAGATTAGCGAGGACGACTTACTTGTTTCATGGTTGTCTGATAAGTTGGTAAAAGAAGTTTCGGATGAAAATATAGCATTGAAAGCTTTACAAGTTGCAGAGGAGAAAATACAGTATAGTTCCAAACCCAAAATAGATGATTCGACAGTCCTTGGTTCGATTCGATCAATATTAAGAAAGGACGGACGTGTCTCAGCCGCATGGATTTTTGGCTCTTTCGCAAGAGGAGAAGAAAATTTGGATAGTGATATTGATTTAATGGTCGAAATGAATCAACATAAAAACTATTCAATGTTTGACCTTTTGGACATTGCACATACTATTGAGCAAAAGGTATCCAGAAAAGTTGATTTGGTTGAGAAAGGGTTTTTAAAAGACTTTGCATTGAAAGATGCCACAAAGGAACTCATCAAAATCTATGAATAGACCAACGGCAAAGGAAAGAATTGAACATATTTTAAATTCAATTCAATTAATCAAGGAATTTGTCAAAGATGTTGATGAGACTAGATTTCTAGCCGATTTCAAAATTCAAAGCGCCGTTCAATACCAGTTTCTAATTATTGGAGAAGCAGTAAAGCATATAGACGAACAAGTTTTGTCTAAATACGATTACCCTTGGCATATTCCACGATCATTCCGAAACTTTATAATTCATGTATATCATGGTATTAGAATGGAAAGAATTTATTATGCAACACAGGATTTGGAAGAATTGGAAAAACAAATCAAAAACATATTGCAGAATGAATTTTGAAATAAATAATTAAATAAAAGCTTGCCTTCTTTGCTTTCGCGTAGCTTTTTAGCGAAGCAAAGCGCTCTTACGAGCTTCGGCAAGCGAAGGTGGAGCCGGTGGGATTCGAACCCACGTCCAGACAAGGAAATCCAAGACCGTCTACATGCATAGTTGTCTGTTTAATTTCACCATAAACCCGGATGACAACTTCCTAGTTTATGACAAGTTGCGTTAGTTTCACTTTTGCTTGGCAACATGGGCAAAAGCTATTCCCGCGATCGACACCCCAAAACCCCGCCAGCGGGACGGAGGCAGGAGGGATGTGGCCTGATTTAGGTTTATAGCCTAAGTCAATTAAGCCTCTATTCTGAATTCAATTCAGAATTAGGCGGCCATGGCGTAATTAGATTCGCCAAGTAAAATTCGAGTATATTGATTGCGGATGTACACTCTTCACCCGGCACGCAAGTATTGCATTTTGCCTTCCTGTCAAAACCGGTCGGCCCCATATTTTCAAAGAACTTCTGCAAAGGTAGCTATTTTGCAATTCCCTTTACCTCGATCTATCATTTTATCAAATAATACATTCAATTGGAAAAATTGTTTCGAATTTTTCCTACTGCCTACAAGCTTTTTACTATTTTCGAAACATGGAAAATTTCGTTGTATCCGCTCGTAAGTATAGACCCGTAAATTTCGAAGAAGTTGTTGGGCAGGAGCATATTACAACGACCCTGAACAATGCCATTGATAATAATCATTTAGCACAGGCACTACTTTTCTGTGGACCGAGGGGAGTAGGAAAAACAACATGTGCAAGAATTCTTGCAAGACTCATTAATGAATTTGATGAAAAGGGAGGAGAAGGTAATAGCAATGCTTTAAACATCTATGAGCTAGATGCCGCTTCTAATAACTCTGTCGAAGACATTCGAAATTTGATAGATCAGGTCAGGTATCCGCCTCAATTTGGAAAATACAAGGTATATATAATTGATGAGGTTCATATGTTGAGTTCCTCAGCATTCAACGCATTTCTAAAGACTTTAGAAGAACCACCATCTTACGCCATTTTCATATTGGCTACTACTGAGAAGCATAAGGTATTGCCCACCATACTTTCTAGATGTCAGATTTTCGATTTCAATAGAATTGGCGTAAGCGATATATCAGTTCACCTTCAAAAAATTGCGGATAAAGAAAGTGTTAATGCTGATGCTGAAGCTCTTCATTTAATCGCACAAAAAGCAGATGGCGCTTTAAGAGATGCCCTTTCTCTTTTTGATTTGATGGTCACATATTCTTCTGATGGCAAGATTTCTTATCAAGACGTAGTGTCCAATCTTCATATTCTTGATTATGATTATTACTTCAGAATTACTGATGATATTTTGAATTCTAATGTATCGGGAGTATTAGTAGCATTCGATGAAATTCTTAAAAAGGGATTTGATGAACATAATTTTATTTTAGGTCTTACAGAGCATTTCAGAAATTTACTGATGGCCAGAGATAAGGATACAATTGCTCTATTGGATGTTACAGAAAAACTTGCTGAAACCTACAAATCTCAAGGGCAAAAAGCAGATCAATCGTTTTTAATGACTGCCCTTCACCTGGGTAATCAATGTGATCTAAATTTCAAATCTGCAAAAAATCAACGGCTCCATGTGGAGGTGGTGCTGATGAAGATGGCGCATATTCCATTTCTCTTGCAGGGAGAGGCTTTAAATGAAGAGGCCTCAAAAAAAAAAGTCCCCAGCCTGAATCAGGCATAAAGAAAGAAGTTAATCTTGTCGCTGAAGAAAAACAAAATCCCCTTGAAAAAGAGAAGCTGATTTCTGAAGACACAAGTTCTGAGCCGACTTTAGAACAGCCCAAGCCTTCTATAACAGAGGAAAAAATTGAAGAAATCCCAAAACCGGAAAACCACGACAATCAAGAAATTGCCGCCCCAAAAGTCAAATCTCAAATTCAAGGCAAATTAAAGGCCATCGTCAATCTAAATGAAGTTAATCAGAGTAGTGATGAAAAGACCAGCGATGACGTTTTAGATTTCGAAGACCAGGACTTCAGCAAAGAAGATTTGCAAAAGGCAATGTCCACTTATGCCGATATGCTGGATGAGAAAAAGAAAATTGGTGAAGCAAAGCTGCTGAGAAAAGACTTTGAATATGAGGATGGCAAAATTTTTATAATAATTGATAGTCCTGTTGATGAGTCAAGGTATAATGATATCAAATCAGATCTCCTGCTTCAATTGCGGAAAGGAGTAAAAAACAAAAGTCTTCAATTGGATATAAAGCGCATAGAGCTGGAAAGAATAAAGACTGTATATACTCCTCAGGAAAAATTTGACTATCTGTCACAGAAAAACCCGGCATTGATCGAGCTAAAAAAGAGGTTGGGTTTAGAATTTGAGTTTTAAAATCCTAGATTCACGCTCCTATTTGTTTAACACAAATTCAATTAAAGATGTCAGAAAAAATAACCATATCGAATGGTATTCTAAACGTACCTGATCAGCCTATAGTCCCATTTATTGAAGGAGACGGAATCGGTCCGGATATTTGGGCTGCAGCCCAAAGAGTTTTAGATGCTTCTGTAGAAAAAGCATATTCAGGAAAAAGAAAAATTGCCTGGATGGAGGTTTATGCAGGTGAAAAATCATTTAATAAAAATGGATCCTGGTTGCCCAAAGAAACTCTTGACGCTTTCAGAGAATATTTAGTAGGAATTAAAGGACCATTAACTACGCCTGTTGGAGGTGGTATACGTTCTCTGAATGTGGCTTTAAGACAAGAGCTAGATTTATACGCATGTGTAAGACCTGTAAGGTGGTTTGATGGCGTACCCTCGCCGGTAAAAGATCCGAGTAAAACCGATATGGTGATTTTCCGTGAAAATACCGAAGATATCTATGCCGGAATTGAATTCATGCATGGAACTCCGGAAGCAGAAAAAATCAAAAACTTTCTGAAAAACGAAATGTCTGTGAATAAAATCAGATTTCCGGAGACATCTTCAATTGGTATCAAACCTGTTTCCAAGGAAGGAACAGAGCGACTTGTAAAAGCTGCTATTGACTATGCAATAGCCTCTAAGAAACCTTCTGTGACGCTTGTTCACAAAGGAAATATCATGAAGTTTACTGAAGGTGCATTCAAGCAATGGGGTTATGACATTGCCGAAAAAGATTATTCCGACAAAGTATTCACATGGCAACAATACGATAGAATCGTTGCCAAAGATGGAAAAGAGGCGGCGGATAAAGCGCAAAGTGCTGCAATGACTGCCGGAAAAATTCTTGTTAAAGATTCTATTGCCGACGCATTCTTGCAGCAAATCTTACTAAGACCTGCAGAATATTCTGTTATCGCAACACTTAATCTTAATGGAGATTATATTTCAGATGCACTTGCAGCAATAGTAGGAGGGATAGGTATTGCCCCAGGAGCTAATATAAATTATACAACCGGTGCGGCAATTTTTGAGGCAACTCATGGAACCGCTCCTAAATATGCAGGACAGGATAAAGTAAATCCGGGTTCTGTGATTTTGTCAGGTGCATTGATGCTTGAGTATATGGGCTGGACTGAAGCAGCAGATATGATTTATTCTGGACTTGAAAAGGCTATTGCTTCGAAAAGAGTAACCTATGATTTTCACAGATTAATGGACGGAGCAACATTATTAAAATGCTCTGAATTCGGATCTGAAATCATAAAAAATATGTGATTGCAAAATTTGAAATGGAAGCCCATTGAATTCAATGGGCTTTTTTTATACTCAGACTTCTTTAATGTTCGGATCAAACCAAGAAGCATAGGTCACATAGTTTATTGCTGTCCTTTCAAAAACATCAGAGCGTTTATCATCAACTTTTTTGAGGAATTTTGCCGGTGTGCCACCGTAAATTGAACCCTGCTCAACTATCGTATTTTCTAAAACTACTGAGCCTGCTGCTACGATAGAATTCGTTTGGACGATACTGTGATCCATGACAATCGCACCCATTCCAATCAAAACTTCATCATGAATTGTACATCCATGCACAATGGCATTATGGCCAATCGAGACTTTATTTCCGAGAATTGTTTTGGTTTTTTTATAGGTACAATGAATTACTGCACCATCCTGAATATTGCATTGTTTCCCAATCCGAACCGAGTTTACATCTCCTCGAATCACCACATTAAACCAAATTGAGCAGTTATCTTCGATTACAACATCACCGACAATTGTACAATTTGGAGCCAAGAAACAATTCTTTCCAATTTTCGGACTTACACCATTTACAGGTAAAATTAATGCCATTTGCGCTTTTTTATTATTTTTGACTTACAAAACAAAATTGTAGACAATCCTAAGATCGGATTTTAATGAAGAAATGAAAAGACAGTCTCTATTATTGTCTTGAAAACCACTTAAAATTCATTATTACTTAAATTAAGTCTAATAATGTCTGACATGAAACTAGATTATAAGCCAGAAGATTTCGGCTACGTAAAAGAAGGAAAAGTCTATAGAAGGGCTTTTTTGGATAACAAGGACCTTGAAATAGGTACTGTACGTGAAACCGAAGAAAAAAGCATTCAATATTTCGTCGATCGATTTTTAGGCCTCAGGGAGAAGGTTGAAGAGCTTGAAAAGTCAGTTACCGACGCCACCAATAAGGGCTCATTTCTTATGAAGCTGCTTCATATGAAGGATAAGATGGCTGAATATAAAGGTATTGGTGATTTTGAAGCTCTTACAAAAAGACTCGATCAGCTCGAATCAAAGCTCCAGGAAAATATTGCTGAAAACCGTGTAAAAAATCTTGAAATCAAAGAGGCACTCTTAAAAGATGCACAAGCTTTATCAGACAGTCAAGACTGGGAAGAGACAGCGGAGAAAATGAAAGAGCTTCGTCTCAATTGGGTTCGAACCGGTGCTGTAGTTGAAGAAAAACAAGAGGAACTGGAAGATGCATTTCACAATACAGTTAATCATTTCTTTGATGAGAAGAAGAAGTATAATGAGAAAAAGCGCAGAGTTATTGGTGAAAGATCTAAGAAGTACAAGTATTTAATCTCTCAAGTAAGGAAATTGACGTACGAAGAGGATAAAGATGTTGTGTTAAAGAGAATTCAGAGAATAAAGGAAGATTGGGAAGGTGTAGGTGAAATTCCTGAGCGATTGATGAAATCGCTTGAGAGTAAATTGGCTAGTACTATTCAGAATCTCAAAAATCCAAAAAGGCGAAGAAGAATCGGGCAACATCAGGATAATAGGAGAGATTATCAAAATAGACCAAATTATAGAGATAGAAGTAATAGCTCAGGAAGACCGGATTATCAAAGAAATGAGCATAGCGAGGAAGATCTTAAAAAATTACTGGAACAGAAATCTAAGCTATTGAGTTTGTCTCTTGAATTAAAGGATTTGCCTTTAGAGCAGAGTTTGCCTTTGGCCAGAGAATTGCAGGATAAATGGCTGAAATCCGGGAAATCAACGGCACCTGAAATCCGAACAATCTATAATAAATTTAGAGAGACAATAGCCCTGATATTCGAAAAGAATCACCTCCAATCTGAAATCAAGAAGAAACATCCGGTATTTGACGGAAAAACTAAGGCAGAGCAAAGGATTATTCGCATTTCTGCTTTGAGAGAAATGATCAGAAGAGATAAAGGAGAAATTAAGCTGTTTGAGGATAATTTGAATCAATCCGGTGTGATGGAAAATCCCGATAGAAGAAGCCAGGAATTAATTTCTAAACTGAGAGGGCAAAAGTTTCGTGTTAAGATCAAAGAGGCACTTTTGAATGAAATCGAACTCAATTAGACTGCTTATTTTAAAACTATTTCAAATTTCGGAACAAATAATTTTAGCATACGTTGCTTAGTTGCAATTAAAATTTATTTTTGCGCACAAATTTAAGCCAGCTAAAAAATAATATATGTATTGGACGCTAGAACTTGCTTCTTATCTTGAAGACGCCCCTTGGCCGGCAACCAAAGAAGAACTTATTGATTTTTCAATAAGATCAGGTGCGCCTATGGAGTGCGTAGAAAATCTTCAAGAACTAGAAGACGATGGCCACCCTTTTGAAAGTATTGAGGAGATATGGCCGGATTATCCTACTAAAGACGACTTTTTCTTCAACGAAGACGAGTACTAGCCTTGATTTGGCCGTTTTAGACATCATAAATTTAAGCTCAGGGTATGACTCTGTTTTATTAAAAAACCTGAGCTTTTCAGTAGAACATCCGGGAGTACTTGCAATACTTGGGAAAAATGGCTCCGGTAAAACAACATTATTAAAATGTATCGCTCAGCAGCATTCCTATCAGGGAATAGTGAAATGGGAGAATAGTGACCTCAAGTCAGTTTCTGTTTCAAAAAGGGCCGAAAACATTTCTTATTTGCATCAAAGAAATTCTATTTCAATCAATTTAAAAGTAAATGAATTGGTTGTTATGGGAAGATACCGTTTCAAATCCCTATTCGGTAATTACGATGCAAGCGATTATCAAAAAGTAGATTATTGGCTGGATAGACTCGGTATGCTTAAGTACAGAGATAGCTATTTTCAGGAATTGTCAGGAGGGGAGCAACAATTAGTCTGGATGTGCCAAACACTGATTCAGGATACTCCTATTATCATTTTGGACGAGCCAAGCTCTCAATTAGATCTTGAAAACAAAAGAAAAATTTTTGATTTGATTTCAGAACAATCCCAAGAAAGAAAGCTCATTTTGCTCGTAACTCACGATATTGAATATTTAAAAAATTTGGACGGCAGTTTGCTCAATCTATCATCAAATGATAAGCAGATCAAAAAAATAAGCCAGAATGAATTGAAAGTTCAGCGGGAGATTTTGGAATTTTCTTAAGAATTTAAAATGGCTTCAGCCATTATAATATCCTCCGGATAGGTAATTTTTATATTCAATCGTGCACCCTGTACAAAGTAAACTTCATTGCCTGCATTTTCCCAAACTCCTGCATCATCTGTAAAATTTTGACTGGAAACTTTAGAATAGGCAAATTTTATTTTTTCTAAGTCAAATGCTTGAGGGGTCTGCATTAGCCTGTATTTACTCCTGTCACGGGCGAATGACTTATTTTCATCTAATTCTCTTATTGAATCTTTTAGCTCAATAGCGGCCACCCCTGACCCGTATTCATTAGCTTTTTCAAAACAATCTCTAATTAAATTTACAGGAACAAAAGGCCTTACTGCATCGTGAATTGCAACAAGCCCCTTTTTATGTGAGATAGCGTTTAGAGCATTTTTTATCGAATCAAACCTTGTTTCTCCACCCTTTACCAATTGAATACCGGAGTTTGGTAAAAATTCTTTTTTAATAAGATTCCAATCCTCGAAATAAACTTCGGGTAAGGTGAGAATTATCTCAATATCCGATTTGAATTGGAGAAATTTTTCAATGGTATGAATAATTACAGGCTTCTGTCCAATTCTAAGGAACTGTTTAGGAGATATAGATCCCATTCTCTGACCTGTACCTCCTGCTGTAATTATTGCGAAATGCACGGTTTTATTTAAATAATTAGCATTGCATCACCGTATGCCAAGAATCTATATTTTTCTTTGATTGCTACCTGGTATGCTTCTTTTATCTGTTCAAAGCCACCAAATGCACATGCCATCATATATAATGTTGATTCAGGTGTCTGGAAATTGGTTACCATGGCGTTGGCAATTTTAAAATCAAAAGGTGGGAAAATAAATTTATCTGTCCATCCTGCATTTGATTTCAACCTAAGACTAGCTGAAACTGAAGATTCAATTGCCCTCATAGTAGTAGTTCCTACTGCACAAACTCTTTTTTTCTGCTCAATAGCATGGTTTACTACATCGCAAGTATGCTGAGGGACCTCAAAATTTTCTGAATCCATTTTGTGCTTTGTGAGATCTTCTACATCGACATCTCTGAAGCTACCCAAACCAACGTGCATAGTGATTGGAACAATATCAATTCCTTTAATCTCAAATCTTTTTACAATTTGTTTTGTAAAGTGCAAGCCTGCACTTGGAGCAGCTACAGCACCTTTACTGGAGGCAAATATGGTTTGAAAACGTTCTTTATCAGTTTCTGAAGCCTCTCGGTCAATATATTTGGGGAGTGGCGTTAGTCCAAGAGCATTGATTGTCTTGTAGAATTCATCTTCTTCACCATCATATAAAAATCGTATTGTTCTTCCTCTTGAGGTAGTATTATCAATTACTTCGGCAACCAATTCACCTTCGCCAAAATATAATTTATTGCCTACTCTTATTTTTCTTGCAGGGTCAACTAAAACATCCCAAAGTCTTGCTTCTTTATTAAGTTCTCTTAAGAGGAAAACTTCAATTTTTGCACCGGTTTTTTCCTTATTACCATATAATCTGGCCGGAAAAACTTTTGTATTGTTCATTACCATTACATCACCGTCGTCAAAATAATCCAAAATATCTTTGAATACTTTGTGTTCTATCTTTCCTGAGTCTTTGTGAACAACCATTAATCGCGACTGATCTCTTTCATCAGCAGGATTTTGAGCAATAAGTTTTTCTGGTAAATCGAATTTAAATTCAGATAATTTCATAAGATCTTTTAAGGAATGAACCCGGTTAAAAAATGAGGATGCAAATTTAACAATTTGAGTTAATAATTCTATATTTCCAGTATAGCACTATTCGTATGTTTCTATTTCTTCGTTTGAGTTACGAAAGTTTCAGATTTGCTCTTCAAGCATTAAGGGCGAATCTTCTAAGGACAATACTGTCTTTGCTTGGAGTGACCATAGGTATTTTTGCAATTATAACAGTTTTTACCGTTGTCGATTCTCTTGAAAAAAGTGTTAAAGAAAGTTTAAGTTTTTTAGGAGATAAAGTTATTTATATAGAAAAATGGCCATTTGAATTTAAACCCGGTGATCCTTGGTGGGATTTTTTAAAACGTCCTGTGGTAGAAATAGATGAATTTGAATTACTTCAAAAAAGACTTCAAAATGCCAGTGCTATGTCATTTTTCGTTGTTAGAGGATCGATTAATGCAAAATATGAAAGTAGCAGCACGGATGAAGCTTCATTATTAGGTGTGACTTATGAACAAAATAAAGTATCTGATATAAGGATTGAAAAAGGAAGATATTTCACTCAGAGGGAAATAGATGCTGGCACCAATGTGGCAATAATTGGTTCTAAGATACAAGAGCAGCTATTTGGAAGTAGAGGGGCGATAGGTAAGACTATCAAGATTGCCAATAGAAAATATTATATAATTGGAATAATGGAGAAGCAGGGAGAAAATATTTTAAATGCTCCCAGTAATGACACTAATATTTTTATTCCAGTTGGCTCATTTGCAAAGCTATTTAAAATAAAAAGCCGAAGAGGCACCATGCCGAGAATTGCCGTAAAAGGATTTGACGATGATTTGGGACTGATTGAGTTGGAAAATGAAATCAGAGGCAACATGAGAAGGATAAGAGGTTTGAGGCCTAAGGAGAAGGATAACTTTGCAATAAACAGACCCGAAATGTTAGCCAATATAGTTTCCTCAGTCTTTGATGTGATTGGAATAGGAGGCTGGATAATAGGAGGATTTTCTATTCTGGTTGGAGGATTTGGAATAGCTAATATTATGTTCGTTTCAGTGAAAGAGCGAACAAACTTAATAGGAATTCAAAAATCTCTGGGTGCAAAGAATTTCTTCATCCTATTTCAATTTCTATTCGAAGCACTTTTTTTAAGCATAATAGGAGGTGCTGCAGGTTTGTTTTTTGTGTACCTGGTTACGTTCCTTCCAACAGGAGCACTTGATTTAAGCCTAACATTTAAAAATATTGTATTAGGACTCGGTGTTGCCGGAATAGTAGGCGTCTTTTCAGGAATATTCCCGGCTGTGGTAGCAGCCAGACTTGATCCTGTGATAGCAATCAGATCAAAATAGAATGTGCTAGTCTATCTTGATATAGTTTTTACTTCTTTCTTTTAGCATTTGCAGAAGTATTTGCCAGAGATCTTCGTACTGAATGATTTCCAGTTCCTCGAAAGCTTCAGCCCTTCCTTTAAAGCGTTTCAGCTTTTTTAGATAATTCTGAGTTTTCTCGACAGTAACTTTGTAATTGAATCCGGTTTGATGTGTGACTTGAAGAAGTCGGAGGAAGCTTTGCAATCGCTCATTTCCCGATCGACTTATTTGCTTTCCAATATACTTCTTCATTTCCTCCATTCTTAAATGAATTTCTGCATAGTCATTTTCTTTAAGCAAATGGAAAAAATGAATTATGAGTGTTGCTGCATTGTAACCGAAATCACTTTTGCTGTATGTGGGAATTTTAGCGAGAAAACTTTGAATTTGGAATTTTGGTTTGTGATCCGGACGAATAAAGGCAAAATATCCTTGATAAATGTACCATCTATCTCTAGCTATTTCCGATTGAATTCTGAAGAACACATTCGCTTTCACTTCGTCAAGAACATCGCCTGCTTTTTTGAAATTAGCTGTTCTCATACAGAGAATAAAATAATTCTCCATAAATGTGAACCAGTTATTATTATCCTTATTAAAGTACTTTAGATTGCTCTGAACATGCTTTTTGCCTTCTTCAAATTTGTTCAGATTTAAGCATGCAATTATTTTATTAAGTGCTATTTCAGTTCGCTTGGTTTGCAACAAAGCATTACCTTCTTTTTTGTAATTTTTCTCTGACTCATCACATAATTTCAACAATGATTCATAATCTGCACTTAAGGCATAATAATAACTTTTAAGCCTAAACTCAGCGAGAAGTAAATTTGGAGAGTTATATTTTTTACGAAGATCCTCAACTTCTTTTACCCAACTTTTGAATTTTGTTACGAAGCGTCTTTTATTAACAAGTGATTTTAAAATATTACACATCGAAGCGTATAAGAGATACTCAGCTTGTTTTTCTGCAGCACTTATTTTTTCAAAACGCAGGACCATATTATTGACGGTCTCAAATTTTGAAAGGTTACCGGAATAAGAAATTTGATTTCTCCAAAGCGTATAGCACTCAAGTAACTCGGCAGTAAAGTGAAATTTTTCGGCCATTTTAATGGTCCGCATTAGCATCCACTCCGCATTTTCTTTATCACCTTCTCTTAGTAAGATCTTTATTTGCAACAGATTTTTTCTTACTTCATACTCTACCTGAGAAAACTGAGGATGTTTATCGTTTTCATAGTTTAAAAAGAAAAGGTTGTGAAAAAGTGCGTCCTTTAATTTTGACCGCAGTTTGATATAATTCTTATCCGCTGTATCGCTATTGAATATTTTTTGAGCAGCATGCCTTTCATCCTTGAATTGAGCTGTTTTAAGGCCATTAAACAAATCGTGAACTCGTAAATCTTCTGCTTTTGCGTTCTGGCTACTAAGAATAACGGCATTCCTCTTGCCCTTTTTTCCAATGATGTTAATTAACTGCTGTAAATCCATTAAGTTTTAAATTGAAGGTCTAAAGCGAAAATTAGTTAAACTGTGATTATTTACAAACTTCTCATTTATTTGGTTGGAACTTTTGCTCAGAAGTGAATTTCATAATTTATTGATTTTCAATAAAATACAATTTAAACTAAGATCTGTAGAAATTATTTTTTTTGAGGGAATAAAAAAAAGTTACCCACGGTGCAGATAACTTTTCTGGATGATTACTATCGTGTAAACTAAAAAATCGAAATTCTTTCACAGCATAGTGCTGATCCATATTTCAGATATTAAACTTAATATATTCTTTTTATACTACATAGAATTAATTTTATTTTTTGAATTACTACTAAAGATAATTCCCGTTTTCAGCGAATTTTGGCAAGTTTTGAGACTTGCTGTTTGAATCCTATACTTGCGGTGATTTCTGATTTTTCTGATTAATATTTTTTTCTAAAGTAATTGAACTCAAAGCACAGAATTTGCTTTATGACATCTGATTAACTCAAATCGTTAAAACTTAATTTAAAATCTTACATTCTTTGAAGGACGCAAGTAGGCTGTTTTTTACCGTTTTTATTTTATTTCTGTTTTCCAACACAAGCTTAAATGCTCAAACAGATTTAACGCCCAGGAAGGATAAAAGTGGGAAGTATGGCTATATAGATAAAAGTGAATCTTTCGTTATTGAAGCCAAATATGATAAAGCTTTCTCCTTTGTTGATGAGATTGCCAGAGTTATTGTAAATGGTAAATGGGGTCTGATTGATAACACCGGTAATTATATTGTAAAACCAAAGCTGGATTATATAGGCTGGTGTAATGATGGATATTTTCAATGGAACAAAGGAAATTTATCATTAACGAATACTTTGATTCCTCCAAAAAATACTTTCTACCCAAACTTTAGCAAAGTACTTGCTTATTTGTCTGATAATAAATGGGGGCTAATCAATTCATCAGGAAGACTAATTAAAAATGAATGGGACAGCATTTACTATGGAGATGGAGGACATTTTGCTGTTTTTAAGGAGGGCTTTGGCTGGTCTTGGATAGATGAAAATAATAAAAGTCAGGATGAAAAATATTTTGGTAAAGTAATACCACTTAGCAACGGTATTATAGCCGCCAAAGGCAGTGATAAAGTGGGTTATAAACTCTTTGACTTCGATGGTGAGCTTAAGTCTGATAGCGTTTACAAACATGTAGGGAGTTTAAACTCAGACTTTATTAAAGTTAGAAATAATTTTTTATGGTACCAGCTAGACAAACACGCAAAAAATGTAAATCAAGAGACCTTTGAGGAGATCAAATATGTTCAGGGGAATAATACCATGCAATATTTACCTTATAGTCCTTGGGTAAAGTCAACCATTGATTTCAATGAAAATAAAAATCTTGAATTCTTAATCGAATACGAAGTGCAGGATGGTTTATTTGCTGTGAAAATGGATGATACAAGATACCTCTGGAATTCATATAGGGATAAGAAAATAGCTCTAGAGGCCAATGATACAATACATTCAAATCCACCTTTTATAATAGTTCGAAATAGGAATGAGGATTATTTTCAATTGCTGAGTTATGATTTACAAAAAATTGCCTCGCCGATTCAAAATTTTATAACACTTGATTCCGGAAACATATTGGGCTTACAATTTTCGTCCGGTAATTGGTCAATTTGGGATAAGCCAAATAATTCTGAAATTATTTCCAACATTGGCTCGACTATTACCGGAGTATCAGATAATGAGTTTAAACTGGAAAGAAATGGAAAATTTGGGCTTTACAATATTGAAAGTCAGGAGTGGACTCTTGATCCATTGTATAAAGAAGTTTTTCGCTTAAACGATACTATGTATGCTTCGCTGAATGACGATTCGCTGAAGTTTTATGGACAAAATGGTTTTTCTAAGTCTTTTGATTCTTACCGGGATCTTTTATCTGTAAACGATTCGGTGATTGCCTTAAAAGATAAATCCGGTAAATGGACATTGCGGAATATCGATTTATCTAAAATTCTTAAAGAAGAATTTTCGGGCCTAGCACTTACACATGGCAATTCAGTTCGTCTTAAAAAGTCTGATGACTGGGCTTTGTATAATATTTTACTGAAACGTTACACTTTAAAATATACTTACGACAGTATAAGTGATAATCAAAATGGGCATTTTATTCTTCGTAAAAATGAGAAATGGGGGCTGATAGATCAAAGGGGGAATTTTACGTTTCAAATGAGTGATTATTACAAAAATATTATTCCCTACGATGAAAACAGATGGCAAGTGTATAGAAATGGCTTGTCGGGCATTGTTGATCAGAATGGAATTTTAAAGATATCTACGCAATATGAGGATTTTAAAACACCGGTTTTCGGGTATATTCCGTTTAAGTTTCGAGGAAAATGGGGTCTTTTGGACCAAAGGGAAAGATTTATTTTACAACCCTTGAATGATAGGCAGGAAATAATTTCTGAAAATTTTGTTCAGGTATGGAAGAATAATTTAACCGGAATGAAAAATTTAAATGACAAGACCTTAATACCGATTGAGTTCGAGTCCATTTTTAGAAATAAATACGGTTCATTTATAGTAAGTAAAGGAGGGGAGAAAGGTTTTTATAGTGCCGAAGCTCAACAAATTCGTCCTTTGTCTTACGATGATATCAGACAACTCGATGCAGGTTTAATTGCATTGAAAAAGAATGGTTATTGGCAGGTTATTAATAATGATGGCAGCTTGGTTAGCGATAAAAAATTTAAGGATATATATTTTGACTCTGCTTCCAGCAGTTTATTTTTCAAGGAAACCAAAAGCTGGGTAATAAAATCTCTTGATTAATTTTTCAAAATTTTTAATTCCTGACCAATAGAAAGGGAGAGATCTTTTAACCGGTTCCATTCCACAATATCTTCCACTTTCACTTCGTACTTTTTGGATATAGAATAAAGTGTTTCTCCGGCGCTGACTTTATGAATAATGGTTCGGCTTTCTTCGTTTACCTCGTCTGTTTCTTGTTCTAGCCTAATTTCTTCTTCACTTTGTAATTCTTCTATTTGAGTCTCCTGAATAATTTGAACTGAATCTTCCGGAACTTCTTTTTCACCCACTGATTCAAGAGTATCTTCTTGTATTTCTAATTCTGATCTGTCGTTTTGAATATTTATTTCGATCTCCGAAGACTTAATGGTATCTTTTTTTGGAATGCTAACAACAGAATCTGGTTTTACAGATGGAACAATTCTTTTTAACTCCACATACTCAATTTCAGCATCTTTAGATATTTTTTTTCTGAGATGGAGAACTCGACCGGGTTTTGGCTCTTCACCTAGTTTTAGTCTATTTTTTTTCATCAAAAACTTCTCCTTAATTCCGTATTTCTGGGATATCTCCCATAAACTTTCTCCTTCCTTAGTGATATGTCTGCTGATTCTACTTCGGTTGTTTTTAGGCTGAAGATAATAGACCATATTCGTTGTAATTTCCTCTCCCGGTGTCAGGTCATTATATTTCAATAATTGGTCTTTTGTTATTCCTCCCCTTAAAGCTAAAGTCACGGGTATGTCTCCTGAATTGGAAAGAATGGCTTTTTTATTGTTGATTTTAAGAATAATTCGAACTGTCGGATTGACAAACTGCCTACTGGAAATTCTACTTATTTCTTCAGGATCACTTTCTTCAAGTTCAATGGTAATGGTTTCTAATTGGGTATTTTTATTATTTACAATTCTTTCCTCCCCGGGAATCATTACATAATATGTTTCCCTATAATCAGGGATTCTGCTTCTATTAAGCCAAATATTATTTCTCTCAATTTCAGAAAGACTTACAGAATTTTCGTTGGCTACATCACTTAATTTTTCTCCGCTATTAACCAGTACCGGCCTGAGGGCATCAATTTCAACACTCGGGTGTCTTTTGAGTATATCGGCATAGGCGATTTTGTGAGCCAGAAATTTCATTACATACCAATAGGTGTTTTCATCAATTGTCATTTTATCAACTCCAAAAAGGGATTTATCTACACTTCTTTGCGTACCTCCCAGTCCTTGTTGATAAGACTGACATGCATAAACCCAGTTTTTGAGATAGAAATAGTTCTTTTTTAAATATTTCGCGGCACCCTTAGTGGAGTAAACAATATGCTTTCTTTCATCAGCATCGTTCTCTACAAAAAGTCCAACTTCTCTAGCTGTAAAATCTTTAAACTGCCACCATCCTACTGCATTTGAACTCGATACTGCATCAGCTCTAAACCCACTCTCTTGTATGCATAAATACTTGAAATCATCAGGCACGCCTTCTTCAAAAAGTATTTTACTGATTATAGGGAAGTATAAATGAGCCTGGTCAGCCACCTTTTGCAAATACTTTTCATTTTGGTGTAAGGCATTTACATGTTCTTGAATTATTTTTTTGCCCCCATCGGTAATTCTCAGTTTCATATTTCCCAACTCCATATGTGTTGGAACTTGAGGAATTTGAGCTTGGGATGAAATAAAAGCAAAGAGGAAAAATAGTGTAAGTGCCTTTCTCATTTTTTTCTAAGTATCATAAGACCATCTCTTATAGAGACTAATATATTTTCTACACCGGAGTCAGATTGAACTTTATCATTGAATTCCTGAAGTGCCTTAGTGCTTTTATCGGCTTTTTGATCCGTTATTTTACCACTCCATAATACATTATCTGCAATTAGAATGCCATTATCCGATAATTTTGAAATGCACATTTCATAATAATTCAGGTAGTTGACCTTATCGGCATCTATGAATATGATGTCAAATTTTTCATTGATATCGGGTATTATATCCATTGCATTTCCCAACATAAAGCGAACTTGCTTGTCAATACCTGCTTCTTTGAAATAGGAATTGACCATATCTTTCAGCTCCTCATTTTTGTCAATGGTTATAATTTCCCCATCATCGGATAATCCTTCCGATAGACAAATTGTAGCATAGCCGGTATATGTGCCGATTTCAAGTATTTTTTTTGGTCTCAGAATTTTAGAAATGAAAGATAGAAATCGGCCTTGGACTTTGCCCGAGAGCATTCTGGGCATCATGATTTTCAAATGAGTTTCTCTATCAAGTCTTTTGAGAAGTTCGCCCTCGTCGCTTGTATGATTGTCTATGTATTCCTGTAAATCCTTTGGTAAAAAATCCATTTAGTTTTGAGGTAAGAAGGTCAGGATGCTAAATTTATCTTCTCCAAGGTATTTGTTGGCAAGTGCTCGTAATTCCTCTGAATCTATATTCTTTATTTTTTCAAATACTTCATTCAAGCTTTCAATTCTATCTGAGTCAATCAAACTCCTTCCCATCATCAACATAAAACTTACATTATTTTCATCGGCAATAGCGATTTGCCCCATGAGTTGTTCTTTGGCCATGTGTAATTGCTTTATTCCCAGCTTATCTTCTCTTAATTTCTTTAATTCCTTAAAGATCAAATTCTGACTTTTAGCTATTTGAGAAGTTTCTGTGCTAAATGCAATGTTTAGGTGCCCAGTATCGGTATATGTATTCAAGCTGGCATCGATATTATATACAAGCCCATGCTTTTCCCTCAAACTTAAATTCAATCTTGAATTTAGAGCAGGTCCACCCAAGATATTGATCAGCAGGAAAAGGGGTAATTTTTCTTTGTTGGAAAAGGATAATGCTTCCTGGCCTATCACACAGTATGCTTGACTTATATTTTTTCTTTCCTCTTTTGTTTTGGCCGCAATTGAACTGAAAGAAGGCCTTTTGGGGAAGGTGATTTTTTCCGGGATATCAGCATAATATTTCTCAAAATACCTTTTAACCAAAGTAGGAGATATGCTACTTACTACACTGATTACTGTTCTGTGGGTATTTAAATTTTTCCCAATAAAATTTACAATATCAGATTGGTTGAATTTTTTTATTGTTTCGGGATAGCCCAAAATATTATGGGCTAAAGGATGTCCTTCGAAAAGCAATTCCTCAAAGTCATCGTGAATAGAATCTTCCGGGCTGTCATAATACATTCCCATTTCTTCTAAAATCACACTTTTCTCTTTGCCAATTTCTTTTTCCGGAAATACTGAATGAAAGGAGATATCTTTCAAGAGTTCCATGGACTTTTCAAAGTGTTTGTCCAGCGTACTCGCATAAAAACATATCTTTTCTTTGGTAGTATAGGCGTTGATTTCGCCACCTACGGATTCCAACCTATTTATTATATGGTAGGCTTTTCGCTTTCGTGTACCTTTAAATGCCATATGTTCCCAGAAATGGGCCATCCCGCATTCCAAATCATTTTCATCACGACTTCCAACGTCAAAAAAAATCCCACAGTGGGATACTTTTGTGTTTCTAACGCTTTTGTGAATCAGTCGGATTCCATTTTTTAATGTATAAATTTCAAACTCCATCTAGGCATTCCTGATATTCGCAAAGATAAACTTAATTTCACATGGATAAATCCATAAATTGAAATATCAAAACGGTGCAAAAGGACTTCAAACGTATTTTAATAATTCAAACAGCTTTTATCGGAGATGTGATCCTTGCCACTCCATTAATAGAAGCTTTATCTGAAAAGTTTCCTGATGCTAAAATAGATTTCATTTTAAGAAAGGGAAATGAACATCTTCTTCTGAATCATCCAAAGCTAAATAGAGTAATAATATGGGAGAAGAAGAGAAAATATAAGTCGCTCTTGGAAGTTGTAAATACTGCCAATTCGGAAGGTTCTTATGGTCTGCTTATTAATCTTCAGCGTTTTTTTACCACGGGCGTGATGGCGAAATTGATTAAGGCTAGAATGAAAATAGGTTTTGATAAAAATCCATTATCAATTTTTATGGATTATAAAATCAAACATGAAATTGGTAATTCCAGACATGAGATTGATAGGAATCTGGACATGCTTAAAGCAATTGGAATTACGGATTTAAGCAATTACAAAATTAAGCTTTACCCGAGTAAGGAAGATTTTAATACTATTAGCACTTATACTGATAAGACATATATTAGCATCTCTCCGGCTTCAGTATGGTATACCAAGCAACTTCCAAAGGAAAAATGGATCGAGCTAATTAAAGCTATCCCGAGGGAAACCCAAATTTATCTTTTGGGCGGTCCTGATGATAAGCAGCTATGTGTAGAAATAACTGAAGAAGTGAATCAGAATAACGTTAAATCCCTTGCCGGAGAGACGAGCTTTTTGGAAACAGCAGCACTGATGAAGACTGCCGTATTGAATTATACCAATGATTCCGCTCCTATGCATTTAGCGAGCTCACAAAATGCCAATACCTGTGCGGTTTTTTGCTCTACTGTACCGGATTTTGGTTTTGGACCACTGGCTGATTTCAGAAGGATAGTCCAAGTTGATGGCCTTAGTTGCAAACCATGTGGATTGCATGGTTATCGGGCCTGTCCAAAAGACCATTTTAATTGCGCTAAGACTTTGGAGGTAAAAAATCTTTTGAATGCTTACTATGATGCGCTAAATTTCAATTCTAAATCATAAGAATACCAAAGCCAAATGAAGTATAAGGACATAGATTCAAAGCTTTTTATAAGAAATAGAGAAAGGTTTAAAAAGCAAATAAAAAAAGATAGTGTGGCTATCTTTCATTCAAACGATATAATGCCCACCAATGCTGATGGTACCTTACCCTTCAGGCAAAATAACGATATCTTTTGGATGAGCGGAATTGATCAGGAAGAATCAATACTCCTAATTGCACCGGATGCGCCATATTCCTATTACAGAGAGGCCCTGTTTTTAAGAGAAACAAACGATGAAATTGCGATTTGGGAAGGTCATAAATTGACTAAAGAGGAAGCAAAGAAAGTCTCAGGAATTGAGAATGTGTTTTGGCTTTCGGAATTCGAAACAATTTTTAAAGATGTTGTCACAAATAGTGAGAGTGTTTATTTAAATACAAATGAACATTTAAGGGCTAGTGTAATTGTGGAAACAAGAGAAAGAAGGTTTATCGATCAATGCCAAAAGGATTACCCATTACACAGATATGAAAGACTTGCACCAATCATGCACCAATTGCGATCTGTTAAAGATCCAATTGAAATTGAAATTATGCGTGAGGCTTGTAAGATTACAGAAAAGACATTCAGACGAATTTTAAAATTTGTGAAGCCCGGCGTCAATGAATATGAAGTTGAAGCTGAAATTTATCATGAATTCCTTCGAAATGGCTCAAGAGGTCCGGCCTATACTTCGATAATTGCAGGTGGTTTTAATAGCTGTGTTTTACATTATATCGAAAATGATAAGCCACTGAAAGACGGAGATATTTTGTTGATGGATTTTGGAGCCGAGTATGCTAATTATGCTTCAGATATGACACGCTGCATCCCTGTAAATGGAAGATTCTCTGATAGGCAAAAGCAAATTTATAATGCCGTATTACATGTGATGAAAGAGGCAAAGCAAATGCTGGTTCCCGGAAATAACTGGATAGATTATCATAAGGAAGTAGGTAAGCTGATGGAATCAGAACTTATAAAACTCAATTTGCTTGATGCCAATGCTGTGAAAAATCAAGATCCTGAAAAACCACTCTACAAAAAGTACTTTATGCATGGTACTTCTCACTTCATCGGTCTTGATGTCCATGATGTTGGGAATAAATATCATCCTTTTAAGGAGGGCATGGCTTTTACCTGTGAACCCGGAATTTATCTTCGAGAAGAGAGTCTTGGCATAAGAATTGAGAATGATATAATTGTTTCCAAAGACGGGCCTATTGATTTAATGTCATCAATTCCTATAGAAGTCGAGGAAATTGAGGACCTTATGAACGAAAAATAAATTACTGACTTATATTTGTTTGTAAGGTTTTTTAAAAAAAAGAGACAACTTTTTTTCCACAATCACTTATAATAGATTTTGGAATTGATATTTTAAAAATTTGATTGTTACATATGACGAGCAGATCCCTATTTTCAGTCTTAGCAATATTCATACTTTCGGCTAATCTTTTAGCACAGTCTTCTATGGGAGAGTTTTTTGCAAAAGGAAAAACAGCATTAAATGAAGATGATTATATAACTGCTATAGCAGAGTTCACCCATGTTTTAAGTATGGATCCTGAAAATGGAGAGGCATATTTTCTTCGCGCCAAAGCAAAAGATGAATTGGCAAAACAAATTGGATTTTCAGATACTGAATTGTGTCATGATCTTGTAAGTGCTCTAGATTATGGGAGAACTGAGTCCTTGGATTTATTGGAGGAGAATTGCATGAGTTTCTGCTTTACAATGAAAAATGCATTTTACACACCTGAAAATGTGTTTTGTGCTGATCTTTCAAGTAGTGTTCTCACTGATTTGCCTGAAAATCTTCAAGAACTAACTCAGCTGGTTAAATTGAATTTGTATAATAATAAACTTGAGGTACTCTCTGATAATATTGCCAGCTTAGGAGAACTTGTGGACTTAGATCTTAGTAGTAATGATCTTAAAAGTATTAACCCAATAATTAAAGAGGTTGAGTATTTACACATGTTGAATCTTAATAAAAATGAATTAAGGGATTTACCGGCAGAATTTGGGGAATTGAAAAACCTTAAAACATTGTATTTGAGAAATAATTATTTTGAGAAAGTTCCTTCATCAATAA
This sequence comes from uncultured Hyphobacterium sp., assembly GCA_964351965.1. Taxonomy (GTDB): domain Bacteria; phylum Bacteroidota; class Bacteroidia; order Cytophagales; family CCMP332; genus CCMP332. Next base: position 406,620 of record CAYGPM010000002.1, on the reverse strand, counting down.
CCAGACTGAATAATCTTAAAACGCTGGATTTATCAATTAATCAATTAACTTCATTGCCAATTGAAATGGCAAATCTTAAAAATTTAGAAGAGCTAATTTTAGTTGGTAATAAAATTCCACCAACAGAGCAAAAAAAGATTCAAGCTCTTCTTCCAAATACCAAAATCTACTTCGATAAAGAAAATTAATCGATGGATATTAGAAATTCTTCAAAAGCCCCTGAGCCGGTAGGATCATATCCTCATGCTCGAAAGGTAGGAAATTTATTGTTTTTATCAGGAGTTGGCCCCAGGTCAAGGGGAACCAAAAAAATACCCGGTGTAGAACTTGATGAACATGGAAGAATCAGCTCATATGATATTCGAAAGCAATGTATTTCTGTTTTCGATAATGTTAAAATGATTCTTGAAGATTGCGGTAGCTCTTGGGATCAGTTAGTAGATGTAACTGTATTTTTAACAAACATGGATGCTGATTTCAAAATCTATAATGAGGTTTATGCGAAATATTTCCAATCAAATCAACCTTGCAGAACTACCATTGAAATTAATAAGCTCCCCACACCAATTGCAATAGAGCTAAAGTGCGTAGCGACCATTGACTAGCAAGAAATATTCTGAATTGAATCCATTTTTGGGATGATCGCTCCCATATTTCTTATTTTATCGAACTCCTTACAAGCACGTGTATTATCTCCTTTTTTCATCCAACAGAGAGCCAAAACAAATCGTGCTTCAGAATTGTCCGGTTCAAGAAAAGTTGCCCACCTGCTTGCGATAAATGAAGAGTCTACTTGATTTAGGGTGTAATAAATTTTAGATTTTTCAAGAAAAACATCGAAGTCGGAACCCGGATGATTTTGAGGATTGATGATTGCTAAGTAGGCTTTACCATAAAATCTGACATAATTTTTAACTATCAGTTTTGTGGCTCTCTCATAGTGTTTCAAAGAGGAGTTATAATCTCCTAAATCATAGTTATAAATATGACCTAGTTCCTTATGAGCGGTTAAATTATTTGGGTTAGAAATTAAGAGACTATTTAAAATAGAAATAGCCATTTCCGTATTGCCAAGATTTCTATAGCAATTTGAAATTCTCGTATATACACTCGCGCTTACTTTTGACTGATTCATTAAAATTAATTCCAAATGATAAAGGGCCGAATCGTAATTTTCATTGAGTATTTGTTCATTGGAAATGGAATCTGAAAAGTTGAAGTATTTGTTTTTCAATTCAACTACCTCATTTGTAGTTGCACTAAAATGAATTGAATTCAACAAGCTGATAGCATTTCTAAATTCATTTCTCGAAAAAGCTTCTTTTGCTTGATCTATAAGAGCACTCCTTTCAATTATTCTATTCTCATAGCCTCTTTCAAGCCTTGCTTCATTTATTTCAGTTAATACTTGAAAAAGTATTATTCCTATTCCAAAAAAACCTAGTGTTATTGCGTTATAATACTTTTTTGAAGATTTAGATGCTTTTTGTGATTCACTCGGTTCAGGTTTATAGCTGGATGTTCTTCTCCTTTCTTGAGGTCTGTAAACAGGATTTTTTGGCTTATTATATTGATAGCGTAAAATTGCATCATATCTTTTTTTCCTTGTACCGTCTGAAAGTATTTGGTAAGCATGATTAATTCTTTTAAACTTTTCTTCTGTTTGAGGATCTTGCTTATTAACATCCGGGTGGTATTTAAGGGCAAGTTTTTTGAAGCTCTTTTTCACCTCCTGAATGTCTGAAAAAACAGGTAACTCTAATATGGAGTATAGATTAGCCAAATTTTTCTGTATTCCTTAGAAACACGTGGTATTCACATTGAGTTTAATCCTCAGCTTCAATTATTTTCAAACCGAGTGAATAAACTTCAGAAAGAGTGTCTGTGCGCATGTAGTGAATTATATTGAAATGAAATTTCCCGGGATAAGGAAATTTGAAATTTCTCATTGAGATAAATTGATGATCATATTTATCCCCAAAACCACTACCATAAGGTTCTCCGGTTTTTTTATTCATTAGAATTAATTCCTGGAGATTTTCGCTTATAGTTTTACCTAAGCTGTCTTTTAATGAGTATTTGAGATACAAATTGTAATAAGGATAATCCAAGCCATTTCTTAGAGTATAGGCAATATTATAAGCGCTTGAAGTATCATCGATATTTATTTCGAAGGGTATGTTTTGATTTAATGCCCACTTACCATTGGGCAGATCAACATTATTTTGGTAAACAGCACTTTCTCCACAAGAGCTAAGTAATACCACAAATGTCAATAATATTGTTTGGAAGCCTTTAATTTTCATTTCGATTATCTTTAAAGCGGTTAGGCTTCTTCTTTCTTTTTTTAACTTTCTTATTTGACTTGTATTTTTTATCCAATGCATCCAAATCTGTACTATTGGTGTGAGCATCAAGGCTCTTTCTTTTCTGATCAAAACTAACGTCTTCTTCTGTCAATTGATCCGGGAAGATGTTTTTTGAATTCAATTTTTGAATTTCTATTACCCTATCAATACTCGCCGGATGCCATGTGTTTTCGCCTTTATAGCCAAAATACATGATTCTTCTAAAAATATCCGTTCTCATCAATAAAGCCTCACCTTTTTTGGTTTTTAGCGCTGTATCCACTTTTGGAATATCTTTTAACACAGCCATATAAGTATCAAGCTCATAATTTAAGCAACACTTAAGGCGTCCGCATTGCCCTGATAATTTGCTGGGGTTCAATGAAAGATTTTGATATCGGGCCGCACTGGTACTGACTGTTTTTAGATCTGTAAGCCAAGTAGAACAGCATAGCTCTCTTCCACATGAGCCAATTCCGCCCAGTCTTCCTGCCTCATGCCTCAGGCTAATCTGGCGCATTTCTACTCTTATTTTAAATTCTGAGGCCAATTGTTTTATAAGTTCCCTGAAATCAACTCTATCTTCAGCAGAATAGAAAAAAGTAGCTTTTGTATTATCTGCCTGGTATTCAACGTCTGATAATTTCATATTGAGATTCAGGCTATTGATAACTTCTCTGGTACGAAATAGGGTAGTCATTTCCCTATTTTTAGCCTGTTCAAATTTTTCTAAATCTTTATCAGTGGCTTTTCTGTAGATCGACTTTATCTCTTTTTCTTTGATTCCATGTTTTTTAAGCTGCAATCGCACCAATTCTCCCTGAAGTGATACCCGCCCGATGTGATGTCCGTTTGGAACATCTACAACTACCCAGTCGGAGGGAAATAATTCAATATGATTATCATTTTTAAAATACTCTTTGTATCCATTTTTAAACCGTACTTCCACATAGGGGTAATCCGGACCGACACTGGGAATATCCATATGATTAAGCCAATCAAATACATTGAGCTTATTACAACCATCTGAAGAGCAGTAACCATTGCTTTTACAGCCGGCAGGTTTGGTGTTACTTTTTTTTCCTAATGCACAATTCGAACAAGCCATATGAAATTCAAAACGAGAGATTTAGCAAATCATTACCTATATCGCTTCGATAATATTTTTTATCGAAATCAATTACTTGAGCTCCATTGTTTGCTTTATTCAGAGCATCATTGATATTACTTGCAAGCGCTGTGATGGCAATGACACGACCACCGGATGTTATCACATTGCCTTTCTCATCGAATGAAGTCCCGGCATGAAATGGTAGTACATCTTCAAGTAAATCAATATTTTTAATCCTTTTTCCTTTTTGGTAATGCTCAGGATATCCACCGGATACCAACATAACTGTTGCTGCACATCGATCGTCTATTTCAATGTTATAATCTCCCAAACTACCATCAAAACAGGCTTCAATCATTTCTAAAATATCACTGTCTACTCTCGGAATTACTACTTCAGTTTCAGGGTCTCCAAGTCTGCAATTATACTCAATGACAAATGGATCGCCATTTACATTTATCAGTCCAAAAAAAACAAAACCTTTATAGTTAAATTTTTCGTTTTCAATTCCTTTGATTGTAGGTATAATAATTCTATCGGTGACTTTTCTGAGGAATTTTTCATCCGCAAAAAGCACCGGTGAAATTGCTCCCATTCCCCCGGTATTCAAACCTGTGTCTCCTTCGCCAATTCTTTTATAGTCTTTGGCTTCGGGAAGAACAACATAATTTTTACCGTCTGTGAGCACAAAAACACTTAGTTCAATTCCACTAAGGAAATCTTCGATAACCAGTTTGGAACCGGCTTCTCCAAATTTTTTCTCGCCTAGGATCTCGTTTACTGCTTGCTTTGCTTTATCAAGATCATCTTCGATGATAACACCTTTTCCTGCCGCAAGACCATCAACTTTGAGTACATATGGAGCGGATTTATTTTCAAGATAGGCTAGGGCTTCGTTTATCTGGCTATCAGTAAATGTTTTAAATGCTGCTGTAGGAATATTGTACTTGCGCATAAATTCATTTGCAAAATCCTTACTTCCTTCAAGCTGAGAGGCTCTCTTATCAGGACCTAATATTCTTACATTTTGAAGTTCACTATCACTGTGAAAATAATCAACTATTCCTTCAACCAGAGGTTGTTCAGGTCCAACAATAACCAGATTAATATCATTGGCTATGCAGAATGACTTAATCTCATCAAAGTCTTCAAGCACTACATTTTTGCTAAGGCCGGCTGTGCCTGCATTACCCGGAGAAGTATATAATTCTCCGCAAAGACTACTTCTCGAGATTTTCCACACCAATGCATGTTCTCTACCACCTCCACCTATGACCAGAATATTCATTTGAGCTATTTAGTTAGAATAAACTAAATAATGAAATTTAAGACTAATGTGCTACTTCTGAAAGGAATTTGACTCTCATTAATCTAATCTCTTCTTCGGTAAACTCTTCATCGCCCAATTCCTCAAGAGCAACTTCGATGCTATCTGTTTCTGAATTCATGAAATAATCGAATATTTCATCTTGATAATCTTCGTCTAAAAGGTCATCTATATAATAATCCAGACTTAGTTTTGTACCTCCCTGGCATATTTTTTCAATCTCAAGAAGTAAATCATCCATAGTCATATGAATGGCTTCAGCTATTTCTTCAAGCTGCACTTTTTTATCAGTTTGCTCGATAATAAATCGCTTTACTTTAGATTGTGATCCCGAAGTTTTCACTAAGACATCTTCAGGAATGGAAATGTCATTTTCCTCTAAGTATTTCTTAATTAGTTCGAGAAAAGACTTCCCAAACTTTCTCGCCTTGCTTTGGCCAATACCATTAATCATGACCAACTCGTCATAGGTGGTGGGGTAGGTTGTGGCCATTTCCTCTAATTGAGGATCTTGAAATATCACATAAGGTGGTAGTTCTTTCTTTTTTGCAAGGCTCTTTCTTTCTGCTTTTAGCAAATCGAATAGAACTGCATCGTGCGCCTTAACAGCTGTATTTGAATCGCTAATTTCGTTATCAGCATCTGAAAAATCCCGATCCTTTGAAAAAGTCAATGGGTAGGAATTATTGATATACTCTTTTCCGGATTCTGAAACTTTGATCACGCCAATAGTTTCTATGTCTTTTTCTATCAAACCTTGAACTAGGCATTGTCTGATCATGGAAGTTATAGTATCGTATTCATAGCCCTTCATTTTTTCAAATTGAGCTAACTTATCATGACCATAACTCATCACGTATTGGTTATGACTGCCTTTTAAGACATTTGCTATGTGACCAATTCCAAACCGCTGTTCTGTTGCCAGAATTGTATTAAGTATATGCACAACTTCTTCCTCTGCCTGGAACTGATCTTTAGGATTGTTGCAGTTATCACAAAACCCACAGTCATTTTCAAACATCTCTCCAAAGTAATGGAGTAGCATTTTTCTACGGCAAACTGAAGCTTCAGAAAAATGGATAACTTCCTCTAAAAGAACTTTTGCGTTTTCTTTTTCTGAAACTGTTTTGTCTTTGTTGAATTTCTCAAGCTTTAATACATCTTTATAGCTATAAAACATTAGACAATTACCTTCGAGCCCGTCGCGGCCTGCTCTACCGGTCTCCTGATAATAACTTTCAAGAGATTTGGGCGCATCATAATGAACCACAAATCGAATATCGGGCTTATCTATTCCCATCCCAAAAGCTATTGTAGCTACGATAACGTCAACATCTTCATTTATGAAGTCATCTTGATTTATTTCACGGACAGATGAATCCATTCCTGCATGATAAGGTCTAGCTTTGATGCCATTAACCTTAAGAAATTCAGCGATTTCCTCTACTTTTTTTCTACTCCAACAATAGATAATTCCGGATTTCCCCTTGTGGTTTTTTACAAATTTTATTAGCTGCTTTCTGGAATCTTTCTTTGGCCTTATTTCATAATACAGATTCTCTCTGTTAAATGAAGTTTTAAAAATATTTGCATCCTCCATTTGGAGATTTCTGATGATATCCAACTGAACTTTTGGGGTTGCAGTTGCCGTAAGTGCAATTACTCGTAAGTCGCCAAGTCTTGCAATAATTTCTTTTATCCTTCTGTACTCAGGACGAAAATCGTGCCCCCATTCTGAAATACAATGGGCTTCGTCGACCGCGACAAATGATATATTTACCTCTTGGAAAAACTTGACATTGTCTTCTTTGGACAGAGATTCCGGAGCAACATACAATAATTTGACTTCACCATTTAAAGTTTGTTTCTTGACTTTATTCATTTCACTCTTTGAAAGAGTAGAATTCAAAACTTTGGCATTTATCCCGATGGCTCTCATTTGATCGACCTGATTTTTCATTAGGGCGATCAGAGGCGAAATAACCACTGCTGTTCCTTCTAATAAAACTGCCGGTAATTGGTAGCATAAGGATTTACCAGCGCCGGTTGGCATTATCACTAATGTATTATTGTCAGCAAGTAAATTTTGAATAATGTCTTCTTGCCTTCCTCTAAAAGTGTCATAACCGAATACTTCTTTTAATTTTGATTTAATATCAATTGCTGTGTTAATCATAAAGCATTCTTAAGAAATGGATTGTAAAACTTGTGTTTTAAAGAAATGTCTCATTATCAAGCAAATTAATGCTCGTGTTGTTTGGATGATTTATACTTGTAACATTACATATCAAGTTTAACTGTCAATGGCTATTAGCAAAGGCTTAATATTGAAATTATAATACCTTTGCGCCACTGGATATTATTACAAGCATATCTAAGATAAGAAAAAAAACGTTTTGACGAGTCAGATAAATAATAATTATTTAATTGTAATGGCAGGGGGAGTAGGAAGTCGCTTCTGGCCCTTTAGCAGAGCACAAGAACCAAAACAATTTCTCGATATATTAGGAACCGGGAAAACTCTTATTCAGCAAACCATTGATCGCTTTGATGGCTTAGTTCCAAGGGAAAATATTTATATAGTAACCAATACTGACTATTTAGGTATCGTAAAGAGTCAGCTTGACTTTCTAGAAAACCATCAAATACTCCTGGAGCCGGTAGGAAGGAATACTGCTCCTTGTATTGCATATGGCGTTAGTAAAATATCAACTAAGAATGCAAATGCCAACATTGTTGTATGTCCATCTGATCATGTGATTCTCGATATTGAAGAGTTTAAAAGAATGATTAGCGAAGGAATTGAATATATTTCAAATAATGATTCACTTCTAACTCTGGGAATACAACCATCCAGGCCCGACACAGGTTATGGCTACATTCAGTTTCATCATGATGATGATGATATAAAAAAAGTAAAAACATTTACTGAAAAGCCCGATTTGGATTTGGCTAAAACATTTCTTGAAAGCGGTGATTTTTTATGGAATTCGGGAATTTTTATTTGGAATACAAATTCAATTGAAAAGGCTCTTGCAAAGTATTTGCCTGAAATTTCAGATTTATTTTTTAAAGATAAATCCAAGTACTTCACCGATGATGAAAGTACATTTATTCAGCAAGTTTATTCTCAGTGCCGAAACATCAGTATTGATTATGGTATAATGGAGAAGGCTTCGAATGTTTATGTTTTGCCTTCAGATTTTGGCTGGACAGACCTTGGAACTTGGAAATCACTATATGAAACTAAAGTGAAGGACGATGATTCTAATGTTGTTACCGGCAAGGTACTTCTGAATGAAACGAGTAATTGCATAATCAAATCCGATGGTGATAAACTCTTGGTGGTAGATGGGCTAGACAATTATATTGTCGTTCAGCATAAAGATGTTGTGATGATATGTAGAAAAGAATATGAGCAACAAGTGAAAAACTTTGTTACTGATATAAAACAAAGTAAAGATCTATCTAAATTTATTTAGACCTCTGCTTCAATACTTCATAAAGAATAATCCCCGAAGCCACTGACACATTCAGAGAGCTTATTTTCCCAATCATAGGTATAGAAGTTATTTCATTGGAGAGGTCCAGAATAGCTTCTGAGATACCCGAGTCTTCCGCTCCCATTACAATACATATTGGGCCCTTCAAATCTGAGTTACTTAGTGTAATATCAGACTTTTCAGTACACGAGATTATGCGCAACCCTCTGTTTTTCATATGAAGAATTGCTCCTGCTAAATTGGCTTCTCGGCATACAGGAATATGGTTCAATGCTCCTGCAGAAGTTTTTATTGCATCGCCATTGATCATGGCACCACCTTTTACCGGAATTACAATTGCATTAACTCCCATTGCTTCAGCACTCCTGGATATGGCTCCAAAGTTTCGAACATCCGTAATATTATCTAAAGCCAGAATTACAGGATCCTTACCGGACTCAAAAGAATTATCTATGACTGCTTCAAGGGAATGGTATGATATTAGAGCGAGAAATGCGATTATTCCCTGATGAGGTTTGCCAATCCATTGATTCATCTTTTGAATTGGGACTTCCGATACAGGAATCTTTCTTTCTCTGGCTTCGTCAAGAATTGGGCGAATTTTTTCTTTACTTATGCCTTTCTGAATAAGGATTTTTTCGATTTCTTTTCCAGCTTTTAAGGCTTCTTCAACCGGGTTGACCCCAAAAACTAAGGGTATATTTGATTTTTGAGGTCGCCGATTAAATTCCATAAAAACTATTAAATGTTAAGTGAAGAGAATCTTTGAATTGCTTCCTGATATTTGGCAGCTTCCTCTTTACTTGCATTTTGGCTCAGATTCCTTTGAACGACATTAAGCATGTATAAATTGGTCTGAAGCTCTTGTTGGTCGTTTACTCCTTCATTCACTAGATACTCAATCATTTCAATTGCTTTGTCTCCCATTTTCATGGCCATTTCAGTTGTGCCTTCAGCCTCAACTTCATAGAACAATGGTAAAAACTGTGCTGTATAAACATTAAAAGCAAAGACTTCATCAGGAAGTTGAGTCCAACATCTTTCAATGACTTCCCTGGCTCGGGCTTTATCGTTCGTTTGCTGAAGAATAGCATCTGCCAATCTGTAAAAACTTTGTCGGGCATTCATGGCGAATTTCTGATACTCTTCGTTATAATAAAGCTCAGGATTGTCCATGCCTCTGAAAGCAAATTTATTCATGACATTATCATACATCACTTCAATGTTAACTCGTCCATTTTGCTGTTTTGGGGTGCTTACAGGAATTAACCTGTATGCAATTCCTTCTAGAAGCATATAATTTCTGAGATCCAAATTTGTTGTGATCAGTGAGGTTGCATTGAAATAAATAGGTCTGTCCCAGCCGTTCTTATTGACATTATTAATAATATCCATAATCATCAGGTCCGATTTTAGGATATGATTACCTTTAATATTCCATCTCATTATATCTACTATCTCATCTTGCATATCGGCAGGAATCCAATTTGATTTTTTTGAATTCGTTTCAGAAGTAAGATCCTGACTGAGAAGAGCTTCTTTATTCACTCTCATGCCCAAATTTTTACCCGGTAGTATATTTATTCTATCTCCGCTTGGCAATCTTCTGTTTACAAGAGCATCCTCAGTTTTAACGGCATCTAATAGCTTGTCAATATTTAATGCAGTGTTTTCCCATCTTTGATCAGGTACCACTTGAAGGTAATCGTTGATTCCACTTAGATATTGATTTGTGGTAAAAGTGATTGGGAAAGGCTCTGATTCATAAACCTTCCTTTTCATTTGATCAATATACCAGTCAATACTGAAATAGCTCATTACACAAACTCGAACATCTGTTCTGAAGCCTTCTACTTCTTGGACATACCACAGAGGGAAGGTGTCATTATCACCACCTGTGAATAGGATAGCATTTGGAGCGCAAGAAGCAAGGAGGTTTCGCGCCTGATCTACAGAATGATATCTTCCACTTCTATCATGATCATCCCAGCCGTCAGCTACCATTACAATAGGCACTGCCATACTTAAAACAAATGCAGCAATTCCGGCTATTTTTTTGTCTTTGATATAATTCTTTATCAAATCGTAAACAGCGATCATGCCTAAGCCAATCCAAATACAAAAAGTATAGAATGATCCTGCACTTGTATAGTCTCTTTCTCTTGGCTCAATCGGAGGTTGGTTCAGATATAGAATAATGGCGATACCGGTGAAAAAGAAAAGTAAGGCCACAACTGAAAAATCTTTTTTACTCCTTTTGTATTGGTAGAACATTCCGAATAGGCCCAAGATTAAGGGAAGAAAGTAAAAACTGTTATTGGCTTTATTATTTAAGAGTTCGGTAGGTAGTTTGGATTGGTCACCAATTCTGATTTCATCAAGAAATGATATACCCGATTTCCAGTTACCATGCATTTTACCGCCATGCCCTTGAATATCATTTTGTCGACCGGCAAAATTCCACATGAAATAACGCCAATACATATGTCCTAATTGATATTTCCATAAGAACTCGATGTTATCTCCCATATTTGGTCTTTCACCTTTTCTGAGATTCATCCAATTTTCATAAGCTTTAATTCTATCTCCTCTTCTGTCTGCAACTCGGCAGAAAAGCATTTCATCTCGTGGATTGAATTCTTGTTCTATTTTCTGATCGTAAATCTCATATCCATTTTCGGTCTTGTGATAGAGATCAGAAGTTTTTAACGTTTTTACCGGGTTTGCAGAATAAATAGGCCCTTTAAAAAGAGGTCGATCACCGTATTGCTCTCTTTTCAAATATTTCAAAAAGCTAATTACATCATCCGGAGCATTCTCATTAATTGGAGGATTATAGTTGGATCGAATTGCAATAATTCCGTAGCTACTAAATCCTAGAATTACGAATATAAATGCCAAAATCGACATGTTTAATGCAATTCTATTTTTTTGTATAGAGTAGTAGATTCCGTAGATCAAAGCACCAATGAATGCGATGAAGAAAAACAAAACTCCCGAACCAAAAGGAAGCCCCATTCCATTTATAAAGGCAATTTCAATTTTGCTGGCAATGGTAGGTAAACCTTTAATGATGACCTCCAGAACAACTAAAATGGCTGCTGCAGAAATGGCTAAAGTAGCTATAATGCCTTTTGCATTTGGTTGGTAGTATTTAAAATAAATGACAAGACCGATAGCTGGTATAGTCAATAGGTTTAATAAGTGAACACCGGTTGAGAGGCCCATGGTATATGCAATCATTAGCAACCATCGATTGGCAGCCGATCTTTCCTCAATCAATTCCCATTTTAAAATTGCCCAGAAAGCAAATGCTGTGAAAAAAGACGACATGGCATAAACTTCAGCTTCTCCGGCTGAGAACCAGAACGTATCTGAAAATGTAAGAGCCAAGGAGCCAACCAATCCTGCACCCATTAATAAGTACAAATCAGTGCCTTTAGGATCATCAGTTTTTAATATTTTTCTACCTAAAAGGGTAATGGCCCAAAACGTAAATAAGACCGTTAAAGCGCTGGAAACAACCGAAAGCATATTTACCCAAAAAGCTACTTGAAGTACATCACCGAAAGCGAGTAATGAAAAGAATCTTCCAACAAGCAAATAAAATGGAGCGCCCGGAGGGTGTGGAACCATCAATTTATAGGATACGGAAATGAACTCCCCACAATCCCAAAAACTTGCTGTAGGCTCAACAGTAAGCGTATAAACTATAAAACTTATTAAAAAGGCGATCCAGCCGCCGACGTTGTTCAATCTGGAAAATGATAACATGCTTTTTCTTTTAAAGCCGCGAATTTAGTAATAAAAAAACTTTATGCTCCGTTAATTGCAAGGCTTAAAACGTGTGAATACTTTGATTATTTAATTTATCCTCGAAGTTTATCAAGAAGTTGGTTTAATTGTGCAGATTCTTCTTCTGAAATGGTTTGGATGGAAGACTGTAATTTTATTATTTCTGAATCCATTTTGGAGAGCAAATCGAGCCCTTTTTGTGATATTTTAACATCTACTTGTCTCCGGTCATCCTTTGAGGCCGTACGTGAAATTAATGACTTAGCCCTAAGTTTTTCCACCAGTCTGGAAACATTTGACATCTTGTCGAGCATGCGCTCATTGATTAGTTGAATTGTGCAAGGATTGGGATTTTGACCTCTTAAGATTCTCAATACATTATACTGCTCATGCGACAAATCGTGTTTGGTAAAAAACTTCTTGTGCATTGCCGAAATCCAATTGCCTGTATAAATCATATTGAGTAGCGCTTTTTGAAACTCACTACCGAATTTATACTGCTTTATTTCATCTTCTAATTTAGCCATATTTATACAGTTGTATTTAATGTATAAACACTAAAGTAGATAAATATTTTTAGCCTTTCTTAACTATTTTTTGTGTTGCGATAGTTTCGCGGTTAGAAATTACAGATAGTAAGTAGATTCCGGGATTTAGAAATGAAAAATCCACTTCAAAGCGCGAGTTCTGACCAAGCCCCGTGAGTTGTTGTCTATGGATTTCCTTACCGATTATATTAAATAAAACTATCTCTGTTGGAATTGTATTTGTGGTATGAATCTCTAAAGTTGCCTTATCCATCATTGGATTTGGAAAAACAGCTATGGAATTCCGATCCTGTTGACCAAGGCTAACATTTTTGCTCAGTAGAAAAAATGAAATAAATAGTATTAGCGCGTTTTTAACCATGGAGCTATGAAGCTACTAATTTTTTTCAAAATTTTCCCAGAGCAGGTGGAAGTAAATTCTTTAAATTTTCTGAGGCCTTAATCCTTAAGTGTTTGAATATATGCTTCCAATGCCTTTTTTTCATTTTTATCCAGCTTTTTACCAAAGGCCGGCATCATCCCTTTACCATTATTAATTATTTCCCATCGCTCAGTTTCATTTAAAACTGATTTGGAGATATCGGGTGAATCATACCTCATTTTGTCTCCATTTTCACCATGACATCTTGAGCAATGTTGTTGATACAAAGCCAATCCATGTTCTTTAATCTGATAATTATTGTCTTCTACATTTTCAATAATTCCTTCTGCTTCAGGATGAGTAAAAGTGAGACTCCTAGTTTCCGCAATACCATAAACATAAATTAGGATAACAACAGAAAGAATGAGGAACACTTTTTTCTCCTTGCGTATCCCGATAATGGCTAAGGGAATAGAAACTAATACCAATAGAACTTTAACCATCAAGTAAAGCTCAGGATGCCCACCTTTTATAAGCATATAAATCCCTGTTGCCAAAAAAAGGAAGCTTATAATCATTTCAGGAACTTTCACGGCTTTCGAAAATTTCTTCAAGGTTTCCTTATGATTTGCGATAAGCATAAGGGCTTTAAAAAGATAAATGATTAAAAAAAGAGATACTGTTATCTTGTGAGTAAGGCTGAGATAGTAAAACATTTGAATGATTTTTGAGCAAATATAAAAAAGGGCATCTCAAATGAAATGCCCTTCAATTTAATAAGGTTAATTATTAGCTCTCTTCGAATTTTACTTTACTAAGATTTATAAATTGGAAATTATCATTATCGTCTAAATCGATACCAATAATCTGATCCTTCTGGATATTACCATTTAAAATCTCTTTGGATAATTCATTGAGAATTTGTTTTTGAATTACTCTTTTCAATGGTCTGGCTCCGAATTGAGGATCGTAACCCATATCTCCTAATTTATCGAGAGCTTTATCGCTGGACTCAACTTTTATTCCATTTTTCTCCATTAATTTTTTAATAGAATTGAATTGAATTTCAACAATTTTTCTGATCTCAACTCTTGAAAGAGGAGTAAACATTATTATTTCATCGATCCTGTTTAAAAACTCAGGTCGTAGCGATTTTTTCAATAGCTGAAAAACTTGTTCTCTGGTATCCAGAATAGTATCAGCTTCATTGCGCTCATCCATTTTTTCGAAGTTTTCCTGAATGATATGACTACCAATATTCGAGGTCATTATAATGATGCTATTTTTGAAATTAGCCATTCGACCTTTGTTATCCGTTAATCTACCATCATCAAGAACCTGTAATAAAATGTTGAAAACATCCGGATGAGCTTTTTCGATTTCATCCAAAAGAATAACCGAATATGGTTTTCTTCTTACGGCTTCGGTTAATTGACCACCCTCGTCATAACCTACATATCCCGGAGGTGCTCCAATTAATCGGCTTACCGCATGTCTCTCTTGATATTCCGACATATCAATTCTTACCATTGCTTTGTCATCATTAAAAAGGTATTCTGCCAAAGCTTTTGCCAATTCGGTTTTACCCACACCGGTTGTGCCCAAGAATATGAATGATCCAATTGGCTTATGTGGATCATGTAGCCCGGCACGACTTCTTCTAACGGCATCCGACACTGCAGCTATTGCTTCTTGTTGTCCGGCTACTCTTTTTCCAAGCTCTTCTTCAAGGTGAATCAATTTCTCTCTATCGCTTTGCAGCATTTTATTAACAGGAATCCCTGTCCACCGAGCCACTATCTCAGCTATGTCTTCAGAATTGATTTCCTCCTTGAGCATAGGACTATCCGATTGCATTTCTATCATTTGGGATTTCAGTTTCTCAAGTTCTTTTTCAGCCTCAACAACTTTTCCATAGCGTATTTCAGCCACTTTACCCAAATCTCCTGAACGTTCTGCTTGTTCCGCTTGAATTTTTAATTCTTCAATGCGCTCTTTATTTTTTTGAATTCCTACAATGAGTTCTTTTTCACTTTTCCATTTCGCTCTAAGCGTATTTCTTTTACTCTCGAGCTCAGCCAGCTCTTTTGCAATTCTAGACTCCTTGTCTTTATCTTTCTCTCTTCTAATAGCCTCTCTCTCTATTTCAAGCTGCATAATTTTACGTTGAACTTCGTCGAGTTCTTCAGGCATTGAGTCTATTTCAATTCTCAATTTTGCGGCGGCCTCATCCATCAAGTCAATTGCCTTATCAGGTAAAAATCGATCAGAGATATAGCGATCAGATAATTCTACTGCCGCTATTATGGCATCGTCTTTAACTCTGACTCCATGGTGTAACTCGTATTTATCTTTTATACCTCTTAAAATGGAGATGGCATCCTGTACATCGGGTTCGTTAACCATTACCGTTTGAAAACGACGCTCCAGAGCTTTGTCTTTTTCAATGTGCTTTTGATATTCTTTGAGAGTTGTGGCTCCAATGGCATGCAATTCACCTCTCGCCAATGCCGGCTTTAATAAATTGGCAGCGTCCATTGCACTTTCACCACCTGCTCCTGCACCAACTAGTGTATGTATTTCGTCGATGAAAAGAATTATTTGTCCATCAGAATCTATTACTTCTTTAATGACAGCTTTCAGTCTTTCTTCAAACTCACCCTTGTATTTTGCACCAGCCACCAATAATCCCATATCAAGAGAGATTAAAGTTTTGGTCTTTAAATTTTCCGGCACATCTCCATCTACAATTCTTTGAGCCAGGCCTTCTACTATTGCTGTTTTACCAACACCGGGTTCTCCTATAAGAATAGGGTTGTTTTTGGTGCGACGTGTTAGAATTTGAAGCACTCTTCGTATTTCTTCATCTCTACCGATTACCGGGTCTATTTTACCGGCAGCAGCAAGCTCATTCAAATTTTTGGAATATCTGTTTAATGCTTGAAACTTAGATTCTGCATTTTGATCTGTTACCGTATCCCCACCTCGTAGCTCTTCAATAGCCTTTTTAAGATTTTGTTCTGTTAAACCGACTGATTTCATCAGTTTGGCAATACTATCCGAACCACTTGCTAGAGCCATTAAAATATGCTCTATGGTTACAAACTCATCCTTAAACGACTTGGATATTTTTGTCGCATTCTGCAAACATGAAGCAGAGCTATTCGATAAATAAGGACTTCCTCCTTCAACGGATGGATAAGATTTTACAATCTTTTCTATTTCATGGATAAAGTTGGATTTATCAACCTCTGTTTTTTTGAATAAGAACGAGGTTACGTTTTCTTCTGTCTGTATTACACCTAAAAGCAATTGACCCGTATCAATTGCTTGCTGTGCATTTTCGGTAGCTATCTCAGTAGCTTTACTGAGTGCTTCCTGTGCTTTGATTGTGTAATTTTTAAAATTCATTTTTATTTACCTCCCATAGCTATACATCAATTTTATTTCCAATTGTATTTTAGCGACAAAATGACCGAAAATGAACACTAAAACTGATAAAAAAGGACAAAATGACTTAATCAAGCCTAATTCTAAATCAGAAAATCCTAGGCGAAAATTTATCAGAAATTTTTCGGGCTTGGCTTTGGCAACGGGCTTTGGCATATCCTGTACTGATGAAATAGCTGAAAAAAATAAATCGGTTAATATAAACTTTAATAAAAGCTACTACTGGAAAATGCTTACAACTTGGCCACCGAATTTTCCTATACTGGGAGAAGGTTGTCAACTTTTTGCCGACTGGGTCAAAGAAATGTCGGGAGGAAGGATGGAGATACGAGTGTTTGGAGGAGGGGAAATTGTTCCTGCCTTGGAAGTATTTGATGCAGTGAGCAATGGAATAGCTGAAATTGGAAATGGCTCACCTTATTATTGGTCAGGTAAAATTCCCGCCGCGCCAATATTTGCTGCAGTACCTTTTGGAATGAATGCACAACAACTCAACGCTTGGGTTTTTCAGGGAGAGGGTTCAAAATTATGGGAAGATTTATATAAACCCTTTAATCTCATTCCGTTTTTATCCGGAAATACCGGTATGCAAATGGGCGGTTGGTTTAACAAAGAAATTAATGTTGTTGAAGATTTGGAAGGTCTTAAAATGAGAATTCCGGGGCTCGGAGGAAAAGTATTCAGTAAAGCCGGGGGTACTTCAGTATTAGTTGCAGGTGGAGAAATATTTACAAATCTGGAACGCGGAGTAATTGATGCAACTGAATGGATTGGCCCTTATCATGATTATTTGATGGGATTTCATAAGATTGCAAAATACTATTATTACCCCGGATGGCATGAGACTGGAACGGCATTTGAGACAATGCTAAATTCCGAAAAATACAGATCCTTACCTTCTGATCTTCAGGCAATAATAAAAAATGGGTTGGGCATGTTAAATAGCTGGATATTGGCGGCTTTCGATACAAAGAATGCCATGTACTTGCAGAAAATAAAAGAAGAAGGCCAAGTGAAGATATTGCCTTTCCCAAAAGATGTCATTGAGCATTTTAGAATAAATGCAGAGGATGTAATTTCCGAATTGAGAAATGGAGATAAGAATTTTGATAAAGTTTACTCTTCTTATTCTTCCTTCAGAGAAAACATGTCCGGCTGGACAAATATTTCCGAAAAGGCCTATTTTGACGTAATTTATAAAAGTTAAATAATCATTATGCGAAAGATAAAATGTCAGTATGTGGATGTCATAAAGAAGGAAATTTACCCTGCTGAGGTTTTATTTGATACTTCTGAGATAAAGGAAATTAAAAGAATTGACAGCGCTCCGGAAATTTATTTTCTCCCAGGGCTTATTGATTCACATATTCATATTGAAAGCTCTATGCTTGTACCTTCAAGATTTGCCGAGGAAGCCTTAAAACATGGCACCCTAGCTACAGTTTCTGACCCTCATGAAATAGCCAATGTATGTGGACTTGAAGGAATTAATTTCATGATTGAAGATGGTAAGAGGGTTCCTTTTTATTTCTATTTTGGCGCGCCCTCATGCGTTCCTGCTACTGAATTTGAAACATCAGGAGCTGTAATAAGTAGTGATGAAATTCTAGATCTTCTTAAAAGTGACGATATCCATTATTTATCAGAAATGATGAATTATCCCGGAGTTATTTATAAAAACAAGGAAGTCTTGACAAAAATACAGCATGCAAAATCTTTGGAAATGAAAATCGATGGACATGCACCCGGACTAAGAGGGGAGGATTTGAAGAAATACTTTGAAGCAGGTATTAGCACGGATCATGAGTGCTTTAGCTATGATGAAGCGAGGGAGAAGGCAGAACTAGGGGTGAAAATTCTGATCAGAGAAGGGAGTGCAGCCAAGAATTATCCGGCGCTGAAGCAAATAATTAAAGAATATCCGGATTTATGTATGTTTTGCTCTGATGATAAACATCCCGATGATCTTTTGGAGGGGCATATTAATAAGCTGGTTGCCAGGGCTATCTCAGATGGGTTTGATTTCTGGGATGTAATTCGAGCCTGCACAAAAAATCCTGCTGAGCATTACGGTTTGAACCATGGTTTGGGTCAAGTTGGGGATCCTTCAAATTTTGTCTTATTCAAAAATTTAATTGATTTCGAGGTTCAAGAAGTTTTTTTTAAAGGAGAAGCTATTGTATCCGGCGGTATCGTAAACTTCAGCCCAAAGCAGGTTAAGCCTCTTAACAATTTTCAAAGTTATGAACTTAAGGAATCGGATTTTAAGGTCAATTTGAAATCAAATTATATTCGAGTAATTGAGGCCCGAGATGGGGAATTGATAACAGGAAATTTGAAATGCAAAGTTGATCCAAATAGTTTTGAGTCGGATACGGATCAGGATATATTGAAAATTGCAGTAATCAATCGATATAAAAAGGCTAAACCTTCTGTAGCTTGGATTAAAAACTTTGGATTAAAAAAGGGAGCTTTGGCTTCGACGGTTGCGCATGACAGTCATAACATTATCTGCGTAGGTGTTGGTGATAAAGAAATTGTAAAAGTTGCAAATGAAATGATGCAACTCAAAGGTGGGATTAGTGTTTTAGATGGTAATCAATGTCAATCTTTACAACTCCCAATTGGTGGATTAATGAGTGATAGAAGTGCCCTTGATGTCGGAAGTGACTATAAAAAATTGGATCAGATGGCTAAAAGTTTAGGTTCCAAACTAAAAGCTCCATTTATGACTTTATCTTTCATGGCATTGTTAGTAATACCTGAATTAAAGTTGTCTGATAAAGGTTTATTCAATGGGACAGAATTTAAATTTGAAAACCTTGATGCCTCATAAGTAATTGATATTTTTACATCTCCAAATAACGAAATATGACAAAATCATTTGATCGAGTATATGATGCCTTTGCAAGGATGATATATGCTATAATAATTGCAGACGGTGTTATTGATAAAAATGAGAAGCGAATCATTGAAGATCATGTTGAAGGCAAGGAGATTGAAGAGCATTTGGAAAAATATATCAACTCCAATGAAGTGCATATGATAATAGAATCTTATCAAAACCTCATTAATGCATGTCGTGAATATGGGTATTCCGAGGAGTATTCAGAACTTATCGGTGTTCTAAATGAAATTAAAAGTGTCAGCAGTGTCATTGATGAAGATGATGCTGAAATTCTTGACTCAATCATATCAAATTTAAAACTCAAATTAAAAGCTGCCTAAGCAGCATTGTAATGCATAATATAGTTTCACCCAGCCAAGCTGTTAAAGTTATCCAATCAGGAGACAGAGTATTTATTCATTCGGCCTGTGCGGCTCCAAAATTACTGATTCAAGCCATGGTTGACAGGGCTTCTGAGTTAAGAGATGTAGAAATCGTTCAGTTGCATACAGAAGGACCGGCTCCTTACACTGATGAAAAATTTAAAGATTCTTTTCGAGTAAATGCCTTGTTTATAGGAGCGAATGTAAGAAAAGCTGTTTGGGAAGGCAGGGCAGATTATGTTCCAATATTTTTAAGTGAGGTTCCGATTCTATTTAGAAGTAGAAGAATGCCTTTGAATGTGGCCATGGTACAGGTATCTCCACCTGATCGCCATGGTTTTTGCTCTTTGGGAATTTCTGTTGACGCAACAAGAGCAGCCGTTGAAGTTGCGGATCACGTCATTGCACAAATTAATCCACAAATGCCTCGAACTCATGGTGATGGATTAGTGCACGTTTCCAAGTTTGACTCCATGGTTGAATCGAATGAAGCCATTCCGGAAGTTAAGCCTGCAGAGCAAACTGAAGTTGAAATTGCGATTGCAAAGTTAATTTCTCAAAATCTGGTTGAAGACCGAGCAACATTGCAGTTGGGAATAGGCGCAATTCCCGATGCTGTTTTAGCACAATTGGGAAGCCATAAAGACTTAGGTATCCATACTGAGATGTTTGCAGAAGGAGTGATTGATCTGGTTGAAAAAGGTGTAATTACCGGAAAATATAAAAAAGTACATCCCGGAATTATTGTAACCGGGTTTTTAATGGGTACCAGGAGATTGTATGATTTCGTAGATGATAATCCTTTGGTCCGAGCTTTGGATATTGAATATGTAAATGATGTTCACATTATTAGAAGAAATCCTAAGGTAACAGCAATTAACTCTGCTATTGAAGTTGATTTAACCGGTCAGGTTTCATCCGATTCGATTGGTACACGATTTTATTCCGGGGTAGGAGGGCAAATGGATTTTATAAGAGGAGCATCACTTTCGCATGGTGGGAAACCAATAATTGCACTACCATCTGTTACAAGTAAGGGTGTGAGTAGAATTTCAAAATTCCTGAATCAGGGTGCTGGTGTGGTTACTACGCGAGCTCACGTGCATTATGTCGTAACAGAATATGGAATTGCGGAGTTGTATGGCAAGAACATCAGACAAAGAGCAAATAGTTTAATCAATATCGCTCATCCTGATCATAGAGAAGATCTGCAGAAATACGCTTTTGAGGTATTAAAAGTGTAATAAAAAACCCTGTCTTTTATGAGACAGGGCTTTGCATTTTGGTGTGTATTAAAGAATTATTTCTTGGTAACCAGATTTACTGATAGGTTAAAATCATCATATATTAAATTATCACCAAGACCATCAAAGAAGCTTCCTGACCCGTATTTTACATCAAATTTTGATCTGTCAATATCAAAAGATGAAGTCGCGGAGATCATATCTCCTTCTACTTTTACAGTAGCAGGGATTGTCATTTCCATTGTTTTACCCTTGATAGTAATATCTCCGGTAAAATGATGAGTGGCATCATCTTCTTTTACGGCTTTTACACTTTTAATTTTGAAGGTTGCAGTAGGATAAGTTGCTACTCCAAAAAAATCATCACTTTTTAAATGACCAACTAATTTGGCATTATATTCAGCAGATTCGATGTCTGTATTTGTCATTGAAGCCATATCAATTACAAACATTCCGCCTGTAACCTGTCCGTTTGAAACTACAAGATTTCCTTCTTTCAAATTGATAAAACCAGTGTGCTCACCTGTTACTTTTTTTCCTAACCATTTTACTTGGGTTTGATCAGTATCGGCTTTATAGGTTTGAGCTTGAGATGTAAACAATACTCCGATTGCTAACATCATTAAAATCATTTTCTTCATAATAACTAAATTTTTGTTTGCAAATATATGTATATACATTTAATGTAAATACAAATTAGTGAATAAATTTTATTAACCAAGTTTTTTTAACGTCAATACAACAATTGAGCCGCTTTTGAGTTTGCTTAAGAAATTAAAAAAGAAACAGCTTCCTGGGGTTTGGAAGTGCGTATTAAATAATTAAACTGGGATTGACCTAAGAAATCCTGATTTTCCATGGACTGCAACTGTTCCCACAATGGAGCAAAATATAATTCCACATCCACGATGGCAATCTTTTTTTGATGAAGACCTAATTGACGCCATGTGAAAATCTCAAAAAATTCATCCATGGTACCAATTCCACCCGGCAATACAAGAAATCCGTCGGCATGATCGGACATTACCTGTTTGCGCTCGTGCATACTTTCAACTTCAATTAGCTCTTGTACTTCGCGATTGGCTAGTTCCTTTTCTACCATAAAGGAAGGGATAACCCCCATTACGTGGCCATTATTATCAAGCACAGATTTAGATAGGGCGCCCATAAGTCCGACTTTTCCACCTCCATAAATGAGGCCGATATTATTTTGGGCAAGGATTTCCCCGGTAGCTATTGCTGCTTCCTTAAACAGCTCATTGTCACCTTCATGAGATCCGCAGAAGACAGCAATTTTTTTCATGGGTTTTTATTAGCTGGCTTTAACCTTTAGATTAGTCTCGATATCTTTCATGGTTTCAGCAAATTTCTTGTCTGTATCCATAATATCATTGACTGTTTGTATCGCATGGATCACAGTGCTGTGATCTCTGCCTCCAAAATGATAACCTATAACCTTCAAAGAATGGTTGGTATATTCCTTTGCGAAATACATAGCTACTTGGCGGGCGATTACAATTTCTTTTTTTCTGGTTTTCGCTCTTAAGTTTTCCGGACTTACTTTAAAATAATCCGAAATATACTTTTGGATGTAGTCAATACCTACTTCAGTTTCTATGTCTTGAACAATGTTTTGGAGAGTTTGCTTCGCGAGTTCAAGATCAATCTCTTTTTTATTTAGAGAAGATTGCGCTATCAAAGAAATTAAAACACCTTCCAATTCACGAACATTCGTATCAACCGAATAAGCCAAATACTCTATAACATTATCAGGGATAAATGTGCCTTCAGCTTCCATTTTTCTGTGAATAATCGCAACTCTGGTTTCAAAGTCAGGACTTTGTAAGTCAGCTGTAAGTCCCCATTTAAATCTTGACAATAATCTCTCTTGCAAACCTTTAAGATCTTTGGGAGGGCAATCACTTGTCATTATGATTTGTTTTCCGCTTTGATGCAATTGATTGAAGATGTGGAAGAAAATATCTTGTGTTTTTTCCTTTCCTGACATGAATTGTACATCATCTAGAATAAGGCAATCTAAGTTTAGGTAAAATGCAGAGAAATCCTGCACCTTATTATTTCTCAATGCATCAATAAACTGATTTGTAAATTTTTCTGAAGAAACATATAAAACAGAACTTCCTTTTTCTGCCTCTTTAATTTTATTTCCAATAGCCTGAATCAAGTGAGTTTTACCTAATCCAACACCGCCATATACGAAAAGAGGGTTGAAGCTGGTAATCCCGGGTTTGTCCGCTACTGCAAGCCCCGCTGCTCTTGCCAGTCTATTGCAATCTCCCTCAATAAAACTATCGAAAGAGTAATTTCTATTAAGTGGTGAATCGTAATAAAAATTTTGAAGATGTTCGGTTGAAGGACCATATCCTTTCAGTTGTTTACCTTCATCTCCGTTTCTACCATTATTTGAAATATTAAGTGTCTTAGGGCTCTCTTTGTCATTACCCCTGTCTACAACTATGGAATACTCAAGTCTTGCATTTTCACCTAATTCTTTAACGATAGCCTTTTTTAATATTTGCACATAATGCTCTTCAAGGTACTCATAAAAGAAAGGACTCGGTACCTGAATTGTGAGAACACTTTGGGTTAATTTAATTGGCTTAATCGGAGAAAACCAAGTTTTGAAACTCTGTTCGTTGACATTTTCTCTGATACTGTTAAGACAGTTATCCCAAATTTTAATACAATCTGTAACCATTCAAGAAGGCCTAATTTAATGACTTGGATCTAAACAATTTTGCCCCTGCTTTTTTTGGGCGGATGACAAAGCTGACAAAAAAAAGAATAACAAAAAAATGGCAAAAAGCTTGACATTTTCGTTTTATAGCTCAGCAGCCGATTTGATGAAAAACAAATTAAAATATCCTAGTATAATCATACGAAATATTAGAAGAGTTAAATTTTGACTTATACCTTGTGAACTAAATGTTATGCAAATTTGAGAATTGAATTTTATTTGAATCTATTATTTCGATTCCCTTACTTTTTAAATAATCATCTTTAAATTAGATTTCTTAGGTTAAAATATATTTTCTGTTTTCTTCAAAAACCAATGAGTAAAGAATCCAATAGCTCCCAATTCAATTTCGATAAACTAAGTTCAGAAGAATGGTGGAAAAAAATTGATATTGACTTAAAGGGAAAGTCGCGTGAAATATTAAATCGTCGAATTGTAGATGATTTAAAAACAAGGCCTTTTTATCATTATGATGAATCTAGTCCGGTCACGTTTCAATACCAGCAAAGAGACTCAAAATTCCTTTTGAACGATTCATGGATTCTCGGTCAAAAGTTTTTCATAAAAAAAGGAAATGAAAAGGAAATCGCTCAGCTAATTAGTGAGTCGATCAGTGGAGATGCTAAATACTTAGAAATAAGTTTTGAAGATGAGTTTGATAAGGTGCCCGTTTTGGATGCTCTTAAACAATTAGATGGCTTTTTGATTTTGAATTGCCAAAATGTGGAAATTTTAACCAATTACTTCAATTCATTTAAAACAGTAATTGATATTCCAATAATAGCCGAACCGGATTTTGTTCTCGCGATGCTCAATGGAGATTTGAACAGTTATTTGGAAAAATTTGCTGATGACTCAAAGTTCATCACTTTAAATTCTAACTGCTTCGTGGAGGCCGGTGCCAATGAAGTTGAAGAGGCCGTTTTTACATTAGCTGCTCTCAATGAAATAGCAGCGTATATTGCCGAAACCAAGAACAAGTCTAAAATTTTATTGCGTCTAAATACCGGAAGTAATTTCTTTTTACAGATAGCAAAATTTCGGTCAATAAGAAAGTTGGCAGAATTTATACTTCTGCAATGGGGTATTCACACTGAACTCATAATCGAAGCGCAGAGCTCAAAATGGAATAAATCTGTTTATGATCGCTTCACGAATATTCTTAGACTTAGTTCTGAAAGCTTTTCAGCAATTGTAGGTGGCGTTGATATACTTAACATATCCGGATTTGAGGAATCGCTTAAAATAGAAAATGGTTTTACACATAGAAACGCTCGAAACATTTCACATTTACTAAAACACGAAAGTCATTTAGATAAAGTGATGGACCATGCAGCAGGCTCCTATTTTGTGGAGAATTTAAGTCAGGAATATTCTGAAATGGTTTGGAAAGGTTTTCAGGATATTGAAAATAAGGGTGGAATAAGAAAATATAATTCACAACATTCCATTCTTGAATTGCTTGAGGATTCCAAAAACAAGAACCAAACTTTGTTTGGAGAAGGAAAAATAAAAATGTTGGGTACCAATACATATCCAAATCCTCTAGATGAATTAACCCAAGAAAATATTGAAGAAAGGGAAACCAACCGACTAGCTTATAATTTTGAAAAACTGAGAGCAGCAGTTGATTTAAAAAGTATTAAAAATAACGGCAAACGTCCTGTAGCTACTCTATTAAAATTGGGTAGGTCTGAAATGCGATTTGCAAGAGCGGGTTTTGCAACTAATTTTTTAGAATGTGCAGGAATTAGAATTCAGGAATCTGATGAGATTTCTGATCATTTAAAAGGAGTGGAGTTTGCTGTTTTATGTTCGGGTGATGATGAATATTTAGAAAATGCTACGACCTGGGCTGGTAATATAAAAGCCAAATACCCACAATTAAAGCTAATTCTTGCAGGATTTCCTGAAAATAGCGAAGAACTTAAAAATGCTGGTGTAGATTTTTTTATTCACCTGAGAGCCCCTTTAGAAAAAACATTAATTGACATTTTAAAATCAATTGGAATTGAAAAAGCCTGATTTTAGTAAAATATCTTTTGGAGAAATAAAAAATAGCGCGACAGCTGTTAAGAAGAATTCGAAGGACGAATGGCTCGCTCCGGAGGGAATTAAAGTTCCTTCTTCTTTTTCAAAAGCTGATATCGAAAAGCTCAATCATATTGGATTTGGAGCAGGTGTGGCACCATTTCTCAGAGGTCCTTATTCTTCGATGTACGTTCTAAAACCTTGGACAATTCGGCAATATGCAGGATTCTCTACGGCAGAAGAATCAAACGCCTTTTACAGAAGAAATCTTGCTGCCGGTCAGAAAGGACTTTCTGTCGCATTTGATCTTGCCACGCATAGAGGATATGACTCTGATCATGAAAGAGTTTCAGGAGATGTGGGTAAAGCCGGAGTAGCAATTGATTCTGTGGAGGATATGAAAATTCTCTTCGACAAAATTCCATTAGATAAAATGTCTGTCTCAATGACAATGAATGGAGCGGTTATTCCAATTATGGCATTTTATATAGTGGCAGGGGAAGAAAGTGGGGTTGAAAAGTCAATGCTTTCAGGAACAATTCAGAATGATATTTTGAAAGAGTTCATGGTAAGAAATACATTCATTTACCCTCCAATTCCATCCATGCGCTTAATAGGTGATATTTTTGAATATACTTCTCGAAATATGCCACGATTTAATTCAATAAGCGTCAGTGGATATCATATGCATGAAGCCGGAGCTACGGCAGACCTTGAACTTGCATATACACTTGCTGATGGGCTAGAATATTTGAGAACCGGAATGAGTGCGGGATTGGAAATAGATCAATTTGCTCCAAGAATTTCTTTTTTCTGGGCCATAGGAATGAACCCATTTATGGAAATGGCGAAAATGAGGGCAGGGCGATTATTGTGGTCAAAAATTGTAAAGAAATTCAATCCTAAAAATCCTAAATCCATGGCTTTGCGAACACATTGCCAAACCTCGGGATGGAGTCTTACAGAGCAAGACCCTTTCAATAATGTTGCAAGAACCTGCATCGAAGCAATGGCTGCTGCTTTTGGTCATACGCAATCATTACATACAAATGCGCTCGACGAAGCAATTGCTCTTCCAACTGATTTCTCTGCCCGAATTGCACGTAATACCCAATTGTTTTTGCAGGAAGAAACCGGAATTACCAATATGGTGGATCCATGGGGCGGTTCTTATTATGTAGAGTATTTGACGAATGAATTAGTCAATAAGGCTTGGAAGCTGATTGAAGAAGTTGAAGAATTGGGAGGCATGGCAAAGGCTATTGAAACGGGAATTCCAAAGATGAGAATTGAAGAAGCAGCAGCTAAGAAACAAGCTAGAATTGATTCCAAGAAAGATAAAATAATAGGTCTAAATTGTTATAAATCAGATGAAAAGCTGCAAATTGAATTATTAGAAGTTGACAATACTGCCGTACGTAAAAAGCAAATTGCCAGATTAGAATCGATAAAGACAAATAGGAATAATGAAAAAGTGCAGAAAGTGCTTGAAAATATTAGGGCTGTTGCAAACGATGAGCGTAAAGGCAATTTGTTGGAATTGGCAGTAGTGGCTGCCAGAGAAAGAGCCACGCTTGGAGAAATTTCAATGGCAATGGAGAAAGTGTATGGAAGACATAAACCTTTAACTAAAACTATATCCGGAGTGTATTCGAAAGAACTTGAGAATAGTGATTCATTTAAGAAACTCAGAAAGAGGACTAGCGATTTCATAGAGTTTGACGGTCGAAGACCAAGAATATTAGTAGCCAAAATGGGGCAGGATGGTCATGATAGAGGTGCGAAGGTTATTGCTACAAGTTTTGCCGACTTGGGTTTTGATGTTGATATAGGATCTTTGTTTTCAACCCCGGCAGAAGTAGCTATGCAGGCGGTAGAAAATGATGTGCATGTCATTGGAGCATCGAGTCTTGCCGGAGGACATAAAACGCTAATTCCCGAACTAATTGAGGAGCTGAAAAGATTAAAGCGCCCCGATATTTTAGTTGTGGCCGGAGGGGTTATTCCTCAAGCAGATTATGATTTTCTATTTGAAAAAGGGGTTTCCGATGTATTTGGACCCGGAACAGTTATTTCTGAAGCGGCCAATAAAATAATAGATAAGTTAATGCCTGATTAAAAGTTTAAAAATGAATTTTCGTACCTCAATTCGATTTGTACTTCCTCTCTTAGTTTTAATTACTCTTGGTTTACAAACATTGCAGGCCAAAAAAGATAAAATCGGTGAGGCATTTCGCGAGATTGCCTATCTCCATATCGTTGGGGATAATTTTGAGGCTATCGATGAGTTGGAAAAACTCAAGAAGCGAATAAATAAAAAATCGAAACAAATTTTTGTTGATCAGTGCTACTGGAATTTAATGATGGCTCGATGTCATGCGGCTTTGGGACAGTTTTCTAAAGCCGAAAGCTTTCTAAATGCCGGAAAATCCATATACAAAAAAGAACTACCTGCCGGAGGACCGGAGGAGATACGCGTGCTTCGCTATCTGGGTATGTATTATATGGATAATCAGCGTTACCTCAACGTAGAGAATTACCTCAATCAAGCAATGGATTTAGCTCAAAAACAGAATCCTATTGATTCTTTTCTCATTTACGAATTGCAACTTGAAAAATTGGAATCGAGAATGGCTAAAGGAGAGCTTTTAAAATTTATGCCTCTTTATGATTCGCTGTATGGCTATTATGAATCCAGAGTTGTAAAGGAATTAAAATACTATGATGAAAGAAAAGGTAAGTACAAGACTAAAAAATTAAAGAAAGACGAATACCTGGCGAGAGTTTCAAGACTCGCTGATTTTAAAAATTTATTAGCCAAATACTATATAGAAAAAGGCGACTATACCACAGCTGATACTATCCTAGAGAATAATCAAAAATATATCAAGTCAAATCTGAGCAAAACAACCAATGTATTTGTCGATCATCTGATTAATTATGCCAATTATTATGACGGGATAGGAGACTATAAAAATTCATATCTGAGATGGGATGACGTTATCAATATTTCGAGGCGATCAGGTGATGATAATTATGTTAAAAATAGCCCTGAGGTTCTCAGTGCTTATGAATCAATGATACTTGTTTTGATGAAAGACGGTCGTTTCGTTCTCGCCAAAGAGAATATCCGATCTTTTGAGAATTCATTAAGCACGGTATTGAGATATAAAAATATTTATCAAAATAGAATTGATCACATAAGAGTGCTTCTCGAAACGTATGATCAAGACTGGTCTGATGCAAAGATCGAATTACAAAAAATCATTCGCGATACTGTAACTGTTCCTAATGATCATCCTGAAAGATTAAAGTATTTAGAAACTTACTATAAGATTAGCTTAAAGCTCGAAGAGATGGATAGGGTTGAGAGGTACATAAATGAGCTTTTGTATACAGCATCAAACAGTTATGGCACCGAAAGTCCTGTGTATCATCGCCTAAAATTAATCTCATCTGACTTTATCCTTAACAGTGAAAGACAAAACAGTGATATTAAAAAAGAATTAGAAGAGGCCTATTTTAATGGGGTGCGCAATGTTTGGAATCCAACGCACAAAGATTTCCACGATTATCAGAAATATTACCTCTCTTTCCTCGAAATCTATGACCGCAATCAGGAAGCGATGGCAGAGATTGATACTACACTCAAGTATTTCGAAAAACGCAATATCAAAAACTTAAACTACGCTGTTCAGCTTGATGAAATGGCCCGTTTTCAATATAATTTGGGGTTTTTCCCTCAAATGTCAAACAGTTTGGATAGTGCCTCAAAGCTATTTGATGAACTGAAGAAAGAGAAGACTTTTGAGTTCGCCAATCACTTATTGAATCAATCCAGATTATTGTTTGTGAGTGGAAGGTTTAATGATGCAGAGGATTATTTTCGAGATGCAATAAAAAGAGCAGAAAAATCAGAAAAAGATGACCCTTTCATATCATTTCAACGAATTGAAAACGAGCTTGCCCAACTCTACATAATTGTTGGAGAATATTCTAAAGCTGAGAAAATAGTGGAAGAAGAAATAGCTTTTGTAAAAGAAAATCTCGGCACAGAATCTCCTTTGTTGATAAATCCCTACAATAATCAAGCAAGATTACTCTTATTGAGTGGAGATTATACCCAAGCCGAAGGGTTTAACAGAATTGCCAGGGAAATTAGCGCCAAGACTTATGGAAAAAACTCCCTTAAGCACAGCAAAAGTCTGGAGGTTCAAAAATTAATTGCTCTCGATAAAGGGGATTACGAAAAAGCGTCTGAAATCACAATATTTATTATGCAGATGCAAAAGAATCTTCTTGGAGAGAAACATTTATTAGTAGCTAATTCAATGACCGATCTTGCAGTGATTCGATATAATATGGGAGAGAGTGCTGAAAAATCACTAAGCCAATTGAATAGAGCTGCAGAATTAATTGCCGAAGTTCTTGATGCCAGAAGCCCGCAGTATGCCAATGTGCTTAAACAAAAGGCTTTTTTATATATACGTGAAGGCAAAATAGATTTAGCTAAACCTGTACTTGATTCCGCGTATGATATTTGGGTTGAAAAAGTAGGGGAGAATAGTATTGAAGCGGCAGACCTAGAAGTGCTTAGAGGCGATTTATTCTTAAAACAAAAAGGTTTTGATGAGGCCGAGGAAAATTATAAGCATGCTATGAAAGTCTATAAAAAGATTTTTAATGATGATCACCCTAAATACGTAAAAGCACTGAGCTCACTTTCAAGAGTATTTTACATCAAGAAAGACTATGCCACCTGTATTAATTATTTATCCGAATCCATGGATAAGTATTTGAACTTCATTGATCGCTTTTTCCCATCTATGAGTGAAAGAGAAAAAAACAAGTACTGGACTTTTGTAAAAGGTGATTTTGAGTTCTTTAACACAGTTGCAATTGATGTATACGAAGAAGATCCCAAGTTGATTGGTGATGCCTATGGCTTCTCACTTATTACAAAAGCAATACTTCTAAACTCTACATTAAAAGTAAAACAAAGTATTTCTAACAGTGGAAATGCAGAGTTAATCAATAAATACAGGGAATGGATTAGCAAAAAGGAAGAGTTTTCAGTTGCTGTTTCTATGAATGAAGAGGACTTGGCGGAGAACGAAATTGACATCAGCGATTTGAAAGAGAAAGTTGAGTCATTGGAAAAAGATTTAAGCCAGATGTCAGATATTTTTTCTGCAAACTTAGGTCAGTCTAGTTTAGACTGGAAAGATGTGCGAAAAAATTTGGAAGAAGGAGAAGCGGCTATTGAAATTATTCGATTCAGAAAATATCATGAATCCTTTACAGATACCATTATTTATGCCGCATTAATAGTCACTGAGAATACCAAAAAGGCTCCGGAACTCGTGCTTTTTGAAAATGGTAGTGAAATGGAGAATAAGTATTTTATGGGCTACAAGAATAGGATCAAATTTAAACTTAGAGATCCAGTAAGCTATAAAATATATTGGGAGTCGATAGATAAATATTTAGGTGGAATAGAAAAAATATACCTTTCTGTAGATGGCGTTTATAATCAAATTAACGTTGAGACACTTCAAAAGCCCGATGGACAGTATTTGATTGATGATAAAAATGTCATTTTATTATCAAATACCAAGGAAATTGTATCTAAAAAAGGAAGAACTGCCTTGAGCGGTAAGAATAGTGCAGTGCTATTTGGAAACCCCGTGTATCATGCATCAAATGGTTCTCTTTCACCTTTACCGGGTGCAGAAAAGGAAGTTGAGGAAATCTATGAATTTCTTGAAACAAATAAATGGGACTGTGTGGTTAAATATAATGCTCAAGCCACTGAAATGGCTATTAAAAACTTAAGAAGTCCGAAGGTATTTCATGTTGCCACACATGGCTTTTTTGTGCCTGATGTAAAATCTCAAAAGGAATTGGAATTAGAGGAGCTTGGCTTAAAACAAACCTTTGACAATACACTTCTTAAATCCGGTTTGGTTTTGGATTATGGAGGTGATCTTTTGGATCATGAAAAGCCAATTAACTTTAATAAGGACAACGGTCTTCTAACAGCCTATGAAGCAATGAACTTAAATCTTGATGAAACGGATTTAGTTGTATTGAGTGCTTGCGAAACAGGCCTTGGCGATGTGGCAGCTGGTGAAGGGGTTTATGGACTGCAAAGATCATTAATAGTAGCAGGCGCAAGGTCTGTTATTATGTCCTTGTTCAAAGTTTCAGATGAAGCCACACAAAAACTAATGCTCCTTTTTTATCAAAATTGGATTGGTGGAATGGATAAAAGAACCGCATTCATTGAGGCTAAAAGAGAAATGAAAAAGCAATTTCCGGAGCCATTATACTGGGGAGCTTTTGTAATGATAGGCTTTGATTAAAAATATTATTTCAAACCCAGTTATAAACTCTAATTAGTCTCGTTTAAAAAGAATTTTAGACTTAAAAATTTATTGGATAAGCAACTCATCTAGGGTTTTAGCTTCTGATTCATTTTCTATTTCAATCCCTAACAATTCACAAATAGTCGCAACAATTTGTGTTATTGAAACTTGTCTTTCACTTTGTCCTTTTTCAATAGCAGATCCATACCATAGTAATGGTACATGCCTATCGTAATGATGGGGTGATCCATGATCTGTACCGGTACCTTTTGTTTCAATCCAACCCGGCTCATATACCAGGCACAATTGCCCGGACCTTCCAGGGAATACACCGTTTAGCACCAGACTATCAATTTGATCTTTTGGATTTTTATGAACTAATACTGCTCTTTGAATACCCGAATGCTTTTCAAAATACTTTTTGGCCTCTTGAAACACCTCTTCAGCATTAAGATCTAATGAATCTATTTTTAAAATATCAAAATAAACCTGCTCGTCTTTGTAAGCTCGAATTAGACCCTCCGCTTCAAATTCACTTGCTAAAGAATCGTTAATTGACCCGCAAATTTGCTTTGTAAGTATTTGACCTCCTCCATTATTAACCGTATCAATCGTTCCCGGAATATTTGCAACTCCATGATCTGCAGTTAAATATAAAAGATATTGATTCTTGCCTACTTCTTGATCAAGGAAGTTTAATAATTTTTCCAATTGCTTATCCAAACGCACATATTCATCGGCTAGCTCTTGTGAATATGGACCAAATCGATGTCCGATCTTATCTGTACTGGAAAAACTTATGGCGACGAAATCGGGTATTTGATCCTGCCCCAATTCCATTTCTTTTAATACTAATTGAAAAAATAATCGGGTTTCCAAATCGCCATAAGGAGAATACCAAAGGTCATATGGGCCATTCCTGTTTGTAATTTCTCCAAAATCATATGGTAATGTGGTGGATGTAAAGCCTGAATAGGGTGATTCTAAATCATTGGAATCGGGTAATGCGACTGAATAATTATCTTTAAGAGGGCTCCATACTGAATCTGAGTATTTCCACAATGCCCCCTCTCGATTCCATACATTTACCCAGTTGGGAATACTATCAAAGAAATAAGTAGAGCTCCCCCAATATCCATCATTCATCATCCAAAATGCCGCATCAGCATCTTTTCCAGCAGATAAATTGGCTGCACGATCTTTTAATGATATTCCTACAACTTTTGAAGATTTGCCAAAGGATTTTTTAAATAAGTCACCAATGGTTGGTACTTTCAAATTCCTTGGTGATCTCAATATGGTCGAATCTTGCGGATTCAAACTGATTAAATGGGATTGATTATCTTCGACACAGTAAATTTTAATATGGTCTCTGGTAGCATCGAACCATCCATTTCCGGCAATTCCGTGAATAGAAGGCGGAGAACCGGTGGCAATACTTGCATGACCCGGTCCTGTTAGAGTTTGGGCATAGTTGAAATAGTTTTGTTTATACTCAAAACCTTCTCGTCTCAAACGTTTAATTCCGTTTTCTCCAAAATATGGCTCGAAACGATCAAGCATTTCATAACGCATTTGATCAACAAC
This sequence comes from uncultured Hyphobacterium sp., assembly GCA_964351965.1. Taxonomy (GTDB): domain Bacteria; phylum Bacteroidota; class Bacteroidia; order Cytophagales; family CCMP332; genus CCMP332. Next base: position 372,919 of record CAYGPM010000002.1, on the reverse strand, counting down.
AATGCCTATTATCAATTTTGGCAATGGGGATTTACCGGAATCTTTTTCAGAACCCGGATTACATGCTCCTAGGAAAAGAAACAATAAAATTAAAAATCTCATCTTTAAAAATTTACAAGTATAAAGTAGTTGCCGATGATAAACTCGAGATTTAATAAGAAATAAGTTTTGACCTTCTTATTGAATCTTTCTCTTCTCTGCTTAATTTAAAATTACTTTCGTAAATACCTTTACTTTCCCAATCACCATAGATGATATTAGGAAACACAATGAATTCTCGGCCAAATTTCATTTGTAATGAGTCTGTGTTGTCGTTTCTTTGGTTCGTTCCTTTATTATCATATAAGTCACTAAAATCAGACATATTGTCTCCCAAATAAAGGACGACTTCATAGTCTTTAAGAATCAAATCTCTGCGGTTTTGCTTTCCACTACTATTCGTTTTTAAAAGAATATGTAATGAATCGGCATTTGGTAAGCCAAGTTTTTTGAGATTATTAATTGTGGCTGTCTTCTCTGAATCTGCACGATTCGAAATATAAAAAACTTCAATTCCCATATTTTGAACAGTGTTAAAAAAACTTATTGCTCCGGGAAGCGCTGTTGCATTTTCTAATAAAACCCATTCCTTCCATGAATCTTGAGAATACTCTGCATCCTCCTCAATCAATTTTGCATTATAATAAGAATTGTCAATTACCGTCTCATCTAAATCACTTATGATGGCCAATGGCTTCTCAGATTCATTTTCTTTTTCAATTAATTTGAGTCTATCCAAGGCAATATTATAAGCTTGATAAAATAAAGCGCGATGTTCTGCCGAGTGTTGCTGCCAAAGAACAGATTGAATGGAATATTCTCTTTTGCTCGGTTCTTCCTCTGTAGTATTTTTACTTTCAAAGTTTACACAGGATACTGAAAGTGAAAGACTTAAGAATACCGCACTGTTGAAAAAATACTTTTTAATCATTGATTTATCTTAAAAATAGAATGTATAGAATCCTCGAATATTATTTGTATTTACCCCTTCGATTCTGACCTTTCCCTTTATATCTTTTAAAATTTTCTCAATGTCTTTGGCTTGTTTTATGCCATTCCCATTGATAGCAGTAATAATGAAACCTTCTTTTAGACCAAGATCTCGGAATAAGCCGGAATTTATACTGTTTATTCTTATTCCATTATTTATTCGAAGTTGTTTTGCCAAATAATTTGGTATCTCTTCCAGCTCTGCTCCAAGAAACTCCGATTCGTAAACAACTCTACGAATTAAGTCAGTATTTCCCTCAACATTGGTAAGAGTTAACTCTTTTTCAATTATTTCTGATTTTCGCTTATATGATACTTTGATCTTATCGCCAGGTCTATAATAACTCAATTGCTCATCGAATTCCGATTCTGTATCAACTTTGAGATCATCAATCTTAACAATTATATCTCCTGATTCTATACCAATTTTATCTGCAGGAAAACCTTTTTCCACATGATTCACTACTACTCCGTCGAGGTTTTCAAGATTTAGTTTTTCTGCCACTTTTTCATTCACAGGCTGAATTTCAACTCCGAGTGTAGCATTTTGAACTCTTCCATATTGAATGAGATCATCAGCGACTTTTTTGGAAATATCCACGGGTACAGCAAAACCATATCCGGAAAATGCTCCGGAAGGAGAAAGAATAGCAGTGTTAATACCCACTAATTCCCCCTTTAAATTAACAAGAGCACCACCGCTATTCCCGGGGTTAATTGCTGCATCTGTTTGAATGAAAAAATCAATTGGAAATCTATTTGAAAGTTTATTAAGGTCTCTTCCTTTTGCGCTGACAATACCTGCCGTTACTGTGGAAGTAAGATTGAATGGGTTACCAACTGCTAATACCCAGTCTCCAACCTGCAAGTCTCTCGAGCTTCCAATTTTGATAGCAGGAAGATTCTTCTCATCAATTTTTATTACGGCGATATCAGTTCCGGGATCTGTACCTATGATTTCTGCCTCAAAACTTCTTTTGCCGATATCCACCATTATCTTTTGTGAATTATCAATTACATGATTATTGGTAATGATGTATCCATCTTTAGAATAAATAACACCTGAACCGGATGAAATGACTTCTTGTGTCCTTCTTGTAGAGCCTCCATTAAAAAACCAGTCTAAAAGATTTATTGTCTCATATTCCTGCGAAAAAACAGTCTTGATATAGACAACACTCGGCGTACTACTATTGGAAGCTTCTCTAAAATTTATATCCGGAATTGCCCGCATTATAGGCTTTTCCGAAGCATAAACAGGACTTTCTTTTGCTATTTGTTGTATAGTAGTTTCTTTATTATTTGAAACTAAATACTCTGAATAAAGATATGCCCCTCCAATTCCTGAAAGCGCAGAAATCAAAACTGTAACAATTGCTTTTTTCATTTTTCAATTTTGCTCACGATCATTGCAATATTAATAAGTCTTTAAAAACAGAAGAAGTTCTGTATCTTTTAATTTCAAATGGGTATAAAAAGTCGGATAAGCATTCCTTTTGCAAATTACGTCGTTAATCAACAGCGTAAATGGTCGCGCAGACCGGTTTTTTATCAAAAACGTACTTTTGAAAACCTCATTGTCCATGGCAGGGAGACACTATTCGGTGAAGATCACGGATTCAAGCATATAAGAAATATAAGAGAGTTTCAGGAGAGAGTTCCGATTCGAGATTATGAAGATTTAAAACCCTATATAGACAAAATAAGAGAAGGAGAGTCTGATATTCTGTGGAATGGGAAACCAATTTATTTTGCAAAGACCTCGGGAACTACTTCAGGGTCTAAATACATCCCAATTACCAAAAGCTCTATTCCAAATCATATTAATTCAGCACGAAATGCACTCCTAGGTTATATAAAAGAATCAGGGAATAGTGCATTTGTGGATGGTCAAATGATTTTTTTATCAGGAAGTCCTGAACTGGATTTTGAAGCAGGGATTCCTACAGGGAGGCTATCGGGGATAGTGAACCATCATGTACCGGCTTATTTGCGAAAAAATCAAAGACCAACATATGAAACCAATTGTATTGAGGATTGGGAAAGTAAGTTGGATAAAATTATTGAGGAAACCGGAGAAGCCGATATGCGCCTTATTTCAGGCATTCCACCCTGGATACAAATGTATTTTGATCGACTAATTGAAAAATACAATAAGCCTATTTGTGAGATTTTTCCAAACCTCTCATTAATCGTTCACGGCGGTGTAAATTTTGAACCTTACAGTAAAAAATTATTTGAAAGTATTGGAAAGAAAATTGATGCTATTGAAACCTATCCGGCATCAGAGGGCTTTTTTGCGTTTCAAGATAGCCAAAATGAAGAGGGATTATTACTTCAATTGAATTCAGGGATATTTTTTGAATTTATACCACTCAGCGAAATTCATAACGATAAACCTAAAAGAATTTGTATTGAGGCTGTGGAGCTGGATGTTAATTATGCAATAGTGATAAATAGCAATGCCGGCCTTTGGGGCTACTTAATTGGTGATACTGTAAAGTTTGTTTCTAAAAGTCCTTATAGAGTCATAGTAACGGGAAGAATAAAACACTTTATATCTGCTTTCGGTGAGCACGTTATAGCAGAGGAAGTTGAAAAGGCAATGAAGGCTACTATTCAAAAATTTCCGGAGACAGAAATAGTGGAGTTTACTGTTGCTCCAAAAATTAATCCTGAGAAAGGAATGAGCTGTCATGAGTGGTTTGTTTCATTTTCAAAACAACCAACAAATATTTCTTCTTTCGAAAAGGAATTAAATTTGCAACTTTGTAGGCTGAACTCATACTATGATGATCTGATTCAGGGCAATATTCTCAAGAATCTTGAAGTTGCTGTTTTGGAACCTGACGCGTTCATCAGATATATGAAAAAAAATGGTAGGCTTGGTGGTCAAAACAAAGTGCCAAGATTATCTAACGACAGAAAATTTGCGGAAGGTTTAAGCCCCTTTGCAATTAAAAAATAATGAATCTGAATTTATTCCCAAGAAATATAGGCATTTTAGGATCTACAGGATCGATCGGAACACAAGCTCTTGAGGTTGTAAGACAGTATCCCGGGAAATTCAATATAAATGTCTTAACCGCAAAAAGCAACGCAGATCTTCTAATCAAACAGGCATTGGAATTTCAGCCGGAATATGTTGTCATTGCTGATGAGAAAAAGTATCAGCAGGTCAAGAATGCTTTAAAAAAGGAGTTTGTAAAGGTGCAGGCAGGGGAAGAAGCCATTTCTGAAGTGGTTCAAATCAATGAGCTGGATGTAGTTCTTACTGCTCTCGTTGGATATGCTGGTTTGAAACCCACAATTAAAGCCTTAGAGAAAGGAAAGCACATAGCTCTTGCAAATAAGGAAACCTTGGTTGTTGCGGGAGAATTAGTCACAAAATTGGCGAATAAAAATAATTGTGAAATTTATCCTGTTGACTCAGAGCACTCGGCAATATTTCAGTGCATGGTAGGTGAGGAGGAAGAAAATATTGAGAAAATAATTTTGACAGCTTCCGGCGGACCTTTTCGTGGTTGGAATAGGGAGCAATTAGAAAATGTTTCTGTTGAACAAGCGTTGAATCACCCCAATTGGAATATGGGTTCAAAGATTACAATTGATTCAGCTTCATTGATGAATAAAGGCCTGGAGGTTATTGAAGCTAAATGGCTGTTTAACTTAAAAGAAGAACAAATTGATGTTGTGGTTCATCCTCAGTCTGTGGTGCACAGCATGGTTCAGTTTAAGGATAGTTCCATAAAAGCTCAGTTGGGAATTCCTGATATGAGAATTCCTATCCAATACGCATTGAGCCATCCATTGAGGTTGGAATCTGATGTGCCAAGATTTGAGTTCAAGAATTATCCGATGCTTAATTTTGAAGAGCCGGATTTTGAAACCTTTAAGAATCTTGAACTGGCTTTTCAAGCATTAAAAAAGGCAGGAAATTTGCCATGTGTATTGAACGCAGCAAACGAAATTGCTGTTGAAGGGTTTTTACAGAAAAAAATTGGCTTTTTAGGAATGTCAGACCTAATAGAGCATTGCATGAATAAAATGGCATACATCACTCATCCGAATTATGAGGATTATGTAAGCACTGATAAAGAAACGAGAATAATAGCGGAGGAATATTTAAATAGATGGAAGGATTAATTATGACAGGCCAGCTGCTGCTGGGGCTGTCGATTTTAGTAGGATTGCATGAACTGGGTCACCTATTTGCAGCAAAAATTTTTGGAATGCGCGTGGAAAAATATTCCATTGGTTTTCCTCCAAAAATATGGGGTATTAAATACGGTGAAACAGAGTATTCAATAGGAGCAATTCCATTGGGTGGATTTGTGAAAATTTCAGGAATGGTAGATGAGTCTTTGGATACCAATAATATGGAATCTGAGCCGGAACCTTGGGAATTTAGAGCCAAACCTGCATGGCAGAGACTAATTGTAATGTTGGGAGGAATCATAGTCAATGTGATTACCGGTGTTGTCATATTCGCAATGCTAAAATTCAGTTACGGCGAAACTTTCATTTCTAAAGATGAAGTAAATAAATACGGAATTTACGCTCATGCCCTTGCTGAAGAAATGGGTCTCAAAACAGGTGATATGATTGTAAAAATTAACGGAGAAGATTTCGAGGATTTTGCCGATGTATTGGGAAGTAAAATATTATTGGAGTCGAATGCCTTTTTTACTGTTTTAAGAGATGGTAGCGAAGTTGTTGTAGAAGTTCCTGATGACTTTATTTCAAAGAAAATAGAACGAGATGAGCCTTTTGTTTCACCTTTAGAACCATTTGTTGTTGGTGAGATACTTGAAGGAAGTTCTGCAGATAAAGGTGGACTGAAAAAGGGAGATAAGTTCGTTTCTGCCAATGGCAGGGAAATCGAGTATTTCCAACAATTGGTGGCTGTATTGGGTGAATCCAAGGGAGATAAGATCAATGCAGAAATATTGCGAAATGGAGAAATCATCACTAAAGAGTTTGAAGTAAGTGAAGATGGCAAGCTCGGTTTTTATTCCGAATCCCAACTAAAGAAATCAACCGTAGAGTACAGCTTCTTGGAAAGTATTCCTAAAGGGGCCAATATGGCTTTTACTGTTGTGTATGATAACATAAAAGGATTTGGTAAAATATTTAGTGGAGATGTTGCTGCCGATAAAGCAATTTCCGGCCCTATTGGTATCGCTAAATTTTTCGGTGGGGAATGGATCTGGCAAAAATTCTGGTACATAACTGGTCTTCTATCAATGGTTTTGGCATTTATGAATCTATTGCCAATACCTGCCCTGGATGGTGGGCATGTTGTTTTCTTGTTATTTGAAATGGTTTCCGGAAGAGCGCCATCGCTCAAATTTTTAGAAGTCGCTCAGAAAGTAGGAATGGTTATACTTTTAGGACTTATGGGTTTTGCCATTTTCAATGATATAATAAAAGTGATTTTTTAATTTCGGAAAATATCGAATTCAACACGCCGGTTTAAATGCCGGTCTTCATCACTTTGTTCATCCTTGATTATTGGTTTGTCGAAACCATAACCGATTGCTTCTATTCTTGTGGGATCTATCCTACCATTGTCAATAATATAGGTTCTGATAGCTTCTGCTCTTGACTGAGACAATTGGTGATTTTTATCGGGATCTCCTTGAGAATCTGTATGACCCGAGATTCTAAGATTAAAGTCCGGATGATCCAGTAAAAACTCAATGACTTTGTAAATATCATCCTCCATTGCAGGTAGGATAGTCGAATCTGCCGGAAGAAATTCAATTGATTCAAACTTTAATTTACTGGAAATTGGTGTGGAGGAAAATTGTCTTTCCGTTTCTCCGTCAAGCTCAAATATTTCTTCGATTCTAAAAAAGTCTTCACCTTGAATGACGAGTAAATATGTTCCTCCATCAATTAAATCAAATTCAAAACTTCCATCTGGTCTTAAGTATTTCGGCGCAATGGCAATTCCTTTTTCCAGGTCAATGATTGAAACAATTCCCTTCAAAGCCAAACCTGTCGCTGTATCCAGAACAGTTCCTTTAAATTTTGTCGTTGCTTTTGGCTGAGCGCCCATCGGCAAGGGAAACGAATGAAGATCCAAATTTTCAATATCATCTTCTTCGGAACGAGCATAATAGAGGTATTCCGATTTACTATCGATAGTAAAATAGTACTCACTGCCGGCGCCATTCACTAATGGACCGATATTTTTGGGCTCAGAGAATCTGTTTCCACTGCCCAACCTTGTTTTATAAATATCAAAACTCCCAAAGTTTACAATTTGGCCATTTGAGCTGAAATAAAGCACACTTTCCTTAGGATGAAAGTAAGGGCTCACTTCACTCTTTCTAGTATTAATTTTAGGACCGATATTTCTTGCAGGTGACCAATCACCTTCTTCATTTTTTACAGAAAAATATATATCGGATAATCCAAATCCACCTAAGCGGTCGGAAGTAAAGAATATGGTATCTCCTGCATGGGATAGCGTAGGTTGAGAATCCCAAGCCTTGCTGTTAATCGTAACTCCGAGATTTCTAATATAACCCCAGGTAGAATCCTCTCTTTTCCTTGCTTCAAAAATATCGCAGTCTCCATAGCAGTCCGGACAATCGCATTTTACAAAAAGAAGTGTTTTTTCATCAGAGGAAAGAAATGGAGAACCCTCATTGTATTGTGAATTAATATCTGTGAGCGGTTCTGCCCATACCCAGTTATCGTTCCATTTTTCAGTAACATACAAATCTTCATCTTGCCGGTAACCGAATGCCTCTTTCACTTCGTTTCTTCTTGAAGAAAAAATAAGAACATCACCTGCAATATTTATAGTTGGGCCATAATCAGCTGCGAGAGAATTGACATCTTCGCCCATATTTAAATAAATATCAGGAGGTCGCATTGTATCTGTTGATTCATCAAGTCCGACCAAATCATAATAATATTGAATAGGAACATAATAGGCCTTATCCAATACTGTTAGAGAATCGTAAAAGATTCTGATGTTTTGTGTGCTGTCCCTTTTGTGCCTCAGTACGTATCTGTATATGACTTTAGCATCCTCAATTCTACCTGAATTTTCGTACAATTGCCCCAAACGCCACATCATATCTGTGTTTTTATAGAAATTCTGTATGCCAAATTGACTGACATATTTTTCTAATTCTCGAATGAGCTTTTCCGATTTATTTTTTTTCTGAAGCTTAAGAATTTTCTTGACTTTCTTTTTATTGTAGTAATAGGGCTCAAGTCCAATATTTGTGAATTCAAAAGGTTGATAGAACTCCCCAGGTAGCGCCACTTGGTCTTTATCTTTATTTTTTGGGCTTACAGGATCAGAAAAGGCAGTCTTCAAAGAGACAGCACAAATCAATATGAAAAATATGCAAATTTTATTAAGCGCTGATTTCAAATTGATATAGTCATAAAAGTGGCGAATAAACCTCTTCTTCAAATTTAGTACATTTTCTCTTAGTCCCTTTTTTGGCATAGCTATTGCACCAAAATATAATTCAATTTAAGAAAGTAAAATGTACCTTAATACTAAGTCATTTTACTGCCATAATGGCAATTTTATTGCATGATATGAAAAAATCAGAAAATACAATTTTAAATAGCAACTTTTTCACGGAATTAATTGATGATGATGGAGATTTTATCCCATTAATTTCACCCGAGGACGATGCTGATCAGGAGGAGGAAAAAGAAATAGATGCCCTACCTATTTTACCTGTAAGAAATACGGTTTTATTTCCGGGAATGGTAATTCCAATTACCGTTGGACGTGAAAAGTCAATCAAGCTGGTAAAGAAAGTTTATAAAGAAGACCGAACCATAGGTGTAATAACCCAAAAGAATAATAAAAAAGATGATCCTGATTTTAATGATTTGTACAAAATCGGGACCGTCGCACATATCGTAAAAATGCTCGTTCTTCCCGATGGAAATACAACGATTATAATCAGGGGTAAGCGAAGATTTGAACTCTTAGAGCCCTTAAGTACTGATCCGTATTTTACCGCGAAAGTCAAAACACTAGCTGAAAAATTCCCTAAAAAGAGTAATAAGAAGATTTCAGCTTTAATATCTTCTATTCAGGAAGCAGCCAAGAAAATTTTAAGACTAAACCCCGAAATACCAAAAGAAGCTCAGGTAGCATTAGATAATATTGAAAATCCCGGTTTTCTGATTCACTTCCTAAGCTCAAATATTAGCGCAGATATTGCTGACAAGCAGAAACTGTTAGAAATTGAAGATGGAGTGGACAGAGCTACGCTTCTTTTAGAATATATGCTTAAAGAGGTCAAAATGCTTGAATTAAAACAGGAAATTCATAGTAAAGTAAATACGGATATTGACCAACAACAACGGGATTATTTTCTGCGTCAGCAGATTAAAGTTTTGCAAGATGAACTTGGATATGAGACACCGGATCAGGAAGTAGAAAAACTAAGAGCCAGAAGTAAGGATAAAAAATGGAGCAATCAAGTTGAAGCACACTTCAATAAAGAATTGGATAAACTTCTTCGAATGAATCCACATGCTGCAGAATACCCCGTTACTATGAATTATGCAGAATTGATGCTCGATTTGCCATGGGAAAAATATTCCGAAGATAATTTTGATCTAAAAAGAGCCAAGAAAATTCTGGATGAGGATCACTATGGATTGCAGAAAGTGAAAAATAGAATTCTAGAATATTTGGCTGTTCTAAAATTAAAAAATGATATGAAGGCTCCGATTCTTTGTCTGTACGGACCTCCGGGAGTTGGGAAAACATCATTAGGTCGCTCGGTGGCCAAGGCTTTGGATCGTCAGTATATTCGCATGTCATTAGGTGGAATTAGAGATGAAGCGGAAATAAGAGGACACCGAAAAACCTATGTAGGGGCGATGCCGGGTAGAATTATTCAGAATATTAAAAAAGTAGGATCGAGTAATCCGGTGTTTATTCTCGATGAAATTGACAAAGTAGGAGCAGACTTTAGAGGCGATCCCTCTTCTGCATTGCTGGAAGTTTTAGACCCTGAACAAAACGGAACCTTTGTAGATAACTATCTTGAAGTTGAATATGACCTTTCGAAGGTTTTATTCGTGGCTACCTCCAATTCACTGGAAAGTATACAGCCAGCACTGAGAGATAGAATGGAAATTATTGAGATAACAGGCTATACGCTTGAGGAGAAAGTGCAAATAGCCAAAAAGCATCTTTTACCAAAGCAAAGGAAATCTCATGGATTAAAGGCATCTCAATTCACTATGAATAATGATGCAATAATAAAGGTAATTGAAGGCTACACCCGTGAGTCAGGCGTGAGAGAGCTTGAAAGAAAAATAGGTGAATTGGCAAGGAATAGTGCTAAGGCAGTTGCCATGGAAGAAAAATATGAGTCTAAATTAACCGGTCAAAAGGTCGTAGATATACTGGGTACTGAAATCTTTGATAAAGAGATTTACGATAATAATGACATAGCAGGTATTGTTACCGGTTTGGCTTGGACACCATATGGTGGAACTATACTAAATATTGAATCAAGCTTAAGTCGAGGAAAAGGAAAATTAACGCTTTCGGGTCAGTTAGGCGATGTAATGAAAGAATCGGCAATGGCAGCTATTTCTTATTTAAAGGCTCATGCACCAGAATTAGACATAGACTACCGAGTATTTGATCAATTTGATTTACATATACACGTACCCGCAGGAGCCGTTCCTAAAGATGGCCCCAGTGCCGGAATTACTTTATTCACTTCCATTGCATCCTTATTTACACAGAGAAAAGTGAAAAATAAGCTTGCCATGACCGGTGAAATAACCTTAAGCGGAAAAGTGTTACCTGTTGGGGGAATAAAAGAGAAGATATTAGCTGCTAAAAGAGCCGGTGTGAAGGATATTATACTTTGCGAAAGAAATAAAAAAGATTTCGAAGATATAGAAGAGGAGATGATTAAAGGAATTACCATTCATTATGTAAGTGATGTTAAGTCCGTTATTGATATTGCCCTTCTTAAAACAAAAGTTAAAAATCCAATAGATTTGCAGATCAAAAAAACAGAAGAACAAAAAGGATAATTTCAATTTATTGTTCAAAGTAGCGTTGAGAGTAAAAGCTTAAAATTTGCATAGACTAGCCTTATTTGTTTTAATCCTTTTTTGGAGCTTTAACTTATTTTCACAAGTGGGCGGCTCTCAGAGTCTTGATTTCACTAATACGGCAGTTAATGCAAGTATTTTTGCCTTGGGAGGAGTTGATGCAAGCCATAGAGATATAGATAATAATCACTTTTGGCAAAACCCGGCCGCTCTTGATACTCTTTTCAATAATTTCATCTCCTATAACTATAATGCGAATCACGCGGATATTCAAAACCATACTGTGAGTTACACCTTGAGCAAGGAAAAGCTGGGAAATTTCGCCTTTGGAGTATCTTATTGGAATTATGGTGAAATGGAAGAAACAGATGAAAGCGGTAATGAAATCGGAAATTTCAGAGCTTCAGATTTGATTATCAATTTAGGTTATGCCAGAAGATTTGAGAATTTTTCATATGGCTTGAACTTAAAACTCGCCAATTCTTCCATTGCATCTTTCAATTCTACAGCGGTTTTAATGGATTTAGGCGGACAGTTTATTCATCCACGTGAAGATTTTGTAATAGGCATGGTTTTTAGAAATATTGGATTTCCAATCAGCAATTATACCGCCGATTCGGAGTTTATTTTACCTTTTGATCTTCGAGTTGGAAGTTCCTTCAAGCCCAGGCATATGCCTTTAAGATTTTCTGCCACTTTGCATCGCTTATATCGCTATGATATTGTTTATGATGATCCCGGTTCATTTACCGGCTTTGATGAAAACGGAGAACCAATACGCGAGACGCCAAGCACTTTAGATAAGGTTACCAGACATTTTGTAATTGGTACAGAATTACTGATTGCAAAGGGCTTTAATTTACAAGCGGGATATAATTTTATGAAAAGAACTGAGTTGCTTATTCCGGAGAGAAAAGCATTAGTAGGATTCTCATTTGGAATGCTCCTTAAAGTGAAATCTTTGCAGTTTGCAGTAGCAAGATCTGTTGATCATATTTCCGGAGCCACCACAAAACTGACTTTAACCAGTGATCTTAATTTTATCACTAAAAACAGAATTTAATGCTAAACAAATACCTTACTCCTTCCGAGATAGTGAAGGAACTTGATAAATACATAATAGGACAAGACGATGCCAAAAGAAATGTTGCTATTGCTCTGAGGAATAGATGGAGACGTTTGAATGCCGATGAAGATATCCGACAGGAAATCGTTCCTAATAATATTCTGATGATTGGAACTACCGGAGTTGGTAAAACTGAGATAGCCAGAAGATTGGCTTCAATAGCAGATGCACCCTTCACAAAAGTAGAAGCTTCTAAATTTACAGAGGTGGGTTATGTGGGAAGAGATGTGGAAAGTATGGTGCGAGACCTAGTTGAACATTCAGTGAAACTAGTTAAAACTCAAAAGAAAGCGGAGGTTGAAGAAAAGGCCCGCGATGCCGTAGAAGAAACCATATTGAATATTCTTATTCCTCCTATAAAGAACAAGTCTGTTAGCATGCAGGTGAATGACGACGATAATCCCAAATCGGAAATGTCCGAAGAAGAATTGAATCAAAAGACAAGAGAAAGGTTCAGAGATAAATTGAGAAAGGGAGAACTAGACTCAAGAAAAATTGAAATTGACATCCAGCAAAGTATAATGCCCGGTGTCGGAGTTGTTGGCGGGGGAATGGATGAGGTTTCTATGATGAACATCCAGGAGATGATCGGAGGCATGATGCCAAAGAAGAATAAAAAGCGAAAAATGAGCATCAAAGATGCACGCAAGGTACTTTTGGATGAGGAATCTTCAAAGCTCATCGATATGGATGAAGTTAAAGAAGAAGCAATCCGAAAAGCAGAAAACACCGGTATTATATTTATAGATGAGGTAGACAAAATAGCGAAAGGTGGCGGCGGAGCAAGTGGAGGACCTGATGTGAGTAGAGAGGGCGTTCAAAGAGATCTTTTGCCTATCGTGGAAGGTTCTACAGTAAATACCAAGCATGGCATAATTAATACGGATCATATCCTTTTCATAGCTGCCGGAGCTTTTCATGTATCAAAGCCATCAGACCTTATTCCCGAACTTCAAGGACGTTTTCCAATCAGAGTTGAACTGGAGAGCTTAACGGAGAAGGATTTTATCAGAATTATTAAGGAGCCAAAAAATGCGTTAACCAAACAGTATGTAGCATTATTAAAAGCCGAGGATATTGATTTAAGTTTTACAGATGAATCATTAAATGAAGTTGCTGCAATAGCTTTTAAAATTAATTCGGAGGTTGAAAATATTGGAGCAAGGCGTTTGCATACTGTGATGAGCAAATTGCTTAATGATATTTTATTCGATGTTCCGGATAAAATTAAACCCGGAACAAGCATTTCTATTAGCAAGGAAATGGTGAATGAAAAGCTTGATAAGCTAATAAAGAATAAGGATTTAAGCCATTATATTTTATAATCCGTTCAAATTAAAAAAAGAACAGTATTAATAAAGCTTAATTTCTATTTTTGCCACTCTTAAAAAAATACAATACATGAAAATAGCCATTGTTGGGACAGGATACGTTGGATTAGTTACTGGTACATGTTTTTCCGAAGTGGGCATCAATGTGACATGCATTGATATAGATCAAAAGAAAATTGAAAATCTAAAACAAGGAATTCTTCCTATCTACGAGCCCGGATTGAAAGAAATGGTTCATAGAAACCTTGAGAAAAAGAGATTGCACTTCTCAACAGATTTAGCAACCAGCATTCAAGGAGCAGAAGCGGTATTTATAGCAGTTGGAACTCCTCCTGATGAAGATGGCAGCGCAGATTTAAAGCACGTATTAAAAGTCGCTTCGGAAATTGGTAAAAATATGAACCACTACATGGTTGTGGTTACAAAAAGTACTGTTCCGGTAGGTACTGCCGAAAAGGTTCAGGAAGCCATTCAAAATGAAGTTGATAAAAGAGAAGGCGAATATGAATTTGATGTAGCCTCCAACCCTGAATTTTTAAAGGAGGGAGCAGCGGTTAATGATTTTTTAAAGCCTGATAGAATTGTTATAGGCATACCAAGTGAAAAAGCCAGAAGTATAATGGAGAAGTTGTACCATCCATTTACTTTAAATGGTCATCCTACAATTTTCATGGATATACCATCTGCAGAGATGACAAAATATGCAGCTAACTCAATGCTCGCCACGAAAATTAGTTTCATGAATGATATTGCTAATTTATGTGAGTTATTGGGAGCTGATGTTAACTTGGTGAGAAAGGGTATAGGAAGCGACCCTAGAATTGGACACCAATTTATATATCCTGGTATAGGCTATGGAGGTTCTTGTTTCCCGAAGGATGTTAAAGCTTTAATACAAACAGCTAATGAAAACGGATATTCATTAAAAGTTCTTCAAGCTGTGGAAGATGTAAATGATGCTCAAAAAAGTGTCCTTTATCAAAAAATGAAGAAGAGGTTTAATGGGAATTTAAAAGGTAAGAAAATTGCTGTTTGGGGATTGTCGTTTAAACCCAAGACTGATGACATGAGGGAAGCTCCTTCTCTTGTATTAATAGATCTTCTCCTAAAAGCGGGATGCGAAGTGCATGCGTATGATCCGGTCGCAGTTGAAGAGGCTAAAAGACATTTAAATGATAGTGTACATTATGGTGAAGATATGTACGAGGTTTTGAAAGATGCTGATTGTCTTGCCATTTTTACTGAATGGTCAGAATTCAGATCCCCGGATTTACAACAGGTTTCTGATTTACTAAAAAACAAGTTGATATTTGACGGTAGGAATATATATACATTTAGCCAAATGAAGGATTCCGGCTTTGAGTACTACGGAATTGGCATTAAACCAATTTTAGCAGAATAACATGAGAAAAAGGATTCTAATTACAGGCGGAGCCGGATTTCTTGGTTCACATCTTTGTGAAAAATTATTGAATGAAGGTAACGAAGTTATTTGCCTTGATAATTATTTTACCGGATCCAAAGAGAATATAGCCCACCTCTTAGATAATCCTTATTTTGAAGTTATTCGTCAGGATGTAATTCATCCCTTTTATGCTGAAGTAGACCAGATTTATAATCTTGCTTGCCCGGCATCTCCTGTTCATTACCAATACAATCCTATAAAAACCATTAAAACATCTGTAATGGGTGCAATTAACACCCTTGGTTTGGCGAAAAGAACAAAAGCAAGAGTTCTGCAGGCTAGTACTTCTGAAGTATATGGTGATCCAAAAGTGCATCCACAGGAGGAATCTTATTGGGGCAATGTAAACCCTATTGGTCCAAGAGCCTGCTACGATGAAGGCAAGCGTTGTGCCGAGACTCTCTTTATGAATTACCATACTCAAAATGGAGTAGATATTCGAATCATAAGAATATTTAATACCTATGGTCCAAGAATGAATGAAAATGACGGAAGAGTAGTTTCAAATTTTATTGTGCAGGCCCTCAAGGGGAAGGACATCACTATTTATGGCGAGGGATTGCAAACAAGAAGCTTCTGCTATGTAGATGATCTTTTAAACGGAATGTATAAGCTCATGAATAGTAAGGAATCATTGCATATGCCGGTGAATATTGGAAACCCTCATGAATTTACTATCAAGCAGCTCGCGGAGAAAGTAATCGAAATGACAGGCTCTTCATCTAAACTTGTTTATAGAGATCTCCCTGCTGATGATCCAATGCAAAGACAACCAAATATCGATCAAGCCAAAGAAAAATTGGGTTGGGAACCTACAATTATGCTTGAAGAAGGATTAAAGAGTACAATTAGTTACTTCGAAAAGCGTATTAGCTCATAAATCCATTATCATTTGAAATTTCAGAGTATTTCTGGAATTGCCTAAGCTTTTGTTCAATCCGCTTCCGATATAGTCAATATCAGTTCTCAATAATCTTCCCCATTTTAACCATAGGTCTAATTTCTTTCCTGCTTTATATTTAAGCAAAACATAATTTCTAGATCCTTGCCCGAAATAGGCCGGTGCAGAAAGACTGAAAAGCACATCTCTTTCAAGAACATAAATTCTACTTTCATAATCAGTGGTATTGAAGATTGAAAGTCTGAAATCCATCCTTAGTTTCTTGTAATCTATTCTAAGATCCTGTGTAATTGCCATTCCTAAAGAGCTTTCATTAGAAATTACATTCTTTGTTTGAATTCTGGTTCTGAATGAAATTGTCTCATTCACCGACTGACTCAATTGCAAAATCCATTCAGATCTTTTACGAAGATATTTTTTTGGACTATTGGCTTCTGAATTACTCAGTTCTTTTTGCTCACTTCTAAACTGTAGATAAACTGAATTGCTTTTGCTCAGTCTTTTTTCGAGTCGGATTAATGCTTCATTTCCTTGTGAAGGAAATTTGGATAAATAGCTTAACCAAGGAAACCGGAAAATATCGTAATAGGCACTCAATTTCCAGGAAGGTCTAATTTTCTTACTTAAACCAAGATAAAATCCACTTTCATTTATAGGACTACTTCCTTCTGAAAATGCTCCTCCACGAATACTGTGATAATTTCTTTGGAAATTTCTGTAATGTATAGCAACATCTGTATTTGAGTTGAGCGCAGCAATCATCCCATGCACCAATGCAATTCCTCCTGAGCTAGAAATAGCGCTCTCACCAAATAAATTGATATTCAGAATATTGAAATCATAATCGATTCCTAGATTCCGGTTTTCTCTTCCACTAAACTTATATTTATTTCTTAAAATTTGCTGTGGTACAAAGTTCGACTCATAATTTTGTTGAGCAAAGGTTAAGCCGAGCCGTGCCGACTTCCTGCTCCAATTAATATTAGCACCAAAGAGATACTCCTTCGAAGACAAGCGCTTATCCAAATCATTTTGAGTATTGTGAATCCCGGTATTTGAAATAGAGCTGATCTCCGAAAAAGAACTGCTATCAGTAATTTGAATATTTGCATCTATAGATTTTTGTGAATAGAATGGACTAAAAAGAAAATTATTTAAAGGGACAGTAATGGCTATTCCTCTTTGAAATCCGCTTTCAAGCGCAGATCCATAGGCTTGAATTCCTGAATTCAATTGTTTGGTGGAAAGAATAGTCTCAGCCCCTTTTCCGGTACTAAAACCCGATGCAAAGATTAAGCCTTGTCCAAACTGCAATTGATAATCGCCCAAAGCCAATTTTTTTATACCGCCAAGATTTTCTCTGTACAAATGCCCGGAAACAAAATCAAAGACATAGTAATTTTGTGATGCATCCCATTTCAAAACTTCGCCTGCATCCTTTTCCAATGTTAATCCGACACTGTAATCGCTATACCTCGTCAATCGATACCTAAAAAGGTATTTATTTGCATCTCCCAAAAAGCCACGATCTTCTTTGGACCTTGTATTGCCTTCTGCTTTTTCAATTTGCCTTTGGAATCTGCCAAGTAAATAATGTCTATCGGGTTCTTTTAACCTTTCAGAAAAGGTTCTGCTATCCGCATTCTTTGAATTAACCTCTACAAAATACTGAAGTTTGCTAATCGTATTTATATCCATATCAGGTACTGCCTGTAATTCATAAATTGATAGAAATTTTCCGTTTTTTTCTCTGTATTCAAGGATTTGATTGATTTGATTCTGACTAAGAATAAACAGTTGCTCTAAATCATTTTTCTGAGCTTTGTTCAGATTTATCGGGTGCTGATATATTTGTAAAAGCCTATCGTAATAGTCGAGGTTACTGACTTTTTCTTCATCGAATGATATTAAATCTTGCAAATATTGTTCGAAATCAAAGTTGTTTTGCGCCGATAGCACTAGTGGCATTAGCTCAAGAATTATGATCGTGATAATGGATTTAATACTATTTCGCCATAACATAAACAAGACTTAATGAATGGCTAAAACCCATATTTTGATCATAGTCAATAGACTGATTAAAGCTCCAGGTCTTCTTAGTCAAAGCAATTCCAAATGAAGGTCTTATTGGATTGGAGCTCATTCCTGTACGGATAGTCATATTTTCAAGAATGAAGTATTCGAGGCCATTTCTTAGCCTTATATTTTGATCCAATTGCATATCCGTTTCGGAATAGAAAAAAAGCTTTTCACTAGCCTGATACTTAGCCGCTATTTTGATATGATTATCGAATATTTCCTTTTTATCAATCCCAATACCTGCCTGATTAAGATTGGATATAAACATTGAAAATTCAAGTTTGGGAAGAATTGTACTCGATGCCCCAAGATTAAATAAGACCCCTCTGTAAGTACCATTTTCAAATGCACTGATTTGCCGGATCTCAGTCGAAAGTCCAAAACTGAAGTCTTTTGTTTTCCTTCCTACAGAAAAGATAATGTTTTGATGATTCAATAACTCTGTACCTGATCGTGAAAGTCCAAGACCCAAACTGGCATGTTTATTGGGTATTTTTAAACAAAAAGATATTTGGCTTAATTCGGTAATACCAAAGGGTAAAAGGAAAAATGCTGAGACTTCGGACTTTTTAGAATAATCTAATAATGCAGGATTATTATAAATTGAGAAAACATCTTCATTGGCATTGCTAATGCCTCCAAGAGATAATGAAGAAGCACCGATGCTTTGAGCCTTTGATAAATGGTTGAACTTTAAAGTAGTAAGGCTGAATAAAACTATGTAAATTAATTTTCTGATAAATACTGTGTTTCAATGTGAACCTAGATAAATTTATCTGTCGTAATTTTGATAATTGATGAGAAGTAATTTTCAATACCTAAAGGCCCTGGTTTCAGCAGTGATGATTTTGCTGGTGAGTAATGTTATGTCACAGGATAAGGACATTTACGCCAAGGGAGAATATAAAAACGGCGCTAAATCCGGCCACTGGGAATATTATGACGAAGATGGTCAGCTGAAAAGTTCCGGCAATTA
Source organism: uncultured Hyphobacterium sp. (assembly GCA_964351965.1). Taxonomy (GTDB): domain Bacteria; phylum Bacteroidota; class Bacteroidia; order Cytophagales; family CCMP332; genus CCMP332. The sequence continues at coordinate 353,935 of CAYGPM010000002.1, read as the reverse complement.
TATAAATGGAAAAAAGGAGGGAAGTTGGGAGTCATTTTTACCCGGAAATATTCTATTTGAAAAGATGGAATATGAAAATGGAAAAATGAACGGTTGGTATGAGTCCTACTATACAAATGGAAGCCCTAGAACAGAAATATTTTATAAGAACGGAGAAGTCGACTCGGTCCAAAGAATATTTTACCCAAATGGGAATCTTAAAGAAGAAATACAGCTAAAAAACACCTATTACCACGGATTACTTAGGGAATATTCGAATACCGGTGAAATTATGTCGATAAAATCCTATTCCAATGGTGTGTTGGATGGTAAACAACAATCTTTTTGGCCCGGACAGAAAGTAAAGGAGATCATTCATTATCAGGCTGACATCAAGGATGGTGATTACGAAGGCTATTATGAAAATGGTGAGCTCCGTCTTAAAGGGAAGTACAAACAAGGCAAAATGGATGGGAAATGGTATGGGTTTCATTCTAACGGAGTAATTGAAATCATATCAAATTATATAGCGGGAATAAAAGATGGACAATTTGAATATTTCTATCCCAATGCCCAGGCGATCCAATCCGAATATTATCAAATCGGGAAGCTCTATAAGATAGGTCCTTATTATGATGTTCGTGCTAAGAAGCTCAACAAAGGAAAATTTAAAAAAGGCAATGGATACCGGTTATTGTATTATCCGGAAGGTGAGTTTATGGCCTATATCACATATCAAAATGGATTGGAACAAGGTCTTGCAACCACATTTTTTGAAAATGGAGGGATAAAAACAGAAGGAGCATATGATGCCGGTAAGCAAAATGGATTGTGGCTTGAATATTATCCTTATGGTGGAATTTTTTCTATTGCTGAGTATTCGCAGGACGAATTACAAGGTGAATATCTTGAGTTTTATGAGGACAGTACATTGGCATTAAGATCAGAATACGAAGCAAATAAGTTGAATGGAATCTTTGAGGAGTACGATGAATCGGGGAATCTTATAAGCTCAGCCACTTACGTAAATGACGAAATGCAAGGTCCGTATTATGAGTTTTACAGCAATGGTGAATTAGCGACTCAAGGATTTTATGAGTCTGATGAGACTTTTGGCCAGTGGGAAGGCTATTATGAAAATGGAGCCACACAATATTCAGGTGAATTCGAAAATGATGAGAAGAATGGTCTTTGGAAAAACTACGATACCAGCGGAACTATCATTGAAATAGGATACTATATCGATGATTTTAGAGAGGGACTTTGGGAAGGTTATTATGCCTCTGGTACCATGGAATATACGGGTGACTACAGAACAGGATTAGAGCATGGTTTATGGAAATACTTTGATTCCCTTGGAAACACCTCGAAAAGTGGATATTACTTTTTGGGAGTTAAAGACAGTCTGTGGAAGTACTATGAAAAAAATAAAATGTTGTATTCAGAAACTTATTCTGAAGGAAGATTAACAGCTGTTTCTGATTTTATTACTAATTCTGGTAAAAAATTAAACATGGGTAGTTTGGATAAAGAAGGTAATGGAAATGTAAAATACTACTATCCGGATGGAGGTCTTTTAAGTGAAGGAAATTACGAAAACGGTTTTAAGTCAGGTGTTTGGAAAATATACAATGAAAACGATACCCTTATTTCCGAGGGGGAATTTAAAAATGGTTTAAAATCCGGAGTATGGAGTTTTTATGGTCCGGGTGGTATAAAAGAGGCAAAAGGGCGTTATTCTCAAGGTAAGCCCGTCGGACTTTGGAAGTATTTTGATCAAGAGGGAAATCTTATAAATGAAGAAACTTTCTAGTATAGCATTTCTTTTTCTACTGACGCTCGCAACATCATTTTCTCAAGAACTTGATACTATTTTTTATGAATCCGGCGAGATAAAGGCTTTTGGATTAAGAATAGAGTCTAAAAAAGATGGCAAGTGGACACTCTTATACCCTCAAGGGCAGTTAAATTCAATTGAACATTATAATAAAGGTCAATTAGATGGAAAGGTTATAAAATACAACTTCAATGAAGAAGTAATTTCTGAAGCTTATTGGACGAATGGTATTAAAACCGGAAAGGCAGTTGAGTATTATGATGGCAAACAGATAAAACGAACAGGAGAGTATAAAGATGGATTGTACTCAGGTTTATGGACGTCATTTTACGAAAATGGACAAAAAAAGTCTGTTGGAAATTACCAAGATGGCCTTCCGCATGGAAATTGGATATTCTATGATGAAAGCGGGAATCCCGATAAGGAAGGTGAATTTAATATGGGAGTTCAGAGTGGGCATTGGAAGATTTACGAAAAGGGAAACCTAAGTTCTGAAGGTACTTTGAAAGATGGCGAAATGGTAGGGGACTGGAATTTTTATAAAAAAAATGGCAAGCTCAAGGAAACTCTCAATTTCGAAACCAGCTCTAAGTAATATTAATGACAGAATTGATAATCTTATTTATCTCCAATAAATATTTGAATTAGGCCAAATGGTTTGTTGCCTGTAAAAACCATTGAAGAAGCCTTGAATTGTAGGCTGTCCATTTATATAATCAAAATCAAAATATCTGTACACATCAAGCCCGGCTATGAAATTGGCCCATTCCTCTTTGCCATTATCATTAAATTTTACAATAAAGGCAGTATAAGACATAGTTTGATCTATGCCATTTCCATTGGTCTGATTGAAAGCAAATTGATTCCCTATGGTGCCGATTAAGTAAAGAGAATTATCGGGCCCGGCATAAATTTTATTTGGAAGCTCAAAAGGACTACCTCCAACATTTCGCACCCATTGCAAAACATCATTGCTATCTGATTTAGAAATGAAAAATGGATTTCTGAAACTCTCCGTTGTTATTTTAATAGAGTCAGGAAGCTTTTCTAGTTCCTTGTCCTTCATCAGTTGCAGACGATAGATGTTATCTGCCGTATCGATAGCAATAGAAGCCACCTGCTCATTCGAAAGCTTTTCTGTGGCAGTATGTCCAATTACAAAAGAAACCAGCCCAAAGACTATTATTTTGATTAAATCTGACATTCTATGTTAAAATAATGCTCATATGGAAGATAAGGTTTTATTTAGCAGTTTTCAAGTTCAATTAATTAAAGGCTAAACCCAATGGTTAAAGGCATTTCAAAGTATTTTTTAGGTATTGTCTTAGTTGTCGGATTAATTTCTTGTGAGCAAAAGCCTGATTTAGAGCAAATTTATAATGACCTTCCGGAGGACGAGGTTTTAGCCGTTGATACTTCATTGATTTTTGCGGGCTTTGGAATTTCAATAAGTGATATTGAAAAAAAGATTAATTCTGAATTGGGAGATAATTTATACAGTGAAAAGGAATATGTTGATCGGGGCGGGGTACGAATGAAATTAAATGTGGACCGAACGGGTAAAATAGAATTGAGCGGCTCTGACAATAAGTTATTCTATAAAATCCCGGTGCATTTGAAGGGTAAAATATTAATCAATGAAAAGCTATTTGGAGTAAAAATCAGAGCTGAACCGGGTTTTGAATTGAACCTGACTTTAAATCTGGCTTCTAGTTTTGAGTTTTATGATGATTTCAAATTTGGGGTATTTACAGAAATCGCAAAAATAGACTGGCCAAGAAGACCGGTTATTCAAGCAGGTCCCATTAGTGTAGATTTAACAGATGCAATTGAATCTGTATTAAAAGCAAATGAAAATGCTCTTTCAAATATCATCAGTCAAACGGCAAAATCTGAATTGAATCTAAGAGACTTGATTAAGAAATCAGCTTCTCAAATCCCCAGATTTAATTATGTGAATTCAAAGGACATAAAATTATGGATGGAGCTAGAACCTTTGAGTTTAATAATAGAGTCGAAACCAAATATTAATAATGACTCAATTAAAATAAATGCAGGCTTAACCACCTTTTTGAAGGTTGTTTCATTCAAAGGGGATTCATCTTTTATTGATATAGATAACCTGAACTTATTAGCTATTAAAGATATTCCCGAAAAGTTTAGTATAGAAATGAAAGTAAGTCTCTCTTATAAGGATCTGGACTCATTATTACTGAATCAGATTAACAAGCGAGATCTACTAAAATCTTTACCGGAAGATATTTCTATCAATAATTTAAGAACAGGGCAAGCTCAAAATAAGGATATCTATTTATCGGCTGAAATTGATGGAAAAGTTCAAGGAATGATTTTTAATAGAGGAAAGCTAAAATTTGATACGATCTCCAATTCTATTTATTTAGATGAAATGAAATCTGATTTTTACAGTGATAATTGGCTTTGGTCAATTTTATTCAAAGGATTTTTCCCCGGAATAAAATCTCAAATTCAGAGTAAAATCAGATGGCCAATCGAGCCACTATTTTTGAAAGTCCAAACGGCAGTGAAAAAGTTATTTGTAAAGTTATCGGGAAAGGGAGAATTGAATCTTGAGCTAAAAAATCTTCAATTCAGGGTTAAAGATTTCAACCTCAGAAAAGATGAACTCGATATAATAATCAGAATAGAAGGTCAATCTGAATTTAACTATAAGGTATAAAAAAAAGCCCCAATTAAGGGGCTTTGAATTTTACCAAATTTTGGCTCTGTCATCATCAGACCTGTAGAGCTTATCGCCTTCTTTTACATTAAATGCCTGATAGAATTCCGGCATATTGGAAAGTACTCCATTTACTCTATACATTCCCGGAGAATGAGAATCTGTCATGATTCTTTGCATTAAAGCATCATCTGTGTATTTAATACGCCAAACTTGTGCCCAGCTTAAGAAAAATCTTTGATTTCCGGTAAAACCATCTATTTCCTCAGGTGTACCGTTTCTCTCATAGTATTTCTGCAAGGCATCATAAGCAATGCTTAGCCCACCTAAGTCGGCAATGTTTTCACCGAGTGTTAGGTTTCCATTTACATGGACAGTATCTAAAACGGTGAAATCCGAATAATGATCTACAAGCACCTTCGTTTTGCTATCAAATTTTTCGCGGTCTTCGTCAGTCCACCAATTATTTAGCATACCCGTTTCATCATATTTACTTCCCTGATCATCAAAGCCATGAGTAAGTTCATGACCAATAACAGCTCCTATACCACCGTAATTAATAGCTGCATCAGCTTTGAAATCGAAAAAAGGAAATGCCAAAATACCTGCAGGGAAAACAATCTCATTCATTGTAGGATTGTAATAGGCATTTACTGTTGGTGGAGACATAAACCATTCATCGCGATCTATTTCCTTACCAAGTTTGTCGTAATTTTCCTTTTGTTGGAATTGACTTGCGCTGATTACATTTTCCATATATGTGTCAGGATTGATTACCACATCAGAATAGTCAGTCCACTTATCAGGGTACCCAATTTTTTTAACGAAAGTTGAAAGTTTAACAATAGCTTTCTCCTTTGTCTCATCACTCATCCAGTCTAAAGTTTGTATTCTGTCTTTAAATGCAGCTTGTATGTCATTTATCATTGTCATCGCTACATCCTTCGCTTCCGGTGGAAAGAATTGCTTAACATAAACCTGCCCTACAGCTTCGCCCATCATACCATTTACAGTAAGCATAACACGTTTCCATCTTGGCTCCATTTCAGGAACACCTCTTAAAATTGTACTGTAGAAATGGAAGTCTTCTTTTACAATTTCATGGTTTAGAAATGATGCATGTTCAGAAATAACATTCCATCTCAAATAATTTTTCCAGTCTTCTAATGGAATTGTTTCCAAGGCTTCATTTAAACCGGTGTAGAATTCAGGTTGACCAACCACAACTTCTTCTACACCTTGCAGGCCAATTGTATTTAAGTATCCGGCCATATCAAAATTGCTCAATTCAGCATCGAAGTCGCTGAGCAAATACTTATTGTAGTTTTTCTCTGCATCTCTTAAATCCTGTCTTTTTCTTGAGCTTTTGGCAAGTGCTTTTTCAAGTTCATACACTTTCATTGCAGCTTCTTCTGCTTGTTCCTCATCATAGCCCGTAAATGTCAGCATTTTAGAAATATGCTTTTTATACTCATCCTGGATCATGGTTGATCTTTCATCTTCTTTGAAATAATAGTCTCTGTCAGGCAACCCCAATCCTCCTTGATAAAAACTAACTATATAGGCTTCAGGGTTTTTCTCATCCTGGCCTACATATAGTCCAAACATACTGCCAATTGTCAGGCTCTTTAAGTATGCTGCAACTTCTAATAATTCATTTTTATTACTGATTTCATCAATCCTAGCGAGTTCGTTTTCTATAGGTGTAATTCCCAACTCTTCAATTTTTAAAGAATCCATACCACTGTCATAAAAGTCACCTACTTTATCAGTTATACTACCTTCTTCGGCTGTACTGTCTTTTGAAGCTGCTTCAACGATAGTTTTTAGGTTTTCTCTATTATTTTCTGCTAGAATGTTAAAACTTCCCCAAGAAGATTTTGAAGATGGAATTTCATTGCTATCAAGCCATGCACCATTAGCATATCTGAAGAAATCATCCTGAGCTCTTACGCTCTCGTCCATGTTGGCTAAATCGATGTATTTCATCGAAGGTTCTTCGGTGTCTTTTTTCTCTTCACCACAAGAGAACATCCATAGTGTCAAGGGAACTATGAATAGTAAATTTTTAAATTTTATCATGATTTTATTTTTTCTACAACTTATTATCAGAATGCGAAATTAATGCAAAAGGCATAAAAAAAGGCGGGACAAGCCCGCCTTTTTATATTCGGTTTAAAACCGGTTTATTCGATTATCAATTTCTGAGAATACTCTTGATTTTCAGAAACGAATCTTATGATATACATACCACTTCCTAAATCAGAAAGATCAAGAACACTAGTTGTGCTATTGATTTCGAAAGATTTCAAATTCTGACCGATCATTGACTGGATCATAACATTGTTAACAACGTTATCTCTAACTTTTACTACAAGTTGCCCGGTAGTAGGGTTAGGGAAGAAGCTGATGTTATTGGCGATTGCAGCAGCATCAAATCCAATTGGACAAGTTCTAACTAACCTAATATCATATGGTCCATTTGCTGCAAATGCACCTTGTCCTGCTACAGAAGCTTCAACAGTCCAAATCACGTCAACTGAATCGTCACAAGCAATACCTAAATTGGCAAGTTCTGTGGCAATTGCACCTGACGTTAAAGTCAACTGAGAATCAGTTCCACCATTATCCGCATCGATATCCAATAAAGGATTTGTGAAAGTACCACCTTGAACATCTAATAACCATCTGTACTCAGGTGTTGCAGAAGGAGTCACCGTTGTGGCATCCCAATCGATTACTACAGGTGTAGCATTTGCATCTTCTACTACTAATCTTGTTTGATCAGGAGGAGAAGTCAAGTTGAATGGTGAGAATGAATAAGTAACCGGAGTTCTTAATGAATCTGGTTGGAAATACATGTCATCAAGATAGAATACCTTCTGAGCAGGAGTTGAACCACCGGCACCGTCAGGGTAGATATTGATACCACCTAATTGTAATTGAGCAGTACCACCACCTTGAGGAGGAGCAGCTGTCCAAACACCTGAAGCAACTAATGTATTATTAATCCAAACCTGGAAAGTATCATTATCCAAATCCACATAGTTTCTAACATCAAACCAAGTATCATGAGGGAATGTGAAATTAGCTTGTGGAGTTACTCCATCAATAGTACCTGTTCCTGCAGGATCAAATACTACGTTTCCAATTGGCCATCTGATACCAGGGACTTCTGTTTCCTGAAGGTTGTAATAAGCACCATTTCCAGAAGGAATATATAGGCTAAATCCAGCACCCCAAGTACCTGAAGTTTGGTCACCTAATTTGAATACTAAATCCTGGTTAGGAGCTCCATCAATTAACAATGAGTTAGTACCGCTTTGAGATTGAGCAACTGATACTGGGGCATCAAGAGTAGCACCCGGCCAGAATTCCCACTCAACATCATTTGCTACGATAAGATCACCAGCGTTATAAGCTTCGAAATCTCTTGAGCCTGAAGTTGGTGTTAAACCACTTCTTATCAAGTCAAGATCGAAAGCTGTAGTAGCTAATAACTGTGCTCCCGGAGCACTTGCTCTTACAGTCCATGAAGTATTGACTGTAGCACCAATTGCTACACCAAGTGAAGCTAATAAATTATCAATATCCTGATAAGTTAAAGTCAAGTTAGTTGCCGAACCAGCAGGAATTACTGCTAATGGATTAGAGAAGTTTCCTCCTTGAAGATCCAATAACCACTCATAATTAACAGTAGCAGCTGGAGTTGCTGTACTAGCATTCCAAGTAATATTAACTGTTTGTGTTCCGGCACCCATTACATCCAAAACAGTTCCATCAGCAGGAGCAGTTAATGTAAATGCAGTTAAGTTACTAGGAACAACATCAGAGAAATTAGCTCTTGCCATGAAGGTATGGAAGAATCCAAACTGTCTTACGTCAATATTAACGCCACCTAAAGGACCACCTACTGCAACTCCTGGATAAGAGATAAGAGTATCAGTAGCCAAAGGTAAATAAGCACCTTGCTCTTGAGCACCTACAAAGTAAGCACCAGGAGCTAAAATAATATCCGGAGTAGAGACAGTTACCCATCCTGGAGCATTTACTGTGATAGCCGGAGTTTGGAATATTGCAAAATTTCCAGGTCCTGCATTATAATCAAGAAATGCGAGACTCGCTGTGATTGGGTAAGTTACACCACCACCCGGGCTGAAGAAACAGCTGATAGATGTCAATGTATCTTGGCCAACAAGCTCTATAACGTTTCCGATATAGTTAGTAGCAGCAAATGAAAGCTGACCGCCGGCTACAGTAGAATTCTCTCTTGCAAGAACAGAATCAGAAACAGTCATATCAACTGCGTAGGAGTTGTTGAGTGGATCAGTATCTGAATTCGCACTCAAATCAACAGTTCCGGTATAGTTTGTACCGGCCATTGGAGTAAACGTATTAGTAGTCAAAGCTACTGCACCACCCGGAGCCACTGTTGCAAATGGTGAAGCTAGATTAACGGCACCACTATTTAAAGTAGCTGTTACAATAGCAGAGTCAAATGGGCCACCTGAAACCGGACTAGCTAATGCAGTTAATGCTTGAGGACCTGCAGTTGCCTGATCGGCAGGAACAAATGAGTTATTTAAAACACCACCTACTGCGCTTGCCAATAATTCAATTTCACCTGCAGGAGTTGGAGGTAAGCCACGCTCGTAAGCAGTTAATATATTTCCACTTGTAGCTTCTTGAGTTATAGTCACAATATGTTGCTCACCAGGAACAAGACCATCAGCAACAAATAAACCACCTGCAATACCTGCAACTGGAACATCCGCATTTACATCATAGGAAATACCAGTTGGAGTATTAGTGTTAAGGTCAATCCAGTGTATAGTATTCTGAGATGCACCATCTTGAGCATATACTAAAAGATAAGGACCACCGGCAGTTGTTGTATCAACAGCACCGCCGTAAATACCAGTTATCCCATGAGTAGCCTGAGCGATTGTTGTTAAAACTGTACCTGTACGACTAATCAATTGAATATTTGAGGTAAAATTACCAATCCAGAATCCACCATTGCCACCATCTGCATTTGGATCATAAGCACACATTCTTGCGCCTACAGTTCCTGATAATGTAATAGTGTTAGTAAGAGTCTTGGTTACAGGATCGATTTCAAAAATAGCCTGGCCAGCAGATCCGGAATAAATGTTTGTTCCATCCCAAGTAAGTGCTCTTGTAGCCGTTACACCCGGTACAATAAACTTTGAAATGAAAGCCCCACCAGGAGTCATATTAACCATAGTATCTTGATTCCATCTTGAAACCCAGAATTCTGATCCTGTGTATGCTATTCCTGTATAAGAACCAGGAGTAATACTATCGAAAAGGTTGAATTGAATATCAATGTCAAACGGAGCTTTATTAAAGCCTTGTCCTTTTCCTTTTGGCATTTGAACACCAGGTGCCGCATCAATAGATGAAGGAACACTTGAAGTTGTTTTTGCATTTGCGTGTGCAGATAAAATAAGCTTATTACTTAACTGCCAATTATTTTGCTGTGAAGCAGAATTCCCCGTGCTCCCTGCAAATGCAGAAAACATGAAAAATAATCCCGCTGTGGTCAGCAAAAATATTTTTGTAATTGATCTTGTCATTGTTTTTTAATTTAATTTGAAAATATTTTCAGTCGTGCAAGATATGAAGTCTTTTCTGATGCAGCAAAAAGTGTAATGGAAAATTTTAACTAAAAAACTAAATGATTTTAACTGATAGACAAATTCTTAAGGAAATTGAAGCCAAAAATATCCTTATCGAACCCTTCGATTTAAAGCACCTTGGGACCAATTCATATGATGTTCATCTTGGAAAATATTTGGCCACTTACGAGGACCGGGTTTTGGATGCTAGAAAGCATAACAAAATCACAAGATTTGAAATACCGGAAGAAGGAATTATTCTTCAAAATGATACTTTGTATTTAGGCGTAACGATGGAATATACCGAATCACATGCCCACGTGCCGTTTTTAGAGGGTAAATCAAGTATTGGGCGTTTGGGAATAGACATTCACGCAACTGCAGGAAAAGGTGATGTGGGATTTTGCAATACCTGGACATTGGAAATTTCCGTAAAGCAACCAGTGCGAGTTTATAGTGGAATGCCAATCGGGCAATTAATATATTTTACGGTAGACGGTGACGTAAATAATTTCTACAACAAAAAGAAAAATGCCAAATACGTTGAAAGAACAGAATTTCCAGTCGAATCAATGATGTGGAAAAATGAGTGGTGAGAGAGTTTTTATTAGATAAGTCGGCATCTTTTTATAGAATTTTGGTGAGGTTACACATAAAAAGAGCTTATTTTTGGTTAAAATTGAGTCTATGTATTTGAGAGCCTTAATTCTTGTTTTTACTATCGCGTTTATAAATGGTCAGATCTTCGCTCAGGATGATAGCTCTGGGGATGGAGAAGAAAATTCCACAGAGAAGGAATCCGTCGTTTTTGAAAAGCTCTATGATGAACCATATGATGTTTATAAACTATGGCTAAAATTCCAACCCCTTTATTTCGATATGTTTATGGCGAATGTGAATGCGGGTTTTGGTTTTGAGGCTCAGTTTATTGAATATGAAAAATTTGATTTACAGCTCTCTCTCAGAAAACCTTATTCCTCATCCACAGATGTATATCGCAAGGCAGCCGAATTAAACAATGACTTTACAACTAATTTGCAATCAGCATATTTTGTAGAAATTGGAGGTACATATCATATTTATGATGATGTGAAAGATGGTATCGCTAAAATTGTATTGAGGAATGAATACAATTCTGAAAAAGCCAGAAAAAGGGAAAATCTTAAACCAGTTGAATTTGTTAAAGTAGGAGCCAAGGTTAGAGAAATTGTTGGTGCCAGAGCAGGTTTTATGACTTATTCCACTACTGTAAATATTTCTGACGTTGCCCAAAGACAGAATTTAGAATCCTTTCAAGGAAGTGATGGTACTGTTATTACTGATTTTGTCGGCAATCGACTTTATGGCAATATGAGTGCTATTGGCTTTTATGTTGGGGGATCTTACTCACAGTTCCGAAACGTGATCATTAAACCGGAAAATTACTCAAATCTTGGAAATGATATTTTGATAACCGCTTATGCGGATTTAATAATCATGCCTTCATTTGATTTTTCTAATGTTTTCATAGGTGATGAGAACTTCGATATTTCTAATATAAACACCAATCCTGTTGGATTTCGTGTAGGCTTGGAGGGTAAGTTCAATAAAAAGTTCACGTACAGTTATGGTTTTGAAGCAGGTATCAGACCTACAGTATCAAAAAGAGGAACATTTCTATTGTTCAAAGTTTCTTTCCCTGTATTTGCTACAAGTCTTAAAATGGAGAAAGAAGCCTTCGAGTCAGTTGGTGACAATTGACGATTGCATTAATATTGCTTAAGCTTTTTCTAAATAATTTCATTCAATGATTCTTTATAAGAATATCGGGCAATTAATAAATGCCTCAAATACTCCATTCAAGATTAAAAAAGGTGATGAGCTCTCTAAAATAAGTCTGCTTGAAGATGCTTATATAATTTGTGACTCTAATACAGTACGGGAATTTGGTAAAATGGCTGATTTGAAGAAGCAGGAATCAATAAAGACAGAGATTGATTGCGAAGGCTCTTTTGTGCTACCATCTTTTGTTGATTCTCATACCCATCTTGTTTTTCCGAAAACCAGAGAAGAAGAATTTGTTGATAGAATAAATGGTCTTAGCTATGAAGATATTGCAAAAAGGGGTGGGGGTATTTTGAATACGGCTAAGCATACTGCTACAATTGATGAAGAAGATCTTTTTCAGAGCACATTAAAAAGGCTCAATGAAATAATAAAACTCGGAACGGCGGCGGTTGAAATTAAAAGTGGATACGGACTTAGTCTGGAATCGGAATTGAAATTACTGAGAGTTGCAAAAAGAATTAAGGATATATCACCTATAGCGGTAAAAACTACTTTTCTGGGAGCTCATGCGGTACCAAGAGAAATGAATCAAAGTGATTATGTAAAGACCGTAATTGAAGAAATGCTTCCTGCAGTGGCAGACGAAAAGCTTGCTGATTACTGTGACGTATTCTGTGACAGAGGATTCTTCACGCAGGAGGAAACCGACAAAATTCTTAATGCGGCAGTCAAGTATGGTCTAAAAGCAAAAATCCATGCTAACGAATTAGATTATTCCGGAGGTATTCAAGTGGGAGTAAAGAATAATGCCATCAGTGTTGATCATTTGGAATGCACCGGAGATGAAGAAATTGAAGCTTTGAAGAATTCAAATACAATAGCAACCTTATTACCTTCCACAGCTTTCTTTTTAGAAATGGAATACCCGCCTGCTCGAAGAATGATCGATGAGAATTTGGCAGTAAGTTTGGCATCGGATTATAATCCAGGCAGCTCGCCATCGGGCAATATGAATTTTATTTGGTCTTTGGCCTGCATCAAAATGAAAATGTTACCGGAGGAGGCATTCAATGCAGCAACCATTAATGCGGCCTATGCAATGGAATTAGGAGATACGCATGGCGGGATTTACAAAAATGGTCCTGCTAATTTTATTATCACAGAGAAATTTGACAACCTGAGCTTTATGCCTTATAATTTTGGCAGACCGGCCATTAAAAATATAGTCTTAAACGGAGAAATAATTTAATATGAATCAAGCACTTATCGAATGCGTCCCGAATTTTTCAGAAGGGCGCGATATGGGAATTATCAAGCAGATCACCAATGAAATTGAAAGTGTAGATGGTGTAAAATTATTGGATGTAGATCCCGGAAAAGCAACCAATCGCACGGTAGTGACTTTTGTAGGTAACCCTGAAGCAGTAAAGAAGGCTGCTTTAAAAGGCATGGCAAAAGCTAAGGAACTAATTGATATGTCAAAGCACAGCGGAGAACATCCTCGCTTTGGCGCTACGGATGTATGTCCTTTAATACCTGTGGCAAATATCACAATGGAGGAAACGGTAAAACACGCCAGAGATTTGGCCGAAAGAGCAGGTAAAGAGTTAGATTATCCGATTTACTGCTATGAGAGTGCAGCTTTAAAACCTTCGAGAAAGAATTTGGCTAAAGTGCGTGCGGGTGAATACGAAGGACTGGAGTCGAGATTGAAAAACGAGGAAAACAAACCTGATTTTGGGCCTGCGGAATTCAGACCAAAAACAGGGGCTACTGCCGTTGGGGCAAGAGATTTTCTCATTGCGTACAACTTCAATTTAAATACAACTTCTCCTAGAAGAGCAAATTCAATTGCATTTGACGTAAGAGAAGCAGGACGCGTAAAAAGAAAAGGTGATCCTGTAACGGGTGAGATTGTAAATGATAAAGACGGCAACCCTGAAAGAGTGCCCGGAACTTGTAAGGCCACAAAAGGAATTGGCTGGTATATAGAAGAATACGGTATTGCTCAGGTTTCTATGAATCTGACAGATATTAATATTTCTCCTGTCCATATTGTCTTTGATGAAATAGTAAAGAGCGCTACTTCAAGGGGAATAAGAGTGACCGGCTCTGAGCTTGTTGGACTGGTTCCTAAAAAAGTAATGATTGATGCGGGTAAATATTTTCTGAAAAAACAGGAAAGATCTACCGGTGTCTCAGAATCTGAGCTTATCAAAATTGCGGTGAAGTCCCTTGGCTTAGATGATTTAAAGCCATTTGATCCAAGGAAGAAGATTATTGAATACCAAATAGAGGACAGCAATAGCGCACCATTGGTCAATATGAAATTGAATGATTTCGCTGATGAAACGGCATCGGAAAGTATGGCACCCGGTGGTGGATCGGTATCGGCATACCTTGGAGCTTTGGGAGCCTCTTTAAGCACAATGGTTGCCAATCTTTCTTCTCACAAAAGAGGATGGGATGAACGATGGGAGGAATTTTCGAATTGGGCTGAAAAAGGTCAAAATATCAAAGATAGACTCATCAGACTTGTTGATGAGGATACACATGCTTTTAATATGATTATTGAAGCTGTTCGTATGCCAAAAGACAGCACAGAGGAAAAATCCCTGCGAAAGAAAGCCATGCAAGATGCTACCAAATATGCAATTGATGTGCCTTTGGAAACAATGCGCGTAGCCTTGGAAGCTATAGAATTGGCAAAAGTGATGGCTGAAATTGGCAATCCAAATTCTGCTTCTGATGCGGGTGTTGGAGCTTTGAGTGCAAGAGCAGCTGTTAGAGGAGCTTATTTGAATGTCAGGATCAACTCAAAAGATCTGGATGATAAGGCTTATTTAGAAAAGATTCTAAAAGAAGCCTCTGATATCAATGATAAAGCCGAAAAAATAGAGAATGAGCTTATGAAATTTCTGGAAGGAAAACTATGATCCTTCCTGAGTTTCAGTGTTTTTAACGTGCAATACCAATTCCTGAACGACTTCCTGGATTCTATTCGCCATAACTTGGTCGTCTGTGGCGCTTCGAATGCTTTCGGCCATTCCTCCAATCATATCGATATAGAATTTTTTCATATCGAGTACACTCATGTCTTTGGTCCATAAATCAATTCTAAGCGTATTCATCAATTTATCATCCCAAAGCCCGATGGCAATAGCTTTTGTTTCTGAAGATGCATCCTCCGGGCTGTCGCTCGCTTCCCATTGTATTTTTTCCGGAATACGATCTTCATCAAGTTTGATTTTAAATTTTATTTCTGAATCCATTTATCGCTATTTTGCTGCGAAATTAGAATTATTTAATTATAACATCCCCCATGATTAAAAATTTATGCCTTTTAGCATTACCACTCTTTTTCATTTTTAGCACAGGATGTAAAAAGGAGATTCATACTGTCGCATTTTACAATCTTGAGAATCTGTTCGATACTCTTGATAATCCACGTATCAATGACAATGAATTTCTGCCCGATTCAGAAAAGGAATGGAACTCGAGCAAGTATTTCAATAAACTAGACAGCCTCGCTAAGGTCATTTCCTTAGTAGGGGACAATGATGGTCCTGAAATATTGGGCTTATGCGAAATGGAAAACTTGGAAGTCTTGAAAGATTTGAGTGCAAGAGCAGTATTAAAAAATTATACCTATCAAATTGCTCATATCGAGTCAAATGATAGAAGAGGGATAGATGTTGCATTATTTTTCAAACCTTCATATACACTAGATACAGCGATCGCTATTCAAATTGAAATAAACGGTGAGCCTGAGTTTAGGACTAGAAATATTTTGTATGTACAGCTTTTAGATAAAAAGAAGAACAAATTCCATTTTTATGTAAATCATTGGCCTTCGCGATACGGTGGCAAAGAAGAATCAGATTATAAAAGAATGGCTGCTAGTAATACATTAAAACAACACTTGTCAGACCTGCTCACGAATGATCAAGAAGCTAATATTTTTATCATGGGCGATTTCAATGATGAAACAACTGATGCAAGCTTGCAGAACTTAAATGGACTTGTTAAAAATGCCTTCGCAGCTTTAGATTCGGCAGAAAAAGGGTCGTACCGGTATCGCGATAATTGGAATATGCTAGATCAGATATTGATTTCTCCTTCTCTAAGCAATGGAAAAAATCCCGATTATATTCCTGATTCGGCTACCATTTTTGAAAGAGAATGGATGAAACAAAAAGGTGAAAACAATAGATACAAAGGTTATCCACTGAGAACCTGGGGAGGTAAATTATACCTTGGAGGCTTCAGTGATCACTTACCCGTTTATATTCACATTGCTAAATAACTACAATCCATTGCGAACCCATTCCTGAAATTGGGCATAGTCAGCATCTGCTTTTTCGGTTTTATCACAACCTATGTCGTTGGCGACTGTGTTAATATCTTCAATTCTCGTGTCTGGATTAGGGTGTGTGCTTAAAAACTGAGGAGGGCTGGCAGCATTTTGATCTTCCAATTTTTGGAAAAAGCCCGCCACACCATTACAAGCATAAGGTGTTTCAGATGTGTATTTCACAGCAAATTCATCGGCTTCAGTCTCTGCATCTCTGCTAAATGCTAATCCTGCCAAAGTGCCTGCGATCTGACCTGCGATTTGCGTTAACTGACTTGATTGTTCGCCGGCTACAATACTCAATAGGAGCGAAAGACCGTATTGTTTTTCAAGCTGTTTTATAGAATGCCTTCTTTCAGCATGCGCAATTTCATGTCCTAGTACACCAACCAAATGATCCTCTACATCCAGATATGCTATCAAACCCGCATATACATAAATATATCCACCGGGTGTTGCAAAAGCATTTAATGTTTGATCATCTGCTATGATTTTCACCTGTGAATAAGCAAACTCATCTGCTAGCTGAACATCAGAGGAGGCTAGAATTGGAGCTAGAATATTATTCCTCAAATAGTTGTAGGCGTTAATTTGATCCTGGGTATTTTCAGGCATTATCGGGAATTGTGCCGGGTCATTGGCAATTTCCTGAGCTACTTGTGCTCCTAATTGTTTATCATCTTCAATAGAGAAAAATATAGAGCCGGGGGTATCGTCTTCATCCTTGCATGAGCTTAGAATTGCAATTGAGGACAATAAAAATATTATTAATGATTTGTTCAGTTTCATCTTAATCTAATTTCATTTCGGGGATATTACCTTCGACCAGCAATTTACCCTCAGTGGCATTTTTAATTTCTTCAACACTCACTCCCGGAGCTCTTTCTAATAATTTAAAACCTCTTTCAGGTAAAACTTCCAAAACAGCCAGGTTTGTTACTATTTTCTTTACGCAATTTACGCCTGTCAATGGCAATGAACATTCTTTTAATAATTTGGATTCACCCGCACGGTTGGTGTGTTGCATGGCTACAATTATATTTTCAGCGGAAGCCACTAAATCCATAGCTCCACCCATTCCTTTCACCATTTTACCGGGGATCTTCCAATTTGCTATATCCCCATTTTCTGAGACTTCCATAGCTCCGAGTATTGTCAAGTGAACATGTCCTCCGCGTATCATAGCAAAACTTTCTGCTGAGCTAAATAAAGAAGATCCCTTAAGCATTGTTACGGTTTGCTTCCCGGCATTGATAAGATCTGCATCTACGTCTTCTTCGTATGGAAATGGTCCAATTCCGAGTAAGCCATTTTCAGATTGCAAAACGACCTCCATGCCATCCGGAATATAATTGGCAACCAAAGTTGGTATGCCTATTCCCAGATTCACGTAATACCCGTTTCTGACTTCCTTTGAGATTCTTTTTGCTATACCGTGTTTATCAAGACTCATGCTTATTTTCTTTCGGTTACAGTTCTTTGTTCTATTCTTTTTTCATACTTCTCACCCTGGAATATTCTTTGAACATAAATTCCCGGTGTGTGGATACAGTTGGGGTCTAATTCTCCTGCAGGCACCAATTCTTCAACTTCAGCAATACAGATCTTTCCTGCGGCTGCCATCATAGGATTGAAGTTACGGGCCGTTCCTTTGAATACAAGATTTCCGGCAGTATCACCTTTCCATGCTTTTACCAATGAAAAATCAGCTTTTAGCCATGACTCAAGTACATACATTTTGCCATCAAATTCTCTGGTCTCTTTTCCTTCGGCAACTTCAGTTCCATAACCGGCAGGAGTAAAAAATGCAGGAATTCCCGCGCCACCTGCTCGCACTCTTTCTGCCAATGTTCCTTGAGGAATTAAATCTACTTCCAGTTCTCCTGAAAGTAATTGTCTCTCAAATTCAACATTCTCTCCAACATAGGATGAGATCATTTTCTTAACCTGACGTGTTTCCAGAAGTAATCCAATTCCAAAACCATCGACACCTGCGTTATTTGAAATAACAGTCAAATCTTTAGAGCCCAATTTCAAAAGGGCTTGCAAGCAATTTTCAGGAATGCCCGTCAAACCGAAACCACCCATCATTAATGTACATCCGGAAGGTATATCTTTTACTGCTTCTTCTGCATTTGCAACCCTTTTATCGATCATACCAATTTGATTTTTTTAATTCTTTCCTTAACGGTGTTCATATCCGTTTTCAATTGATCCATCAATTCCTGAATATCGGAAAATTTTTTTTCAAAACGAATAAAGTCAATGAATCGAACAATCAGTGTTTCGCCGTAAATATTCTGATCGAAATCGAAAATATGAACTTCCATTTGCTTTTTCTTCCCATCTACGGTGGGCCTCATTCCGATATTCAGCATCCCATAAAATTCGGAACCATAAAACTCAACTTCCACTGCATAAACACCATCAGCCGGGATTAATTTATAATCTTCCTTGATCTCCACATTTGCGGTAGGAAAGCCCATCTCTTTGCCTCTGGAATCACCGTGAACAACTTTACCGCGTATATCATAAGCTCTTCCGAGAAATTCATTGGCGGTAGAAATATTATGATTCAACAGTGAATCACGAATCTTCGTAGAACTGATACCGATATCGTCGATATCCTGTCGTGATATTTCCTCTACAGCAAAGCCAAATTCTTTTGAATTTTCATTTAGATATTCAAAACTGCCCTCGCGGTTTCTTCCAAAGTGATGATCATAGCCAATGACCAATTTTTTTGTGCCAATTTTATTGACAAGTATCTCATTGACAAATTGAAATGAACTCAATTTTGAAAATTCTGTGGTAAAAGGAATTACTACCAAATAGTTCAAGCCAAATGAACGGAGCAATTCTATTTTTTCATCTATTGTACTGAGCAGCTTTAAGTCCTTATTATTCTGATTTAGGACCATTCTTGGATGTGGCCAAAAGGTAATAAGCACCGAATAGCCATTATCTTTTTTTGCTGTTTCTGAAAGTCTCTGAAGTATTTTCTGATGACCGACATGAACACCGTCGAAGGTGCCACTGGTTACAACAGCATTTGGTATTTTATCGATATGATCAAGTCCGTAAAAGACTTTCATTCAGTTCTGAAAATTTTTATAAAATCATCCAATTCATAAGCATCTTTCAATTGATAATCACCGATTGCAGTTCTTGTTAATTGTTTCAAATATCCCCCGGTGTCAAGTATTTTGCCAAAATCATGCGCCAAACTTCGAATATAAGTCCCTTTTGAGCATTTCACCTCAAAGTGTACTTCCGGTAAATCTGTTGATGTTATATCAAATTTTTCAATTGTGACTTTTCGGGCATCAAGAACTATATCTTCACCCGACCTGGCTTTCTTGTATGCGCGTTTGCCCTCGTGCTTTATGGCTGAAAATAGAGGCGGTATTTGATCTATTTCACCACTTAATTGGGTGCTTGCTTCTTTTAATTTCTCAGTTGTTATATGTTGATATTCACACTCTGAGTCAAATTCTGTTTCAAGATCGTATGAGGGAGTAGTTTTGCCTATTTCTATCGTACCGGTATAGGTCTTATTTAAAATTTGAAGGGTATTAATTTGCTTTGTGGCGGGCCCGATCGCAATTATTAATAATCCGGTAGCCAAAGGATCCAGAGTTCCGGCATGTCCTACTTTTTTCTGCTTTACGGCATATCGAATTTTCTTAACCACATCGAACGATGTCCAGCCAACAGGCTTGTTTATAAGTACTAACTCACCTTTGTTAAAATCAAATTGATCGGCAGAGTTTTTCATATCAATTGAAAAATCAAACAGATGGTACCGACAAGGAAGCAGTAATAAGCGAAATACTTCAGCTTACTTCTTTTTACGAGAGCGATCATCCATGTACATGCAAAAATCCCTGCTATGAATGCAGCAATAAATGCAATTCCAAGAACCAGAAATGAATCTTGCTGTGCCATTAAGGTGCCGTCAAGAACATCTTTCGATATTTTCCCAAGTATTAGTGGAACAACCATTAAAAATGAGAAACGAGCTGCTTTTGATCGGTCTATGCCCAAAAGTACTGAGGTGGAAATAGTCGCACCTGATCTGGATATTCCCGGTAAAATGGCTATTGCCTGAGCGATTCCAATAATTATAGCGCTCATATAACTAACCGGTTTTTCGGTGTTTTTAGCTTTATCGGCAAGAAATAAAAGTAAACCTGTTAAGATGAGCATGGCTCCAACCAACAAAATATTTCCTGAGAAAAGATTTTCGATAAAGTCTTCAAAAACCAAGCCTACAAATACCGCAGGTATCATGGAAAGGATGATCTTCAGAGAAAACTGAAATTCCTCATTATTATTGAATTTGAGCAAACCTCGGAATATTTCAGCGATGTCTTTTCTAAAGACCACTATCGTGCTCAATGCAGTCGCGCCGTGAACCAGGATTGTAAAAAGCAAGCTTTCTTCCGGTATTTCAGATCCGCCAAGAAGGTACTTTCCTATTTCCAGATGTCCGCTACTGCTGATAGGCAGAAATTCTGTAAGACCCTGAATTATTCCCAATATCAGGGCTTCAAACCATGTCATTTATCTGATTTGGGTTTTTTAAGAATGGCGTAAAACTGGAATGCAAAACCTATCAAAACAATGACAGGTCCGAGAGTGAGTCCTAAAAACCCAAAACCGAATTCTTCATTATCCAAACTCATTAACAACATTCCAAGAATTAATATACCTAAGCCGATAAGCATTAGGACATAATTATTTTTGCCAAAGGGCAATTCATTTTTATCACTCATGATTTAATACAATTCGTCTAAAGACATTTTAAGATATTTTCTAATGGCTCTGAAAGAGCTGCTAAAGCCTATGACCATTCCAATGATCAAAATTGAGGAAAAAACTATAATAATACTCTTCTCATCATAAAGCATTTTAAGGTCCTCAATTTCTCGATAGGAATAATAGAGCAAAACACTCATCAAAAGCGAAGCAATTATGCCACTTAATAACCCATGCAAACTTGCTCTGAACAAAAATGGCTTTTGAATAAACCATGGTTTAGCGCCTACAAGCTGCATACTTCTGATAAGAAAGCGTTGTGAAAACAAAGCTAATTTGATCGTATTATTAATCATTATCACAGATGTGAAGAGAAATAACAGAAAGAGGACAAATAATATTATTCCTGCTTTTTGAAGGTTGCTATTAATATCATTTACGAGATTTTCAACATAATGAGCTTCGAATACACCATTTATATCTTCGATCTCAGTTTTGATTCTCTTCATCTTCGACTCTTCGATATAATCCGGCTTTACATTAATAACAAAGGCATCGTGTAGCGGATTATTTTCAAGAATGGAAAAGAAATCTTCACCTGTATCATTGATAAATGATTGTGCGGCATCTTCTTTTGAAATAAATTCAAGTGCTGCTGCATTTTCTTTTACCGCTAAGAAAGGTTTTGAGAGAAGTTCCTGTTTAATTTTACTTCTTTGATTCTCAGTCACTGTTTTGTGGAGATATACCTGGATTTCAACATTTTCTCTAACCATTTGAGAGAATTTTCCTGCATGAACCAAAATGATTCCAAAGGCTCCCAATATTAGAAGTGCGAGTGTTATTCCCGTCATTACACTCAATGCAGGATAACTTCCCAGTCTTACTTTTTTCTTTGATTTCGGGTTATTTGCCAAGTTCTCTGAAATTGAACGACAAATTTAGCAATCTGTAGCTAAAGAATGAATGTTTATTTAAGTCTTAAGTTATCTAAGCCTTTAATGATGATTTTATCTCTCAATACTGTCAATTTTGAAATCTCCATTTGATTGGAATTGAGGGCATAATATTTACCACCAAAATACATGTAGAGATCTTTTGACTTGTCGGTGTTTAGCTCGATCAGCTCATATGGAGACTTACTAAAATCTCCGTACAAGAATAATTTGCTATTGAAGTACTGATAATGAAAATCGTAAGTCTTTGAAGATTTTATTTCGACCTCCACCTTGGAAGTTTCTCTTTTCTGATTGTTCAAGACTTCATCAGATCCACTTTCCAAATTTGAGGTAGTAATGCCATTTCCACTGCCCGGTTCAGGTGCTTTTGGCGTAACAATATTTGGTATAGGATTTTCAATTTTATCTTTCGGTTCTTCGCTGATTTCAGATGTGTTTTCCTCAATAGTGTCATCAGGTTTTTCTGAAACGATTTCAGGTGACTCTGAAGGCATTGTTTCAGTTAATTGAGCATCTTCATTCTCTTCATCTAAATCTTCAACAATTGGATTATTATCAAATTCAAGTTGTTTTTCGACAATTTCAGTTTTTTCATCAATAGTCGGAATGTCATCGTTAAATTCTATTGGCCATAGCGTAGTTAAAAGCACAATTCCTCCGATGAGAACAGCAGAAGCAATTCCTGCGGTATAGTAAGATGCGTAAGGAGAAGGAATATTGACATTATCCATTCTCGCCTTTAAAGCTGCTCTTCTTTCCATTTGCAGAGCGGAAACAATATCCTTTTGGAAGGAGGTCTCCGTGCGCAAATCTTCATTAACTTCCATTTCTTGCTCAAATGAAAGCAATTCTTCGCCTGACATTTCTCCCAAAATGTACTTTTCTATTAGCTCTTCTCTATGTGATGAATTATCCATTATTAATCTAAAAAGTCGCCCGCTTTGTATTTTTTCTTGACGTGCTCATCTAGCGCCTTTTTACACTTGTATTTTTTCGTTTTAGCGGTTTCTGCATTTGCAAAACCCAATTTTTCGGCAATTACTGCCATGCTCATGCCATCAAAATAATAGTATTTCAATACTTTTTGGCAGGTTTCGCCCAATTCAGCAATACATTCATTTATTGCTTTAATCCTTTCTTCACTATCCCAACTCATGGATGTGGTGCCTTCCTGCTGTTCGTGACTTAATCTCGATTTTCTATCGAGCTCTTTGAGCCATAAATTATTGCAAATACTATATAAATAGGTACTGACTTTTGAAGTAAGTACAAATTCAGGTTTCATGGCCTTTTGCCAAAATACCAAAAGCGCATCCTGATAAATATCTTTGGCTTCTTCTTCGCTGCCACTATTTTTAATCACCAACTTCACCATCATGTTGTAATGTTTTGCATACAACTTGTCGATGGTCTTTTCTTCCCCTCTACGGATGCTTTCGATGATTTCCTGATCTTTCATTTCAGGATTTACCCCTCGAATTCGTTATTATATACTTCATGCACACAATTGGTAACCCCATATTACGTGTTTTTTTAGGATTGAGTTTCTTGAGTTTTATTATTGGACTCACTCAATAAAAATGCCTTGATAAAATCTTCTAAATCGCCGTCCATTACGTTTTGCACATCGGTTCTTTCTACGCCTGTTCTTACATCTTTCACCAATTTGTAAGGGTGCATCACATAACTTCTTATTTGAGAGCCAAAGTCAATTCTTTTTTTATTTCCTTCGATGGCTGCTCTTTCTTCGTTTTGCCTTTCGATTTCAACTTGATAAAGCTTCGATTTCAACAATTGCATTGCCTTTTCTTTGTTCTGCAATTGTGACCTTTCCTGCTGACATTCAACAACGATTCCCGAAGGGGCATGTCTTAAACGAACGGCTGTTTCTACTTTATTTACATTTTGTCCACCGGCTCCACCTGATCTGAAAGTTTCCCAAGTGATATCAGCCGGATTGATTTCTATGTTTATAGAATCGTCCACAACCGGATATACATAAACCGATGCAAAACTTGTATGCCTTCTTCCGCCGCTGTCAAAGGGAGAGATTCTTACCAATCGGTGTACGCCATTTTCTGATTTCAAATAGCCATAGGCAAGCTCACCTTCGAATTCCAAAGTGGCAGATTTGCAGCCGGCAACATCTCCGGGTTGATAATCTACTTCTTTAACTTTGTAGCCGTTTTTCTCACCCCACATGATGTACATTCGGAGCAGCATTTCAGCCCAGTCGTTACTTTCGGTTCCCCCGGCACCGGGGTTTATTTCCATGGCTGCATTGAGGCGGTCTTCTTCTCGGTTGAGCATTCGTTTTAACTCAAGATTCTCTACCTTTTTGGCAATTCTATTATGCAGCGCATCTACTTCTTTTTCATCACCTTCGCCATCTTCCAGAAATTCATAAAGCGTTTCTAAGTCTTCAATGCCGGTTTTTATTTCCTCAAATAAATCTGTCCAGACTTTCATGGCCTGAATTTCCTTCAAAATAACTTCCGCTTTTTTTGGTTCCTCCCAGAAATCGGGTTGAGCAGTAATGAGTTCTTTTTCCTCTATTTGGGCCTTCTTGTGATCGTAGTCAAAGATACCTCCCCAAGGCTGTGAATCGCGCCTTCACATCTTTCAATTGTTCTGATGTCATAGTAAATTTTTGTGCAAAAATACGAACGAAAATATCTTCGTGACTTAATGATTATAAAATATAATTCCAGTTGAATTTGTCTTCCTTAGTTCCTCTTTTTATTCCCTCAAGACTTTCAAGGATTTTAATCGAAAATTTTCTTGTTTCAACAGATGGTAATTCATATCGCTCATTTTCGAAGCCAATGCTTGCAATATGAGCAATTGTTGCAGCAGTTCCCGTTCCAAATGCTTCCTGAACTCTGCCTTCTTTCAGGGCTTTTACCAATTCTGAAACCTCTATTTTTTTCTCTTCAACTTTCATACCCCAATCGCGGGCAAGAGTAAGTACTGAATCTCTCGTAACACCTTCCAAAATAGTATCACCGGTAGGTGCGGTATAAAGTGTATCTGAAGCTATAAACATGAGATTCATGGTTCCGGACTCCTCAATGTATTTATGCTCCTTGCCATCTGTCCAGATCAATTGTTGATAGCCTTCTTTCTGAGCAATTCTGGCGGGAAATAAACTTGCTGCATAATTACCGGCTGCTTTAGCGGCTCCGGTGCCACCTTCTATCGCTCTGGTGTATTTAGTTTCTATTTTAACACTCACCGGTTTGGCATAATAAGCTCCAACCGGGCAAGTAAATATCATAAATAAGTAATTATCTGATGGCTTAATACCGATATACTCGTCGGTAGCAAACATAAAAGGTCTGATATAAAGCGAAGTATTCTCTTTTCCGGGTACCCAGTTTTTATCCAAATTTACAAGAGAGCGTATTCCTTCAAAAAATAACTCTTCATCTATTTGAGGCATGCACATTCTTTCCGCCGAACGATTCATTCTCTCAAAATTTTTGTGTGGTCGGAATATATTGATTTTGCCATCCTGCATTTTGTAGGCTTTCATACCTTCAAAAATTGATTGACCATAGTGAATGGCTGAATTAGCAGGACTCAAGTTGATATTTCCATAAGGCTCAATTCTAAAATTTCCCCATTTTCCATCTTTATAGTTGGCAAGAAACATATGGTCGGAATAAACTTTCCCAAAGGGAACATTCTCAAAATCTACTTCTGAAATCTTAGATTGATTTGTTTTATGAATCTGAATATCAAGCGTATTTATCATGCTCAAAATGTTAATCGTTTAAAATGTGCTGAATAATTTACAAATACTTTGTTTTTTTTCAAATAGTTAGGCTCTAGGCTTCCATGCTGTTTCCTCCGCTTTAAGTTCTTTTGAAATTTTTCGCGATAATACAAAAAGATAATCGGAGAGTCTATTCAGGTATTTTTTAATTATTGAATTTACTTCTTCAATTTCCGAGAGTGAAATAACCTGACGTTCTGCTCTTCTGCAGATACATCGACAAATATGTGCAATTGAAACGGAGCTGTGTCCGCCGGGTAAAATGAAGTTGGTCATGGGTTCCAGACTTTCCTCCATACGATCAATTTCTTTTTCAAGAAATGTTATGTCGGCATCTACAATTTCAGGAAGAGGAAATTTGCTTTTACCGGGTTCTGATGCCAAATGTGACCCAATAGTAAATAATACTTCCTGAATGGCTTTTAGTTCAGTTCCTCTTGCCTTGTTTGCATCCTGATCTCTCAGCAATCCCAAATAGGAGTTTAATTCATCAAGAGTGCCATATGCTTCTATGCGAATATTGTTTTTGTTCAGTCGTGTACCTCCAAGCAAAGAGGTTGTTCCATCATCACCTTTCTTTGTGTAAATTTTCATTAATGGCTTAATTTAACTTCCTTATTTTCTTCATCAGATTCGATAAGACCATCTCTTAACCTTACCACTCTATGAGCGAATTCGGCTATATCTTCTTCATGTGTCACCATGATTATGGTATTACCTTTTTCGTAGAGCTTATTGAATAAGTCCATTATACCGTAAGATGTTTTAGAGTCGAGGTTACCGGTAGGTTCATCGGCCAAGATAATACTGGGATTATTTACCAGAGCGCGGGCCACGGCTACTCTTTGTCTTTGTCCACCGGATAATTCATTTGGTTTGTGATCTGCTCTATCTGAAAGATCAACACTGTTCAATGCCTCCATTGCACGTTCCTTTCTTTCTTTACTTCCCAATCCCGCATAAATTAAAGGCAGCTCTACATTTTCAAGCGCGCTTGATCGCGGAAGAAGGTTAAAGGTCTGAAACACAAAACCAATTTCTTTATTTCTTATTTCCGCCAGATCATTTTCTGATAAATTGCTGACGTCGTTTTCATTTAAAATATATTTTCCATCGGTAGGGGAGTCCAGGCATCCGATAATATTCATAAGGGTTGATTTGCCCGAACCGGATGGCCCCATAAAGGCAACATACTCTCCGCGATTAATATCTATTGAGACTGACCTTAAGGCATTTACCGTTTGGGTACCCATGTGGTAAATTTTCGAGATTTCGTATGTGCTTATAATTTTTGACACGGCGTGGATTATTCTGCAAAATAAGTCGACTGCGAATAAGAAGCAAAAATAGATTTTACCAATCGTCGTTAGAAGCGTGTTCTTTCAAAACATTTTGATATTCGGTAAAAAAGGCTTCGAAGTCTTCAGAATTCAAATTGAGTTTCAGGTCTTCCAGTTCCTTTTCTGCATAACTCTCCAATCCTATTCGGCCTGCTTGCAATACATAAGCTTTGCCTAATTCTACATTTCCGGGATATACCATAAGATCATCTACCAGTTCCTGATATATTTCGGAATCATCTTTTCCATTTGCTTTCATTAAATCGATCTTTAAAAGCATCACTGATGGGTCGTAGCCTATATTATTGATTGCCATTTCAGCATATTTCAAGTACGCTGAGTTTTCACCCGATAATTTACTTTGCCAGGCTTTGAAAAGAGGAAAGTATAGTGATTCAGAATTGATTTTTACAATGTATGACCGGAATTTATCGTATTCCATTTCATTATATAAATGGCGCAGAAATATTTCATCGATTTTGGAGGTGTTTTGCAATCTGCCGCTCCATTTACTGTAAAAGGATTCTAAAGATGACATATCTTCAGTTTCGATTAAAATGCTCAGAATATCCGCTGCCGCGTTTGATTTTAAATACTCAGTTTTAAAAGATTCAAGAATTTCAATCAATTTTTCCGTTGGCAGTATATCCTTGTACAATTTTAAGCCCACATAAGTCATTATTTCATTTTCCTGAGTCGAATAATCAAATTCTGTATTTGCATTTACAATGTTATTCCATTCGGCATGAACTGAATCTCCGAGTAGTTTTTTCACATAGGCTTTGTTCAACAATGTTCTAAGTTTTTCTACTTCAGCATTTTCGGTATATATAGCCATTAATTTGATTGCTGAGTTTTGATAAACCGTTCTTTCTGCTCTTTCCAGATAGGGTTCGGCTCGATTATTTAAATCTTTGGCCATCATTAATGTGCCGATTAAGTCTGAAATATAAGGAGCAGTCATTCCGCTAAAATTTACCGCGTTTTCAAAATCGGAAATGGCACTTGCAATATTGTTTTTAAAGTAAAAATTCAAACCGCGAAGCAGGTAAAGGTCTCTTAGGTACTCATCAGTCAATTTTATGTCTAAAAGCGCATTTACTTCTTCAATCAAAATCTCACGCCCGGTTACAAGTCTGTTAATATTCAGGTTATAGAAATAGGAGTACTCTCCAAATTTTATAACTGAATCTTGAAGCATGTCATTGACAATCGTATCTGTAAATGGTTTTACGGCCCTATTATAGATTGTAATTCTATTGGTTAGTTCTGTCAGATCTTTGAAGTCCAATTTCGGAAGCGAATCCGGGTTGAAATAGGAGGCTTTGCTTAGCATAGCACTCAGATTCCTCTCCCTGCTTTCTTCCTCGGCCATATTGAAATAAATAAATGCGGAGTCGTATAGTTTTCCTTTGGTATAAAGCAGTCCGAGGTTATTTGCTATAGAGGTAGATTTGGGAAAATCGTTCATTCCTTCCTGAAGACTAAATATTGCATCGAAATATCTGTCATTGGCTTCAAACTGAGAGGCAAGATCAATGAAATGTACCGGTTCAGGGTTTTTGAAAATCGAGTTTTTTAGACTTATAACTGCAGCTTGCCTATTGCCTTCTTTTTTGTAGATATCGGCTTGATTCATCGTTGTTCGGCTATTTTTAAACGCAAAAACAGAAGCCTCTTCATAAAACACCTTAGCCATTTCAACATCGCCATTAACCAGATAATTATCTGCCATGCCGGAATAAATAATCCCCATCGACTGATAATATGGGAACATGCTACTGCGCATGAACATTGCAACCATAATGACAATACCTCCAATAAAGGCGGTCATAATCGGAAATCTTGTGGGCCGGTAAACAACCTTATAGGCCTTAACTTTTTGCTGTAAAAGGTCGCCAAAATTGACGATTAGGTAAAAGAAAAAGATCGTTCCCATTCCCAGCTGAGAATAAAGCGTTGCATCTTCTAAAATTTCAAGTATTGCATCATGACCGGCGTAATAGGCATATGTCATGAAGGATAATGTGAATAAACTCAAGGTGGCATATACGATCATTAGTACAGATCGCGATTCAAATATTTTTACAGAATCAAAGCGTTTTGAAAAGCCGTAAAAACCTCCAATCATGGCAAATACCAGCATAAGCTGAAAAGGAGTATAAAAAACATCCCAGTGAATCTGACCAATATTTTTTGCATAGGTCAAGCCAATATTTCCAAGATAAAGCACCGATAAAATAATGAAGTTGATAATTCTCGCTCTGCTAAACTGATTAGAAGAATAGCTGATCATGGAAAAGAAAAGATGTATGGGTTCATGACCGATTAAAACGATAAACACTACCGAGATAATGATACATGCAGGAAAGGCAAAATTGCTCAGCTGAAAAAGTATTTCATTTCCTTGGCCAAAAACCAAAATAACTGTCCACAAAAGGGCCCAGATTAGGAAAGAAGATAGAAAGTGAAACTTAAATGATTTTTCGAAATGGTTATTGTGCAGATAAAATACACATCCGACAATTAGAGCGACGGCTCCGTAAAGAAAATAATCCTTATAATCTGAAATAATACCGAATTCCTGAACCTTAAAATATACTAGGAACAATAGTATGAGTGATAAGCCTATATAAAAGAGCCATCCGGAGATTCGGATGATCATTGTAGTTAGTATCGCAATACAGAGGAAAAAGCTAATTTGAAAAATCCGACCGGCCCAAATAGGCATTTCAAAATCACCTGCCGTGTATTTTTGGAAATTTATCAGACTATTAATTTGAGGTGTGAAATCGCCGTAGGGCGTATAATAGTTGAATAGATTGATTTTGGAAAAATCCGGAACCAAGTTCTTTTCCAATGGGAATACAAATGAGCCATCATGGAGCAGGGCGTAGATAAAAAGAGCAAAGGCAATGCCCAGCAATGCGATTATGGCCTGAAATAAAGTTCGATCGAATTTTGGCCATTCCGGCCGGGAAAAGAAATTATTCATTAATTGTCGAGCACTTTAGGCACTCTGAAATAATTGCTGTCTTTTTTCGGAGCGTTTTTCAGAGCATCCTCATGGGAAAGTTCATTTTTTACTTCATCTTCTCGAACAACGCTAACTTCCTGCGACATATTGGTGAGTGGCTCTACACCTTTAGTATCAACTTCGTCGAGTTTATCTATCCAGTCTAAAATGACATTTAACTCTTTCGTCATTTTTTCTTTTGATTCATCATCAAAACTCAATCTCGACAAGTGAGCAATTTTTTCAACAGTGCTTTTATCTATTTTCACTTTCCAGTTCTTTTTTTAATGTTTCAGAGATGATTTCAAAAGTCTCTTTTTTTAGTCTTTCAACTTCACTCTGAGAATTATCTTTTGGCTTTAATGCCTTATGATATATAATTTTTAATCGTCTGGGTTTTACCACCCAAGTATTATCCGGCAAAAATATCCAATTATAAGGAATAGTAACAGGAATGATTTCAGTATTGCTTTCTGCAGCCATTCTGAAAGGGCCATCCTTGAAAGGAGCGAGATTTGGACCAGAACTGTATATGCCTCCTTCAGGGTACACAACCAGACCAATATCTTTTTTTAAAGTTTCAAGCGCTCTTAACAAAGTTTTGTAGGCATCTTTCTTACTTTCTCTATCGACAGTTATATATAAGTTTCTAAACATGTATCCGAATATTGGGATTTCACCCAAAGATTTTTTTCCAATGAATTTATAATAGCCCGGAGTTAGGTAGGCAATCAGAGGGATATCGAAATAAGAGAAATGATTTGGAGCATAAATGTATTTTTTTTTAGGATCAATTTCCTCTTCAAAAACGGCATCAATACCTATAAAACCACTTTTCATAACAAGCCATGCCCAGATTTTAGTTAAATTGTGCGCGAAGCGGTGCCATTTTTCATTTTGAAGGAATATACAGTAGAAAGGGAAAAGCATGAAAAAGCTAAGTGCGAATAAGACAATCATCCATATTGTATAGATCTTTTTCATGATAAGCGCGAAATAAAGATTTTCAATTGAAAATTTTAAAAAAGACTAACCTTTTACTACTATGATCGTAACTTTAAAAACATCTAGCATAAAGTATTCAGAGTTTTTTATATTTTTGGTACCATCCAGCAATTAGGCTTATGAGAAAATATTACTTTTTGATTGTATTGGCATTAATAATGACCAGTGTGAATGCACAGGTTAGCATAAGCAACGGAGCCAATATCTTTCTAAGTTCGGGAGCTACCTTTGCTACTGACATGGGCGTTACACTCAATGGAAATGCGGTAATTGAAAATAATGGAGCTTTTGAAGCGGCGAGCATGTCATTGAACAATAGCTCAACTTTCACCAATAATACCGGAGCAAGCTTTGATCTAAGCAATACTCTAAAACTTAATAATACTTCTCAATTTGCTAATAATACCGGAGCGACTTCTTTAGTAGCCGACTCTACCATCATTTCTTCAACCTTGGCAAATACAGCTGATTTCGGAAGCAGATACTTTGATATTCTCAACGGTGGAACATTACAAAATGGAGGAGCCTTACAAATTCAAAATGCTTTAATTGCATCAGCCGTAGCTACTTTTGTTACAAATACAGGTGCATTGGAGTTTGTAGGCAATGACAATAATAAAAGACTTAATACAGATGCGATAGGTCCGAATCTTTCAGTTAGAAAAATGACTTTTGATGCCGGAGATAGTACCAATATCATTAATCTGGAATCTGTTGTTCTGGTTAGCGATACAGCTGATTTTAATTCCGGAAGAGTTCGATACGCAAATTCTACAACAGATTCATTGGTTATTTTGGGTGGAGCCTTGGTTACTGCTGACACTGTTGGCGGGGGCGGAGATGGAATAATGACTGATGTTCTTTACAGATATCCCGGAGCACCCGGAGCAAGAGTTTTCTTTCCTGTTGGAGATTTATCTGGTAAGTTTAGACCCTTTTGGATAGATAGCGCAGTTTATCCGGGAGCAGCACCTAAAATTGGAGT
Organism: uncultured Hyphobacterium sp.; assembly: GCA_964351965.1. Lineage (GTDB taxonomy): Bacteria > Bacteroidota > Bacteroidia > Cytophagales > CCMP332 > CCMP332. The sequence goes on along the minus strand of CAYGPM010000002.1, from coordinate 321,814 downwards.
CGAATATCTTGGTAATAGAAATGTAAGTTCGACAAATGCACTTGGATATAATTCTGTTTTTAATCAAAACTCTTGGGGTTTGGGTGTATTAAGTGATAGTTTATCGCCTTCTATTGTGGAAGCGCAATTCGCCGGAGCTGAGGCAAGCTTGACTGAATCAGTTGTTGCAGAAGGTTTCAATTTGAATGGAGCAGATACATTGTTTTATAACTTAGGAAATGGTGGAATAACTAGTATTGCGAGTGGAGGAAGAGTTCAGAGTCTTTTACCGGCACAAGGAAATTCTGTCCTAGTAATAGGACAAAGTACTGAAGTGAAACTAAGAGTTACAGCTATTTTGGAAGGTGCCGTTACCGGTGCTTTGATGACAAATGACTTGTTTAATTCAGGACAATTAGTTAGCAAACAATTTATAGCTGGTCAGCCCGCATCAGTTAACAGAAATAAAATGGTCAAAAATCAGATTGTTCCGGATGAAGGAGCTGTAGTTGCTGTGGATAGTATAATGCTAATTTTAATAGATAATATAAATCCGGCACCGGCCAATTTTATAGATACGGCGAGAGCTTGGCTTATGACCGACGGAACGATTAGAGATTTCTTAACAGGTACACAGAATTATGCCATATTTGACAATGCTCAAATAGGAACAAATTATTATGTAATTCTAAGTCACAGAAATCATTTAAAAGTAAGAGGCTCAAGTATTGTCAATTTTTCAAATAATGTTACTCCGGAATTTATAGACTTGACAGACCCCACCGAAATTTATGGCGGAGGAGGTATCAGAATAATTGCCCCGAGTACTGCGGTTATAGTTGGTGGTAATTCAAATGAAGATATGGTCGTAAATGCCTTTGATTATAATCAGGTTGGACAATCACAAAATGCTTCTGACACTGGGTACAGAAATACGAATATTCTATTTAATTCTAGCTCTGACGCTAGTGACGTTAATGTCAATGATTTTACCAGAGTTCAGACTAATAGTAACATTCTTTATTTTTCCACAGCTGAATAGGATATGAGAAAACTAATAACATTCGTCTTACTGATTTCTTTTGGCAGTTTGAGTTTTGCTCAGAGTCAGTTTGAACTGTCTTTTGAGGCTGAAAAAATCGGCAATGATTTAAAATTGGATTATTTTATTCAAAAGACAGCTGGTCCTGATTTTGTTATTGGAGCTAGCAATTTCCCAATAAAAAAAGAATTAGATACTGATATTGACTGGCAAAGTGCTACACTGAATCCAAATTTCACAAGCCCTTTTTCAAATTCAGTCACACCAAATTCATATGATCCATTGAGAATTTCTACAGTTAATCACATCAACTATACACAATTAACTAAGTATAACGGAGCGGGTAGTGGTTTTACAGTAAATTCTAACCTAATTCAAATCGCCAGTTTTTTAATTCCTTTAAACGGACCATGTGCGGAAGCGAAGTTAGAATGGGAAAAGAGTTGGGGTGACATAAATTCCTTTGCTACTAACGGTGATCTTAACTCCATTAAGTCAGGGGCAATATTTGTTGACCCAACTAATACGGAATTCAAATTCTTTGATCTTCCCGGCAAACCACAAATTCTACAAACAGGAATATTAAGAGGTTGTGAGGGGCAAGCAGTGTTATTAGAAACCATGGCTAGTGATTTTGATATACAATGGCTTCAAGATGGAATTGAAATTACAGGCGCAACAGACTCTGTTTTGAATGCTAATTCTTCCGGTATGTACACTGTACAACTCAATAACTGTAGTGTATCTGAAATGTCAGACCCGGTAAATGTTGAAATTCTTCCTTTACCAATGCAAGCTACAATTTCAGAAAATAATGGAATTTTATATTCTTCAGTGAGCGGAAATATCCAATGGTATCATAATTCTCAGCCAATTGCAGGAGCAACTTCTGATCAGTTAATTCCCTCAAATTCTGGAATTTATACCGTCAAGTCTTTTAATACATGCGGAGAAATTTTCTCTGATCCTTATAATTATGCGCCTTTGGGTGTGGATTTTGCACAAAATGGAGCATCTTTACGCGTCTTTCCGAATCCTTATATAGGGAAAACCAATATTGAGGTGACCTTATCTAAAGAAACGGAATTAACTGTTGAAGTTTACGATTTAAAAGGGAATTTGGTAAGTCTGGTTGATGAAGGCGTTTATGACATGGGTAAGCATCAATTGAGATTTAGCGCTCAGGAATTGGGATTTGCAGCCGGAACTTATGTATTAAAAGTGAGAACAAACGAAAAAGAATTGATTCAGAATCTCATTGAATTAAAATAACCAAATCCACTTTTTATATCTTTTGTAAAATTGAAAATGGTTCGTGTATTAAGCTTTAAATTGAATCTATGTTGAGAAGACTACTCTTCTTTTTATGTCTCGTAATTTTCTTAGCTGACAGTTATTCTCAGACTTTTAGAATTCAGATGGATCAGTCTTTAGATGCAACTAAAGATTCTATACTGGTTGATCTGTATGTTTCGCTAGCGGCCCCGGGCCCCACTCTTAAGCTTGGTGCGTCTAATTTTTCACTGAAGTTTGACACAAGTAATCTGGATATTTTCAACGGTGCTATCTCATTTATTCCGGCGACATATAATAATCCTTTAAGCTATAATCCAATGACCTTGGTGGTTAATCCATCAGATACTTTCATTACGTTAAATTTAAATGCTATTATAGGTGGTAGCACGCCTAATGCAGGTGATGTCACTATTTCACCTGAGTTAGTGGCTAGACTAAGCTTTCCGATAAAGGACCACTGTGATTCAAGTTATTTGGATTGGGTCAATGGCATTCCGGGGCCCGCTCTTTCTACGTATGATCTTGCAGTAAATGATGCTGATCCAATTGAGGAAGTCACACCTTCCAGTTTTTTATTAAGAGATTCTATTGGAGGTACAATTAATGTTCTGGCCAATACCGATACGGTTTGTGAGGGAAGTACAGTTGATATAGAATTGCTTTTATCCGGAGAAGGTGGTTTTAATGTACTTTTCAATAATGGTACTGATAATTACACAGTTCAAAGAAACTCTGGAGACATATCTTCATATACAGTTACAGCTCCGGTTGGTGTCAATACATTTACTATCACTCAAATTACAGATACCAATGGTTGCGTAGAAACTACAGCAGCTAATTTCACAAGTGATGATGTGTTTATAGATGAGACGGTATCCCCGGCCATTGCAGGTCCTGACCAAGACATATGTGGAAGAACCACAAATTTAGCTGCCACACCTTTGGTAGTTGGATTAGGCACTTGGTCTCAAATAGCAGGACCAACTGGTTCTACAACTTCTTTTACTGATGCTAATGATCCAACTACCGCAGTTTCTGTAGATTCCGTAGTACAATATGAATATCAATGGAGAGCGAGTTCCATTTTAGAAGGGGTAGTTACAAGTGGTGCAGCTTGTCCGGCTGATGCAGATACAGTTGTTGTTAATTATTTCAGACAGCCGACTGTCGCAAACGTTGGTGTTACTCCTTTTGATACTTGTGTTACCGGATTTCCAATTACTTTGCAGTTAACCGGAAATGTAGCAGATTCCGGTTCCGGAATTTGGACTACTCCATTTGGCCCCATACCAACATTTGTGAGTTCTGATACATTAAATAATGCTACCATTAGTATTCCAAGTTTTGGTGCTTATTTTTTGGATTGGACAATTTCTAATGGTCCTTGCCCTTCTACAAGCGCCCAGTTACAAATAAATACTGAACGTGAACCGTCAAATCCAATAATTAATACTGCAGATTTTACAACTTGTGATCCTTCATTTCCTATATCAGCTCAAGTTCCAGCTATAGGAACCGGTACTTGGGTGACAAATTTTGGAGGTACAGCAACATACGATGTATCAACTAATAACAACACCAATGCCAATTTCCCTGATTATTATGTGGATTCTACTTTTCAATTAATTTGGCAGGTAAATAACAATGATGTTGTGGGAGTTTGCCCTATCAAGACAGATACATTGTTTGGAACAAGGTTTGGACAACCTAATGTTACACATTCTATTACCGGAAATAGTACACCTGATTGTGGCCTTCCCTTTACATACACATTGGATAATACTACACCAGGGTCAAATTATAATTGGCAGTTACCTTCAGGTTATATAATTACTAACTCTTTCGCTCCAGATTCCTCGAGTATTGAAATTACTTTAAGCGATCCTGTATTTTCCGGAAGTTTTATTGTGACTGAAAACACAGGTTCGGGATGTTCGGGTCCAATAGATACATTTAGTGTTGCTCCAATTAATTGTCTATTCCAAGCTAACTTTTTTGTTAACGATTCGATCAATAGCGACACAGCTGTTTGTGTGGGGGATGTAGTTAATTTTGTAAGTAATTCTTCAGGTGTTGATGGTACCACTAATTACAGCTGGGAGTCAAGTTTAGCAGTGGATCCTGTTCTTCCATATACTGAGTTTACTGGTGTAGGTGCGCTTGGCAGAACTTTTTCTCGCTCCTTTGCAGCTGCAGGCACCTATATAATAGGTTTAGAAATAAATTCACCTGGTGCGCCTGATAATTATTTAGACACTGTTCAGGTTGTAAATGCTCCGGTATTAAGCTTTAATTCTGTAGGTCCAACAACAATTTGTTTTGGTGATTCTGCATTTTTTAGATTGCAAGTTGCAGGTGGATTACCTCCTTATTCTGTGACTCTATTTGATGGAACAACTCCTTATGTATTTAATAATCTTGATGGAGATGATACTGTAGGAATTCCTTTAACATCTTCAGTTACAATGAGCACAACAGCTTTAAGCGATCAACTCGCTTGTGGTAGTGCGTCATTTATAACTCCGGATATTATAATTAATGTTACACCAAACCCATCTGCAAGTCTAAATTTATTAAGTACAACTCCTTTTTGTGATACAGATAGTATTCTAGTAGAAGTAAACTTCAGCTCCGGAATCGGACCATTTGATGTTCGTATTTTCAAGAATCTTGTTTTTGATACATTATTGACAAACGTATTGGGACCCACGTCTAATTTCTATTTGCCTAATGATAATTTAGGAGCAAATAATTACAGCCTAGACACTATTACTGATTCCAATGGTTGCGATACTGTAGGAGGTCCCTCAAATGTTAATGTATCAGTTGTTGATGGTATTGATTCTGCCACATTTGTTGGTGATACGACTATTTGTTTAGGAGAATCTACACCTCTGACTGCAACAGCTTTTGGTGGTAACCCGAATTATACGTTTTACTTTACAGGTAGACCTGATGCAGTGCAACCGAATCCATTTACATTTTTAGATACTCCTCCTGCTACAACAAGTTATATACTGGATAGTGTTGATGCTGCAAATGGTTGTAGAGTTTTGGTAAATGAGACAGTTACAGTTTCGGTTAACCCACTTCCAACTGCCTCTATAGCAGGAACTGCAACAATTTGTTCCGGAGAAAATACACCACTAACATTTACAACATCACAGGCATCGGATACCATTTATTATTCATCTAGTGTTACAGGTATTCAACCGGTACAAATTGGATCCGGTGTTGTTTCGGTAAGTCCAACTTCAACAGCAAATTATACCATCGATAGCGTTGTATCTGCCAGCGGTTGTGTAATTGTTGCTCCAACCAATATTACGGGTAATCCTGTAACGATTACAGTTAACCCTGGGATTACTGCTGCTACGATCTTAGGTGGTGATATAATTTGTAATGGAGATTCGGATTCATTAATTGTAAATATTACTGGTGGAACAGGTCCATTTAATCTCACTATAACTAATATAGGTTCTGTAAATCCATATAATATCGGTGACTCAATAGGAGTGAGTCCGGGGACGACAACGTTGTATACTTTAACAGGACTTAGCGATTTCAATGGCTGTACTTTTGCTACACCTTCGAATACAACAACAACAGTAAATCCTGTTCCTGCTGCCAGCATAGCCACATCAACTCCAAGTATTTGCCTAGGAATCCCAGCTGATATTGATTTGACATTTACAGCCGGAACCGGGCCTTTTAATGTAACATACACAGATGGAGTTAACAGCTATTCAAATTTAGGGCTCACAGCTCCAACTGCTACAGTGCAAGTCACGCCATTGGTAGATTCGATATTCAATTTTGTTCTTGACAGTATTTTTGATTCAGGTACAGGATGTTTTGTGACTGCGCCTTCTGCAAATCTTACAGGCATAGCAACAGTAGCTGTTAACCCAACAACTTCACCAACAGTCAGCGTTGTGCAGTCTCCTGCAAACCCTGTTTGCGCTGGCGATTTAATAACTTTTACAGTTCTTGCAACTGATACGGGATCGTCACCATCATGGCAATGGTATCAGGATGATCTGCCTTTAGCAGGTCAAAATTCGAATACATTTTCTTCCACTTCACCACCTCTTGCTGATGGAAGCGAAGTTAAAGTTGAATTGAATGTAGGTGCTGGATGCGCTTTTCCTTCTGTTGTTTTTGATTCTGTGATACTTGATATACAAACAACAGTCACTCCAAGCATCACTCTGACACAATCCCCTTCCAATCCGGTTTGTAATAACGATACCATCACATTTGATGCTACAATAGTCGGTGGCGGAGCTAGTCCAAATATTGTATGGACATTAGACGGAACTCCCATCTTGCCAAATGATGAATTATCTAAGACCATTACTTCAGGTTATGCGAATGGATCAGTGGTGAGAGCGATTTTGACTTCCAGTTTTGGATGTGCTAGTCCAACGGGTGATACTGCAAATGCAACAATTAATGTTACAGGTTCTGTAACACCAATTGTAAATATTATTCAAAGTCCGGGCAACCCTGTATGTGCTGCTGATTCTGTTTTCTTTGTAGCTCAAAATACGGGAGGTGGAGCCAGTCCTTCTTTTGTATGGAGAGTAAATGGTGCAATACAGGCTGGTGCGGTTACTGATACATTCTCGTATTTCCCAAGAGTAGATTTGGATTCAATAAGTGTTGTAATGACTTCTTCATCTACTTGTGCAGCTCCGGGGACTGCAAGTGATGGTCATATTTTAAATATTGAAACCAGTGTTACTCCTCTTATTAATGTAAGTCAAACACCTAACGGCCCTGTTTGTCCCGGTGAGGATGTTGTTTTTGATGCTACGATTAGTGGCGGTGGAACTTCTCCAACAGTCAGATGGTATGTGGATGGAGTATTGGAAGCAATATCTGAAGATTTCACTTTCTTTAATGCTGCAGCTCCCGGACCTTATACAGTACAAGGAATTCTGACTTCCAATGCAAGTTGTGCTCCTGGATTAAAAACAGATACATTCACTACAACAATAAATATTCAGTCGCCGGTTGACCCGAGTGTACAAATTATTCAAAGTCCGAATAACCCGGTTTGTGTAGGAGATCCGGTAAACTTTTCCGTGAATGCTACCGGCCAAGGTGCTAATCCAACCTATCAATGGTTATACAATAACACCCCGGTTTCAACAAGTCCAACATATAATGCACCATCAGTAGCTGATGATGATGAAGTCATTGTTGTTTTAACCTCTTCCAATCCAGGTTCTTGTACTTCAAATCCAATTGCAGGAGATACTGTAAGTATTCAAACCGAAACTAATATTCCTTTAGCAGGTACAATTGTTTCAGATCCGGTTGGTGTTCAATATTGCCCGAGTCAAACAGTCACATTCTCATTTCAGGGAACAGGTCAGGGAAGTAACCCAACTTATGCATGGACTATAAGCTCAATTGGCGGAATCCAAAGTACAGATTCCACTTTTACATATACTTTACCAGGAGCCTCTCCGGCATTTTATTCTGTGGCGGTAAATGTTACATCATCTAACAGTTGTGCAGTACCACTTTCTCAGCCCTTCACGGCTCCTGTTATAGTGAATCCGGGTGCATTACCTATTGTAGATATTGTACAATCTCCGGGTAACCCCGTTTGTGCCGGTGAGAATATTAATTTCACAGTCAATACTCAAAATGAAGGTATCAATCCGACTTATGCATGGTTTGTTAATGCAGTATTCCAAACATCAAACCCAACAGGAATTTATAACAGCAGTACTTTAGCCGACGGTGATGAAGTAGTAGTTAGGTTAACTACGACGGCATGTAGTGGAACAGCAACTGCATTTGATACCATCATCATACAACACGATAACCCAATTATTCCTCAGGTTGAAATCGATGTCACTCCTGATTCTGTTCTTTGCGCAAATGAATTTGTAACCTTCACGGCCAATCCAAGTGGACAAGGTCCAAATCCTTCCTACACTTGGTTCATTGACGGTACACCGGTTTCAAATGGATCATTTTATACAACTTCTTTTGGTACAGCCGGAACTAGAGAAGTAGTGCTTGAATTAAATAGAAATCAAGCCTGTGGTGGCCCAACAACAGATAGAGATACTATGACTGTTGTGGTTACTACAAATGGAACAGTAAATGTTAATATCCTTAGAACACCCGCCGGCCCGATTTGTAATGGTGATCCTGTAACATTTGAAGCTACAGGAACGCATGTGGGTCTATCACCGACGTACACCTGGAGAAAGAATGGAACAATATTCAGTATTGGTCCGGTTGTTTCAACAACAATTAATAATCTCGATGATATAAGAGTGGATGTGAGCTATATCAATCCGTGTAGCGGAGCTAGCTCGACTTTTGCAGAGCTTAATAATATACCAACCACAGGACCGGGAACACCATCTGTTGCAATTGTTCAAAATCCATTAAATCCGATATGTCCAAATGAATTAATCCAGTTTACAACTATAGATACATTAGAAGGGAACTCACCAAATTATAGATGGTATAAGAATGGAGCATTGGAAGTGGCAGACCCAACTTATACTTATTTCGCAACTACCGCAGATGATACCATCATCGTAGAAATGACATCTTCAGCATCATGTGCCTCTCCAAGTACAGTTAGAGATACAGTTATTACACAATTTATTCAAACAGATTTAGATACTGCAATAGGAGATACCACCACCTTCTGTCTTGGTGATTCGGTCACTCTGATTTTAGAAGATACAAATAATGTGAGCATTGAGTGGTTTAGACTTACACCTTCCGGAGCGGATGTATCGCTTGGTACAAACTTCAGTGTAAGCATTCTCGAAACAGATTCAGTATATGGATTAATAACAAATGGTCGCTGTACAGAGAGTACAGATACTGTCATAGTATCGGTATTCGAACCTTATACAGGTACAATTACCGCTAGCGGTGCTACCACAGGTTTATGCTTTGGTGATGATGTAACATTAAGCGTTGACAGCACCACCGGATATAACCTACAGTGGTTATACGGATTTGATTCGATTATTGGAGAAACAGATACCTTCCTCACAGTAAATTATACTGGTTCCTTTAATTTAATCGCTGAAAACAATGCGTGTATTGACACCATTGGAGCTGTAAATGTGCAGATTGCACCACCTATTGATTCAATAGCTTCTATCTTAATTGGTGATTCAGTATTCTGTGAAGGTGATTCAGTATTACTTGGAGTACAAAGCGTTAGAGGGAATTCACTAGGCGGAAGACTAGGTTCAAGTTATGTACAAACACCATTTGCTGGAATACAATCGAATGGTGCAAGATCTTTGGAGGCTTGGATTCAAACGGATACAACAGGAGGAATAATGGGATATGGTAGTGATGCAAATGGCCAAGCCTTCGTTGTGAGAATTCAAAATAATCTTGAATCACCAGGACAGGGTAATAATGGTGCATTAAAATTAGCTGTTAAAGATGGGTACATAACAGGAACAACAAATATTGCAGATAATAACCCTCATCATATTGCAGTCGTATTTGATGGAGATAGTGTAAATGATGTACAGTTGTATGTTGATGGTCAATTAGAAACAGTATCTAGCATTTCAAATGAAATCGTCAATACTGTAACTGGAATTAATTTCCGAATTGGAACTACCAATATTGGTTTTACACCAAGTATTCGTTTTGGTGGAAAAGTAGATGAAGTTCGCTTCTGGGATTTCGCACTTGATACAGCATTAATCAGAAATAATGCAGTTATTCCATTAAGTGGAAATGAACCTGGTCTTGTGGGTCTATGGAATTTTGAAGATACAATAGGTGGAACTGCCAAGGATCTTGTTGCTGGAAATGATGGTACCTTATTAAATGGAGCTAGATTTATACCAGAAGCAGGTTTTTATAATCCATCACCTCCTGTCACTTATGAATGGGTAAATGCGCTTACTGGATATTCTTACGATGCGGTGCCTGATACTTTTGCCATTTGGGTTGATTCAACGGGAGACTACTATGTAAATATTACAAATGGAACCTGTACTCAGACTTCTGATACTATTTCAATTAGAGAAATAATATTAGATCCGGTAATAACAAATACAAGTCCAATTGAATTGTGCATTGGTGATAATGTCACATTAACGTCGATCAATACTACCTCGCAATTAGATAGCATAGTATGGTTGTATGGTGGCAATGGGTTCATTACCAATAATGATAGCTCTCTAATTGTAGATGCCTCCGGATCATATTCAGTAGCCTATTTTGATAATGGGTGTAGTGATACTAGTAATGCTATTATTGTGAATGTAGCAGCTGAAATAGACACTACCATGACCATCGATGGTGATACAGCACTTTGTGATGGTGATACGACATTCTTAAGTGTACCATTGAATGGTGGCAATAATTTAAGACAATTAGCCAAAGCAGATGTAATCAGAGATATCGGTAACCTAAGTGATTTCTCTTTCATTCATGAGAGTGGAAGATTCACAATTCAATATTGGCAAAAACTTAATAATCCGGCTGCAAATAATAAAATAAATGCTGCGGTGGGTAATGCTTTTGATGGAACAGATCCCGGGTTCTTTGCAGGCTATCAAAGAGGAAATATAGGCGGGATAAATTTAAATGGTCAATTCAAGCTACATGTTGATGGAGGGGGCGCACCATGGATTTTCCATACTACAGGTGCTCAGAAAATTACTGATACATTGTGGCATCAGGTTACAATAGTCGTTGACAGTAATGAAGCTAAATTCTATTTAGACAATCAGTTGTTACCTTCCACAATTGCATTGGGAACACCAGTTTATGCAACACCTCCAACGCCTGCCAGTAATAGAGTTACTATAGGTGATGCAAATTCATTCCCAGGTGTAATCGACTATACAAACAGAGGAGGAGTTGATGAAGTAAGAATCTGGAATATGCCTTTAGATTCGGCGACAATTGCGAATAACTGGTACAGACCGTTGAATGGTAATGAGCCTGGCTTGGTTGCTCTTTTTGATCTTGATGAGGATACAACATTAGGAGCTGGAGATATTGTAAATGATTTAAGTGCAAATGCATTTACAGGAACTTTAAATGGTACTGCTCAATTGGAAACTTTCGAGAATTCAATGCCAACTGATTCTTTGACCTATCAATGGTATAACGGAGCTACAGCAATTCCTGGAGCTACATCCAATGTCCTAGCGGTAGATACGACAGGTTCTTACTATGTAGTTATTTCTACAGCCAATGGATTATGTGCTGATTCTTCAAGAGTTATTGATATAAGCAGCTATTCAATAGATCCTGAGATATCTGTTCTTAATAATGATACGGTATGTTTTGGAGATTCTGTTCAATTACAAGCCCTTAATAATGATGGTGCAATTGATTCGGTGAGATGGTTCTTTGGTAATTACCTTGTAGATTCTATAAGCAATCCTTATTCTGCGACTCTTTCAGGATTATATACGGCAGTTGTTTTCAACAATATTTGTTCTGATACCAGTACAGTTCAGACTGTCGAAATCAAGAAGGCAATTGATTCTACTCTAAGTGTAATAGGAGATAGTGTTTTATGTGTAGATGATACAGTTATTCTTTCTGTACCTCAATATGGAAGTAGTTCACTTTTTATACGTGCTAATATCGGTAATGTTAACAATGTGGGTGTCATTGGTGATTTTGATTATGTACATCAAACTGGAGAATTTGCAATTGAGTTTTGGGCAAAATTAGAAACGAATGCTAATCGTGTACATTCAATAGTCGGAAACTCAAATGCTGTATTAAACAATGGTTTTGATGTTTCTATAATTGTTAATGGTTCAGGAGATGGCCGGCTCAGATTAAGGATGTTCGATGGTAGTTCTCCATTTACCTTTCAATCTCCTAATTTGACCAATGCTACAAATTTTAATCAATGGAATCATTTTACAATTAGCGTTGAAAATGGGTTGGCCAAATTCTACTTTAATAATGTATTCGTAGGTCAACAATCTACAGGTTTTTTACCTATTGTAGGTACAGCATCAAATCCTTTAACTATTGGTGGACCCGGTACCAATTTGATTGGAAAATTGGATGAACTGCGATTATGGAAAACATCCCTAACAGACCAACAAATTTCAAAGAATTACCAAAGACCAATAAACTTTAATCCAAGCTTAGTAACAGTATTTGGTTTTGATGCTGATACCTCACTACAAAATGGCGATTCTTTCACCGATAATTCGAAAAGTATATCTGCTACTATTAACGGTGTCAATGTTAGCCTAAATAATGACAACCCATTCCAACCGAGTACTGAATTAACATATCAATGGTTCCAAGATGGAACTCTAATCACAGGCGCGATAGGCGATTCTTTATTGATCACTACTGCTGATTTCTCTGACAGTGCAGAATATTATGTGGAAATTGACAATTCACTGAATTGCGGTCCGGTTCCAAGTAGAACTATCAAAATCAAAGAAAATATTATTTCAGATACACTTTTTGCGAGTCCTACAGAATTCTGTGCAGGTACGGATTCGGCGAGAATCTGGGTTGATTTAAATTTATATGACTCAGTTCAAATTTATGATCTAGATTTTAATAAACTAGCATCCCTAACTGATCCTTCAGATACCTTTTATGTTCTTGAAACTGATACAATATATGGACTAGTATTTAACGAAATTGATAATCGGATTTGTACGAATTTTACAGATACGGTAATTATCACTGCTTTCGAAAACCCAACAGTTCAGTTTGCAAACGATAGCTTAGTAATATGCATCGATGATTCTGACACATTATTTTCCTTCTTAAGGATGGATTCTGTGTTTGGTGGAACAGGTGTTGGAACCTATACTTATAATTGGACACCAGGGGACTCTTTGAGCGGTAATGATTCCACTTTACTGCAACCGGTTTACACAGCAGATACTTCGGGAATCTTCTTTTTCACTCTTGTTGCTACCGATACCAATGGTTGCTTTGGTCAGGATTCTATAAAGATCGTTACCTATGACCGTGTTGTACCAACTTTCACTCAAGATACCTATACAATTTGCTTTGGTGATTCTATTTCACTTGGGGATAGTTTGACAGTCACAGGCGGTAAACCGGGAACAACATTTAAATACCTTTGGAATCCAACAACACTATTTGATAATCCTGCAGACAGCACAAGTGATAACCCTTTAATTGTCGGCGATAGTTCAGGAACCTTCATATATACAGTAATGGTAACTGATTCAATTACTAATTGTAGCGGTATGGCCACTATTACTGTTGTTGTTGGTGATAGTCTAAGATTTAATGCCTTTACAGATACATTAATTTGCTTCAATACGGATAGTATTCAATTGGGAGGCGCACCAACAGCAGATGGAGGCACAGGAACAATAACTTACTCTTGGAACCCTGTTTCTAATTTGAGTGATTCATTAAGCCCAAATCCATATTTCCTAAACCCTGGTGATGGTTTGTATACCTACTTTATTACTGCTACCGATGCTTTAGGTTGTTTTAAAACAAGCGATTCAATAAATATTGAAGTTGCACCGGAAATAGTAGTAAATGCTGGTTCGGATACTGTATTATGCTTTGGGGACACGGCAGTTCAAATTGGTGGTGCACCAACGGCAAGTGGTGGATTTGGAACCTTTGGCTATCAATGGTCTTCTTTAACCCCATCAATACCGGTTACAATATTGAATGACCCAACACTAGCAAATCCAACTGTAATTTATAATACGGCTGTAACAAATGATTCAGCAATATTTGTGGTAACTGTATTTGACACTGCGGCATTGCCAAATGTTACACTTTGTGAGGTTTCTGACACTGTGGTGGTATACTTTAACCCTGAAATAATTGCTGACACAGGCTCTGTAAACTTCGTTTGTTTTGATGATACCATAAGTCTGGCAGGATCTGCCACTGGTGGTTCAATGACCGGCTATGCCTATGCTTGGGGAGGCGACAATCAGTATGTGGTTGATACTACGGACAATACTTCTGTTATTAATGGAACTGCTTCAGGCTTGTATAATCTCACATTATTTGCTTTCGATCAGACCTATCCTCAATGTTTTGATAGTGCGTCGTTTACTTTTAAAATTAATGACACTTTAGTTGCATTTACCGGAATTGATACGGCGATATGCTATGGAGAACAAGTTCTTCTAGGAGATACAATTTTTGGGACAAACGATGTTACTGCTTCTGGTGGTTCTTCACCCTATATTTTCAATTGGACTCCGACTGCGGGAATAAACAATGGAAGTATCCAAAACCCAATATTCAATACAACAGGTTTATTAGCAAGCGGTATTTACACTTATAACTTAACAGTTGTTGATGATTCACTTTGTATTGCAAGAGATACTATAAGTATTGATTTGAACGCAGAATTATTTATTGATGCAGGTGTTAATGATTCAATTTGCTTCCAGGATTCACTGATACTAGGAGGACCTACAGTGGCTTTCGGTGGAAGTGGAACAGGTTATCAGTATCAGTGGACTTCTTCTTTAGGAAATACGCTCATAACTGATACTATTGAAAAGCCTACTCTATTTGGAGATATAGTCGGGTTAGATTCGGTTAAAATTGTTGTTACTGATAGTAGAGCATGTCCGGATTCAAGCTTAGTCTTGATAGAAATCAATCCTTTGCCATTGAATAGTTTTAATGTTGATAGTTCTTTCTATATATGTCTTGGAGAGGATACAACCTTAATTTCAACCGGAATACCACAAAATAATCCTGCTGATATTTTAAGTTATAGCTGGGATAATGGTGTAAATGTTAATATAAACAATGTCGCTCCAACAACTGACAGCCTGTTTATTGTAACAGTAACCAATACAGTTACTGGTTGTGCTATTGATGACACTGTTGAAGTTATTGTTAATACTTTACCTGATATCAATATTACAAGTGGAACTGTAACACCAATAAATCCGGGATCTGATACTTTATTGTTCTGTGCTAATTTTGCCACAGCATTGTTTACAGCAACCAACACCAATCCTAATGCCGGCGGAAACGCTTCCAGAATATGGACTGCGAATCCATCTTTCACAATTAATAATAATACAAATGCTTCGGTATTGATTTTTCAGACTGCGTTAAACGCAAATGGTAATTATCTAATAAATGAAATGACTGATAACTTCGGTTGTGTAAATAGGGATAGTGTTTTCTTAATATTAAATGCATTTCCAAATGCTACATTCGTTTCTACAGAAGATACCATTTGTTTTGGCGATTCAGTAACATTAAAAGTTCTTGGCGGCCCTGACCAAATATCAAATCCAGGTGTATTATATGCTTTTAATAGAAATTTGCCTTCGACAACCAATTTTGCAACAGGAATCGATACAACTATATCTTTAATTCCGGGAGTAAGTTTTGATATTCCAAACTTGAGTATAACTACTCCAACTATTTTTGAGTATGAGGTACAAATTATAGAAGGAGCTTGTATTTCAATTTTGGTAGATACTGTAGTTGTAAATCCACTACCTCAATTAAACCCAATACCACCTTCAGATTCGGTATGTTTTGGTCAGAATATTGATTTAACTGTAACAAACACTTTAGTACAATCACTTGATTCATTCATTTGGGGACATACAGTATTAGATACATCTTTGGTCAATGTGACAATAAATCAAGATAGTGTGTTCACTGTAAACGTTTTTGATGAGAATGGATGTAGTGCAGACACTAGTATTGACATTCGTGTTAAAAATCTTCCAGATGTTTCATTGGATACCTTCGGTACAATTTCAATCTGTGAAGGCAATTCATTCGATATTTCTGTTCTTAATCCAAAGCCGAACTATATCTATCAATGGAAAGACTCGTCTAATATACCTACAACTATTCCAAATGGTATAACTACAAATGCTTTATATACCGCTGATACTTCCGGACAATTCTTTGTGGTTATTACCACCGATGGTTTGGCATGTATTGATAGTTCCAGTGCTGTAGCAATAATTGATAATCCTCTTCCAACCATTGCTTTGGATACAATTCCGGATTCAACACGATTCTGTTTTGGAGGATCAGCTATACTTTCTGAACTGTCCGGTTATCCAAATCCAAGTTATGAGTGGATAGAAGTGCTTTTGGGCTCTGTCGCAACAGGCACTAATACTATTACGATTTCTGACTCAGGTCAGTACTATGTAATTATCACAGATGCTAATGGCTGTATTGATAGCTCTGCCATTCAGGAGTTCTTCGAAATTCCGTTTAGTGTGGATTCAATTAATTCAGGGCCGGATACAGTCTGTGAATTCAGTCAATCATCCTATACCTCTACAATAAATGGTACTTGGAGATTAAACGCAACACGAGGAACAATTGCAGGAGCTAATCTTGTATCTGGGTTTTATATTACGCCAAGTCCAATAAACAGTGTTAGTATAACTTGGAACGGACCGGGAACAGCGCAAATATTATATACCCCTGATATTGAATGTGCAGTTGAAGATACTTTTACAGTTACTATAGTATCAAATCCTGTAGCGAGCATACAAGGTCCAACATCCGGATGTTTTGGCGATAATCTCAAATTATTTGCTTTAAATGGAGGAGATAATTATTCTTGGACTATTCTTCAAGCGGGATTTGGTACCTTAACTAATAATAATGACACGACTGATCTTGCACTTAATCAGCCGGTAGTTAGTTTAAACGGATTTGATACCTCTAGTATACGTTTGATTCAAACTAACCCAACTACCGGATGTGTGGATACTGCATTATTACAAATCACAAAGTACCAATTTGCTAGTGCAGAGTTTAGACCGGCCAATCTTGATACAGGTGTATGTTTAAATGAGATTGACACATTTACCATACAAAATGCAGTTCCTAATGCAACTTATAATTTTACTGTTGTTGGCGGTACCTTTGTTAATTTAAGCAATGGACAAATTCAAGTGAATTGGAATATTGTTACAACTGGTTCAGTGCAATGTATAGCCTTAAATGGAGATTGTTCAGATACAGTATTCCAGGAATTCACAATACAATCAAGTCCTGTTGATACATTCTCTTACTTTATTGATGGATTCTTACAAACTACACAAATAACTAATGTTTGCGTGCTCTCGGATAGTGTGACATACAGATTACAAACACCAAATCTGGCGAATACTTTCACCTGGAATTTACAAAGTACAACAGCTACTCCTACACCTTATAGTGCAATTAATAATGATACTACCTTTTTCTCGGTGGCAATTAATACTCCGGGGTCTTATGTGTTAACAATGACTGAGAGCTCAAGTAATGGTTGTAGTATAGTATTACAGGAAACTGTGACCATAGATGACGGAGCAACCTTCGAAATTTTAATTCAGGATTCTGTGATTTGTGAGACGGACTCAATTCAAATTTATAATACTTCTGGTAATTTTGATGCTGGAAGTGTAGGATTTAACTATTCAGACCCTGTGAATATGTCTGCTGCTCTTGGTTCAGGTAATGTTACTATTGATTGGGGTGGCCCGGGTATTGGTAAATATGTAATAGCATTCTATGGTAATGGTGCATGTTCAGCAATTGACACATTCTTTGTGGATGTACAGGCATTGCCGAATTCTTTCATAACACCTACTCCTGCACAAATCACTAATGGTCCGGATACGACCTTCTGCGAAAATTTAAGAACCTTTTTCTTTGCTAATCCTGCGGATACAGGATTTATTTACCAGTGGTACAATAATGGAAATCCTATACCAAATTCGGATACATCCAGAATTAGAATTACTGAAAGTGGAACCTACAGTTACAGCGTTCAAACTCTGGCGACTGGTTGTATCGATTCCACTATTGTTGGTATACCGGCAACGGTTTTGGGAACACCTGATGCTGAGATTGTAGGGGATAGTTTGTGGTGTGGTTCTGGTGCTACAATTACCTTGACTTCCGTAAATTCGGCAACTAATTATAGGTGGTTTAAGGACACTACAAATGCTATGTTGATAGATACTCTTAATAGATCTATTGAAGTTTCTGAAGCGAATTCATTCTTCCTAGTTATAAGTAATGGTGGAGTAGGAAATTGTACTGATACTTCTGATGTATTTGTAATTGAAGCATTGGCGCCACCAGTATCGCTTTTCCAATTTGATTCAATTTCCAGTTTCTGTAATAACGAAGAAATCACACTTAATGGTAGAAATGCAGGCAGATTATTAAATTTTGAATGGATTACAAATGGACAAGGACAAATAGTTGATCCGTTTACTGATACTACTTCATATATACCAAGTGATTTGGACTCCGGTTTGCTTTCATTTGAATTTACGGTTACAAATCCTTGTGGTGTAGATATTTCTGCAGATACAGCCACATTGCGACCTTCACCGGATGCAAGTTATACGCCATCGGCACTGGTAGCAGAAATAAATGAAACAGTAATATTTACAATTAATAACCAGGATGCCATTATTTATGATTGGGTATTCCAAGCAGGAGCAACGGGTTCGGGTCCAACCGGTTTACATACGTATACTCAAGCGGGTGACTATTTATCATTCTTAATAGCAACAAATGAGTTTAATTGCTCAGATTCCTTTGCAGTGCCGATTCATGTTACAAGAAATCAGTTGATTTATGTACCTAATGTATTCTCTCCAAATGCAACGAATGCCGATAATCAAGTGATGAGAGTATATGGTACTAATATTTCTGCAGTTGGTTTTGAAATAGTGATTTATAACAGATGGGGGATTAAGGTTTGGGAAAGTCAGGATCTGACTGAATTAAAAACAAATGGTTGGAATGGTTCGCAAAGAAATGGAGCTGAGCTTCCAACTGGGGTATATACTTATTATATTAAAGGTAAATTCTTTAATGACGAAGCATTCCAACAAGTTGGTACCGTCAGTTTGATAAAATAGAGTATGAAAAAACTATTACTGCTTATATTTTCTTTTTGTGTCTTAGCCGGTGTGTCAAAAGCACAAGATGCTACTTTTTCGCAGTATTATGCTTCATCAGTATTTTTGAATCCTGCGCTAGTAGGTAATTATGAGAGTTTAACGTTTAATTCTTCATTCAGGTCTCAATGGCAAAGTATTGTAGATCCTTATACCACCAGTCAAATATCATTAATCGCACCTATCAAAGGTGGTAGATATCATAAAACCAAAATTGGAGGTGTAGGAGCAACTGTATTTAATGATGTTGCCGGAAATGGTAATTTCAAGACTACCGGTATCATGGGATCTTTTGCATATAATAAATCCCTAGACCGAAAAAACCTCAAAGTTTTATCCTTTGGAGGTCAAGTTGGTGTAATTCAAAAACAAGTGGATTTCTCAAATCTGGAATGGGGTAGTCAATACAATCCTTTCGTAGGATTTGACGGAACCGCTAATCCTAGTGAAGTGGGATTTGATAATCAAATAATGTACCCCAATGTGAATCTTGGTTTTATGTTCTATTATAACCCAACACAGACCTATCTCTTCACAGGTATGAGCTCTTATTCCGGTTTGGTGGTAAGTAATGTACTTCAGCCTAATCAGTCCTTTATAGACGATAAAAAATCGACTCTACCTTTGTTGATTAAATATCACGGTGGATTTGAAGTACACACAAGTTCAAAGGTGAATGTTTCTCCGAATATCTTAATTCAATACCAAGATCGTAATTATCAGATTAATGGAGGTATTTATGTTACCTACCGTTTATTTAACACTCCTCTTGGTGTATTGGCCAAAACAGACCTTGTATTTGGTGGATGGTATCGTTACGGGGATGCAGCTATATTAAGTATGGGTCTCGATAACAGATACTATACAATTGGATTTAGCTATGATTATAATACTTCAGGCTTAAGTAATCTGGCTACTGGAACAGGTGCATATGAAATTACATTGACCCTTCGAAAAGTAAAAGAAGCAAGAAGAAGAAGATTCTCTACTCCAAAAATTTAATTTTCATTAATTTCGGGGAATGAAACATACCCGAACCTCATTATTAGCTTCTATTCTCTTAATTGTACTGTTTGCTTCAGGTCTTTCAGCCCAAAACATGGAAGTCGACAAAAAGTACATGACTCAAAATGTAAAGTTTGCCGAAAAATACATTGAAAGAGGGGAGCCTTATGAAGCTTTAAAATATTATGCCGCCGAATCGGAAGAGAACCCCGATAATCACTATGCTAATTATATGCTTGGGGGATTGTATTATGAGCTCTTCGATTATAAGCAATCTCAAAGGTTTTATAGTTATGTAGTAACCAGGGGTGGTTTCAAAGAATTTCCACTATCAAAATACTGGTACGGAGTTACGCTAAAAATGAATGGGGATTATGTTAAGGCAAAAGAAATTCTAACAGAATTTATTGATGAATTCTCTCCCTCCAACTCAAAAGAATCCATATTTCTCGATAAAGCAAAACTGGAATTTGAAGGCGCCAGAATTGCTATGAAGGAAATGAAGAAAAAAGAGAGAAATTATGAATTTGAAATACTGAACAGACCTGCCAATAGTGGAGCTGACGAATATGCACCAACTATTGTAAATGATTCTTCTATAATCATGACTACAGATCGCAAGGGTGTGATGCAGGATATTAAGGATAAGGAAAATGCTATTTTTTATTCTGATAATTATCGTGTTCGATATGATAATAATAACGACAGATGGGTTGCAGATAAGAAAATGAAATTACTGTCAGCAATAAATACATATAAAAGTGATGGCCCCGGAAGTTTTACCGCAGATGGAAACAAATATTATTATACAAGCTGCGCAAATGTGGAAGAGGGCTGTGAAATTTTTGTTTCCAAGAAAAGTAGAAGTGGTTGGTCAGAAGGGGAGAAGTTAAATGATAATATTAATCAACCTAAATCTGAAAACAAACAGCCATTTATAACCCCAAAGGGTGACACCTTATTCTTTGTATCTGAAAGAACTGATGGTATTGGAATGCAGGATATCTGGTATAGTGTCAGAAAAGGAAATGGAGAAGATTGGGGGCCGGCTGTTAATCTGGGACCTAATATAAATACTCCATTTATTGATATGTCACCTGCATATTACCCGGGAGAGCATACCTTGTTTTTTGCTTCGGATGGCCGAAGTGGCTTTGGTGGTATGGACATGTATATGGCAAAAGGAGAAAATTTCGAATTTGTTAAGGATTTAGGAATGCCATTCAATGGAAGTAGAAATGATTTCTACATGGTTCTTGGTGAGCAAAGAGGTTTCTTCGCCTCCGATAGAATTGAAGATGGCATGGGTAAAACAGATATTTACACCTTTGTTTTTCCTTCAAAAAGAGATTTCATAAGACTCGTAGCCACTGAATATGTAAATGACTTTAAAGCATATACTGCCTTAACTAAATTAAATTATGGCGAAGGAGCTAGCAATGTTGCCATAAATGTCGATGTTAAATTGGTGGATGAAAATGGTAATGTTCTGAAAACCATGAGAACTGACGCTCGAGGATTTGCACGATTTGAAAATATTCCGACTGATAAAAACTATAGAATTGTTATAGACTCAGATGACCCTAAACTGCAGGTTAATATGCAATACTTCGTAGATGACATAGAAGTAGTGGATAATTTAAGTCTGGTTTATAAGAAAGATAAGCCTGTTGCAAAACTTGAAATGGAGCAAAAAGGATCGGAATTTTCTTTCTCAGATTTCAAAGGCTTCGCACTTCTTGGGAAAATGACCGTCGAAAATGGTGACGATCCTGCGGTTGGTATTCCACTTGTTTTATTAAACGATAAAGGTGAAGTAATTAAGAAAATCAGGACTAATACGCGTGGTTTAATGCGTTTTGAAAATCTGGCTTCTGATAAAAATTACCGTGTTGAAATTGACACTGAAGACCCCAATTACGACCCATCAATGAAAGTTATGTTTGAAAAATTACAGCTCAAGCGTTACGATGAAGTTGTTGAGAATGTCAAATTCGAGAATATATACTTTGGTTTTGGTAGCAAGGAAATTGATCCTGAGTCAGGTACTATCCTCGATAAGCTTGCTGCATATTATAAAGAAAACCCGAATATTCAGGTGGATATTAGCGCTTATACAGATACAGTAGGTAATGAAGAATTCAATAAAAAATTATCTGCAGAGCGTGCAAATGCTGTTTTGAATTACTTGAGAGATAAAAATATTGATGAAAGTGCATTAGTATTATTTCCTATGGGAGAAGATAAAGCGGGTGCCTCACAGGTGCCGGATTCCAGTGGCTCCAATGGCGATGATAAAGGTAATAGGTATAGCAGAAGAGTAGAGTTCTATATCGTACAGTCTCCCGATGATAAATAATTATTAATTGAATTTAGGGGAAGAGCTTTTTGAAATTAACATCTAATCTTTTAAATATTTTACGATATTTGAATTATTACTTTTTGAATAGTATGAGAAACCAGGTATTTGCAGTAATTGCTATTTTCCTTTCTTCCCTTTTAAACGTTGGCTTGTCCCAAGCTCAGGACAAAAAGAAAGACTCACAAAATGTTAAAATAGCCGATTCCTATTTCGAAAATCAGGAATATTTTTTAGCAGCGGATTATTATAATAATGAATTGGAGGAAAATCCTAAAAACGTATACGCTAATTTTCAATTGGCAGAATGTTATAGATATTATTATGATTATGAAAAGGCTGAAAAGCAATATTTAAAGACTTTAAAGCTGTCAAAAGATGAAATACCCCTTACCGGGTTTTGGTATGCTATGATGTTGAAAAGCAATGGTAAATATGAATTGGCAAAACTTCAATTTGATTCATTTTTAACCACATTTAGAGCTCTCACTCCTGAAGATAGAAAGTATAAAGAAGCAGCTGAATTAGAAAGGGACGGTTGTATTCTGGCATTAAAAGAACTCAAAAAGCCACAAAGAAATTACGAGTTTGTAAATTTGCCAAGCCCTGTGAATACCGATAAATCTGAATATGCACCTAATTTCTATGAGGGTGATTCTTCGATAGTTTTTGCATCTGCCAGAGAAGGAACTAAAGGGAAAGAAACGGATACTCGTTTAGGTGAAGAGTATAGCGATATTTTCCGTTATAAATTGGAGGGAAGGCGATGGACACAATATCCGGACGATGATAAATTTAGTAATGTCAATACAATTAGGAATGATGGTGCAGGTGTGTTTTCAAAGGATCTGACTAAGTTTTATTATACATCTTGTATTGAGCAAGATTATCCTTGTGCTATTTATGTTTCAAATAAGGTAGATGGCAAATGGGAGGAAGGAGTTAGGCTAAACGATAATATTAATTATCAGGGTTTTGAAACAAAGCAACCCACATTAACCACAGGTGGAGATACTATGATTTTTGTTTCTGATAGGCCGGATGGAAGAGGGCAAAATGATCTTTGGTTTAGCATTAAAACAGGGGATGAGGATTGGCAGGCTTCGAGAAATATGGGTGGGCTGAATACTGAATTTCAGGATATTGCTCCATTCTTTGACCAAAAAGATGCAACATTATTCTTTGCAAGTAATGGAAGAAAAGGCTTTGGTGGTTTGGATATTTTTAAGGCCCAGGGAAGTCGTTTTGAAAAGGTAACGAATATGGGCTTGCCATTCAATACCAACAGAGATGAGTTTTATTTATCTCTTGGAAATGAGAAAGGACTTTTATCCTCTAATCGTCAGGGTGGAAAAGGAAACGATGATATATATTATTTCAACATAGAAAGTTCGGAATTGCTTTTAGCAGAGTTTAGTAAAGATGATCTAAACAAAGACGGCAACTTCTCATTAATCACAAATTTATTTTATGAACCAGGTGGCGAACCTGCTGTTGACATACCTGTATTACTTACCGATGCCAATGGAAATGTTTTGTTAAAAGCAAATTCTGATGAGTTGGGTTCTTTATCATTTGATAATCTATCTCCTGATCAAACTTATAAATTGGTTTTGGAGAGCGATGATGAAAATGTATATGCCAATGTAATGTACAAAGGCCAGGGTGGTGAGTTTGATATAAATGCAATTAGGGATGGAGCTGTTTTAGCAACTATCACAAAGGAAATAATAGAGCAGTTCAACTCAATGTCCATTCTTTCAAAATTGAGTTACTCCGAAACCGGTGATCCGGCGGCGGATGTTTCAGTAGTTCTAGTTGATGAAAATGGCTTGATATTAAAAAGGGGCAAAACCAATATGGACGGTATTGCAAGATTTGAAGAACTGGATTCAGACAAGAACTATAAAATATTAATTGATGAAAATGATCCGCGTCTTACTGCTGATATCAAATTCCAGATTGATGATGTCCGAATTAAATGGATGAGTCAGAAAACAACCGATAGGGTAGTATTTGAAAATATTTACTTTGATTTCAATGATTATACCATCAGAAAAGAAGCCAAGAAAACTCTCGACGACTTAGTGTATTACTTAAAGACAAATGAGAAAGTACAGTTAGAGGTTTATGCTAATACAGACAATGTAGGAACTGATGAGTATAACAATGAATTAGCCCAAAAAAGAGGTGCGGCAGTAGTTGAATACTTAGAAAATAGAAATGTAGATAAGAGCTCAATAGTCGTCAATGCTGTTGGTGCTAATAAACCAATTGCTTCCAATGAAACCCCAATTGGTCGACAACTTAATAGAAGAGTAGAATTTTATGTAGTAGGTGGTAAAGGTTATAATTCTCCTATCATGACATACATTGTAGAACCTAAGGAAAGTCTTGAGAAGGTTGCGAGTGAATTTGACATGTCGCCGGAAGAACTTAAAAAATTAAATAATATTAGTGGCGAAACTGATATAAGGGCATTTGTGCCTTTAAGAGTGCGAAAAACCGGAGACAATGGTCTTGTAGCACCTGTGTCTATGGCAGCTGCTTCAAGCGATAAGTACAAAGGAATTAATGAGCCTAGAAGAGGTTCAGGAGCTGTTGTTAAAACATCTAAAACAGCAACATTACCAACACTTCCTTCGGGTCAGTCTTATCATATTGTAAAGCCCCTGGAAACATTATTTAGAATTGCGTATTCCTATGGCATGACTGTAAAGCAGATTAAAGAATTAAATAATATCGATTCTGAAATCATACAAATTGGAGATGCAATCAAAGTATTTGATAATTCGGGTAATAAAATTGCCCCGGGTCCAGGTACTTATGTAGTAAAAGATGGGGATAACTTATATAGTATCGCTAAAGCTCATAAGACAACAGTCAAAAAGCTAATTGAACTAAACAATCTGGATAGCCCGGTTTTATACCAAACTATGGTTATAAAGGTTGAAGAATAATTAACTAATCGAAAGGAAGGTAAATATTAAGTTTATTACTTGTGTTTACCTGATATAATTTAGAATTGGATCGGAGCAATACCGATCCATTTTTTTTGTCAATACTTTCAAATTTCATGTCTGATATTTTTTTCCCTTCATCAGATCTCAATTCCCAATGGCTTTTATATTTAATAGCAATTTGTCCTGTATTTAGGATAACATATTCTTCTATACCTTTTGCTAATACTTTAGAATTGTTGTCAATCCATAGCATTTGCTCTGCTGTTTTTACAATGAAGGAGTTATTCAATACTTCTTTTAGATCAATAATATTTTGATCTTCACCGATCAGCTTTTTCCCATCTTGTTTGAAAATTTCCCAATTTTCATCAGTTTTTAGAGCAATATATTTATCAGAAAGAACTCTTAACTCATCAAAATCTGTATCGAGCAGTTCATTCCCTTTTACATCCATCAAGCCCCATTTGTCTTTTGCTTTAATGGCAAAATAGTCAGAGCCGTTTAAAACGAGTATAGAATCTACCTTATCCTCAAAAATCAAATCTCCATCATATTCATACAGGTACTTCTTTTTTTCATCTTCCAATAAAAAAAGCGACCCCTGCCTGCGTATTGGAAAATTGCTTTCTAAGATGGCTTTGCCTTTCTCGTTTATCAATTGATAATTATTTGCACGAACTATGAAAAGATTGTTTCTGAATCCTGCTTGCCAATTCATCATTGAAAAGCTAATTGGTAGTATTACATTTCCATTGATATCAATCAGACCGCTATTACTATTTTTCTTTACTAAGAGTTTTTCTTCTGAAATGAAGCTTATTTCTGAGTATGTTGATGCAATATGCCATTTGAGATTTATAAAATCATAGATTCCCCATTTCCCATTTTGCATTACTCTGCTTTTTTCTGTGTCGTCGGAAAAGTTAATTTGCTCAAAGCTTTCACTATCCATTGTATTAGGAAGCAGTTTCCATCTTGAATCCTTTTGAGCAAATAGGAGCCCTTTATTATAGACGATGCTATCAAGATCTGAATATATTAGCTCACCGTCATGGTTGATTAATGCCCAATAATTATCCTTTTTCACAAATGCTCCTTTGGAAATATAATCAGAGGCAATGTCGTAAAGAGAATCATTGATGGGATAGAGCTTTTCATTTATATAAAACCATTTTCCTTCCTTTTTCAATGCCAGCCTTCCGTGATGATAGCTTTTTATACTGTCGTATTCTATAGGAAGTATTTCTTTACCCGAAGGAGTTATCAAGCCCCATTTATTGTTTGATTTTACTTTTGCAAGACCATTTCCGGCTGATTCAATTTCATCATAAGGTTCTTGAAGTATGCTCTCTCCTTCAAGATTTATAATGTCGTATTTCTTGTCTCGAAATCTCAATTTGATAAATTTCGAACTCACTTTTTGGGCATGAACTATGGATTCGGGAATTTTAAAATTGCAATTCTTATGATTGATAATTCCGAAATAGCTATCATTCGAAACCAGACTTAAGGTGTCGGATAATAATTTAATGGTGGTAAATTCCTTCTCGCAGATTAAATGCCCATCTTGTTCATTCAATATTTTCCATTTGCCATCGCTAAGTACCCATGCATAGGAATGCCAAATACTGGCTCTCTTAAAATCATCAAATGCTGTCTCTGTAAGTTGAGTACCTGAAGAATCCCATAGAAACCAGCCTTTAGCATTTTTAGCCCATATTCTTCCAAAACTGAAAAAGCTCAACTCATCAAATTCGGGCGGTACCACTTCTTTTCCCTCGCAGTTTACCATACCATAGGTATTGCCGAACCTTACTTTTGCAAAACGGCCTTCAAAAGGCGAGACTTCAAAGTATTTGGGATTAATTTTCCAATTATCAAAAAGATCAACAAAACCCATTTTACCATTGCTCATAAATCTTTTTGGAATAAGATCATCCGGACATGTCGAACTCTGTGCTTTGGAAAAATTATTAAATGAACCGAAAATCAATAGAAACAGGAAAAACTTTTTCATAGGGATTATCTATTGTTCCACAAACTAATCAATAGTAATGAAATATTGAACTATGGCAGCTCCGGCTTAACAATAATGACATCGTATTTATCTACAAATACTTGTCCGGGAGCTAAGCCTTTACCTTTTCTTACATATTTCCTATCTGTATAAATAACAGGAAACAAAGTATCGTTTTTGCCTTTGGAATACCATGCTGCAATAGAAGCAGCTTGCTCGAGTACGTCTTTAGGAACCTTGCTATTCTTGTCTTTTCTAATTATTAAATGTGAGCCCGATACATCTTTTGCATGCATCCATAAATCATCTTTCTTGGCAAACTTTGTGGTAAGTACATCGTTGTTTTTTGCGTTTTTGCCAACAAATATTTGAAATTCCTTAATTCTAAATTCTTTGAATAAGGATTCCTCTTTTTCCTTAATGCCTTTACTATTTGGTTTTTCTCTTGAAATCCATTCTTTGATTTCTTTTGGGCTTTGAATTTCCTCAAAAGCCTCAATTTTAGAATTATTCAATTTAAGCTCTTCTGTATTTTGAAAAATTGAGCTTTCTAGTTTTTTGATTTCTATACCTTTATTCTTTGATTTTTTGTAAAGCGATTCCGCATATTTTTGAGCGCTTATTCCCTTTTTAATTTTTATCTTTTTCTTAAGATCATTGTAAAAATCGAAAACTTCGGCTTCTTCATTTCCATCGCTGAAGAGATGAAGATTGGCCATAATCAAATTGGCCTTTTCTTCCCATTCATTATTATTAATTAAGCTATCAAGTCTGGAATTCATCCTTTGAATGGATTTATTTATCCTTTCTGATTTCACTTTGAGTTCTTTTAGAATGGATTCTTTATGACCGGAAATATATCTTTCCTTGCCTTCAATACTCGAATAGTCGTTTATGGCCTCAAATAGATTTAGATATGATTTTGCACTCTCATTCAGTTTTATTTGATGTAATAGCCAATGCTCATTTGATCGAGAAATAAAAATCTCCTTAGCCTGTAGTTTCTCTAAAAGGGCTAATATTAATTTCTCCTGATCATCTTTTTGATACTGATAGATGTTTTGCTTTTCAAGAAATGAAACACTGTCTTTATCTAGAATAGGAAACTGTTCTTTAAGTTCTTTTTGGTCTTTTATTCCATTTTCAGAGATGGAATATTCTTTTTTTGGTGGAATTTCAAAATCGAGATCATTCTTGATATTTGTTCTGAATAAATGATTCTCACTTCTTTTTTTCACCAATACATTAGCGCGTCCGCCATGCATTTTAAATATCAGTTTGCTTCCATTGCCTAAGTCAAAATGAAAGCTGCGCTCTCCCTCATGCATCTGAACCTTAATAATGGTTTGGTCAATGATTCCGACAAATAGATCTGCACTATTTCTTTTTGCTCTACTGTATTGATTTGAAAAGCGCATATGCGGAAAGGATGGCTCAAAGTTTAGAATCCAATAAAAATCCTCTGCATTGCTTTTATAAAAGCCGAATATTATTTCATTCTTGTTCTGAGAAAATATTTCTCCAATTTTATATTCAATGAGTTTTTCACTCAGAACTTCGCATAGCCATTTGATTGTGAAGTAGTTCCACATAATTGTTGTCAGACTTCTACTTTAAGCCCGTCATAGGCAAGAAACATATTATCCGGCAATGTTTTCTCTACATCCTTGTGTACTCCCATCCAATGACTAATATGCGTGAAATAGGCTTTTTCTGCCTTTAAATCCTGCGCTAATGCTATCGCTTCTTCTAAATTGAGATGAGAATAATGCTCTTTTTGATGCAGGGCATTTAAAACAAGAATTTTAGATCCTCGTACTTTTTTTCTTTCCTTTTCTGAAATGGTTTTGGCATCCGTGATATAAGTAATGTCTCCAAACCTGAAGCCAAACACAGGTAATTTCATATGGAGTACCTCAATAGGTATTACTTCAGTTTTATGAACCATAAAGGGTTCGTTTTTTATTTCCTGAATTTTTATTCTGGGAATACCCGGATACGGTAAATTCTCAAAAATATATGCAAACTCCCTTTTTAGCTGCTCTATTACACTTTTCCGGGCATATACCGGCATGTCCTTTTTTTGCAGGAAATTAAAGGAACGAATATCATCCATTCCTGCCGTATGATCTTTATGTTCATGAGTAAAAAGAAGAGCATCCATTTTGCGGATTCTCTCTCTAAGCACTTGCTGGCGGAAATCAGGTCCTGAATCCACTATTATACTTGTGTCTCCATCTTCTATATGAACAGAGCTTCGCAATCGCTTATCTCTAAAATCAAGAGAACTGCATATTTTACAATCGCAACCAATGACGGGAACGCCTTGTGATGTGCCTGAACCTAAAAAAGTGAGTTTCAAACTTCGAGTTCTGTTTGTCTTAGTTTCTGATATAAACTTCGATTCTTGTCGCTAAGTTTTTTTTGATCTACGTCTATTTCTTTCAATATGTCTATCAGACAAGATATTTTCCCCTCCAAAGCATAGTATTTATTTACTATGATCACTTTAGATTCCCTTATAAGGCAATATCCTGATTTGAAATTTCCCTTTTCGTAGCGAAGTGAATACTGAGTTTCTGATATTAGATCTTCAAGTTTGTTAAGACTGTGTTTTGTATTTGGTAAGCTCATTTCAGAATAAGGTCTTATTTATCTTTTGGGCAAGAATATCAAAATCGATAGGTTTTAGAATCAGATCATTAATGCCAACTGCATTGTACTCCTTTACGGTCAAATTTTTATCATTTCCCGATAACGCAATTATCGGAATGTTTTTTATTTGTTCGCGATCACTTTTTCTAATTTTCTGAGCACAAGTTATGCCGTCCATTTTGGGCATATTTATATCCATTAATATGAGATCAAAATTTTCTTTTTCGATTTTATCTAAAAGTTCTTCTCCGTTTTTTACTCCATAAACAATGTAATTCATGTTCTCCAAAATTTTGGAAACCACATTCATGACGATATTGGAATCTTCAGCTATTAATATTTTTTTTTGGTCGGCCATAGTTATTTCCGGATAGGGCAAATTACAAAATTCGAATTTAAGAATATTAAGAAAGTCTCTGATTCTTTTTTCTAATTTGTGATGTAAACATTGGCAATTGGAAAATACTTTAATTGTAATTCAGGGACCTACCGCTGTTGGAAAGACTGATATAGCTATAAAATTGGCTAAGCAGCTCGGAACTGATATTATAAATGCTGACTCAAGACAAGTATTTCACGAAATGAAAATTGGCACAGCTCGCCCAGATGAATCTGAATTGGAAGGGGTGAGACATCATTTACTCGGACATAAAAGTATTACCGAGAATTATAATGCTGAGATATTCGCTTCAGAAGCCGGAGAAATAATCAATCAACTCTTTAAGAGAAAGAGCACGCTGATTTTATCAGGCGGATCAGGTTTTTATACTCAGGCCTTATTAGAAAATATGGATGCTATTCCGGATATACCTGATGAAATTCGAAAAGAAATTAATGAAGAATTCCAAAATAGTGGACTCTCAGCTCTAGTTAATGAACTCAAAGAGAAAGACCCGGAATATTTCAACAGCGTGGATAAACAAAACCCGCAGAGAGTAATTCGTGCAATTGAAGTAATTCGATATACTCAAAAGCCTTTTTCATCTTTTCATTCAAATCAAAAAAAAAAACTGCCATATAGGGTATTAAATTTGGCTTTGACACGCGAAAGGGAAAATCTTTACGCCAGAATAAATGTTAGAGTTGAAAAAATGCTCGCTGACGGTTTGGAAAAAGAGGTAATGGAGCTAAAAGATAAAAAGCATCTCAATGCCCTTCAAACTGTAGGCTATTCTGAGATTTTTGATTATCTCGACGGAAAAATAAGTAGAGAAGATAGCATTGAACTCATAAAGAGAAATACACGAAGATTCGCCAAAAGACAACTCACATGGCTTCGCCGCTTTGATGATTTGATTTGGCTTAATTTGGATCAGGAAAATAAAGCAACCGATTTAATTATTGAGAAACTGAATGGCTTGGCTTAAACTTTTTGACGATTTTACAGAAATAAAATCCAGATTTGAAGATAAAACACCAATTCTTCTTCGAGTAGGAGAACAAAAAATCTGTTTAGTTTTTTATGAAGGAGAAATATTTGCTTTTGACAATAAATGCCCCCATAACGGAGCTCCACTACACAGAGGACATTGCAATAATAATATGGAAATTGTTTGTCCTTTGCATTTTTATGAGTTTAATCTAAAAAGTGGAAGAGAGGGTTTTGGACGTCAATTTGAGCTAAATACTTACCCGGTGAAGGTAGATAAAACTGCTCTTTATATTAGAATTAAGGATTAATATTACTTTTGCGCAACGATTAACATGAGACTACGCGATCCTTTCGGTAATTTTTATTTTTTTAAAGCGATACTAATCTTCTTTGTGGGTTGGCTTAGCTGGCCAGGTTTCGATTTGGTCAATACCTTGAAATTCAAAGGACTGAATAATATTAAAGGCCTTCCAAAAAGTGGCGTTCTTTTCGTTTCTAACCATCAGACATACTATGCCGATGTTGTTGCCATTAATCACGGAATTCATAAAGCAAGAGGAAAAAAGGACAGTACAAGAATGGGGATTCCATTTTATATGTTTTGGCCCGTTGTAAGAACATATTACGTAGCGGCAAAAGAAACAATGACCGACAGTGGGATCTTACCCAAAATATTTTCTTATGGTGGAGGTATCCTGATAAAGCGAACCTGGAGGGAAAAAGGAAAAGAGATCAATCGAGAGGTTGATATGAGCGATCAGAATAAAATAGCTAAAGCATTAAGCAGAGGTTGGATTGTCACCTTCCCACAAGGCACTACCAAGCCCTATTCACCACTCAGGAAAGGTACAGCACATATCATTAAAGATAACAAGCCTATTGTTGTCCCTGTATCAGTTGACGGGTTCCGTCGCGGTTTTAATAAGAAAGGACTTTTCTTCAAGAAAAAGGGAATTGACCTGAAAGTTGAATTCAAAAAACCGATTCAGTTTGAAGATGATGCTTCTCCTGAAGATATTTTAGCAAAAATTGCTAATGAAATAGGCCAGGATCATGTCCCTTTGTCAATCGTTCTTAAAGAAGGAGATGATTACCAAAAATCTTAGGCAGATTAATTTATTCTGCTATCAGGCTTTTGAATAATTCTTAGCATAAACTCGTGTCTATCGCCATCCTTATCTTTCGTTTTGATAATCAAATCAGGGTTATCAAGGTTGACATCCTTGATTATTTCCACTATTTCACTATCACTTAATCTGCTATCGATTTCACTTTTTAGGTCAAAAATGATATTCGTAATTTCTACTTCCAGCGGACTTGGATTATAATTTTTGGTTATCATTAATTCAATTTTTTATTTGATACAATATACAATTTAGCTAACCCACTTCACAAAATTTTCATGTGGTTTTCTAATACCTTTTGGCCAATTTTCAATTTTTAAATCTCCCACGAAAAGGAAACCCATTAGTTTGTCTGACTCTTCCAGATCAAAAAACGATTTGGCTTCATCCATATAGGTAATTCCTCCTGTTCCCCAATAAGCACCAAGTCCATGAGCTGAAGCGGTTAAATGCATGTTCTGAACAGCGCAAGCGACTGAAGCTATTTCTTCTATTTCCGGAATACTCTTTTTTGGATCTCTTTTCATGCCTATTGCAATCACATGTGAGGCCAAAAGAGGTTTTTGACTGAGTTTTATGAATTTATCTTCCTGAAAAGATCCTTTTTCTGTGCTAACCTTTTTATAAAGCTCACTCTGAAATTCGGCCAATTTCGCAAGTCCATCTCCCGAAAAGACAGTAAATCTCCAGGGATATGTTCTTTTATGTGAAGGCGCCCAATTGGCATTTTCAAGCATTTCATTAATTATTTCATCATCTACTTTCTTATTACTGTATTGAGCCGGATAGAGACTTCGTCTATCCTTTATGTACTCACTAATAGATTTTATCTGCATATTTTCCTATGATATTGTCATTTTCGCTTACTAACAACGCAAAATGGTTTTAATTGAACAATACTTATTATAATTTCACGTCGTTGGAAATACAGCGAGGTTGAATATATTATGAATTTTCTTTATCCCCAGTTTCTCTGGGCCCTTACGGCAATCAGTATCCCCATAATTATTCATTTATTTAATTTTCAAAGACCTAAAAAAGTATTCTTTTCCAATGTTAGTCTTCTCGAAAGCGTAAAAACTCAAACCGCTTCTGTTCAAAATTTAAAGCATTATCTGATTTTATTGAGCCGGATCCTCTTCCTACTCTTTTTGGTACTGGCTTTTGCTCAACCCTTCATACCTGCATCTCAAAGTGTTAATGATGGGAAAGAGAGAGTTAAGGTATTTTACCTCGATAATTCTTTTAGTATGCAACAAGAGCGCGAGGCCAATACTCTGCTGGAAAATGGTGTCTCCGGATTGGAAGCGTTTTCTGAAATTATCGGATCTAATGAAGATGTTTACTTTTTGGATAATGAATTCAATGCTAAAGACCTTTTCCCTTATACAAAAGATAAATTTTACGATAGGCTGGCAGAAATAAATGAATCCTACACTTCGAGAAGCCTCGATGAAATTCTAAATCGAATTGAACAAATTGATTTTAATGGTTCCAAAGAAATTTTCATAATCAGTGATCTTCAAGTGAGTACTATTGGCAATCCGGAAAACATAAATCTCGATACCAATAATATTTATCATTTGATACCGGTACAAAACATAACACCATCAAATATTTCTATTGATTCTGCTTGGTTGGAAAAACCTTTCATCTTCGGGCAGGAGGAAAATAATTTACATGTTTTATTAAACTACGATGGAGATGAGCAGATTGAAAACTTCCCTGTCAAATTGTTTATCAATGATCAACAAGCGGCTGCCAGTAATGTGAACCTTTTAAAGGATTCTAGGTCTGAAATCGTTTTCAGCATGCGAAACCCAAATAACCTCGAAAGCCGAGGAACAATCAAAATTGATGATAGCCCGGTTTTCTTCGACAATGAATATAATTTCATTTTAAAATCTCTTCAGGATATTTCTGTGCTTGTGATATCTACAAAAGAAAACCCATACTTAAAAGCTCTTTATCAGACTGAAACGTTTTTTGATTATAGTTATATGGATATTTCAAATCCGGATTTTAATCAATTGCGGTCTTCAGACTTTCTTATTATTGATGCCATTAAAGATTATCCTGACTTTCTAATAAATGTTTTGACAGATTATATTAAAAATGGTGGCCATGTTTTATTTATAGCAGGAAATGAAAATGAAGGACTGATAAATATTTTAAGACAATTGGGGCTTTCCAATATTTCAAGTTTGGCATCAGATAATCCTCAATCTATTGCTGACCCTGATTTAAATAATCCTTTTTTTGAAGGTGTTTTTCAGAGGTTTGAAAAGAACACTGATATGCCCGATGCAATTCCAAAACTGACTGTAAATGGCTTGGATTTGAATCATTTAAAATTTAAGGATGGAAAATCATTTTTAGGGCAAAAATCATTTGGAGAAGGTAAAATATTTTTGATATCCGGAAATATTGAAAAGCAGAGAAGCAATTTCTACCGACATTCCATTTTTGTTCCGGTTATGTATAAAATAAGTACCTCAGTAGTTGAGAAATCTGCATCGCGCTTGGCATATAATTTCGGAGAGAGTTCAATTCTATGGGAAATGTCTAGGTCCGGTTTGGGCGAATCCGCAATTAAACTAAAGAATGCAGATATTGAAATTATTCCTGAGCAAAACCCTGCCCCCGAAGGTCTGAAATTTAACATACCCAGCGAAAAGATGCAGCCCGGTTTTTATGAATTGGTTATGAATGATAGCATACTGGGAAGTATCGCAATTAATACCGATAAAAATGAGTCGAAATTACAGACATATACTCCGGGGGAATTCGTAAATGGGATAGAAAATGGGAATAGAATTGATTTGAACGAAAACGGAGAAATAAAAGAATTTGCAGCTGAATATAAGGAATCGCATTTTGGCACAGCACTATGGAAATATTTCTTAATTTGCTCCCTATTATTCCTTGTAGCAGAAGTACTTTTATTAAGATTCCTCTGATATGAAATATGCCATAAATAATGTCACAATTCTTGATCAAGGATCCGACTTTCACAAAAAGAAGGTCTCTTTGTTAATTGAAAATGGCAAAATCAAAAAGATTTCCAATACGGAAATTAAGGCGAGCAAATCATTTTCCGGTGATGACCTTTATTTAAGTAAAGGATGGACTGATCTCAGAGTCCATTTAAAAGATCCGGGATTTGAGCAGCATGAAAAGTTTGAATACCTAATGGATTCTGCTGCTCGTGGTGGCTTCACTTCGATTCTAACACTTCCCAACACAGATCCGGTTGTAGGTCATAAGGATATGATTAAAAGTCTGCTCAGCAGTGCAAAATCATATGCAGTTGATATTTTGCCATCGGCAGTATTGAGCAAGAATGCGGAAGGAGAGGAGTTGGCCGAAATGATCGATTTACATACTGCCGGAGCGAAGGCATTTACTGATGGCGATAGTGACATTAGAAATACAGAACTACTGGCTCATGCCTTGCTTTATACTCAAAAATTTGACGGACTTATAATTTCACATGCTGAAGACGGCGAGATATCGCAAAATGGACAGATGAATGAGGGAGAAACGAGTACAATTCTTGGGTTAAAAGGAATTCCAAACATTGCCGAATCATCCAGAGTACAGCGCGACCTTGAATTACTTGAACATTATGGTGGGCGCCTACATTTTTCACATATTTCTACACCAAAAAGCCTTGAATTGATTAAAGAGGCTAAAAAGAAGGGTTTAAATGTGACATGTGATATTGCGGTACATCATCTGATTTTAGACGATTCCCTTTTGATGGATTACGATACAAATTATAAGACTTGCCCGCCACTCAGAACAAAAAAGGAAATAGAAATATTCTGGAAAGCCCTTAAAGATGGAACCATAGATGCAATTGTATCCGATCATAATGGCATCAATGAAGAAAGTAAAAATCTGGAGTTCGATCTTGCTTCTTGCGGAATTACAGGATTAGAAACCTTATTTCCGGCAATACTAAAAAAGGCAATGGATAAAATTGGATTGGAAAATCTGATCACAAAAATTACCGATGGACCGGATGCTGTTCTTAAAAGAAATCGCCCTTCTATATCTGAAGGTATTGATGCTGACCTCACTTTGTTTTCTTTGAATACAGAATGGCAGTATAACCCAAAATCAGGTGGAGCAAGACCTCAAAACAGCCCTTTTATCGGCAAATCATTCAGTTCCAGAGTCGTAGCAATTTTTAATAAAGGATTAGCATTTGTCAACATCTGATAAAATCAAAAGTACATTAGCTCCATATTTACTGATAGGTGGAATTGGCGGTGGAATAGCTCTTATATTGCTTTTTTCGGCGGTATATTTTTTGGGATTCAATCCATTGAGTTCTGAATACCTCTTTTGGGATGTTATCATTCTTTCTTTTGCGGTTTTTCTTGCCTCACTCAATTATCATATCAAGAATAGTTTTAAGGGCTATAAAATATTGCAGACCATCGTAATGAATGCTCTTGCTGCCCTTTTGGGAATAATGATTTTCACCTCATTTATGGGTCTTACTTTACCTAAAATGAATGATAGCATTCAAGAATATAAGGAAGGAGCCATAAAAGAGATATCTGAGAACAGGAAAATGTTCATTGAAAGAGGTCTTGACGACAAAGAAATTGATGTTTATTTAAATGATATTCAAGAGAAAAGCCCGGGCCAAATTTCTGCCGATGTCTTACAGAAATTATTTTTGGCGAGTCCTTTCATTATCTTTATTGCTTTTGTACTTATTTTGCTAATGCATTTTGTAATGATTTTGAGTAGAGATAGACTAATTAAGAAAAATACATAGTATGGAAAATCAAATGACGATTAAAAGCCAGGGAATGAAATGGGGTTTGATCCTCGGTTTAATGAGCACAATCGTAGGATTGGTAGTAAATCTTTTCGATTTATATGCGAATGACGGAATTATTCAATTGGTTTCTTTAGCTCTGGTTTTAGGGGCTTTCATCTTCGCATTTCTTGAATTCAAAGCTGCAAATGATGGCTTTATGAAATTTGGTGAAGGCTTTGGCATGGGAATGCTAATTTTAGCCATTGCCGGAGTGTTGTCGAGTATCTTTTCATATATCTACATGAAATTCATCGATACAGGTATTATTGAAAGAATTAAGGGTATTCAGTATGCCGAATTCGAAAAGCAAGGTTTAACCGATGAGCAAATTGAAATGGCTGTTAGTTTCAGTAACTGGATGATGAATCCGGAGATGTTAACTGTAGTTGGCTTCTTTGCGAATTTATTTTTTGGTGCCATCATCGCTCTCATAGTTTCTGCAATTATGAAAAATAACAGACTTGTTCAATTATAAAACCTGATGTCTTTGGATATTTCTATTGTCATTCCTCTATTAAATGAAGCTGAATCATTACCGGAGCTCTGCGACTGGATCAAAAGAGTAATGGATGATCATAAATTCAGTTATGAAGTAATACTCATCAATGACGGTAGTACTGATAATTCATGGGAAGTAATTGAAAGACTCTGTCTGGAGAATCCAAATATCAAGGGCATTTCATTTAGAAGGAATTATGGCAAGTCGGCTGCATTAAATGTAGGTTTTGAGCATACTCAGGGAAATGTAGTTTTCACTATGGATGCTGACCTTCAGGATAGTCCTGATGAATTGCCGGATATGTATAAGATGATTAAAGAGGAACATTATGATCTTGTTTCGGGATGGAAGAAAAAGAGATATGATCCAATTACTAAAACTGTTCCTACCAAATTATTTAATGCCGTAACACGCGGCTTTTCGGGTATAAAACTTCATGATTTTAATTGTGGCTTGAAGGCTTATAAAAAGGATGTTGTCAAGCAGATTAATGTTTATGGTGAGCTTCACAGATATATCCCCATGTTGGCCAAATGGAATGGCTTCTCTAAAATTGGAGAAAAGGTGGTAGAACATAGAGCCAGGAAATACGGAACTACAAAATTTGGCTTGGAGCGTTTCATTTTCGGATTTCTCGACCTTTTGTCAGTGACATTCATAACAAAATTCAAAAAGAGACCAATGCACTTTTTTGGCTCAATGGGGATTCTCTCCTTTTTTGTGGGCTTCTTGATCAGCGCATTTATTTTAGGAAGAAAAGTGTATGATGTCTATCAGCATGTTCCCGCTCGCCCGGTTACTGAACAACCCTTATTTTACCTTGCTCTGGTTGGTATTCTGATGGGAGTTCAATTATTTCTGGCCGGCTATCTTGCCGAACTTATCAGTTTGGATTCTAATAAAAAAGGTGACTATCAGGTTGAGGATATGCTCAATCTGAAAAACTAGGTTTTTGTACAGAAATAGATCATTTCATCAGGTGCGAGTGCAAAGCGTTTTACTTTTTCTGCAGGCATCTGCTTCACATAATCATCCACTTTTACTTTGAAGCCGGCTTGCTCCAAGCGTTTGTTATAATCTGTTCCGTACTGTCTTACGTGATCTCTTTGACCAAAATGCTTTTCCCGATCTGCAGGTTCTGTTATATCCCAGTTTTCGTAAGTGTCTTCTCTTGAAGTATCCAGTGGCACTTGCATAATGGCCCAGCCGCCGGGTTTTAGAACTCTGTATATTTCTTTCATGCAAGCAATGTCATCTTTTACATGTTCTAATACATGATTGGCCATTACACAATCAAATTGATTATCACCGAAAGGGATGTTGTGAAGATCCATTTTTACTTTGGCTAGAGGAGAAACAAGATCTGCCGTGATCCAGTCGAGGTTATTCATTTTCTCAAATCGGTCCATAAAACACAGTTCCGGAGCAACATGCAAAAAACGGATATTATCCGTAAAGAAATTGGTTTTTTCCTTTAGATAGAGCCAAAGCAATCTATGACGCTCCAAGGATAATGAGTCAGGGCAAAGTGCATTTTCTCTTGGATTGATTCTTCCGTAAGGAAGGAATTTCCTATATGTTTTTCCTGATATTGGACATTCTACATTATTACCTCTGTAGAATACGGCCATTATCCTTAAACCAATATGACTGAATCTCTGTAATGTTGTTCTCGGCACAAAACGGATCAAAAAGCTGATCAAATACTTCATAATAATCGAATTGGGCTGCAAATGTAGTTTAATCCATTCTAAAGAGGAACCCTAAGAGACATCATTTATCTTAAGCTTTGAATAAATTATATCTTTTGAAAGCTCAATTTTTTCACCGGGATTCAAATTTCCCAGATCCAAATCTTCAATTGCAATTCGTATAAGTCGCAAAACAGGATGATTTGCCGCTGCGCACATTTTTCTTACTTGTCTGTTTTTACCTTCTGTAATTGAGATTTTGTACCATGGGCTGGGGATATTTTTGCGATAGCGAATTGGTGGATTTCTGTCCGGTACTTCGTGATTTACAAATTCAATTTCCGCCGCTTTGCTTTTATGAGTTTTTCCTTTGATGTTTAATTCTAAACCATTTCTAAAGGAATTTTCCTCTACTTCATTGAAATAATCTTCTACCTGAGCCAGATAAGTTTTTTTATGGTTGAATTTTGGATTTAGTAATAAGTGATTCAATTTTTTGTCATCACTTAAAATTAAAAGACCCTCTGAATCATAATCTAATCTACCCAAAGGATAAATATCCTTGGGGAAATCAAAGTCTTTTAGAGTTTTTTTATCGCCTTCCGGACTGAACTGACATAAAACCTGAAAGGGTTTATTAAAAATAAAGTAGCGCACGCTTAAAATTACTTTGTTTATATTTAAAGACGGCAAAAATGTCTATTGTATAATTTACTTGGAACTTAGCTCAGTAATGTAATGTTGGGGACATTCAAAAAAATGTATAAAAATGCAGAAATGCTCAAATACCTATGATGTCTAAAAAAGACATATTTTCAATAAACCGGATTGAAGAAGCAGCAGAATTTCCTATTCTGAGTGAAAAGGATATTCGTGTTATTTTTGAGTTGGGAGACCGTGCTTTTGCTGAAAATTTAATTTTACAATATTTAAAGAAAGCGAAGCAAATAAGTATAGATATTGAAGCAAACATTAAGCGTAAGAAAACATCCGATATTTATGCTTTGGCCAACGAGCTGAGAGAATCATCCTTATACATCGGAACGGTGAGAATTTCAGTAATCAGTACCTTCATTTACGAGCATGCCAAAAAAAGAAATATCTCCCCTTTAAAAGAGGCAGCTAATTATTTGATAACTACTTTAAAAGAGAGTGATAAGATTCTAATGGAATTAATAAGATCAGGATCTAAATCGGAAGTAGAAAAATAATTGTTCAGGTAATTTTAATGGATTGATCATAACCATCAGGCAAACTTGAATTTTTACTGCATGAGATTCTCATTATTTTACTCATTCGAACGTGCATCCAAGCTTCTGCAAAAAATCCATCCAAGTTGTATAGATAGATGTTATACTCTCCCTCGCTCTTCCATGCCATATAGGAC
The DNA here is from genome assembly GCA_964351965.1 of uncultured Hyphobacterium sp. Classification (GTDB taxonomy): domain Bacteria; phylum Bacteroidota; class Bacteroidia; order Cytophagales; family CCMP332; genus CCMP332. The sequence goes on along the minus strand of CAYGPM010000002.1, from coordinate 280,657 downwards.
CCATTGCTCGTAAGCCATTCAATCTGTTTTTCAAGATCCCATTGCTGAAATTCGAAAAGACTTGGTGTTATCATCCTTATAAAATTAATAAATTTGTGTTTCTGTTCGAAGCAGAATTAAATCAAGAAAATAAATTAGACAGGTATTTAAGAAGACGTAATGGAAATTGTAGGAAAAGTAGTTCAGAAATTAGAAGTAGAATCGGGCACTTCAAAAAATGGGAATCAGTGGCGCAAGCAAAGTATTATTATTGAAACGGAAGGTCAATACCCTAAGAAAATCTGCTTTACGTTGTGGGGAGATAAAATTGACGATGCAAGTGTGGTAGAAGGAGAAATGATCAATGCTAAAGTAGATATAGAAAGTCGCGAGTACAATGGACGCTGGTACACTGATGTAAAAGCCTGGCAAATACAAAAAGGTGGTGCTTCAGCTGTAAAAGATGAGTATAATCAAGAGCCGGACGTAACTTCTTTCGGTGATCAGGAAGGTTCTGATGATCTTCCTTTTTAAAGTAATAATTACTTGATTTATTGGATAAAAAAACTGAGGGTTAAGCCTTTTAACACTATCATGGCTTTAGCTTCTATCCGGTTATTCTGAAAACATGCTATTCAACTCACTTGACTTTGCGATATTCCTGCCCATATTTTTTATTCTTTACTGGTTTTTTGCTCAGAAGAATCTGAGATTTCAAAATATTTTAATACTTTTTGGCAGCTATGTTTTTTATGGCTGGTGGGATTGGAGATTCTTATCTCTAATTTTTTTTAGTACCGTAGTTGATTATTTGATTGGGTATGCTCTGGGTAGAGAAACCAGTTCTGTCAATCGAAAAATACTTCTTTGGACTAGTATAAGCGTAAATATTGGCCTACTGGGCTTTTTTAAATATTACAATTTCTTTCTGGAAAGTTTTGAAAGTGCTTTTTCATTTTTTGGCTATCAAATCAATTCGAATACACTAAATATTATACTACCTGTCGGTATTAGTTTTTATACCTTTCAAACACTCAGCTACACAATTGATATCTATAAAAAGAAGCTGTATCCCACAAAAGATTTTATTGCATTTGCATCATTTGTAAGTTTTTTTCCACAGTTAGTAGCAGGTCCGATAGAAAGAGCCAGCCACTTACTTCCGCAATTTTTTAAGAAAAGGGTTTTCAGTTATGAAAAATCAGTAGATGGATGTCGACAAATATTGTGGGGCTTATTTAAAAAAGTTGTGATAGCCGATAATTGCGCTGTTTTTGTTAATCAAATTTTTAATAATTCTCAGGAAGAATCCGGAAGCACCCTATTTATAGGGGCTGTTTTATTTGCATTTCAGATTTATGGTGATTTTTCAGGTTATTCAGATATTGCAATAGGTACTTCCAGATTATTTGGATTTGATATCATGAAAAATTTTGCTTTCCCTTATTTTTCAAGAGACATCGCTGAATTTTGGAGGCGCTGGCATATTTCACTCTCTACCTGGTTTAGAGATTATCTATATATCCCTCTGGGAGGTAGTAAAGGAGGTAAGTGGATGAAGATTCGTAATACATTTATTATTTTCCTTGTAAGTGGATTTTGGCATGGAGCCAACTGGACTTTTTTGGCTTGGGGTTTTCTTAATGCACTTTATTTCATTCCACTTCAGCTTTTAAATAAAAACAGACTTAATCTCGACATTGTAGCAAAAGGAAAAATACTGCCTAGAATAAAAGATATGGGGTTGATCCTGATAACTTTTACACTCACTGTTTTTGCATGGATATTTTTCAGATCCAATGATATAGGGCAAGCGTTTTCGATCATCACGGAAATTTTATCCTCTTCATTCTTGACGAATCCCAATTTTTTTGATTTAGTAAATTCGACAACTACTATATCTTTTTTGATTCTTTTTCTTATCGTTGAATGGTTGGGCAGAGAGCACAGTTTTGCTCTTGCTAGATTAGGATTAAAATGGCCAAGACTTTTAAGATATTGTTTCTATATTTTCCTTATTAATTCTATTTTCTGGTTTGGAGACAAAGAACAGGAATTCATTTACTTTCAATTTTAAAGGTGAAAAAATTCATAAAAAGTAGTTTTCGGTTTATCCTGCTTTTAATGTTTGCATGGACCTTCATTGGCTTGTACAATTACTCCATTTACTCATCAAAGAGTAAAATTATTAAATTTAATACCCTAATAATCGGCGATTCTCATCCCAGAACTTCCATCATACCGAGATATTTTAAAAAGGCGAGAAATGTATCACAATTTGCTGAACCGGTAATTATGAGTTATTGGAAATATTTAAAACTCACGGAAGTTATAAAGCCGGACACTGTCATTTTTGGCTTCGCACCACATAATATTTCGTCCTTCAATGATTATAAATTTTCGAGCCCGGTTTATTCTGAGTTAATGTTTTCAAGGTCATATCCTATAATATCATTTATGGATTTGAAGGGTATTGACATAGACTATTTCCAATTCGCTAATATTTTCTGGAAAAAGACATTATTATGCCCAAGAGAACAGCATATCAATTATATGGGCGGCTATTCTAATACGGATGAAATAAACATTTCCGATAGTATCGAGGCAATTGAAAGACATTATTTTTTTGAAGGAAGAGAACCGGCCATTTCACAAAGCTCATTGAAGTTCATCGATTCAATTGTGAACTACAGCTTAAATAATAGTATTGTGCTAATAGTTGTAAGTCAGCCCGTACATCCTTCTTATTATAAAAGAATTCCGGATTTGATACTTGATGCTTATGAGAAGAAAATTGAGGAAATAAAAAAACTGGATGTGACTGTTGTGAATAGAACCGATCAATTCTATCCGGATAGCTTATATAGAAATGTAGATCATTTGAATAAAAATGGGTCAGTCAAATTCACTATGGAGCTGATGGAAGAAATATAAGTTGCTGATTATTTATTGCCTAAGTCATTATCTAATTATAAAGTGTCTCAATAACATTGAACATCATGAAAAGGATTAGAACTAAGCCAATAATTAAAATAACATTTACCATATTGGCTAAAAATGTAGTTTTAATCCTCCTCTTATCTCTTATTTTTTGAATTTCTTCCAGATTCATCTGTCGGGATTTTTCATCACCCTTATTTCCTTTCAATCTCTTTTTAATTCTTTTATAAAAGATCTTGGGATTACCCTTGTAAACATTTCTATTCGTATAAAAATCCCAGTAGCTCATTTGAAGAATGATAATTGAATCTAATTTCGGCAATCATTTTTCAGATTCCGAATTTATTATCAGAATACATCCACAATGCGGATTGAAAAAATATAGTATTTTGGTTCGTTTACTGATCATTAGACTCAAATGAAAAGAAAAGACTTCCTCAAATCCATATTAGGGGCATCAGCCTTTGCGAGCATTCCATTTGCATCTTTTTCAGCTGACGAAGCCTCTATTCCTGAACTGATTAAAAACACTTCTAAGCCCACATCCGGAAATATGTTCGGGTTTAAAGCCGATCCTATAAAAAAGGTGAATGTTGGAATAATAGGAATGGGAAATCGCGGGGGAACTCTTATCGAAATGTTTCAATGGTTAATTGAGAATGAGCATTGCGAAATAGTAGCGCTTTGTGACTTAGACGAGCTTAAAGTGGATAAGGCTGCTGAGAAATTAGCCCAATGGCAGAAAAAAAAGGCGCAAAGATATTTCGGTTCTGAGGAAAAATGGAAAGAACTCTGTAAGCAAGATAGTATCGATTTAGTTTTGATTTGTACGCCTTGGGAAATGCATACTCCAATGTCGGTATATGGAATGAATCAAGGTAAGCATGTCGCTTCGGAGGTTCCGCATGGCTATACGCTTGAGGACTGCTGGTCCTTGGTAGACACAGCCGAAAAAACACAACGCCATTGCATCATGATAGAAAATTGCTGCTATAACGAAGAGGAGCTATTTGTGCTTAATATGATTGAAAATGGTGTTTTTGGAGATATAACACATACCGAAGGAGCTTATTTACACGATTTGCGAGCACATATGCTGAGCCAAGATTATTACAAAGATCAATGGCGTTTGAAGCATCATATTGACCGTAATGGTAATTTTTATACGACACATGGTTTGGGGCCGATAAGTTTTTATTTGGATATCGGTAGGGGTGATACTTACTCTCATTTGACTTCCATGAGCTCCAGAGAATTAAATCTGAGCAGAACGGCAAAGGAAGTTGACTCGGCATATACCGAATTCAAATGTGGTGATTTAAATACCACAATGATCCGCACGGAAAAGGGAAAATCCATTATGCTTCAATTTGATGTGCACACCGGAAGGCCTTATTCAAGGATCAATAAAGTGGTAGGAACAAAAGCCGTGCACGATGGCTATCCGAGTCGCCTATTTATTGATTCCGAGGAACCTGTGTTTTATGGCCATAATTGGTTGTCAGATGAAGAATATGGAAATTATAAGTCCAAGTTTCAGCATCCAATGATCAAAAAGCTCAAGACAATCAGTCAGAGCTTTAAGCAGGGTCATGGAGGAATGGATTTCGTAATGATTTACAGATTAATTAGATGCTTGAACCTCGGTTTACCTTTGGATATAAATGTGTATGATGGCGCCATGTGGAGTGCTATTACACCGCTGTCAGAGTTATCAGTGGCCGAAAAAAGTCAGTCAATCGAGTTTCCGGATTTCACCAATGGGCAGTGGAAGAAAAGCAATGAGCTGGAAATAATGAGAGAAATTTAATCAAACCATATGTCACCGACACTTTTAGTACTGGCAGCCGGCATGGGCAGTCGATTTGGAGGAATAAAGCAATTGGACGGTATAGGGCCAAACGGCGAAACCATAATGGATTACTCTATTTACGATGCTATCAAATCGGGATTCGATGAAGTCGTATTTGTGATTAGGGAAGAACTCCTTGAGGATTTTGAAAAATTGGTGACCTATAAATTCAAGGATAAGGTTAAAGTCAAATACGTATTTCAAAAAACAGAGGATTTACCGGAAGGGATAGATTTAAAAATTGAAAGAGCAAAACCATGGGGAACTGCTCATGCTGTATGGTCAGCCAGAGAGGCTATTAATAAACCCTTTGCTTTGATAAACGCGGATGATTTTTACGGAAGAAATTCTTTTGAAGTCATCGCTGATTATTTGAAACAATTGGACCCTAACGATATTTCTAAGCAATGTATTATTGGTTTTAATCTGCAAAAAACACTTTCAGAAAATGGCTCCGTTTCCAGAGGTGTTTGCGCTGTTGATGAAAATAAAAACCTTACAGAAATTGTTGAGAGGACTAAAATTTATAAAAAAGGAAATAAGGCTTTTTATGTCGAAGATGATGAAGAACACCCATTATCCGGTGACGAAGCGGTATCTATGAATATGATGGGCTTTACCCCGGCCATCTTTCAAAAGATTGAAAAGGATATGATTGAATTTCTCAATGAAAAAGGGGATGATCCTAAGGCTGAATTTTATTTACCATTGGTGTTAAACAATCTTGTTAGAAATAATGCAGGACAAGTAAAAGTGTTGGATACCAATTCTTCCTGGTTTGGTATGACCTATAAAGAAGACCGCCCGGATGTAGTAAAAAGTATTTCTGATCGTATTGCTTCCGGAGAATATCCCAAATCACTTTGGGGGAACTAATTCTATGAATCTGCTTGAAATCATTAGGCATTTTCAGATTAATGGAGAACCTGAATATTATGAGGAAATCGGGGCTGGATTAATCAATAGCACCTATAAAGTCAAAACTAACGAGGCTCTATTTACTTTGCAGAAGGTCAACCATTCTGTTTTTCAAGATCCCGAAGCTCTAAGCAGAAACATAGTATTTGTGACTGGGTATTTAAAGGCATTGAAACTTGATTTCCCGGAAATGAAAATTCCTGAACCTGTATTGACAAATACTAATAATGCCTGTTTTCAAGATGCAGAAGATGAGTTTTGGAGAGTATTCAAATTCATTCCCGGTAGAACTTTTGAGAAACCTCAAAATGAGATAATGACAGCTGAATTGGGCAGAATATTTGGTCAATTTCATGCAATGCTTCAAGATTTTCCTTTAAAAAAGTTGAATACCATTCTCCCGGATTTTCACAATACAGAAAAACGGCTTCATTCATTAAAAAAAAGGGTTAATGAAAATGCTTTCAATAGGGTTGAGGAATCAAAAGAAGAGATTCAGTTTCTTCTGGAGTCGGAAAAGGAGCTGGCTTCGGTTTTAGATATTTTTGGCAAAAATGAATTGCCAATTAGACTTGTTCATCAGGATGCAAAATTGAGCAATGTGCTATTTGATGAGTCCAAAAGAGCTATCGCCATTATTGATCTTGATACTTTGGGAAGTGGATTTGTCGCTTATGATTTTGGAGATATCGTTCGAAGTGCGATGAACACCGGAAATGAAGATGATGAAAATACAGAAGCAGTTAATGTCGAAATGGACTACTTCAAGGCCTTTGTAAATGCCTATGCAAAAGAGGCTAAATCCTTTTTGAAAATGTCAGAGGTCAATTCTCTGGTTCCCGGTGCTTTGATGATTTGCTATGAACAAGCTGTTCGATTTTTAGATGATTTTCTCAATGGTGATCAGTATTTTAAAATTGAAAAGGAAAAACACAATCTAATTCGAGCCAGGAATCAAATTGCTTATTTGAAAAAGCTGATGAGCAAAAAGGCACTCATGCAAAAGCTCGTAGAAAATGCATTTAAATTAAATTGATCATTAATTATTGTACCCTCAGTAAATCAAAATCAAGCTGTAAGAAATCGGATTTATTATTTAATTTATTTTATAGTCCTTTGTAGAAATAATTTATAAAAGAAATAAGTGAAAAAATTTATACTACTTTTTATCTCAATTGCCATCATTCAAAATGTCCAAAGTCAGGACTCTGCTTATTATCATACAGCATTTAACTCCTCAGGTGATACCCTGAAAATGAATCTGCATAATATCATTAAAGGGCATACAACCTATCCTTATTCTTCTTCTTCAACTGATGTTTGGGATATGCTCAAGCAAACCGATAAGGATCCAAATAATCCAAATAATGTCATCCTCATTTATACCAACAGAAGTGTGAACGCGGCTCAAGAGTTTAATAATGGGGCGGGCTGGAACCGAGAACATGTATGGGCTAAATCAAGAGGGGATTTTGGAAATAATCCGCCGGCAGGAACAGATGCCCATCATTTGCGTCCAAGTGATATAAGCGTAAATGCTGAACGCGATAACAGAAACTTTGATGAATGTATTAGCTGTATTGATATTTTTGACAATGGTGTAAATACCGGCTCAAAAAAGGATGCGAATTTGTGGACATTTGAACCGCCTGATAATGCAAAAGGGGATGTTGCCAGAATGATTTTTTATATGGCAGTACGTTATGAAGGCGATGGCTCTGAACCCGATCTGGAATTAACCAATACATTGCAAAGTCAAACAGCTAAGTTGCCTTTACATGCTGTGCAAAACACGCTGTTGGATTGGAACAGACAGGATACAGTGGATGCATTTGAACGAAACAGGAACCTCGTGATTTATGGATTTCAAGGAAATAAAAATCCTTTTATCGATTATCCTGAATTAGCGGAATACTTATGGGGGGATAGCATTGGAGTCGTCTGGATGCCGGAAGAAGTTGTAATTGGGATGAATGAAATGGCTCAATCAAATTTTAAGGTCTTTCCAAACCCATCATCTACCGGAGTTTTTAATGTTAAATCAAATGCTATTGCTGAAAAAATTTCAGTCTTTAATCACCTTGGACTGGAAATTTCTGTTCAAATTCCAGACTCCAAAAGTCACAATTTAGATTTAAGTGATATGAGGGCTGGCATTTATATTCTAGAGATGGATTTTACCGAAGGCAGCAAAAGACAGAAGCTGATAATCAGTAGATAGTTGAGTTTGATTTATTATTTACTCAGGTTTTTTACAGCTTGAGCAATTTTTTCACCGTCCATAGCAGCAGATACAATTCCACCTGCATAACCTGCTCCTTCTCCACAAGGAAATAAACCTTTGATTTGAGGGTGTTCGAGGCTTTCCTTATCTCTTGGAATTCTGACCGGTGATGAAGTTCGACTCTCTACACCTACGATTATAGCATCATTCGTCAAATAACCTTTCATTTTCTTTCCGAAAATAGTAAAGGCTTTTCTAAGTCTTTGGCCTATTTCATTTGGCAAAACCTCCGTCATTTTAGTACTCGCCAAACCCGGCTGATAACTGCATTCAGGCAAATTGGATGATTGAATATCGTGAACAAAGTCGCCTAATCGTTGTGCCGGAGCTGTTTGGGTTCCACCGGCTATTTCACAAGCTTTTCTTTCAACAGCCGCCTGAAATTCCATGGCCGCTAATTCTTCGAATTTCTGATAGTCTTTGAGATCATCATTTTCAACTGCAATGACAATCCCGCTATTGGCAAATTTTGAATTTCTTCTGGACGGACTCATGCCATTTACCACAACTTCACCTTCTTCGGTTGCAGATGGCACTATGAATCCACCCGGACACATACAGAAACTGAAAGCACCTCTTTGGATCTGATCGAAATAGGTTTGGCAAACCATACTGTAAGAAGAAGCCGGCAAATAGGGGCCTCGGTCTTTGGTATGGTATTGAATAGAATCGATTAATGTCTGGGGATGTTCTACACGAACGCCAAGGGCAAATGGTTTTTGCTCTATTTGAATTTCTTTTTGTTTTAAAAGTCGGAAGATGTCCCTTGCACTATGCCCGGTAGCGAGAATTACGGACTGACCTTTAATGGTTCTATCGTCATGTAATTTCACCCCGATAATTTTTTGGGATTCTAAAATGAAATCAGTCACCCGGCTTTCGAAAAGAACTTCTCCTCCACAATTGAGAATGCTTTCTCTCATATTCTGAATAATACCCGGCAATTTATTTGTGCCGATATGCGGGTGAGCATCTATCAAAATATCTTCACTAGCTCCGTGAGCAACAAAAATTTCCAATATTCTTCTGAAATCTCCACGTTTTTTGGAACGCGTATAAAGCTTGCCATCTGAGTAGGTTCCTGCACCGCCTTCGCCAAAACAGTAATTGGAATCAGAGTCAACGACGTGATCTTTATTGATAGCGGCAATATCTCTCCTGCGGGAGCGTACATCTTTTCCACGCTCTATGATGATTGGTTTTAAATCTAGTTCAATGCATCGCAAAGCAGCAAATAGACCTGCAGGACCGGCACCAACGATAATGATCTCAGGTTTTGAGGATACATTGTTTTGAGGTATTTCGTAAGAGATTAAATCGCCGGGATCTTTATCGAACAATTCTACCTCTAAATCCACAACGACATTTCTGCCTCTGGCATCAATTGATCGGCGAATAAGTCTGTGGGGATTGGAAATGTTTTGATTCAGGTATGCATCTAATGCTTCCTGTTCAAATGCTATGTCAGGACTTACCCTGAAACGCTGTGTTTTTGACATGGGGCGAAATTAGGTCTTTTTCGCTTCCTTTTTATTTCAACAGCAAAAATCGAGTTTATTAAGAGTTAAGAAGGGTATTATAATTATCTTCTTCTTCCTGAATATACCATTGCCTCTCCGTCACCGAAGCTATAGCTCAGACCAAGCGTGAAAAAGGTACCTCTTCTTGAATAGTTATAGAGCTCAAATTCTTGCTGGACCAAATTGCTTTCTCTTATCCTTGTGGCGAACATATCCTGTACAGCAGCATTGACAACCAATTTTCCATTAATTAGCTTTTTTCTCAATCCGCTATTCACAAAAGTGAATCCGGATACTTCTCCCTGAACTGTTTTGTAGGATGATTCGTGATTGACAATAATTTCAAGATCAAATTTTGCCGGCAATTTGATTTTAGAATTTAATCTCGCCGACCATTGATCTCCATTGAAATCAAAGCTTCTGGTTTCAAAGGAACCTATTCGATTAAAAAACCCATAATTGAAATCGCCATTGAAATTCAACCACTTCGCAGGGCTGTATTTACCATTGATTTCCAGTCCTGTTTTATGATTTTCTCCAATATTCATAGGCATGGTAATATTCACATTATCTTCGATAAATGATACCCTTTCTACTACATCTGTGGTATAGAGATAATAGACACTTGAATTCAAAGAGAATTTTTCAAAGTTGAAAATCGCAGTAATTTCATAGGAATCTGCATATTCCGGCAGTAGGTCGGGATTACCTCTTCGGATATTGAAGTTATTACGGATATTAAAGAATGGGTTCAAATCCCATAATCTCGGTCGAAAGATCCTTCTGGAATAGCCGGCCTGCATTGACATCAGCTGCGAGAGTTTATAAGAAGCACTGAAACTTGGGAATAGGTTATTGTAATATTGATTATTCCTTTCACCGGTATTTTCGAGAGTGGTTTTCAAATCTGTGACTTCTGATCTCAAACCTACTTTTACTCCCCAATCATTTTTTTCATACGCCATAGTTCCATACACACCGAGAACTTGCTGCTGCCAAAGAAAGTTATTGGTCAATCCTGAATCCGGAACAAAAACACCATTTTCCAAATTACTCACCATAAACTCATTACCAACATCATTATTTTCATATTGAGCACCCGTTTCCATGGTGATATGCTCAGTGAGAGGATTGGTATAATCAAGCTTAAAAGTGAAGTCTTGCTGGTAAAAATTAGTATTTGTTTTTTGTCTTTCTACTGCTTGGTCGCCAACTGAATAGGTATTGGTAAAATTTGAATTGAGTTCCTTTCCGAAAAATCTACCAAGAGTGCTAAAAAGTAATTCATGATCCTTTTTATTCTTGAATTCCCTTTTGTATTGTAAATCGTATTGATATTTCGGATTCCCTGCATTCGTTTCTTCATTTCGAACATATTGGCTAATCAGGCTATCAGAAGCGTATATATTGAAATTGGTTTCCGAGGGCTGCTCTTCATCTTCGAAGGCTAAACTTCCCGACAGTGTAATGGTATTGCGATCGTTGATGTAATAGTCTGAACCTAGGGTAATATTATAAAAGCGTTCATTTCGAAATTCTTCACCTTCACTATCGATAAAACTATTGGTTTCAGTATTTCTATTGAAGTTTTCCGTAATAGTTGGAATTGATCTATAACCGACACCAAACTGAGTAAAGAAGTTGAATTTTTCTGTCCGCTTATTCAAGCTTGCTCCGATGCTGTGATTATCGGGTAAACCCGTATTAAGTGTGATAGAACCATTCATACCTTTCTTCTCTTGCTTCTTCAATACGATATTGATGATTCCCGAAGTACCTTCAGCCTCGTATTTTGCCGATGGATTTGTAATCACCTCTACCTTCTCCACCATATCTGCAGTGATCGTGTTCAGGGCTTGGCCACCATCATCGGAAAGTACAGAAGGTTTGCCATTGATCAGCATTTGCACACCCGCATTTCCACGGAGTTTGACATTTCCCTCGAGGTCAACCGTAACTGAAGGAACATTATTGAGTAACTCCAATGCGCCCATTCCAGTGCTACTAATATCTTGTCCTACATTAAATACACGTTTGTCCAATTGAAATTCCACTGAAGAGCGTTCGGCTTGAACCACTACCTCATCCAGACTTCTTGAATTTGCTTTTAGAATGACATTACCCAGGTTTATTTCATTGCCTACAAGCGGTAATTCGGTGATTGTTTTTTTCTCATATCCCAGAAAGCTAATTTCAACGGAAATATCACTTTTTCTGCTTCGAATATTAAAGGATCCATCGTCTGCGGTTGTTGCACCGGAAAATGGCTTCATGGTTTTATTATCAATCAGTGCAACCGTAGCATAAGGAACAGGAGAGGAGCTGGACTCATCAATGACTTTACCTTTAATTAAAATTGGCTGGCTTTCCTGTGCAGAAAGCGTAAGAAGGGTGGTTTGAATGATTAAAAAAAACAGAAAAACCTTCAGAGCTGAAGGATTGTGGTAATTAAACTTCATTATAGACTTTAAGTGACTCTTAAGTATTCTAACAGTGCTTCTTGGAATTTGATTTACAAAACAACAAATTTATTTGTATATACATGAATCCCTTCCGGATATTAGATGACAGATGTATTAAAAACTTGTGATACATTGAAAATAAAAACCAAAATTGCTCGCTATGTAACAAAAGCTGCATAAAGAATTAATTCCTTGATTAGTTTTAGTAAAAAAAAAGAGATGGAACATAAGGTAAGTACAAAATGGACAGATGGTATGAGTTTTGAGTCCGATGTGGCAGGTTTCAAAGTAGTCATGGATGCCAAACCGGAAGTAGGAGGGCAGGATAAGGGCCCAAGCCCAAAGAAATTGATGCTTTCTTCGATGACAGGTTGCACAGCCATGGATGTCATTTCATTGGTCAAAAAAATGCGACAGGATGTAACAGATTTTCAAATCGAAGCTGAAGCAAGACAGACGGAAGAGCATCCCAAGCATTATGATCAAATTCATCTCACCTATAAATTCAAAGGTAACGATCTCGATGAATCCAAGATCAAAAAAGCAGTTGACCTATCACTTGAAAAGTATTGCGGGATAAGCTATATGCTCGGCAAAACGGCCAAGATTGATTATGATGTTATGATTGAATAAAAACTAATTCGTCACACCAAGACGAGCCTGCGCTGAACACCCCACTAGTCCTCGTATCAGCGGTTGATTGAAGGGAGGCTGTACGAGGATCAACAATTAATGATAATTGCTTCCCCAAATTGTACATTCTCCCAAACAAATTAATTAAATATTCATGTAATATTAAAATAGTATTTTAAATTTACATGAATGATACAAAGAAAATCATATCTGAGTGAAATTCGAGAAGCGCTAAGTAATTTTCCGGCTGTTGGCATCATTGGGCCTAGGCAAGTAGGCAAAACAACAATTGCCAAGGAAATAATAAAGGAATATGATGGCATTTATCTTGATCTTGAAAGAGATTCGGATATAACACGTCTTACTGAACCGGAAATATTTCTAGAAAGGAATTCCAATAAACTCATTGTTCTAGATGAAATAAAGAGGATGCCTGAAATTTTCCCACTATTGAGAGCCCTTATTGATGATGATAATAGGTGTGCTAGATTTTTAATTTTGGGTTCTGCTGCACCCGCTTTGATTCGAGAATCATCAGAATCACTTGCAGGAAGAATAAAATATATTGAATTGCAGCCATTTAGCTTATTTGAAACAAGTCCATCCAAACTTGATGAATTATGGCTTAAAGGCGGTTTTCCTAGAGCTTATATAAGTGCAAATAAAGAAAGTTGGGATTGGAGAGAAGCCTTTTTCAAGTCTTATATAGAACAAGATTTACCGGAATTTGGACTTGATGTAGATCGCAGAGTTTTAAGAAATTTTTTCCGAATGATGGCATTATTAAACGGACAGGCGCTTAATGCCTCAAACCTAGCTCGCTCTTTAGGAAAAACATCACCAACAATTCATAAATATGTTAATTATGCTGAGCAAACATATTTTATTCATTTGCTTGAACCTTATCTCCCAAACCTGCGAAAAAGATTAATTAAATCACCAAAATTGTATTTCAAAGATTCAGGCATACTACACAGTTTGCTTAATATTCGAACAATGGATGACTTAATGGGTCATCCCGAACTAGGTTTTAGTTGGGAAAGCTTTGCAATTCAACAAATACTAAGAACAAGCAATAAATATCAGGCCTTTTATTACCGAACTTCAAATGGAGCCGAAATTGATTTAATACTGGCAGAAGGCAGCAAGGTTCAATATGCAATAGATTTTAAATTCAGTAAATCACCTAAAATTTCTCGATCCCTCACCGAGGCACTTAATGATGTCAATGCGAAAAATAACTTAATAATTATCCCATTTGGTGATTCATTTCCACTGCGCAAAAACGTGGAGGTTATTTCGCTTGAGAACTTTTTATTGGAAATTTCCAATTGAAATTAAATGATTATCCCTCCAAATCTGTTCATCAAATAAGTCAAAGCCAAAGTGAAATGCTCCTAAAGGACACAAATTATCCTTTTCTTCAAAAAAGCCTTTCCTGATCCCCCTTTAAAATACCGTTCTAGTTTCAAAGCTCTCTTTTTTGATTCTACAGCTAGATATCCCTTGAGTGTAAGTGGTCTATGAAACTTGGTTGAAATTACTTTTCCGGCATTATGCTCTTTGAGTCTTCGGATGACATTGCTTGAATAGCCTACATAAATAAAATTTCCCGAAGGATTAATCAGGAAATAAACATAATACATAGTTTTATCCATGCTGTCAAATTAAGAAGCTTTGGAGTTAAAGCTTGAAGTAATTAGTGAGGAGGGGAATTAACCTCGTGAATGTTCGACTTTGCTATCTAAGCGCGAGCCAATCGCTATCTACGCTAGATTGATATTTGTAGTAATTATCAACTACGCTTGCCTGCCTCAGCCTCACGCTATAGCTTCGTTGATATAAATAAAAAACCCAGAAGAGTGAATCTACTGGGTTTTAATTGAGCTTGCTCTACGAAGCTTTAGCGTAGTTAAGATCAACTGCGCTATCTAACCGCGAGCCAATCACTATCTACGCTAGATTGATATAAATAAAAAAGCCCGCTAAACGTAGCCATAGTGTTAGGCTGTGTGAAGCGGGCGAAGTTAAGATCGACTTCGCTACCCAGAGCATGTCCAGCGCTACAGCTACGTCGATCTAAAACAAAAAACCCAGAAGAGTGAATCTACTGGGTTTTAATTGAGCTTGCTCTACGAAGCTTTAGCGTAGTGGAGCGGTCCGGACGAGACTCGAACTCGCGACCTCCTGCGTGACAGGCAGGCATTCTAACCAACTGAACTACCGGACCAAAAGTGACATACGTCACAAAACAAAACTTATTCACAGTATCATTTATACTGCATCAACTTAGTAATCCGCCAAGTCCTGAAGAGCGAAGCACCTTCATGGACCAGACCAAAAAAGTTTCATTCATGCCTTCTGCATAAATGGGACTGCAAATGTAGATTAATCACAATTATTTGCAAAACAATCATTTCATAAAATTTTCATATTTTTCTAAACGCTTGTTCTTTAAGACATTTATTTCCACATTCAGTGCTTATTGGGTTTTTTATACTGTTTGTGAATAATATTAATATAAATTTGCAAGCCTAAATCATAACTATGGTACTTGAATTTGAAAAGCCCATCGCAGATCTGGAAGCTAAACTAAAACAGATGGAAAAGGTGGCAGAGGATAATAAGGTTGATGTTTCCGTTCAGGTTAAAGCACTTACTGAGAAAATTAAAAAGCTAAAAAAAGAAACCTACGCTAATCTTACCAGATGGCAAAGAGTGCAACTTTCACGTCATCCGGAACGTCCTTATACCCTTGATTATATCTATAATATCTGTGATAACTTCATAGAACTTCATGGCGACAGAAATTTCCGCGATGACCCGGCAATGGTTGGTGGCTTTGGTGAGATCAAAGGCAAAACCTATATGTTAATTGGTCAGCAAAAAGGTAGAAATACCAAACAACGCCAAATGCGAAACTTCGGTATGTCAAATCCTGAAGGCTATAGAAAAGCATTGAGGCTAATGAAATTGGCCGAAAAATTCGGGAAACCTGTAATCACTTTAATAGATACTCCGGGAGCATTTCCGGGTATGGAAGCAGAGCAAAGAGGTCAAGCCGAAGCAATCGCTAGAAACCTATACGAAATGGCAGGCCTGAAAGTACCTATCGTTTGTATCATTATAGGAGAAGGAGCATCGGGCGGTGCCATTGGAATTGGATTAGGCGATAAAGTATTAATGCTTGAAAATACCTGGTATTCAGTAATCTCTCCGGAATCTTGTTCCTCTATTCTTTGGAGAAGCTGGGAATACAAAGAGCAAGCAGCAGAGGCCTTGCGATTGACAGCTGAAGATATGCTTGGATTTGGCTTAATTGATGGAATTATTAAAGAACCACTAGGAGGTGCACAAGCTGAGCCGGATGCCATTTATAAAAAGGTAAAAAAGGAAATTCAAGATCAGGTTGAAGAACTCGAAAAACTCAAGCCGGAGGAACTAGTCATGAACAGGATTGAGAAGTTCTCTAAAATGGGAGTCACAGCCTAAGAATTTCAGGGATAACGGATTACGGATTTCGGATTACGGATGACGCCTGCTTGCTGCAGGCAGTGATTGCGGATTTCTAATAAGTCATTAAGTTCAAAGAATGAATCTTCATATAATAGAAACCGGAAACTTCAAGCTAGACGGCGGTGCCATGTTTGGCGTTGTACCCAAATCATTGTGGAACAGACGTCACCCTGCCGATGAAAATAATATGTGCACGTGGTCTATGCGCTGTTTATTAATCGAAGAAGGTGATCGATTGATGTTAATTGATACCGGTATTGGTGATAAACAAGATGATAAATTCTTTTCTTTTTACTTTTTACACGGCGATGATAGCCTCGACAAATCTTTAAAGGCTAAAGGTTTTCACCCAAATGATATAACGGATGTATTTCTGACTCATCTTCATTTTGATCATTGCGGCGGAGCATTGATAAGAAATGGAGAAAAAATTGTCCCAAAATTTCCCAATGCTAAATACTGGTCAAATCAAGATCATTGGAAATGGGCAACAGAACCTAATTCAAGAGAAAAAGCGAGCTTTTTGAAGGAAAATATTCTGCCAATTCAGGAATCCGGCCAATTGAATTTTATTGATCCGGGAGCTGAGAGTCCATTTAACTTTATGGATATCATTTATGTAGATGGCCATACCGATAAGCAAATGCTGCCGGTCATCAGCTACAAAGACAAAAAAATTGTTTTTTGCGCTGATCTTTTACCATCCGCACATCATATACCGGTTCCTTGGGTAATGGCTTATGATACCAGACCGCTTCTAACCATGAAGGAGAAATCTCAGTTTCTTCATGATGCAGTTGATAAAGATTACATCCTTTTTTTTGAGCACGATGCCAATAATCAATGTGCCAACCTTCAAAAGACAGAAAAAGGCATCCGTCTGGGAGAAACATTTAATTTATTCTGAAGTCCTTTAAGCAAGGCAATGTCTAAATCGGGAATACTTCTCAATAGAATCCGCTATACAATTTATGCGCCCATTTACGATGTATTGGTCAAACCGGTATTTCGCCTTCAAAGGAAAAATTCAATTGAAAATCTGGAGATAAAAGAAGGTTCAAGAGTTTTGATCGTTGGAGCGGGAACCGGTCTGGATTTCGAATTTCTAAAGGATTATAATATTGAGATACATGCCGGAGATATTACTCCTTCGATGGTTGGAAAAATGAGATCAAAAGCTGCTAAAATGAAACTCAATTCTAAAATTGAGGTCATGGACGGCCAAAGACTGAATTACGAAAATGACTCATTTGATCATGTAATACTTCATTTGATCTTAGCCGTAATTCCCGATCCCATCAAATGTATCAAAGAAGTAGAAAGGGTTGTCAAGCCGGGAGCTTCAATTGCTGTATTTGATAAATTTATTCCATTGGGAACAAAGGCTTCTCTAACTCGAAAAATTTTGAACCTCATGACCGGATTGCTGTTTTCAGATATAACCCGTGACATTGATGTGATTATTTCAAATACCCAACTCACAAAAATATCTGATACTCCTGCTGCATTTGGAGGTAATTTCAGAATAATTGAATTGAAAAAATGAATATGGCATTAAAGCTAGATTCGATAAATTTGTAACTACTCCCAAAAGATTAGATTCATGACAGAGATAAAAACTTCCAAGAAATTGACATTTGAAACCATGGGCCCTACACCCACAGGTACAAAATTAAATACTAAAGGTTGGATTCAGGAAGCAGCTTTGCGCATGCTTTACAATAATCTTGATCCGGATGTGGCCGAAAGACCGGAGGATCTAGTAGTATATGGTGGTACAGGGCGCGCGGCTAGAAATTGGGATGCTTTTGATCTAATCGTAAAAGCATTGAAGGATCTTGAAGACGATGAGACTTTATTGGTTCAATCGGGAAAACCTGTTGGAATATTACCTACACATAAGGATGCCCCAAGAGTATTAATATCAAATTCCATGTTGGTTCCGAACTGGGCGAATTGGGAACATTTCAGAGAGCTTGAGAAAAAGGGCTTGATGATGTACGGTCAGATGACTGCCGGATCATGGATTTATATAGGCTCTCAGGGGATTGTGCAGGGAACCTATGAAACATTCGCTGCAGTTGCCAAAAAGCATTTCAATGGAAGTTTAAAAGGAACGTTAAATGTTACTGCCGGTCTTGGTGGAATGGGTGGAGCACAACCATTGGCCATTACGATGAATGAGGGTGTATGTCTGGCAGCGGAAATGGAAGAATGGCGTATCGACAAGAGAATTGAAACCCGTTATATCGATAAAAAAACGCATGATATCAATGAGGGTATTTCAATGGCCCTGGATGCCAAGGCAAAAGGTGAAGCTATTTCAATTGGAGTGGTTTGCAATGCCGTAGATCTGCTGCAGGCCTTAATCGATCAAAATATTACCCCTGATACTTTAACTGATCAAACTTCAGCACATGATCCTTTGGTAGGATATTTCCCTGAGCATTTGAGCGTGGCTGAAGCCAATGCTCTCCGGGAATCTGATCCTGATGAATACATAAAGGAATCATTGGACACTATGGCTCATCATGTCAAGCAAATGCTTGAATTGCAGAAAAGAGGAGCGGTAACATTTGATTATGGAAATAATCTTAGAGGGCAGGCCAAAGATAAAAGAGGAGTAAAAAATGCATTTGATTTCCCGGGGTTTGTCCCAGCCTATATCCGTCCATTATTCTGTGAAGGAAAGGGCCCTTTCCGCTGGGCTGCTTTATCAGGCGATCCACAAGATATTTATGAAACAGATAAAGTCATATTGGAATTATTCCCTGACGATGAACCATTAGCAAGATGGATTAAAATGGCTCAAGAGAGAATTGCCTTTCAGGGATTGCCCTCTAGAATTTGCTGGCTTTCGCAAGGCGCTAGAGAAAAGGCGGGCTTGGCATTTAATAAACTCGTAAAAGAAGGAAAGGTAAAAGCACCAATTGTTATTGGAAGAGATCATTTGGATACAGGTTCTGTGGCATCTCCGAACAGAGAAACAGAAGCCATGAAAGATGGCTCGGATGCGGTTGCTGATTGGCCAATATTGAATGCTTTGATCAATACTGCCGGAGGTGCGTCTTGGGTTTCAGTTCACCATGGGGGTGGCGTGGGAATGGGATATTCAATACATGCAGGAGTTGTTATTGTAGCAGATGGCACCGACGAAGCACATGTGAGAATCAAGAGAGTATTGCATAATGATCCGGCGATGGGAGTGCTTCGCCATATGGATGCAGGCTATGATATTGCACAAGATACTGCCAGAAAACATCGTTTAGACATTAAAGACAGATTGAAATAATTCCTTGAAGCATTTACTTTTAGTTTTAGCAACCTTTCTATTTTTCTCTACAGCCTACTCCCAAAAGACGGTCTATAATGATTTGGAATTTGGACTGAGGGCCGGGATAAATGTTTCCGGATTACATGGAAACTTTCGCGATTCAATGGATGCAAACCACAAGGTAGGTTTCCATTTTGGCGTTTATTCCAAATATTATATTTCCGATAAATTCAAAGTGGGCTTTGAGCTTTTATTGACAAGGAAAGGGTTTAAATCTGAGTATTTAGATACCTTCACCTTTGCCACTATCATTTATGTAGAAAACCATTACAATCTGGAAGTACCCCTTGTTTTGGAATATGAATTTGATAAGGATGCTTCTATTGAACTTGGTGCCAGCTATGGCTTGATCTTGGTGAATAATAAAGTCAATTTTCCCGGTATTAGTCCTTTTACAGAAAGTGCAAATGATATAACTGCTTTTCTGGGGATGAACTATTTTATTGATGAGTTGACCTCAGTAGGCTTTCGCTATAGTTATGGATTGAATCCAATTATAGAGACTTTTAGTCAGAAAGGCTATTCGAGTAATTTCCAGGTTATTATAAAATCCAGATTACTATAATTAACCGGCTACCTCAATAAGGAAGTAATTCTTTTTTCCTTTTTGGACCAATAAATATTTGTTTTGAATCAGATCAAATTTGGCCTCTTGGTTGGGGTCAGTAATCTTATTCTTATTTACCGAAACGCCCCCGCCTTGAATCATTCGTTTGGCTTCTCCTCTTGAAGAGAAAATGATGCCGCCCGTTTTACCCGAGAGCAAATCACTTACATTTTCGCTTGATTCCATTTCTGATTTACTTAATTCAGTTTTCGGAACTCCTTCGAATACTGAAAGGAATGTTTTCTCATCGATAGACTTAAGAGCTTCGGTTGGGTTTTTACCAAAAAGAATCTCCGTTGCACTAAATGCCATCTCATATTCCTTTTCGCCATGAACACGAATGGTCACATCCTTGGCAATTTCTTTTTGCAAGATTCTTAAATGTGGCGCTTCATCATGCTCTTTTTCAAGGGCTTCAATTTTTTCTTTTTCGATCAGGGTGAATACACGAATCAACTTCTTGGCATCTTCATCTGAAGTATTCAACCAAAACTGATAGAATTTATAAGGTGAAGTCATATTTGGATCCAACCAAACATTTCCTTCTTCAGATTTACCAAATTTGCTGCCATCAGATTTGGTCATCAATGGAGCAGTGAGGGCAAATGCTTCTCCCTCAGCTTTTCTTCGGATCAATTCAGTACCGGTCACAATATTTCCCCATTGGTCGGAACCGCCCATTTGCAACTTGCAATTCTTTTTTATGTACAAATGATAGAAATCGAAACCTTGTAATAACTGGTAGGAAAATTCTGTAAATGAGATGCCGGTTTCCAGGCGCTTCTTCACAGAATCTTTAGACATCATATAATTTACAGTGATATGCTTGCCTGTATCTCTCAAAAATTCCAGAAAGCCAATCCCTTTAAACCAGTCGAAGTTATTCATGACTTCTGCACCTGTAGGGCTGTCATCAAATTTCAGAAATTGACGCAGTTGAGCTTCAATGCATTTTTCATTATGGCGAAGCTGTTCTTCCGACAAAAAGCTTCGTTCCTCACTTTTCCCTGAAGGATCACCCACCATTCCTGTAGCACCACCAACTAGTGCAATCGGCTTATGGCCGGCAAGCTGAGCATGCAGTAATAGCATTGTAGGAACAAGGTTTCCGATATGAAGTGATTCTGCTGTAGGGTCAAAACCCACATAAACAGTAACCGATTCTTTGTTTAATAAATCTTCTGTGCCCGGCATGATATCGTGTACCATACCTCTCCATGTCAATTCTGAAACTAAATTCATTCTTATTTTTTGAGAACGCGAAATTGCGTATTTCCAATTGATTCTGTAGAACTTATACTCAAAATGTATATTCCTGAGGGGAAATCTTTAAGGATAATTTGATTTTCCTCTTTTCTGATAATCCCTGATTGAACTATACTGCCAAGCCCGTTTCTGAGAAAATATCTGCTTTCGGTTTCTAAACCTTCAATGAGCAAAATATCTTCAGTTGGATTGGGATAAATAGATAAGTCATCAAAAGGAATTGCCAAACTCAATGTAGAATCATTATTGGCCGTATCTAACTGAAATCTGGCGGAGAGAATTTGATTTGCACTATCTGTATTTAATTCCAAAACAGGGAAATTTTGTCCCTTGGTCAAAAACGTATAAGCAGTGCTTTCTATATCGGGAAATAGTCCTGCAGGAACAGGAAACCAAATAAAAGGAGGCGGAAAGGGTAGAGGGTTTGGTATCAAAACAGAAATACTCAATGAAATGATCAAAGTACTTTTTTGTCTTAAAACATCGTATTGCTGTTGCCCAGGTAATAATAATTGCCCAAATCCATCTATTGAATCTATTTTATTTATTGTAGGCGTGATTCTTATCGAATCAACATAAAATGTGAAAGTGGAAAAAGTTAGGGTATCTTGAAAAGGTATAGTAATAGGGTTTGTGCTACTTGTTCCATTTGAAACAGAACCAAAATTCATTGGAAAAGAATAAATATCAAGTTTTGGTGTCGATTCAATTAGCAGGTTAGTAATAAAGGTGTCTAGATCCAAAGTCAGCGCATGTCCGTATACGCCATTGCTATTGGCCTCAATAAACTGCAAAGAGGGACCATCTTTTAATACCAGGTTTACATTAGGACTTAAACCTCCGCTTTGTGAAAATCCGGCAGGATCTAAAAAAAGTAAAGTATCGGGAATAGTATCGGTTTGTAGATTAGAGAAATCCCAAATTTGAGATGCACCTGCAGGGCCGGGGCTTAGTGAATCAAGACCAAATATTGTTCTTTCCAGTAAAACAGTATCACCAATTACGCCAAAATCGCTTCTATCAACAGTGATTTGGGAATAAGTTAATTGAAAAATAAAAAGGCAAAAAAACAGTATCGTTATACGCATTCGTTACAAAATTCAGAGTACAAAAGTAATTTATTACACAAGCAATAAAAAAGCTATTGTTAAAGAGCTACACTTTGCGAAATTTGTCATCTCTTAAAGATTATGGTAAACTCATTTCAGCAAGTCATTCAAGAACTAAAAGAAAATAAATATGCCCCATTTTATTTTCTTGAAGGTGAAGAGCCCTTTTTTATAGACCAAATCATTGAATATATCGAAGAAAATGCTCTTGATGAAAGTCAAAAGTCCTTCAACCAAATGGTTATGTATGGCAAGGATTGTAAAATTGCGGACATCATAGGGCATGCAAAGCGATTCCCTGTGATGGCTGAAAGGCAGGTTGTCATAGTGAAGGAAGCACAAGAGATAAGTGATTTTGGAAAGGAGAATGCAAATAAAATTTTCGAATCGTATTTAAATAACCCGGTACCAAGTACAATTCTGGTTTTTGGTTATAAATACAAGAAAGTAGACAAGCGTCAGGCGATCTCTAAATTATTTTCAAAAGCCGGGGTTCATTTCCGCGCTAACAAAATTTATGAAAACGACCTTGATAATTGGATTAAATTTTTACTCGATCAAAAAGGGATAAAAGCAGATGCTAAAGCGAAATTTTTAATTGCCGAGAATATCGGGATGGATCTTTCGCGAATCAATAATGAGTTAGAAAAGATCAAGCTGAGTATTGACAGTTCTGAAATGCTCGATGAAAAAAAAGTGATGAAATTCATCGGGATCAGCAGAGAGTACAATGTTTGGGAATTGCAGAAGGCTTTTTCAAAAGGAGATAGAGCCAAAGTTTTTGCAATAATATCCTACTTGGAAAAAAACCCAAAAGCAGCACCGCTTGTAACCGTGCTGGCTAACTTATACACTTTATATTCAAAAATCTTGGTAATTCAACAAAAGAACATTCCAAATCCCAAAGCTGTTCAAGATTTAATTGGTTTAAATTATTATGCCGCACAAGAGTATTTTGCAGGTGCCAAATTCTACCCTCCAAACAAGGTACCTGAGATTTTATCTCACCTTCGATTGGCCGATGCGCAGCTCAAAGGCGTAGAAGCATCACAAATGAAAGAATCGGAAGTATTGAGGGAATTGGCGCTGCGAATCTTGTACTAGTTACCGATTATCAAATAATTTGACAGTTCGGGAAAAATAAAATGGAAATATTAAACTCTTAGGCTCAATTTTAACTCATATTTTATAGTTTTGAGCGATTTTAAAAAACCAGGATGCAAAAACTGTTACGAGGTCTAATACCGGTTTTAATCTTTTTCATATCTCATTCTGCATTCGCCCAAACGGGTGAAGTGCGTGGATTCGTTTATGATAAGTCAAGTTCGGAGCCGGTTATATTTACAACTGTATTTCTAGAAGGTACCAGCTATGGTATCAGCACTGATATCAATGGTTACTTTTCATTAACTAAAATTCCTGTAGGAACATATACTTTAAAGGTTTCTTCAATTGAGTTTGCGGGTTATTCAGAAAGTATAACTGTTCAGTCAAATAAGATCATTACAAAAAGGATAGAGCTGGAAGAAAGCAATGTGCAATTGGATGAAGTGACTATTTCTGGAAAGAAAATTGCAGCACAAGAAAATATTCAGGTAGGAATCAACACCGTGAAGCCCAGAGAAATTAAAATACTCCCAAGTGTGGGAGGAGAGCCTGATTTAGCACAGTACATCCAAACACTTCCCGGAGTTGTATTTACAGGAGATCAAGGTGGACAGCTATTTATTAGAGGTGGATCACCTGTGCAAAACCTGATATTGCTTGATGGTCTTTTAGTTTATAATCCATTTCACTCCATAGGACTGTTTTCAATTTTTGACACAGACATTTTAAAAAATGCCGATATCTATACAGGAGGTTTTAATGCCGAATACGGTGGTAGAACTTCAGCGGTAATTGATGTTTCAACCAGAGATGGAAACAAAAACAGATTTGCCGGAAAAGTATCTGCGAATCCATTTACTTCAAAAATAAATCTAGAAGGTCCTATTTCTAAAGGAGAAAACGGGGGAGGAACTTCATTTGTATTAAGTGGAAGAACATCATATCTGGACAGATCGAGTAAAATATTTTACGATTATGTAGAAACTGAAAATGGCCTTCCCTACAGCTTTAATGATATCTATGCCAAAACAACAATTTCTTCAAGTCAGGGAAGTAAAGTGAGTTTCTTTGGTTTCAATTTTTCAGATAGAGCAGGATTAGATGCAAATAGTACATTTGGCTGGGATCAGGTTGGTATTGGAACCAATTTTATATTCCTGCCAACGGGCTCTTCTCAATTGATAACAGGAACCATTGGATATTCAAGCTATGATATCGGTATTGAAGAGGCCACGCAAAGTCCAAGAACTAGCAAGGTATCCAGTTTAAACCTGAGTTTGGGCTTTACTTATTTCGTGAAGAAAAGTGAAATTAAATGGGGAATCCAATACGTAGGAAATTCTACTTCATTTAATACTGTAACTCCAAATAAAGTTAGAGTTGAAGATAATCAAAACAATACTGAAATGGCGGGTTACTTCAAGTACCGCATTGTGAATTCCCGTTTTGTATTAGAGCCAAGTGTTAGAATGCAGTACTATGCTTCATTGGGTAATTTGAGTATGGAACCGCGATTTGGAGCTAAGGTAAATATCACTGATGATTTCAGAGTAAAATTTGCAACAGGCCTTTTTTCACAAAACCTTATTGCCACTCGTTCCGACAGAGATGTTGTTAACCTTTTCGCCGGTTATATTTCTTCTCCATCTTCTTTATTTGATGAAAACAGACAGTCTGTGGATGTAAAACTTCAGCAAGCAAGACATTTCATTGGAGGTTTTGAAATTGACCTTTTCAGAGATAGAATTGAAGTAAATGTGGAGCCTTATATTAAGCAATTCACTCAAAATATTAATATCAACAGATTGAAAGTTTTTGCAGATGACCCTGATTTTATTGTTGAAGACGGGCAATCAAGTGGAGTGGATTTTCAGGTTAAATACGATGATAAGAATGTGTTCATACAAGCAGGTTACTCCATTGGTTTCAATGAAAGAAGAGGTCCTGTCGGCGATGGAATTGTAAGACAAGGTGTAAATGATGATATATCTCAACCGCTTGCTTACAGAGTCTACAATCCTAGTTTTGACAGACGACACAATGTGAATCTTATAGTTTCTTATGCTTTTGGTGAAAATGAGAGTTGGGAATTATCGGGAAGATGGAATTTAGGCTCAGGTTTCCCTTTTACACAAACAGTGGCGTTTTATGAGAATATTGATTTTACCGGTGGTTCTAATGCCAATCCTGTAAATGAAAATGGGGAGCTAGGGATTATTTACGACGATTTTAATAAAGGTAGACTTCCTTATTATCACAGATTTGATATTTCCGCCAAGAAAAAAATTGAATTCAATAAGAATTCTGTTCTAGAAATATCGGCAAATGTGATAAATGTTTACAATCGGGAAAATTTATTCTACTTTGACCGCGTTAACTTCGAAAGAGTAAATCAATTACCATTTTTACCTAGTTTAGGGGTGAGTTGGAGTTTTTAATTTGTCTATGAAAAAAGTTTGGCCGGGTCTTCTATTAGTTATCCTGGTTTTCAACATCGGTTTTGCCCAAAATACACAGATTTTAAAGGACAAAGAGCTTTTATACAATAGGGCCACAGACCTTTTTGAAAAGCAAAAATACAATCCTGCGAGATCGGCCTTCTCAGATTATGCTCAAAATTACAGTGATGAACGAAGTATCACTGCAGAATACTACAAAGCACTTTGCGGATTATACTTATTCCATCCCGATGCAGTAGACGGCCTCAAAAATTTTCAGGACCAACATCCACAGAATCCGCTTTCGCAGAGAATTAACTATGAGTTGGGCAGTTTTTTTTACCAAAAAGGCAATTACAGCGATGCTAGCATTTACTTAAAAAAGGTAGACTATAAATACCTAAATAGAGAGGAGAGCATGGAATCTCAATTTAAGCTCGCCTATACTTATTTCAATCTTCAGCAGTTTGAGGAAGCAGCCCCTCTTTTCAATAGAGTTAAGGGAAGCAACAATAAATACAGCAATGCTTCCTATTACTATTCAGGAATAATTTCATATAAATCGGGAAAATTCAATCAGGCCGAAAGCGACTTAAGGCTTTTGGAAAGTGATAACTCCTACAAAAACTTGATTCCTGAGCTGCTTGCTAATATTTACTATAAGCAGGGAGAATTTGAAAAACTGAAGAAAATTGGGGAAGAAGTATTAAATGATAAAGCTGTACGCAATAAAAAATCAATTTATATGATTTTGGCTGATGCCTATTATTCCGAGGGCAATTATGAAAAGGCAAACGAGTATTTTGAAAATTATAGTGAAGGAATGCGATCCTTACCGGATGCTGAAACTTCATATAGAATTGGATTCACAAAGTTTCAATTAGAGCAGTACCAAGAGGCGATTCCCTATCTGGATCAGGCAGCTTTTAGAGGAAATGATTCTTTAATTCAAATGGCTTCTTATTATTTGGCCAGAGTTCATGTTAAAAATGGTAATATAACTTATGCAGAAAATGCTTTCGAAAAAGCCAGTAGTATAGATATTGATAAAAATGTACAAGAGGAGTCAAATTTTGCATTGGCAAAACTGAAATTTGATTCAAAACTGAGGGCGCAATCCATTGGCCTATTGCAAAATTACATTGAGACCTATCCCGATGGAAAATACATTGAAGAAGCCAATCAGTACTTATCAGAAGCCTATTTGACATCAAACAATTTTGAAGCGGCTGTTAAACATATTGAATCGCTTAAATCCAAAAATAGAATAATTGAAGAAACGTACCAGAAAGTGACATTTTACCATGGTGTGGAGCTATTTAATAATAGAAATTTTGATGATGCAGTGCTGAATTTCGACAAGTCGCTTGCTAAACCACTAAATGCAGAATTTGTAAAAGTGGCGTATTTCTGGAAAGGAGAAGCACTTTCGATCATACAAAAGTATGATATAGCAATCAATGCTTATTCGGGAGTTTTTAGAAATGAAAACGATAAAAGCAGTGAGCTTTTTATAAAGACCAGATATGGAATTGCCTATGCGTATTTTAATACAAAGCAATACGATAAAGCTTTACCACATTTTAAAGCATATAGCGATGCCCTCGTTTCGGCTGAGGACAAAATGAATTATGGCGATGCATTGGTTCGTCTTGCGGATTGTTATTTAGTTCTCAAAAACAATAAAATGGCATTTGATACCTATTTAAAAGCCAGCAAAGTTTATCCTGAATATCAGGATTATACCCTATACAGACTTGGTGTTGTTTCCTGGTTCTTGGGAAATAAAGAGCAAGCGTTAAATTATCTTGGTCAATTACTCAATGACTATAAAGGCTCTCGGTATTATGATGATGCACTCTATGAGAAGGCCAATATCTATTTTGAAAATGGTGATTTTGTTAAAGCAATTTCCGGATTTTCAACCTTGATCAAAACAAGAGATGTAAGTCCATTCTTGCCTTATGCATATTTAAATAGAGGTATTTCCTATACAAACCTCAACAAGCCTCAAGATGCAATTAATGACTATCGAAAGATCTTGGATGAATATGCTTCACATAAAACAGCTATTGATGCCATAACCGGATTGCAGGAAGCCTTACATACAGTTGGGAGAGATGCAGAATACGAAAATGATAAAAGGAAATTTGCTGCGGCAAATCCCGAAAGCGATGCATTGGTCACCTTGGATTTTGAAGGTGCTAGAAATCAATATTTTTCAAGCGACTACAAAAAAGCGATTGAAAAGCTTAAAGGCTATTTGAAGGAATATGGTGAAAACAAATATTTCTCAGATGTAAATTACTATTTGGGAGAATCCTATTATTTACTCAATTCATACGATAGTGCTTTAAAATATCATTTGGAGGTATTGAAAATTTCCAATTCAAACTTCCTTAATAAGTCGATATTACGAACAGCCGATATACAATTTGAAAAGCAGGATTTGGAAGAGGCCATCACAAAATATAGTTTGTTGAACCATCTTGCCAGAACCAGAAATGAGGAAATATTTGCTTGGCAGGGCTTAATGCTAAGTCATTTCAAATTGGCCAATTACGATTCTGCCATGGGTTTTGCTCAATTAATCACCGAAAGAGGTGAAGCGGCATTTGGAGCTAGAAATATGGCGTTACTTTATTTGGGAAAATCTGCAAGGCAATTGAAACAGCTCGACAAAGCTGAAGAATACTTTGAAATGTGTATGGAAGCAGGAGATGATGTAAATGCTGCGGAAGCATTCTTTAATATTGCTGAGATAAGACATGAACTGGGCGATTACCAAAAATCAACAGATCTTGCTTTAGAGCTTATCGGAAAATATTCCTACTACCCGGAATGGAATGATGCTTCTTTCTTGCTAATAGCAAAGAATTTTTACGCAATGGAAGAGTATTTCCAGGCGAGAAGCACATTGGAATCAATTATAGCAAATTCTCCTTCTGAAATGACAGTAAAGTCGGCCAAGGAATTATTGACAAAAGTCAAAGAGAAAGAAGTTGTCGAGATTGAAAATGAAAATGACATTAAAACCGATAGCATTGAATAAGCTATTATACATATCCTTGATTTTTATTCTCAGTAGTTTGAGTGCGAATCTTCATGCTCAAAATAATGATGGTGATCTGGAGGATATTGAAGTCGTCATTCGTAAAGACAAGGATATTTTACTTCCAAGAGCCAATAGAAATTATCAGAAAATCAGTGAGATTCCTCAGCCGGAAATAAAACCTTCGGGAGCTATCAACTTCAGTGATCATAAAATTGGTTTATCTCCTCTAGACCCCTCGATTAGGATCAATAAACTAAAAAGCGAAGGTCTCGATAAATTATACGGTAATTATATCAGAGCCGGATTTGGAAATTATACCAATACTTATCTTGAAGCATTTTTAGGAAATAAAAGAGAGGATAAAGGATTTTACAATGTCTATTTGGGTCATGACGCTTACGGAAGTGGTCCGGTTGATAATTCTGATAATAGCAGAAATCATATAGGAGTAAACGGAGGTATTTTTTACGATAATTTTACTTTATCTGCTAATGCTCATTATGATCGTCAGCTTTACAATTTTTATGGCGAAATACCCGATAGGTTCGGTCCGTTGCCTGGAATTCCAGTAATTATTCCTGAAAATCAGAATCCTGAAAACCAAATATTTAATCGTATTGGTCTAGGTACAAACCTTTCTAAGAATGATCCACTTGATTATTTGAATTTCGATTTAGGATTGAAATTCAATCATTTAGACGATAAATATAAACAAAATGAAAACTGGCTTGAATTGAGTTTTAATTCTGATTACGATCTGAATATTGGAAAGAAAATTAAGCTGGATGCGAGATATGTATTGGCGAATTATAGTTTGGATACTTTTTCAAACACAAGACATCTTACGGAAATAGCGCCTCAATATGTTTTTGAGATAGAAAACCTGAGAGTGACAGGTGGTTTGAGAATGAGTATAGAGACTGATACAAATCTTGCCGGCGACTTTCACCTTTACCCTTTAGCACTTCTAGAATATAAGCTTTTGGACGATCAACTTGTTCCTTATGCAGGATTAGAAGGAGGTATTGTGACAAATGGTTTGAATTCTTTCAGCGAGCAGAATCCATTTATTGAGAGAGGAAATATTCTTAGTCACAGCAATCGAGAATTGGAAATTAAAGGAGGATTGAGAACATCTCTACTTAAAAAATCTTTACTCGACTTTTCACTTTCCTATACCACAATGGATAATTTGCCATTATTCATCAATAGTCCTGTCAATAATACCTTTTTGATTCAATATGCCAATAACGTATCAATTTTCGGAGCAAATATTTCTGCAAGTACCAAGCCTTTAAACAATTTAGAAATAGGAGCCAGTCTTCAATACAGACAATACGGATTTAGCGATACTACGCAAGCCTGGCATTTGCCTTCAGTCGAAAGTCATATCTATTCAAGGTTCAATATCAAAAAGAAGATATATATGAATGTCGATATTTTTTCCATTAATGGTATATTTGCTTACACTCCCACTGAAAGCAAGAGAGCATTGGATGATATTTTTGATATAAATCTTCAATTAGAATATAAGTTTTCTGATCGCTTTTCAACTTTTGTGGATTTGAAAAATATACTTTCTAACGAATATCAGCGCTATCTGTACTATAATAATAGAGGAATACAAGTAAGAGCTGGTTTAACTTATACTTTCTAATGGAAATGATTGCCAAGTTTTTAAGACAATACCTTGCCCATAATGATCAGGCTTATGTGCCTCGTTTGGGTACTTTTCATGCAAAAAATCTAAAAGCAGATATCGACCCTTCAAAAAAGGAAATGAAGCCGCCGGTGAGAAGTGTAAGCTTTAAACAGGAAACTTCAAAAGACAATTCTTTTATTGAATTTTTGGCGAGAGTTGATGGGAAAAGTCCCGATACTATTAAGAAAGAGCTTGGGAAATGGGTTGATGATTTAAAGAAAGAAATTGTAGCCAAAAAGAAAGTAGAGCTTCCGGGTTTAGGTCATTTGGGTGTTAATTCAGCTAAAAAGGTAGTATTCAAAGCACTTCCCAATCTAAATATTTCTCCTGAAACACTCGGAATGCAACCTGTAAAAGCAGAAGTGATTGCTGCTATCAAAGAGGAGGTTAAAGATTCTGAGAAGTATTCTGAATCTAAGAAAACTGAAGAGAAGAAAGAACCAAAAATTGAGGATAAGAAAAAAGATATTGTTGCGCCTGTGGCAGCAGCATCCGACTCAAAGTCTCCTTTAGAAGAAACACCAAAAGGTCCGGTGAAGAAAGAAGTTAAAAAGGAAGAGGAAAAGAAAAACCCATTGGTATTGGTTTTGATAATTCTAGTCATTTTAGTTGTAGCTTCCGGAATTGGGTATTATTTCCTCAGTCAACATAAAGAACCTGTTGTTGTCGAAAAACCGGAACCCGTTGCAGAGCCTGAGCCGGAACCGGTTGTTGAGCCTGAGCCGGAACCGCAGCCGGAGCCAAAACCGGTGATTACAATTTCTGAAAAAAGCGGACGTTTTTATGTGGTAGGCAATAGTTTCGAAGTAGAAGCGAATGCCTACAAATACAGGGAAAATGTAATGAGCAATGGAGCGAAAGACTCAAAAATCATTTTACCTGATAATAAAAGTAGATTATATCGTGTATCTCTGGCAGAAGCAGATAACCTCGACGAGGCTGTAAATAAAATGGAAGATTTACGCGCTGACTACGGAAACACTATTTGGGTTTTAATTTATTAATGCAAATGACATTATTGCAAATTGTTGCTGCCGATTCAATATCAAATGCCGCAGCACAGGAATCAGTTTCGGTATTAGACCTTTTAACAAAAGGGGGATGGACAATGATTCCAATCTTTCTCTTGTCGATTGTAGCAGTCTATATATTTATAGAAAGGATGCTGACCTTACAGAAGGCATCTAAACTACCGAAAAGCTTTATTGAGCAAATCAAAAAGATGGTATTGGATGGAGATATTCAGGGTGCCAAAGCGCTTTGTGTTCAGATAAATTCGCCTACAGCTAAAATGATTGAAAAGGGAATTAGCAGATTGGGCAGTTCTTTGAAGAATATTGAAGCTAGTATTGAGAATGTAGGTAGAATTGAAATTTACAAGCTCGAGAAAAATTTAAACGTGCTAGCCACAATATCCGGTGCTGCGCCAATGCTAGGCTTTTTTGGAACAGTTATTGGAATGATTCAGGCATTTATGGCCATCGCTCAGGAAGAAGGATCTGTTAGTCCTAAACTTTTGTCTTCCGGGATTTACGAAGCGATGATAACTACCGCAGCAGGTCTTTTTGTAGGTATAATTGCCTATATCGGATATAACTACCTGATAACGCGTGTTCAAAAAGTAATTCATAGAATGGAATATAATTCCATAGAATTTGTTGACTTACTACAGGAACCCAATAAATAATGGATTTAAGGTCAAAACATAAAATTGATTCGGGATTTAGTATGTCCTCAATGACGGATATCGTATTCCTATTGCTCATTTTTTTTATGTTGACAGCATCTTTTGTGACTCCATCAGGATTACCTGTTAATTTGCCGAGTAGTAAAAGTACCACAACGGTATTGCAGAAAGTTTCTGTTTCAATCACTAAGGATTTACGGTTTTTTGTAAATGATAAAGAAGTATCGAGAGCGAATCTTGAACCTGCACTTAGAAGTGAACTCACGGAGAAAGAAGGGGTTGTAGCACTTCATGTGGATCAATCTGTTCCGGTTGAACATCTGGTATATGTGGCGGGAATAGCTACATCTTTAAAAGCTAAAGTTTCGATAGCAGCAAAGCCAAAATAATGCAAGAAGAAGAAAATAAGAGGAATCATCGCGCCGGGCTGATTATCAGTCTTGGGATTCATGCGGCTTTGATTCTCTTATTCGTGTTTTTATTGGCCTGGAGCCCACCGGATCCGCCAATAGAGGAATATGGCATTGAATTGAATTTTGGAATAGATGAGAGTGGCTCAGGTGAAGTTGAAACTGAGCAGGTATCTGAGGTTGAGTCAGAAGCTGAATCAGAAAGCGAAACAGAGTCAGAGGTTGAAACGGAGCCTGTTGAAGAAATAATTGAAGAGCAGTCGGAAGAGCCAAGCGAAGAAATTGTGGAAGAAAGCGTTAGTCCCGACTACAACGATAGCGAGAGTCCTGATAAGGTGAAGGAAGCAGAAGAGACAGTTGTTAAAGAAGAAGAGATTAAAGAGGAGAAAAAGTCTCCTGAGAAACCGGTAGAAAAACCCAAGCCTTTAATTACCTACCCAAGTGGAGGAGGTAAGCAAGGAGAGGGCAATACCAATGAAAAAGGCAATCAAGGAGATCCTCGTGGCGGAGAAGGTGTCAATTACAAAGGCAACCCCGGTTCTGGAGGAGCGAGTCTTGAAATGGCAGGCTGGAAATGGGATAAAAAACCCAGACCTGATGACCCTACAGATGCTACAGGAAAAATTATATTTGAAATAGAAGTGGATAGATTCGGAACAGTTGTATCTATAAAAACAATAGAAAAAACGGTTAGCCCACTTGTTGAAAAACTATATCGAGATGAAGTTTTAAAAACATCTTTCTCCAAAACTTCTGCCAGCGCAGCAGCAGCCGAAAGGTCTGTCGGTAAAATAACTTTTGTAATCAAAAGCAATTAGATTTCATGAACTATGAAGAAACGATGGCCTATCTTTTTGAAAGGCTGCCAATGTTTCAAAGAATCGGCAAGACTGCATTTAAAAAGGACCTGACAAATACCCTTAAGCTTTGTGAAGCATTGGGGAACCCTCAGAAAAAATTTAAATCGATTCATATCGCCGGAACCAACGGAAAAGGTTCGACAGCTCATTCCTTGGCCTCAATTTTACAGGAAAGTTCATACAAAACCGGCTTGTACACATCTCCACATTTAAAATCTTTTTCAGAGAGAATCCGCATTGATGGCAAAGAAGTAGATCAGGATTATATTGTCGATTTTGTAAGTGAGCATAAAAATCTTATTGAAGAAATAAAGCCCTCCTTTTTCGAAATAACTGTTGTAATGGCTTTTGATTATTTTGCCAAAGAGAATATTGATATAGCGGTAATTGAAGTTGGAATGGGAGGTAGATTCGACTCTACGAATGTTATAGACCCAATTTTATCAATTATAACATCAATAGACCTGGATCATATGGAATTTCTAGGCCCCGATATTCCAAGCATTGCCTTTGAAAAAGCGGGCATAATTAAAAATAATCGGCCCGTCATAATCTCCGAATGGCAGGAAGAATCAGCACCTGTTTTTATTGAAAAAGCGAAACAATGCCAATCTCATTTGTTTTTCGCCGAAGACACAGTATCGCTAATTGGCACTGGTAATGGAAAGTATATAGTTGAGACAAAATTATTCAATGAAGAGATTGATTTTGAACTCAAGGGTAAGTATCAAATACATAATCTTACCGGGATAATTAAAAGCATCGAAATACTCAATCAAATGGGATTTATGGTTCCCACGAGCGCCTTAAAGAACGGTTTGGCGAAAGTGATTCGAAATACAGGAATAAAAGGAAGATGGCAGCAGCTTTCAGTTAAGCCCAAAATGATATGCGATACCGGGCATAATGAAGAAGGTATGCGCTATATACTAAAGCAGATTAGCGATGAATCATTTGATAATTTAATTGCTGTTTTAGGATTTGTAAACGACAAAGACATAGACAAAATACTTAAAATGTGGCCGATTGACACGTTTTTTATTTTTTGTCAAGCGAATATTCCAAGAGCAAAAAATATTACAGAAATTGAAAAAATAGCTGCTACATTAAATTTAAATTTCATCTGTGAAATGGATATTAACCATGCAATAAATTTGGCTAAAAATCGAGCTACAGAAAAGGATTTAATTTTTATTGGAGGTAGTACTTTTGTTGTAGCCGAAATAGAGAATTTATAGTTATGGCGAGGCAGAAAAGAAAAAAATTTGCTGAAATCGAATCGCTCGATAATATCGTTCAGGAAGGGAAGATAAATTTTGGCAAATTAAAGGGTAAGTGGGCAAGCGATTTCTTCAAAAATGATAAGCCCATTGTTTTAGAATTAGGATGTGGTAGGGGAGAATATACGGTTGGTCTGGCACGACTATTTCCTGATAAAAACTTTATAGGAGTAGATATCAAAGGAGATAGAATGTACAAAGGGAGTAAAGCAGCAGTTGAAGAAAAACTTGAAAATGTGGCTTTTCTCAGGATTATGATTCAGGAAATTGAAGAACATTTTGCGGAAAATGAAATCTCAGAAATATGGGTAACGTTTCCCGACCCAAGACCAAGGAATCGAGATATAAAAAGACGATTAACCTCAGAGAGATATTTTAAAAAATACTATCAATTATTAAAGGATGGTGGTCTTTTTCATTTAAAAACAGATTCAAGACCTTTATTTGACTTTAGCCTTGAAGTAATTGAGAAGCTACCAAAAGACAATCTAATTTACACCTTTGACTTATATCAGTCGGATTACAAAGACGATCATTTTGGAATAAAAACCCGCTATGAGAACAAATTTATGAGCGAGGGTTTTTCTATTAATTATTTAAGATTTAATATTATCTCAAAGAAGACCTAACATGTCAGAAATAATAGAAACGCTGAAGAAGCGTAACCCCGGTGAAACCGAATTTCATCAGGCAGCTGCAGAAGTAATTGATACGCTTAAACCCGTATTAGATCAAAACGAAAAATATCGAAAGTATAAGATCTTAGATCGTATGCTTGAACCTGAAAGGTTAATTTCATTTAGAGTGGAATGGATTGATGATTCAGGTGAAATTCAGATAAATAAAGGCTATAGAATCCAGATGAACAGTGCTGTTGGGCCATATAAGGGAGGTCTCCGTTTTCATCCATCTGTGAATCCAAGTATTCTTAAGTTTTTGGCCTTCGAGCAAATTTTTAAAAATGCACTGACATCCTTGCCTTTAGGTGGAGGTAAAGGAGGATCCGACTTTAATCCCAAGGGAAAATCTGAATTTGAAGTTATGCGATTTTGCCAGGCTTTCATGAAAGAGTTATACAGGCATATCGGCCCAAATTTAGATGTGCCCGCCGGTGATATTGGAGTAGGAGGACGAGAAATTGGTTATTTATTCGGTGCTTACAAAAAGATCGTTAACGAATTTACAGGAGTGTTAACAGGTAAAGGACCGGGATGGGGTGGTAGCCTTATTCGAACAGAAGCTACAGGTTATGGACTTGTTTTCTTTGCAGAAAATATGCTCAATGAAAAAAATGACAACCTTCAAAATAAGGTTTGTCTGGTATCCGGATCCGGAAATGTTGCCCAATACACAATGGAGAAGCTAATTCAATGCGGTGCCAAAGTGGTTACTTTCTCTGATTCTTCAGGCTATGTATACGATGAGGAAGGACTGACACAGGAAAAACTAGAATTTATTAAAGACTTAAAGAACAACAGAAGGGGTCGAGTTCAGGAATATACCGATCATTATAAAAATAGTCAGTTTACGGCAGTCGATTCTAACTCTGATTCTAATCCACTTTGGGATCATAAGGCAGATTGTGCATTTCCTTGTGCTACTCAAAACGAGGTCAATGAAAAAGATGCTGAGAATATAGTAAAGAATGGAGTGAAGCTTTTGGCAGAGGGCGCAAATATGCCATTGACGGCTGAATCAATTGAAGTTTTATTGGAAAATAAAATTGCTTATGCTCCCGGGAAAGCCTCTAATGCAGGTGGTGTTGCCACATCCGGTTTGGAAATGACTCAAAACCGATTGGGAATGTACTGGGAAGCAACTGAGGTTGAAACGAGACTAAAATTGATTATGAAGGGTATTCATGATAATTGTTTGGCAGCCTCAGCAAAGTACGGAATGAAAGGAAATTATATGGCCGGAGCAAATATTGCAGGATTTACAAAAGTTGCAGATGCCATGATTGCACAGGGAATTGTTTAATTGAATCGTAAAGGCAAAGTATAGCCTGCAAGGATTTGGATATTAAAGGACCTGAATTCGTCTACGAAAGCATTATTCGGAAAAAGGATTTCTTCCCTACGCATATTGGTTATGCCGTTTGCCATTCGGACGCCTAAATTCAAACCGAAGTCAAATTCATAATCTACCTGAATTAATGCTGAAACGTCCCATGAATTGTATAGGTCTTTATTTTCTTGGGTTGTTCCGTCGGATCTTATATTGCCATTAATAATATTTGAAAACTGCAGCCCGGCTTTTAGCTGGAAGAACTCTTTTGAAGGTTGTATCCCAATTAAAAATGGGAAATCGGCATAAGTTGTAATTAGCTCAAGACCCGGAATGGTATCAAAGGCTTTTTGAATAGAGCCTTTAGATGTGACCTGCAGACCTGTTTCAAAAAGAAAAATGTCATTGGTTCTGAATTGCACATAAAGTCCCGCTGCCGGTCCACCTCGCATCTGATGTTGTATCGAAGGATAATTTAAATTATAGATTGAAAAAGAATAGCCCAGTTTGGGAATAAGAGACACTTCAAGTTGAGAATATGCCCTTTGAGAGAATATTAATAAAATAGAAAGGCTAAAAATGTATACCGCTAATCTTTTCATTAATCTGTTTCAAGATACTCCAAAATTTCAGCAAGACCATCGAAGTCTTTAAATCCCGGTCGAATTTCATTACCACCCTTTAACATAATACCGGCAGGTTTTAGTTCTTTTTCAATCCATTCGAGATTATCGGGATTAATTCCAAATCCGAGAATTAGATTGCTTTTTCCGGCCAGTGTTATTAAATGAGCTTTGAGTTTTTCACCAATTTTTTTTATTTCTAAGTCACTTTTTAGGAGAATGAAATCTACAACTTCAATGTCTTTCTGCAAACTATCGACAGACTCTAAGTCATGTATATCAAACTCAAGAATTCTAGATTTTCCATCTTTTGGAAGCAGAGCTTTGGTATTACTCAAGTATGCGTCGAAATCTAAATTGAAGTGATCGGAATCTAATTCTTGAGTTCTAATTTCAAGAATAGTTTCTATTCCTTCAACCCATTGTAATATCCCCAAGAGATCATTTTCCGATAAATTAGTTCCTAAATCCTGAGTCGAGAACCCAAGCCATTTAGCACCCATCCCGGCACAATATCTTGCATCTGATAGGTTATTTACTGAGGCGACATATACAGGTAATCTTAAAGCCATCGTTAATAGTAAAATTCAAAACTGTTAGTAATTGTTTAGAAAACCTATAGAAAGGCATTTATTAAGTTAAATTTGCCAATACATAAATTTAATTTGAGACGATACCATTTCATACTTATTCTTATTGTGCTTTTTTCATGTAATGATGGAGATGACAGCCCCGCACCCATGCCCGGATATGATTATTTCCCCCTAGAAAAACAGCAATACAGAGACTATATAATTCATAATACAGAATATTTTCTGAGCCCTGATACCATATTGAATATTTTGGTACTTGATTCAACTGTTAGAATAATTTATTCTCGCGAAATATGCACGACCCGGTTTTTAGATAATGAGGGTGATTCAGCAAGTAGAATAGAAATATATACCAAGAGAAATTTAGACGATGCCTGGCCCATTCAACCTGATTCCATAGCGGTTGTTAAGCTGAAAAATGACGAACTGATCTACGAGATAAATAATCGCTCTTTTTTGAAATTAATTTTTCCAGTAAAAAATGACCTTACATGGAATGGAAATAAATTCAATAGTCTTGGGAATGAAACATATAGAATTAGCAATTTCGAATCGAGCCTGGAGCTAATGGATACAGTATTATCACCTTCATTGAAAGTGACTCAAAGTGATATTATTAATTTAATTGAAGTAGATGAGCGAACTGAAGAATATGTTTTAAACGTTGGATTAGCAAGGAAAAATACCCGAATATTGCATTATCGTCAATCGAATGGTGAGGTCTTAATCGGTGAAATTGAAAAGGGTAGAATATTTACTCAAGAAATAATTGGTTATGGAAAAATTTAGAATTGTAATAATCCTTTCATTAGTTCTAATCGTCTGTTCAGCAAAACCGAGTTCTGCGCAAAGGAAATATGTTATTTACCTCAAGGACAAGGCAAATAGCGGATACAGTCTTTCCAACCCTTTATCCATGATTTCTCAAAGGGCACTTGATCGTAGAACAAGGCAAGGTATTGCTATGGATTCTTCAGATATCCCTGTGAATTCCAATTATATTACTCAGGTTCAAAATACAGGAGCACTTGTCATTAGAAAATTAAAATGGTTTAATGCGCTTGTAGTTGACTGCGATTCCATTACACTCAATCAAATTCTCAGCCTTCCTTTTGTATTAAATGATAAGAGAATTTATAAGCTCAGACAACCGGATCTTGAGTTTGAAGAAGTACCAATAGAAAATATTGAAGGATCAAATGCCAAAATGCCATTTAATTATGGGGCTTCAGAAAATCAAATAAAAATGCTTGGGGCGGATGTGATGCATGATGACGGTTATAATGGTTCCGGAATGTGGATTGGAGTTTTTGATTCGGGCTTTAGAAATTCTGATACCATCAGCGCATTTGATCATTTGCGCTTAAATAATAGAATTATTGGAACATTCGATATAGTTGAAGGAGACCAAAATGTATATGATGAGCATACGCATGGTACTAGTGTTTTATCTTGTATGGCTGCTTTTTCACCCGGACAAATAATAGGTACCGCATTTGGAGCATCATATGTTTTATTCAGAACAGAAGATGTTTTCTCAGAAACTCAAATGGAAGAGATTAACTGGTTGGTAGCCGCAGAAATGGCCGATAGTTTGGGCGTAGATGTAATCAATACTTCATTGAGTTATTCTACCATGGATAATTCTCAGTTCAGTCATACTTATTCCGATATGGATGGAAATACTACTATTATTTCCAAGGCAGCCACTTTTGCTTCACGCAAGGGTATTCTTTGTATAAATAGTGCCGGAAACGATGGGAATAATTCCTGGTATTATATTGCCGCTCCGGCAGATGCCGATTCCATAATAACTGTTGGTGCAGTAGCACCTGATAGTGTACTTGCCATTTTTAGTAGTCATGGCCCAACTTTTGATGGTAGAATTAAACCAAATGTAGTGGCTCAAGGTCAATCCACAGCAGTTATCAGTTCCGGCTCAGGTACTGTTGTGAATAGTTCAGGAACATCTTTTTCAGGTCCTTTAATTGCGGGTTTCGCGGCCTCATTATGGTCGGCTTATCCCAACAAGACAAATATGGAAATGATCAATCTAATTCAAATGGCCTCTGATCGCTTTGCCAACCCAAATAATGACTATGGTTATGGTATTCCTAATTATGAAAAGGCAAAATTCCTGAGCAGCTTAGGCGATTTTGAAGCTAGCGATTCTGATTATAGGTTTTTTCCTAACCCTGTTGTATCAAACAGTTTGCTTAATCTCCAGGTGAGTCCAAGAATTGTAGGTAAGAAATTAACGCTGGAAGTATATAATTCCATTGGAAGCAAAATAGATCTGATAGAAATTAATTCATCAGAACTAGTCAATTCAATAAGAATGGATGATATACTCAGTTCTTCGGATATGCTTTACATTCGTGTAAGTTCGGATATTGAATCCAGTGTTTTTAAAATCATTAAAGTCCAATAAATATGGCTAAACCATTAATTGCTCCATCTTTACTAGCGGCAGATTTTGCCAATATTGAAAGTGAAGTTAAAATGCTCAATGATAGCGAAGCGGATTTTATTCATCTAGACGTTATGGATGGTGTATTCGTTCCTAATATCTCTTTTGGTTTACCGGTAATATCTTCGGTTAAGAAACACTCTAATAAGGAGCTGGATGTGCATTTAATGATAGTGGACCCGGATAAATATATTGCTGATTTCAAGAAAGCAGGTGCCGACTGGATAAGTGTACATTATGAGGCATGTCCACATCTTCACAGAAGTATTCAAAATATAAAGAGTCATGGATGTAAGGCCGGTGTGGTATTAAATCCGCATACTCCGGTGAAATTATTGGAGAATATTCTACCGGATCTTGATTATGTGCTTTTAATGTCTGTCAATCCCGGTTTTGGTGGGCAAAAGTTCATTCCGGATGTTATTAACAAAGTAAAACAACTTAAGGCAATGTGTCTTGAGCAAAACCCAAATTGCTTAATTGAAGTGGATGGAGGCGTGAATTCAGAAAACGCCAGGGAATTGGTGAAGGCAGGTGCAAATATGCTTGTTGCCGGCAGTTTCATATTTAATTCTGAGAATCCTTCAAAAGTTATTTCTGATTTAAAAAATATCAGCGCTGATTCTGTCGTTGCCTGATCACAATCTTTAATGTTCCTTATTCGGCTCTCAGTTATTTTATTCTTGCTTAGCAGCGCTATTACTACTTCAGCTCAAGACCTTGTTCGGGTTTTTGGAGTAGTGAAAGATGAATCCGGTTACCCGGTGGAATATGCTAATGTAATTAGCGTCTCTGATCAAAAATTGTCTATCACAGATGAAAAAGGAGAGTTTGTAATTCTAACTAGTGCAGGTGAAAACAAGAAGTTTGTAGTAAAATTTGTAGGATATAAAACTCAATCCTTTGTTCTGGATCTCATTCCGGGAGAGGAGAAATATTGGGAAGTCATACTAAAGGAAGAATCAAAAATACTCGAAGATGTCGAAATCAAAGGAGATCGCTCCCAAGCAGAAAAAGAACAGGTTAGCGTAACTGCACTTGATCCAAAAGTGATAAAAATACTCCCAAGTGTCAGTCAGGATTTTAATAAGATTATTGCCACTCTTCCCGGTGTAGTTGCTCAGAATGA
This sequence comes from uncultured Hyphobacterium sp., assembly GCA_964351965.1. Classification (GTDB taxonomy): domain Bacteria; phylum Bacteroidota; class Bacteroidia; order Cytophagales; family CCMP332; genus CCMP332. Next base: position 238,876 of record CAYGPM010000002.1, on the reverse strand, counting down.
GCTATCAAGTGAATATGCTGTAAGAGGAGGTAATTTCGATGAAAACCTTGTTTATGTAAATGATATTTTGGTTTACAGACCATTTTTAACCAGATCAGGACAGCAAGAGGGTTTGAGTTTTGTCAATCCTGACCTTACAGCCAATGCCGAATTTTCTGCCGGTGGATGGCAGCCGCGATATGGCGATAAATTAAGTTCTGTTTTAAGTGTGACGTATAAGGAACCACAAACTTTTGGCGGATCAATTTCTGTCGGATTACTCGGTGGTTCATTCCATATTGAGGGAAGTTCCCCAAATAAGAGACTATCACATGTAACAGGAATTCGTCATAAGAGGACAGAGTTTTTACTAAATACACTGGAGACAGAAGGAGAATATCTTCCCAGATTCACGGATGTGCAATCTTATATTTCCTACGATGTGAGTAAAAAACAGGGAGAAGGCAAAACTAAGATAGGGTTGCTCAATGCTTATAGTAGAAATCGCTATAATGTAATTCCGGCAGCTAGGGAAAGTACTTTTGGAACCGTCCAGGAAGTGATCAGGCTTTTTGTTGCTTTTGATGGACAAGAAGAAATGGAATACGATACCTATCAGGGTGGTTTGAGTCTGAAGCATAAATTCTCTGATAAATTTAAAAGCTCCATTACCCAGTCGATGACGATTACCAGAGAACGAGAAAATCAAGATCTGGAAGCCGGCTATAGACTTTGTGATGTAGGGACTAATCTTGCAGATTCAACTTTTGATAAGTGTATATCTGAAAGGGGAATAGGTACAATTTATAATTATGGTCGAAATAGTCTTTCAGCTACAATTTTGAATACCATTAATCGAAATGAAATTCAGCTCAATGAAAAAAATGAGATTGAATTTGGCTTGCAATACGGCACAGAGATTATTGAAGACCAGCTCAACGAGTGGTCATTTATCGATTCTTCCGACTACGTGAATATTGTTGAAAGCAGAAATAGTAGTATAAATCTAAATTCAGATCGCTTTGAAGGATATGTGCAACACGGAATTCAACCGGATTCAGTAATAAAAATAACTTATGGAGTTAGATTTAATTATTGGAATTTAAATGATCAATTATTGATCTCACCGCGATTGCAGGTGTATTATAATCCTAAATGGGAAAAAGATTTTAGATTCAAAGCTGCTCTTGGTGTATATCAGCAACCGCCATTTTACAGAGAACTCAGGAATTTTGATGGATCTGTGAATAAAAATGTAAAAGCCCAAAGATCCTATCATGCTATCATTGGAAGTGATTACAGATTTAAAATTTGGCATCGCGATTTTAAATTGACCACTGAAGGATATGTAAAATACCTTGATAGAGTTATCCCATATGATATTGATAATGTAAGAATCCGTTATTATCCTCAAGTAAATGCCACTGCCTATAATATTGGAATGGATGTTAGAGTAAGTGGGGAATTCATTAAAGGGGCAGAATCATGGTTTAGCTTGGGAATTTTATCGTCAAAAGAGAATCTTGAAGGCGATGATAAAGGCTATATCCGAAGACCGACAGACCAAAGGTTGAACCTGGGAATATTTTTTCAGGACCATTTACCAAATAATCCTTCAATTAGAGCCTATATTAATTTGGTGTATGGCACAGGGCTCCCATTTGGTCCACCAAGACGGCCGGAATTTAGAGCTCAACTAAGTGCTCCGTCTTATAGACGAGCCGATGTTGGCTTCACCAAAATATTAACAATAGGGGGAAGAAGCATCAAAGATGGCGGCTTCAGATCTATCAAATTGGCAGCTGAAGTATTAAATATTATCGCTGCTAACAATACTATTTCATACATTTGGATACAAGACGTAACTGGAAATACCTACGCAATACCAAATACATTATCGCAAAGGTTTTTGAACTTTAGAGTTATTGCCGACTTCTAAATATAATTTTTGGTATAGTTATTGGTTTAGGTTTTCTAAATAATAATTTTGATAGTAAATAATCACAAAATGAAAAATATATCAATAATCCTTATCGCTATTGCTTTTATGTTTGCCGGTACCGCTTGTAAGCGCTCGGTAACCAGAGTTAGCCCTGATCAACAAATAGACCTGAGTGGTCGTTGGAATGATACAGATTCCAGATTGGTTTCTGAAGAAATGATCCGGGATGTTTTGTCAAGACCTTGGTTGGAAGACTTTCGTCAAGCTACAGGTGAAAAACCGGTGGTTATTGTGGGTATGATTTCTAATAAGACGTCAGAGCATATCGAGGCAGAGACCTTTATCAAAGATGTAGAGCGAGAATTTATTAATTCAGGTCGTGTTCGCGTTGTTCAGAATTCTGTGTTCAGAGAAAAGATGCGTGAAGAAAGAGCAGATCAAAATGAATTTTCAAGTCCTGAAACAGCCAAAAGATGGGGTAAGGAATTGGGAGCTGATTTTATGATGTTTGGAGTGATCACTTCTATTACAGATACTTATAACAAAGAAAAAGTCATTTTCTACAAGGTAAATCTCGAGCTAGCCAATTTGGAGACAAACGAAAAAGTTTGGATCGGTGATAAAGAGATTAAGAAGTACGTTAAGAACTAGGCTCAATATTTCTTTGAGAGCACTTAAAATTACATCTGCATACATGCTCCTGGTATTATTACTGGGAGCCTGTGTGACTTATTATCAGAAATACATAGAGTTTAACCGTAGTTTCGAGAACGGGAACCTTGAAAAAGCTAAGAAATTAATCGAGGCTGATAAAAAAGGGGCAACTCGAAAAGGAAAATTTTTGTACTTCACCAATTTTGGTACTGTCTTATCTATGATGGGCGATTACGAAGGAAGTAATGCCTGGTTTGAAAAAGCATATCTATTTGGTGAGGATTATCGCAAGAATTATGTCAATTACGCCATTTCATTCCTCAGTAATCCCAAAATGGAAGTGTATCCGGGGGAGGATCACGAACATTTATTAGTTCCATATTATAAAGCAATTAATTACCTAAAACTAGGTGATTTTGAATCTGCCTTGGTAGAAGCAAGAAGAATGGATATTCGCCTAAACCAATTTAGTGATAAGTATAAAAGCAAAACTAAATTTCAGGAAGATGCTTTTATCGATCTTTTAATTGGTCTGATTTATGATGCCTCCAAAGACTATAATAATGCCTTTATTGCCTATAGAAATGCTTATAATACTTATGAAAATGAGTATAAGAAACGATTTGGAGTTTCTGCACCCGATCAATTGAAAAGGGATTTATTGAGGACTGCTAAGTTATCCGGTTTTGATACCGAAGTGGAGCAGTATGAAAGAGATTTTAGAATGAAAACTCCTGATCTGATTGGCTCAGATGAGGGTAGGGTATTGTTTATATGGCATAATGGGCTAGGTCCAATTAAAGATGAATGGGCTATTAATTTTGTAGTTGTAAACGGCGCCGGTGGCATGGTAAGTTTTCAAAATGAGGAGTTAGGGCTCTTCTTTGATTTCCCGGTGAGCGGTGATGATCAATCATCATTAAATGACTTGAGAACATTACGAGTAGTTTTTCCAAAATATGTAGAACGTGAATTGCTTTATACCGATGCGGCGGTTCAATGGGATGGTGGCAGTTCTAACTTGTATAAAGCTGAGCCCGTCAATGATATTGCACGTCAACTTTTAAAGCAGAGAATGGTAAAAGAAATGAGTGAGAGCTTATTAAGGGTGGCAATTAAAAAAGCTGCGGAGGAAGCTATCAGACAAGAAAGTGAGGAATTGGCAGTTGCAGCAAGTATTTTTAATATGGCAACTGAACAGGCAGATACAAGAAACTGGACAACATTGCCTCATACAATATATTATACGTGGATTGAAGGGAAATCAGGTAAAAAGAATATCCAATTAAAATTATTTTCCTCTCAATACAGCAGTTATAATAAACAAAAAACTTTAAGTGTAGATATTGAAAAGGGGCGCACGAAAGTGATGACCTATCACTCTTTAGAAATATCTCCAAGATATAACCCGGCTATGGGAATCCGCTAAATGAAAACTTTCAGATTTCTATTGATATTTTTTCTAGTTCTCTCTTTTTCAGGAGCTATGGAGTCTTGCAAACCTCAGTACGGAAGTAAATCTCTTGAAAAGAGAAAACGTCGATTAAAGAGAAAATATAAGCGAAATGGTATTAATGACTGCCCAGTGTTTGACTGCCGTAATATGGAGTCGAGACCTAACTCTTTATATTCTTATGCCGGAATTTCTCTTTGAGCAATTTGAATTATTGATCTTATTCTAAAATAAATCTGCTCAGTAATTGAGTGAAGTTTGGAATAGTAAATACTTTGTTGGGCTTTGCTTTTCTTTTTGAATTTTGATTCTATATGCTCCTCTTTAATTCTTTTGAAGAGATCCTCAAGATTCTCTTTTTCTTGCACCTTTTCCAATTCACCTTTTGAGAAATCATTTTTTAGAAATTCTTTGAAATCACTAAATAAGTTTGAAATGTGTAAGAACAAGCCATCAAGATGATTTCGATGTTTGTCATTCAATTTTAAAGCATTAGATCTGTTAAGCTCAATTTCCTTTGCCATCAATTCTAATAGATCACTCAAGTCCTCAAGCTCACTACTTATTTCCATATACTGGTAAATCCTAAGTGATTGCTCCCTACTGATTTTCTTTTCTGACAATTCAATTAAATAATTACTTATCAGCAGGTCAAATTCATTTGTTTTGTCGGCATATTCTTTAATGCTTTTCCTAAGATCTTTTACTTGATGGCTAACATTGCTGCTATTAGAAATATATTCTCTCAGATTGATCAACCCTTTTTGGACATAATTAACGTACTCGTCCAGCTCATTCTTTACATTCTTAAGCGCTTTTGTTGAATTAGATAAGTCGTCGTTGTTCAGATGAATGGGTAATGCTTCATCGCCTATTAGTTTTTTATCCTTGACTAATTTTGTAACCGTATTGGCAATAAATCTGCTAAACCAGATTAGTATAAAAACATTAAGTACATTGAATACCGTGTGAAATATACTGAGGCCTATAGGAACACTGCTTGCCGTTTCCATGGGAGATCCGAAATTGTACTTCTCCATATACCAAGTAATAATATTGAGGAAGAATGGCATTAGCAGGACCATCCATACGACACCGAATACATTAAAAATGAAGTGAGCGCGGGCTGCTCTTTTTGCATTTGTATTAGCAACTAATGCAGCGAGATTCGCTGTTATTGTTGTTCCGATATTTTCACCCAAAACCATGGAAGCTGCTAGTGGAAATGGAATCCAACCCTGATTTGTCATGACCAAAGTAAGTGCCATTGCAGCACTCGAGGATTGTACCACAATCGTAACCAAAGTACCTATGAATACAAACAGAATCGTAGTTAAGAGCTTTCCAAAATAACTTTTGTCTTCATATGAGAAGCCCTTTAAAAATCCGAGAGCTTCGGGATTATTTTGTAAATCCGGAACAGAATCTTTTAGAGCTTCTAATCCCATAAACAAAAGAGCAAAACCAATTAAGGTTTCAGCCAGATTTTTAAAATTGTTGTTTTTTGCAAAAAGCAGCGGAAAACTGACACCAATAATGATAAGACTGAAATCGGCAATTTTTACTTTAAAACCAAATATAGAAATGAGCCAGGCTGTGATAGTTGTTCCAATGTTGGCACCCATTATTACACCTATTGATTCTATAAGAGATAATAATCCGGCATTCACAAAACTCACTACCATTACAGTAGTTGCTGAAGAGCTTTGAATCAAGCAAGTGATTAAAAACCCCGTGATAACTCCAAAGAATCTGTTGGAGGTCATCGAAGCCAAAATTTGTCTAAGTCTGGAGCCTGCTACCTTTTGAACACCATCGCTCATGATTTTCATCCCGTAGATGAAGAATCCTAAAGCTCCAATTAAGGAAAGCAAATCAAGCAACCCATAATTCATATAAGAGTTACTTTAGGGGAGTATAGCATTAGTTAATATTGAGATAATCCTGTTCATACCAAGGTAAAGATGAACGAATAATTGATGAAACAAAGTAGAATAGATATTATGCTTTTGTTAAGAAATGGAACTTGAGTCCAAATAATAAATCTAGATTTTCTCTCCGGCTTTTAACTGATCCTCCGGTGCAATACCATCCAAAACTTCAATATTGATTCCGTCAGATAAGCCTACTTTGACAGCTTGTTCTTTAAATTGTTGTTCGCCGGTTTGAATTTCAACAAAAGTCTTTCCTTCCTTAAATGTTAAAACTCGTTCAGGCACTACAAGAACACTATCTCTTTTATCTAAAACGATATCTGCATTTGCACTGTATCCGGCTCTTAAGAATTTACCTTCTTCAAGAGTTACTGCTGCTCTGATCTGAAATTGAATTGCTCCTTCTTCTTCTAGTCCTTTTGGAGATATGTATTCCAGTTTGGCAATAAAACTTTCATTTTCCAGGGCACCGATTTTTAAAATCAGATCCATTCCCTCTTTAATTTTTCCAACTTCAGTTTCATCTACATTGCCTTCAAAAATCATTTCATTCATATTGGCTACAAATGCTATTGTTGTTCCATCATTGAATGTATTTGTTTCAATAACAAAATTTCCCTCTTTCACCGGTATATCGAGTATCATTCCATCAACCGTTGATTTAACTATATTGGAGACATTACCTGATTTTTTTGCAGCTCCTTCTTTTATTAAGTCCAAATTGTTTTCTGCCGCTTCTACTTGCTGCTTTCTTAAATTATAGTCGAGTAGAAATTGATTATAATCAAATTCAGAAATGACCTTTTGATCAAAGAGATCCTGCTGTCTTTTAAGCTCTTTTTCGGCATTTTTAAAATTAATAACGGCAGTTTTTAAATTGGCTTCAGCGTTGTTTAATGCCACAACATTGGGAATAATTTTTATCCTTGCGATAATTTGACCTGTTTTAACCTGCTCCCCGGCTTCAACAAAAAGCTTTTCAACAACACCTGATACCTGAGACTTAATCTCGATTTCCTTTCTTGGTATTATAGAACCTGTGGCGACAGTCTTCTTTACTACATCTGAGTAAAATGGTTTTTGAGTTTCATAGACTACCGGCTTCTCTTCAGATTTTTGATAGAGGTAATAACCTCCACCTACAAAACTTCCGATAAGTACTATAACGACTAAAATTATTAAAAAGGTTCTCATTTTATTCTGTTCTTAATGCTTCTATTGGGTCAACTGCTGCGGCTTTACTTGCCGGAATTAATCCCGCTAGTGCTCCGCCAATTATTAAAACTATTAATGATGTTATTGCTATTTGTATATCAATTTCCGGGCGGGCAAACATGCCTGTTTCCTCACCTTCGATTAGTTTATTAATCATCTCCACTAAAAACGTTCCAAGGAGCAATCCTCCATATCCTGCTATGACTGTTATAAATACCGATTCCTGAATTATTAAAGCTATAATTGACCAGGGAGTTGCTCCCAGCGATTTCCGAATCCCAATTTCTTTCGTTCTTTCTTTAACGATTATGAGCATAATATTGCTCACTCCAATCACTCCGGCTAGGAGGGTCCCTATTCCAACAATCCATATGAAAGTATTGATTCCGGTAAATAGAGCTTGAATTTCTGCGAATTCTTCTTCAGCATTATAAGAACCTACAGCTCTTTTGTCTTCCGGATGAACAGAATGTCTTTCTCTTAATAAAACTGAGGCATCTTCTTCCAATTCTGCAGAAGAATAGCCTTCCTTTGGAACCATGGCATACCAACCAACTCTATCACCGAGGTTGAATGTATTTTGCATTGTAGTAAATGGGATATATATACTTTGCTGATCGCGATCCTGTTCATCACCTTCAGATTTCGACTTATGGGTTCCTATCACCTTAAAATAGACGCCATTAATTTTAATGTAGTCTCCTATTGGATCTTCCCCGGCTTGGAAAAGAATTTTCTGAACACCTTTACCAATTACACATACTTTCCTTTTTTCTTTTAAGTCAAGTTCATTAATGAACCGACCTTCAGGCATTACCAAGTATTTGACCTTCAAGAATTCGGGAGAATCACCATATACGCTAAAAGCTCCGGCCTTATTATTTCGTGTTACATTATTGGCATCTCTATATCCCCCTAGTTGATTTCTGGCGCAAATAACATCAGCCTTACTTAAATTATCTTTCAGGTATTCTGTATCGGAATTCTCGAAACTAAACCATCTTCCCGGTTTAAAACCTTTATATGGCAAGGTCGTTCTCTGACTCCACATAAACACAGAGTTTGTTGCTCCATTGACAAAGTCTCTGTTTACACCATTCCGAAGACCGCTTCCTCCTCCAAGAAGAAGTAATAACATGAAAATCCCCCAAAAGACACCGAACATAGTAAGGAATGTCCGAAGTTTATTTTTTCGGATGGTCATTAATATTTCCTGCCACTTATCGAAATCAAACATATTATTCGTCTCTTAAGGCTTCAATTGGTTGAATTTTAGCTGCTTTCCTAGCCGGGAAATAACCGGCCATTGCTCCTGCAATTACAAGAATTGCTGTTGCTATTAAGGCTGTTCCAAGCTCAATTTCCGGACTTTTGAAATAGGGAACTTCTGCCCCAAAGTTATCCAAAGCCCAATTCACAAGTTCTATTAAAGAAACACCAAACAGTAAACCAAAATAACCCGACATTAAAGTGATCACCACGGATTCCTGAATTATTAAGGAAATAATAGAACCGGGTGTTGCGCCTAATGCTTTTCTTATTCCAATTTCTCTTGTTCTGTCTTTTACAATAATGAGCATGATATTGCTTACTCCAACTACTCCCGCAACTATTGTACCCATGCCTACTATCCAAATAAATATATTTATCCCACCGAAGAGATCTTTGAATCTTTGAAAATTTTCCAAATTATTCCACATATGAACTGCGCGTTCATCATCGGGCGAGAATTTATGATGCTCAATGAGCAAGTCTTTTGCTTTATCGCCCATAACAGTACTTTCTTCTACTGAAGCGTCACCCACTGTGAACATCAACATATGAACCCTGTTACCACCATTATAAGCCATTTGTGTAGTAGAGATTGGAATTATAATTACTTGTTGCTCTCTTTCGCTTCCCTCGTCTTTAAATGTTCCAACGACTTTATATAGAATACCTGCAATATCAATCCACTTGCCATTCGGGTCGGTTCCCGGTTCGAATAAGGATGTGACTACTTCTGAACCGATGACTGCTACTTTTCTTTTTTGTTCAATATCAAGATCGTTGATATAGCGACCCGAAGTTATAATCGTATTTTCTAAATACTGATGAGAAGGGTGTACTCCTCTTATTTGAAAAGATGAAAATTTCTTTTCATATCTAACTGTATAATCTCCCCACAAAAAATATCTGGCAGTTACATGTTCAAGACCTTCTACTTTGGTTTTGAAGTTGTCATAATCCTCATTGGTAAATTGAATTCTTCTTCCGGGTTGCATGCCTTTATAGGGTATGCTTGTCTGTCCTGAGCGAACCCAAATAGAATTGATGGCATCATCTTTAAACATCTCCTTAACGCCATTTAATAATCCCGATCCTGCACCTAGCAATAATATGAGCATGAAAATTCCCCACGACACACTAAATGCGGTCAGAAAAGTTCTCAGCTTGTTCTGTCTGATAGTATTAAATATTTCTTCCCACTTATCGAGATCGAACATATTAATTATCGTTTACAACGATTCCGTCTTTTAATCTTATTACCCTATCTGTCATTTCTGCAATATCATTTTCATGAGTAACAATCACTACAGTCATACCTTCTTTGTTTACATCTTTGAATAATTGCATTACTTCAGAAGATGTCTTTGAATCCAAGGCTCCGGTCGGTTCATCGGCAAGAATAAGTTTTGGATTGGTGATTAATGATCTCGCTACTGCCACTCTTTGCTTTTGCCCACCTGAAAGTTCGCTTGGCATATGATCCCACCATTCGGAAAGTCCTACTTTTTCCAGGTATTCCATAGCTAAGGTATTTCTTTTTTTTCTGCTTATTTTTTGATAATAAAGAGGTAGAGCCACATTTTCCATGGCATTTTTAAAGGAGAGTAAATTGAAAGATTGAAAAACAAAGCCAATGAATTTATTCCTGTATTGCGCAGCAACTTTTTCACTCAGTTTATAAATACTATTTCCAGCCAGGTTGTAAGTTCCCGAATCATACTGATCAAGAATTCCAATGATATTTAAAAGAGTTGATTTTCCTGAACCCGAGCTGCCCATGATACTGACCATTTCGCCTTCATTTATCCTCATTTCAATGTCCTTAAGGACGTGAAGTGACTTTGTTCCGGTCTTATAAGACTTATTTATCTGACTTAGGTCAATTATACTTTCTGACATGGCCTCCTATCAATCGAAAATCAGGTTCGAATTTACACATTTAAATAAGAGATGCATTTCCAAATGGCTGTGATATTATATAAACGGTTAAAAAAAAATATTAACAGAGTATATAACTGCCCAGCCCATAAAGTGTTTTCATAACTTAGCGCCTTCAAAAACCAAAAGCATGAAGATCAGAATACTTTCATTACTACTATGCTCATTTTTTTATGTTCAATTTTCATTTTCTCAGAACACAACTCCATCGGCTAGTGAGTTGAGGCTAGACTTAAAAAAGCTTAACACCTTGGGAAGTGTGCTTTACGTCGCTGCCCATCCCGATGATGAGAATACGCGTATGATTTCCTATTTCGCAAATGAGGAATGTATGCGAACTGCATATCTTTCTTTGACTCGCGGCGACGGTGGTCAAAACCTTATTGGTCCGGAAAAAGCTGAAAAAATGGGTTTGATCAGGACTCAGGAGCTTTTGGAAGCAAGAAAAATTGATGGTGGAATTCAATTCTTTAGCCGAGCGAATGACTTCGGTTATTCCAAACACCCTGATGAAACGTTAAAAGTCTGGGGTAAAGATGAGGTTCTTTCTGACGTGGTATGGGTTATAAGGAAATTCAAACCCGACGTAATAATCACCCGTTTTTCACCAAACAGCGCAGGACAAACGCATGGTCACCACACTTCGTCGGCAATGCTGGCCTTAGAGGCATTTTCACTTTCGGGTGATAAAAATGTATATCCTGAACAATTGGAGTTCGTAGATACCTGGCAAGCAGATAAAATATTTTGGAATACCTCTTGGTGGTTTTATGGAACAAAGGATTTTGATAAAACAGGATTGACTTTGGTAGATGTTGGTGAGTATAATGCTTTATTGGGGAAAAATTATGGTGAAATAGCCGGAGCAGGTCGTTCTATGCATAAATCACAAGGCTTTGGAGCCTCAGAATCGAAAGGAAGTATAGAAGAATACTTGGATCCATTGGATGAAAAAGAGGCTCCGAAGAATGCATTGGATCGAATTGCAACTGATTGGTCAAGAATTAAAGGTGGTGATAAAGTGCAAGAGCATATCGAGCTAGCGATAAATCAATTTGATTCTGAAGATCCATCAAGCATTGTGAAACATCTTATCAATGCACGGGCTGCTCTTGAAAAAACTAAAGATGATTTCTGGAAAGGTATTAAAAGGGATCAAATTGATGATTTAATATTAGATTGTATGGGATTCTCAATAGAAGCTTTGTGTTCCGATTATATCTATGCTCCGGGCGATTCTTTAACCTTCACTCTTGAAGCAATCAATCGATCAAATGCAGATTTGCTGATTGAAAATATAGAACTGATAGACAATGGATATACTGAAAATTTAAACCTCAAGCTTAAATACAATCAACTGGTTGAGAAAGAACTAAAATTAAAAATACCTGAAAAGGCAGAAATTTCTAATCCATACTGGTTAAAAGAGGATCACGAATACGGACTTTACAATGTGAAGGATCAGAACCTGATTGGTCTGCCTGAAAGTCCTCCAAATATGCAATTAAGAGTGAAAATCAAAATCGGAGATACTGAAATTGAAAAAGCCATACCATTTTACTATAGATGGGTAGATAGGGTGAGAGGTGAGTTGTATCGAGATTTGGTTATTGCGCCTCCTGTAACTGTTAATTTTTTAGAAAAGACTCTCATTTTCAATGAAGGAACTACTAAAAATTTGAAAGTAGCTTTAAAAACCTCATCAAATAATGTTAAGGGAAAAGTCAGCTTTGAAGTGCCAAAAGGATGGATACTAAATCCTGAAATGATAGAAATTGATATTCCCGAAAAAGGGACTACAAAAATTATTGATCTAGAGATAAGTTCCGGTAAAAACTCAGAAAATGGAAATATAAGGGCAATTGCCGAGGTTGGAGGGAAGAGCTATGTACACAGTTTTGAAGAAATCGACTACGATCATATCAAAAACATCACATTCTTTCCAAAAGCAGAAATGCCATTGGTTAGCATTGATATTAAGAAAAAAGGAAATCTTATTGGCTATATCAAAGGTGCCGGCGATGATGTTCCTGAAGCATTAATTCAAATGGGTTACCAAATTGAATACCTCGACGAAAATTCAATTATTCAATCTGACTTAAATAGATATGATGCCATCTTACTTGGAGTCAGAGCATTCAATACTCAGGATTGGCTGTATGATGCGCATGAGGTTTTAATGAGTTATGTATTTAAAGGTGGTAACATGATTCTTCAATATAATACCAATAGAGGTCTTGATTTTGAGAAAATGGGACCTTATAAGTTTGAATTGGGGAGAGATCGTGTAACGGTGGAGGAAGCAGAAATTGTAATCAAAGTTCAGGATCATCCTATTCTAAACTCTCCAAACAAAATCACTAATACTGATTTTGAAAATTGGGTACAGGAAAGAGGTTTGTATTTTGCTTCCGCCTGGGATGAAAATTATCAAGCACCTTTTGAATCAATGGATCCCGGAGAAAACCCATCGAGCGGAATGTTAATTACCGCTAAATACGGTGAGGGATACTTCACCTATACCGGAATATCATTTTTCAGACAACTACCGGCGGGTGTACCAGGTGCGTATCGCCTATTTGCTAATCTAATTTCATTGGGTAATTAATGGACAGTAAGGAAAAAATACCTGTAGAGAAACCCCCTTTTTTCAAATCCTGGAGAGGGATGTATTATTTCGTGATCGGATTTTTCATCACCATTGTAGCTCTTTTTTATCTTTTAAGCAGCTTGTATAAATGAATTGGCTTGATTGGGTCATAATGCTTGGAACCTTGCTTTTCATTGCCCTTTACGGCACATGGAAAACCCGCAAGAGCAAAAATATTAAGTCCTATTTGCAGGGAGATAAAGACATGAAATGGCTCACAATTGGATTGTCTGTAATGGCCACACAAGCAAGTGCTATAACATTTATATCTACCCCGGGACAGGCTTTTGAAAGTGGAATTGGTTTTGTTCAAAACTACTTTGGTTTGCCATTAGCATTAATAATTGTTTCTGCTGTATTTATTCCACTTTACTACAAATTGAATGTATACACAGCCTATGAATTTCTTGAAGCCAGATTTGATTTAAAAACGAGATTATTAGCGGCATTTTTATTTCTGTTTCAAAGAGGTTTAGCTGCGGGCATTACTATTTATGCACCGGCTATAATCCTGAGCACAATGCTTGGTTGGAATTTATCATGGACCATTATCCTGGTTGGGCTAGTTGTAGTTCTATATACTGTTTCGGGCGGCACAAAAGCGGTTAGTCTTACACAGAAGTGGCAAATGGGAGTGATCATGTCTGGGATGTTTATCGCCTTCTTTATTATCATTGATAGTTTACCGACAAATATTGGATTCTTTGATGCCGTGGATATAGCAGGAAGAATGGGGAAATTGGATGCGGTTAATTTTTCCTTTGACCCCTCTGAAAGGTATACGTTTTGGTCAGGAATCACCGGAGGTCTCTTTTTGGCACTTTCATATTTTGGTACTGATCAATCTCAGGTGCAGAGATACCTTGGCGGTAAATCAGTTACAGAGAGTCGTATGGGATTAATGTTTAATGCCATTTTAAAAATTCCAATGCAGTTTTTCATTCTCTTCGTTGGTGTGATGGTATTTGTATTTTACCAATTTGAAAGCCATGAAGTACTGTTCGATAAAACCAATCTGGAAAACTTAAGAGAAAGTAAATATGCTGATGATATTCTCAAATACGAGAAGGCATATGAAGAAAACCACCAGATAAAACAAGAAGAAATATCCGAATTGCTCAAAGCAAGGAATGCCGGGGATAGGCTATTAGTATCAGAATCCCAGGCAGAGTTAAAGGTTTTGGATGCCAAGTCAAAGGAAATCAGAGCTAATGTGAAGGAGATTCTAATAAAAGAGTATCCGGAGGAAACAGCCAAGGATTCAGACTTTGTTTTTCTCACATTCATCATGAATTATCTTCCTCATGGCATTATTGGATTGCTTTTAGCCGTCATTATTTCCGCTGCAATGTCATCAACGGCAGGGGAGTTAAACGCCTTAGGCTCCACGACTGTTGTAGATTTTTACAAAAGACTAATAAAAAAGGAAGCCTCTGACAAGCATTATGTAATTGCATCAAAGCTTCTGACTGCATTTTGGGGTTTAATGGCCATTATGTTTGCTCTTTTTGCACGATTGTTAGAGAATTTAATTGAAGCTGTGAATATCCTTGGTTCTCTTTTTTACGGTACTATTCTAGGGATTTTTCTTGTTGCATTTTTCTTTAAAAAAATAAAGGGAGCAGGTGTTTTTATAGCTGCACTGCTTGCTCAAGTATTCGTTTTTATCCTTTATATCTTTTTCGAAGATCTTGTTGCATATCTGTGGTATAATGTCATTGGTTGTGTTTTGGTGATAATGACTAGTCATATATTTCTAATCCTGAGATTTGAGAGAAAAACTAATTAATTCAATTCCATAAATAATATTTGATCTGCAAAATCATAATGCTATCTTGAAACACTAATTTTCATAAGCCTTGAAAATGGGAAAGGAGAAAAATAAAACGAAAGACTTTTTCGCATTTCTTGCCGTTGACCGAAAGCATACCAGATCGGAAGAAGGGCACCTCAGTATACGATTATTTAATATCCTGGCTTTTTCATTTATTCTTTTCTACATAATTACAGGAATTCCTTTTCTTTTTTCTAAAGCATATAATGTTGGCCTTTCCTTAATTCTGGAGTCTAGTCTTTTTGCTGCAACTATATATTTAAGCAAGAAAGGAAATTTCACACTAGCAAAAAACTGCATTTCAATTGCCCTGATTGCGGGGATTCTAACTTTGGGAGGAGTACTGGGTCCCGACGGTTTTGCTCATATTCTATTTTTCCCAATGGTAATTTCGCTATTTATCATCTTCAATAAGTACGAAACGGCTAATCGAAATTTCTACATAGTTATTGCAATTGTTCAGTTCTTCATCATGGAGTTTTACCCTATAAACTATTATGGAGGACCTGCATTAAGTCACCAGCATGAAAGAGTACTCGAGTTTTGGATATTTTTAGTTTCATTCATTGCCAATGGAGCTGCCGTATATTATTTCCTTCTAATAAATATAGCATACAGAACAAAGCTAAAGTCTAATGAAAAGAGGTTTAGATTCATTTCTGAAAACTCAAAGGATATAATTGCATTGATTAATAAAGACTGTCATATACAGTATGTATCTCCGTCTATTGCTGAATTACTTGGGTATTCATCAGATGAAATTGAAGGTGAAAATGTGGATTTCGTAATTCAAGAAAAGGATAGAAATAAAAAAAATGAAATTCTCAAGGTCGGAAAAGGAGAATTGAGGTTATTAAACAAATCAGGGAATGCTATTTGGTTTGATATAGTAATAAGCGAAATCAATGAGGATGATTTTAAAGGATACCAAATAAATGTAAGAGATATTTCAGATAGGAAAATTGTTGAATACGAACTGAAAAGTAATCGTTCCTTGATAGAAAGAATTGCGGAAACAACCCCCAATTTTTTATATGTCTTTCATCATAAGGAGAAAAAAATAAGTTATCTCAACAGGAGTATTTGGGAGTACCTCGAATATGATATGAATACATTATTTAGGATGGATGAAGGTGATTTTCACCTGATCCATCCTGAAGACAAGGCGTTGCTTGAAAAGAAATATTCTGAATTGCACGATTCTGACGAAGGCAAAGTAATAAGCTCTGAGTACAGAATGAAGCATGCCTCCGGTAAATGGATTTGGTTTGAAAGTAGAGATACCGTTTTGGAAAAAACAGCCGACGGGAAAGAACTAGTCTTAAGCTTGGGTGAGGCGAGAGATATAACAGAAAACAAAGAGAACGAAGAGTTTCTGTTGAAAAAGCAAGAAGAGCTCACAAAAGCTAAGCACATAGCTGAAGAAGCTTCAGAGGCCAAGGCTCAATTTCTTTCCACAATGAGTCATGAAATCCGCACACCTTTGAATTCAGTTATTGGTATGACAAATCTTCTTTTTTCTGAAGACCCAAAACCTGAGCAGATAGAAAATTTGAAGGCCCTAAGTTTTGGAGCAGAAAGTCTAATGGCACTTATCAATGATATTTTAGATTTCTCCAAAATAGAGGCAGGCGGGATTAGGTTTGAATCCACTACTTTTAATCTGCCTGAGCTGCTAAGAAATGTGATTGAATCCTTTAAAGTGCTTTCCAGAAATAAAAACCTGGAAATTAAATTGGACAGTCAAAATACTTTACCGGAATATATCAAAGGTGATCCTACGCGACTTGGACAAATACTTAATAATTTGATTGGTAATGCAATTAAGTTCACGGAGCAAGGCTATGTGAAATTATCGGTTGGATCTATTTCAAAAAACAAGGAAATAGCTAAAATTTCCTTTGAAATTGAGGATACAGGTATCGGGATACCTAAAGAAAAGCAGGAAATAATATTTGATAGTTTTTCTCAGGCAAGTTCTGAAACAACCAGAAAATACGGGGGGACAGGTTTAGGGCTGGCAATAACCAAAAAGTTGGTGGATCTTCAGGGAGGAAGCATAAAAATAGACAGCATACCCGGAAAGGGGACAACTTTTAGGGTTGAACTTGAATATACTATTGATAAGAAGGGAGATGAAAAACAAAAAAGAGAGCAAGAGGAAATAACAAGCCTTGAAAATCATCATTTGTTGCTTGTTGAGGATAATAAGATGAACCAATTAGTTGCCAAAAAATTTCTTGACAAATGGAAAATCACTTTTGATATTGCTCAAAATGGATTAGAAGCTGTTCAAAAAGTAAAGGACAATGAATATGATCTTGTGCTAATGGATTTGCACATGCCTGAAATGGATGGCTATGAAGCCACTAAGCAAATTCGTGAGATGGATGATATTAAAAAAGATATACCTATCATTGCTTTATCGGCATCAACAGGACCGGATGCAGAAGAGCGGATAGCCAATTATGGTATGAATGATTTTGTTGCAAAACCATTTAATCCCAAAGACCTCTTTAATGCCATTAAGCAAAATGCAGGAAAATCAAAGGATTAATCTGAGTTACCGACGTCAAATATCACTTTAGCCAGCGTATACTCTTCTTCTTGATTCGAAAAAAGTATTGTCAATCTATCACCTTGGTTTTGGATTTCACTTTGAAACCAACTTACACCCTGCTTGTCGAGGTTTGTAGTTCCTTCATCGATCAATAAAAGATCATTTTGAAAGTAAAAACATAGGCCCAATTTTACTCTTTGCTTCATGCCGGAGGAAAAGTCCTTAATAAATTTATCTCCCTGATTTATTAAACCGGTTTTTTCTAAGAATGAGGTTTTGGATTCTGAAGCTCTGAAAGACTTAAATTTAAGATGAAAGTCCAAGAATTCGTTTAAGGTGAGATCCTCAATAAGCTGCATATACGGAGCTGCAACGCCTAAATGTCTGAATTGCTCATCAATTTCAATAAACTTGTTGTTTAATTCCCAATTGACTATTCCCTTAGTGGGAAGTATATATCCTGCGATTAATTTTAAAAGAGTTGATTTGCCCGAGCCATTTGGTCCGGTGACTGCAAAGATACCGGGTCCTTCAAATCGAAAATTGAGATTTTTTAATATCCATTCCCGATTGTACTTTTTTCCCAGACTATCCGCTTGGAGAATCATCTTTCAGAGACATATCCTTTCATAATGCCTCTTTCAGAATTCTTAATAAACCCTAAAATAATAGACTTTTCATCGCCATCTTGGATTGTTTCTTCCACTTCTTTGATCGCCTTTGCTGTATTATATCCTTTTTGATAGATAATACGATAGATTTCCTGAATCTGAGCAACGCTTTCATTTGAGAAGCCTCTTCTTCTGAGGCCGACTACATTTACTCCCGAATATGATATTGGCTCTCTCCCTGCTTTTACGAATGGAGGGATGTCTTTACGAACCAGAGACCCACCGCCAACCATTACATGAGATCCAATTTTAGAGAATTGATGAACAGCACAGGTTCCACCAAAAATGGCGAAATCATCAATGGTTACATGACCGGCAAGTTGAGTTCCATTTGAGAGAATACAATTATCTCCAAGAAAACAATCATGAGCTAAATGTACATATGCCATCAAAAGGCAATTTGCACCTACTTTAGTTTTCCAGCGATCTTCCGTACCTCTATTAATTGTGACAAACTCTCTGATAATGGTATTGTCGCCAATTTCACAAGTACTTTCTTCGCCTTTAAATTTTAAATCTTGGGGAATTCCTGAGACTACAGCACTCGGAAATATCTTCACATTATTTCCAATTCTTGCTCCGTTATGAATCACTGCATTTGGTCCAATCCAGCAGTTGTCACCAATAACGACATCCTTCTCAATTGTTGCAAAAGGTTCAACAACTACGTTTTTTCCGAGTTTTGCTTCAGGGTGTATGTTTGTAAGACTATTACTCATTAGTTTTTTTAACCAGACTGGCTATAACTACTGCTTCGCAAACTAATTGTCCTCCAACAAAAGCTTGACTATGAAATTTGGCTATACCTCTTCTTACAGGAGCCATTAGTTCACATCTAAATACAATAGTATCTCCGGGTACAACCATTTTCTTAAATCGACAGTTTTCTATTCCTAGGAAATAAGCCCAGTAATTTTCCGGATCTTTTATACTATTTAACACTAATATACCACCGCATTGTGCCATTGCTTCTACCTGAAGAACACCCGGCATCACAGGGTTATCGGGAAAATGGCCCTGGAAAAACGGCTCATTCAATGTCACATTTTTTACACCTGCTACAATATTATCATCCAAATAAATAATTTTATCAACAAGCTGGAATGGGTATCTGTGAGGTAAAAGACTGTATATTTTTTGAGCGTCAAAAAGAGGGGGTAGTTTAGGATCGTAATGAGGAGCATTTTTATTGGTCTCCTCCATGGCTCTTTTCAATTTTTTGGCGAATTCCACATTGCTGGCATGCCCCGGTCTTGCACCTAATATCTGTGCTTTTAATGGTCTTCCTGCCAGGGCAAGATCACCAATCATATCTAAAAGCTTATGTCGAGCAGGCTCATTATTATGCCTTAATTCGATATTATTTAGAATTCCTTCTTTCTGAACAGAGATTTTAGGTTTGTCGAACAAATCAGCTAAATAATCCAATTCTCCTTCTTCAACTTCCCGATCAACAATAACTATTGCATTGTTAAGATCGCCGCCTTTTATGAGGTTGGCTTTATGTAGTGCTTCGAGTTCGTGTAAGAAACAAAAGGTTCTTGATGAGGAGATCTCTTCTTTAAAATCGGAAATATTATTCAATGAGGCATGCTGACTTCCCAAAACAGGAGAGTTGTAATCGATCATTACAGTCACTCTATAGTCATCAAGAGGAAGAGCAGCTATCTCTACATTATTTTCTTTATCGCGATATGTGATACTTTGAGGGACCTCAAAGAAATTTCTTAAAGCGTTTTGTTCTTCAAGCCCAACTTTTTCAAGTTCTTTCAAAACAGGCAGTGAACTTCCATCCATTATAGGACATTCCGGACCATTGATTTCTATTAGTATATTATCAATTTCCAGCCCTACTAGTGCTGCAAGAGTGTGTTCGATTGTTCCAACCCTGGCACCGTGTTTTTCAATTGTAGTTCCCCTGGATACATCGACCACAAGATCGGCATCAGCTTCTATGATTGGCTGTTCAGGTAAATCTACACGTTGAAATTTGATACCGTGATCCGGTCCTGCCGGACAAAACGTCATTGTGGTATTCACGCCGGTATGTAAACCAACACCTGTAACGGAAACCTTCTCTTTAATGGTATGTTGCTTAATCTGCATTGAGCCTATTCTTTGGCGGCTGCCAAATTAATAACTTTTTCTTCAAGTTCTTTAATTTGACGGTAGAGCTCGGGAAGTTTTCGATAAATAACATAACTTCTTTTGAAATTATTTATTGGCAAAGCCGGGGTCCCAAGCATAACCTGGCCTTCCTCTTTAATGCTATTACTTATTCCTGTCTTTGATGCAAGTGTTGTTTTATTGGCAATTTCTATGTGACCTACAATTCCTACCTGTCCGGCAAAAACGCAATTTTCACCGACTTTAGTTGAGCCTGCTATTCCAGTTTGAGCTGCAATAACTGTATTCTTTCCAATACTTACATTATGTGCAATTTGAACAAGATTATCAATTTTGACGCCCTCCTCAATAATTGTAGAACCCATGGTTCCGCAATCTATTGTGGTGTTTGCCCCTATTTCAACAAAGTCCTTTAATATCACATTTCCCACTTGAGGAATCTTCTTATAAGATCCATCTTTTTGGGGTGCAAAACCAAAACCATCACTTCCAATAACTACTCCTGAATGCAAAGTACAATTCGAACCTATTTTAGTATTGCTGTAAATCTTTACACCGGAATATAAAATGGTATTATCTCCAATTATTGAATCATCTCCGATATGAACTTGTGGATATATTTTTACATTCTCGCCAATCTGAACATTAGAACCTATATAGGCAAAGGCTCCAATAAACTCATTCTTACCTATTTTCGATTTCTTTCCAATGAAAATTGGTTTTTCTCTTCCCTTCTTTCCCAGAGTAATTAATCGATTGTATTCCTCAAGCAATATTGTAAATGCAGTATAGGGATCTTCGACTCTTAAAAGGGTTGTTTTAAATGATCTTTTTGGGCTTAAATCATTACTGACTATTACTGCGGTTGCACCCGTTGTATAAAGATGATTTTCGTATTTTGGATTTGAAAGAAAAGCAATATCTCCTTGCTTGGCCTCTTCAATTTTTGCCAAGTTATTAATCGTCCCCGCATTTGCTCCTTCAATTTTTGCTTTGATAAGCTGGGCAATTTGCCCTATAGTAAAGTTCATCTGATCTCTTTAGCTATTTGCGCCGGCAAATATACATTTTTAGGGTAGCATAGATAATACTTTTTCACGATTTTACTTATTGCCTTAATATTGGGCAAGTCAGCAGCGCTAGACACATCTTGTAAGCTGCCATCTTTCATTAGGATCAATATTTTTCCGCTGTCAGGCATATATGCTGAATTGCTCAACTCCCCTGACTGAAAATAATATTTGAGTTGTTTTTCGGTTATTCCGTTTTGCTCAAGTAATAATTTTTTTACACGCTTTTTTTCTTCTGGCTCAGGTTTCGTATTTGAAAGATCAACCTTGAATAACTTCCTGTCAATTAACCTACTGCTCAATTCTGATAAAACAGGATCATCGTGATGCGCCCAAACTTTTATTGCGCCCCATACATCATAGTCGTCGAGATTTAAAAAATGATTCAAAGCTTTCTGGTCTTTTCGAAGATCATCGATACTCACTTCATTATGGAGAAAATGCAATAGAGCCGGACTGCCAAATAAAAATTCCTTTTTTTCTGCAATTTTTCTGGCTCTTAGAATTAGGCCATTCAACATTTCTTCTACAGCAACAGTGGTCTTATGTAAGTACACTTGCCAATACATTAACCTTCTTGCACTCAGAAAATTTTCAATACTATAAATGGCTTTCTCCTCAATAACAAGCTCATCGTCAACCAAATTGAGCATCTTAATGATTCTGTCTCCACCAATAGTTCCTTCATCTACCCCCGTATAAAAACAATCGCGATTTAGGTAATCCATTCTGTCCATATCCATCTGTCCGGATACTAATTGATAGAAAAATGGCCGACTGTATTCATTTTTGAAAATTTTGATACAGAGATCCAACTTTCCACCCAACTCTTCATTGAGCTTTTCCATGATGAGAATAGAAAGGAATTCATGCTTGACACCATTCAAAAGATATTTTTCCAGAACATGTGAAAAAGGACCATGGCCTATATCATGAAGTAAAACTGCTATTAATGCAGACTCATATTCTTTATCACTTATGTCATGTCCCTTATTTCTCAAAGTATCTAAGGCAAGCGACATTAAATGCATGGCTCCCAAGGCATGATTGAACCTGGTATGTATGGCACCGGGGTACACTAAATCCGTTAATCCCAATTGTTTTATTCGCCTTAACCTCTGGAAAAAAGGATGTTCAATTATTTCTAAAATAAAAGGGGAGTAAATAGTGATGAACCCGTAGACCGGATCTTTGATTATCTTTTTTTTATTCAAAATTTTTTGCAGAGCTTACCGTTATTCTGAAATTATAGGTCAAATTAAAAATATACATGCAAAGATATAACATATTATGGGCGGACGATGAGATTGATTTACTCAAACCACATATCCTTTTCCTGGAACAAAAGGGCTACGATGTCACTTCAGTAACCAGTGGAACCGATGCGATAGAGAAATGTGAAGAGAATAATTACGATGTTGTTTTTCTAGATGAAAATATGCCGGGTCTTACCGGTTTGGAAGCTCTTAATAGAATTAAATCTTTTAAGCCCGGGCTCCCCATTGTGATGATAACCAAGAGCGAAGAGGAGTATATCATGGAGGAGGCAATCGGCTCAAAAATTTCCGATTATCTCATTAAGCCATTAAACCCCAATCAGATTCTTTTATCAGTAAAGAAAATATTGGATAATAAGCGACTAGTTTCTGAAAGAACTAATCAATCCTACAGACAGGAATTTCAGGAAATAAGCATACGAGTTGGCGAGGATCTGGATCATAAAGAATGGGCGGAAGTCTATAAAAAATTGATTTTCTGGGAACGAGAAATTGAGCAAACCGAAAACAAGAGCATGAGCGATGTTATCGAAATGCAAAAAGTTGAAGCCAATACTAATTTCAGTCGGTTTGTAATGGACAATTATACGGATTGGTTAAACAATCCAAATGTCGATAGACCATTGCTTTCTCATATGCTTTTGAAGAAAAAGGTATTTCCACTAATTGAGAAAGGAGAACCTTTATTTTTTATCCTAATCGATAATTTGAGATATGATCAATGGAAAGAAATTGAAGCTCAGATTTCAGGTATGTTCAATATTGTAGAAGATAGTTCTTATTATTCAATACTTCCCACTACCACGGCATATGCCAGAAACTCAATTTTTTCGGGTTTAATGCCAAAAGAAATGGAGCGAATGTATCCCGACTTATGGGTAAACGAGGAGATAGAGGAAGGTAAAAACCTGAAGGAAGCAGAATTCCTTGAAAAAAACCTGCAAAGAGCAAGGCTGGATGTGAAATTTTCATATCATAAAATACTTAACCAGCAGCATGGAAAGCAATTGATGGATAATGTAAATAATTTGCTTACCAATGAATTAAATGCTGTCGTTTTCAACTTTGTCGATATGCTTTCACATGCCAGAACAGACATGGAAATGATTCGTCAGCTCGCGCCCGATGAGGCTGCCTATCTCTCATTGACTAAGTCTTGGTTTGAACATTCATCACTATTGGAATTGCTCAAATTTCTTGCGCTTAAGAAAGTAAAAACTGTTATAACAACAGATCACGGTACAATAAGAGTTAAAAAACCATTTAAAATAGTTGGAGATAGAAATGTTAATTCAAACCTCAGATATAAAGTGGGTAAAAATTTGGGCTATGAGGAGAAGAATATTGCTATCGTAAAAAATCCGGAAGAATACCAATTGCCAAAGCAAAACGTATCATCAAGCTATGTTTTTGCCATAGAAGATTATTTCTTTGCCTATCCGAATAATTATAATTACTACGTGAAATATTTTACGGATACCTTTCAGCACGGAGGGATTTCTCTAGAGGAAATGATTATTCCGTATATTCAACTTGAACCAAAATAAATTCTTTTGGAAATAGATTACTCCGATCTGACTCAGATAAATGAGAATGCTTCTAAGATCATTTCTTATGCGGCTGACCTTAGAGTTTGCTTATTCGATGGGGAAATGGGAAGCGGAAAAACTACTTTGATAAAAGCAATTTGTAGAAATTTAGGAGTTCCGGAAGAACAGATGTCAAGTCCCACATTCGGAATCGTAAATGAATATCAGGGTGATTCGGAAACGATCTATCACTTTGATCTTTACAGACTTAAGCACATCGGAGAGCTAATTGATATTGGATTTATGGAGTATGTGGATTCCGGAAATTATTGCCTAATTGAATGGCCTGAATTGGTGAAGTCATTTCTAAAAGATCAATATCTTGAAATTACCCTTAAAAAAGCTGATATTCGTAGACATTTATTTTTGAGGAAACATGTCTAGCAGCTCGAAGCCAGGCTTCAAAGAGGTGGCCCAGGAAAGCCAAATGTACCACCCGCAGGAAGCATTATTAAAAGTAAAATCAGGATTACACAAACTTCAGATTGGTATACCAAAGGAAATTGGCTGGCAGGAACACCGTATTCCACTTACTCCCGAGGGGGTAGCCGTTCTTACTTCCAATGGACATGAGGTGATGATGGAAACAGGTGCAGGAGATGCATCGAAATACTCTGATCATGAATATAGTGATGCCGGTGCTACAATTTCTTATTCCACAAAAGAAGTATTTGAAAATGAAATAGTTCTAAAAATTCAACCACCCACCGATGAAGAGATCGGAATGATGAAAACCGGCAAGATTTTGATGTCGGCGCTGCAGTTGGGTAATCTTGAAACTTCTTATTTTAAAAAACTAGGTGCTAAGAAAATTACGGCAATCGGTTTTGAAATGATCGAGGATAAAATTGGAAGTATGCCAGTAGTGAGGGCAATGAGTGAGATTGCCGGAAGCTCAGTTATGCTTATTGCCGCAGAATATTTGAGTAATGTAAAAAATGGTAAAGGTGTAATTCTTGGAGGAATCACCGGAGTTCCACCCACAAGTGTGGTCATACTCGGAGCAGGTACAGTTGCTGAATTTGCAGCTAGAACAGCCATTGGTTTAGGTGCCGGTGTGAAAATATTTGATAATAGAATTTACAGACTTCGACGCATTAAGAATAATCTTGGTCAACAGCTTTTTACTTCTACTTTAGATGGAGTGGTGCTTTCCAATAGCATCGCCGAAGCTGATGTTGTGATCGGTGCACTAAGACCTTCGCATGGTCGAGCTCCGGTAGTAGTTACCGAAGAAATGATTAGCAATATGCAAGCGAACTCCGTCATTATTGATGTGAGTATTGACAATGGTGGATGTTTTGAAACATCAGCAGTAACAAGCCATAAGTCTCCCACATTCAGAAAGCATGACGTAATACATTACTGCGTTCCAAATATTGCATCCAGGGTCCCGAGAACAGCTTCTACTGCAGTGAGTAATATTTTTGTACCCTATATATTGCAGGCTGCAGATATGGGCGGAATGGAAAATATGATTCGAGAAAATTCCTGGTTTATGAAAGGAGTTTATATGTACAAAGGCACACTATGCAATGCAGATATTGCTGAAAAATACGATATCCAATATAAGGATCTCGACTTGATCATTATGTCGAGATTTTAAGCTATTTTTTTATTCCGGCTAAATCAAGGATAAAGGCATACTCCATAGCCGTTTCTTTCAGACGTGTAAACCTTCCCGAAGCACCACCATGCCCGGCATCCAAATTTGTATAAAGCACTAATAAATTATCGTCGGTTTTCATTTCACGCAATTTGGCAACCCATTTCGCCGGCTCCCAATATTGAACCTGCGAATCATGTAAGCCGGTAGTGACCAACATATTGGGATAGCTCTGTTTTTTTACTTGATCGTAAGGGGAATAGGAGAGAATATAATGGTAATAATCCTTGTCGTTCGGATTACCCCATTCATCATATTCACCCGTCGTTAAAGGAATACTATCATCAAGCATAGTGGTAACAACATCTACAAATGGTACAGCAGCAACTATTCCTTTATACAGTTCCGGTCGC
The DNA here is from genome assembly GCA_964351965.1 of uncultured Hyphobacterium sp. Taxonomy (GTDB): domain Bacteria; phylum Bacteroidota; class Bacteroidia; order Cytophagales; family CCMP332; genus CCMP332. The sequence continues at coordinate 212,695 of CAYGPM010000002.1, read as the reverse complement.
ATATTGATAATTGCTCCCATTAATAAACCCCCGGCGCTACCACCCATAGCAAATAAATTATCCGGATCAGAATACTTTTTTTCAATTAAATGCTCAGAGCATGCGATGAAGTCAGTAAATGTATTTTTCTTATTAAAGAATTTTCCATCCTCATACCAATCCCTGCCATTGATTTGTCCACCTCGAATATGTGCTATTGCATATACGAAGCCTCTGTCGAGTAAGCTCAACCTTACTAATGAAAAATGTGGGTCAATTGTTAAACCATAGGAGCCGTATCCATAAATCAAGCAAGGACTTTCCCCATTTAATTTTGTTCCTTTTCTGTATACAATCGACATCGGAATTTTGGTCCCGTCTTTTGCCTGAGCATAAGATCTCTCAGCTTTATAATTGTCGGCAGAAAAATCTCCTATTACTTCCTGTTGCTTCATTAGAGTTTTTTCTTTTGTCTCCATATTGAAATCAAAAGTAGAGTTAGGTGTGGTCAATGAAGAATATCCATAGCGCAAGACTTTTGAATCAAAATCAGGGTTTATGGATGCGTATGCCGTATAAACGTCTTCGCCGAAATCAATATAATATTCCTCGCCACCATGCCAGGGCATTACCCTTAAATGACTTAGGCCTTCTTTTCTTTCATCTATTACCAAGTATTCTTTAAAAATCTCAATACCTTCGAAGTATACATCATCACGGTGAGGGATTAATTCTTTCCAATTTTCTTTACCGGGATTTTTAGCATCTACTTCCATCAATCGGAAATTCTTAGCCTTCCAATTTGTTCGTATATAAAAGCGATCTTCAAAATGAGAAACATCAAATTCATGATTCTCTTCTCTTTTCTGTAAAATCTGGAATTCACCATCCGGATTATCAGCTTTGAGGTACCTCACCTCTGAAGATGGAGTGGCATATGCGCCAATCATGATATATTCTTTTGATTTTGTTTTCCAGACATATGCGCCGAATATTTCATCACTTTCTTCGTAAACGAGAGTGTCTTCCTCAGGATTTGTTCCCAGTTTATGTTTGTATATCTGAAATGATCTTAACGTTGTAGGATCATGTCTGGCATAAAAAAGGGTTTGATTATCATTTGCCCATGCCAGGTTTCCGGTGACATCCCGGATGATATCTTCAAATATTTCACCGGTAGAAAGATCTTTAAATTGTATTTGGTAAACTCTTCTCCCAACAGTGTCTGTAGCAAAAGCCATTATTTTGTTATTTGAGCTAATGTCTCTTGAGCCCATATTGAAATAATCGAAGCCTTCTGCCATTTCATTCTGATTGAACATGATTTCTTCTTCGGCTTCAAGACTGCCTTTTTTTCTGCAGTTTATAGGGTATTCTTTACCTTCTTCATAACGTGTATAATAGAAATAGCCATCTTGTTTATAGGGTAAGGACTGGTCATCTTCTTTAATCCTTCCTTTCATTTCTTCAAATAAACTATTTTGAAAGGCCTTGGTATGAGCGAGCATAGTGTCGAGATAAGCATTTTCAGTTTCCAGATATTTCAGCACTTCCGGATCTTCTCTTTTATTGAGCCAATAGTAATTGTCGATTCTAGTTTCTCCGTGAATCTTAAGTTCTTTCGGAATTTTATTCGCAATAGGGGCTTTAATTTCAGGTCTGCTCATTAATAAGGTTTCTCTCTATTTGAATCAAGCGGCAAAAGTAATTATTGATAAACATAAATGTTAGCTGTGCATAAATATCTTGGTTTTTGTAACCATAAAATGAGTGGGAAAAATCTCAATAAACCTCTTTCTCTTCAATTCATGGCAGAAAATCTGAAATTTCACTTTTGAGTTTTCTTTCTCTATTATAAATTCGCGATCGAATATTTACAGAGTGTTATGGACATAGTTATAGAAAACCTTACTAAAAAGTACGGCGCACAACGCGCGGTTGATAACATTTCATTTAATGTAAAAACAGGAGAGATTCTCGGCTTTCTTGGGCCAAATGGTGCGGGAAAAACTACCACCATGAAAATGATCACCAATTATATTGCAGTTGGCGAAGGAGAAATTAACATTGGTGGTAAATCCATAAAAGAGAATCCTGATGACTTGAAGAAACACATAGGATATCTTCCGGAAAATAATCCACTTTACCTTGAAATGCCGGTTATAGATTATCTGGAATTCTGCGCCTCCTTACAAGGAGTACCAAAATCGAAAATCTCTGACAGAATTCGTGAAATGGTAGAGAAATGCGGCCTGAATGCAGAAAAGCACAAAAAAATTGGAGAACTCTCAAAAGGATACAGGCAGAGGGTAGGCTTAGCACAAGCCATGATTCACGATCCCGAAATTCTCATACTGGATGAACCGACAACGGGACTTGACCCTAATCAAATCGTAGAAATCAGAAAGTTGATCAAAGATTTGGGGAAAGAAAAAACCGTGATTCTAAGCACACATATTTTACCTGAAGTGGATGCCACATGCGATAGAATCTTGATCATCAATAAAGGTAAAATTGTGGCTGACGGAACTTCAGAAACTCTAAGAGCACAAGCACAAGGACAAGAAGTTTTAAAAGTTACAATTGAGGATGGTGAAAACGCTCAAATCGAAAATGCTCTCAAAGAGCTTAATTCCCTGGATAAGGTAAAAACATTAAATAATAAAGGTTCTTTCGAATTAGAGAGTAAAAGTGGAGAGTCATCTAAAAGAGCAGTATTTGAGCTTTGCGTAAGGAAAAAATGGGTGCTTACAGAAATGGTACCATATGAAACTAAACTAGAAGATATTTTCAGAAATCTAACCGTAAACTAAAATGAAAGCTATCTGGATAATTTCAAAAAGAGAACTGCAATCGTTTTTTGATTCACTAATTGCCTACATCATGCTAATTGCATTTCTAGGATTTAGCGGATTCTTTACATGGATCTATGGACAAGATATTTTTTTAATTGGTCAAACCAGTCTGAGAGGTTTTTTTAGCATTGCCTATTGGACACTTTTCTTTTTTATTCCCGCATTGACAATGCGTCTTTTGGCAGAAGAGAAAAAAACAGGAACTATTGAGCTATTGCTGACAAAAGCAGTAAGCGACAGACAGGTGGTAATGGGTAAATTTTTGGCCACCCTTCTTCTTATATGTACTGCATTAATCTTTACACTTCCCTATGTTATCACATTATCCAATATTGGAAATCTCGATTTAGGAGCTACAATTTGTGGCTATCTGGGATTGGTGATGATGAGTATTACATATATAGGGATAGGAATTTATGCGAGTAGTATTACGAATAATCAAATCGTTGCCTTTTTACTAGCGCTTCTTATCGGATTATTTTTTCACATCATATTTGATGTGCTCGCTTCTAATTTTACCGGTTGGCTTGGTGAAATATTTGTTTATATGAGTGTATCAACCCATTTTGATAGTATTTCAAGGGGTGTTCTTGACACTAAGGACATTGTTTTTTTCCTATCACTCGGAATTGTAGGGATTCTCTTAGCAGAATTATCATTGGCAAAAAGAAACTTAAACAATTAAGATCGGGATATTATGAAAGACAGTAAAATAATATTGAGTGTCGTATTGATTGTAGGAATTATGGTGGTTGTGAATTTTATTTCCGATCAAATGTATTTCCGATTAGACCTGACAGAAGATAATAGATATACATTAAGTAAAGCAACAGAAGATATTCTTACAAGCATTGAAGAACCGGTTACTGTGAAAGCGTATTTTTCAGAAAACTTACCGCCGGATATTACCAAATTACGTCGCGATCTTCAGGAAATGCTGGTAGAATATTCCAACCTATCCGAAGGCATGTTGGTATTTGAATTCATTAATCCATCCGAAAACGAAGAGAAGGAAAATCTGGCAATGCAAGCAGGAATTCAGCCTGTCATGATTAATGTGCGTGAAAAAGACCAGATGAAACAACAAAAAGCCTATCTGGGAGTGGTTATAGAAATGGGTGAGGAGAAAGAAATCATTCCATTTATGCAACCCGGAGTCGCAATGGAGTATTCCCTGTCAACAAGTATTAAAAAGCTTTCAGTTATCGATAAACCGATAATCGGTTTAATAAGTGGCCACGGGGAAGCGAGTATTGCAGAGTTGCAACAATTAAATGCGCAGTTATCTATTTTGTATCAGCTAAAAGAAGTAAACCTGAGCACCGATCCGGACTTAAATTCTTACAAGACATTAGCACTGATCAGACCAAAGGATACCATCGATGTTGGTGAATTGGCAATATTGGATGCGTTTTTGGCTCAGGGAGGAAATTTGGTCATGGCCTTGAATAGAGTAGATGCAGATATGCAACAATCCTTAGGAAAGATTACAAGTACGGGTTTGGAAACCTGGTTGGCAGCAAAGGGTATAAGTATTCCTTCTAGTTTTTTAGTTGATCCAAACTCCGGGGCGGTTTCAGTTCAGCAGCAACAAGGAATATTTACTTATAATACTCAAATACAATTTCCTTATTTGCCAATATCCAATAATTTCAAGGATCATCCGGTAACAAAGGGTTTAGAGCAGGTTATTTTCCCTTTTGCTAGTCCTTTGAGCTACCAAGGAGATAGTTCTGTTTCATGGACACCATTAGTTTTTTCTTCAGAAAAATCGGGCACACAGACGGCACCAACTTATTTTAATATACAAAAGCAATGGACTAATGCTGACTATCCACTTGGAAGGCAAGTTATTGGGGCCTTGCTGGAAGGAAATATTTCCGGGAATACAAATTCAAGAATGATAGTGTTTGGAGATGGTGATTTTGCCGTAACAGGCCAGGGTCAGGGTGCCCAAAGAATGCAACCGGATAATATTTCGCTTATGGCAAATAGCATTGATTTCCTATCTGATGATACAGGTTTGATTGAATTGAGAACTAAGGGAGTAACATCTAGACCTATCGACGAACTCGAGGAAGGAACTAAAACGACATTAAAATTCCTAAACTTCTTTTTACCCATACTGATGGTGATTATTTATGGAATCTTCCGAATGCAAGTAAAGCGAAATATGAGAATCAAAAGAATGGAGGATAATTATGGCAACTAAATTGAATAATAGGAAGCTGTTAATTGTACTAATTGTACTCATTGGCGTATTTGCTCTTGTCAGATATTTTAACAGCTCCAAGACTAAGGGAAATTTTGATCCAAATAACATAGAGCTTGATACTGCTTCAATTACTGAAGTCTTGCTTTACCCTAAAGTTAATGATCATCAAGAGATACGACTTTTTCTGGAAAATGATCAATGGATGGTTCAGAAGGGTGATTTCAAAACGAAGGCCATGAGATCTTCGGTTTTGGCACTAATTAATACCATTCAAAATATAAAGCCGATAAGGTTGGCGGCCAGAAGTGAAGATAAATGGGAGAACTTTCAGGTAAATGATTCCCTGGCTACCAAGGTGAAAGTGCTTCAGAAAGGGAAGGATGATATTGGAATAATGATTGGGAAGTTTAGTTATAAGCAATCACCTCAAGGGAATCCTTCCCAGCAAGGTATTAAAACCATATCCTATTTCAGAATGGAAGGTGAAAATGAGGTTTATGCAACAAATGGTTTCCTAGTAATGACTTTCAACAGAGATATAAATGCTTTTAGAGACCAGACTTTACTAAAGGCAAATAAAGAAAATATTAGAAAGCTTGATTTTAATATGCCCGGTGATAGTTCGTTTACAATTCAACTTATAGATTCTACCTGGATGGTAAACGATCTTAAAGCTAATGAAACTAAAGTTGAACAGCTTTTAAACAAAATGGTAATGAATAATCAGAATCAATTCGCAGATAATTTCACACCCGAAGGAGCAGCGATGAATTCATTGAGTATAAAGGGAAATAATATGGAAATGATAAATATCCAAGCATATGATTTTGATTCTACTTCAGTAATCATGAATTCTAGTTTGAATAGTGAGGTTATGTTTAAAATTCCTAAATCCGGATTTTATAATGAGCTTTTCAAGCCGGCACAATTCTATTTGGATAGTATTTAATTGAATATCTTCAAAAAACTTTTAAACCTTTTAACTCTTAAAGAGGTTTTAGCTACATGTCCAAAGCCAATCGAGTCATTATAGTCATAGGTCTTTTCCTAATGGTTTTAGTTGTAAGCAACCCCTCTGAGAGGTCATATTTAAATGAAATAGGAGCTGAGTATGGATCAGTTCATCATGGAATGGCTTTTTCGCCGGCTCAATTATTAGAAATTGGTAGAGGAGAACGAAGCAATCTGATCTTATTTAGCCAGTACAGATATGAATTTGGAAATATTGCAGTCGATTATCTCGGATTCTGCGGAATTATAATTAAAACCGGTTCGGAAAGTGATTTGCCTATTCGAGAGGATAAATCTTCAGACCAAATTATGGCTTGATTAGAAGTTGAGCTTACTTTTTAGCAATTGATAACCGGAAGAACTTACCGGTAATTTTTCACCATTTTTTAAAATAACTACATGTGTCTCTTTACCCATTGCTTCGAGCTTCTGCATATTCTCAATATTTAATATATGTGAGCGATGAACTCTAATAAATTGGGTTTGCGGTAATTTTTCCTCAAGAAATTTCATGGTCATTTTTTTTAAATGACTTCCATTTTTAGAATGGATTCTGACATAATCGTCATCAGCTTCAATTCTATCTATTTCATAAACAGGGATTATATGAATTTGACTTCCGGTCTTGACAACAAGTCTTTCCAAGGTCTCATTTCTTTCAAATCGCCCCTCATTAATTTTATCAGATGTTGGTTTTGATAATTCAGAATTTAAAGCTTTTTCAAGTGCAATATTTAGGCGCTCCTCCTGAATTGGTTTCAATAAATAGTCAATGGCATTTAATTCGAAGGCCTTGATGGCAAATTCAGAATAGGCAGTTGTAAAAATAACATGAGGAGGATTGTCTAAAATTTCCAATAACTCAAAACCATTGATTTTTGGCATTTGAATATCCAGAAAAATGAGTTCAGGTTTTAAATCATTAATAAGTTTTAAAGCTTCAAAACCATTGGCTGCCTCGCCAATAATTTCAAATTCCTGTTTTTTACCTATTAAATCTTTTAATAGCTGGCGAGCCGGATTTTCATCATCTATTATAAGAACTTTCAATTTTTATCGTTTTTCTGAAAAAACCGAAATATCCATAAATAAATATCAAAATGTATAAACGGTCGGTTTGAATTAATGAAAATATGGCAAAAAAGAATTATTGACATTACATTTAATTTGTAAGAATTTCACATTTCTTATCGTTTCTAAACTCTAAGACTATGAACAAGACAAGATTTTTTAGTTTTCTAAGCCTATTTATTGCTTTTTCTATTTTGTTTATTTCTTGTAAAAGCGATGATGAACCGGCGCCTGTTCAAAAAACTGTAGAGAGTAATGGCCTCACGAAGGATATCAATGATTTAGTACCACCGGAAATTTTGGCTGAAATGGATAGTTTGGGAATGCCCATTAACGGGGGAGGTACGCCACCTTTTTTAAATGGTGTTTATCTTGGTTCAAAATTCATTTTAGACTCTTCTAATATTGCCGGTGACTTTATTGGTTTTGCATATCCGGATTTTAAAGTTCAGTTTGCAGGTTTCGACCCATTTAACCTTGCTGTTCAAATGAACTACGTAAACGGCTTTGAATCAGGATCAGGCTTGCAGGCATTTATTGTCGGTACTGAAAATAAATTCTCAGTATTTGCCGAAGTTATTGCCGAAAAGGAATTTGAAGAAGCCTCTTTTGCTTATGTGGTTTCAGGGTCTATTGTTAACGATACAATAAGAGATCTATTTGTTGCTAATTTCATGCTTGATAATAAAGGAAATCCAAATACAATTTGGATTGAAAATGGTGAAGGTAGAATCTTGAAGGATAAAGACGGCTACTCTGAACCAATTGAATCTCTTTAAAACTTTAATGGCAGTTTAATTTCTGCTGTATAAGAATCATCTGTTGTGCGTAAACTGAAGTGGGCTTTTCCTTCATATTTTAGGAAAAGCCTTTCTTTTATGTGCCGGTGACCAAAACCCGTGCTTTCCTTTTTATAAATACTTGAAGACTCCATAGTATTTGAAATACTTATAAGTATTGAGTCTTCTGATTTCTGTGCAAAGCATTGAACAATCGTATTTCCTGTATTTTCTTGCACTCCGTATTTAATGCTGTTTTCAAATAATGGTTGAAGTATCATATTGGGGACTTCAAAAGACTTTAAGTCAGAAGGTATATCAAATTTGAAATCAAACTTGTCAGAAAATCTGATTTTTTCAATTTCCAGATATTCTTTACAAATATTTAATTCTTCTTCAAGACTAATCATGGCATTGGGTTCCTGGATTAGCGAATGCCTTAAGAAAGTAGAAAGTTTACCGATCATCTCTCTTGCTTTATCTGCTTCTGAAATAGTAAGAGATGAAATAGAATTTAAACTATTGAAAAGGAAATGTGGATTAACCTGATTTCTCAGAAGGTTGAGTCTGGCTTCTGAAATATTCCGTTTGAGCTCTATTTCGGCAGACTTCTTTTCCTGTAATCGAGCATAGTAAAAAATGACATAGTAGATAAGTATTGTGAGTGTGTAATAGAAAATTGCTACTGAAATTCTCCAAAAACGGAATGATTTAAGGAAATCAAGATATTCTTCTGAAGAGTTGAAAATTAACCTCAGCAATAGTTCATTGAAGCCAATCCAAAAAGCGATTATTATTATTCCGCCTGCAAAAAGGTTTATTAAAACCTGAAGATTGTCTTTTTCATCCCAAACCGAATATTTAATAAGGTACCAGAGTCCAAGTCCAAAAATTGCGAAGCTAAAATTGAAAAATAGGCCATCTGCAAGTGCAATGTATAAACCGAATGAGTAGTTTTTATCTATATATAAAACATGGACTGCAGTTATGACAGTCCATAGTATTAAATAATAAAATAGATTTTTTCGATGTGATATAAATGGATTTTGCACCGGATTTCTTAGGCGGACTTAATATCTCCTCCACCAAAAATAACCAAACCTTTGATGATTAGTACTTTTCTTGGGTCAGGGTGTAGAGAGGATATATCTCTATCATCGCCAAACCCACCTAATAGAGGCGTTACTTGAGTATGCACTGTCCAATCCTTTGGCACTTTGAGAGAAATTCCACCAAAAACACAAAGCAGATCAAGAACAGCTGGCTGATCATTGACGAGTTTTGTATTCTTAAAATTTAGATCAGATCCTCCAAAAATACAGGTGGCTTTTCCACCTCTAAATGCTATCGAACTAATGGACCGGTCTCCACCTCCAAAAATGGCAACTTCGTCAAGATAGTCACCATCTTTAGATGGGTCTATTGGATCTCCTGTTTCACTCTTTTTTTTTTCTTCATCCTGTGACCATCTGGGATTATTATTGATTTTTCTTCCGTGTTTAACAAGAATGTAAACACCAACAATAATGATTAATAGTGGCCAAAAAGTTTGTGCCCATCTCAAGTCCAGATTTAAATATCTGTCCACCCAGAAATAGGAACCAACAAAGAAAATAATTAAACCTCCTGTTTTATTTGGGCGGTTTATCAATGCTATTACTCCGATAACCATTATCAGCATTGGCCAGTTAAAAATGGCATCTGAAAAATAATATGGTATTAAGTCGAAGTTATTTAACAATAGAAGTACACCGGCAATTACTAAGATTATTCCGAGTGCAATACGACGTGAGGGTAACTGATCCATAATATTTAATTTTTGTAATACGTTTAATTTGACTTCCAATCAGAAGCTAAGGTATAATTAGTAAATATTCTGTTACAGAGATTTTCGGTGAATACTGATTTTTTATCGGTGAATACCGGAAGAAATAATACAGAATAGAATTCATTATCGAATTAACGGTTCATTGCATCTAATAATATTTCTACGGGATGTTGCGCTTTTCTTCCCGTACCATCTTTTATTTGATGTCGGCAGCTTGTTCCCGGAGCAGCAATTAACGTTTCTGTTTGCGATTTACGGATGGCGGGAAATAAAACAAGATCGCCTATTTTCATCGATATATTATAATGCTCTTTCTCATAGCCAAATGACCCGGCCATACCACAACAACCCGATGGAATCACTTCAACAGTGTAGTTTTGTGGAATCTCAAGTATGGTTTTTGTCGGAGAAACAGAGGATATTGCTTTTTGGTGACAATGCCCATGCAAAAGGATTTTTTTAGATTTTTTTGAAAACAAACTGAGATCCAAATTCCCTAATTCATATTCAGCAGCAAGAAATTCGTCAATTATCAGGCAGTTTTCGGCCAATGCTCTTGCCTTAGTCTGAATTTCTTTATCTACAAGATCAGGATATTCATCTCTGAAAGTCAATATGGCTGAAGGCTCAATGCCCAAAAGTGGATTTTCGCTATTTACTATTTCAGAAAGGATATTGACATTATATTCTGCTATTGACTTAGCCTGCTTTATAAAACCTTTTGAAATAGAGCTTCTCCCACTTTCAATATGATCAGGAATGATTACCTCATAGCCTAGTTTTATTAATAATTGAATTGACTTAATCCCTATATCGGTATCATTATAATTACTAAACTCATCTGCGAATAGATAAACTCTCTTTATTGGTTTTAAAGGATTGATTTTGGTTTTATTTTTTTCAAACCAGGCTTTTAAGGTTGAGGAGTGTAATTTAGGAACGCTTCGTTCTTGTGCTATTCCTGAAAAAGATTTAAATAAGCTGCTGAATGGTTTGTTTTGTGTAATGAGATTATAAATGCCGGGAAATTTTGATGCGATTGCATTGCTTTTGTCATAAGAGGCAAACAGCTTCGATCTGAAATCAGAACCATTGGTATCGTAGTAATTCTGCAAAAATTCAGCCTTCATTTTCGCCATATCCACATTACTCGGGCATTCTGATTTACAGCCTTTACACGATAAGCATAAGTCAAGCACATTTTTTATTTCCTCATGGTCGAAACGGTTGGTCTTATTTGAATTGGTAAGATATTCTCTGAGAATATTGGCTCTTGCTCTTGTTGTGTCTTTTTCATTTTTGGTAGCCATATAACTCGGACACATGGTGCCACCACTCAAATGTGTCTTTCGACAATCTCCCGACCCATTACATAATTCAGCTGCTCTGAGTATCCCTTTATTCTTTGAGAAATCGAAATATGTTTTAATATCAGGAACTTGTTGATCGGCCTCATATCTCAAAGAGCTATTCATTGAAGGTGTGTCAACAATTTTACCCGGATTAAATATATTGTCAGGATCCCATGATTGCTTTACTTCCTTTAATAATTGGTAGTTCTTATCACCAATCATTTTCTTAATAAACTCACCACGCAGTCTTCCATCTCCATGTTCGCCACTCAAAGAGCCATTATATTTTTTTACGAGAGTGGATATTTCATCCAAAATGGTTTTAAAGAGTTCCTGACCTTTTAAAGTCTTGAGGTCTAATATTGGTCTTAAATGAAGTTCTCCGGATCCTGCGTGGGCATAATGCACACAATAGAGATCGTATTTTTCTAAAATTTTATTGAAATCTGCGATGTAATTGGGTAAGTCTTTCACATCTACAGCTGTATCTTCAATCACGGGAACCGGTTTTGCATCTCCCGGAATATTTGAAAGCAAACCCAAACCTGCTTTTCTCAAATTCCAGACTTTCGAAATATCATCACCAAAAACTAAGGGGAAATGATAGCCCAAATCTGCTTTGCGAAGATCTTCCATCAGCTTATCAGCTTTCTGTTTAGCATCTTCAATGTTGTGCTCAGAAAATTCTACGACCAGTATGGCTTTGGGGTCGCCAAGAACAAAAAATCTATTTTTTTTATGCTCGATATTCTCTTTGGTGCATTCCAGCACATAATGGTCCATCAGCTCAGATGCTGTCGGCTTATACTTCAGGGCATGTAAATTGGCGAGAAGTGATTCATGAACTGAGTTAAAATGAGCGCATAGGAGTATTTTATTTTTTGGAGGACTTTCAATTAATTGAAGACAAATTTCAGTAATAAACATCAAGGTGCCTTCCGAGCCTGCAATGAGTTTAGAGAAATTGAATTCCTTTTCACTTTCGTTAAATACTTCAGAATCCATTAATAAGTCAAGCGCATATCCTGTATTTCTTCGATGAATTGAAGCTTTTGGATACTCTTTTTTAATTTCCGCTCTATTATCTTCGCTTTTAAGAATTTCTCTTGTTTTTCTATAAATATTTCCTTCTAAACTATTTTCAGGCAGATTGCATTTACTCTGAAAGTCTTCATTACTGAGGGCTTTTATTTCAATTTCCTCTCCGTTGCTGAGTAATCCTTTCAAAGAAACAAGATGATCTCTGGTACTTCCGAAAACAATTGAGTTTGAGCCACAAGAATTATTTCCAACCATGCCACCGATCATGGCTCTATTGGCCGTAGAGGTTTCCGGCCCGAAGTATAAGTTGTGCTTCTTGAGATAAAGATTTAACTCATCTCTTATTACTCCGGGTTCAACTATGACTTGATTTTTATCTTTATCAAGATGTTTTATTTGTGTTAAGTATTTGGATACATCTACTATTATTCCTGAGCCGACCACTTGTCCGGCAAGAGAAGTACCGGCAGTGCGAGGGATTAAAGAAGTGTTGTTTTGACGAGCAAAATGAATGAGTTTTTTTAAATCTTCCTTGTTTTTGGGATAAGCTACAGCCTGAGGAATTTCCCTATAAGCAGAAGCATCTGTAGCATAAATTTTTCGACTGATATCATCCGTAAATATCTCCCCTTCAAAATCTGAGATCAGCACTTTAACGTTCATTCTTACAATTAGTGAAAAGCTTAAAACTAATGATTATTCATTTCTTAATTAAGGAATATTAGAGGCTTTTATTAAGTTTTATCTAATGAGGTAGAATTTGTAAACGGTCCGGAATTATTGCAGATTAAACAATCTTCAAGGGTTTAATTTTTGAGTTCCTATTCCGTTTTTTAAGCGTTAAGCCAGTAATATGAATATTCCATGAGCTATTTATGATTTTTTCATGGAAGAATTCAAAAAATAGAAAGTTTATTAAGTTTTTGTTACCACTCAAGTAAAAATCTCTTTTATTTGAGTATTAATACTTTTGGTTAGTATTACTATTAGCTATTATAAACCACTAAATCAAATTTTAATGACCGAAGAGAAGAAAGTACCTAAAAAAAGAGGAAGAAAACCTCAAAATGCTGAAGCTCCTAAATTCGTTCACGTTTTGCACCAACCTCAAGAGAATTGGAGAATTAAAAATGCCAAATTGGTAACAATCGTTGATGTTGATTCAATCCAAAAAATTATAATGAACGATTAATTTTTGGCAAAATAGCAACCCTTTGAATTTGCTTTTGTCTTTTTAGAAAAATACAAGACAATGTTTAGCAGACTCATATTATCAATTATTTTATTAGTCCCATTTGTATCAAAATCTCAGGATTTGGGTGGAAGTTGGGAAGATTCACTCGGCAGTCAAATCGAAAGAAATGTTTATCGCTCGAATGAAAGCGATATGAAAACCCTATTTAATGGCGATTCTCATATGGGAAGTTATTTTGCCTTTAATTTTAAGGGGCATAATTACTTTGGAGAAGATGTATTAATTCTAGGTGCAAAAATGTCCGGGGTAATAAATCGCTCTTTGGCAATAGGATTTGAAGTCAATGGAATGCTTCCTTCTGTAGAGGTAGATAATATAGAGCTCCAATATTTGCCGGAGGGCGGAAGTATGCGTCCGGTAATAGGATATGGGGGATTATTAATTGAACCAATTCTTTTATCCAATAAGCCAGTTCATATTACTTTCCCGATACTTTTTGGTGCCGGTTGGGTAGGTTATTTGAGAGACTGGAATGAAGAACTGCAGCCTGGTGAAAAAGATTTATTAGATGATGCAGTATTTTTTGTCGTAGAGCCGGGAATCAACCTGGAGTTTAATCTGACAAATCACACCAGACTGGGTTTAGGAGTTTCTTATCGAGCAACAGATAATTTTGAATTAGAGAGTACAAGTGCAAAGGCCTTCAATGGAATCAATTATAATTTGATGTTGAAATTTGGAAGATTTTAATCCATTTCAATAAAAGCATCGGATATATATTCAATAATATCGCCCGCGATCATACTTTCTTCATGGATATTTATCAAAGCCTTATCACCTGCAAGACCATGTAGAAAAACTCCATACTTTGCAGCCTCAATAGGGCTTTCACCTTTGGCTAATTGAGCAGCTATAATTCCTGTTAGCACATCTCCCGAACCGGCAGTAGCCATTCCGGGATTCCCCGTACTATTTATAAATATATTTCCATTAGGATCAGAAATACTTGTATTAGCCCCCTTTAAAACGAGGATACATTTATAATTTTTGGAGAAAGCACGTTGTAAGGAAAGCTTTTCTAAATCGTCTTCCCAAGTACCTGCTAATCTGCGAAACTCGCCCGGATGTGGTGTAAGGATTGAATTTTCAGGAAGCTCTTTTAAAAGGTGTTCATTTTTTGCAAGTAGATTTAAAGCATCAGCATCAATGACCAAAGGTTTAGACCACCGCTGAAACAAGGATTCAATACATGTTAATGTTTCATCATTCAGGCCAATTCCGGGGCCTATAGCTATGCTATTAAAAGAATCGAGTTCCGGCAGATCAATTAAGAAATTCTCACCAATATCTGTCAAACACATGGCTTCCGGAATTGAAGTTTGGAATATATCATAGCCTACTGAAGGAATATAGGCGGTAAGAAGTCCTGTTCCTGTTCTCAATGCTGCTTTAGAACATAAAACTGCTGCACCCATCTTTCCTTTGGAGCCGGCAATTATTAGCGTATGTCCGAAGGTACCTTTATGATCATACTTTTTTCTCTTGTTATAGGATTTCTTAATGTCAGATAAAGTACTGAAGTAGGTATTTGTTTTTGCTTTGCTCAAGCCCACCTCAGATAAGCCAATATCCAATGTATTCCATTGTCCAATGTATTCTGCATTTTCTTTTAGAAAAAAAGCAATCTTCGGCAATTGAAAGCTGAGCGTGTACTTTGCTCTGATTTTGTGTTCACTCTTATTAATTCTATCGCAATAGAGACCTGAAGGGATATCAACACTAATTACATCGGCATCCCATTCATTAACCGCATTAACCAAGTCTTTGTAAATTCCCTCAAGCGGTCTGCTAAGCCCTGAGCCAAATAAAGCATCAATAATTATTTCTGATGAGTAATTGAGTGGAATATCTTTTACTTCTATAATATGACGTATAGGTATTTTATCCGGCAATCTCTTAAGATTTACTTCTGCATCTTTTGAGAATTCATTTTTTGGATTCACTAAATCCACCTCAATTTTGTACCCTTTTTGGAAAAGGAGCCTTGCAATTGCTAGTCCATCGCCACCATTGTTGCCCGGGCCGCAAAGTATTCTTACAATTTGATCTTTTTCGAAATTATCCCGGTACCATTTAGAAAATGAAATAGATGCTCTTTCCATCAATTCTAATGATGAAATTGGTTCATTTTCGATGGTGAATTTATCTAATTCGCGAATTTGCTTTGCTGAAAGTATTTTCATAATTGCAAATACTAATTTAATCGATAAGAACTCAAAAATTGAATAAATCAAAATCCTTTTAAAGAAAAAATTTTAAATGAAATGTATTTATTATTAGATTCAAATAGATGAATATCAGTACCTACACGCATGAAAATTTAAACGCCTGTTTATCTGTTTTTGACAGCAATAAGCCGAAATTTTTTCATGAAGATGAAAGACCGGTATTTATTAATTTTTTATGCAATCGACCTCCGGAACTGTATTATGTTTTAAGATTAGAAAATCGACTAGTAGCTTGTGGCGGTATTTATGAAGAAGATAATGCCATTGCCGGTTTATCTTGGGGGATGGTTCATCGGGATTATCATGGAAAAGGGATAGGAAAATATTTAACTCAATACAGGATTGCGAAGTTACAAGCGATTTACCCATTGCACCGATTTAAAATCGAAACTTCACAACACACTTTTGAATTTTACCGAAAAATGGGATTTATTGAATCATATCGTATTAAAGACGGATTTGGTCTGGGTTTAGACAAAATAGTAATGTGGCAGGAATGATTTTAAAATTACAGAACTTCTATTGATTCACCGGGTAATTCAATTCCAATTAAAATTTCTTTAAAGTCGGAATCTTTTTCCTTACCGGCGAGCCTTTCTATCCTATTCTCAAGTGAGGGATGTGTGCTAATCCATTCCGGGATATAGGCAAATTTATCCTGTGAGTTTAATCTGATAAAAAAGGCAGTTAGGTTTTGAGGATTGATATGAGACTTCTGTAATAAATCAAAAGCAAAATCATCGGCATCTTTTTCCATCTGTCTCGAAAATGAGCTCGACAGAACTGCTTTCGCAACTTGATCTAAAATTATTGGATCGCCGCCGGAAATAATCAAAGTGAGAGTAGTGATCCCAAGTTCTCTGATTAGATTTTTAATAACATGTCTATTTTGACCATGCCCTAGTTCATGAGAAAGAATTGCAGCCAGCTCTTCCGGTGTTTCACAGGCATTTATAAGTCCTTTAAAAACATATACCTTACCAGAGAAGGCACAAAAGGCGTTCACTTCGCTCCCTTCCAAAAGCGTGAATGTGTAATCGTAAAGTGGGCTATCCAAATTACTTAGAAGCCTATTTTCAAGACTGTCAAAGAGAATGTCGTAGGAGGTATCTTTACTTATCTCGAATTCACTAAGTATATAATCTTCAATAGTTTCAGATATTTCTTCTTCCTGCTCTATTGAAATAAAATCGTTTTGAGAAACGGGCTCTGTCCATAGGCTAAATCCATACCAAACTAGCCCGAAAAGTACGATAAGAATTATGAGATCTCTAAGAATCCTCATTTATAGATTTGGAGCTTTATTTTCAAAAACTTTTTTCTCTTCAGCTTTGGTGGCAAAAGCAACTTTATAGGCAAGAGGACCAAAGAATAGAAAATAGTACATTCTGCCTTTCCTGGCCCATACTGCAGCTACAATGCTCATTATCAGGTAAAGTACATTGGCTATCACGACGGCTGCCAGATAACCAAAATACATTTGGCTAAAGTCTTGATCATAAATAAAATTACGCACAGTCCAGAATACCAATACAATATTCATCAAACTGGTAGGTAATTGACTAATTAAAGACTGTAAGGCATGAAAATGTACAAAAGGGCTTTTCTTTTTATTGATATAATAATAAATGATTGCCGCTATCAGATTTATAATCGGTAGCGGCAATCCTGCGGCCATAGCCGCAAACATCATAAAATATGAACCCATAGCATCCTCACGCTCACGTGTGGGGATGTCATTCGGCTGTGGTATCTCCCTGTATTTGTTCTCCTCCTGCATTTGACTCTTTGACTGCATCTGGTTTTCCTGAGAATGGCGGATAATCATCCGTCAATAAACTCATATAATTATTAACTCTAAACGACCATCTGAATGTTCCTACATTGAAATCAAACCATGATCTTGGGTATTTCCCGGTAAACAAAACTGCCCACCATGCAAGAAAAACCAAAACTAATGTAGCCAAAGTTCTAAATATTAGAATAAATCCATGAGGAAGCAATACATAAAAACCGCCGAACATGACTTTTAGAATTAATATTCCACGATCCAGTTTTTCGGGATAAGGGATTTCAACGATTGTATGTTCGTCTTCCACATCCAAACCAAAAGCAGGGTAGCCATCGGCCAAATTATTTAATCTGGCGTTTAATCGGGCGTTCCAGCGAATTAGTTTGACTTGAAATTCAAACATGCTTTCAGGGTATCTTCCTGTAAATAGAATAGACCAAAAAGCAATAAAGGTTAAAATAGCGCTCCAAATAGAAAGAAAACTTAGGATAAATAAATGTGGAAGCGCGATGTAGATAAATCCAAAAAAGGACCTTAGAAGCAATTCTCCTCTAGAGTAATTCTCCTGATAAATAATGTCATATTTTGCCATAACATATTTTTGTTTCGTTGTCCTACTCGTATGGCTTTTCAGAATCGCCCTGTTTGAACGGTTTGCTAGTCTCCGCAAGACTAAAATAGAAGTATTTCTATATATAGAAAAAAGAATATGAAAAAATGTCTATCTAAGCTTCATCAAATTTTATAGTAAAGACATCTATTTGCTTGATATTTTTTTTGATTGTCGACCAATTGAAAATCAACTAATAGGATAGAAAATGATGATTTAACATGGGGATAATTTTGGTTTATTGCAGATATGTTAAATTTAGATTTTACTATGCTTTCTCCACTATGCGAATATTTCTAATAATCTTCCTGTTTTTACCGATACAATTTCTTTTAGCTCAAAATGCTAAGATTACTTTTGTGCCTCTCAAAAATACCGGCACTCAGCCATGGACTGATAAAGTCTTGAATAATAGCAAAGAGGATTTTCAGTTTGCCATTGTGACTGATAGAACCGGAGGCCATAGAGCGGGCGTGTTTATGGATGCTGTGAATAAATTAAATCTACTTCAACCTGAATTTGTGATTTCTGTAGGAGACCTAATAGAGGGTTATACTGAAAATATGCCAGAATTGGAAAATCAGTGGAATGAATTTGATGGATTTGTAAATCAGTTAGAAATGCCATTTTTCTATGTTCCGGGAAATCACGATATCACCAATCAGGTGATGGAAGATGTTTGGAAAAGCAGATTGGGAGACACCTATTATTCATTTATTTATAAGGAGGTTTTATTTCTCTGTCTCAACTCGGAGGATCAAAAGAGAGGTGCGGGTAGGGGTACCATTTCCGATGAGCAATACAATTGGATAAAAGCAACTCTAAATAAAAATGAAGATGTTAAGCATACTTTGGTATTTATGCATCAACCCTTATGGACGCTTGAGGATACAAAAAGATGGAATGATGTAGAGGTCTTACTAAAAAATCGTGAACATCATGTGTTTACCGGGCATTATCACCGCTATACCAAATACCAAAGAAATAATGGGAAATACTTTGTATTAGCTACAACAGGTGGAAGTAGTAGTTTACGCGGTACTGATTTTGGTGAATTCGATCATGTGGTGTGGGTAACTATGAAAAATGGTGAACCAATTATAGCCAATCTTCTACTGGAAGGTATTTGGGATGAAAATGTGATGACTAATGATCTCAGAGCTGAAATCGAATACATACAAGATAAGTCGCCAATGAAATTTGAATTAGTTTATACTGATGAATTGGTCAATAATAAAAAGGCTTTTGATGTTCAAATCACTAATGATGAAGATTTTCCCATGCATGTAAGAATGAAGTCTGCTGTTAATTTTGATCTCATATTATTTGGTGATAAAGAAGAATTGATTATTCCACCAAATTCAGTTGAAGTGGTGAAAATGCAAATGACTTTAAATAAGCCACTAAAAAGTGTGGATTTGAGGCCTGTTAAATTGAAAGCTATTATTAGTTTCCCTGAAAAGTCAGAGACTAATATTGAAATCCCTTTCGAATATTCGATCAGACCTATCGACAAAAATAATGTTGAGAAATTGAATAACAAAGTGATAATTGATGCGAACCTAAAAGAATGGAAAGAGCTCAATAACATTGTGAATTCAGATGACCCGGAAAGTATGAATGCCAGATTTGCAATGCAATACGATGATGAAATGCTATATCTGGCCGTAGATGTGAAAGATGATAATATAATGAGTTTTGGCAGCGGAAGGCCCTGGACTCAGGATTATATCGGACTATGCCTTAACGCTGAAAATGCCGAAAAAAGTGCATTAAGCAAGGGTGAAGGTTGGTATCAAAATGAAATGTATTTCTTAATTACACCTGAAAAAGGTAAAAACAAATCACAAACCTGGCAGGAAGATAAACTTCCGGAAGGAAGCAAATACGCCTGCAAGGCAAATGAAAAAGGCTATACTATGGAATGGGCGATTCCATTAGAATATATCAAGCAAAAACAAGGTGAAGATTGGAAAACATATCGTTTTAATCTTTTTATTGGCGATAAGGACCTCGAAGCTGAAGATCCCAAAACATACTTCTGGGGTGCCAACTGGAGAGGAGAGGATAATTATTTAGGCTCTGGGATGTTTTTCAAAAATTCAAAATGATGAGTTCAAAATTCAGAATATCTCGATCGCTATCTTTAATTATTGGATTATTGATTATTTCTTGCAGTTTATTTTCCTGTAATGACGATGAACAGTCCAAAGTGATTAATGAGAACATTGTTGAATTACGCGTTTTGAATCAATTTAATGATTCGATTCAAGTTTTAGTCACTCCTTTCGACGTAACATTTGATTTTGGCAAGATCGCTACAAGAGACACCTCTGAATATCAAATAATGAATCAGGTTTATCCTATTTTCAATACAACTGTATATACCGATACTGACACATTTAATATTCAGATCATTGATTATATCTCTGAAACTCTACTGAAAAATGGGAAATATCTGTATAAAATAGATATTGATTCAGCGGATAATCTAATCACGAACTTGGTTTTTGAAGGATGATTATAATACAATCGAGGTAAAAATGATGTGTATTGTATTGCACACATTGTCATCTATTGGATAGATTCATTTCTCAGGATAACATCCTCCTTCAATTCTTTGAGCATTAATTGACTTAAATTTTGGGAAAAAAGGTTATTTTTAAACTATGAAATCAAGTAATTATAAGATTCTGCTAAGGCAAGAACCAGAGGGAGGATACACAGTTTTTGTGCCTAGTCTTGAAGGTTGCATAACTTATGGAAAGGATTTGAAGGAAGCCAAGAACATGGCAAAAGAAGCCATAGAACTTTATACAGAAGCTTTGCAAGCAGATGGAGAGCCTATTCCAAAAGACGATGATTTTCTCGAAATAAATCTTGAAATAAAACATGCCTGATTATATGTCGGATAGAAGAAGAGTAAATTATATTAAATGAAGAAATGTTAAAAAAGCTATTAGTAATATTCTCAATGAGCCTTGTAGCAATCCTGCTTTTAGAATGCAGTTCAGAAGATGAAATTCAATTTAGTTGTAACTGTCCAGATGATCTTGAAGATTATTTTAGAATTCAAGGCATAGAAAATGAATTAGCTTACATAAGAGATGGAAACCATGTAGTTTATTCTGATACTATAAATTCCATTGAACTGGAAAAGCTTGTGGGTTTCAAAATAAATCTCGTTTCAGAATTCTATTCATTAAATTCAAGCAGGGCCTATAGTATCTTTCCAACAGCAGTTGCAATTTCCCCTTGTGTTTGTCCGGAAAATGGTGAATTGGGGGCTATAGAAGATACTCTGGAAGAAATATTCGTAGTCACATTGAATGATTTCTCCCCTAACCTTAAAAGCGGGGACACCATTAATGATATTATTTTAGTTGAAAGTAAATTTTCAAATAGCGGAGTTCCTCTTAATGAATTTGTTGAAAAGAGAAGGACTGATCTCTTTTATAGGAGAGAGCATTTGTTTGAATTAACAACTTCACCAGATAAGGGGCCTTTAAAACTAAAATTTGAATTCCATTTCAAAAATGAAAAGAGGTTTATTTCAATTTCAGATTCTATAAACGTCATTTAGAATTATCCCGAGTACTTATCTCCAATCGAAAAGTTGTTGCTGTTCCAATAGGTGATATGGAAGCCTCATCACAAACTCTTAAGCTGCTTCTCAATCACAACAATTCTTTCTTCAGCATCTTTTTGCTTCTGTTTCTCTTTGGCAACAACCTGCTCTGGTGCATTTGAAACAAAACGTTCATTGCTCAATTTCTTTGAAACCGAAATTAAAAATCCCTTTGTGTATTCGAGCTCTTCTTTGAGTTTCTTCTTCTCTTCCTCAACATCAATATTTTGATCAATCGGAATATGGATTTTGTCTTTTCTAACAATCAGAGCATAATCGCTATCTCCCGCTTTTTGATTAAATTCGATAGCTTCTATATTTCCTAGTTTTATTAAAACTTCATCGAATTTATTATAAACTCCTTCATCTGAGGTTTCGATATTCAACTTGATTTGAGTTTTCGGAGATATTTGTTTTTCATTTCTGAAATTTCGGATTGCCGTAATTACTTCAAATACTTTTTCTCCCTGATTGATGATTTCCTGATCAAATTTTTTGATTTCAGGCCACTGTGCTACAATTAGACAATCTTTTTCATCTCTATCTTTAATCTTGCTCCATATCTCTTCAGAAATAAATGGTGTGAATGGATGCAATACCCTAACTATTTTATCAAAGAAATTCAGTGTTGCATTGTAAGTATGTACATCAATGGCTTCACCATAAGGAGGCTTCACCATTTCCAAATACCAGGAACAGAAATCATCCCAAACCAGCTTATAAACACACATCAATGCTTCAGACATTCTGTATTTTGAAAACTGATCTTCTAATATTGAAATAGAAGATAAAAATCGATTCTCGTACCAATCTATAGCAGCCTGGTTCTTATTTTCTTTTTGATCATCTACTTCCCAGCCTTGAACCAAACGAAATGCATTCCAAATTTTATTGCTGAAATTCCTTCCTTGCTCACAAAGCTTAATATCAAATAAAAGATCATTTCCGGCAGGAGATGAAAGAAGCATTCCAACTCTTACGCCATCAGCTCCATATTCTTTTATTAAATCCAAAGGATCGGGAGAATTACCCAGCGATTTGGACATTTTTCTACCTTGCTTATCTCTTACAATTCCGGTTAAATAAACTTCATTAAATGGTTTTTCACCTCTGTACTCATATCCGGCGATAATCATTCGTGCCACCCAAAAGAAAAGAATTTCCGGCGCCGTAACGAGCGTGTTGGTTGGGTAGTAATAATTAATGTCGTCATTATCAGGATTCTTGAATCCATCAAATACGGAAATAGGCCATAACCAACTTGAAAACCAGGTGTCTAAAACATCTTCATCTTGTTGAAGATCACTTAATTGTAAATTACTGTTTCCTGTTTTCTCTTTTGCTTTTTCGAGTGCTTCTTCGGTAGTTTTGGCAACAACATATTCACTGCCATTGATATAATAAACCGGAATACGATGTCCCCACCACAATTGGCGGGAAATACACCAATCTCTAACATTTTCCATCCAGTGACGGTACATGTTTTTGAATTTTGACGGAATAAGTTGAATTGTGTCATCCATCACATTGTCAAATGCAGGTTTGGTGATTTGATCCATTTTCAAAAACCACTGCATTGAAAGTTTAGGCTCAATTACAGCATCTGTTCTTTCTGAATATCCAACACTATTCGAGTATTCTTCAATCTTTAGCATCAATCCCGCAGCATCGAGTTCTTTGGCAATTTTCTTTCTTACTACAAAACGATCTTCATTTTCATAATGCAAACCATGCGCATTCAATGTGCCATTGTCATTGAAAATATCAATGCTTTCCAGTTGATGCTTTTGGCCTAATTCATAGTCATTGATATCATGAGCCGGAGTAATTTTCAAACAACCCGTACCAAAGTCCATGCTGACATATTCATCCTGGATAATAGGAACTGATCGATTCGCTATGGGAACGATAACTCGTTTTCCTTTTAAGTCTTTATAACGTTCATCATTTGGGTTAACACAAACAGCGGTATCACCTAAAATCGTTTCGGGTCTCGTGGTAGCAATAGTAACGAACTTATCTTCTCCCTCAATTTTATAATTGACATAATAGAGCTTAGAATTGACGTCTTTGTAAACGACTTCATCATCAGAAATGGCTGTTTTTCCTTCCGGATCCCAGTTGACCATTCTAATACCTCTGTAAATTTTTCCTTTGTTGTGCAAATCAACGAATACATCGATAACTGCATCCGAAAGAGAATCTTCCATTGTGAAACGCGTGCGATCCCAATCACAACTTGCACCGAGCTTTTTTAATTGCTCAAGTATTATTCCGCCGTATTTTTCTTTCCACTCCCAGGCATGCTCGAGAAATTTTTCCCGTCCAATATCTTTTTTATCAAGGCCCTTTTCTTTTAACATGGCCACAACTTTGGCTTCAGTGGCTATAGAGGCATGGTCTGTTCCGGGAACCCATAGCGCTTCAAAGCCTTTCATTCTGGCACGACGAATAAGAACATCCTGAATTGTATTATTGAGCATATGCCCCATATGCAAAACGCCGGTCACATTTGGAGGAGGGATGACGATGGTATATGGTTCTTTATCAGGGTTTGGACTTGACTTGAAAAAGCCATTTTTCATCCAATGGGAATACCATTTATCTTCAACCTCTACAGGATTGTATTTCGTCGATAATTCTTCAGCCATTATTTATTCAATAATTGATTCGCGAAATTGAGAAATAATGTGGAAAATGTTGAATAAAAAGCGATTTGCTTGCAATTAACATTTAGGAATTCAGCAGTATCATATTATATCGACGTCATGGACGGTAAGACTTGACTAAAGGACTGTTAATTCAAATTGAATTATTGAATCATTCAATGCAAATTGAATAAGTTTGCATCTAAAGCATATTAAAGCAATGGAACTAAATAAAAATCTAAAATCCTGGATAGAAATTGATTCCAATTCTGACTTCAGTATTCATAATCTTCCCTACGGTATTTTTAAAACCAAGTCTTCCGATCCCAGGCCCGGGGTGCGAATTGGTGACTATGTCATTGATCTTAGTCAATTAGTTGAATTAGGCTATTTTGATGATTTACCGAGTACAGACCTTTCTGTGTTTTATGAATCCGTTCTAAATCCTTTTATCTCTCAGGGAAAGGAAATGTGGACAGCTACACGAAATAGATTGATTGAATTATTCAGTTCTGAAAATAATGACCTGAAAACAAATAAAGAACATCAAAAACTAATACTTCTTCCAATTAAAGAAGCAATAATGTGCATGCCGGTGGATGTGCCTGATTATA
Source organism: uncultured Hyphobacterium sp. (assembly GCA_964351965.1). GTDB lineage: Bacteria > Bacteroidota > Bacteroidia > Cytophagales > CCMP332 > CCMP332. The sequence continues at coordinate 187,789 of CAYGPM010000002.1, read as the reverse complement.
CCGATTTTTATTCAAGCATAGAGCATGCTACCAACGTTGGAATAATGTTTCGCGGAAAAGACAATGCTTTAATGCCCAATTGGAAACATCTCCCAGTAGGCTATCATGGAAGGTCTAGCTCAATTGTTGTTTCGGGAACGCCCATTCACAGACCAAATGGTCAGACCAAAGCAGATGATGCTGATGCTCCGAGTTTTGGCCCGAGTAAATTATTTGACTTCGAACTTGAAATGGCATTTATCACTGGCGTTAATACAGAATTAGGAGACTCTATTCCTGTTTATAAGGCTGAAGACTATATTTTTGGAATGGTTTTATTCAATGACTGGTCGGCCAGAGATATTCAAAAGTGGGAATACGTTCCTTTAGGTCCATTTTTAGGTAAAAGTTTTGGTTCATCTGTTTCGCCTTGGATCGTTACAATGGATGCGCTGTCTCCATTTAAAGTGGAAGGACCGAAGCAAGATCCAAAACCTCTCGACTATTTAAAAGAAAATGGAAAGAGTAATGTGGACATTAAGCTTCAAGCAAGCATAAAAACTCCTGAAGGTGCTGAAAAAGTTATTTCCAATACCAATTTCAAGTACTTGTATTGGAGCATGAATCAACAATTGGCTCATCAAACAGTAAATGGCTGTAATATTAGAGTAGGAGATATGTACGGTTCAGGAACAATTAGTGGTCCTACAGAAGACTCTTTTGGTTCATTATTGGAACTTACCTGGAGAGGTACAAAACCGATTTCTATGCCTGATGGTACGGAACGAAAGTTTTTGCAAGACGGAGATACTTTAATCATGAAAGGTTATTGTGAAAAAGACGGAATTCGCGTTGGTTTTGGCGAAGTGACAGGAAAAGTATTACCTGCGAAATGAAAAAAACATTCAAAACAATCGACCCCAAAAATGTAAGTACACCCGAGTTTCACGGTTATTTACTTGGTGCTGTAGCTCCACGTCCGATAGCTTTTGCAAGCACTGTAGATGCTGATGGGAATGTTAATTTAAGCCCGTTCAGCTTTTTTAATGCCTTTGGAGCAAATCCTCCTACGCTCATTTTTTCACCTGCAAGAAGAGTGCGTAACAATACTACCAAAGACACACTGGAAAATGCCAAAATCACCAAGGAAGTCTGTATTAGCATTGTGAGTTATGAAATCGTTGAACAAATGTCGCTCGCTAGTACAGAATATGATACCGGTGTAAATGAATTCTTAAAAGCCGGACTTACTGAAATGCCATCTGAAAGAATAAAAGCGCCAAGGGTGCTTGAAGCACCCGCTTCATTTGAGTGCAAGGTGAAAGAGATTGTTGAAACAGGATCTGAAGGAGGAGCAGGGAATCTGATTATTTGCGAAGTGTTATTGGCGCATATAGATGAAGCCATTTTGGATGAAAATGGAAAAATCGATCCCTTTAAGCTTGATGCTGTAGGTAGGATGGGAGGCAATTGGTATGTAAGAGCCCAAGGCGATGCGCTATTTGAAATAGCCAAACCTGTAAGAAATAAGGGAATAGGTATAGACCAAATCCCTGAGCATATCAGACATTCAGAAATATTGACGGGAAATAATTTGGGTCAATTGGGAAATGTAGAAATGCTGCCTGAGGAAAATGATGTGATTGATTTCAGACAAGACGAGGAAGTATCAGAGATACTGAATCAAAATTATAATGACAGAGATGTGCTAAGAAAATCACTTCATATTCATGCCCAAAAATTACTGAGTCAGAAAAAGGTAAGAGAAGCTTGGCTGACTTTGCTACAGGATTAAAAAAAAAGGCCATTTCTGGCCTTTTTTTTATCAGTTATATTCTCGTTTTATTCTATAATTAACTTTCTGGTAAAGCCTTTATCTTCTTCGATTACTCTAATCAAATAAACACCTTTTTTGTATTCCTGGAGGTTTAAAGTTTTAGAATTAATTCCATAAACTTCCTCCTCAAGAATTGTTCTTCCGGTTAAATCCATTATGGTTATTACTCCATTTATCGCCTTATCAGACATAATTGTAAATATTCCATTGGACGGATTAGGCACAACATTAAAGAAACTCTCTTTCTGTGCAGCAATACTTGAGATAACATTTACTGTTTGGCAAACTGTATCAGACCCGTTGCTATTAGAAGCTACCAAACATACCTGATAAGAACCAGTATTTAAGTAGGAATTAGTTGGGTTTTGATCTGTTGAAAAGTTACCATCTCCAAAATCCCAAGACCATGATGTTGCACCAATAGATGCATCTGTAAATGCAACAGTATTACTTCCCAAAAGCGAATAATTAAACTGAGCCAATGGCGCAGAATTACCTGTCACATTTACTACAACTTCAATTGTGTCATTACAAGGAGAGTCATCCATTGAATTGCCTGAGTTAAAATTGTCGATCCAAACTTTAACTACATTATTTCCTGCAATTGTAGGAGTCCAGGTATTCAAGAAAGAAAATGTATCATCATCACCTTTATTGTTAAGATTAACGTTGTTCAGGTTCTGATTAACAGGAGTGCCTCCATTAACGCTGTAGTGGATTGTCAAATTAGATGTTGCGCTATCTTTCCAATTAACAATTTCTCCACTAATTGGCACAGGCGTTCCAATGGCTGCATTTGAAATTGGATCCACTTTTGATAATGCGATGTCATATCCAATCATGTCCTGAGAGAAGGTTGCTTGATAAACTTCTTTAGTATTATTCTCTTGTACAAAGGCAACAACATCTAAGTCGAAAAATTCTTCAATAGTGTGATTGTTATTGTGGTTAATCGGTTGTGTTGCATTCGGCGGTAAAATATAGTTTCCATTGAAGGTATAGTTGAAGGAAAATGTTTGAGGAACATTTTTGGTTAAGGCACCAATATTAGTTCCATTACCATTAGGAAGCATTTTTTTCATTACATGGTCAAATTCTGTTTCACCGTTGGTTGACACATTATTAAAAGTCAAATTCTCAATTACAGCAACATGTAAAACGTTATTTCCAGGATAATCAGCATATGGTGTTACTGTTACATCTACAGTTACAGTTTTACACTCTACTCTTATTTCAGAAGAAATATCCATAAATGCAGGTACAGCAGAAAACTGATTGAGAAGGGCATTTGTATAAGAATTTGTGTTTCCATTCCATCCGCCATCAACTGCCATGTTTGGAACAGAGTTTACACCATAATATGTTCTTCTTGTCAAACCTTCAAGGGTATAATAAGGATCACCATTTCCTGGCCATGACATTTGATATTTTAGTATTACAGGTGTTTGGTTACTCGCTGCAAAGATTGCATTGGTATTCGCGTTTCCCGGATTACAAGGTCCACACGACGAAGAAGTAAATACTTCGTGCAAAGCAAATCTTGGAACTACTGTGTCGACAACTTGAATTATAGTTGAAAGTGTATCATTTCCCGGATTTTCATCATTGTTTCCGTTGATGTTAGAAGCCCAAATATCTACGGTATAGGCCTGAGAAACTGCCGGAGTCCATTGTGTAGGATGTGTAAAACTATAATTTCCAATTGATGGAACATTTACACCGGTAATATTTGATGTTACAGCTGCACCACCATTAATACTGTAATTCAGATCAAAGGAGGTTACTGTTGCTGTACCTAAGTTTGTAAGAACACCGGTAATATCAAAAGGTGCTCCACCAATACTCAAGAAAGAATTCATAGTATTTGACGCTACAGTTAAATCATACTGCGCTTGAGTACCGGGAATGAACTCCCAATACCAGTTATCTGATCTGTCTGCTAAACTTGTTTGAGCGTTTGGATGAGTATTTGGAGAATTCACATCCTGAATAGCGGTTGTGCCATCGATTTGAATACCAACAGTAAGATTGACTGAAGCCACAGGCTGATTATTTCTTTGATCAACTATGTAAACTTTATCACTTCCTTCTTCCAAAACAATGCTGAAATAATTCCAACCTCCTAGTCCCGGATAGCTATAAGAAGTAAAGAAAATCCAATGCTGTCTGTTCGGTGCTGAACCAAATGTTTTTATTGCTATGTTGTCATTTGTACCTGAGCCGTTAATACCCCAAGCCATAATTGAATTATTTGGAATGCTTGCACTTGGAAGGGCAGCGTTTCCGGTGCCCGGAACTGCAGTGGCCGTGGTAGTAAAAGTCAAAACACCGGTTGTAGAGACTTTGTATTGGGTTACAGGTGCTCCATTGAAATTAAAAGTAAAGGGTATTGTTTGTACCGATGTCCATACTGGAGTGGCACTAGGACCTTGAATTCCAGTCCAAGAGGCATCTAAACCTCCACCTAATGGAAATTCATCATCGTTATTTAATCCACCAGGGTTACTCCCGGTATTTACCGGAGGTAGATAGAAATATTGCGCATTCGCAATCAATCCTATCGCTATAAAAAAGGTAAGAAGTATAAGTTTTTTCATGTTTTGAGAATTTATTTAAACATGAAATTATGGAATTCAATTTGAATATTGAAACACTTGTACTTTTATTATTTAAATGGTTTAAAACAAATTACCCTGCTTTTCAAGTATTTTAGGAAATCTAAACTTTTCAAATAGGGTATTATTTAATTCTTGAACAAGCTGTTGAGCCAATTCAATCCCCAAAGATTCCTCCTCCTGATGCACAAAAAAGTAGATTTCATTTACCCCATTATTTATCATTGACTTTAATTTTTCCGACCACTGATTTACCCTTTCATAGTCGCTGGCATGCAGATTATTTCCTTTGAAGCGAATCATCACAGAATTTGCACTTAGATCCAAATGCAAGACATCTCTTCTCCCGGGAGTGTCGGTGATTACCGCCGAAATGTTCTTTTTATACATATAGTCCAAAATGCTTTTCCAGGCATTTTCATTTCTAAACCAGTCTTCATGGCGAAACTCTATGGCAAAGCGCATGTCGACGGGAAATAGGTCTATAAATTTTTTGAGTTCAGAAATGCTATCAGGGCCAAAATGTGGAGGCAATTGTAAGAAAGTGATTCCCAACCTTTCTTCGAATAAATAAATATTGGTCAGGAACTCATCGAGAGCATCCGATTTTTCTGAGAGTATTTTTCGATGGCTTATAAACTGTGGAAATTTTGGGCAGAATTTAAAGTCTTCCGGCGTTTGATCCCGCCAATTGACCACCTGTGCCTGTGTTGGAATTTTATAATAAGTGGCATTGAGTTCTATACTGTTAAACTGCCTGCTATAATGATATAGAAACTGATTTGGCCTGGTGCCTTTCGGATAAATCTTCCCAATATTCCCCTTAGCCGACCATACCGGCTGACCTGTATACACTTGCAGCATTCCCGCACCCCGTTGCATAGCGCGTGATGCTGAATCCGCCTCAACAGGCTCGCCTTCCTTATTCAAATCCCAATTGGGCTTTTTAAACTCAGGAATATTAAAATCTATTTCCTCAGGTTTAAGATCTGTTTTGCCGAATTTCACTTTATACTATTGAATATGATATGACGGTCCATTAAATATTATTCGAACCCCAAATTAACAATTCTCTAATTTATACTGACAACCGAAGGTTCGTCAGTATTAAAGACAACCTAAGGTTCGTCACGTATTTCTGACAACCGAAGGTTCGTCATTATTAACGACAGACGAAGGCTCGTCACGTGTCTATTTACACTGACAGCCGAAGGCTCGTCATGTGTCAACTCTCTTTGGCATCGTTTATGCAACTCCATTCCACATAAGGAGAATTAAGCTTGAATGAATGTACATTTTCTACATAAAGAAATTCCAAAATATATCCTTCTATTCTTATTGATTGTCATTAGCGTACAATCATTTGCCCACAAATATCCTAGAAATCCGATTACAGAAATCAGCATACAAATCGCTCCGAATTTTGTTCCCGAATTCGATTCCTTATTTAGTATTGGCTTAACCATCAAATTTGAAAACGGGAAAAATCGCAGAACACGAGGATTAAACCAGGGAACCAAATCATGGAATAAATTTGATGTAAAAGTAAGTCATGGCTATTTCAAGGATGGGAAGGTTCACTTTAATCGAAATGAGGTTTTAAATACAGCCGGCAGAGTTCTAACTATTTCAGTTTCTCCCAAAAGGCAAGCAGACTTTCAAAGACAAATTCAAATCCGGATTCCATTTCTCGAAAAGATTTTTTTAGAATACGATAGCACGGCCAGTCTAGTACCCGGATACGAAATACCTTATTGGATTGGGGAGCAATACTCGAGTGGAAAGATTTTTTATTCTCAACACCTTTCTAAAAAGGGCATAATACATGAGCCTGCTAAAAATCCCGTTTCGCGAAATGATTATATCATTACATCCCCCGACCAATTATTTATTCAGGAAAAATATGTCATTCTTCCGCTTTCCGATAGTATCATTTACAGTTCCATCATCTTAAATGCACGACACAAAGAAAACATAAATCTAAACTGCGAATTAGAGATTCCCATTAATTATAGGGCGAACTACTTTATGGACTTTCGTGGAGCTCCGGGGAATCACGGTTATCACGGTGCTCATGGCTATAACTCTGATATTGGCGATGGGGGAGATGGTGAAAAGGGTGGAGATGGCGAAAAGGGTGGGGATGGCATTAACGTGAAAATCTATGCTTTGGAGCAATATATCTGGAATGGAGATACCCTTGTTCAGATTGCGTTCGAATCAGACTTTGGTGTGGAAACCTTGATTATTGATGCCAAAAAAGGAAAGATTACATTGTTATGCGAGGGCGGTGAAGGCGGAAAAGGCGGCAATGGCGGAAGTGGAGGCTATGGCGGAGATGAAACGCCTGAATATGAAGGAGGATGGGGCGGAGATGGTGCTGATGGCGGCAATGGGGGAGACGGAGGCAATGGCAGCAATATAAAACTATATACCTCTTCAGAAATGGCCCTTGATTCGAGTTTATTCATAATTGAAAACTTTGGTGGCAAGCCCGGCGCCGGAGGTTTGGGAGGAAGAAAAGGCCGTGGAGGAGCGCTAATGGATGATGAGGAAGAGGTAGAGGACGAACCACTGCTGATCTCATTATTAAAGGTGGTTGTAGAATCCGTTCTGACGGTGAATAATGGTACAAAAGGAAAAAATGGCAAGCCCGGAGAAAAAGGTAAAAATGGGAAAGTGCTGATTATTCAGGATAAGCATATCAAAAAGTAATTGGTCAAAGCTCTTGCTTATCCATTAGACACCAGATTTCTTTAATAAACCTTTCTAATTTATTTCAGTAAGGATTTAAATATATAAATTACCTTAACTTTATTTTATAAGAACCGGGTTTAATTGTTTGTAAGAGAATACAATCAAGTATAGTTGATTGTTTTGACCATTAAAGGGAAAATATATAAAAGAAATAAAGCATACCCCGAAGTAGACTTCGTCTATTCAGGGCGCATATTTATCTACCGAAATGTAATGTAGGTAGACTTTACACAGACGTTGTGAAACATTAATTCTGAATTATGAGACATATTATCAGCCTATTGATTATTTCAATTCCATTTATTGGATTCTCTCAAGAGAATAAATATGAATATTTAATAATAACCAAACACTCGAATAGAATCTATATCACAATTGGATCTGAAAAATTTGAAGAAATTAAAATCGAAAAAGATGAAACTGATCATCTCAACTTTGATTTTCGTCCATTACTTCAGAGAATAGCGGATTTTGAACAAAAAGGGTGGGAATTTGTCACGGGAGGGCCAGATTTTAACGGAGGTGTAGGTTCATTTACAATCCTGATGAGAAAAATTAAAGAATAACGTGTCACAACAAGTGCTAAAGTCCATGCTCCCCATTGACTTTTCCTTCCAGGAGCACGTACTTTAGCTGTACGTTAGCGCGCATTATTTAACGAATGACAGACGAACAAATCAAGAAAGGATTTTGGTACTGGGACATGGACAACAACTGGCCCCCCAAGTCAATCACATATATCGAGAACTTTCGTCCCGTGACAAAGCTTAACCTGAATATTACACAACTGGGACTAAAGGCAGGTGACCAAAAAAAACTAATCCACTTTTGGTGTAATGAATTGCCAAAATTGACTTCTGTGAAATATCTATGGTTTTGTTCACGGGTGAACCAAGAGATGTTTGAAGCCGCGTGCAACATGGAGAATCTTGAGGGACTTTATATAAAATGGAGTGGAATTAAAACCATTGACTCATTAAAAAAACTGAAAAACTTGAAACATTTACATATTGGTAGTTCAGGACAGGTTGAAAACATTAGAGTTTTTCAGAACATCAATTGGTTGACAACATTGAGTCTTGAGCAACTGAATAAAGTTACAGACTTCAGTGACATCGCTGACATGACAAATTTAGAAGGACTTGGAATAGACGGAAGTATTTGGACGGCACAGAAAATTGATACATTGAAACCAATTGGACAGTTGAAAGGACTAAAGTACTTAACACTGACAAATACTCGAACTAAGGACAAGTCGTTTGACCCGCTTCTGAATTTGAAAGATTTGGTAAGATTTAATTCTTCGTGGAATTATCCTGTGACGGAGTTTGAAAAACTCAAAAGACTCTCAAATTTAAAATACGGTAACGTGGAGACATCGTGGACAGAGATAAAGGAAAAGATGGGGATAAAATAACGCGCGCTAACAACGGCTATAAAGCATTACTTTTGATTAATTTTTTTTTAAAGGATAAAAGTAACGCTTCATAGCCAAGCGTTAGCAAGCATTAAAAAAAAATAAATATGAAAAGATTACTCTGTTTGATAATTGTCCTTAGTGTACAAAATAGCATAAGCTATGGGCAAACAGCTGAAAACGAAGATGCCGTTTCCAATCAGATTTCTATTGGTGTGCGAGATTCAGTATTTTCAGAAACACTAGGAGAAGATAGGGAAATTTGGGTTCATGTACCTAGATCAAGTATTTATGGTTTTAAGTATCCAGTAATATACTTATTGGATGGAGAGTTTAATTTTGAATCTGTTGTTGGAATTGTACGATCAAATGCTATTAGTAGACTTATTCCAGAAATGATTATAGTTGCCATTCCAAATACAAATAGATTCAGAGATTTAACAACCTCCCATACCGGAGATGATTCAAATCCATCAGGAGGTGCAGAGAACTTTACCAAGTTTATTGAAGATGAACTAATACCACATATTGATACTAATTACCCTACTACTCCGCACAGAACATTGATTGGTCATTCTTTAGGCGGATTAGTAGTAGCAAATACTTTCATCAACCATTCACACATGTTTGAAAATTATTTAGCAATCGACCCAAGTCTTGGATGGGATAATCAGAAATTATTAAATCAGGGAAGAAATCTTTTGAAAGATACCGATTACGGTAAAAAGTCACTTTACATTGCGATAGCCAATACGATAAATAATGGAGATGAAACTGATATGACCTTTGAAACAGCATTGAAAGATACCACAAGTAATACACTTCATTTACGGTCGATTTATGAATTTTCTGAATTAGCAAAATCAAATGATCAAATAACTTCAGAATGGAATTACTATCCCAATGAAACTCATGGAACTGTACCAATAGTTGCTGAACACCATGCCCTTCGATTCTTTTTTTCATGGTTCAAATTTGACCATTGGAATGAATTGTATGCTCCAGAACCAAAACTTACGGGAGAAGAACTTGTAGAACTTTTCGTTTCTCATTATGACAAAATATCAACCGAGCTCAAACACACTTTTCTTCCTAATGAATATGAAATAAATGACTTGGCCTATATGTTTTTAGGTAAAGGCGACTATGAAAGAGCTTTCCCATTTTTCGAACTAAACATAAAGAATTACCCAAATAGTCCAAATAGTTATGACTCTATGGGAGATTACTATATCGGAATTTCTGATACAACAAATGCTATAAAATATTTATCAAAGTCATTGGAGTTAGGAGGTGTTAATGGTACTAAACAGAAATTGGAGGAATTGAAAAAAGGAAAATAATACGCTTGCTAACAATGAACTGTGGTAAAAACCAAACAATTTTCAAATGATTTCCCGCTACAACTTCATTGTTACCTGACAGGGAAGTGCTACGCAGTCTGCTACTATTCTTATACTAACCGTTGCCAACAATTTGAAAAAACTAAATAAATATTCTTAACCCTGGATTATTAATTATTAAGGTCTGAAAGAAAATAAATATACTATCCTATAAATTCATAATTGAATAAAAAGAACTGCATTATGAAAAAAAATGTATTCAAATTAACATTTTTACTTACCCTATTTTCTAATGCGATTTTTGCTCAGACTGAGTCAAATGAAACTTCCGCTATAAATGCAATCTATGTAAGCGGTGGTTCGATTTTTGTTTATAGCTCTGCCAATTTGAACTATGACCATAGAATTAAACAGTCTGAAAATGCTTATTTTTTTAAAAACTATTACGCCACATTAAATGCTGGTGTTTTCAACTTAAATACTGGTTTGGCACCAGGTCCTTCTTCTAATGGTTTTACAACTGGTATAGGTGTGATTGGTCTTACAGGAAAAGGTAATGGCCATTTTGAAACTGGTCTGGGACTATCTTTAAACATAGAAACAAAAATTAAAGATGGTGAAAAGTTTCCTGATAGGGAAAAGATGGTGTTTGTTTTACCAGAACTATCTTTAGGATACAGATATCAAAAAGCAAATGGTTTTATATTTCGCTCAGGACTTGGTTATCCTCATATAATTTATCTAAGTGTTGGGTATAGTTTTTTATAATTTCTTTTTTAATCCTATTTGAAGAAGAATTTAATCATTTGTAAACTTAGTCTGTATATAGCAAGTAGGATGTTCAGTGGGTTAAGAGAGTTCAGTGCTATTTACAGATACCGCCAAATCGTTGATTTGCCTTTTAAATGAATAAGATAAAAACAAAATACAAGGCTTTGGCTCAGTCCAAATTTGGAAGGATATCGCTTTCTATTGCCCTATTTGATACATACTAAACGTAGATTATTTCAAAACAGTACATTGATTATTAGAATTGAAGAAAAATGATAATCAACACTTTTTGATAAATATTTATTCATATCAAACGTCTTTGTCTATCACTTTATCTAAAATATGATTCACAAATAGTTTTAATGTGTATCCGTGTACTTCAAAACATTTACACATTCATATTAGCAATTTTTTGATACTCAAAATAGATTGTCAATCATATTTTTTACTATTTTAACATCAAATTAAAATGATGGATCATGGATTTTGATAATGCAGTACAATATCATTACGAAAGATTTCCTCCTTCAAAACTTGACTTTGGACAAATAGTAAACTCTCTGATTAAAGCCACAGATGCCTTGGCTAGATATGACCAAATGCTAAAGAACATGCACAATAGTGAAATCTTGCTAGCTCCTTTAAGAAATCAAGAAGCAGTAATTTCATCACGAATGGAAGGTACTATTAGCACGATGGATGAAATACTCAAGTTCGAAGCTGATAACGAGAATGATACAGAGGAAGCTAAAAAGGTGAGGTCTGAGATTTTTGAAACAATATTATACCAAAGAGCTTTAACAAGTGCTCAGAAAGCGATGAAAGATGGGTATCCTCTGTCACAACATTTAGTAAAGACGATACATCAACAATTACTTTCATTTGGAAGAGGTGCACAAAAATCCCCGGGTCAATTTAAAATTGAACAGAATTACCTAGCTGATAAAATAAAGCAGAAAGTTTTATTTGTCCCTATTAGCCCTGAAAAACTAAATGATGGATTGGAAAAACTATTTGATTATATAAGTAATAGTGATGATCCAATATTAATTAAGACTGCTTTGATGCATTTAGAGTTTGAAGCATTACATCCTTTTCAAGATGGTAATGGAAGAATAGGAAGAATGCTAATTACCCTACTACTTTGGTCTACCAAAACAATTTCTGAACCTCATTTTTATATAAGTGGGTATATGGAAGAAAATAAAGGGGAATATATTGACACAATGAGGAATGTTTCAGAAAATAACGATTGGGAAAAATGGTGTGTTTTCTTTTTAAATGCAGTTGAAAAACAAGCAATTAAAAATCTAGAAATAGCCGAAAACATTAAAAACTTATATGAAGAAATGAAGCAAATCTTTTCTGATACTTTGTCTTCTAAATGGAGTGTTAATGCTCTAGACTATATTTTTACAAATCCAATATTTAGAAATAATCGATTTACATCAAAGAGTGGAATCCCCGCACCTACAGCAGCAAGGTTCACTAGAATGTTATTGGAAAAAGAACTTATTAGAACTCTAGAAGAGGCCTCTGGAAGAAGACCTGCTCTATATTCTTTTGAACCATTATTAAAATTAGTGAGAGTATAAAAAAACAATCTACAACAAAACCTAAGCTACATTAAAACGTAGTTTAGCCAAATCGTCACGCAAAATATAAACCAATTGAAATTACCTTCAATTAATTACCTACTTACTAAATCTAAAGAGTCTCTCTTAAGATTTCCAGCAACTCTACTTTCCGCTTTGGTGTCAGTATGTATCGCAATATATCTTATAGAATATAATGATGATATTAAAAATTATTTCCCCTACATAAACATCCTAATAACATCAGCTTTAGGAATTCCATTGTTCTTTGGTTTATCAATATTCAATTCAAGTCAAAATTTCAATACTCAAAAAAATATTTTCAGTCATGTATTATGTGCTATTTTATTAGTAATAATTTACTTTTCGCTACCAGATTCTGACACCACACATAATACTTCTGTACCCTATATCAGATATGGGCTATTCAATTTAATTATTCACCTCCTAGTTTCCTTTAGCCCTTTTCTAAAAGGGAATAAGCTTAATGGCTTTTGGAACTTTAATAAAATTCTCTTTATTAGATTTTTTACATCTCTCCTTTATTCCGGATTCCTATATGTGGGGCTAATTCTCGCACTTACGGCGCTTAAATTACTTTTTGATATTGATATTCATGAAGAACTATATTTTGAATTTTTCATAGTAATAATAGGCCTGTTTAATACTTGGTTTTTCATATCCGGAATACCCTCTTCACTAGAAAATCTTGAAAGTATAAATGAATACCCTAATGGCCTTAAAATATTTGCACAATATGTCTTACTCCCCCTATTAGTACTTTATCTAATTATACTTTATTCCTATGGAGTAAAAATTATTATCACATGGGATTGGCCAAAAGGAATAGTATCATATTTAATTTCCTGTGTATCTGTTTTAGGTATACTGACCGTATTGCTATTTCATCCTTATGGTCATCTAAAAAATAATTCTTGGATAAAGAAATTTACAAGAGTATTCTATTTCTTATTACTGCCACTTGTTGCAATTCTTTTTATCGCAATTGGATTTAGAATAGGAGATTATGGTATTACGATCAACAGATATGTAATTTTATTACTAGGTATTTGGCTAAGTGTAGTCGCATTATACTTTTCATTTAATAATAAAAACATCAAGTTAATACCGATGTCTCTCGCACTATTTCTTGGCTTAATGTCATTTGGACCTTGGAGCATGTTTAGTGTGAGTGAAAGGAGTCAAATTAATAGGCTGGTCACAATCCTTGAAAACAACGATATCCTTCAAAATGGAAAAATCAGAAATGAAGTTATATGGCAAACTGATAGCTTACCTAAGCTTTTCTATTCAGAATCGATTAATACAAATGACAAGATCTTGAACGACTCTTTGCACAATGAGGTCATGTCAATCATTGATTATTTAGACTCACATCACGGATTCTCCGGTATTTCAGATTTCTTTAATCAAAACATTGACTCACTAATTGTTATATCCTTAGATTCAAATAAACACAGGGATGAATCCTCTGTATATATGCGAACCATGGGGCTTTCCAATTGGTACAAAAACACGAATTACAACTACTTCACTTTTAGTGTTGCTGACAACAAGGTTATTCAAATTAGCCCCTATGACTATTTAGTAGATTTTGATTTAGGATCCTGGGATAGAAATAGTGATAAAGATGTATTTAAAATTGATAGCTCAGATTACATTTTGGAGTTAAACAGAGTTGAGATGAACAGTCTATTATTTATTGAAAAAAATGATTCACTTCGAATTGATATCAATGAAGTTCTTTTAGACTTAATAAATAGATATGGGATAGAGTCAGAATACGAATTAAACCAATCAGAGATGGTAATTGAGAAAAAAACTAAGTCCATTGAATTGAAAATACTGTTTAATTCAATAGAATATAAAGCCCCGGAAGACTCAGTTAAAATTGAATATGTAAGAGGAAGACTACTTTTTAGAAAAAGATAAAAGCTTGTATAAAATTTACTAAATTTCTTGGGTATTCAATTATCTATGCGAAAATCTAAACTGCTTTAAGCTTACAAAACCTCTTTTACTCTTCCTTTGAAATGAAAACTTGCCCCACCTGTCAGTCTCCATACGGATACTCCTTAGGAAATGAAATCTTTGCTTGCCCTGAATGTGGCAATGAGTGGAACCCCGGCGAAAAAAGGGAGGAAGAGACAGGAAAAGTACTTGATGCAAATGGAAATGAACTGAAAAATGGAGATTCAGTAATTATAGTAAAAAACTTACCTGTAAAAGGAGCTCCTAAACCCATCAAATCCGGTACAAAGGTTAAAAATATTCGATTAGTAGATGGAGATCACAATATCGATTGTAAAATTGATGGATTTGGATCGATGGCATTGAAATCCGAGTTTGTAAAAAAAGCATAGCCAAATTTCATTTTCTTTAATTTATGAAACGACTCGATCGCCTCACATCGATTTTGTTACAATTACAGAGTAAAAAAATTGTTAAAGCGCAAATGCTAGCTGAGAAATACGAGGTGAGTTTGCGAACCATATACCGTGATATGCTCAGCCTGCAGGAAGCCGGTGTGCCGATAGGGGCGCAGGAAGGTATCGGTTATTTTTTGGTAGATGGCTATCATTTGCCTCCAGTCATGTTTACCGATCAGGAAGCCAATGCTTTGCTCATGGGTGAAAAACTCACCGCCCAATTGACAGACTCTGTGGTGAAAAAGAATTTTGAAGAGGCTATGGATAAGATCAGGTCGGTATTGCCCGATGCCAGTAGTGATAAGCTAAACACATTAAGCGATAATATGAGCATACTAAGAAATACCAATAGTGAAGCTAGCAATCCAGTATTAAGTGAAATTCAAACAGCGCTTACACAAAAGAAATGTCTGAATTTAAAATATTATTCCAATTACAAAGGAGAGGTATCGGAGAGAGAGGTGGAGCCGATAGGATTGGTATTTTATAGCGATGCCTGGCATTTGATGGCCTGGTGCTTAATGAGAAAGGACTATCGTGATTTCCGTACTGATAGAATTGGCAAGATCCGCATTAGTGATAATGCTTATGACCGCGATAAACACCCGGGATTGCAGGAACATCTCGATTCACTAATTGACCGCTTTACACTTACTGAAGTGATTGTGCGATTTAAAAAAGATGTTATAAGATTTACAGGCAATGATAAATACAATCATGGCTATGTAGATGAAAAGGATTTGGGAGATATGGTGGAAATGAAATTCCTAACGCCCTCATTGGACTTTACCGCCAGGTGGTTATTGATGTTTGATGATTCTGTCGACGTCATAAGTCCTGATGCACTAAAATCACATATTTCGGATCTTGTAAAACTTCTTCAGAAAAAATATTTGAAATAATTTTTAGTCACAAAAACTTGTTGACATAGGGCTGTCGCAATGGCCTGTTTCTTTGCTCATGTAAATTTTATTTCAACCAAAATAAGTGAATCATGAACAGAAAAAATGTAAATTCTAAAACCGCTTTGGTATTCAAAACAAAAACCAATTTGAAAGAAGTATCGAATGTCGCCATGACCCATTTACCCAAAATGTATGAAACACTGGCTAAGGCAAGTCTCGAAGAAAAAGAACCCAGTATTTTTATTTACAAAGATGTAGGTGAGGATATGGAAAAGGACTTCGTTTTGGAGATAGCCCTTATTACGGATACTGAAAAAAAACTTGAGGGTCCCTATCAATTTGAGAAAATTGCACCGATCGAATGTGCATCATTTGACTATAAAGGCGATATGCAAGGCTTGACCAAACGCTACGAAGAAGTGTTTCAGGAAATCAGCAAAGCAGAAATGATTCCTTCCAATGAGGTACGAGAAGTTTATCACAATTGGATAGGGGAGGCATCAAAAGAAAATGAAATAGAAATTCAGGTTGGCTTAAATTAAACCGAGGGGCGAAAGCCCCTTTTTTTATAGACTTTGTATAAGAGTTAAAATATAATTGGATTTAAGTCGTCATAGAATTGATCTTATTCATACTTAATCGAATCTTTGAAGTCTTAATAAATTCCTAGTTCAACTCAATGTCCATACGGCTTACATTAGTTCTATTAATCACGATACATTCTATAAGCCTTTGGGGGCAGAATAGAATTTGCGGTACGGTTTCTGGCTCCGAAAATAATAGGCCTTTGTCCTATGTAAATATTGGCATTTTAAATACTGAAATTGGAACCATTTCCAATCCGGATGGAAGTTTCTGTTTAAACATACCAGGCATTTACAATGAACGAGAATTGATATTCTCATCTCTGGGTTATTCAAGATTTTCCATAGCGGTAAAAGAGATTCAAGGCCAAGGAGAAATTAAAATCAAACTAAAAGAGCATATCCGAAACCTGGATAGCATAATAATCGAAGCCAAAAAAGGACCTATCAAATCCAAAATACTCGGAAATGGGAAAAGCTTTTTTCTGGCCGGTCAGCTTCATTGTGATACCGGACAAGCAGGTAGTGCCATGGCGATTCAAATTAAGAAAGGAGTCTACAAAGATCTTATTCATGTTAACGATGTGCGTCTTTATATTGCCCGAAATAAATTTCCGGAATTTAAAGTCAGACTGAAATTCTTAAAGGCAAATCCCGAAGACGGATCACCTACAGAAACAGAATTGTTTTATGAGGATATTATTGCGGAGTCAGATATAAAAAAAGGTTGGTTGTCATTTGACCTGCCTGATCATTGTATCATTAACGATACGGTGTTTTATCTGATGTTTGAATGGATATTGGATAAAGATGACCGAACCTTTATTGATAAACAGTATTCAGATTATATCAATGAATTTCCATTTAAAGTTAAGTATGATACCATCCTTGTTGATGGGGCAGAACTGGTAACCCCTAGCATTTCTAAAGTGGTTGCTGGGACAATTTTTGGAACGAGTAATTCAGCAAAAGACAGACAAGAGCAAGTAACCTATTATCGAAGCAATAGTTTTGGTGAATGGAAAAGGTCAACAGGAATTCTTGCTGCTAAAATCAAATTTTCGAATCAATCATTTATCAAAAGTAAAAACCATATAATACCGCCATGCGAAGATCTGGAGTGTAAAATAGACAATTGGTTTGCTGATTTTAAAAGCAATCAGCCAGCACCCGGAATGCAGATGTCTGTCTGGAAAAATGGTGAAATAATTTATTCCAAAAGCTTAGGTTATTCGAATGTTGAGAAACAGAATTTAGTAGATCAAAATACCCAATTCCGAATCGCAAGTGTATCAAAGCCCATGACCAGCTTAGGTTTAATGACTTTAGTTGAATCGGGAAAGTTAAATTTAGATACCCCCATTGATAGCTATTTACCGGAACTTCAAAGTAATCTGAATGGAATTACGAGCAGACAACTCGCATCTCATCGCGCAGGAATTAGAGATTATCATGAAACAAGCCTGGATGAAATCTTTGTACAGAAACATTACACCAACTTGACTGATGCATTGGAATTATTTAAAAACGATAGCCTCGTTTCCGAGCCGGGAAATACCTTTAATTATTCTTCTTATGGATATATTTTATTGGGTGCGATAATGGAGTCAGTTTCAAATACGGATTATTTGAATTATATGAAAAATAATATTTGGAGCGAGCTGGAAATGCAAAATACAACTGGAGACATAAAGAATGAATTTCAAACCAATAAAAGTGAGTTTTATTTCTTTAATGGTGAGGTGGCAAGCGCTTATGATTTGAGCTATTCCTATCCCTCAGGGGGCTTAATTTCAACATCTGAAGATTTGCTAAATTTCGGCGTTTCATTCATTACCGATAAAAAGATCATCAATGATGAATTACTAAATGAAGTATTCACATCTCAAAATATTGACATCTCCAAGCAAATCGGCTATGGTTTAGGCTGGTATATTAAAACTGATTCAAAAGGAAGAGAAGTCTGGTATCATGCAGGTGAATTACCCTCCTCCGGTTCAATGCTAATCGTTTACCCAAATGATAAATTGGTATTTAGTCTTTTGTGCAATGGCCCACTGCTCATCGATGAACCGGACGGTTTTTCGATGGAATACGAAAATCTTATAAACCTGATACTCAATTGAAAAAAAGATCAATTTGAAATTATGAACTTCAAACTAACAACCGAAGGCTCATCACGTGTCAACTCTCTATTTTCATTTTATTTAGTGCAGTTTAAGATTCATGGATTATTTTAACTTTATTTCAGAATTGGGCTCAATTAACTAGGCAGGCAATATTGTCATTTCGATAAATCACTTGAAATAATTTAATGAAAAATGTGAATTTTTTTTGAACTTGGTCTAATTGCATTTGCCCTCTTGGGGTTACTAATGAGAATTTTTCTTATTCCAGGTGGAGGTTTTATAATTGGAATTTCTTTAACCTCTCTTTCAATGCTTTACTATCCTCTGGGGCTTTTTAGTTTAAACGAAATACCCATTCACAGGATTTTTAAAAAGCAAACCTACAAGGAAATGACAGCTACCAGAATAATTGGCGCAATTTTAGGAGGAATTGTTTTTTCAATTTTAACCGTTGGAATTATGTTCAATGTACTAATAATCCCTGGAGCTTATTTTATGCTCGGTACTGGTTTATCAGGAGGATTAATATTTCTTATTGTTTTCATAGTTCTGTATTTGAGAAATAGAGAAAACACTTTTTTAAGAACTATGATGATTCGCTCAGTATTGATCGTAGCTATTTCAGGCTTCTTCATTTCTTTACCAACATTGACCCTAGTGAAGTTTTTTTAAAGGGATAAGCCTGATCGCATTGAATATTTTGAAAAAGAAGGAAGGTTCCCGAGCAATGAAGAAATCGAGTTCAAAACAGAATAGATTGAAAGAAATGTTTTATGAATTACAAATGACTATTTCAAAACTTGAACGACAAACACACTTTCTATCAAAACCTATACGAAATAACCCCCTGCGGGACGCTACTGTGCTTAGTTAAACGGTAGATTAAAAATCACAAATGGAAAAAAAATTATTTACTGAAAAACAAATAGATATATCAGCCATTTTAGCGGGTCCAATTCCACCTGGATTATTGATATATAAAAATTACCAATCACTTGGTAAAAAAAAGCAAGCCTACATCGCTCTTTCTTCAACTTTGATATTTACAGTGGCATTTTTTTATGGAATGTTCCAAATTCCACAAGATATAATAGATAGAATTCCAAGTTTTGTATTTACAGCATTTTACGGAATACTCGTATTCATATTCTTTAGAATTTTTATGGCCAAAGATGTAAATGAGGCATTTGAGGCTGGAACAAAGAAAGGTTCAAACTGGGCTGTTGCTGGTATAACGATTTTAGGATTAATTTTAAACCTAGGGATTATATTCGGGCTGGCAATAGACCAACCTATTTATGATGGGGAAGTAATTAACGTAGATGGAAACGAGCTCTATTATGACTCTGAGTCAGTATCAATCGAAGATGCAAATAAGCTCGCTGATCAATTTATAATCAACGACTTCTTTGGGGCTAATTATGGAAATGCTGCAAGACTTCAATTAATAGATGATCAATTTATCGTAACTATGTTAGTGGATGAACAACTTTGGAGCGACTCAGAAATAATAATTAATCTAACCAGTATGAAATGGTTGCTAGAAGTTGAATTTGGGAAACCTACCAAACTAAAGCTAGAATCTGTTTCGCTTTCCGGAAAATCAAAATATAAAGAAATCTAATGCTTATTGAGAATCGCTAAAGCGGGTTCCCAATGTCGGATAGCATGTTCCCCCTTGACTTTGCCTTCAAAGGTCACTTGTTTTAACTTTAACTTAGTGAAAAAAGAAAAATGATATAATGACAGAACTTACTTTTGAATATTGGAATAAACTTGCCGAACAAATAATGACAATTAGCTCCTTGCTCGGAGGATTTTCTATAGCTGTAATTGCGAACTTATTAGTTTCGGAAACAAAAACGAGGTTGCAGAATAATATAATGGCAGCATCAACTTTAGCTGCCAGTTTTTTTCTTATAACTGTTTTTGCCATGACTAAACTTCTGATGATGACAACAGATGGTTATCCAATTAAAGTGGTCGATGGTGATTTGTTGCTTCCAAGAATTACGGGCGTGATGGCATTCCTTTTTGGAATAATATCTTTACTAACAATGATTTCTATAGCAGGATGGACGAAATCAAGGAGAATGGGGATATTTACAACATCAATTGGGATTCTGACCTTTTTACTAATTGTGATATTGCTAACCTGAACTATAGAGTGGAAAAGCCAGCAGGTATCAAAGGATATAAATCTCAGTACAGATTAGAGTTTCATCAAATTTTGGTTTCTTGGAAAGCTTAGTCTTGGTGGCCAAGCTCTCTGCTCCGAAACTCTACGCTTCATCATAGGGCTGTTAAATGCAAATTAAAGACTTCCTAAAAAGCTCTCCTTATCGCCTTTTATCAATTATTAATTGCACACATCTAAATCAAATTATAATTTCAAAAATTCTAAGCTTGAAAAAATTGACCATGAGATATATTAGCACCCTTGCATTAACATTACTGATTTTAGTTTCTTGTAGTCCCGAACAAAAGGAAGAGAAGGCTAGTGAACCAAAATTTTCAATAGAGTATGAAAAATTCGAACTGGAAAATGGTCTTGAAGTGGTACTCCACGAAGATCATTCTGACCCGATAGTCGCAGTAGCTACATTAATGCATGTAGGATCAAATAGGGAAAAGCCGGGCAGAACAGGTTTCGCGCATTTTTTCGAACATATGTCCTTTAATGACTCTGAAAATGTTCCTGTAGGCGCAAATCGAAAACTAATACCTGAATGGGGCGGCTCTAGAAATGGTGGAACCTGGAATGATGGCACTATTTATTATGAGGTTGTACCTAAAGACGCCTTTGAAAAAATATTATGGATCGACTCAGATCGCTTTGGTTATATGATCAATACTGTT
Source organism: uncultured Hyphobacterium sp. (assembly GCA_964351965.1). GTDB lineage: Bacteria > Bacteroidota > Bacteroidia > Cytophagales > CCMP332 > CCMP332. The sequence goes on along the minus strand of CAYGPM010000002.1, from coordinate 166,548 downwards.
ACCAAAGATGCTTTAGAAAGAGAAAAGCAGGTTGTTAAAAATGAAAAAAGAGAAAGAGTTGATAATGCACCTTATGGATTTACAAATGAGGTCATCATTAAGAATTTATATCCTGAAGGTCATCCTTATAGTTGGACGGTAATTGGTGAATTGGAAGATCTGCAAGCTGCTACTTTAGAAGATGTAAAAGAATTTTACAGTCAATACTATGGAGCCGCAAATGCTACTCTTGTAATTGCCGGCGATATTAATATCGAAGAGACAAAAGAATTGGTTGAAAAATGGTTTGGGGAAATTAAAAGAGGTCCAGAAGTAGAGGCTTTAAAACCAATGCCCGTAAGCCTCGATGAAACTAAGTCATTTTATTTCGAAGACAATTTTGCAAAACTCCCGGAACTGCGAATGGTCTTTCCCAGTGTTGAACAATATCATCAAGATGAAGTAGCCCTAGAAATACTAGGTGATTTGCTCAGTGATAGCAAAAAGGCGCCTTTATATAAGACCATTGTTGAAGAAAAGAAATTAGCACCTCAAGTTTATAGCGGACAAAGTAGTAAGGAAATAGCGGGAGAATTTATGCTTGTGGTGAGAGCAAATGCTGCAGTTGATTTGGATTCAGTAAAATCTGCGATAGACGAAGGTTTCGCTCTTTTTGAAACTGAAGGTTTTGATGACAAGGATTTAACCAGAATCAAGGCTCAATTAGAAACCAGGCTATTCCAAGGTGTTGAAACGGTGTTGAATAAGGCGTTTACGCTTGTTCAAGATAACGAGTTTATTGGCGATCCGGGATATATAGTAAAAAAGGCGGAGAAAATAAACGCGGTAACTCGAGAGGATATCATGAGGGTTTATGAGAAGTATATCAAAGGTCAGAATTATATAATGACCAGTTTTGTGCCAAAAGGACAAATGGATCTTATTGTTGATGGATCCCAAAAGGCCTCAGTAAAAGAAGAAGAAATTGTAGCAAATGTTGAAAATGAAGAAGTGAGTCAGGGTGAAGAAGCTGAGTACGAAAAAACACCATCAAAGTATGACAGATCAGAGCCTGATTTTGGAGAAATGCCTTTGTTCGCTATGCCTAATATTTGGAAAACGAAGTTGAAAAACACCGGTATTGAAGTTTATGGAATTGAAAGCAATGAAATACCATTAGTTTCATTTGATATTACCATTGAAGGTGGGCATTATTTAGATCCAATTGAAAAGTCGGGGGTATCAGAATTAATGTCTCAATTAATGATGGAGGGTACGGCCAAAAGAAGTGCTTCAGAGTTGGAAGAAGCCATAGGACTTTTGGGAGCATCTATAAATATTAGTACAGGCAATGAAGAAATGATTATTTCAGGTACATGTCTATCAAAAAATTTCGAAGAGACAGTTAAACTTGTTCAGGAAATATTGCTTGAGCCAAGGTGGGATCAAAAGGAATATGAAAGATTAAAGCAAGCCTTAGAAACTAATCTTAAAGGCAGAGAAGCCAATCCAACATCATTGGCATATACCAATTTTACAAACTTAGTTTATGGCAATGAACATATTTTGGGATTACCTGATAATGGAACCTTAGAAACCATTTCTGAGATAAGTTTAGATGATTTAAAAGCATATTATTCCAATAATCTAAGTGCTTCATTAGCCTCTGTTCATGTGGTTGGTTTCGTAGATCAAGCTCGGGTGTTAAATGCTTTTGAAGGCATAGATCAAAATTGGTCGACAAAAAGTATTCAACTGCCGGAATATACAGTACCCGAAAATATAAATGCTGGTAAATTATATTTCATTGATGTGCCGGATGCAAAGCAATCTGTCATATTTCTCGGAAGGCTAGCTTTAGCCGGAGGCGATGCGGACTTTAATAATTTACAATTTGCCAATGAAATTTTGGGAGGAGGGTCAAGTGGTCGACTTTTCCAAACACTTAGAATTGAGAAAGGCTATACATATGGTGCCTATTCTTCAATAAGAGAGTATAATGAAGTCTCGCCTTTCTTTGCATACAGCAGCGTTCGTGCAAATGCAACCAAAGAATCATTGGATATTATAATTGATATGTTGGAAAATTATGGGCCAAACTTTAGTCAGGAAGATGTAGAAACAACAAAAAATAAATTGCTTAAAGAAAACACAAGGAAATACGAAAGCTTAAATGCCAAACTTGGAATCTTGCGAGATTTAAGCAAATTTGATAAGTCCATGAAATTTATAGAAGAGGATCAAAATGAATTAATCTCCCTAAGTCTCGAAGATTATAAACGCATTATTGATCAACATATCACTGATGATAAAATGGTTTATCTAGTGGTTGGAGATAAGGCAACGCAATTACAAGAAATCAACAAAGTTGGTTTAGGTGATGCTATTGAGTTAGATCTTAAGGGAAATGTGGTTAATTAAGAATTACGATTTGTCAATTAAGCATGCCTGCTGGTAGCCAAGAATTGCAATTAGTGTAATTAAACTTAACAGCCTAGGCTCCTCATGTGTGAATTTTCAATCTTCTCTCAAATGCCTTCTGATTATTTTTCCCACATTGGATTTAGGGAGCTCATCTCTAAATTCAATGTGTTTTGGACGTTTATAGCCGGTCAGGTTTTCATGGCAAAAATCTATTAACTCCTGCCTTGTTAAAGAAAGATCTTTTTTCACCACAAATAACTTTACTGCTTCAGTAGATTTCTCATCGGGCACACCTATAGCAGCTACTTCCAATACTTTTGGGTGTTCGATGACGACATCTTCAATTTCATTTGGATATACATTGAAGCCCGAAACTAGAATCATATCTTTTTTGCGATCTACAATCTGGAAATAACCATCTTCATGCATTACACCAATATCTCCTGTTTTAAACCAACCATCAGGTAGAAAAGTATTTTTTGTTTCCTCTTCTTTTTCCCAATAGCCCGGCATTACCTGTGGCCCTCTGGCTACTATTTCTCCTGCTTCACCCACCGGTAAATCTTTACCTTCTTCATCTACAATCTTCATTTCGGTATTGGGGAAAGGCATTCCTATTGTTCCCAACCGATCTGATCCATCCAGTGGGTTGCAAGACAACACAGGTGAAGTTTCTGTAAGACCGTATCCTTCTAAAAGCGTAGAACCTGTTTGTTCTTTCCATCGTTTGGCTACGGCTTGCTGAACAGCCATTCCACCTCCAATAGCGATTTTCAGACTACTGAAATCGATTTCCTTGAATTTTTCCTGATTCAGAAGACCATTGAAAAGCGTATTTACACCGGTGAAAACTGTAAATGGATATTTTTTCAAATCTTTTATAAATGCATTCATATCTCTCGGATTTGTAACCAAGATATTTTTAGCACCTATTTGAAGCATAGTGAAGCAGTTTACTGTAAGAGAAAAAATATGGTAGAGCGGAAGGGCTGTGATTACAACTTCTTTGTGCTGCTCTAAATTTTGACTCATCCATGCAGAGTTTTGCTCAAGGTTGGCAATTATATTTCTATGGGTAAGAATTGCTCCTTTTGAAACCCCTGTTGTACCGCCTGTGTATTGTAAAAAGGCAGTATCATTTCTGTCAATTTCTACTTTTTCAAAATTTGATTCAGCACCTTTTTTCAATGCATCATTCAATTTGACAGCTCCCTGTAAATTGAAAGAGGGAACCATCTTCTTAATATTCTTAACCACGAAATTGATAATCTGCTTTTTTGGAAATTTGTGAAAATCGCCTATTTCCGTGGTTATGATATGCTTTATGCCTGTTTTAGAAATTATCTTTTCCAAATTACTTGCAAAGTTTTCAAGTACAACCACAGCCTTTACGCCTGCATCATTAAACTGATGAAGCATTTCTCTTGGAGTATAAAGAGGATTTGTATTGACGACAATCATTCCCGCTCTTAGAACGCCAAACATAGCTACGGGATATTGCAATAGGTTGGGCATTTGTATTGCCACTCTATCTCCCTTTTTTAAGCCACAATCATTTTGTAGATAGGCTGCGAAGTCCTTCGACATTTCATCTATTTCGGCATAGGAAAGCACATTATCCATACAGACATAGGCAGGATCATCTTTGAAATTTTCAAATGCAACCTCAAGGAGTTCCACCAATGAATTGTATTTGTCGGGATTTATTTCGTGCGGAACATAGTCCGGATAATTTTTAAACCAAGGGAAGTCTTTCATATTAGCATGGCGTTTAGACTACAAATTTCAAATGCTTAGAAACTTAAGCTTGTTTATACTGTTTCTAAATTAAATGATTCGCAATATAATATCCAATCTTAAAAAAGTATCAATTGGGAGCTTCTGCTACAAAAATATTAGTTACTTTTGTGCTTATTAAGAATTGGTCTAAATAAAGAAATATTCTATGTCGAAGGATGATCAAATTCTGGAAGAAATAACAAACTCGGAATATAAGTACGGATTTCAGTCTAATTTCGAGTCTGATTCAGCACCTCCGGGACTGAATGAGGGCATTGTACGTTTCATATCAGAAAAGAAAAACGAGCCTGAGTGGTTATTGGAATGGCGATTAAAAGCCTTTAGAAATTGGCAGAAAATGACTGAGCCCAAATGGCCAAATGTCAATTACCCAAAAATTAACTATCAGGATATAATCTACTATTCGGCCCCGAAGAAGAAAAAGCAAGTTGAAAGTCTTGACGAAGTAGATCCGGAATTACTTGAGACGTTTAAGAAACTCGGTATTTCTCTTGAAGAACAAAAAAGATTAACCGGTGTAGCAGTAGATGCCGTTATCGATAGCGTTTCTGTTAAAACTACGTTTAAAGAGAAATTGGGTGAATTGGGTGTTATCTTCTGTTCATTCTCTGAAGCTGTTCACAATCATCCCGATTTGGTTAAAAAATATTTGGGTTCTGTTGTGCCTCAAAATGATAATTACTTTGCTGCATTAAATTCTGCAGTATTTAGCGATGGATCATTTTGCTATATTCCAAAGGGTGTTCGTTGTCCGATGGAGTTAAGCACCTATTTCAGAATCAATGCTGCGAATACAGGGCAATTTGAAAGAACACTGATTGTTGCGGAAGAGGGCTCTTATGTGAGTTATCTTGAAGGCTGCACTGCTCCAATGCGTGACGAAAACCAATTACATGCAGCAGTGGTAGAAATATATGCCGAGAAAGATGCGGAAGTAAAATATTCGACTGTTCAAAACTGGTATCCAGGCGATAAAAACGGTAAAGGAGGTATTTACAATTTTGTAACCAAGAGAGGTCTTTGCAAAGGAGATAATTCAAAAATTTCCTGGACCCAAGTAGAAACAGGTTCTTCTATTACATGGAAATATCCAAGTTGTGTCTTGGCAGGCGATAATTCCATTGGAGAATTTTATTCTGTAGCTGTAACTAATAACAGACAGCAAGCTGATACAGGAACAAAAATGATTCACATTGGCAAAAACACAAAAAGTAGAATCGTTTCAAAAGGAGTGTCTGCAGGCTTCAGTCAAAACTCTTATAGAGGACAAGTAGAAGTACACAAAAGAGCTGAAAATGCAAGAAATTTCTCTCAGTGCGATTCCCTGTTAATGGGCGACAAATGCGGTGCTCATACTTTTCCTTATATCGATGTAAAGAATTCTACTGCTCAAGTGGAACACGAGGCAACAACCTCTAAAATCGGAGAAGATCAGATATTTTATTGCAATCAACGCGGACTGGATTCTGAAGAAGCAGTCGCACTTATTGTAAACGGATACGCAAAAGAAGTTTTAAAACAATTACCAATGGAATTTGCTGTTGAAGCACAGAAGTTATTGGCAATTTCATTAGAGGGATCTGTAGGATAATCATAAAAGACATGTTAAGTATTAAAAATTTACACGCTTCCATTGAAGGGAAGAAAATATTAAAAGGTATAAACCTGGAAATTAAACCCGGTGAGATTCATGCCATAATGGGTCCGAATGGTTCAGGGAAGAGTACCCTTGCATCTGTTTTAGCTGGAAGAGAGGAATACGAAGTCGAACAGGGCGAAGTCATTTTTGATAAAAAAGACATTCTGGATATGTCACCTGAAGACAGAGCAAGAGAAGGCTTGTTTTTGGCATTTCAATATCCTGTTGAAATTCCGGGTGTGAGCACAACGAACTTTCTGAAAGCGGCAGTCAATAATGTAAGAGAATACAGAGGTCTTGAGAAATTGGACGCAGTTAAATTTCTTCAGGCAATGAAAGAAAAAATGAAGCTTGTCGAGATTGACCAAGCGCTTTTGAGTAGGTCATTAAATGAAGGCTTTTCCGGTGGTGAGAAAAAAAGAAATGAGGTTTTTCAAATGGCTCTACTCGATCCTAAATTGGCTATTCTTGATGAAACAGACAGTGGTTTAGATATTGATGCTTTAAAAATCGTATCAAATGGAGTGAATAAACTGCATACTGATAAGAATGCATTTTTAGTTATCACGCACTATCAAAGATTATTGAATTATATCCAGCCGGATTACGTGCACGTTCTTTTAAATGGACAAATAGTAAAATCAGGAGGAAAAGAGCTGGCCTTAGAACTTGAGGAAAGAGGATACGACTGGATTAAAGAAGAGGAAGCAGTCAAATAGAATTTTGGTAATGGAAAAATTGCAGACTGAAATACTTAATAGATTCAAATCGTTCGAAAAGGAACTGAATGGTTCGGCTAACTCGGAGCTTCACAAGAGCAGGCTTGAGGCAATTTCCGGTATAGAATCTATTGGCATGCCGGGTAAAAAATCCGAAGACTGGAAATATACTTTCATGTCAAAAAATTTGGAGAAATACTTTGATACCCCCTTCTCTAAATCTGATAGAAACGAAGAATTAATAGCTGAATGCACTGCGTTATCGGAGAATTCTATTCATATTTTTAATATCAATGGTGAGTGGATTTTGAATGACTCAAATTCAAAAAATTCCAACTTAGAGATACTGAGATTTGCTGAAGCACAGGAAAAACACAAAGAGGTTTTTCTTCAGAATTTTAATAAAATCGCTTCGCGAGAAGAAAGAGCCTATGGCAAATTAAATACAGCCTTTGTAAATGATGGCCTATTCATTTATTGTCCTAAGAATGTAAGTATTGAAAAAGATATTCAGGTTCATATCGTCAGTGATACTTCCAAATCTCAGATATTTTCTCAACCTAGAATTTTGATTGTGTGTGAAGAAAATTCTGAATTAAAAATTGTTGAAAATTATCATCAAAATGGTGTTAACTCTTCTTTCACAAATGTGTGTACTGAAATTTCAGTTAAGGAAAATGCAAGAGTACAATACTATAAATTACAGCTAGAGACTGCGGAATATTATCATTCAGGTCTAACTGCAGTCACTCAGAAAAAAGGAAGCGTTTTATCTGCATATGCATTTTCATTTGGTGGTGCAATGGTCAGAAATGATCTTGATATTCATTTGCTTGATGAGCATATTGAAAGTCATATGTACGGCGCTTATGTATTGAATGGCAATACGCATGTTGACAATCACAGTAGTGTGAATCATGCCATGCCGAATTGCGAAAGCAATGAATTGTACAAAGGAATAATGAATGACAATTCTACAGCAGTTTTTAACGGGAAGATATTTGTCAGGAAGGATGCACAGAAAACGAATGCATTTCAGTCAAACAAAAACCTGCTTCTTTCACCTGACGCGAAGGTTCATACCAAACCTCAACTGGAAATTTGGGCAGATGATGTAAAGTGTTCACACGGCGCAACAATTGGACAATTGGATGAAGAACAATTATTTTATTTAAGGTCTAGAGGTATTCCAAAAAAAGAAGCTATTTCTCTTTTAACTCAAGCATTTATAGAGGAAGTCATTGAAAAGGTAACAATTGTAAGTGTAAGAGAAAGACTCGATTCAGTTTTGGAAAAAAGAATGGAGCATAAAGCATAACTATGACAGAAATAAAAACCAGAGAGATAATCCTCTTAGAGGATATTCGAAAAGATTTTCCGGTTCTAAATGAGGTAGTTCATGGAAAAAATCTGGTTTATTTTGATAATGCAGCCACAACTCAAAAACCCAGTGCTGTAGTTGAAGCTCTGAATAATTACTATTACCACGACAATAGCAACATTCACAGAGGGGCTCATACTTTAGCCGACAGGGCTACCAAAGCATTTGAAGAGAGTCGTGAAAATCTTGCAAAATGGTTCAACGCTCCCTCATCAGATCAAATTATTTTTACTAAAGGCACAACAGACGGGATTAACCTTGTTGCTGCTACATTCGGAAGGCAATTTATTGGAAAGGATGATGAAATAGTACTTTCTACAATGGAGCATCATTCCAATATTGTTCCATGGCAAATGCTATGCGAGCATGTTGGTGCAAAAATTAAAGTTCTTCCTATCAATGAAATTGGAGAAATTGATTTAGAAGAATCAAAAAAACTTTTCACAGAAAAAACCAAGCTTTTAGCAATAGTTCATGTTTCCAACGCCTTGGGGACTATAAACCCCATTAAGGAATTAACAGCAATGGCAAGGGAAAAAGGAGCCAAGGTTCTTCTCGATGGCGCGCAATCTGCAAGTCACCTTGATGTGGATGTTCAGGCCTTGGATTGCGACTTCTTTGTTTGCTCCGCGCATAAAATGTACGGTCCAACCGGATTGGGGATTCTATATGGTAAGAGAGATATTCTTGAGAAAATGCAGCCTTATCAAGGTGGGGGAGAAATGATCAAGGAAGTGGATTTTGCAGGAACAACTTATAATGACATTCCTTTCAAATTTGAAGCCGGAACACCAAATATTGCTGATGTAATTGCTTTTGATGCTGCTTTGAAATATATGACCCAGATCGGCAGAGATGCTATCAGAGAATATGAAAATGAGCTAAAAGACTATGGTCGTGAAAAGTTATCTGAAATAGAAAACTTGCGATTTATCGGAGATGCAAAGGATAAAACAGCTATTTTTTCTTTTCTATTGGGAAATGCCCATGCCTTTGATGTGGGGATGATGCTCGATGCTAAGGGTATTGCAGTTAGAACAGGACATCATTGTACACAACCTCTTATGAAACATTATGGAATAGAGGGAACCGTGAGAGCCTCATTGACTTTTTATAATACCAAAGAAGAAATTGACTTTTTGGTTGAGAGCCTTAAGGATATTGATAAAAAATTAAACTGATGTGTTCGATCAACGATATTCAAAATGAAATAATTGAAGAATTTGCCTTTCTGGGAGATGACAGAGAAGCAATGATCAATTATATCATGGAGTTGGGCGAAAAACTCGAGCCATTAGAGGAAGAAAACAAAATTGAAGATAACATTATTAAAGGATGTCAATCGAAGGTATGGCTAGTGAGTAATCTGGAAAATGGAAAAATTCATTTTACTGCGGATAGCAATACGGCAATCACAAAGGGATTGATTTCACTTTTAATTAGAGTGTTAAATGATAAGAGTCCCAAAGAGATAATGGATGCGGATTTGTTCTTCATGGATAAAATGGGAATGAATAGTATGATAGGTTCTCAAAGGTCAAGTGGATTTTTATCGATGATAAAGAAAATGAAAATATTCGCCCTTGCTTATGATGGGCAATTGCAAAATCAAAAATAAATATATCCTTGGACGAAAACGAAATTAAAGAAAAGGCTTTGGAAGCCATAAAGAATATTTATGATCCGGAGATCCCTGTAAATATTTTTGAGCTCGGTTTAATTTATGAGGTCAAGGTTTTTCCAATAAATAAAGTTTACGTTTTAATGACATTGACATCACCAAATTGCCCTGCTGCCGAGTCTATTCCAAATGAAGTAAAGCATGGAATAGAGGGTATAGAAGGAGTGAGCGAATGTGAAGTAGAAATCACTTTTGATCCTCCATATAGCACGGAAATGATGTCGGAAGCGGCTAAGCTTGAATTAGGTTTTATGTAGTATTAAATAAATAATAAAGATATGTATCCAGAAGAATTAGTAGCTCCAATGAGAGCAGAATTGATCGACGAAGGTTTCAGACAATTGATGAATGCTGAAGAAGTCGATTTGTTTATGTCGAGTGAGAAAGGAACGGCATTAGTTGTAATCAATAGTGTTTGCGGATGTGCAGCCGGTACTGCGCGACCGGGCGTGAGATTGGCCATAAAAAACTCCGAAAAGAAACCCGATGCTCTTGCAACAGTATTTGCAGGAATGGAAAAAGATGCGGTAGATAAAGTAAGAGAATATACATTGCCATATCCTCCGTCTTCTCCTGCTGTTGCATTATTTAAAAATGGTGAATTGGTTCATTTTGTAGAAAGACATCATATTGAAGGAAGATCGGCAGAGATGATTGCCAATCATTTGATAGCTGTTTTTAAAGAATATTGCTAAGAAATATTTTAAAATTTATTGAAAGCCACGGTGAGAGCCGTGGCTTTTTTTGTTTCCAGGCAGATTTACGTTTTCTATTGGTGACGAAAAATCATCTCTGAATAGCTTGATTAATACGATAAATACATATATTCAGGAGTTAAAAATGTATTTGTAAACACTGAAGACTATGACTACAACTATACTTAGAAAAATTGCATACATATTTTTTATCCTAACTTTCTTACTATCAACTGTTTCTTTGGCTCAATCAGTAATAACAGGTCAAATCAAGGACGCTGAAAATAATGAGGAATTAATAGGAGTAAACGTATTTGTGCAAGGAACCGTAACAGGTACTATCACAAATGGAAAAGGAGAGTTTGAACTCAAAACCTCTACACCATTGCCATTTGTTCTAGTAATTTCCAGTATTGGATATAATAACCAGGAAATAGAGATAACCGATGCCAATCAAAAGGTTGAGGTTTCCCTAGAAACACAATCTTTACTCGGTCAGGAAGTCGTTGTTTCCGCATCTAGAGTTGAAGAAAGCATTCTAAAATCTCCTGTATCAATTGAAAAAATGGATATTCTGGCAATCCAGAATACATCAGCTGATAATTATTATAAAGGGATTGCTAATCTTAAAGGAGTAGATGTCGCCACTTCCTCTATTAATTTTCAGATCATTAATACAAGAGGTTTTGCCAGTACCGGAAATACTCGATTTGTTCAGCTAACTGATGGTATGGATACACAGGCACCGGCATTAAATTTCCCAATTGGAAATTTAAATGGACCATCTGAATTGGATGTGGAAAGTGTTGAGTTAATTCCGGGAGCATCTTCTGCTCTTTATGGCCCTAATGCATTTAATGGAATTTTACTTGTAAACTCTAAAAGTCCATTTGAATATCAAGGAGCCAGCGCATTTGTAAAAATGGGTGTCAATCATGTTGGGGGAAATGCCGATCAGGAAGCAGCTCCTATGTACGAAGCCTCTGTGAGGTATGCTAAGGCATTTTCTAACAGATTGGCCATCAAAGGAAACTTTTCATATATGAAAGCAGATGACTGGCATGGCACTAGTCAATTTGACCGAAATGCCGCGCTAAATCCTTTTACAAGTATAGGAGGAGAAAATCCCGGTGCCGACCGACTACATGTAATGGGTGATGAGGCCAGTTTGAATATGAATATATTAAGATTTAGCAGAACAGGAAATGGATCAGTAGGCTGGGAAACGCCAGCAACTCAAAAGGTATTTGAGCCGGGCGTATCCGCGTGGACTTATGCTCAAAACGGATTTTTGCCCAATCATGTAGTTGCCGCTCCAGGATATCAGGAAGTGAATATTGTCAATTACAATGCAGAAAACATGAAGGCAAGTGCCGGAATTAATTATCGATTGAATGATAAGATGGAATTGAGTTATTTATATAATGGAGGATGGGGAACAAGTATTTATACCGGTGCCCAACGATATTCATTATTGAATTTTGGTATCCAGCAACATAGAGTGCAGTTAGAGGGCGATAATTTCTATGTTCGAGCTTATAATACAAGGGAGAATTCCGGAGACTCATACATTGCTGAATTTGCCGCTCTAAAAATTAATGATGCTCGTTTTGATGGAGTAACCAATTATTTAACACAATACCCATTGTTTTATCTGGAATCTCTTTACAATCAAGGAATTCGTCCTGAAGATGGATCGAGTACTGTGACTTTGGAACAATCTTATCAGGCGCATCAATATGCAAGAAGTACAATGCTTAACGCAAATCCTTTAGATGAGAATTCAACTGATTTTGAAAACCTGAGAAATAGTCAACTCGAAGGTACTGTACCTACGGGTCCTAAATTCAATGATCAAACAAAGCTTTATCATGTTGAAGGGCAATATGACTTTAAGAATGAAATAAGCTTTATGGATTTTCAAATGGGGGGTTCATACCGACAATTTGACTTGCGCTCACAGGGGACAATTTTCCCGGATGCCGACGGAGGAATTCAAATTGAGGAATATGGAGCATATGCACAAGGAGCCAAAAGATTTTTTAACGATAATTTAAAACTTACAGCTTCAATCAGATATGATAAAAACCAAAATTTCAACGGGCAGTTTAACCCGAGAATTTCCGGAGTTTATACTGTGAAAAAAGTTCACAATTTCAGAGCATCTTATCAAACCGGATTTAGAATTCCAACAACACAAGGGCAGTATATTGATTTGGATGTTATTTCAGCTCGACTTCTTGGTGGCCTTCAAGAGAATTATGATAAATATCAATTAACTACAAATACTTATACCATTGAGTCAGTTCGCAACTTCACAGGAGTATTATTTGCAGGAGGTGATTTTAATGAGGCCGTACCTGAATTAGTACCTTTTACTGTTGCACAACCGGTAATGCCTGAGCAAATAAAAACGGTAGAAGTAGGGTATAAAAGTTTGATAGAAAATAAGCTTTTAATAGATGCTGCTTACTATTATAATATTTATGACAATTTTATTACTCAGATCCAAGTACGTAAGGTCTCTTTAGATGAAAATGGCAATCCTAATTACGCATCATTATTAAATGGCTCGGCTCTAACGAGAGTTGAAAATGCTGATGGTTCAGTTTCATTTGAAGGAAATACTGCACAGATATATACCAATTTCGATAAGCAGGTTACTTCACAAGGAGCAGTGTTGGGACTTACCTATAGTTTACCTAAAAACTTTGTTGTTGGTGGAAACTATAACTGGAATAGATTGAATACAGAAATAACTCAAGGTCTTTCAGAATTTAATACTCCGGAACACAAGTTCAATCTGAATTTTGGGAACCGTAAGCTGATCGACAATTTAGGATTTAATCTTACTTACAGATGGCAAGAATCATTTATTTGGGAATCTTCTTTTGCTATTGGGGAAGTTCCTTCTTATAGCACTGTTGATTTACAGTTTTCTTATAAAATGAGTAAGTTAAAATCAGTACTGAAAGTTGGTGGATCTAATATCCTTAATGAATATTATATTCAGAGTTTAGGCGGGCCAAATATCGGAGCGATATACTATGTATCAGTAACCTTTGATGAGTTGATGAATTAGTAATAATCGTAAACCGGTAAATAAAAAAAGGTCGCTGTTCAAAACAGTGACCTTTTTTTAATAATTACATTATACTTATGGGACTAATACACCTGCAATAGCATGTAATACACCGTTACTAGCAATAAATGCATCCCCTACAGCAACCTGAGCTTCCGGTGTTGTATCACCGTTAGAATCAAGAACGATTCCTGTGAGAATTCCATTAGCTTCATCAGTTGGAGCTGTAGTACTTAATACTGTAATTGTACCTCCTGCCAAAGTAGGATACGTGGCACCAGCTGTAACATCACCTGCAGCAGCGATTCCGCTTACTACATGATTAGTGATTATTCCGTACCATTGCTCACCTGTATAAGTATCTAATGTAATCATGGCTTGTTCAAATACTGCATTAACCGGAGCAAACACAGTATAATTAACACCTAAAGTAGTATCTAACCCTGTTAAAATACCAGTGATTGTGGTTAAAGAAGCTCCTGTCGCGTATTCGTCAGCTTTTCCTATAGCTGCAGCCAAGGTTGTGAAGTCAGCACCCAATAAAACTGGCTGAGATAATTTCCCAAGGTTAGTTCCAATAGCACCAAAAATTGTTGGTGGAATCAAAATAGTCTCAACAACATGCATTCTGCCATTAGTAGCTTCGATATCTCCTTCAAGAATGATAACCTCATCGTCTGATCCACCAGTTTTGATAGTTCCATCATTGTTCATTTCAATGCTCTCACCTTGAACTGTTACAACAGTAACTTCTCCTACTAATTGATCTTTAGTTAAAGACTGTCCGGCAATAACGTGAAATCTCAATACTTGCTCGATGATTGCGGGATTAACTGTACTCAAATCATCTGTGCCCAAAGTAGCTCTCAATTTGTCAAAAGCAGCATTATTTGGTGCAAAAAAAGTAGTTGGATCTGTTCCTTCCAAGGCTGCATCTAAACCAAACTGCTCTATATACCCTTTGAGCTCACTTAATTCTGCTTTTGAACCAAGTATTTCATTAAGGTTTTGAGTAACCGGAGCTGGTGGAGGTGTTTCCTCATCATCATCTCCGCAACTTGTAAAAAATACAACTGATACGCTCATTAAGATAGCCATCAGGTATTTGCTGTAATTAAATAGACCTGTTTTTTTCATAATTTTTAATTGATTGATTATTCAAAGTTAAACAATAGAACATATACATGGTTTTATATTTCTTGAATTAAATTCTAAAGTTTCCACGTTTACCTTCAAGAGAACAATACATTTTATGTGCAAGAAACCCTACTTTAGAAAAAAATACTGGATTATAAGATTTTTGAACCAAATGTATTATTCATTGTTTCTCTAGGGAATGAAGGTAGCCATATATAGACAAGAAAGATTTAACGCCGCGCATCGCTTATACAACCCCGAATGGTCGGATGAGCAAAATGATGCGGTATTTGGGAAATGTAATAACCCAAACTATCACGGACATAATTATACGTTAATTGTAAAGCTGATTGGTGAAATTGATCCGCATACTGGCTATGTGTACGACATGAAAAAATTGAGCGATATAATCAAAGAGAATATTATTCGTAAATTTGATCATAAGAATTTAAACCTTGATACTGAAGAGTTCAGTAATCTAAATCCCACAGCTGAAAATATTGCGGTTATTAGCTATAATATACTTCGGGGAGTTATCGAACCGGAATATGAATTAAGTCTAAGACTTTATGAAACAGAGAAAAATTTTGTTGAATACCCGGCCAATTAACGAAACCGTTGAAGAAGAAGGCGAAGACCATGTTGTTTCTTCTTTTGAAACACCATTAAGAGCTGATGCTTTTGAAATGAGCGATGATGAGAAAATTCGCATTATCGAAAAACATTTTCGTGCCATAATGGAAACGCTTGGCTTGGATTTAACTGACGATAGTCTTCAGGGTAGCCCAAGAAGAGTAGCTAAAATGTATGTCAAAGAAGTTTTCAGTGGTTTGAACCCTGATAATATGCCTCATGCTAGGCTATTTGACAATAAGTATAAGTACGATCAAATGCTTGTTGAAAAAGACATTACCTTTTACTCGCATTGCGAACACCATTTTGTACCTATATATGGTAAGGCTCATGTTGCTTATATTTCAACAGGCAAAGTGATTGGACTATCAAAAATCAACAGGATAGTTCAGTATTATGCCAAAAGACCGCAGGTTCAGGAACGGTTAACAGTGCAAATAGCACAAGAGCTTAAAAAAGCTTTAAATACCGATCATGTTGGAGTGGTTATGGATGCTACACATTTATGCGTAGCTTCGAGGGGTGTAGGAGATACAAACTCCAAAACAGGGACTGCTCATTTTTCGGGCAAATTTCTTAATGAAAGTGTAAAAAAAGAGTTTTTGAATTTCATAAATAGTTAAACAATCTTAATCCAAACTAAGAGCCTTGTTTCGGTTGAAGCAGGGCTTTTTTCGTTTAATCTCTTTTCCTTTTATTAATTTGGAGTCTTAACTGAATCCAATGAGAATTACTACTTCAACAGTACTTGCCTTACTAATTTTCTTTTCATCAACTCAGGCTCAGAATTCAGAGCTCGTATTATCAGAAATAATGAAAGGAGAAGAATTTATCGGTGCTCTTCCTGATGAGGTGACCTGGTCCGAACAGAGCAATTCATTTTATTTCAAATGGAAAGAAACAGTGCCCGGTGTAAAGCCGCATTTCATTTATGATATTGATGTGAATGCCATTACTGAAGTTGATCCTTTGGATGCTTTTTTAGAAATTCCTTCAAATGGAGCCTATAATAATGCAAGAAGTCTGAAGGTATACACAAAGAGCGGGGATATTTTTCTAAATAATATTTCTGAAAATAAAGTTGAAAGACTCACCCAAACTAATGCTATTGAAAGCAACCCTCAATTTGTAATGGATGATGAATACATTGTTTATCAATTAGACGATAATCTTTATTTAAGAGAGTTATCAAGTGGTAATATAAAGCAGATAACCGATTTTAAGTCTGGTAAAAAGAAAGAAGATAAGGATTCTGAAATGCAAAAATGGCTGAAGAATGACCAGATTAAGATTTTTGATATCGTAAAAAAACGAGATGAAGAGAAAAAAAATAGAGAAGAGCAAAGTGAAGTTCTAAAAGAATTAAAACCTAAAAGCATTTACACAGGCGATATGGCACTAAGCTCCATCACATTGAGTAAAGATGGTAAATACGTGTATTATCAATTGCAATCGAAAGTGAAAAATGAAAATACCAAAAACCTCAATTATGTAGGGGACGATGGTTATGCCAATGTTTTGGAAGACAGGCCAAAAGTGGGTCAGGACATAGAAACAGAGGAGCTATGGGTATATCAAATTGAAAATGATACCATGCTTCAGTTCGATACTAAAACAATTCAGGGGATTTTTGATAAACCTGCTTTTTATTCCATTTATGACAAGGAAAAAGCCTCAAAGCCATTTGAAAATCCTAGGAAAATTCTAATTCATGGCCCCGATATAGCTGAAAATGGTAATGCAGTTATTGAAATAAAATCACAGGATAATAAAGATCGTTGGTTTATGTTTTTAGATCCGGAAAAAGCCGGCTGGAAGATGATTGAAAGACAGCACGATGATAAATGGATAGGTGGACCCGGAATTGAAGTCTGGAATATGGTGGGTGGCAATAAAGGCTGGATGCCGGATCAAGAACATTATTGGTTTCATTCCGAGGAAAGCGGATACTCTCATTTGTATTCAGTAAATGTGAAATCCGGCAAAGAAATAGCTTTAACTAAAGGCGATTTTGAAGTTCATGATGCCTTTTTATCCAAAGACAAATCTCATTTTTATTTGCTTACCAACGAGGAAGATCCCGGTGAAAGACATTTCTATAAAATGGATCTGGAGGGTAAAGAAAGAATCAAGATTACTTCGGGTGAGGGGAATCATGAAGTTTCCTTATCTCCTGATGAAAAATATATCTTGAGTAGATTCTCCTCATTTAATCAGCCATGGGAGTTATATCTCATGGAAAATAATCCGGGAGCGGAGATGAAAAGGATCACTGAATCGACTAGTTCAGAATTCAATGAATATTCCTGGAAAGTACCAGAACTGATTTATTTCAAGGCAGAAGATGGCGAGAAAGTCAGGGCAAGACAGTATAAACCTGAGAGTTCAGTTAAAAACAATGCTGCAGTCATATTTGTGCATGGAGCCGGATATCTTCAAAATGCTCATAAATGGTGGAGTTCTTATTATCGAGAATATATGTTTCACAATTTATTAGTGGATATGGGATATACAGTTTTAGATATCGACTATCGAGCCTCAGAAGGTTATGGGAGAGATTGGCGCACGGCCATTTATCGTCATATGGGAGGTAAAGATTTGAGCGATCATGTGGATGGAGCAAAATACCTTGTTGAGGAATTGGGAATCGATAAAGATAAAATCGGTATTTACGGAGGGTCCTATGGCGGGTTTATAACCCTGATGGCCTTATTCAATGCCTCGGAAACCTTTGCTTGTGGTGCAGCGATACGATCAGTCACGGATTGGGCACATTATAATCATCCTTATACCTCGAATATTTTGAATACGCCGGTAGAAGATTCTATAGCTTTCAAACAATCTTCACCAATCTATTTTACTGATGGTCTGGATGATCCTCTTTTAATGTTGCACGGCGTAATTGATACCAATGTACAATATCAGGATATCATCCGACTCACTCAAAAACTCATTGAATTGGGTAAAAAAGACTGGGAATTAGCTTCTTACCCGATAGAACCACATGGCTTTAAAGAAGCCAGTTCATGGACCGATGAATACGGTAGGATTTTAAAACTGTTTGAGGAGAACTTGAGATAGTTGCAGCATCGGGCTCTATTTTTTAAATCACTTTTACTTCTTTCGACTATGATGCTTTAGTATTTCAGATTTTCAGAAAATCAATGAACTTTGTAAATTAAGCTGTGAAAAAAAAGCAAATAAAGGTATTGACACATGAGGAGGCTGAACAGGAAGACCAGGAATGGTTTATGAGCCTTTCCCCAACTGAAAAAATGCGGGAAGTACAAAGACTCAGAGTTCTAAACTATGGCAAAGAGGTCCTGAAACCCATCAAAAAAATTATCACCATTGTTTCAATTGAGGATTAGTGGATTTATTTGGCAAAGAGTTTACCCTAATACTTCAGGAATTATTAAATAATCAGGTGAAGTTCGTCCTTTTAGGAGGACTTGCGGTGAATTTATATGGTTATAGAAGGGCTACGAGCGATCCAACCCCATCAGAGTCATTCGTAGGAGACTCTGATTGACAATCTAGAATAGTCTTTTATTTCAAAATGCTTTTGGAGACTCCCAAAGGTGACTCCGAGGATACCTTGGAATCTCAAATCGAAATTTTTAATTCTTCCAAAGCATCCACCAACCTTTCAAAAACCTCTTTTGAATGGGTTGGAAAATTAGCGATTCGGATATGCGAATCTGAATGATTCCCGTAACCTGAGCCTATTTGTATTCCGGACTTTAATAGATAGTCAATAATTTCTGTTGACCTAACACCAACACATTCGGCCACAATAGTTGTTTTGGATTGAAAGGCTTTGTCTTTCACAAATGGTTTCAAATAAGAACTCGCTTCGATAGCATTATAAGTCAATGCCGCTTTATAGCTTGTTTCGGAACGAATAATATCTATTCCCCTGCGGTTCATATCCTCGCAGACTTTACCCAATAAGTATATCCCAAGAACATTTGGTGTCTCAGGGTTTTGATAATTATCAGCGGCTTCCAACCACTTTTTGAGATTGCGGTGTGGCGATACTTTAGCTTTACTTTTTATCTTAAACCGGCGTATGATCCACACTCCCAAACCAGCAGGTAATCCAAAACCTTTTTGAACAGAAAAATAAACGGAATCCCAGTTTTTCCAATCGGGCTGATAAAATGGCAATCCGGATACCATATCTACTGCTAAAAATGCATCCGGGTTAATCGTTCTTATTTCATTAATGACTTCAATCGGTGTGGCAATTCCCAAACTGGTTTCGTTCTGAGCAATTCCAATGAAATCACGATCTGCCAAAGAAGTATAGCGATCAAAATCCCAATTATTTTCAGTCCAATAATAAGTTTCGGCATTGAAACCAATTTCTTCAGCCGTTTTTAAAAACTTATCTGAAAAGGCTCCATTAATGAAAAAACCGGGTTTATCAGGATTTATATTTTGCAAAGAACGTTCCCAAATCTCAGTCGCAGAGCTTGCAAAAAGGATGGCAAATTCATCCGGAATATCGAGGAGCTGGCTTAATGCATTGACAGTATCTTTATAGATATCTTTAAAGCCATCGCTTCTATGGCTAATACTACCAACACCATTGAACATTGCAGAGCGCATATGATCCTGTACAGTAAAATAGAGTTCGGATGGTCCGGGGGTTAAGAATTGTGGCTGCATTAGTATAAAACTCTCACTCTAATAGTGTGTTCAATCTGTTTCAATGATTTGAGAAGATTTTTATCGTAAAATTTATCAACATCTGTAATCACATAACCAATTCTTTCATTGGTTTTTAAATACTGACCAACAATATTGGCATCGTGCTCCGCTAATACCTGATTGATTCTGGCCAAAATCCCGCTTGTATTTCTGTGTATATGAATCAAGCGATGTGAATTTTGGAATTGTGGCAATTGGATGTTCGGGAAATTAACAGATCCTGAAGTATTTCCTGTGTTCACAAAAGACATGATTTTCTCAGGAACAAAGCTGGCGATATTGACCTGTGCTTCTTCAGTACTACCCCCTACATGAGGTGTTAAGATTGTATTTGACAAACCTCTCAATGGAGATAAAAATTCTTCCTGATTATTTTTAGGTTCTTCCGGAAAGACATCCATTCCCGCTCCTTTTAGTTTGCCGGATTCCAATGCCTTCCTTAATGCATCAGGATCAACGACATGTCCACGACTTAGGTTGACCAAAACAGCACCATCCTTCATTATTTCAAATTCTTTTGTCGATAGTAAATTATCATTTCCCGGTCTGCCATCAACATGTATAGAAACAATATCTGCTGTTTTTAAAAGATCTTCTAAACTTGAGCAGGGTGTCGCATTTCCAAGAGCCAATTTATCTTCAAGATCATAATAAAAAACATTTAAGCCCATTGATTCTGCCAAAACAGAAAGCTGAGAACCTATATTTCCATAGCCAATGATACCTAATTTCTTTCCGCGAATTTCATTGCTTCCGGTAGCAGATTTATTCCATTTACCGCTGTGCATTTGAGCGAATTTGTCCGGAATATTTCGCATCAGCATAATAATTTCTGCAATTGCTAATTCCACCACAGAACGTGTATTGCTATAAGGAGCATTAAAAACAGCAATTCCTTTTTCCATACAAGCGGGCAAATCAATTTGATTGGTACCTATACAAAATGCACCAATGGCTAGAAGTTTATTGGCATTTTCCAGTGATTTTGCTGTAACATTCGTTTTTGAGCGGATACAAAGTACAGATACATTTTTAATTTTTTCGCTCAGCTCTTCTTCATCCAATGCCGATGACATACGCTCAAGATCATATCCTTCTTCAGAAAATAACTCGGTGGCCTTGGAGTGAATATTTTCCAATACTAATACTTTGATTCTGTTTTTTGGGTAGGATATGGACATCGTCAATTTATTATTGTAAAGAAATTCATCAAGTGAAGGAGCGATATGATCTGCTTCGCTTGTTACGGAGTCGCGCGATACATTTTCAGTAAATGCATAAAACTTTTTAGCAATGCCTTTTTGCTTAATTTCATAATCGGTAAATCCATCACCAATAACATAAATCTCGCCATTCAATTTTAAGGATTGCAATTGCTTGACCTTTCCGTCATTATCGGATAAAACATTATTTAGATCTAGTCCTACAATATTTCCATTTTCATCGTATACAAATGTATTGGCAAATACATTTTGAGAACGTACGCCCAATTCATTGACCACAGGAACAACAAAATCTTTAAACCCATTGGATATAATTAATATTTGGGAAGCGTTTTCCGCAAAGAACTGTTCATTTCTACGGAAAGACTTGGAGATTTTTTTCTTCAATTGTTCAACGAGTTCCTGAAGGTGTTTTTTATTGGCTTGTAAAAGGTCAATTCTCTTAATAAGAGATTCTCGCACTGTGAGCTTGCCTTCCATTCCCAAATTAGTAAGATCAACGATGTCCTTTTTTATAGACTCTTTATCAGGATGATTTTGCAATGAGATATCGGCTAAAATATCCATGGCTTCCACCTGTGTAAAAGTGCTGTCAAAATCTATAACATAATAGGCTCGATCTTCCATTCGGCAAATTTAGGGTAAGAGTAATGAAGAATCACCATAGCTTAAAAAGCGATAATTATTTTCCAAAGCATGAGTGTAAATATCTCTCCAGTTCTCTCCAATTAATGCGGCTATTAATAAAATTAAGGTTGTTCCGGGCTGATGGAAATTGGTAATTATACCCTTGCAAATCTGAAATTTGTAACCCGGAATAATAAAAATGGATGTATCTCCTGAAAATTCCTCAATTCCTTTTTTATCCATCCAGTCTAAAATATTTTGCATGGATTCTTTAAGGCTGATTTTAGGACTTAAATCATAGGCTGTACTTTTTGAAACACCAAAAGATTCACAATCTTCATTTTCCAGTCTGAGGCCAAACCAATAAAGCGATTCCAAACTTCTCATGGCTGTTGTTCCTACAGGAATCACCGGTCCTTGATGATCTCTTATAGTTAAAATATTATGTTTATTAATTTGAATCAACTCAGAATGCATATCATGATCAGCGGCAGTGTCACTTTTAATTGGGCTAAATGTGCCGGCGCCCACATGCAAAGTGAGTTCTTCCATTTTGATTCCTGATTCTTTTAAATTTTTTAACACATCATCCGTAAAATGTAATCCTGCAGTGGGAGCTGCTACTGCACCTTGAATTTTAGCATAAACCGTTTGATAATTTGTTTTATCATCATCCTGTTCTTCTCGTTGTATATATGGTGGGAGAGGAGTATGGCCTAAAGACTCAAGAATGGAAGCAAAGCTAATATTGCCATCCCAAAAGAATTCTACCAAGTTGCTTTCCCGATCTAATAATTTGGCTTTTAGCAAATGCAGCCTATTCTTAATTTCAAATCCCAGCTTCAGGATTTCATTTTCTTTCCATTTCTTTTTATTACCAATAATCACATTCCAGCTGCAAGATTTGGTTTCATTAAGACAGACCAAGGGATCCTTTGAAGGGAAATTGGCTTTATCTAATAAGATTTCGATATGGGCGCCGCTTTCTCTGTAAAAATGCATTCTAGCCGGAATCACCTTTGTATTATTAAAAAAAAGGAGAGCATTATTTGGAATAACTTTGTGTATATCTTTGAATATCAAATCCTTGATATTACCATTCTTGTAATACAAAAGTTTTGATTCATCGCGCTCAGACAATGGTATATCCGCAATTTTCTCCTTCGGAAGCTCGTAAATAAAATGGTTCGGATTTATCTCTGGAAAGGCCATAATAATATAATGGCAAATTAAAGAGGATGTAATAAAAAATGATAGTATTAGTTGTTCATTTGTATTAAAAAATGATTCTTTATTTTTGAGAGATCATAAATAGAAATTCTTATGACTGAAGAAGCAAACAAAAAGACGTCGGGCGGAAGAAAAATAGCAGTCATAGCTGCTATAGTTGCTTTATTATTAATTAATGCCATTCAGCTTTACCTGCGATACTCCGAAAAGAATGCTTACGAGCAGGAAATTGACTCAAACCGAGAGGAAATTGCGCAGGCAATGAATTCTTTGGACTCAGTTCAGTTTGAGTTACAGAAAAGACTTGAGACAATCGAAGAACTCGGTGGTGAAAAAGATAGCTTGATTGCTGCTTTAACAGAAATAACTGAATTAAAAGAAAAAGCTGAAAAAAACTCCAAATACTGGTACGGACAAAAGAAAAAGCTGGATGATAAACTGGAAGGCTTTAAAACCTTGCTGGCAAATAAGGATAAGGAAATAGAGAAATTGCAAGCTCAGAATGAAATATTACTTTCTGAAAATCAAGGCTTGAAAAAGGATAAGATGTCCTTAAGCGAAAATATTTCAAATCTGGAAGGGACCAAAAAGCAACTTGAGCAAAAGGTAAATATTGCTTCAAAATTAAAAGCTGAGAATATTGAAATACGTGCTATAGATAAACGCGGTAATGTGAGTAAAGACAAACGAGGCTCTGATCTGAAGGCTAAAAATTTGGAAAAATTGCGTGTCAGGTTTACCATTGCTGAAAATAAAGTGGCCAAAATTGACACCAAGATTGTTCATCTACAGGTTATGGATCCAAGCGGCACTATTCTTTACGATCTTGCCAATGGTGGTGGAACTTTTATCATGAATGGTAAAGAACAATTCTTTACCTTGAAGCAAGATTTTCTTTTTGATAATAGAAAACCTCAAATTGAATTCATGTACATCAAAGGAAGTGATTGGCCTGAAGGGCAATATAAGATTGAATTATATTGCGAAGAAGCAAAAATAGGAGAGGCTCCTTTCCTAGTTAAATAACATATATGGATGCTGTAGAAATCATTCTGTACGTAGTTATAATGATCATTTGGGTGGTCGTTCAAAATGCGCGTAAAAAGAAAATAAAAGAACAGCAGGAGGCTCAAAGAAAGGCCTCACAAGACAATTACGATCAATTTGATGAGGAAATCGAAGAACCAAGCCCGACTAAACGATCTATTGTTGAAGAAATCATTGAAGAATTAAGGAGTGAAAGGCAGCTGGAAGAGGTCGAACCTGAACATGAATATGCACCTACAATTAAAAGGGATTTTAGTGAGAAGGCAATTTCTCCGGATAAGGATTATGAAAAGCGTTTAGCAGAACTAAAAACTAAGAAAAAGAGTAAAGACACGGCCAGATTTGATAGTTATAAAATTGATAAAAAAGCTGATGAAAATGATGATGAACACGATTATGATGATAATGAGTATGCATCATTGATTTTCGAAGACTCGGATAGTCCTAAAAAAGCAATTATACTTTCTGAAATTTTAAATAGAAGACACTTTTAGCTGAGCCTTAAATCTGCCGTAATCTGATCGATCTTCTCATTTAATTCTTTTTCCTTTTTGGCATAAGAAGACCGCTTGTCTAAGTGGGTATTTACACTAAAGTAAAATTTAATTTTAGGCTCTGTTCCCGATGGTCTTGCCGAGACCTTAGTTCCGTCCTCAGTAATAAATTGAAGAACGTTGGAACTCTCAAAATTCATTTCCTTAATAGCTCCGGTTTTAAGGTTTTTGCTTTCTCCGGATTGGTAGTCTTTCATTTCTACCACAGGGCTTCCGGCTAGTTGTGAAGGAGGATTATTCCTAAAGCGTTCCATCATTTTTGAAATCTCTTCGGCTCCGTCTTTCCCTTTCTTTGTTATAGAAATCAAATTCTCTTTGAAAAAGCCAAATTTCACATACATGTCAATCATCATCTCGTATAAAGATGACCCATTATCATTGGCCCATGCTGTCATTTCAGATATTAGCAAGCAACTCGCCACTGCATCTTTATCCCTAACCGCATCGCCAATTAAATAGCCATAGCTTTCTTCACCTCCGGCAATAAATTTTTCTTTACCCTCCAGACTCTTGATAAGGGATGCAATGAATTTAAAACCGGTCAAAGTTTCATAATCCTTTACGCCATATGCATTTGCTATTTTGATAATCAGGTCAGTAGTCACGATCGTCTTGACTATAAATTCATTTCCCTGATATTTATTCATGCGTTTCCAGGCTTCCAGAAGGTAATATATCAATAGACTACCTGTTTGGTTTCCATTGAGTAATACAAATTCTCCTTTATCATTTTTAACGCCAATGCCTACGCGGTCTGCATCGGGGTCGGTTGCCATTACCAAATCTGCATTCCAATCAGTAGCAGCCTTTAAAGCCAGGCTCATTGCCTCTTTTTCTTCCGGATTTGGATATACAACTGTTGGGAAGTTACCATCCGGTATTGATTGACTTTCCAAAACCCGAACATTTTTAAAACCTGCTCTTTCCAATGCCGGTCCTACCAAAGTAACCCCTGTTCCATGAATTGGTGAAAACAAAATCTTTAGGTCTGATTGCCTTTTAATCAGTTCCGGATCAACTATCAGCGACATTAGATGATTTAAATACTTTTCATCAATATTCTGCCCAATAATTTCAACCAACTCTTTATTTCTAGTCCATTTTACATCATCAAATGATTGAATGGACTGTACTTCCTTGATTATATTTTTATCATGAGGAGCAATGACCTGGCCGCCATCATCCCAATAAGCTTTATAGCCATTATACTCTTTTGGGTTGTGCGAAGCAGTTAGAACTACCCCACTTTTGCATTTTAATTCACGGATAGCAAAGGATAATTCCGGAGTAGGCCTTAAGCTTTCAAATAAATAGACTTTAATTCCATTCGCTGAAAATATATCTGATACAATGCCTGCAAAAACATCGCTATTATTTCGGCTATCATGAGCAATGGCCACGCTGATATCTTCATTTGGGAATGATTTCAACAGATAGTTTGCCAATCCCTGAGTTGACATACCCACAGTATATTTGTTCATGCGGTTTGAACCCACGCCCATAATACCTCTCAAGCCACCGGTCCCAAACTCAAGGTCTTTGTAAAAAGATTCGGTTAATTCTTTTACATCATTATTGATTATCAATTCGCGCAATTTGCCCTTATGCGCCTCATCAATGGATGAATTCATCCATGTTTTAATTTTTGATTTTACTTGTGGGTCGAGGTTTTCAGGTAAATTCATTTCGGGTATGATTTATGCAGGATGTATTTAGTTAAGCGAAAACAAATTAAAGAATTTTCAATACTAATATGCTTAAAATAATTGCTTAAAATTCCGTTAATCTAATTGAGGAATTATTTGTTCATATAATGAAACTAAATTTTGAATAATCAGTACTATATTTAAATCATTGCATAAATAACTAATACATGGATATTTCCAAGCTAAATGATGACCTTACTAAAATTGTAGAACTCCGTAATATGGTGAGTGAAACGGGTTTAGAAAAGAATCTAATGGAGAAGACTGAAAAAGACTTAGGGAAAAGTGAATCTCGGTTTTTAAAGGAGTATGGCATTTATCTTGAGGAGGTATTAAAAGATGTGCATGATGAAATTTGTCCGGACGATACCGTCCTAAGCCCCTTAGAATATCTGGCAAATAAGTATATCGATACCGGAAATAAACGCGATGGAAGGAAAGTCTATGAAGTGGAGAATACTGAAGGCGTAACAGTTGGGGTAGATGATTATCCAGGCAAAGAAACCAAATTAGTTATTCTGCCAAACCCTGTCAGAATTATGCTTTTAGTAGACCATTATGATAGAGAAGAGCTTTGGAGGGCTAATCTTAATTAGCAAGATATCCTGTTTTTTCTTTAACTCTTGAAATAACTTCATGAGCAACAGTTCGTGCTTTTGCAGCACCTTCTCGCAATTTTGATTCGAGAATTTGCTTGTCGCTCATAAACTCATCAAATTTTTCTCTTTCATTTTTGAAATGATCAAGAATGAATCCGAGTAAATCTTTTTTCGCATGTCCATAACCATAATTACCGGCTTCTAATTTAGACTTCATTGTTTGGGCTTCAGAACCCGGAGCGATTAAATTAAAAATCTGATAAACCAGACAATTCTCAGCATCTTTCGGTTCTTCGAGCGGAGTACTATCAGTAACAATGGAGAAAACCTGCTTTTTTAAAGACTTTTCATCGAGGAAGATATCGATATAGTTATCATAGGACTTACTCATTTTTCTTCCATCGGTTCCCGGTATTAGCATAACATCTTTTGAAATCATTGCTTCGGGAATTACAAAGACCTCGCTATCATATTTACGATTAAAAGTTGAAGCAATATCACGACACATTTCAAGGTGTTGCTTTTGATCCTTTCCTACGGGAACAAAATTTGCATCGTACAGGATAATATCGGCAGTCATTAATACCGGATAAGTAAATAGGCCTGCATTAATATCGTGGAGATTATCTGATTTATCTTTGAATGAATGCGCATTGGCAAGCATTGGATATGGCGTAAAGCATGATAAAATCCAAGTTAGTTCAGTTACTTCCTTTATATCAGACTGTCGATAGAAAACATTTCTATCTGTATCAAAACCGAAAGCCAGCCAAGCGGCAGCAACGGCATGCACATATTCTTCTCTTAGTTTTGGATCCTTAATTGTTGTCAAGGAATGCAAATCCGCAATGAAAAAATAGGCATCATTTTTTGGATCTTGCGACATTTTAATGCCAGGTTGTATCGCGCCTAAAATATTGCCCAAATGAGGTCTGCCTGTACTTTGAATTCCTGTTAGGATTCTTGCCATTGATCTAATTTTGAAGCAAAGCTATAAAATGAAAGTTTCGGAATTAATTTTTGTTAACATTTAAATAAAAGAAAAGCTGTCTAAATTGCGGTATGAAATTTTCAGGACTAACATTTGTCATAATTATTATCTCAATTTTCTCTGTTTCATTAGATCTGGAAGCTCAATCGGTGCCCAAATTTGAATCGCTGATTTATAATTTTGGTAATGTACAAGAGGATAAAGGTACTGTAAGTCATGAATTTTTATTTGAAAACAAAGGGCCTAATCAATTAGAAATTGACACTGTAGAACCTGAATGTGGCTGCACTAGCTCGAGCTGGTCAAAGGATACTCTTGAAGTTGGAGAATCAGGTCATGTGCTGGCTAATTTTGATCCCAGGGGTTTGTCAGGGAATTTTCAGAAGGAAATACTAGTAAAATTTAAAGGGTTAAGCAATCCAAGCAGATTGCGAATTATAGGTAACGTTGTTCCGGGAATAAGCGACCCAAAGGGATTTTATAGCAAAAAGATTGGGGGTACTCGATTCAGATCAAACTATTTCAATATGGGTCCTATTCGCAATGATACAAGTGCCTTACGCAGTTTTGATGTTTATAATGATACAGATACAACAATCAATTTTCTCGAACAAATCAATCATGCAAAGCACATGAAAGTAACCATAGAGCCGATGCGTTTGGAAGCCGGCGAAACGGGAAAGATCAATGTTTTTTACGATGCCAAAGCCCTTAATAAACTTGGATTTATGTCGGACTTATTAACCATTGCCACTGACGAACAAAATAGAGATGCGATGAAGTATTTGAATATTTCAGCCAATGTGATGTACGCTTTTCCTGAAATGACAGATGAGGAAAAGAAAAAGGCGGCTAATATCAAGTTTGAAAGCATGCAGCACAATTTTGGAAAATTAATTGAAGGTGAAATTGTTGAAACCAAGTTTAGATTTACCAATACGGGAAACGAAGACCTTAAGATTTTGCAAACTTCGGCAAGTTGCGGTTGTACCGCGGGCATTGCAGATAAAGAAATTTACAAGCCCGGTGAAAGTGGTGAAATAAATGTGACCTTCAATTCCAGAAGAAGAAGTGGATTTCAAAATAAATTCATCACTATTTATAGCAATGCACCTTTGAATCCTTTTCTGGAACTAAAGATCACAGCAGAGGTTGAAAAAAATGTACCTGAGAGCGAATAATTATTTAAAGGCCTGTAATCCGGTAATTTCTTTTCCTAATATCAATAGATGTATATCGTGAGTACCTTCATAGGTAACTACTGATTCCAGATTCATCATATGACGCATAATGGAATACTCTCCGGTTATTCCCATTCCGCCGAGCATTTGCCTTGCTTCACGGGCAATGTTCAAAGCAACTTCAACAGAATTTCTTTTAGCCATAGAAATCTGAGCAGTAGTGGCTTTGCCCTCATTCTTCAATTGAGCAAGTCTGTAATTCAAAAATTGTGCTTTGGTAATCTCAGTAAGCATTTCGGATAATTTCTTTTGCTGTAATTGAAATGCACCGATTGGTTTATCAAATTGAATTCTTTCAATTGAATATCTCTTTGCTGTGTCAAAGCAATCCATAGCAGCACCGATTGCACCCCAAGCGATACCGAATCTGGCACTATCGAGGCATTGCATTGGACCTTTTAATCCTGACACCCCCGGAAGGAGATTTTCTTTAGGCACTTTTACATTATCAAATACCAACTCACCTGTGGTACTTGCTCTTAAAGACCATTTGCCATGTGTTTCCGGAGTTGTAAAACCCTCCATTCCTCTTTCTACAATTAGGCCATGTATTCTTCCTTCTTCATTTTTTGCCCATACTACGGCAACATCAGCATATGGAGAATTGGAAATCCACATTTTTGCACCGTTCAAAAGATAATGATCGCCCATATCTTTGAAATTCGTAACCATACCACTTGGATTTGAACCATGATCAGGCTCTGTTAATCCAAAGCAGCCTAAAAACTCACCGGAAGCTAGTTTTGGTAAGAATTTCTTTTTTTGTTCTTCAGAACCAAATGCATAAATCGGATACATTACCAATGATCCTTGTACAGAGGCTGTAGAGCGCATTCCGGAATCACCTCTTTCAATTTCCTGCATGATTATACCATAGGAAATATAATCAAGGCCGCCACCGCCATACTCTTCGGGAATGGTTGGGCCAAATGCTCCAACTTCACCGAATTTTGGAACTATATCATGAGGAAAAATTGCCTTTTGAGCACAATCCTCTATTATGGGCATTATTTCTTTTTTAACGAAGTCTCTTACTGAGCTTCGAATTAATTTATGTTCTTCGGTTAAAAGATCATCCAATTGATAAAAATCCGGGGATTCGAATGGATCGTGATGGTTTTCTTTAGCCTGTATTTGGACACCGTTTTTTGAAGGTATATACATAGGTCTGCTTTTTGTATTTTTGGAATTGTAAAGTTAATGAAATGCGGCGAAGCTGCATGGAAAAGAACATTAATTCGACAAAATATCAACAGATTTCAAAATCATAGATTTCCGGCTAATTCTAGGCAAATAATTTTCCTCGGAATTCTTATGTCCCTATTTTTTTCAAATATGGCTCAGGCTCAATTGAAAGAAATTCGAGTAATGTATGACTCTATGGATCAACAGGTTAAGGAAAAGTACTTTGTAAAAGAAGACAATCCTTTAATCCTTGATGGCGATTATGAATCATATTATCTCGACGGAAAA
The DNA here is from genome assembly GCA_964351965.1 of uncultured Hyphobacterium sp. Lineage (GTDB taxonomy): Bacteria > Bacteroidota > Bacteroidia > Cytophagales > CCMP332 > CCMP332. Next base: position 135,971 of record CAYGPM010000002.1, on the reverse strand, counting down.
GTTAAATCAAAAGGTCAATATCAAAATAATAAACCTACAGGAATCTGGTATTACTACTTTGAAAATGAAAAGTTAAAAATGGAATCTGATCTTTCAGGTGACGAGGGAGGCTATTGGAAATATTATTTTGAAAATGGAAAAGTAAGCCAGGAGGGAGTATTAATTGATGGAAAGAAAACCGGATTATGGGAATTCTATTACGAATCGGGTCAATTAAAAAGTAAGGGTTATTACAAAGATGACAAACGGGAGGGCAATTGGAATATATATTATGAAGACAACACTCTGAAGGCTCAAGCTATTTATGAAAATGATATTGCCTGGTACAGGGAGTTTTATCCTAGTGGGGAATTAAAAATGGAGGGCAAAATCAGTTCCGGTAAAAGTGACAGCACATGGACTCACTATTACAAGAATGGAAATATCAAAGCAAAAGGAGAGGAAAAAAATGGATTAAAGGAAGGGGAATGGTCTTATTTCCATGAAAATGGAGAAAAAGAAAGTGAAGGACTTTATGAAAATGGCCAAAAAAACGGACGATGGAAATATTTTTATTCTGATGGAGCTTTAAATGCCGAGGGAGAATTAGTTGATGATCAAAAAGAAGGCTATTGGAAATTATATTACAATAGTGGAGTCTCTCTTGCTGAAGGTATTTATGATAAGGGAACTGGAAAATACACGGAGTTTTATGAGAGTGGTAAAGTAAAAGTTAAAGGCTTTGTTAAAGAAGGCGTAAATGATTCAACCTGGACATTTTTTTATGAAGATGGTGCCATAGAAGGAAAGTGCGATTACAAAGAAGGAGAAGGAGAATACACCGGATTTTATAAGAATGGCGAACAAAAAATGAAGGGCACTTTGGAAAACGGTGCTAAAACGGGTGTATGGGAATTATTCGATGAAAAGGGTAAGCTTGCGGGTTTATATAAAACCTATTATGATAAAGATGAGCCCGTTATCATTGAACCCAAAGAAAAAGCAATTAAAGAAGAGCCAAAAAGAGAGGCTGAAAGCTCTAAACCTTCGTATAACTTCAAACAGAAGCGTCGGATTAGTTATTTAGAACCCAGACTCAATGAGTATAGAAGTTTTATTCTAAGCACAAATCCATTACAAACACTTTTTGGAAGCATTCCGATTGCTTTAGAATATTATTTTCAAGAAAGGTTGGGATATGAGCTAAAAGTTGCTCTAATACGAGACCCGTTTTATACAGCTAATAAACAAGTTCCTACTGATGTAGCCTACCAGAGAGGATTCTTCATTGATTTTCGGCAGAAATTTTATTTCGAAAAGAATATTTACGGGCTCTTATATTTTGCCCATGAGTTGAGATATACCAGAAGTAGTTACGGTGCTAATTTATCTGATCCTGTTTTAAATCGCTTTTTCAAACCCTCCTTAAATGAGGATTTAATTGAGTACAGTATAGTATTTGGAGATAGGATTATGGAGAGCCGTGCCAATAAGGGATTTACTCTGGATGTTTGGGGAGGTTTGGGAATTGGGTATAGAAGTATTTCAAAGAACTGGACAAACATTCCCGCTGTTACAAATGCATATAGTAATGTAGATCAGGACCCAATAAGTATTCCGATCAGAATCGGGATCACTTTGGGTTATGTATTTAAATACAACCCATCACCATTATATAATTGAATTATGTCTAAAAAAACGCTTGTATTAGGAGCTTCACCTAACCCTCGCAGATATGCATATTTGGCTGCTGAAGATCTATTATCTAATGGGCATGAAATTGTTATGGTAGGAAGAAGAGCAGGAGAAATTCGAGGAATTCAAATCGAAACTGATTTTCCAATTTACAATGATATTGATACAATCACTTTGTATGTAGGTCCATCAAATCAAAATGATTTATACGATTATATATTGAAGATCAATCCGAAAAGAATCATTTTTAATCCGGGTACAGAAAATTCAGAACTGAGAAAATTGGCCACAGAAAAGGGAATTGAAACAGAGTACGCTTGTACATTGGTATTACTTTCTCTGGATAGTTATTAGACTTCAAAAGTTCTCACCGCATCCAGTGTTTTTTGGATTTGTTCTTCGGTAAGGGCATCATTTAAAAACCAAGATTCGAAAGCCGAAGGTGGTAAATAAATGCCATTGTCGAGCATATGGTGGAAAAACCTTTTAAAAGTCTCGTTATTGCCCATTGAGGCTGAATCAAAATCAATCACATCTTCATTCGTAAAATGCACGGAAATCATCGAACCTAATTGATTGATTCTAAAAGCGATACTTTTCGATTTTAATATTTCAGCTATTTCAACTTTGAGTTTTGATGCCTTGCTGTTAAGGCTAGAATAAATGTTCGGGTTGTTTTTCAGATGTTTAAGAGTAGCGATACCTGAGGCCATGGCCACGGGATTTCCGGATAAGGTGCCTGCTTGATAGACCGGACCATCAGGGGCAACATAATCCATTATTTCTTTGGAACCTCCATATGCACCAACCGGCATACCACCACCGATTACTTTACCATAAGTAACCAGGTCGGCTTTGATACCAAAATACTCTTGAACTCCTCCCGGGGCCAATCTGAAACCGGTCATAACCTCATCAAATATCAAAAGACTGTTATTCTTTTCACAAAGATTTTTTACGCCTTGTAGATACCCTTCCTGCGGAATTATGCATCCCATATTTCCCGGTACGGGTTCAATTATCACGGCGGCGATATCATTTTTATTATCTGAGAATAATTGCTCTAGCTCCTCAATATTATTGTACGAACAGGTGAGGGTGTCCTGTGCTACTCCTTTTGTAACTCCCGGACTGTTTGGTACACCCAAAGTACTTGCTCCACTTCCTGCTTTTATCAGAAAACTATCGGCATGACCGTGATAACAACCCTCAAACTTTATAATCTTTTCTTTTTTGGTATAACCTCTCGCCAATCGGATGGCACTCATACAGGCTTCTGTACCGGAATTTACCATACGCACTTTTTCAATACCGGGTGCCATTTCGCAGACCAGATTTGCAAGATCGATTTCCGCTGAAGTTGGAGCACCAAACGAGGTAGAATTTTCCACCGCTTTTTGAATGGCTTTGATGACGTCGGGATGAGCATGACCGAGGATCATTGGCCCCCAGGAAGAGATATAGTCTATATATTCATTTCCATCTGCATCGAATAAAATTGCTCCTTTGGCTTTGCTAAAAAATACCGGATCGCCGCCAACACTCTTAAATGCTCTGACCGGAGAATTTACACCACCGGGGATATGTTCTTGTGCTTTTTGAAATAATTCAATACTCTTCGATCTATTCATTTAGGATAGTTCTTTTGCGATGTCTTTGGCGAAATATGTTGCAATCATATCAGCGCCTGCTCTTTTTATTCCTAACAAGGATTCCATCATTGCGTTTTTTTCATCGAGCCAGCCCATTTGAGAAGCGGCTTTAATCATGGCATATTCTCCGGAAACCTGGTAAGCTGCAATTGGTAATTGTGTATTGTCTTTTACATCTCTGATCACATCAAGATAAGGACCAGCGGGTTTTACCATTAATATATCTGCGCCCTCTTGTTCATCCATTTGAGCTTCTTTTATGGCTTCACGCCTGTTGGCAGGATCCATTTGATAGGTTTTTTTATCACCAAATCCGGGAGCAGAATCTAATGCATCTCTAAACGGTCCGTAAAAACAAGATGCGTATTTTGCGCTATAAGCCAGAATACCTGTATTGTGATAGTTATTTATTTCTAACTTTTCTCTGATTGCCTTAATCCTACCATCCATCATATCTGAAGGAGCAACAAAATCCGCTCCGGCAACTGCATGGCTTAAAGCCATATTCGCGAGAATTTGATTGCTAGGATCATTTATGATTTCTGAGTCTTCAACAATGCCATCATGGCCATATTCAGAATAAGGATCCATAGCGACATCTGTCATTACACAAAGCTCTGGTACCAAGTCCTTTATCATTTTGATGCTTTCTTGCATCAGGCCGTTTGAATTTAAAGCCTCTTTTCCCGAATTGTCTTTTTTATTATCAGGGACTTTTACAAAGAGCAAAACTGATTTTAATCCCAATTCTCGAATTTCTTGAATTTCCTTTTTTAATAAATCCAGCGAGTACCTGTAATACCCGGGCATTGAAGGGATTTCGTTTTTTTGGTTTTTTCCTTCCTCGATAAATAAAGGAACAATGAAATCAGATGGGTTCAGTATGTTTTCTCTTACTAGAGAACGAACAGATTCACTTTGTCTTAGTCTTCGGCTTCTTGTATTGGGGTAATTCATTAATTCATAGATTTTACTGTGTCCACAAATGCTTTGGCGTGGTCAACCGGAATATCCGGTAAAATGCCATGCCCGAGATTTGCAATATAATGTTGCTTCCCAAATCTGTTGACCATATCTTTTGTAGCCTTTATGATTTCCGGAATTGGTGCATACAGGTTGCAAGGATCAAAATTTCCTTGAATTGTAATACCATCATTTAGTCTGGATCGTGCATTTTCAGGTGAAATGCTCCAGTCAATACCTAAAGCATGTGTTCCTGTCTGCGCGAATTCCTCTAAGCCGAACCATACACCTTTGGGATAAGAGATTACAAAGGTTATGTCTTTCAAAACATTTATAATTTGCTTGAAATATGGCATTGAAAACCTAGAGTACATCTCAGGAGAAAGTATTCCTCCCCATGAATCAAAAATTTGGATAGCATCTGCACCGGCTTCAACTTTAGCCTTTAGATATTCAATAGTTGCATCTGTAATTTTTTGAAGCAAAAGTTCGGAAGCTTCCGGATAACGGTAACAAAATTCCTTGGCTTTCTCAAAATTCTTGGATCCGCCTCCTTGTAGCATATAACAGAAAATAGTCCATGGTGCACCTGCAAATCCTATAAGAGGAACTTCATTATCTAAAGCCTTCTTTGTCAATTTTATAGCCTCAAATACGTAGTGCAATCTTTCCTTAATATCCACAGTCAGAATTTTATGAACGTCTTCAGGATTTTTAATATGACCAGGTAATTGAGGTCCTTTTCCCGGAGTCATCAAAACCTCCATGCCCAAAGCCTGAGGTATAACCAGAATATCTGAGAATAAAATTGCTGCATCAACGCCAATTTGATGAACAGGCATTATGGTGATTTCTGTTGCAATTTCAGGTGTCTCTACCCGTTCAAAAAAGCTGTACTTCGCTTTTAGCTTCATGAAATCGGGTAAATATCTACCTGCCTGTCGCATCATCCAAACGGGTGGTCTGTCAACTTTTTCACCTCTTAAGGCCTTTAATAGGCGATCATTTTTTATAGGGCTATCAGTCATTGGAGAAGTATTCTTTTATTTCTTTAAGTAAAGTTGAAATGCTGGCGTCAGATGAAGTGAATACCTGACCATTAAAATAATTTCTTAAATAATCACTCGTATTTGCACCAATGGTGAAGGTTATAATCCCTTCATTTAATTCATATTTTGAGAAGAAGCTATCAATTCCTGAATAGCTCAAAAAACCCACGGCATCGTATTCTGAAAGATCAACTTCCGGTTGAATTAATTCAGTTTCGTAAACTTGATAATTTTCAATCGTCATATTTTTTTGAAGCAAATGATCCTTCAATTCATTCCTTCTCAGATTACCATTCAAATGGAGTATTCGCTTATTGCTAAATTGTTTGATAGCCGCATCCGCCACACTATCAACATTACTTTCTTCAGATATGATAACAGAGCTAAACTCTTCATTTATTTGATCTGCAATCTTTTTACTTAAAGCAAGCACAGATAAATCATTGAAATTCATTTCACTCAAAGCAAAAAGGCCATTTAGAGCTTTTTGACTAGTTAATATAATCGCTTGGGGTTTATAGTTATTTGCAAATTCCTTCAGTTTGACCTTATCAAAAGTGCTATTGACTTTAATGAAGGGTCTGACATCAAGCTCAATTTTCTCAGTCTTGAATTCAAGTTCTTCCTTCCTTGACAGGTTGGAGGTATAAAGTACTTTCACTTTATTTTTCATTTTTGAGCTTGGTAATTATTTTCTCTCCACCATCTGCCAGTATAGACATGGCCAATTCGGTTCCCAAATTTTTCCAATCATCTAAGTCTACGGATTTAGATTTTAGAATTTTATCCTTGCCATCCATACTTAGAAGTACACCCGTCAAATGAATTTTCTGATTTTCAATAATTGCATGAGCTCCAATTGGTGCAGAACAACCACCTTCCAAAACATTCAGAAATTGTCGCTCTACCAGACTCGTTATTTCAGTAGCCGTGTCCGAGATTAATTTTAAAGAGCCAATAAGCTCTAGCTCAGTTCTTCTGCAAGCAACACAAATTACACCCTGTGCAGGAGCAGGAACCATCCAGTCGAGTACAATGTGTGGCAATCCATTTAATCCGAGTCTTTCTAAGCCCGCTTTGGCAAATACAGCCCCAAACCATGGATTATCTTTTACTTTTTGTAAACGCGTATTGACATTTCCTCGCAGGTTTTCAATACGATGTTCAGGAAACCTGTTAAGCCATTGTGCTTTTCTTCTGATACTTCCTGTGGCTATAGAAATAGGATCTTGGGGGATTACATTTTCTTGCTTGGAAGTAATAAGTATATCTTCAAAAGATGCCCTTTCAAGATAAGCAGCATAATGGATGTCTTTTGGCTCTTCTGTAGGTAAGTCTTTGCAAGAATGAACGGCAATGTCTATTTCATTATTGATTAAAGCATCGTCTAAAGCCTTAGTAAAGATCCCAACTGTTCCCAATGTATGAAGAGGAGCCTCTGTATTTAAGTCGCCCTTGCTTTTTATGAATACAAATTCAGAATCAATATTAATTTCAGCTAAAAGTGATTTAACTTTTTCAGCTTGCCATATGGCGAGTTGACTATCTCGTGTGCCTATTCGTATCAAATCTTTAATTCTTTATTTCCAGAATTGAAGTCACTGTCTTTACGGGATCGCTATCAGAATTATGATTTTCTTTTAAATGATTAATCATTTGACGGGCCAATTTGTCCATTAGTCTTCCTGTAAGATCTTCCAGCTTAGTTAGGTCTTCAGAATTAAACTTATTTTTATGAAAGTCCAATTCACTATTTCTTATTTCATTCAATCTGTTTTTGATAGCCTTGAAAGTAGGAGAGAGATGACGAATATTCATCCATGATTCAAATTCGCGCATTCCTTCGCTTATAATTTCCAATGCTTTTGGAATGGCAGCTTTTCTTTTTTCTATAGCATCTTTTTGCATTTTGCTTAAGAAATCTACATCGGCGATTTGAGCATTGTTATTCTGAGAAATGGCGGGGTCAATATTTCTCGGAACAGAAAGGTCTATTAGGATTCTTTTTTTCTTGCTGATCGAATTATAAATTTCTGAGTCAATAGTATGCTTTACGGAACCCGTTGCTACGATAAGAATATCGCATAAATCTAGTTCTTCTCTCAGGTTCTCAATTTGCTTTACCTCGGCGCCAATTTTTTCGGCTAATTTTTCGGCCTTTTCTTTAGTTCTGTTTGCGAGAACTAAGTTCTTTTTATCAATATGCTTCCTAAGATTTTCGCAGGTAAGACTTCCAATTTTTCCAGTTCCATAGAGCAGAATTTTCTGATTTTTGATATCGGTGCTATTTTCAAGAATATATTGAACGGCGGCATATGCCACAGATGCTGCGCCCTCACTTATAGATGTTTCATTCTTAATACGCTTAGAATATCTGAGAGCCATTTGAATCAACCTGTTCAATTCAGGATTCAGCATTTCATTATCCTGGGCAATACGAGCAGCTCTTTTAATTTGAGATTGAATTTGCAGATCGCCCAAAATTTGAGAATCTACACCTGCAGCTACTTTGAATATGTGTTTTAATGCGTCTTCTCCAATTAATTCAAATGAATGAGCATCAAACAATTCCCTATTTCCATCAGTAAACTGTAGGTATTTGGATTTAATCTTTATGAGATCATTCGTATAGGCCCAAATCTCAGTTCTGTTGCAAGTAGATAAAATCATCAATCCATCCTCATGCAAATTTTGTTTCTCTGAATAGAGATTACATATCTGATCTTCCGAGAGGCTAAACATTTCTCTAATCGTGATATCCGCATTTTGATGTTGGATTCCAAAAACGTAGAAAGTATTAGATGGATTAATTTGCATGAGCATGCAAAACTAAATGCGGGAATGTTGGCTTAATACCTAAATGCGGATAAAAAATACCTCAATCAGAAGACCGTTGATATAAAAAAGGAGATATTATTCAGATATTCTAAAAAATGCACATAGAATTGTGAATCAAATCATAATTTTGCGGAAGAGGTCAAGACAGATTTGTGAAGAAATAAAAAACAGAATTGGAGAACTTAAACTTAGACAGTCACCTTAAAAATCTTTTTGATAAAATTCACCATCAGATTTCCGGTTTGGGAATTTTGCAAAATACTCCCTTGAGTAAAAATCCTGTGGATTTTAAAATGATCGAAAAAGGTCTGGGTAAAATTAGAATTGCAAATTCGACCAAGGAGAAAATTTCTTTGGATTTAAACTTTCCACGTCAGTTAATATTATTTGTATTTCCTCTTTCGGGAAAAGTCAGTATTTCTTCAGATGTACAAAATACCCTGGAAAGTCTGGATGAGTCGAATTATGGGATTATGGCATTTCCATTCGAGGATTGGAGCATGAATGTTTCAATGTCATCTAATTCGTCGATAGGGCTATTAGCCATTTCGCTGAATAAAATCCATGAGCTTTTCGAATTAGATATAGAGAATAAAATTGCCCCTTCCGAACTTGCTAAAAACTACAGGCTCAAAAATTTCCTAAGTTTAAGACCTATAAAACCCTCTTTATCAATAGTCATAAAAGAATTATTTGAACATAGCCTGAACAATAATTATTCGGGTATTTATGAAAAGGCGAAAGTGCTCGAGCTGATGAGTTTGTACATGGAACAGAGCAATTTATCAGAACATTCTAAAAATGCATGTCCTGTTGTTCATGATAATCTCGAAGAAGAAAAGATCAGAAGAGTAGAAAAGATTCTTGTTTCAAATATGTCCAATCCTCCGTCTATTCCGGAATTGGCCAAAATGGTAGGTACTAATGAGATGAAACTCAAGAATAGCTTTAAAAGAATGTATAGAAATACCATTTATGGCTATTTGGTAGACCACCGTATGAACTCAGCAAGACTCATTCTTGACAGAGGGAATGTGCAAATTAAGGATGTAGCCTATAGTGTAGGATATACAAACCCCAGTCATTTTATTGCGGCTTTCAAAAGAAAATTTGGAATAACACCTAAGAAATACCTTTTGGAAGGTTAAAATCTAAATTTAAAAAATCCGAAGCCTGCGGAGATTACCGGCCCTTTTTGTCTGAAAAATGTGACAATATCTCTGGTAGCAAGACCAAATTCATAAGATCCTTCACCCAGCATTACAGAACATCCAACCGGCACTAACACTCTTGAATCAAAATTACCCCCATAGGTAAATCCGGTACTTGCTCTAATGATTTTCATAGGCGTAAAATCTCCTCCGACGGATATTATTGGACTTTCTATTGCCCCTGGTAGATCATTAACCGGCATAATTAAATCAACACCGACATGAAGCGTATTTCTCAATTCTTGACTTACACCAATTCGCAAATTTGCAGGTAAGTTAATTGTTCTTTTTATACCTGTTTCCCATTCAAAAAGTCCATCATCTCCACCAAATTTCTGAGCTTCTTCAAAAAAGTTGAGTGATTCAAAACCTCCATTATCAAGATCCACTAAATCTTTGTCAATGGCTTGGTACAAGTTTTTATCCCATGTAATGAACCCTACATTATTTAGTGCAATACCGAAATTTGTCCTTTTCTTATATTCCAAACTTAGTCCCAGATCAAATCCGAAGCCATTTCCAACAACATTAAAACCTCCCAAGCCAAACCTTTTGTTGCTTATTGCTGTAGGATTGGTCGCCGCTGCCGATCCAAAATCAATTTCAAGCCATGGCGAAAATGCACCATAAGCTTCAAATTTACCGTCGCGGTTTCTTATTTCAGTCATATTATAACCGGCAATATATCTAAGTCCGACTCCACCTTCAACTTTGAAATTTCCGTTATTATAAACTTCACGCCCCCAGCCCAAACTATATTCTCTAAAAGCGACCATGGACATGTTAGTGTTTCCCACAATAGTTGAATAATTAACTGCTTGTGTAGTATCTGATAAAATACCTTTTGTAATTAATGAACGCAGCGAGTCGGGCATATTTGGTGAGTTGGAAATAATTTGAGTTGACCCATCAGGCCGTTCAATTTCAACCTGATCAAAATATTGAGAATTAAATCCTAAAAACATCAATTCTGCCGATTTGGTATCAAAGGCTGAGTACCATTGAACTTTGTCTCGAACAACAAAGGCAAAACCGCCAGCTTTTCGGTGCTGATAATAAGCGCCAAAAATCAAATAGTCCAAATTAATACTAATTGGCTCGTTGATAAAAACAGAAGAATAATCTAATTTTTGTTGATAGGTCAGATTTTGATTTTCACCGAAAATGCCCAAAGCTTCTGATTTAGACAATGGAGCAGTAAACATGGTCAAATTGAAAGCGAGTAAACCAATTGTTGTCTTTTTTTCAAAGAAGAACGGTTCTCGTGCAAGGTTTGCCGCGTTAATACCCAGGGCATTATATTCTTCGGCAAAAGTGGTTCCAACACCAGCTCTGGCAGTAGTCTGAAAATCGGCCATCTCATTCTGACCATGTGATAAATTGAAAAGGAATAATCCGAAAGTAAGGAGTAGCAGCTTTCTCATATCTCATTAATTGTTAAATAAAGTTAATAGATTTATTGAATTCGCTGAAAACTATATAAGTTAAAATGAACTTATAAAGCCTGACTAGTTCTAAACATATTTAAATTTGAGTACAATTTTAATTTTATAAAACCTTAGAAAAATGAGCAATTCAATTAATGAAGTAATAAAAAACGGCGCTAACGAAGAGTTAAGGAAAATCATTGAATCCAATCCTGAACTCATTAATTCAAAAGATGAGCGGGGTTTCAGTCCATTAGTTTTTGCGACATATTTTGGAAATAATGAGGCTGCTAAATATTTAATTGAAAAGGGAGCTGAGCTAAATACTAAGGACATGCTCGGCAATACTGTATTGATGGGAGTTAGTTTTAAAGGACTGAAAGATCTAGCCCTTTTGTTAATTGAAAAGGGTGCTAATCTTGATGTGCAAAACAATGCCGGAGAAACTGCTTTAATGTTCGCTGCAAAGTATGGTCAAATGGAAATGGTGCAATTGCTTCTGGAAAAAGGTGCAGATAAAACAATCAAAAATACTTCTGGATTAAACGCTTCTGAAATTGCCCGAAATGAGGGACATTCTGAAATTGCTGCAATGCTTGATTAGATATATTCATCAACGAGCCTGGTATCTTTAATCACACCTTCATCAACCAGTTGCTTTATACTTTCAGGCGTAGTTTTCCATCGTTCGTGCATCCAAACCCATTGGACAGGATCTATTTTGATGAGTTCTTCAATTTCACGACTGAAAACTTTGGTATTTTCAATTAGATCATGATTTCTGTCTCCTGTTTTTATTAGCTCTAATTCGGGGCGTATGGTAAATTGGTGCTTGTCATCTTCCATTCTATGCATTGACATAGGAACCACAGCGGCTTCAGTATCCAAAGCGAGCATGGCAGCGCCTACTGGTGTATATGCAGGGTGACCAAGAAAATCTACAAAACAGCTTTTTACTTTAGTGTCTTGGTCAATCATAATAATAAGGCAATCACCGGAATTTAATGCTTTGATCAGTTGTTCGTAGGTATTTCCTCTGTTCAGATTTTTTAGTCCTCGTTTTTGTCTATAGCCGACAATGAGGTCATTCATTTTTGGATGTCGAAGGGCTTTGCTTACTGCCGTTGTTTCATATCCTAAAATTGAGGGTGTGATAGCTGAGAATTCCCAGGAACCTGTATGGCAGACCAGGCAAATAACACCTTTGCCTCTGTCGTAGGCAGATTTTAAATGCTCTTCTCCTACAATTCGGACATATTTTGAGTAGGCTTCTCTCGTAGTGACATTAATGGCATGCATATAATCCACAAGATTTTTAGCTTGATGAACAAATACCATTTTTGCCATTTGATGAATCTCCTTTTCTGAAAGTTTATCGCCATATGCAAAGCGAATATTTGCTATTGTTTTAAGCCTTTGTTTTTTGACAAGACGATAAGCGAGTTTCCCGTAAAGCGTAAACCAAAAGAGTCCGATTTTCCTAGGAAAAAAAGAGACGAAGCTGACAAAGGCTTTTATCAGATTAACCAGTAGATGATATTTTATTTCTTTCCTTAAGCGCAATACACATCAATTATTGACCAAAAGTAACGATTCTATAATAGCTAAAAGAATATTTTGAATGTGTAATATTTATGATATGAAAAACGCTAATATTTAAATACTTTCTTCAGGAAATTGGATTGACTATATCCTTTGTTCCAAACTAGTCCTTGTATAAGGGAAAGGCTGTGCGTGAGATGTACGAGGACTTTTGGTTCCTACTAACCCTAGAATCTCGTCCTCCTTTGCAACAAGGATAATGATTTCCCGCGTTATTAACGATGTTCTTTTCTTTTAAGATTCAAAATCTTAATTACAAATAATGATATTAATTGAAGTTCTATTGGTATCCGCGTTACAAACGCGGACGAGTGTGGGGGTAGAGATATACTCCTGAATTTGATTTGGCTTATTCCCTTATGAGACGAAGGCTGAACATTACCCGAATTCTATAAAAAAAGCCAGCGCTCAAAAAACGTTGGCTTTTCTTTACATGAAAATCAAAAAATTGATTTAATACCATTTTGGTAAATTACTGAATCGCTCACCTCATTAAATATGTGAATACCCTTTATGACTATGAATAGAGAATTTTTGAAAGCTTTGTTGAAAAGATTGAAATCCCTATTTTGGAAATTAATAACAAGCAAGAAAAATTATGGCAAATAATGATGAGAGAAATAAAAGCCTTCATGTAGAATTGACTATTCCGAAAGACGAATTCAAAGAGATATTACAGAATAGAATAGATGAAGGAGAAGATTTACAATCTTATCATTTTCAAAAACTAAGTTCGGCCTCTGAATTTAAAGAAGTTGAATTTTTTCAAAAGTTTTCTGATACCTATGAAGAATGGCATGCTTTAAATATTGAAATTCTTAAAAATTCATTTTCTACTCCTGAAAACGATTATTTAGATAAATACAATTTCACTTATTTAAACTCCAACTTTCCACAAAGCACAAATAGCTTTTCTGAAGAAATATATGAATTTAGAACTGAGTTCAATTCACGAATTAAAGCTTTAAGAACTTTAATTTCATTAGTTCCTTTCATGAAAACTTCAAGTGTAATTAACAAATCCGATAGTTTGAAAAAGGAATATACAAACGAAGTATTTATAGTACATGGTCACAATGAAAAGATTCGAAGAGAAGTTGAACTTATATTGCGAAGGCTAAATCTCATCCCAATAACTTTAAATCAAAAAGCCAATAAAGGTATGACTGTGCTGGAAAAATTTGAAGCAAATTCAAATGTCGGATATGCCATTATATTGTTAACCGCAGACGATATTGGATATTCTTTAACAGATGGAGAAATTACCGCTAAAAAGAGGGCTAGACAAAATGTTTTATTAGAGTTGGGTTTTTTTTGGGGAGCAATTAGAAGATCAAATTTCTTGTGTTTATACGAAGATGGGGTTGAGCTTCCCTCCGACTTAAGCGGGCTGGTTTATGTAAAATATGATGAACATCAGAAGTGGGCGGATCGACTAGTAATTGAAATGAGGGAAGCAGGATATGACGTTTCAAGGGATGATTTATAAAAAAAAGTTTTCCACAAAAACCCTGTTTTTAAGCCTCCTAAGGCATTTTTTTCAAAAAATTACAAATTTTGGATAAATTGTCGAAATCCCCAAACTAGTCCTTGTATCAGCAAAAGGCTATGCGCGAGATGTACGAGGACTTTTGGTTCAAACGCGAACGGGTGGTGGAAAACTGTATTAATTAAAAATGTTTCAGTTGAAATTATATGGAAATTATACTTGTTAAGTAGATGAATATTAAAGTTATTATTTTGGTAATAATTGTGCTCAATTTGTGGAGTTGCAATTCAGAAGTATTTCCAAAAAAGAAGCATCTAATTGGAAGTTGGATTGAAGAAAATGAAAATTTCTCTACGAGATTTAGAATTATTTTTAAAGACGATCTAGCTATTTTCATTCAAAACAATTATGTGGATACTTTTTCCTTCAGATTAGAGAAGAATCGTGATTTAATCTTTTTTCAATCACAAAATAGTACTAGTGTTCCATCCGGAGAAAGCAATCATAAAATAACCACAAACTTCAATAAGGATGAACTAATCATTTATGGATTGCACCCAGGTGTTAACTCAGTTAAGTCTACTTTTCAAAAAGAATAAAGATTTGCGAACAATAAGTTGTATTTTCATTTCAGGAAAAAAGAAAGACAGATGGCATAAAAACAACTAATATTTTCAATTCTAAGTTTCAGACAATTCACCCCCCAAACTAGTCCTTGTATAAGGGAAAGGCTGTGCGTGAGATGTACGAGGATTTTTGGTTCCTACTAACCCTGGAATCTCGTCCTTCTTTGCAATGAGGATAATAATTTCCCGCGTTATTAACGATGTTTTTTTCTTTTAAGAATCAAAATCTTAACTACAAATAATGATATTAATTGAAGTTCTATTGGCATCCGTGTTACAAACGCGGACAAGTGTGGGGCAGGACCTAGCCTTGAGGTAATCCAATCCAAAAAAACCGCTAAAGCGAGCTTTGCGGTTTCTTTCTGACTTGTCTTTGCAGGACAAAGGCCCTGCGCTTGATCGTGCACCCGGAAGGAGTGTTGGAAACCAACCTCCTTAGGAATGCAGTCCTGCAAATAAAATCCTACGATTCTTCGAATCGATGATTGCTTAGCTCTCAAAAAAACAAGCGAGCTTTATTTTTTGCTCGCTTTCGCAATCATTAAAGGATTTTGCTTGATCGTGCACCCGGAAGGAGTCGAACCCTCAACCTCTGGAGCCGAAATCCAGCGCTCTATCCAATTGAGCTACGAGTGCATATAAAATAAAACAGCCCTTTTTCAATTTACCATTATGCTATCCAGCTTGCCCACCGAAGCCTTGGCAAAGGTGGGTTGAGCTACGAGTGCATTGTAGCTGCAAATCTAATAGCTTTTTTCTATTATAATTCTAATCAATTATATCATTTATATTCAGTAGGAGGGAGACCTACTTCTTTTGTAAAGATTCGCGTAAAATAGGATGGATCTGAAAATCCAACTTCATAGGCTATTTCAGATATATTTAAGCGATTTTCTTTCAGTAGTATTTTTGCTTTTTCTAATCGGATATTTCTGATAAACTGCGTAACGCTTAAACCACTTATGGCTCTTAATTTTCTTGCATATTGAGACCTGCTGAGGGCATTTTCAGAGGCAAGCCAGTCACCATCAAGATTTGGATTTATTAAATCAGCCTCGACAAGCGCTATGGAATTTTCAATAAATTCTTTTTCTGCATCATATACCTTTTCAACATCTTTAGGCTCTGATGAATCCAGAAAATGCCTCAATTTTTTCTTTGCTGATATTAAATTACTTATTTGAGCCTTTAGTTCTTCTTCATTAAAAGGCTTACTTAAATATGCTTCTGCGCCATGCTTATAGCCACTAATTCTGGATTCTTCATCGGCTCTGGCAGTAAGTAGCATTATTGGCACGTGAGAGCAGGCAATATTTTGTTTTACCAAATTGATCATATCAGGTCCGTTCAACTCCGGCATCATCCAGTCTGAAATAATGAAATCGGGCACTTCAGCAATAGCTTTTTCCAAACCTTTTTTACCATTTTCCGCAAGGATTATTGAATAATCTGATCGTAATAATTCTACCAGATACGATTGCATATCTTTATTGTCCTCTACTATTAATATGCTAGGCAATTCTTCTTTCTCTTCCGGAAACTCATCATTATTTGTAGTGGAATCGCGTATAATAATCTCATGTTCAGGAATACTGACGAAATTTCGATTGTCCTTACTTTTTCTTAAAAAGACTCTAAAAGTTGTGCCTTTATCGACTTGACTTTCAACTTCAATTTTGCCATTCATTAAGTCTATAAACTCTTTGGTAATAGCAAGACCAATTCCAAAGCCTCCCTGTTCAAAGTCAGAGCTGTCTTGTACTTGATAAAAACGGTCAAAAACATGTTTCAAGTTTTCTTCTGAAATGCCTTTACCTGTATCTGTTATTTGAAAACAAATCTGTCCTTCCGGTTCTTCAGAAAGTCGAATTGTAATTGAGCCTTTTTCAGTGTATTTAATGGCATTGCTCAATAAGTTTTGAATGATATAGCTTAGTCCTTTCTTGCCCCCACCTACAAATGCACCGCCTGCCAATGGAACAAAATTTATCTGTATTTCTTTTGTACTTATTAAAGAATCATAGGCTGTTAAATAGCTCTTCGTTATTTCATTTAGGTCTAAAACAGCTTCGTCCAAGCCCGATTTTTTGGATTCGAGTTTAGATAATTCCAAAATCTGATCCACTAAACTCAATAGATTATCTCCATTTCTGCGTACTGCATCTATATGCCTCTCAAAATTTTCTTTGTCGCCATTTTTAAAATCAGCACTTAAAAAATTTGGAATTCCCTTTATGATGGTCAGTGGTGTGCGGAATTCATGAGAGATATTGGCAAAGAACCTTGATTTAAAGGAATCTAATTCCTTCAGTCTTATAGCTTCAGCCTTCTCTAATTTGATCTTTAGCTGGAATTTATAAGTAAAATAGACAATCAATAAAAAAATCAGAAGGTATAAAGTTTTTGCCCATAAAGACTCCCAAAGGGGAGGCTTGATTAAAAACTCAACTGTCAAAGGCTCTGATGAAATTCCTGCTTCATTGAAGGCTTTAACATGGAAGACATATTGGCCGGGTTTTAAATTTTGATAATCGACACTACTTTTTTTAGTTTTTGGACTCCATTCATTATTAAGTCCTGTTAATTTATAGCTATAAAAAAGTCTTGCTTTTGAAGAATATAGATGAGCTGCAGATTTAAATTGGATATTATTTTGGTCGTACTCTAGCTCTATTTGTCTTGGAATAGTATTGCTGCTAGATACAGTTTGATAAACTATTTTACCATTCAGAGAGTCTGAATCTTGAGTAAAGTCAATAAATTTTTGATTGATTAAGATATCTGATATTAGTATCTCCGGTTTTTCTCGGTTTAACTTGAATTTATCTAAATCTAACTTGACTAATGATTTTCCTGTTCCCCAATATATGCTGTTTTCAATCTCATCATTAATCAGACTGTTTTGGATAAAATCATTTGCTTTGAGTCCGTCATGATGATTGAAGTTTAGAATATTTGGAATAGAATTGGATGAGGCTTGGTTTTTTACAATCAAGCTCAAACCAATCTCAGTGCCCACCCAGGTTCCGAATTTTGAGTCTGAGGTAATAGACCATACCGTATTTGAAATTAGGCCATTATTTTCATTGAAGGGTTGAATTGAATCTTGGTAAATAAGATCCACTCCTTCGGTGGCATGTCCGACCCAAATGCTATCGCCTGAAAAATGTATAGAGCGAATGAAATTACTGGAAAGTCCTTCTTTCTCTGAGAAGACTTTTAAATTTCCATTATTGTAACGCCAAAGACCACCTCCATCACTGGCAATCCAGATATTACCATATTTATCTTCTGCAGTTGTATAAATCAGATCTGATGGGAGCCCTTCTTTGGTAGATAGCCTGTAAAGTTTACCCTTATCGTAAATAGTTAGTCCCTCATATTTATTACTTATCCATAACCTATTCTTGCTATCCGACATTAATCCGTAAATCTCCAGGTTTCCAAAACCACTCTGCGCATCATAAGCATCAATTTGATTTTCGTGCAAGTAAAAGAGTCCATTTTTCCAGGATGTAAACCAAATTCCCTTTTCATTATCAGCACATATCTGGCCAATCATGGCACCATCTAAAAAAGCAATATCTTCATAAAACGAATATTGATTTGCGTCTTGTTTTATAAGCTCTCCCATGTTCGTGCCAAACCATTTTCTTCCGGCCTTGTCTTTGGCCATAGAAATTGGAATATTTTCAGAAAAATTTCTCCTCTTATCGATATGCATAAAGCCTCCCGGATTAATTTGTTTAATTCCTCCACCGTAGGTTCCCACCCAAATATCATTATCGATTGTCGGGTTGACACAAATATTTGTACCTTCTATAATCCCATCTTTTAAATCATATACATCGAAAGTATTGCCGTTAAATTGGTAGGTTTTATTTCCCATATTAAACCAAATGTTACCCGTTTTATCGGGAAATAATTTGTGAGAGTTTTGAACAGTGAATTGAGGAATCTCTTCATATCTGGTAAAAGAATCATTCACTATTCTGCCAAGACCTAATTCGGTAGATAACCAAATTCCCTCATTTATATCTGATTGGATATCAAAAATTCTTAAATCAGAGATGCCATTTTCACCTGAATAAAACGTGAATACACTATCCTTTAGGGAATACAAGCCTTTGTATCCTGAGCCGACCCAAAGCCTGCCATCATTATCCACATCAATGCTATATACATATTTAGAATAGGGTTCATTGGATGGAATCAATAGTTTAAACTTGTCATCGTGATAACGGATTAACCCGTCTCCCAAACTGGCTATATAAATACTTCCATCATCATGAACTAAAATTTCCATACACATTGCTTTGGGTAAGCCTTGCTCAAAATTCCAGTGATGGAATTTCTGACCATCAAATTTTACTAGCCCTTCATCATAGGCAGCAAACCAAATATTGCCATGTTTATCTTCTTCAATATCAAATACTCTTCCGACCGGAAACCCTGATTTTTTATTGAAAGTCTTTATGCTTTCACCATTGTAAACATCAACCCCGATTCCATCCGTAGCAATCCAGACCTTTCCTTTACTATCCTTAAATATTGTTCTTATGTAATCTGATGATAAGCCCTGTTTTGTACCTAAGACTTTCATGTCATAATTGACAATGTCGGGATACCTGGCTGCTTGAATTTCATTTGATTTATGATTGATAAATGAACTAATGACCGCTTCGATCTCAAATTCTTCATTGATTGGAACTGCTATATTTTGACCGTTCTTGATTTCTAAAGTGCATTGGTCCGTAGTCAAATTAAATTTTGGCATTTTGGATGGGTCCAAGGCTTGAAAAAAATCCGGCTTGATATTTTTCAATTGATCAGAAGTTTGCTCCACTATTCTTGAAGGACTTAATGCAAACTGTTTTGGGCTCTTTAATTCAACTTCGAGCAGCTTTGGTCTAATTTTTAAATTCTTACCTGTTGGAAACTCCTCGTTTAAGGAATCCATAATCGGGTTGATTTTCTCTCCGCTAATCGGATTGATCGAATAACCCTTAAGTGTATCTAAGATGATGACATTAGGGAAATCCTTTAGGTCTTTGTCTTTCGAAACCTCAGAATCTGTACAAGATTCTAGAAGGAAAGCTAAGGAGATTAAACAATGAAGAATGAAGCCTTTATTTAACATCAATAGCTAATAAAAATCTTAAAATGATCATTTGCACACATAAGGCGATATTTTTTGTTCATATGCTCAAATTGTCCTAGTACTTGCGCATCCTGTCCATGTTGATAAGAGACGAAACTACTTGCTTTGAATTCGAACTTAAACATAATGAATATGAAAAACTCTACGATTTTTATGAAAAGCAAATTAATGACCTTGGCGTTTGGTCTGTTTGTTTCCTTTGCTGCAAACGCCCAAATAATAAACAAGAATATCAATTTTGAAATTAGGCTTCATGAATTATATTATGATGGTCAAAATGATGGAACAGGTTCAAACCCCGGAGAGGTCAATGTTAGTATTGATATTTCGGATCCCGGAGGTAACTGGTACAATGATATATGTTTTGATTTTAGCTGTCCTTCTGTTCCATATACTTACGTCAACAACGATCCAAACTGGTTTTATCTTTGGGGAACAGGCTGGTCTTGGAATTCTGAATTCAATATGAATTTTACCGGGTGGGAAGACGATAACGGAGAAACCTGTAATTATAATTCAACCGGTTCAAACCCTGATGATGATTATTATAATAGTCTTGCTTCATTTTCAGGAGGTGGTCTTGCATCGATAAGTCAAAATGCAGCAAGATGGTCCAGCGCTTGGTATAGCAATGACAATTCTGCTACGGGTGGTTGGTTACTACCAAATTCAAATGTTTGGGATATTCGATTAAAGACGGCTTGGAGATATTCAAGTGGTGACGTTTGTAGTGATCCGTTAGAATTGGGAACTCTTGTGAATAATCAACAATATATTCATTACAATAATACTTCAAGAGATATAGAAGGAGAGCACTCCGGTTCAGCACCTTTAACGTATACAAATACTGCTGATAACCCGAGCGCTGATGTTTATTATCGTTTTGAACTTAGTACAAGAATGGAAGTAGATATAAACACCATTAGTTCACAATTTACCGGTTATGATACTTATTTGCGCTTATTGAATAATAACTGCGGAAGCGTAATCGCGGTTAATGATGACGCAGGTGGAACTACACAATCTCAAATCATTGAGACTTTAGACCCGGGTATTTATTTAATTCAAGTTGAAGGATATTCTGGGGAAGAAGGGACTTTAAGGCTAAATGTAAAGGGAACTGCAGTTGTTTCAAGTCTTAGTTCAGCTATTGGCGCGGAATTGGTAAAAATATACCCTAACCCGGCAAAAGATGTATTGCATATTGACTTTTTGGATCAAATTGATGAGGATGTAACTGTTAAAATTTACAATTTAGTAGGAGAAGCAGTTTATACATCTTTACACAATCAGCTTAACCCTCTTAGCATTTCTTTAAATGGCATCGCACCCGGAAATTATATAGTTGAGCTTATAACAGACAAGGAAAAAATGAGAAATAAAATAATTATTGAATAATCAAAACAGGCCAATTGAAGCACCCAAAATTATGGGTGCTTTTTTTTTGTCTAAAAAGTAAAATTTTAGTCAGGTTTTTACTTTTTGATCAAACTTATAGTTGGAAGGTATGTTTTAAAATCAATGAAAAGCAAAGACATTCTTAAAAACTATATGGAGATGCTTCTGACGGATAAAGAAGCATTAGTCTCAGTACTTTCTTTTTGTAAAAAGATCAAATTAGACGAGAAAGAATTTTACGATCATTTCAACAGTTTGGAAGACCTGGACAAGGCTGTTTGGGAACATATTTTCGAAGAAGTTGAAAAATCTCTCTCCAAAGAAGAAAGCTATGTAAATGGTTCAGCAAGAGAAAAGGTCCTCTTTTTCTTTTACACCTTTGTTGAAACACTCAAATCGTATCGCAGTTATGTTCTGTTTAAAAGAGGTGATGAGCGATTATTGAAAGCTGCCAAGGATACCGGAGATCTTAAACGATTCAAGGCAAAATTCGAAGAATGGGTAAAAACCATTGTCGATGAAGGCGTTGAAAAAGAAGAAATAGCAGACAGACAGCGTCTGACCGATCAATATTTCCGAGTATTCTGGATTCACTTTCTGTTTATTCTTGAATTCTGGATTAAAGATGATTCAAGAGGATTTGAAAAAACAGATGCTGCTATTGAGAAGTCAGTAAACTTGGCTTTTGAACTTATTGGAAAAGGACCGCTTGATTCGGCCATAGACTTCGCAAAATTTATTTTTCAAAACCAAACAAAATAATTGAAATCACAAGAAAGTATTCCGGCAGGGAAGGTTCAAAGAGCCACGGCATTTGTAAAAACAGGAGTTAAGGTCGGTGGTAATTACGTCAAGCATTATGCTAAAAAAGCAGTAGACCCAAGTCGAACAAAAGATGATCTGCACAATGATAATGCAGAAGATATTTACGGCATGCTCAGTAACTTAAAAGGAAGTGCCTTAAAAGTTGCTCAGATGATGAGCATGGATCAGAATATCCTTCCAACTGCTTATCAGGAAAGGTTTTCAATGTCGCAATATAGTGCGCCACCTTTATCAGGTCCTCTAATTGTCAAAACGTTCAAGGGCTATTTCGGGAAGTCGCCTTCTGAAATCTTCGATACTTTTACCAAGGAGGCAGTCAATGCTGCATCCATCGGCCAGGTACACAAAGCGACAATTGATGATAAAGAATTTGCAGTAAAAGTTCAGTATCCGGGAGTAGCTGAAAGCGTGAGATCGGATCTAAAGATGGCAAAACCATTTGCCATGCGTCTGATGAATGTTCGCGGCAAGGATTTGGACAAATACATGAACGAGGTAGAGGAGAGGCTGACAGAAGAGACCGATTATGAATTGGAACTTAAAAGATCAGTGGAAATCAGCGAGGCCTGTAATGATATTGGAGATGTTGTTTTCCCAAAATACTATCCTGAATTCTCCGCCAGAAAAATCCTTACAATGGATTGGATCAATGGTGATCATATTAAAGAATGGCTCCAAACTGATCCTTCGCAAGAAATGCGGAATAAAATGGGTCAGATTATGTGGGATTTTTACGATTATCAGGTTCATAAATTGAAAATGGTACACGCCGACCCACATCCCGGTAATTTCTTGATAACAAAAGATAATAAGCTGGCTATTTTGGATTTCGGATGTGTGAAAGTAATTCCGGAAGAATTCTATGCCGCTTATTTCCAATTACTGAAAGCCAATAGTCTTACAACTGATGATGAATTTGTTCAGATTTTAAGAGATATAGAATTAATCACTCCTAATGACAGCGATAGAATCATAAAACTTTTTGTGGAGATTTACGGAGAGCTTGGTGATCTATTATCAAAACCATTTAAATCAGAGAAGTTTGATTTTGGAGATGATGCCTACTTCAAAGCCATTTATGATCTGGGAGAGAAAACCTCCAAAATGAAAGATTTAAGAGATGCGGGCACTGCGAGAGGTTCTCAACACGCTCTTTATGTAAATCGCACATATTTTGGTTTATATAATCTCTTAAATCAATTAAAAGCTGAAATAGAGCCCAGAACACACTGGGAATTCAAATAGGTTGGAAATTGCCTTTAATAAATTTATTTTTGCACTCAATTTGAAATTATCAATCCAATACAATGATCGACACAAAAGAAAATTATAAAGTAAAAGATATCAATCTTGCCGACTGGGGAAGAAAAGAAATTAATTTAGCCGAGGCTGAAATGCCTGGTTTAATGTCACTAAGAGAAGAGTTTGGTGCTTCTCAGCCTTTGAAAGGTGCTAGAATAGCAGGTTGTCTTCACATGACAATCCAAACAGCTGTATTAATCGAAACACTTATTGCTTTGGGAGCTGAAGTATCATGGTCATCTTGTAATATCTTCTCTACTCAAGATCAGGCTGCTGCTGCTATCGCTGAAGCAGGAATTCCTGTATATGCCTGGAAAGGTATGACTGAAGAAGAATACGAATGGTGTATTGAGCAAACACTTCATGCATTTGAAGGTGGCAAGCCATTGAATATGATATTGGATGATGGTGGAGATTTAACCAATGTTGTTTTGGATAAATACCCTGAGCTAGCTCAGAATATCAAAGGTATTTCTGAAGAGACTACTACCGGAGTTCACCGTCTTTACGAAAGAGTGAAAAACGGAACACTTCCAATGCCGGCTATCAATGTTAACGATTCAGTAACTAAATCAAAATTTGATAATAAGTACGGTTGTAAAGAATCTGCAGTTGATGCTATTAGAAGAGCTACTGATATTATGATGGCAGGTAAAGTAGCAATCGTAGCAGGTTATGGTGACGTTGGAAAAGGAACTGCTGCTTCGTTAAGGGGTGCAGGAGCTAGAGTTATTGTTACAGAAATAGATCCTATCTGTGCTCTTCAAGCTGCAATGGATGGTTTTGAAGTAAAAAGAATGGAAAATGCTATTCCAAGAGCTGATATCATCGTTACTGCTACCGGAAACAAGGATATTTTAACAGGCGAGCATTTCAAATTGATGAATGACAAGACCATCGTTTGTAATATTGGTCACTTTGATAATGAAATTGATGTAGCTTGGTTAAACAAGAACCATGGTGATTCAAAATACACCGTAAAGCCTCAGGTTGATGTTTACAATGTAAACGGAAACGAAATTATCCTTCTTGCCGAAGGACGTTTGGTAAACTTGGGTTGTGCAACCGGTCATCCATCTTTTGTTATGTCTAATTCATTTACTAATCAGACTTTAGCTCAAATGGAGCTTTGGAACAACAATGATAAATACGAAAACAACGTATATATCTTGCCTAAGCATTTAGATGAGAAAGTAGCGATGTTGCACCTTGAAAAAATTGGTGTTGAATTGACTACACTTAGTAAAGATCAAGCTGATTATATTGGAGTGACTCCTGCGGGACCATTCAAATCTGAGCATTACAGATACTAGAAATTAGTATTATAAAAAATCACCCCGTAGTGAAATCCGTGATTTCTTCTATGGGGTTTTTTTATGCCTTTTAGATTTTGGTAATGATTGGATTAAATGCTTTTGATGCAATATTCACCTTGTCACCTGCCCGGTACTTGTCGTCGGAGTTTTCTGATACAACCTTTATCAAGTTGTTTCCAATTAAAACATGTAGGATAGTTATGAAACCCTGTTCCTCTACCTTGATTATTTCTCCATTGAATTGAAATTTTCCACTAATGCCATTTTGAAGAAAGACTTTCTCTGCTGAGCCTGATCTAATAATTCTACCATTTTCTAGTACATGAACTTCATCAGAAAGGCGCAGTACTTCCGACACATCATGCGTAACAAGAATGATACTCAAATTCAATTCACGGTGAATTTTAAGAATATAGTCTTGTAATTCCAGGCGCATCTTGCCATCCAGAGCGGAAAGCGGTTCATCTAATAATAAGACTTCAGGTTTGTTTACTATGCTTCTTCCGAGAGCCACCCTTTGTTTCTGTCCACCGGAAAGTTTTTCAGGTTTTTGATCTGCAAGTTCCTTTAAACCTAAGAATTCAAGCGTTTCCCAAACCAGATCAGATTTCTCACCTTTTTTCAAGGCATAATTCAAATTTTGAAAAACAGTCATGTTTGGAAAGAGTGCATAATCCTGAAAGAGGAATCCAATATTTCTCTTTTGAACATCAAGACAAACCCTTTTTGCTGAGTCGTAAATGATTTGACCGCTTTTAGAAATTCTTCCGGAATCAGGAATCATTAGACCCGATATCATTCTCAAAATGGAGGTTTTACCCGAGCCCGACTCTCCAAAAAGACTGATCATTTGCCCACTTTTTAACTCAAAGTTTACATCCAGATTTAGATTACCATTAGCGGAATTCAATTGCTTTTTTAATTCTATGCTGATCATATCACAGAACTCCTTTCTTTTCCTCTATTAAGAAAATAGACGCTAAATAGAATCAGGAATGCCAACGCAAATAGGATAAGTGAATAAGTATTGGCAGATGAATAGTCTAGCGCTTCCACCTTATCATAGATTGCAATTGAAGCCACTCTTGTTTTATCGGGTATATTTCCTCCGATCATCAATACAAGGCCAAATTCTCCCAAGGTATGAGCAAATGACATGACTAAAGCCGTGATTATGGCAATCTTGGCATTTGGAATAATAACGTGGATAAGAGTGTTTAATTTAGACTTTCCCAAAACCCAGGAAGCCTCAATTATCGATCTATTTACTCCTGCAAAGCCTGAACGAATCGGATTGATCATAAAAGGCATGCTATAAATTATTGATGCGAAAACAAGTCCGGGAAATGAGAAGAGCAAGTTAATCCCGAGATATTCATTTAAAAATGATCCGGGAAAATTATTGGGACTGAAAAGCAGAAGTAAATAAAAACCAAGGACAGTAGGAGGTAGGACAAGCGGCATACTAATCAAAGTTTCTATAAATGGCTTAATTCTACTTTTGCCATAAGCCAGCCAGTAAGAAATGGGAATGGAAATGAAAAACAAGATAATCGAGCTTAAAAAAGCGAGTTTTATTGACAGCCATATGGGTTGTAAATCCATCATTTTGATAAAAAGATTTCATTCGTTTTTATCATGGCAAATACCTTATCACCTTCTTTAAGATTTAGTCTATCAACTGATCCTTTGGTAATTATTGAAGTAATAGTACCAATATCACATTTTATATCAAGTTTCGATAATAAGCGTGTGTTTTCTATTTTCTGGATTACGCCTGCGACTCTATTTCTCAAGCTCATAGAATGTGAAGTGTTTGTATCAATAACCACCTCTGTTTCTTTAAACATAATATCTATTTCACTTCCTTCGAATAGATAATCGACTGTTTCGGGATTGTCTAGAATTATGCTGCTAAAACTCTGAACGCCAACTTTCAAATTGACTAGACTCATTGAGCCTTCTGATTCTACTTCTTCAATTATGGCTTTGAATCGATTCATTCCGGTCGAAAATAGCCAAATTCTAAAAGAATCTTCTGTCCTGATTCGGATATGACATAATCACTAAACTCATTTGAAGTAGTATTTGGTTTGATGACCAAAAAGGCCTGCCTAATTGGCGCATGTAAGGCCGTATCAATATCTATCCAATTTTTTTCATTGGACATTAGGCTCGAATACATAATGGACCGGGCTGTAAAACCAATTTGTGCAGCACCACTTTGAATGAATTGAGTGCACTGTGAAATACTTTCGCCATACACCAGTTTGTCTTTTAGCTCCTTATAAAGCTTCAACTTTTTCAATACTTCGATGCTTGCTTTTCCGTATGGAGCTGTTTCGGGATTGGCAATGGCTATTTTATCTACTTTGTTTGATTTTAATAAATCCAATGTCACCTTTTCTTTCAGACTTGAAGACCAAAGCACAAGGCTTCCTTTTGTGTAAACTTTCGGTGATTGACTTCCCTTTACTTTTTCATGAACATATTCAGGATACTGAAGATCCGCTGAAATAAATAGATCATAAGGTGCTCCCTGAACTATTTGTGCAGCTAATTTCCCTGAGGAAGAACTAATTATTTCAATTTGAACACCTTTCTCTTTTTCATATTCGTCTGCTATGGTGCGGACTGCAAATTGAGCATTTGCAGATACCGCAACCATTAATGATTCTTTCTTTTTATCTGTACAAGAATTTAAAACTAATTGTGAGATTAAAAGCAATCCAAGAGCAATCCGATAAGAATTAAAAATTCCAGAACGATGAATTAAACGATAAGTACTATTTAGGTAATACGGAAAGTAAGAAATGGTTTTTCTCAAGAATATTTCAAATTTTATGTTCAAGCAATATTCAAAGTAGGGTCAATCTCTGTTTTCCAAGCTAACATTCCGCCCTTTAAATTCAGTAAGTTAGTATAGCCGTATTTATCTTGTAGGTAACTAATGGCCATTGAACTTCTCTGACCACTTTTGCAATAGAGAATCACTTTCCCATTTTTTGGAATTTTCTTCAGATGAGCATCTAATTTATCTTGGGGAATTAAATGACCACCTAAATTGGAAATATCATGCTCTTGTTTTTCTCTCACATCAATAAGGTGATAATCAGCTTCGTGTTTCTTTAATTCTTGAACCGTTATGCTTTTTACGCTCGTAGAATTCAATCCACAGAATTCATCATAATCAATGAGTTCAGTAATAGTCCTGTTTTTGCCACTAATTGGATTTTCAGGATTTTTTTTAATGTTGATTTTCCTGAAACTAAAATCTAGGCTGTCTATTAGTAATAACTTTCCTGAAAGTGTTTCCCCGATTCCCGTGATTACTTTAATCACCTCTGTGGCCTGAATAGAGCCAATAATCCCCGGTAAAACTCCCAATACACCACCTTCAGCACAATTTGGCACCATACCGGGTGGGGGTGGTATGGAGAATAAATCACGGTAATTCGGACCATCCTGAAAATTGAAAACACTTAGCTGTCCTTCGAACTGAAAAATAGAAGCATATACATATGGTTTATTGCAGAGAATACAGGCATCATTGATTAAATAACGGGTAGGAAAATTATCAGTGCCATCAGCGATAACATCGAATTTCTCAATAATCTTAATGGCATTTATGGAAGTCAGTTTTTCATTGAATTCTATAAATTCAACATGGGGGTTTTGATCTTTTAGCCTTGAAATTGCTGAGGCTGTTTTACTTTTTCCTATGTCAGAAGTGCCAAATAAAACTTGCCGTTGAAGATTACTTTCATCAACAATATCAAAATCTACAAGACCGATTGTACCTATACCAGCAGCTGTAAGATATTGAAGAAGTGGCGCACCCAAACCACCGGAACCAATAACAAGTACTTTGCTGTTTTTAAGCTTTTCCTGACTTTCAATTCCAAAATTGGGCAAAGTGATATGCCTGTTATACCTTCTTTTTTCCTGATCGCTTAAAGTCATTTAGTGTAGATTGATTTTCAGCTTCCCGGTAAATTTTATAATTTTTGTAAAGTTCTTACAATATATTCTCTTTATAAATTAATCAAACAAATTAAGCCATGTCAAAGGACTTTTCTCATCTTGATAAATCGGGTAATTCAAATATGGTAGATGTATCTGATAAATCAATCACTGAAAGAATTGCAAAGGCAAAGGCAACGGTGATTCTTCCAAAAGAGATAATCGAGAAGTTTGAGAATGATGATATTCATACAAGCAAAGGTGCGGTGTTTCAAACAGCGAGACTTGCCGGTATTATGGCTGCCAAAAAAACAAGCGAATTAATTCCACTCTGTCATCCATTGATGATTAATAAATGCGGAATTGACATTGAAATCAACAATAAAAAGGAAGTAGTTATATATTGTTCGGTACGCGTGAGCGGAAAAACGGGAGTTGAAATGGAAGCATTGACAGGCGCCAGTATAGCTGCTCTCACCATTTATGATATGTGCAAGGGATTTTCGCATGATATAGAAATCAAATCTACCAGACTCATTGAGAAAACAGGAGGAAAGAGTGACTTCAAAAAAGCATAGCAAGCATAGCCATTTGCAAAAACCGATTGGCGGCAAAATTCACAGAAATGAATTTGGGTTTATTGGAGCACCATGTGGACTTATTCAAAATTTAGCGAAAGAAATAGCCAAGGAGCTTACTGAATACAAATTAGGCTATGTAGATGCAGAACATGGAGAGTCGCAGGAGCAAGATGTGTTTTATAGCAATTACACCGATAAAATTTCTTCCCACAATTTGAATTTCAAAAGTGAGAATATTGAATTCGAATTCCGAAAACATTTCCTTTCAACAGACGGAGTTCTAATTAATTCAAATCATATAGCTGCAGACAAGCAGGTCGTAATAATCAATGAAAAGAAGAAAGAATCCCTAAGTAGAAAACTAGACCGGTTGACTGATGTGATTTGCTTTGTTTTAGATGAGGGAGAGAATGATATACATGATTATTTAAAATTACATCTAACAAATCATCAATCCATTCCGGTTTTTAAGATTACTGAGATCAAAGAAATATCTGATTTTATTAAAAGCTCTATTTCCGATAACATTCCGAAAATAAATGGACTCTTATTGGCTGGAGGGAAAAGTCAAAGAATGGGACATGATAAGACTTTGATTGATTATCATGGTAAGGCACAAAAGGATTATATGATGGAAATGCTTTCCAGACATTGCGAAACATCATTTATATCAATTGCTGAAAATAAGGGAGAAAAATTTCCGGTTATTGAAGATGAATTCAAAGGCTTGGGGCCTTATGGAGGTATTTTGAGCGCATTCCGTTATAATCCAAATTCAGCTTGGCTGACAATCGCTGCAGATATTCCACTATTGAATGATGATACCTTAAAAGAGCTTATTAAAGGTAGAAATCCAAGTGCTTTTGCCACTTGTTTTCATAATCCTGAAACATCATTTCCGGAGCCATTAATTACTATTTGGGAACCGAGGATGTATCCAAGACTCTTGAATTTTTTAAGTATGGGCTATTCCTGTCCAAGAAAAGCATTAATCAATAGTGAAATCGAAGAATTACATATCAGCAATACAGATATTTTACTCAATGCCAATACACCTATGGAGGTTGAAATGATCAAGTCAAAAATTGGTAAATAAATTAGCGATAATTAATAACAGGCTTGGCAATCAGTTCTCCTTTTTTGGAATAAGATAATTTCTTGGCATCTGACTTCACAGCTTGAACTCCTAATAGAGCACCTTCCTTTTCATCTAGATCGATAGGTTTTGGCCATCAATATATTCCAGATTTAATCCCATAATATTTTTGGAATTTCGCTTTTTATCAAAGCTTTTCTCTCTTCAATGGCTTTCTTTAGTCGCTGCCCGGAGTTTTCCTGATTCTCCAATTTCATAGTATTAGAAGTTCTGGAAACAATACGAGTTGCTAATTCCTTTGCCTTACGGTCAATTAAATCTTCAATACTTCCATCTTTCGGAACCAGACCATAAACCAATTGCATATCCAGGGCATCGGCAGCCTCTCTAAGATTTTTCAAGGTAATGCTCCCTTCTTTTTCACGAACCTCTATTTCAAGAACACTTTGTTTGGTAATTGAAAGCCTGTTGGCAAGCTGTTGCAATGACATGCCAAGAGAAACTCTTACAGCTCTAAGCCAACCTGTGGCAGGTACAGATACTTTTTGCGCCGAATATAATCCTTTGAGCTTTTGT
The DNA here is from genome assembly GCA_964351965.1 of uncultured Hyphobacterium sp. GTDB lineage: Bacteria > Bacteroidota > Bacteroidia > Cytophagales > CCMP332 > CCMP332. Next base: position 105,222 of record CAYGPM010000002.1, on the reverse strand, counting down.
TCTAATTGTTCAATTTGTAATTTCCTTTTATTCATAATTAAGGTTAAAGCCTGACAATATATGAGTAAAAGTAAGGTTATAACCTGACATATCAAAATTATAAGTAAGGTTATAACCTGATTATTTATGAGCATAAATCAGGATAATACCTGACAAAAGGTGAAAAAGGCGCTTTTGAAGCTGGAATTCATCTGGGTATAGAAACAAGGGAGGATTTGGTGAGGTTATCTATCTAACCAAATAGTAGAGGAATCTTGGACTATTCCATTTATCTTGAGACTAAAATTTTCTCTCGAATAAGTATCTAAATATTGATCAGGACATGATTCAGGTTGGCACTCGTTACATAAGACTGTAACAGGGTTGTGAGTAAAGTTTATATCGGAAATCGAATCAAAAATGCCTAATTCAATATTCTGAATATAAAATTTGAGTTCTCGAAAATCTAATTCTCTTGAAATAAGACTATTGTCTAAGAATAAATATCTATAGCTTTTGTTTTGTACAAAGCGATAGTTTAATTCGAAAGTGTCAATGATAGAATTGTCATCACCTACAGCAATTATTGTTCTTGCTCCAAAATCGTTGTAATCAAATGAACCTGTATCAACTTTTAATCTTAAAATCACATGTGATGTGTCTCTTTCGCAACCTCTTTGCGTACAAATACAAGTTGGATCCTTATATGTTTCTTCATTGTTACATGAAAAAAAAAGCAGAATGCTAAATAAAAATGAAATAAGCACCAGTAATTTCATATCTGAATTTAAAAAGAAAGTTGCCAATAATATTCATAAGAAATCAAAAAGTCTACTGTTGAAAAGGCATTTCGACTTTTTTATCTTTTTTTGTTTTAAACAAAATCCTAAATTGAAAATTTAAGCTAGTAGTATACTATCACTATCTACAATTGATTACTTGATAAGCCTCGCCTTTCTTAAACTTATCTCTTCCCCTCGGCAATACAATAAAAGCATCAGCTTCTACAAGATTTGCCAAGTCTCCAGAGCCATTTCCTTTAGCAGGATTCGCAATTAACTCTCCTTTTTCAGAGTAAGACAATTTCACTTCTAAGAAATAAGTAAGATCTTTTTTGAACTCTACATCTTCACTAAGTTTTGCGATGGACTTTGCCTTTTCATTGGCCTTTAAAGACTGATTTAGCCATGGAAGAAAATAATATTGCATGCACATAAATGATGATATGGGATTCCCGGGCAGCGCAAAAACGGTTACTTTATCATTGTAAGTTCCAAACCAAAATGGTTTGCCGGGCCTTTGAGCAACTTTGTGAAAGTGCTGCTTGACTCCAATTTCCTCCAGAGCTTTGGGAAGAAAATCAAATTTACCCATGGAGACGCCTCCGCTTAGTATGATTACTTCATAGTCTTCCAAATATTCTTTTAAAATTTGCACAATGGAATCGTAGTCATCCTGTATATGGGCATTATCAGCTTTTATATTGAATGTCTTTAATAAAGTTTGAATTCTATAAACATTACTTCTGCGAATCTGATGTGCTTTGGGTGTTTGATCAATATCAACTAATTCATCACCGGTTGAAATGACAATCGTTTTAGGCAGGCGACTTACTTTGATTTTGGACTTACCCACAGTAGCACAAACTCCTATTTCAGGAGATGAAATTTCCTGTCCTGATTTTATAATGATATCGTCTTTTTTTCTGTCTTGCCCTCGGAAATGAATATTCTGTTTGTACTTGACCGTATCTCCAATAAGTCTAGCTCTACTATCTTTAATTTCAATTTCTTCATAAGGAATAACCGTATCCAATCCATCAGGCATAATAGATCCGGTCATCACTTCAAGACATTGCCCTTTTTCCCGTAAAGATTTCTTTTCATCTCCCGCTGCGGCTATTCCGGCAATGTAAAATTCTTTTTCACCTTTTTCGTAGGCATCATAGCGAATGGCAATCCCATCCATTGTAACACGATCGTAAGGAGGGAAATCTCTATCGGCGGAAATATCTTCCCGAAGTATTCGACCTATTCCATTCTCGAGCGCGATTATTTCTATACCAAAGTCCCGAATTTTATCTGATATTATTTTATTGGCTTCCTCTACGCTTATCATCTTATCCTCCTATTGTGGCCATGGATTCTGAAACTGAATTACTTTTTCCTCTTTGGTGCTCTGCTTCAAAACCGTCTTTTGCTCGATTATTTAATGCAGATTTTAAATGGTAAAGCAGGTCTTCATCTGATGATCCCTTTCTGATGAGGTCACGGATATTTAACACCCCATCGCCATAGAGACATGTTCGCAATGAGCCTTGCGGAGTGATTCTTATTCGGTTGCAGGAACCGCAGAAGGTTCTCGTATACGCTGCAATTATTCCGAAATCTCCCTTAAAGCCATCTATCTGATAATTAGCCGAGGTTGAAAATTCAGGATCTTGAATTTTAGAAACAGTGTACTTGGACTCAATATGATTTAATATTTTCTTCATCGGCCAAAAGGTTGGATTTCCCTGACCTTCAGTTCCATTGAATGGCATTTCTTCGATAAATCTTACCGAAACATCATCGTTTTTGGCTAATTCAAGCATGGGAAAAATATCCTCAATATTTCTTCCATCCATCACCACCATATTGATTTTTACATTAATTGATGATTTGACTATAGCCTTATAACTGGACATAACACTATCGAAAAGGTCTCTTCTTGTGATGTCGAAAAAACGTTTTTTATCCAAACTATCCAGGCTGAGATTAATAGATTTAATCCCAATTCTCTCCAATCTTTCGATTTTATCCTCAGTATATGTTCCGTTTGTGGTAATATGAATTTGCTCGAGGCCCTTAATTTTTGATGCTTCCTCCAGAAACTCCATTATATCTGTTCGAACAAATGGTTCACCTCCGGTTATTCTAAGTTTTGAAATTCCGGCTCCTGCAAATACATGAATCATTCTCAACATTTCCTCAAAAGTCATTAAGTCCTTTCGATTCATGTATTTAATCCCGCTTTCGGGCATACAATAAAAGCATCTCAAATTGCATCGATCTGTAACTGCAATTCGCATGTAATTTATTTCCCTACCGTGATTGTCGATTAATTTCAATCCTGAATAATTATTGATTTATGGTAAAAACAAATAATGAATTTTCATATTTGTTAAACTTGCTATGCAAGGTATAAATAAACAATTTTTAGATCAAAGCTTTAATTTGACTTGTTGTGGTTTCTTCGATGTTCAAAAACGCATTTAAATAGGATATGAAAATTAAATTAATAGCCTTTGGCATTGCAAAAGATATTTTGAAGACAAATGAATTGACTTTGGAAATAGAATCGGGAATGAGAATTGAAGGTCTTAAAACTGAAATTATTAGTCGCTTCCCAGACTTTGAAAAGTTGAGAAGTCTGCGTTTTGCAATAAATGAGGACTATCAAGAAGATGATTACCAAATAAAAGAAAATGAAGAAGTAGTAATCATTCCACCAGTTAGCGGCGGTTAATATGATAGAAATTTTAATAACAGAGGATAAGCTTGACAGTCAAAAATGCATCGATTTTGTCAAGGATGAGGCTGCAGGTGGAATTACATGTTTTGTAGGAACGGTAAGAAATCAAACGAAAGGCAAGAAGGTAATAAGACTTGAATTTGAGTCCTATGTCCCTATGGCAGAAAAGGAGATGCGGAAAATTGCCGAGGAAATAGAATCAAGATGGAATGCTATAAATATTTCCATACACCATAGGGTAGGTGTTCTAGAAATAGGGGAGCTGCCTGTAGTTATTGCTGTTTCCACGCCTCATCGAAAGGCCGCTTTTGAAGCTTGTGAATACGCTATTAACACCTTAAAAGAAACAGTTCCAATCTGGAAAAAGGAGATTTTTGAAGACGGAGAAGTTTGGGTAGCTGCTCACCCTTAGGCAATTGTCAATTATCAATTTTCAACTTCACACTGACAGCAGCATGCTCGTCATATGTCAACTTAATTAAGACTCTGCATTTGCTTTAAGCGAGTATAAAGGCCGTCTTTGTTTTCTATGAGGTCAAAGTGATTTCCGCGCTCAATAATTTCACCCTCCTGCAATACTATAATCTCATCGGCTTCCTGGATAGTACTCAAACGATGTGCAATGACCAATGAAGTTCTGTTCATCATCAGTTTATTCAAGGCTTCCTGAACCATTCTTTCCGATTCGGTATCCAGCGCTGATGTTGCTTCATCGAGAATTAATATTGGCGGATTTTTAAGTACAGCACGTGCAATGCTCAATCTTTGCCTTTGCCCTCCTGATAAACGCATTCCTCTATCACCTATAGTTGTGTTGTAACCATCTTCAGTAGCCATTATGAATTCATGTGCATTGGCGATTTTTGCAGCTCTTATTACAGCTTCTTCACTGGCCTCAATACCAAAGGAAATATTATTAAAAATACTGTCATTAAATAAAATAGCTTCTTGAGTTACAATTCCCATGAGATGTCTTAACGAATGAATATCGATGTCTTTCATTTCGTGTCCATCCACATAAATACCACCATCTTTTGGGTCTGCAAAACGAGGAATCAAATCAGCCAATGTTGACTTACCTCCACCTGAAGGTCCAACCAAAGCCACCATTTTACCTTTTTGCACTTCGAAGTTGATGTTCTTTAATACATGCTTATCTCCGTAGTAAAAATTGACATTTCTAAATTCTATTTTATCATTAAATTCTTTAATGAATACAGGATTTTTAGAATCTACAATTGGATTCTCTTTTTCCATCAATTCGATTACTCTATCTCCTGCTACCAAACTTCTCTGAACGGAACTGAAGGCTTCAGTAATAGATTTCGCTGGTCGCATTACCTGAGAAAATACAGCCAGGTATGCAATAAATTCAGAAGCACTCAATGAGCTTTGGTCGGATAAAACAAAATATCCACCTATTAAGAGAATTCCGGCTACTAATAAAACTCCTAAGAACTCTGAGGTAGGACTTGCCAATTCTTTTTTGACGTTCATCCGTCTCACCTTATGAGCGTAATAGTCATTCTCTTTTTGGAAATTCTTCTTGATAAACCCGGTAGCATTAAACGCCTTGATCACTCGCAAGCCAGAAAAAGTTTCATCCATCATACTGATGAGCCTACTCAATGAATTTTGAGTGTGCTGCGAATCCTTTTTGAGTTGTTTAACCAAAACGCCAATCATTCCTCCCATTACAGGAATAATAATTAAAGAGAATAGCGTGAGCTTCACCGAAAGGGAAAAGAGGATAAAGAAATAACCCAAAAGCATCAATGGGTCTTTGATAATAACTGAAATGGTGCTCGTCAATCTGTTTTCAATTTCCTGTATATCGGTGGTTATTCTGGAAATGATATCACCTTTTCTTTCATTGGTAAAGAAGCCAATATTCAATGAAATAGTATGATTATAAACTCTCTCACGGATATTTCTAACGATTGATGCACGTATGGTTTCTACCAGTCTTTGAGATAAATAACGGAATACATTACTTAGAAAGGTAGCGGCAATGACCACGATACAAATCACCTTTAGTGCTTCAAATGAACCGCTTTCTTGAATTATGTTTTTCAGATAATAATTGAATGAAGTTTTCAAATAGTCGATTGAAAACTCAAAAGAACCGGGAACAATGAGCTCTTCCGGCATAGTCTGAACCTTTCCGAATAAAAGGTCCAATAAAGGCATGATCAAAATAAAATTGAACTGGCTGAAGACAATATACAGCAATGAAAAAAGGAAGTAAATAGGAATAAACTTCTTGATGTCCGGAGCAAATCCTAATAGTCTGAAATAGGTCTTCATTATTACAAATCTCGTGAATTAAAAAACGATTTCAATTCTGTTGCGACATTTTCAGGAAGAATACTTCTCATGCAGTCACATTCAGAAGGAACAGGACAGGAATTGCAATGTTTTTTGCCAGTCATAGTTTTAACATTTTTACCAATTGGAGCCCATCTTCCAGGATGCATCGGACGAAGCGGCGGATATAGACCCAAAGCGAAAACACCTTGAATTGCAGCAATATGAAGAGGGCCTGTTGAGCAGGCCACTATCGCATCGGAATTTCCAATTACATCAATGAGTTCGGTAAGGCTATATTTTCCCAAATGATTTTGCATTGCTGTGTCTTCAAAAAAATGAGGGTCTTCTTCGGAAATAATTTCAGCCTCTTTTTCCGTTCCTGTTACAAAGATTTCATAATCTTCCTTTGAAAGGATTGAAGCTAATTTTTTATAATTGGAAAGTGGCCAGTCTCTTGCACTTCCTTTGGATTTTGGATGGAATAGAATTCTTTTTTTTGATGATTGCTCTTTAGGAGATTTTTTTATTCCTAAATACTGAGACATCTGCTCCAATGTTGGAATTTCATTTATTCCCAAGCCTTTGAGCAATTCAAAATTGAGTTGGGATTCATGCAAATCAGAATTCTTTCTTGAGAAATCTACTCTTCGATTGAGATGCAACCAATGCCACCAGCGATGGGAAGTGCCCACACGTTCCTTGACTTTATATTTTTTAGCCTGTTCAGACACGCGTTTGTCCGGGAATACCATTATCAAGGCATCAGGCTTATCGTTTTTGAAGTATTCTTCAATTTTAGTATCCAGAATTACAGAATCTATATTTTCTGAACGCTCTAAAATTGCTTTGGTATAATCTCTGGCTATAAAATCAATTTTTGTACCGGGATATTTTGATTTGAGAAAACCGCAAAGTGGTAATGTGAGAATTACATCACCTATAGCATCGGTTCTGCTAATTGCAATCCTTCGAATAGCGTGACTGGAGAATTTTAATTGATCATTCCCCACTGATTCCTCTTTTATTAAAGTCTTTCAACTTGGCGTACTTGAGAAAAGACGCATGGGCTGAATTAAGTGAAATGACCAAACCATAATAGCCATCTAAAAAGCCTAATCTGATAAAATAGGATTTGACAAATTTGATAACCGGGCTAAAAAACAATTTCAGATAGCTAGACTTCTTTCCGGCCTTATGTAAATCACGAGCCATTATTTCTGTGAAATAATCCATTTGTTTTAAATGATCAGAAATATTGTTCATGGTATAATGCAAAATATCACCTTTTATAAAAGCGATTTTTTTGCCTTCGTCCAATTCAAAACGATCGTGTGGGTTAGATCCTTTCCATGAGCCTGCGCTCTTTTTAAATAATCTGATTTTAGTATCCGGATACCAGGTGCCATGCCTTATCCACTTACCGCAATAACTGGTAAGTCTGTTCATTTTATAGACATCTGCTTTCCAATTATTTTTTATTTCAGCGATGTTGTTTTTTAATTCCTCTGAAAGCGCCTCATCGGCATCAAGTGAGAGAACATAATCATAGTATGCGTTTTGGAGGGCAAAATTTTTCTGTTCTATATGTCCTTTAAATGGGTTCTGAATTATTCTAGCTCCTAAAGAACCGGCGATATAAACCGTTTGGTCCGTAGAATAGGAGTCCACAACAAGAATTTCATCTACAATATCTTTCGCACTTTCGATACAATTTGCAATCTTCTCTTCCTCGTTAAATGCGATTATTACTAAAGATATTTTTACATCTGTAGCCTCCATGCCTCAATATTAGCCATTATACTTGAAAAATCATTCTGACTATTATTGAAATAGGGCATAATAATGAAGAACCAAACATTATACTCAAACTCGTTATTTATATAGCAGTGGTAGCTCATGTGACAATTTGTTGACATTATGACCAATAGTGATGGTTTGATCTATTAAGAATTCTTATTTTTGACTCAATGGCAGATAAAAAAGTGGATATTTCAACAAGACCTCAGATAAATCTTAAAGGCGGAAAACGTCATAAACTCTTCGTTGATGAGTTTATGAGCTATATCGATTCGCTTTACAATTTTGCCTATAGGCTAACTCTGGATGAAGATGATGCCAATGATCTTGTTCAGGACACCTATTTGAAAGCCTATCGTTTTTTCGATTCCTATGAACCAGGAACTAATGCCAAAGCGTGGTTGTTCCGAATCTTGAAAAACAGCTTCATCAACGAGTTTCGCAAAAAAAGTAAGCAGCCGGCAAAGGTTGATTACAGTGATTTGGAGCAGACATATAATTCTGAGGATGCTGATTCAAACAGAACCACGGATCTTAGGATTGAATCTGAAAGAGATAAAATCGGCGATGAAGTTGCCACAGCTTTAAATGCACTTGATGTAGATTTTCGTACGGCCATTATATTGTGTGACCTTGAAGGGTTTACTTATGAAGAAATGTCGAAAATCCTTGATATACCAATTGGTACTGTGAGATCACGTCTTCACAGAGCAAGAAATTTGTTAAAAGAGAAACTAAATTTATACGCTAAGACTTTAGGTTATAAGAGTTAAGTCGATGGATAAAACAACTACTACTAAAAATGGAATGAATAAGGACGAGAAATATAAACTTTGTCCTGAATTCATGAAGCTGGTGCATATCGTAATGGATGGCGAAGCAAATACCGAAGAAGAAAACTTATTTCTGGCACACATTGAAGGAAGCAAGGATTGCAAAGTCCATTATATGGAAGAGCAGAATATCCGAGCTGTACTCAAAGAAAAATGTGGAAATGTTAGAGTTCCTGATGAACTGGTAAAAGCAATCCAGTTAAAGCTTCAGGAGATTACTATAGCATGAACCAAAAAGGTAAGCTTCTAATTTTTTCTGCTCCTTCAGGTGCAGGGAAAACCAGTATTGTCAAAAGGATCCTTTCGGGTAATCCGAATATAGGTTTTTCTATTTCTGCTACAAGCCGCAGCACCATCAGAGAAGGTGAGCAAAACGGTAAGGATTATTATTTTTTATCGACCGAAGAATTCAAGAGAAAAATTGAACAAGAAGAATTTGTAGAGTGGGAGGAAGTGTATGAAAATACTTTTTATGGCACTTTAAAATCAGAATTGGAGCGTATTTGGAATGAAGGTCGCCATGTTATTTTCGACATCGACGTACAAGGCGGAATGAATATCAAAAAGCAGTATGGCGATAGGGCTCTTTCAATTTTTATTAAACCCCCATCTGTAAAAACATTAGAAGAGCGCTTGATCCGCCGAGGTAGTGAAAATGATGCAAGCCTCAGGGAGCGAATAGCTAAGGCGGAGGCGGAATTGCAATTTGCGAAGTATTTTGATGTTGTTATTGAAAATGATGACCTCGATCATGCTGTACAAGAAGCAGAAGAAACCATTAAAAAATTTCTCAGTTGAAAGTAGGTCTGTTTTTCGGTTCTTTTAACCCCATTCATATAGGTCATTTAATAATTGCCAATACCGTATTGGAGAAAACCGATATACAAAAGGTGATGTTCGTAGTTTCTCCTCAAAGCCCATTTAAAAAGAACTCCTCTTTAATTCCCGAATTCGATCGCTTAGAAATGGTAAGATTGGCCATTTACGATAATCTGGATTTCGACGTTTCGGATATCGAATTCCACATGCCCAAGCCAAGTTATACAGTTGATACGCTTACATATTTATCGGAGAAATACCCCGAAAGAGAGTTTTCCTTAATAATTGGGGAGGATAATTTGGTTCATTTCAATAAATGGAAGAATTATGAAGCTATACTGAAATACTACAGATTGATCGTCTATCCAAGGCCAAATAGCTCGGAAGCACCGGAGGAGCTCAGTAATTCTGTTAAAATGATAAACGCACCTTTGATGGAGATTTCCGCAACCTTTATTAGGGATTGCGTGCGCAATAATGAGTCAATTAGATATTTAGTGCACCCTGATGTAGAGAACTACATCATTAAAAATAAAATCTATCTCTAGATCGTCATTATTTCCTCTTCCTTAATTTTAAATATTTCGTCCAGAGCATTAGAATGCTTATCGGTAATTTGTTGGACTCTTCCTTCTGCATCCTTGATTAAATCCTCTGGAGCACCATCTTTCTGAAGCTTTTTCAACTCATCATTCATATCTTTTCTTACTGTTCGAAGGCTAATCTTGCCCTGTTCACATTCAGACTTAGCCTGTTTTACCAATTGTAATCTTCTCTCTTCAGTTAATATTGGCAGATTGATTCGAATATTTTCACCATCGTTTTGTGGATTTAGCCCCAGATTTGAATTGATAATGGCTTTTTCTACATCTTGTAAAATTGATTTCTCAAATGGTTTGATTAGAAAAGAGCGGGCATCAGGTGTGTTCACACTGGCCAATTGATTTAAAGGTGTTTGAGTGCCATAATACTCAACCATCACGCTTTCCAATATTGCAGGATTTGCCTTACCGGCTCTAATCTTATGTAATTCTGATCTTGTATGAGCGACTGTCTTGTCCATACTTTCTTCAGTCATCTCCAATATCATCTCTATTTCTTCCATTTTGTATTTTAGTTTGTCACCAATGTTCCTACATCTTCACCTTTTACAATGCGTAACAGATTCCCTGACTTGTTCATGTCGAAAACAATAATTGGTAATTCATTTTCTTTACACAAAGCAAAGGCAGTCATGTCCATGACTTTTAAACCTTTTAATATTACTTCTTCAAATGTTATTTGATTGAATTTTATGGCATCAGGATCCTTTTCCGGATCAGCATTATAAACACCATCAACTCTTGTTCCTTTTAATACCACTTCTGCTTCTATTTCAATAGCTCTCAAACTTGCCGCAGAATCGGTCGTGAAATATGGATTTCCTGTACCGGCTCCAAAAATGACCACTCGGCCTTTTTCAAGATGTCGAACTGCTCTTCTTTTTATAAAAGGCTCACATACCTGATCTACTCCGATTCCGGATTGCAATCGGGTGTAAACACCGTTTTTTTCCAGAACACTTTGAATAGCCATTCCATTTATTAGTGTGGCAAGCATTCCCATATAGTCTCCTTGAACTCTGTCAATTCCTAAAGCTTCAGCATCTGCACCTCGCATTATATTGCCACCACCAATGACTATAGCCACTTCTACACCTGCTCGCACTACTTCTTTGATTTCCAAAGCAAATCGGTTTAGAACCTCTGTTTCCATTCCATGACCATGTTTGCCGGCTAATGCCTCACCACTGAGCTTTAATAATATTCTTTTATATTTCATTTCTACTCTGACTTGAATTCAATCAGTTTATGATTTTTCTCAACATTCTCACCGGTTTTAACAAGCACTTTTAAAATTTCACCGTCGATCGGAGATTTTATGACATTTTCCATTTTCATTGCCTCCAAGATTAAAATTGGTTGATCTTTGGCAACACTGCTGCCCTCTTTTACCATTACATTCAAAATAGAACCCGGCATTGGAGCTTTAATATCATTAACTTTTTTATCAGTTAAATGAGCCATTCCCAGTTTTTCAAGTAATAGATCAAATTTATCTTTGAGTTCCACATCGAGTAATTCACCGTTGATGCGGAACAATACCTTTTTATTTTCTGTATCTATGGAAATGATTTCTGAAACAAAAGATTCACCCTCGAATATGATATGAAAAAGTTTGTCGTTGACCTTTTTTAAATCCCAGTTAAGAATCTTGTCATCAATGAATAAATTTCCATCACTGTCTTTATCGACCTTGTGCTGTTTTTTTCCGTTTATTGTGACCTGATTCATCGAGCTGAATTTTGAGCCAAAGATATATGAAAATATCCAAATTGAAATTCTATAATTTCAAGACCTTTTTAGTCATTATAAGTGCTTTTTTTATTCTGAGCGCATGCTCTAAGAATGCCATTCCCGGGGAGAGTCCGGAAAAGACTATGGCTGAAAATGTAAAAGAAAAAAAGCAGAGACCTCTGCAGATTCCTGAACCGAAACTTATTGATATACTCCATACTAGTTTAGATCTGTCTTTCAATTGGGAAAAACAAGAAGTTTTTGGAAAAGCCCAACTTACCATTAAGTCGCGAATTCAAGGCTTCAAAAAGTTTTATCTCGATGCCAAATCAATGGAAATTTCCAAAGTATCAGTAAGTCTTGACGAAAAATATCTGTGGAAAAATGAATACGATGGTAAAAGAATATACCTAAGCTCAGACTCAACGATCAACAGAAATGATGTATTTACAATTGATATTGAATATATAGCAAGACCTTCAAAATTTATTGATTCACTTTCACCTGAAGATCGCGGTTTGTTCTTTATTGATCCCTTTGATTCTATTTCAGGAATTTCACCTCAAATCTGGACACAGGGAGAGACAGAATTTAATTCTGTATGGTTTCCAACCCTTGATCGACCGGATGAAAAATTCAATCAGGATATATTTATTACTGTAGATACAGCTTTAGTTACGCTTTCAAACGGTAAACTTTTAACAAAATCATATAATAAGGATGGTACAAGAACTGATCATTGGGTACAACAAAAGCCTCATTCAGCTTACCTTGTAATGTTAGCAGTGGGTGACTGGGATATCATCGAATTGAAATCAGAGTCTGTGCCGCTCTATGTATATACTGAGAGCAAATACAAGGAATCAATAGATGATGTTTTTAAGAATACCTCAGAAATGATCAATTTCTTTTCAAGTCGATTCGGACAGCCCTTTCCATGGGAGAAATACGCTCAAATTCCAGTACGCAAATTTGTAACCGGAGCTATGGAAAATACCAGCGCATCTGTTTTTATGGATAACCTATATGTAAATAAAAAGGAATTGGTTGATGAGAACTTTGATTGGATTATTTCTCATGAATTAGTGCATCAGTGGTTTGGCGATATGGTGACATGCGAGTCATGGGCTTATATAAGTCTTAATGAATCCTTTGCTAATTATGGCGAGTATTTATGGTCTGAATATAAATATGGTGAAGAGGCTGCGGGACTAAACCGTATAGCTGAGCTTGATGAATACTTTTCGGAGGCCAGATCTTACAAAGCACCAATCGTGCGACATAGGTATCATCATCCAGATGATTTATTCGATGCACATTCATATTCAAAAGGAGGCTTGGTACTGCATATGCTTCGAAATGAACTGGGCGATGAGGTATTTTTTGAAAGCCTAAAGTTGTACTTAAGAAAATTCAAATATCAGAATGTTGAATTATCTGATTTGAGAAAGGTTTTTGAGGAGGTATCAGGCAAGGATTTGTATTGGTTTTTCGATCAGTGGTTTGAAAAGCCGGGCCACCCTGTTTTGAAAATAAAATATACAGAGAAGCCCGATCATCAATTAATTGTGGAATTTGCTCAAACTCAAAAAGAAAATGAATTTACTTTTCCATTAAAACTCGTTTATCTGTATTCAGAAAATGAAAAAATCGACACCTTAATTAATGTAAATAATAGAACGGATAGTATTTCATGGAAATTGCCACGATTTGGAGGTACCCTTATCGCAGATCCGGGACATTATTTGTTGGCAGACATATCAATTAAAAAAACGTTTGAGGAGTTATTTCTTCAGTATAATGCGAGTAGTGACTTCTTAAATAGGTATGATGCTTTTGAATTATTGCTAGACAGTTTTCCGGACAGAGTAAAAAATTCCGGATTAGCTCAATCCTTTTTAATGGATGAATCATATACCATTCAAGAACTAACACTTGATTTTATTGAGTCAGAATATGAAATATTGGGAACAGATACAGAGCGCAGAATAAAAGATTTGGCAAAAAAATCGAACAAATCCTATGTGAGAGGGGCTGCTATCGAAACGCTAATGTATTTGAGTCACGAAGATTCTACTTTTTATGAGTATTTCTTGGATGATTCATCTTGGTATGTAAATGCAATTGCAATAGAGGCACTTCTAAGTATGAAAGAAGATAGTCTTGCCAAACTAGACATGATAAAATCCTTCGAAGAATCAAACAACCCTCATGTGGTATATATTGTGGCCTCTTATTACGCATCCTCATCTCTGGATAAGTCTCAATGGTTCAATGAAAAGCTTCAGGTTTTGGCTAATCAACATAAGTATGCAATTCTGAGCTATTACGGTTTGGGAATGCTTCAGGCAGATTCATCAGTACAACAGAATGGTTTAGATGAATTGTACAGGATTGCAACATCTGATGAGTTCACATTCAACAGAGTAATGGCATACCAATCTCTTTTAGTTTATCTCGATAGACCTGAGGTAAGAAATCAGCTTGTGGAGATTCTAAAAAGAGAAGATGCAGATGCCATAAGGGAGTGGTTTTCAGAGATGCTTTGAACCATAAAAACAGACCAGTAGGAAAAATATTATTCAAAGTTTGAATAAATTAAAAAAGCATCTACTTTTGCATCTCCAAAAAAAATTGGAGGGCATTTTATATGCCAAAAGTTCTTGAATATATTGCGAGGGGGAGATACCAAAGCGGCCAACTGGGGCAGACTGTAAATCTGTTGTCTTACGACTTCGTAGGTTCGAATCCTGCTCTCCCCACTTTGATATCAACCTTGAGTTCAGCAATGAACATTATAGGCGGGAGTAGCTCAGCTGGTAGAGCGACAGCCTTCCAAGCTGTAGGTCGCGGGTTCGAACCTCGTCTCCCGCTCTTATAATCTTTAAAGCCGATGTAGCTCAGGGGTAGAGCGCATCCTTGGTAAGGATGAGGTCACGGGTTCAATTCCCGTCATTGGCTCTGCTGATTAATAGGATTTAAGAAAAGTAAAACGTAATTTGTAAAATTTTTAATAATTAAAATTGAAATAAGAAATGGCTAAGGAAACATTTCAACGGGATAAGCCCCACGTTAACATAGGAACTATCGGACACGTGGATCATGGCAAGACGACTTTAACAGCAGCAATCTCTAAGGTTTTATCTGATAAGGGATTTGGTGAAGCAAAAGGATTCGACGCTATTGATAACGCACCTGAAGAAAAAGAGAGAGGTATTACGATTAATACGTCTCACATCGAGTATCAAACCGCAAACAGACACTACGCTCACGTAGACTGTCCGGGTCACGCTGATTATGTGAAAAACATGGTAACTGGTGCTGCACAAATGGATGGAGCTATTCTTGTAGTAGCTGCAACTGATGGACCAATGCCTCAAACTAGAGAGCATATCCTTCTTGCGCGTCAGGTAGGTGTTCCTGCAATCGTGGTTTTCATGAACAAAGTTGACCTTGTTGATGATGCTGAATTGTTAGAGCTGGTAGAAATGGAAATTAGAGAGCTATTAAGCTTTTACGATTTTCCTGGCGATGACATTCCTGTAATTCAGGGTTCTGCATTGGGTGGCTTAAACGGCGAAGGAAAATGGGTTGAGAAAATTGAAGAGCTGATGACAGCTGTTGATGAGTATATTCCAATTCCGGAAAGACTTGTTGATCTTGATTTCTTGATGCCTGTAGAGGATGTATTCTCTATTACTGGTAGAGGAACTGTTGCAACCGGTAGAATTGAAAGAGGTGTTATTAATAGTGGAGACTCTGTTGATATCATTGGAATGGGTGCTGAAAACCTAAAGTCTACTGTTACAGGAGTGGAGATGTTCCGTAAAATTCTTGACAGAGGTGAAGCCGGTGATAACACTGGTCTACTTCTAAGAGGTATAGAAAAAGAATCAATCAAAAGAGGTATGGTAATCTGCAAGCCGGGTTCTGTAACTCCTCACGATAAATTCAAAGCTGAGATTTACGTATTGAAAAAAGAAGAAGGTGGAAGACATACCCCATTCTTTAACAAATACCGTCCTCAGTTTTACTTCAGAACAACTGACGTAACTGGAGAAATCATGCTTCCTGATGGTGTTGAAATGGTAATGCCGGGTGATAATGTTACAATTACTGTGAATTTGATCAGTACTGTGGCAATGGATAAAGGCTTGCGATTTGCAATCAGAGAAGGTGGAAGAACTGTTGGTGCCGGTCAGGTAACTGAAGTTTTACACTAAGCCATTTTAAATATAAATAATGCCTCCGTAAATAATTCGCGGAGGCATTTGTTTTTTTGATTCTACAGTCGTAATTTTGCAGTCCTTTTTTCTGCATACGGGTGTAGCTCAGCTGGTAGAGCAGTGGTCTCCAAAACCAAAGGTCGCGAGTTCGATCCTTGCCACCCGTGCTAAAATTAAGTGATGAATAAGATAAGAGCGTATATATCAGAGTCAGTAAACGAAATGAGATACAAGGTATCTTGGCCAAAATATGGCGAACTTCAATCAAGTTCGATTTTGGTTTTAGTAGCATCCTTAATCTTTGCCTTATTAATAGGTGTAATGGATTTGGCTTTTGATAACGTGATGACCTGGTTTTACCAGGAATTTTAATTATTGAATATGTCAGATTTAAATTGGTATGTAGTAAAGGCAGTCTCAGGGCAGGAAAAGAAAGTGAAAACTTACTTGGAAAACGAGATTGGCAGAGAAAATCTGACGGAGGTCATACCTCAAATACTTATTCCTTCAGAGAAGGTTTATGAAATGAGGAATGGTAAAAAAAGAATTAGGGAAAAGAATTTCTTCCCCGGTTATGTTTTGGTTCAAATGGATCCAAAGCATGGAGAAGTTATTCATGTTATTAAAGGAATCCCAGGGGTTTTAGGATTTCTTGGAAATGAAAAAGGTGCTTCTAAAGAACCTGTTCCATTGAGACAATCTGAAGTTAACAGAATCCTCGGTAAGGTTGATGAAAGTGATGAAATGGAGATGAAGTTGGATCGTCCATTTATTGTAGGAGAAGATGTTAACGTCATGGATGGTCCGTTTAATGGTTTTACAGGAACTGTTCAAGAAGTATTTGAGGACAAAAAGAAATTAAATGTAATGGTTAAGATATTCGGTAGAAATACGCCGGTTGAACTTAACTATATGCAAGTCGAGAAAATAAAATAAGATGGCAAAGGAAGTAAGTGGCTTTTTAAAATTACAAGTCAGAGGTGGTGCTGCAAACCCATCTCCTCCGGTTGGACCTGCATTAGGTGCTAAGGGAGTCAACATCATGGAGTTCTGCAAGCAATTCAATGCAAGAACACAGGATAAACAAGGTCAGTTGTGTCCAGTGGTGGTAACAGTATACGCTGATAAATCTTTCGATTTTGTCATAAAAACACCTCCTGCTGCAACACTTTTACTTGAGAAATCAAAGCAAAAGAAAGGCAGTCCTGAGTCTAATAGGAAAAAGGTAGGTTCGGTGACTTGGGATCAAGTCAAAGAGATAGCAGAAATTAAAATGCCTGATTTAAATGCTCACACAGTTGAATCAGCGATGAAGCAAGTGGCAGGAACTGCCAGGAGCATGGGTTTAAACGTAAAAGGTAAAGCTCCTTGGGCTAATTAATAAAATTAAAATGGGACTTTCTAAAAAAAGAAAAGAGGCTCTCTCTAAAGTAGACAAATTAAAAGAATACAGCATTTCAGAAGCTGCAGATCTTTTAAAGGAGTTAAGCTACACATCATTCAATGCTTCAGTTGATATGGATATCAGACTAGGAGTAGATCCTAAAAAAGCGGATCAAATGGTAAGAGGAGTTGCCACTTTACCTCATGGAACTGGTAAAGAAGTTAAAGTATTGGTATTGTGTACTCCTGATAAGGAAGCTGAGGCTAAAGAAGCCGGTGCTGAATTTGTTGGTCTAGATGACATGATACAAAAAATTGAAGGTGGTTGGGTAGACTTTGATGTCGTTATCACAATGCCTGCAGTAATGGCAAAAGTAGGTAAGCTAGGTAGAGTTTTGGGGCCGAGAGGTTTGATGCCTAATCCTAAATCAGGAACAGTAACTCCTGATGTTGCAAAAGCTGTTACAGAAGTAAAAGCCGGTAAAATTGATTTCAAAGTTGACAAATTTGGCATAGTTCATATGAGTATTGGTAAAATGGATTTTAATCCAAGCCAAATTGTGGATAATGCTAAAGAAATCATGGGCACCATACACAAATTGAAACCTGCCTCATCAAAAGGAGAATACATCAAGAGTATTACCCTTTCAAGTACAATGAGTCCGGGAATTAAAATTGACCACAAAACATTAGCTTAAGGAACCATGACTAGGGAGAAAAAAGCACAAATAATTGACGATCTAAAGGTTAAATTTTCAGAGACCAGCTATTTCTATTTGGCTGATGCATCTGGAATGACAGTAGATCAAACCAACAATTTCAGAAGCCTTTGCCATAAGGCAGGCTTGGAGTATAGAGTGGTTAAAAATACATTGATCCAAAAGGCACTGGAACAAGCTGAAGGTGACTACTCTGAGTTATATGATGTCTTGAAAGGTTTTTCAGGAATTATGTTCTCAAATGAAATTGGAAATCTTCCGGCCAAAGTAATTAAAGATTACCGTAAGGCTAAGGGAGAGAAACCGAAACTGAAAGCGGCTTCTATTGAAGGTGCTTTTTATATCGGGGAAGATCATTTGGATGCATTGAGTAGCCTAAAATCGAAAAATGAACTCATCGGTGAGATCATTGGCCTACTTCAATCTCCTATGTCGAATGTTATGTCAGGACTTCAAAGTGGGAAACATAATATTGCAGGCATTATTAAAACTTTATCAGAAAAAGAATCTTAAACAATAACGGAATAAATACTTTTTAAAATGGCAGACGTAAAAGCAATTGGAGATCAGCTAGTAGAATTAACAGTAAAAGAAGTTAACGAACTTGCTGACTATTTAAAAGAAACTCATGGTATCGAGCCGGCAGCGGCAGCAGCTCCAGTAATGGTAGCAGGTGCAGGCGCAGGTGACGGAGCCGCAGCAGCTGAAGAAAAATCAGAATTCGACGTAATCCTTAAGTCACCAGGTGGAGCTAAGCTTCAAATTGTAAAACTGGTTAAAGAAATAACAGGATTGGGTTTGAAAGAAGCTAAAGAAATCGTTGATGGTGCACCAAAAGCAGTAAAAGAAGGAGCACCTAAAGACGAAGCGGAAGCTTTAAAAGCAAAATTAGAAGAGGCAGGAGCAGAAGTAGAATTAAAATAAGAGCTCTCAACGGAAATTTAGTCCATTGTAGGCCTGGCTTGCGTCAGGTCTTTTCCTGTTTGTACCTAGTAATAATTTTTCATTAAAAAACCCGAGCTTTGGCTAGTGTAGATAAATCAACCGGGAGAATTAATTTTTCTTCCACACAATCATCAATCGAATATCCGGATTTTTTAGATGTTCAACTTAAGTCCTTTAGGGATTTTTTCCAGTTGGATACCAATCCGGAAAACAGATTACAGGAAGGTCTTTACAAAGTATTTTGTGAAAATTTTCCTATATCAGATTCTCGAGACGTGTATGTTTTGGAATTCATTGACTACGTCATTGATCCGCCTAAATACGATATCGATGAGTGCATCGATAGAGGTTTGACCTACGCAGTTCCATTGAAAGCTAAATTGAGGCTTTCATGCAACGACGAAGATCACGAAGAGTTTGAGACAATCGAACAAGAGGTATTTCTTGGTAATATTCCTTACATGACTCCGAAAGGGTCTTTTTGTATTAATGGAGCTGAACGAGTAATCGTCTCTCAATTACACAGATCACCGGGAGTATTCTTTGCTCAGAGTAAGCACACTAACGGAACCAAATTATATTCTGCCAGAATTATTCCATTCAAAGGTTCATGGATAGAATTTGCTACTGATGTCAATAATGTGATGTACGCATACATTGACAGAAAGAAGAAATTCCCTGTTACTACTCTACTAAGAGCTATAGGATATGGTTCGGATAAGGAAATTCTTGAACTTTTTGGACTTTCTGAAGAGATTGAAGCAAATGCCAAAAACCTTAAGAAAATTGTTGGTAGAAAACTAGCAGCAAGAGTTTTAAGAACTTGGACTGAAGATTTCGTGGATGAAGATACCGGGGAGGTTATTTCTATAGATAGGAATGAAGTTTTACTAGAAAGAGATTCTGCTATTGAAGAGGAAGACATCGAAATGATCGTTGAATCGGGTTCAAAATCTGTAATTCTTCATAAGGAAGATGTGAATATTGCAGATTACCAGATTATCTATAACACTCTTCAAAAAGATAATTCCAACTCCGAAAAAGAAGCGGTAGAACAAATTTATCGTCAACTGAGAAATACGGAAGCACCTGATGAAGCAACAGCTCGTGAGGTAATTCAAAACCTATTTTTCTCTGATAAGAGATATGATTTAGGAGAAGTTGGTAGATATAGAATTAATAAAAAATTAGGTCTTGATATCGATTCTGAAGTAAAAGTTCTAACGAATCAGGATATCATTCTAATTGTTAAATATCTCATAGGTCTTATAAACTCAAAGGCTGTTGTCGATGATATTGATCACTTAAGCAACAGACGTGTAAGAACTGTAGGAGAGCAATTGTATTCTCAATTTGGTGTTGGATTGGCGCGTATGGCCAGAACAATTAAGGAGAGAATGAATGTAAGAGATAACGAAGAATTTAAGCCTGTTGATCTAATCAATGCAAGAACACTTTCTTCAGTTATCAATTCTTTCTTTGGAACAAACCAGCTTTCTCAGTTTATGGATCAAACGAATCCATTGGCGGAGATTACGCACAAAAGAAGAATGTCAGCTTTAGGACCGGGCGGTCTTTCTCGTGAGAGAGCCGGATTTGAGGTACGTGACGTTCACTACACTCACTACGGAAGACTTTGTACTATCGAAACTCCTGAAGGTCCAAATATTGGATTGATTTCTTCTCTCTGCGTACACGCTAAAGTGAACCATATGGGATTTATTGAAACCCCATATAGAGAAGTTAAGAAGGGTGTTGTTGATATTAAAGGTGAAGTAAAATACCTAACAGCTGAAGAGGAGGATGATACATTCATCGCTCAGGCCAATGCTCCATTAGATGCTAAAGGTAAATTCATAAATGATAAAGTTAAAGCTAGATTAGAAGGTGATTTTCCGGTAATTGAGCCTGATAAAATTGCATTGATGGATGTTGCTCCAAATCAGATTGTATCTGTTGCAGCTTCTTTAATTCCATTCCTTGAGCATGATGATGCGAACAGAGCCCTAATGGGATCCAATATGCAACGTCAAGCGGTTCCTTTATTGATACCTGAAGCACCTATAGTTGGAACAGGTATGGAAGCAAGGGCAGCTCGTGATTCAAGAACACTTGTTACTGCTGAAGGAGATGGTGAAGTAATTTATGTAGACGCAACAAAAATCACCATTCGTTACGCCTTAACAGCGGAGCAAGAGCTTGTAAATTTTGAGGAAAACGAGAAGACTTATAATCTTATCAAATTCCGAAGAACAAATCAGGATACTTGTGTAAGCCTTAAGCCAATTGTCAAAAAAGGACAAAAAATTAAGGAAGGTGATATTCTTTGCGAAGGGTTCTCAACTCAAAATGGAGAATTAGCACTGGGTAAAAACATGCTTGTAGCGTTTATGCCATGGCAAGGTTACAACTTTGAGGATGCTATTGTTATATCCGAAAGAGTTGTAAAAGAAGATGTATTTACTTCAGTTCATATTGAAGAATTTGAATTAGAAGTAAGAGATACAAAACGAGGAGAAGAAGAATTAACTTCTGAAATTCCAAATGTTAGCGAAGAAGCAGTAGCTAACCTTGATGAAAATGGAGTTATCCGTGTTGGTGCGGAAATCAAAGAAGGAGACATTCTTATTGGTAAGATCACTCCAAAAGGTGAGTCAGACCCAACTCCCGAAGAAAAACTTCTTAGAGCAATATTTGGTGATAAAGCCGGAGATGTTAAAGATGCATCACTTAAAGCACCTCCTTCATTAAAAGGAGTTGTAATCGATACCAAATTATTCTCAAGACCAAAAAGAGATAAAGATTCAAGAGTTAAATCTAAAAAAGAGGTTGAGCTTTTGAAGCAGAGATATGGAAGTCAGTTGACTGCATTGAAAGCTAGGGCAGTTAAAAAATTGGCGGAAATTCTTGCCGGTAAAACATCAAATGGTGTGAAGCACAAATTTGGTGATGATATCATAGCTAAGGGAACAAAATTCACAGAAACCAATATCCGTGAGAGAATTTTCCCTGAAAAGAATGTGTACAGAGATGAAAGTAATTACTCTGTTCCTGAAGAAGCAAATCTTCTTAGTGATATGATCCATGAAAACTGGACAGATGATGAAAAAGTAAATACCAGAGTTAAGAAACTGGTAAAGAATTTCACTCTGGAACGTAATAAGTACATGGGAGCTTTCAAGAGAGAAAGATACACTCTGGAAGTAGGAGACGAATTGCCAACAGGTATAGTTAGCCTTGCTAAAGTATATGTAGCTAAGAAAAGAAAATTAAAAGTTGGTGATAAAATGGCAGGTAGACACGGTAATAAAGGGGTCGTTGCAAAAATCGTAAGAGAAGAGGATATGCCTTTCCTTGAAGATGGAACGCCTGTTGATATTGTACTTAACCCACTTGGTGTACCTTCCCGAATGAACCTCGGACAGATTTACGAAACTGTACTTGGATGGGCAGGTCTTAAAATGGGTAAGAGATACGCAACGCCAATTTTTGATGGTGCCACAGAGCAAGAGGTTGATAATGAGATTAAGGAGGCAGGCTTACCTGACTACGGAAGAGCTTATTTAACCGACGGACTGACCGGAGATAGATTTGATCTTCCGGTAACAGTTGGGGTAATCTACATGTTGAAACTTGGTCACATGGTAGACGACAAGATGCACGCAAGATCAATTGGACCATACTCACTCATCACACAGCAACCACTTGGTGGTAAAGCTCAATTTGGTGGGCAGAGATTTGGTGAGATGGAAGTGTGGGCTCTTGAAGCATTTGGAGCCTCAAATATTTTGCAGGAAATGTTAACTGTAAAATCGGATGATGTGATAGGAAGAGCCAAAACTTACGAATCTATCGTAAAAGGTGAAAATACTCCTACACCAAATGTGCCTGAATCATTCAATGTACTTGTACATGAATTGAGAGGTTTAGCATTAGAGGTTACACTCGACTAATTATTGAAGATTTAAATTGTCATTATGGCTTTTAGAAGAAATAAGAAAATAAAAAGTGATTTTAATAAAATCACCATCAGTCTGGCTTCACCTGAGTCTATCCTTGAAAGTTCTTACGGGGAGGTAACTCAGCCTGAAACTATTAACTACAGGACCTATAAACCTGAAATGGGAGGATTATTCTGCGAAAGAATCTTCGGACCTGTTAAGGATTATGAGTGCCACTGTGGTAAATACAAAAGAATCCGATATAAGGGAATCATTTGCGATAGATGTGGTGTAGAGGTAACAGAAAAGAAAGTTAGAAGAGAGAGAATGGGTCACATCGAATTGGTGGTGCCTGTCGCTCATATCTGGTATTTCAGATCTTTACCAAATAAAATTGGATACCTACTTGGTTTGCCAACCAAAAAACTAGATCAGATCATTTATTATGAGAGATATGTAGTTGTTCAAGCGGGAATTAAAGAGGAAGATGGTGTAAATTATCTTGACTTTTTGACTGAGGATGAGTATTTAGATATTCTTGATAAACTACCACGCGAAAATCAAAGTTTGGACGATAGTGATCCAAACAAATTCATCGCGGAAATGGGAGCAGATGCATTAGAAATGCTTCTTAGCCGATTGGATCTTGATAGTTTATCTTATCAATTACGTCATCAAGCAGCAAATGATACTTCACAACAAAGAAAAGCTGAAGCTTTAAAAAGGCTTAAAGTTGTTGAAGCATTTAGAGAGGCTAGAACAAGAATAGAAAATCGTCCTGAGTGGATGGTAATTAAAATGGTGCCGGTTATTCCACCGGAATTAAGACCACTTGTTCCTCTTGATGGTGGGCGATTTGCTACGTCTGACTTAAATGACCTTTACAGAAGGGTTATTATCAGAAATAATAGATTAAAAAGACTAATAGAAATTAAAGCTCCGGAAGTAATTCTTCGAAATGAAAAAAGAATGCTTCAGGAAGCTGTTGATTCCTTATTTGATAACTCAAGAAAAGTTAATGCTGTAAGAGCAGAAGGAAACAGAGCATTGAAATCTTTAAGTGATATGCTTAAAGGTAAGCAAGGACGTTTCCGTCAAAACTTATTGGGTAAAAGGGTAGATTATTCTGGTCGTTCAGTTATAGTTGTGGGTCCACAACTAAAAATGCACGAGTGCGGTCTTCCTAAAAATATGGCGGCAGAGCTATTCAAACCTTTCGTAATCAGAAAATTGATTGAAAGAGGAATAGTTAAAACTGTAAAGTCAGCTAAAAAGATAGTCGAAAGAAAAGATCCTGTAATATGGGATATTCTTGAAAACGTATTAAAAGGACACCCGGTGATGCTTAACCGTGCTCCAACATTGCACAGATTAGGTATCCAGGCTTTCCAACCAAAACTTATTGAAGGTAAAGCAATTCAATTGCATCCCTTAGTTTGTACAGCATTTAATGCTGACTTTGACGGTGACCAAATGGCTGTTCACGTTCCTTTAGGACATGGAGCAGTTTTGGAAGCAATGTTATTAATGCTTGCTAGTCACAATATTTTAAATCCTGCTAACGGAGCACCAATTGCAGTTCCTTCTCAGGATATGGTATTGGGTCTTTATTACTTAACAAAAGGAAGAAAGCACACCAAGGAGTATCCAATCCAAGGTGAAGGAATGACTTTCTATGGTCCTGAAGAAGTAATTATTGCCATAAATGAAGGTCATTTAAATAAACATGCTCACATCAAAGTTCGTACGGAAGTAAGAAATTCCGAAGGTAACTTAGAGACTAAGTTAATTGATACTGTAGCTGGTAGAGTGTTGTTTAATCAGCATGTGCCAACAGAAGTAGGCTTTATTGATGAACTTCTTACAAAGAAGAAACTTCAAAAAATCATTTCTTCTATTTTCAAAACTTGTGGAGTTTCAAGAACAGCAAACTTCCTAGATGACATTAAGGAATTAGGATTCCAGAATGCATATAAAGGAGGTTTATCTATGGGACTTTCTGAGATCATTATTCCTTCTGTTAAGGAAGAATTGATTCTAAAAGCAAAAGATGAGGTAGAAGGCGTTTCTCAGAACTACATGATGGGTCTGATTACGGATAATGAAAGGTATAACCAGGTAATTGATATCTGGACAAGAATCAACTCTCAAATAACCAATACGCTTATGGAGCAATTGGAAGCTGATGAGCAAGGATTCAATTGTATTTATATGATGATGCACTCAGGAGCCAGAGGTTCTAGAGAGCAAATTCGTCAGCTTGGTGGTATGAGAGGCTTGATGGCCAAACCTCAGAAAAACCTTGTAGGTAGTGTTGGAGGTATTATTGAAAACCCGATTATCTCAAACTTTAAAGAAGGTCTTGATGTAATTGAGTACTTCATTTCTACGCACGGTGCTAGAAAAGGTCTTGCCGATACAGCTCTTAAAACAGCTGATGCCGGTTATCTGACAAGAAGGTTAGTCGACGTATCTCAGGATGTTATTGTCACGGAAGCTGATTGTGGTACATTACGAGGTATCAGCACTCAGGCATTGAAAGACAATGAAGAAGTTGTTGAGCCACTTTCTGAAAGAATCTTAGGAAGAGTTGCTTTGAATGATATCTACGATCCTATTTCTGAAGAGTTGATCCTAAAAGCAAATGAAGAAATCACAGAGGAAATTGCTGACATTATAGATAATGCAGGAATTGAAACTGTCGAAATCAGATCAGCTTTAACATGCGATTCTAAGAAAGGTATTTGCTCACAGTGTTATGGTAGAAACCTCGCTAGTGGAGATATGGCTCAAAGAGGAGAGGCAGTAGGTGTAATTGCTGCGCAGTCCATTGGAGAACCTGGTACTCAGTTAACACTTCGTACTTTCCACGTTGGTGGTACGGCATCTAATATTGCGACAGAGGCTTCAATCTTCGCCAAGTTTGATGGTGTGATTGAATATGACGACTTAAAAACAGTAACTACAAAAGATAAAGACGATAATGATTCTGAAGTAGTTATGTCGCGAATGGGAGAGATTAAAATTATCGACCCAAAATCAAAGAAAACACTCATAACAAATCACGTTCCTTACGGTGCATTCCTTAAAATTTCTGAAAAACAGAAAGTTAAAAAAGGAGATGAATTATGTTATTGGGATCCATATAATGCAGTTATCCTATCAGAATTCCCTGGAGAAATTGATTATGAATCAATTGAGGAAGGAATAACATTCCGTGAGGAGTCTGATGAGCAAACTGGTCACAGAGAAAAAGTTATTGTCGATACAAAAGACAAAACTAAAAACCCTGCGATTATTGTAAAAGATTCAAAAGGAGAAAGCAAAGGTTATAATATTCCTGTTGGAGCTCACATTAACGTGAACCAAGGTCAAAAGATTAAGGCTGGTTATATTTTAGCTAAGATTCCAAGATCTACAAGTAAAACTCGAGATATTACCGGTGGTCTTCCAAGAGTAACTGAGTTATTCGAGGCTAGAAACCCATCTAACCCTGCAGTAGTTAGTGAGATTGATGGCGTGGTTTCATTTGGTGGAATCAAAAGAGGTAATAGAGAAATCTTTGTGGAGTCTAAGGATGAAGTGAAGAAAAAGTATCTTGTGCCATTGTCAAAACACATTCTTGTTCAGGATAATGACTTCGTAAAAGCAGGTTATGCGCTTTCCGATGGAGCAATTACACCTTCTGATATTTTATCTATCAAGGGTCCAACAGCTGTACAGGAGTATATAGTAAATGAAATCCAAGAAGTTTACCGACTTCAGGGAGTGAAAATAAGTGATAAGCACATTGAGGTTATCGTACGTCAAATGATGCAGAAGCTTCAGATAATTGATTCAGGAGATACCAGCTTCTTAAAAGGACAGAATGTTAACAAATTCGCCTTTATGGAAGAAAATGATGAAATCATTGAAATGAAGGTAGTTATGGATCCGGGAGATTCTCAGAATTTGAAACAAGGACAAATTGTTTCATTGAGAAAACTTCGTGATGAAAACTCAAGCCTTAAGAGAAAGGATTTGAAACTTGTAAAAGTAAGGGATGCGAAGCCGGCATTGGCAAGCCCTGCTCTTCAAGGTATTACTCAAGCCTCTTTGGGTGTAGAAAGCTTTATTTCTGCTGCGTCGTTCCAGGAAACAACCAAAGTATTAAGTGAAGCTTCAATACGAGGTAAAGCTGATGACTTGCAAGGGTTAAAGGAAAATGTGATCGTTGGACACAAAATACCTGCGGGAACCGGCTTTAGAGATTTTCAGGACGTGATCGTAGGATCAGCTGATGATTATGATCTTCTAATGGGTGAAGAGAAAGAAGCAAAATTCAAAGATGAAAAAGTTTCTGAGTAATTATGGCTGAAGAACAAAAGAAAGATAAGAACCAGATAAACATAGAGCTCTCCGACGAAATGGCGGAGGGCATTTATGTTAATCTTGCTATGATCGCCCATTCATCGAGTGAATTCGTAATAGATTTTATCAAAATGATGCCCGGTATTCCCAAGGCAAAGGTGAAATCCAGAATTGTGATTACACCCGAACATGCCAAGAGATTGATGCGTGCATTAAATGATAATATCCGAAAGTATGAAGACAATTTTGGAGAGATCAAACAGGCAGATAACGAAATGAAAATCCCAATGAATTTTGGGGGGCCCGTAGGAGAAGCCTAATCACAACATTAATTCCCAATTAGATTGGTAAATATTAAGTTTTTAAATAGTTTTGCAGTCCAAAAAATTTGGCTGATATAAAAATATTATAATAAATGCCTACAATTCAGCAACTTGTAAGAAAAGGAAGAAAGACTCTGATTTCAAAATCAAAGTCACCTGCTCTTGATTCCTGTCCTCAAAGAAGGGGAGTGTGTACAAGAGTTTATACAACTACACCAAAAAAACCTAATTCAGCAATGAGAAAAGTTGCCAGAGTAAGGTTGACGAATGGTAAAGAAGTGAACGCCTATATTCCTGGAGAAGGTCATAACCTTCAAGAGCACTCTATTGTACTAATTAGAGGTGGGAGAGTAAAAGATCTTCCCGGTGTAAGATATCACATCATTCGTGGTGCTCTTGATACAGCTGGTGTAAGCGGTAGGCTTCAAAGAAGATCTAAGTACGGTGCTAAAAGACCCAAGAAATAATTTTTAAAGGGAAATGAGAAAATTAAAACCAAAAGTAAGACCACTTCTTCCAGATCCTAAATTCAAGGATGAGTTGGTTACTCAATTTGTAAACAACTTGATGTTGGGAGGTAAGAAAAACGTTTCTTATTCTATATTCTATGATGCATGTGACCTTATAGAAAAAAGAACTGAAGAAAATGGATTGGAAACATGGAAAAAGGCTTTAAATAATATTATGCCATCTGTTGAGGTTAAAAGCCGAAGAGTTGGTGGAGCTACTTTTCAGGTGCCTATCGAAGTTCGTCCTTCAAGAAAAGTTGCACTCGGTATGAAGTGGATGATAAAATTCGCAAGGGCTCGTAATGAAAAAACAATGACTGAGCGTTTGGCTGGAGAAATCATAGCTGCTTCCAAGGGTGAAGGTTCTGCTGTAAAGAAAAGAGATGATATGCATCGAATGGCAGAAGCAAACAAAGCATTTTCTCATTTCAGATTCTAAATAATAATGGCTAAAGTAGATTTAAATCATACGAGAAATATCGGTATCATGGCTCACATTGATGCCGGAAAAACCACAACAACAGAAAGAGTTCTGTATTATACCGGTCTGACTCATAAGATTGGTGAAGTACACGATGGTGCGGCCACTATGGACTGGATGGCACAGGAGCAGGAGCGTGGTATTACAATTACCAGTGCTGCGACAACTACTTTCTGGAAGTATCCAACAAAACAAGGCTTGGCTACAGATGAAACTGAAGATTATAAAGTAAACATCATTGATACTCCGGGTCACGTTGACTTTACTGTAGAGGTAGAAAGATCTCTTCGTGTACTTGACGGAGCTGTTGCGCTTTTCTGTGCAGTTTCTGGTGTTGAACCACAATCTGAAACAGTTTGGCGTCAAGCTGATAAATATCGTGTTCCTAGAATCTGTTTTGTAAACAAAATGGATAGAGTAGGAGCAGATTTCTTCAATGTTGTAAAAGAAATTAAGGAAAAATTAGGTGCTAACCCTGTTCCTCTTCAAGTGCCAATTGGTGCAGAAGAAACCTTCAAAGGAGTGGTAGACTTAGTGCTGAATAAAGCGGTAATCTGGAATGATGAAGATTTAGGAATGACCTATAGCGTCATTGATATTCCAGAAGACTTAAAAGAAGAAGTAAAAAAATGGAGAGCGGAGCTAATCGAAAACGTTGCGCTTTATGATGAGGATTTATTCATGAAATTTGATGAAGATCCTGATTCTATTACTCCTGAAGAAGTTATGGCTGCGGTTAGAAAAGCAGTTATCGATATGTCTTTCTCACCGGTATTGTGTGGATCTGCATTTAAGAATAAGGGTGTTCAAGCAATGCTAGATGCTGTAATTTCTTACTTGCCATCACCAAAGGAATTACCAGCTGTTGAGGGGATTAACCCTGATACCGAGGCTGTAGAATTTAGAAAACCGGAAACGTCTGAGCCATTCGCGGCTTTGGCATTTAAAATTATGACTGATCCTTTCGTAGGTAGACTTTGCTTTATGCGAGTTTATTCAGGAAGATTAGATGCAGGTTCTTATGTTTTAAATAATAGAACTCAAAAGAAAGAAAGAATTTCCCGATTAATGCAAATGCATTCTAATAAGCAGAATCCAATTGATTTTGTTGAAGCAGGTGATATTTGTGCGGCAGTTGGTTTTAAGGATATCAAAACAGGTGATACCTTAAGCGATGAGAAGAAAAAAATCATTCTTGAAGAAATGACCTTCCCGGAACCGGTAATCGGATACGCCATTGAGCCGAAAAAACAAGCCGATGCCGATAAACTTGGTGTAGCAATATCCAAGCTTGTTGAAGAGGATCCAACTCTTGTAGTTGAGTCTAATCACGAAACTGGTCAGACCGTGCTCAAAGGTATGGGTGAACTTCATCTCGAAATTATTATTGACAGATTGAGAAGAGAATTCAATGTAGAGATCAACCAAGGTGCTCCTCAGGTTGCATACAAAGAGTCACTTACTTCAAGTACTGAACATAAAGAAGTTTATAAGAAACAGACTGGTGGTAGAGGTAAATTTGCAGATATCGTATTTGAAATCGGGCCTGCAGATGATGATAAAAAAGAAGGTCTTCAGTTTGTAAATGAAATCGTAGGTGGTGTGATTCCAAGAGAATTCATTCCTTCGATAGAGAAAGGCTTTAAAGAAGCGATGAAGAACGGGGTTCTAGCCGGATACCCAATTGATTCTTTAAAAGTTAGATTGTATCATGGTTCGTTTCATGATGTTGATTCAGATGCACTTTCATTTGAAGTTGCTGCAAAGCTTGGTTTTAAAGCTGCCGCGAAAAGCTGTGGTCCTAGATTGATGGAGCCTATTATGGCTGTTGAAATTGTGACACCTGATGAATTCACAGGATCTGTAACAGGTGACTTGAACAAACGAAGAGGTGTAATGAAAGGAATGGATACTAAAGCCGGTGCTCAAATCATTAAAGGTGATGTGCCATTAAGTGCATTATTCGGATATGTAACTGACTTAAGAACGCTTACTTCCGGTAGAGCTTCAGCTTCACTTACATTTTCACATTACGATTTCGTACCACAAAATATTGCAGATGAAGTGATTGCTTCTGAAAAAGGTGCTCTTGCTTAAAAGAAATAAACATGAATCAGAAAATCAGAATTAAGCTCAAATCCTACGATCACAATTTGGTCGATAAATCTTCAGAGAAGATTGTAAGAGCGGTAAAGTCAACAGGTGCCGTAGTAAGCGGTCCAATTCCTTTACCTACAGTAAAAGAAATCTTTACTGTTTTGAGATCTCCTCATGTTAATAAGGAATCGAGAGAGCAATTTCAGCTTTGCACTTATAAGAGGCTGGTCGATATTTATTCGACAAGTACAAAAACCGTTGACGCTCTTATGAAATTAGAGCTTCCAAGTGGTGTTGAAGTTGAAATTAAGGTATAATTTTTCAAGACAATTTCTAAAGGAGAGATCGGTCGCGAATCGGTCTCTCTTTTTTTTATGATGTCTTTTGAAATCTTATTAAAAACGCTAACTTTGCAGTCCTTTTTGCGAAAAAGCCTGAGGGCGAGTTAAAAGAATAAAGATAATGTCTGGAATAATTGGTAAAAAAATAGGTATGACGAGCATTTTCCAAGATGGAAAAAACATTGCTTGTACTATAATAGAAGCCGGTCCTTGTGTAGTAACTCAGGTCCGCACAAAAGACAAGGATGGCTATGAAGCTGTTCAACTTGCTTTTGGTGAGCGTAAAGAAAAAAACACGCCAAATGCAATGATGGGGCATTTCAAAAAAGCAAATACAACACCAAAAAGAAAATTGGCTGAATTCCTTCCGGAAAATGAGTGGAAATTGGGTGATGAAGTAACCCCTGACGCTGTATTCAATGAAGGTGAATTCGTGGATGTTGTTGGTATATCAAAAGGAAAAGGATTTCAAGGTGTTGTAAAAAGACATGGTTTTGGTGGGGTTGGACAAGCTACCCACGGGCAACACAATAGATTAAGAGCTCCAGGTTCAATTGGTGGTGCTTCTTTCCCTGCGCGTGTATTCAAAGGTCTTAAGATGGCTGGAAGAATGGGTAACGACAGAACGAAAGTTCAAAACTTGAAAGTTATAAAAATAATGCCTGAGAAAAATCTAATGGTACTTAGCGGATCTATTCCAGGTGCAAATAATTCATTCGTAATTATTGAGAAATAAGATGAAATTACCAATTTATAATATCGAAGGTAAGGAAACAGGTAAGCAAGCTGAATTGGCTAAGGAAGTATTCCAAATAGAGCCTAATGAGCATGTTGTTTACTTGGCAGTAAAGAATTACTTGAATAATCAACGTCAGGGTACAGCTAAATCTAAGGAAAGAGCGGAGATTACCGGTTCAACCAAAAAGCTAAAACGTCAAAAGGGTACCGGTACAGCAAGACAGGGTAGCGCGAAATCACCTCTATTGAAAGGAGGAGGTACTGCATTTGGTCCAAGACCAAGAGATTACGGTTTTAAGCTGAATAAAAAGGAAAGAGTATTAGCTCGAAAATCAGTTTTAAGCCAAAAGGCAAAGGATAATGCAATAACTATCCTTGAAGACTTCACTCTCAAGCAACCTAAAACCAAAGATTTCCTTAATATTTTGAATAATCTTGATAAATCAGATTCAAAGACTTTATTCATCACTGACAAGAATGACTTGGTTTTGCACAAATCTTCAAGAAATATTCCTAACACGAGAGTATTGCCAGCTTCTGAAGTGACTACATATACATTGATGAACTGCAAAGCATTAATCATCACAGAATCCGGTCTTAAAGCGATAGCCGAAAATATTAACTAAGATGAGCGTATTAAAGAAACCGATAGTAACAGAAAAAATGACCGACCTAAACGAGAAAGGTAAGTATGCCTTTGTTGTTAGTACAAAAGCTAATAAGGTTGAGATCAAAAGAGCGGTTGAAGAAATGTATGGAGTAAATGTTGTTAAGGTTAATACAATAATTACATCCAGCAAGCCGAAAACAAGATATACAAAAGCGCAAATTATTACAGGAAGAACTCCTTCTTATAAGAAAGCGGTTGTCACTGTCGCAGAAGGTGAAATAATTGATTTTTACAGCGAAATCTAAAAAGAAATGGCAGTTAAAAAATTACGACCGAATACTCCAGGGCAAAGGCATAGATTAGCACCATCATTTGATGAACTAACTAATAATAGCAATACTCCTGAAAAATCCTTGACAATCGGAAAGTTCTCAAATGGCGGAAGAAACAGCCAGGGAAGAATGACAGTTAGAAATGTTGGGGGTGGTCATAAAAGAAAATATAGAGAGATTGATTTCAAAAGGGATAAATTTGATATTCCAGCCACAGTAAAGGCTATTGAATACGATCCGAATAGAACAGCTAGAATTGCTCTTCTTCACTATAAGGATGGAGAGAAAAGATATATAATAGCTCCAAATGGTCTTAAAGTTGGTGCTGTTATAGTTTCAGGTGAGCAATGCCCACCGGAATTAGGAAACTCTTTGCCATTATCTAAAATACCTGTAGGTACTATCATTCACAATGTTGAATTGAAGCCGGGTAAAGGAGCTAATATGGCAAGAAGCGCTGGTTCTTATGCACAATTA
The DNA here is from genome assembly GCA_964351965.1 of uncultured Hyphobacterium sp. Taxonomy (GTDB): domain Bacteria; phylum Bacteroidota; class Bacteroidia; order Cytophagales; family CCMP332; genus CCMP332. The sequence goes on along the minus strand of CAYGPM010000002.1, from coordinate 72,163 downwards.
GTTGCAAGAGAAGGTAAGTATGCCACTCTTAAATTACCTTCCGGTGAAATGAGAATGGTATTGAATGTTTGTTATGCAACTATTGGAGTAGTTTCTAATGGAGAGCATATGAATACCAAAGCCGGTAAAGCCGGTAGAAACAGATGGTTGGGAAGAAGACCTCGTACAAGAGGTGTTGCAATGAACCCTGTAGATCACCCAATGGGTGGTGGTGAAGGTAAGTCTTCAGGTGGACATCCGAGATCTAGAAACGGAGTTTATGCTAAAGGTTTTAAAACCAGAAGACCGTCGAAGTACTCTGATAGATTAATAGTTTCAAAAAGAAAATAATTAATGGCAAGATCATTAAAAAAAGGCCCCTACATAGATTTTAGGGTAGAGAAAAAAATTGATACAATGAATGAGTCCGGAAAGAAGTCTGTAATAAAGACTTGGTCCAGACGCTCTATGATTTCTCCGGAATTTGTTGGGCACACATTCGCTGTTCATAATGGAAATAAATTTATACCTGTTTATGTTACAGAAAACATGGTAGGCCATAAGTTGGGAGAATTTTCTCCTACTAGAAACTACAGAGGCCATGCGGGTAAAAGAGATAAAGCTAAAAGATAAATGGAAGCAGTAGCAAAATTACGGAACTTCCCTATCGCTCCTCGTAAGATGAGAATGATAGCAGACCTGATCAGAGGTCAGAAGGTAAGTTACGCTTTAGGCGTACTTCAGTTTGATCCAAAAGCGGGGTCACCTTACATGGAAAAGCTTTTGCTTTCTGCCATATCTAACTGGACTAACAAGTATGAAGATATGGATATTGAGGAAGCGGATCTTTATATCAAGGAGATTTATGTTGATGGAGCAAGAATGCTGAAAAGAATTCAACCTGCACCTCAAGGAAGAGCACACAGGATCAGAAAGAGATCAAGTCATATCACTATTAAATTGGAGCCAAGTGTGGCTGTAGCAGAGGTAGAAGCAACTGAGGAAGCTAGCAAAAAAGAAAAAAAAGTAACTAAGAAATAATGGGACAGAAAGTTAATCCGATAGCGTTTCGTTTAGGTCTTGTCAGAGGATGGGAATCCAACTGGTATGGCGGTAAAAGTTTCGCTAGTAAATTGGTAGAGGATGAAAAAATCCGTGAGTATATCAGTGCTAGAATCCCAAAAGGTGGTATTTCTAAAATAATTATAGAAAGAACCATCAAAAGAATAACCATCACTGTGCACACGGCAAGACCTGGTGTTGTGATTGGTAAAGGGGGTGCAGAAGTTGATCGACTAAAAGAGGAGCTTAAAAAGATCTCAGGTAAGGATGTTCAGATAAACATCTTTGAAATAAAAAGACCTGAACTTGACGCCAAATTAGTAGGTGATGGAATCGCTCAACAATTGAAAGGAAGAATTTCTCACAGAAGAGCCATGAAACAAGCTATTGCATCAGCAATGCGTGTTGGCGCTGAGGGAATTAAAATAAAAGTGGCCGGTAGATTAGGTGGAGCTGAAATGGCAAGAACCGAAATGTACAAAGAAGGTAGAACCCCACTTCATACCTTGAGAGCGGATATCGATTATGCTATTTCAGAAGCTGAAACAGTTTACGGTAAAATCGGAATCAAAGTATGGATCTTTAAAGGAGAGATCTATGGTAAAAGAGACCTTTCTCCAAATGTCGGAATGGGAAGTACCCAAAGCGGTGGTGGAGGCGGAAGGCCAGGTAAAAGAGAGTCCAAAAGAAGAAAAAAATAAAATCGGTAAAAGATGTTACAACCGAAGAGAACAAAGTTTAGAAAGAAGCAAAAAGGCAGGATCAAAGGTATTGCTGGAAGAGGTTTTACTCTTGCATTTGGGGCGTTTGGCCTTAAATCATTAGAGCCTGGTTTCATTACAAGCCGTCAGATCGAAGCCGCTAGGATATCTATCACTAGATATCTAAAAAGAGAAGGTCAGGTTTGGATCAGAATTTTTCCAGACAAGCCAATCACTAAGAAGCCTGCTGAGGTTCGAATGGGTAAAGGAAAAGGTGCACCTGAATATTGGGTAGCCTCTGTAAAGCCCGGAACTATAATGTTCGAAATCGGTGGAGTTGGTCAGGAACTGGCTCAGGAAGCGATGAGACTTGGTGCTCAGAAACTCCCGGTTAAAACTAAATTCGTCGTACGTAGAGATCATATAGCTCAATAGAAATGGACGCAAAAGATATAAAAGGAATGACTGTAGAGGAAATCAATGAGATGATCGTTGGAGAAGAAGGAATGCTTCAAAAACTAAAATTCTCTCACGCTATTTCACCTATAGAGAACCCAATGAAAATTCGTCAAACCAGAAGGATTTTGGCCAGACTTAAAACTGAATTACACGCAAGGGAACTTGCTGAAATTAATGGCAATGGAAAGAAATCTTAGAAAAGAAAGAATAGGTAAGGTGGTAAGCGACAAGATGGAAAAATCTATCGTCGTGGAAGTCGAAAGAAAAATAAAGCACCCTATCTACGGTAAGTTCGTGAAGAAGAGTAACAGATTTACTGCTCACGATGAAAAAAACGACTGCAAGACAGGAGATACAGTAAGAATAGCGGAAACACGCCCTTTGAGTAAAACCAAAAGGTGGAGAATGGTAGAAATTTTAGAAAGAGCAAAATAATGGTACAGCAAGAAAGTAGATTAGCAGTAGCCGATAATAGCGGAGCAAAAGAAGTACTTTGTATTCGTGTTTTGGGTGGTACCAAAAAGAGATATGCCTCTGTTGGTGATAAGATAGTTGTTACCGTAAAAAATGCACTTTCATCTAGTTCAATGAAAAAAGGAACTGTTTCTCGTGCTGTTGTGGTAAGAACCAAAAAGGAAGTTAGAAGAGCAGACGGTTCATACATCAGATTCGAAGAGAATGCTGCCGTGCTTCTTACCAACTTAAATGAGCCAAGAGGTACCAGGATTTTTGGACCTGTGGCAAGAGAGCTTAGAGAAAAGCAATTTATGAAAATAGTTTCACTGGCTCCTGAGGTCGTATAAAGAGATTATTATGACAAAGATTAAAATTAGAAAAGGAGATAATGTTAAGGTAATTGCCGGTAATGATAAAGGCAAAACCGGAAGAGTTCTTCTTGTCGAAAGAGAAAAAAACAGGGTAATCATAGAAGGAATTAGAATTGTGTCAAAGCATACAAAACCTTCTGCTGAAAATCCTAATGGTGGAATAATTGAAAAAGAGGCTCCAATCAATATCAGTAATGTCATGCTTCTTGATGAAGCAGGAAAGCCAACTCGTGTTGGAAGAAAACTGAATGATAAGGCGAAATTACAAAGGTATTCTAAATCAACCGGTGAATTTATCAAAGATGAATAGTCCAAGATTATTTAATAAGTACAAAGAGGAAATTGTTCCTGCATTAAAAGATAAGTTTAAATACTCGTCTGTTATGGAGGTGCCAATGATTAAAAAGATAGCTATCAACAAAGGTATTGGAGATGGTGTATCTGATAAAAAAGCATTGGAAGCAGGTGTTGAAGAGCTTACAATGATTACCGGTCAAAAGGCGGTAATGACTATTTCAAAGAAATCTGTATCTAATTTTAAGTTAAGAGAAGGAATGCCGATAGGCGCGAAGGTTACACTTCGTGGTGCTAAAATGTATGAATTTCTTGACAGATTAATGTCAGTTTCTTTACCTAGAGTAAGAGACTTCAGAGGGATTAATGACAAAGGCTTTGATGGAAGAGGTAATTATACACTCGGAATAAAAGAGCAAATCATTTTCCCGGAGATAAGTATAGATAAAGTATCTAATATCAGTGGTATGGACATCACTTTTGTTACATCCGCTAACACTGACGAAGAAAGTTTCGAATTATTGAAGGCGTTTGGAATGCCTTTTCAAAATAAAAATTAATTATGGCTAGGAAAGCAGTAATTGCCAGAGAGCGAAAAAGACAAAGACTTGTTGAGCGTTACGCCGAGAAAAGAAAAGCTTTGAAAGAAGCCGGAGATTGGCAAGGTCTTGACAAATTACCAAAGAACTCTAGCCCGGTAAGGTTGCATAATCGATGCATGATCACCGGAAGACCAAAAGGTTATATGAGAAAATTTGGTATTAACAGGGTGACCTTTAGAGAGATGGCTTCAGACGGAAAAATTCCGGGAATAACTAAGGCTAGCTGGTAATAATATTAAAATATAATTTTTTATCTTTGCAGCCCGAATTTTTGGGGCTGTTAATTTTTTGTTAAGATGGATACAATTGCGGATTTTTTAACAAGGGTGCGAAACGCCATAGGCGCGAACCACAGAATACTTCAGGTTCCTTCTTCTAAAATGAAGGTGGAAATAGCCAAAGTACTTCTGGAAAATGGTTATATACAGAACTTTAAAGTAGAAGGTGAAGGTTATAAAAAGGTCCTTAAAATGGCTTTGAAGTACAATCCTGTTACTAAAAGATCTGCAATAACGAAAATAGAAAGGGTTAGTTCCCCTGGTTTAAGACAATACACCAGTGTCGATGACATGCCGAGAGTATTGAATGGTCTAGGTATATCAATATTGTCGACATCTAAAGGTGTTATGACAGACAAGCACGCAGTTCGTGAGAATTTGGGTGGCGAGATTTTGTGTCGCGTATATTAATAAAAGAAGATGTCAAGAATAGGAAATAAGCCAATAGTAGTTCCGGAATCAGTTCAGGTAAGTAATACCAATGGATTGGTAGTGGTTAAAGGTCCAAAAGGTGAGTTGAAGCAACAAGTGGATCCGGGAATTAACGTAAAACAAGAAGGAAATGAGCTTCTTGTAACTAGAGCAACAGAGCAAAAACGTCACAAGTCAATGCATGGTCTATACCGTTCTTTGATTAATAATATGGTTGAAGGCGTTGAAAAAGGGTTTTCAACGGAATTGGAGTTGGTGGGTGTTGGATTTAGAGCGGCTGTTACAGGAAATAAAATAGATTTTAGTTTAGGTTATAGCCACAATATCTTATTTGTACTTCCAGAAGAAGTAAAAGCTGACGTTACAGCTGACAAAGGGAAAAACCCTATTCTAAAATTAGAATCTTTTGATAAGCAACTTCTTGGTCAGATTGTAGCCAAAGTAAGAGAGCTTAGAAAAGTTGAGCCTTACAAAGGAAAAGGTATCAGATTTAAAGGAGAACAAATTAGAAGAAAAGCTGGTAAAGCAGCTGCTAAATAATTCGTAAGATGAGCGAGATAAAGAAATTAAATCGAAGAAGAAGACTCAGAAAGAGTATTCGTTCGAAAATCAGTGGAACTGCTGAAAGACCAAGGTTAAGTGTCTACAGAAGTAATAAGCAGATTTACGCTCAAATTATTAACGATGATGAAGGGAAGACTTTAGCGTCTTTTACTTCAAAAAAGTTGGATGATAAAGGAAATAAAACTGAAATAGCCAAAAAAGTAGGGCTCGAGCTGGCGAAAGTTGCGAAAGATGCCGGAATAGAATCTGTAGTATTTGATAGAGGTGGTTATTTATTTCATGGTAGAGTAGCAGCATTAGCTACAGGTGCAAAAGAAGGTGGCTTAAAATTCTAAAAAGAATGATACAAGGAAACGTAAAAGCTGTTAAGGCTAGCGAAATTGAATTGACTGAAAAAGTTGTAGCTATTAAAAGAGTTGCAAAGGTTGTAAAAGGTGGACGAAGATTCAGTTTTGCTGCTATAGTCGTTGTAGGCGATGGTCACGGTGTCGTAGGATATGGTCTTGGTAAAGCAAATGAAGTTACTGATGCTATCAGTAAAGGAATAGATGATGCTAAGAAAAGTCTTATCAGAGTTCCTGTAGTGAAAGGTACCATACCACATGAGGTTGAAGCTTCTTATTCAGGAGGACATGTATTTATGAAACCGGCTGCAGAAGGTACCGGAGTAATTGCCGGTGGTGCAATGCGTGCTGTTCTAGATAGTGCCGGAGTTAAGGATGTTTTGGCCAAATCAAAGGGCTCTTCAAATCCGCATAATGTAGTTAAGGCTACAATTAAGGCGCTTGAAAATATGAGAGATCCTTATACAATTGCACAGGATAGAGGAATTTCACTTGATAAAGTATTCAACGGATAAGAAGATGGCTAAAGTTAAAATACAACAAGTTAGAAGTACAATAAACAGACCAAGCAATCAAAAGAAAACGATTCAAGCTTTAGGTTTGGGAAAAATAAATCGCCAGGTTGAAGTTGAGTTAACTCCTCAAATTCAAGGAATGATAAATAAAGTTCACCACTTAGTAAAAGTAGTAGAATAATGGAATTACACTCTCTAAAACCTGCAAAAGGTTCGGTTAAAAGTACAAAGCGTATTGGACGTGGCCAGGGTTCTGGTAAAGGCGGAACAGCGACTAGAGGACATAAAGGTGCTCAATCGAGATCTGGTTATTCAAGAAAAATTGGATTCGAAGGTGGGCAACAGCCACTGCAAAGACGAGTTCCAAAATTCGGTTTTAAAAACCATAATAGGGTTGAATACCGTGTAATCAATCTGGATACTCTCGGAGAGTTTGCGGAAAAAAATAAATGGAAGGAAGTTACTTTGGAGAACTTAATTTCTTCAGGTCTTGCTGACAAAAAGGATAAAGTTAAAATCCTTGCTGATGGAGAGTTGTCAAAAGCACTAAATGTAAGTGCTCATAAATTTTCTCAAAAGGCAATTGAATTAATTGAAAAGGCGGGAGGCAAAGCGACAGTCATCTCATGAAGAAATTCTTAAATACGATAAAGAACATATTCTCTATTGAGGAGCTAAGAAATAGGATTATTACGACCCTAGGTCTGTTATTAATCTTTAGACTTGGATCTTTTGTTGTTTTACCTGGTGTTAATCCGGATAAATTATCAGGAGAGGCTACAGGAATTTTTGGTTTACTCGATACCTTTTTAGGAGGAGCTTTTAGTAATGCATCAATTTTCGGATTGGGTATCATGCCTTATATATCCGCTTCAATTGTGCTGCAATTATTAACGGTAGCAGTTCCATATTTTCAAAAATTACAGAAAGAAGGAGAATCAGGAAGAAGAAAAATAAATCAGATTACTCGTCTGTTGACCATTGCGATCACATTATTCCAGTCTATTGGTTATGTGACTGCAACAATACCAGCTGACGCTATAATGGTTGATAGGACATTCTTTACTATTTCTTCAATGATTATTCTTACTGCAGGTACCATTTTCACGATGTGGATTGGTGAAAGAATAACTGAAAAAGGTATTGGAAACGGTATTTCAATGTTAATTATGGTGGGAATTATTTCAAGATTCCCTGGTGCTATCATCGCAGAAGCGACTACAAAAGGTATGAGTGGAGCACTTCTTTTCATACTTGAAATTCTTGCACTATTCTTTGTAGTTATGGGTACTGTAATGTTAACTCAGGCTGTAAGAAGAGTGCCTGTTCAATATGCAAAGCAAGTATTGGGTTCCAAGGTCTATGGAGGACAACGTCAGTTCATCCCTTTAAAAGTGAACTCTAGTGGTGTAATGCCAATCATTTTTGCACAATCACTGATGTTCTTACCCGCAATGATTGCGCAGTTTTGGGCTGAAAGTAATGAAAGTGATATAGCTGTTTATATAGGAACGACATTCTCTGATTTTACATCATGGCAGTATAATGCCCTATTTGCTTTCTTAATTATAGCATTTACGTTTTTCTATACGGCAATCACTGTTAATCCTAATCAGATTGCAGATGATATGAAGAGAAATGGTGGTTTTATTCCCGGTATTAAACCTGGAAGAGAAACGAGTAATTTTCTCGATACAATTTTAACAAGGGTTACTTTACCGGGATCAATATTTCTGGCTATAGTAGCAATCCTACCGGCTTTTGCAAGTATTGCAGGTGTGAGTAGAGAGTTCAGTCAGTTTTATGGTGGAACTTCTTTATTAATTATGGTAGGTGTGATTTTGGATACACTCCAGCAAATTGAGAGCTATCTCTTGATGCGACATTATGAGGGTATGATGAAATCAGGAAAATTAAAGGGTAGAACACAAAACATGGCTGTAGCATAATGGCAAAACAAGCTTCCATAGAACAAGACGGAACCATTGTTGAAGCATTATCAAATGCGATGTTTAGGGTTGAACTCGAAAACGGGCATCAAGTAATAGCGCATATTTCAGGTAAAATGAGAATGCACTATATAAAAATTTTACCGGGTGATAAAGTAAAGTTAGAGATGTCTCCATACGATTTATCAAAAGGAAGAATAGTTTATCGCTATAAATAAAATATTATGAAAGTAAGAGCATCCGTAAAGAAAAGAAGCGTGGATTGCAAGATTGTCCGAAGAAATGGACGGTTGTACGTCATAAACAAAAAGAATCCAAAGTTTAAACAAAGACAAGGTTAATTATGGCCAGAATACAAGGAGTCGATATTCCGGATAATAAAAGAGGGGTCATTAGTTTGACTTACATCTTTGGTATAGGAAATAGCAGAGCTGCTTTAGTACTAGACAAAGCCGGAGTGGATCATAATAAGAAAGTAATTGATTGGACAGATGATGAAGCAAAGAATATTCGTGATGTCATCGCCAATGATTTCAAGACTGAAGGTGAATTAAAGTCTGAAGTTCAACTAAATATCAAAAGACTTTTAGATATCGGTTGCTATAGAGGATTAAGACATCGAAGGGGACTTCCTGTTCGTGGTCAAAGAACCAAGAATAACTGTCGTACTAGAAAGGGTAAAAGAAAGACTGTTGCTAATAAGAAGAAAGCAACTAAATAATATTTAACATGGCTGAAAAGAGAAAAGATAAAGCTAAAAAGCGTGTTGTTGTTGTCGAGCCGGTAGGTCAGGTGCATATTAAGGCATCATTTAACAACATCATCATTTCAATAACCAATAGTGCCGGTCAGGTTATTTCTTGGGCTTCTGCCGGTAAGATGGGTTTTAAAGGTTCTAAAAAGAATACACCATATGCCGCTCAAGTTGCTGCCTCTGAATGTGCTAAAACAGCATATGAATTGGGACTAAGAAAGGTAGAAGTGTTTGTAAAAGGACCAGGCGCGGGCAGAGAATCTGCGATCAGAACAGTACAGAATACAGGAATTGAAGTAACTGCAATTAAAGATGTGACTCCTTTGCCACATAACGGTTGCAGACCTCCAAAAAGAAGAAGAGTCTAAAAGATATTTAAATGGCAAGATATACAGGACCAAAAGCAAAAATTGCAAGAAGATACGGTGAACCAATAGAGGGTAATACAAAGGCTCTATCTAAAAAGAACTATCCTCCCGGAATGCATGGTAAAGGCAGAAGGCGTAAACAATCAGAATACGCTGTTCAGCTAATGGCTAAGCAAAAAGCTAAGTACATCTATGGTGTATTAGAAAAGCAATTTGCGAATGCATTTCACAAAGCTGCTAGAAAAAGCGGTATTACCGGTGAGAATTTGTTGCAATTGCTAGAATCAAGATTGGATAATGTTGTTTATAGGTTGGGTATTGCTCCTACCAGAAGAGGTGGAAGACAACTTGTTTCTCATAAACACATTTTAGTAAACAATGAGATTGTAAATATTCCTTCTTATTCGGTAAAACCCGGTGACGTGATTTCTGTAAGAGAGAAATCAAAATCACTTGAAGCTATCACTGAATCATTAGGAAGACCACAAAAGAATTATTCTTGGTTAGAATGGGATTCTGTCAATCATTCCGGAAAATTTGTTAATAATCCGGAGAGAGATGAAATTCCTGAGAATATCGAGGAACAACTAATCGTTGAATTGTACTCTAAATAATTTTAAAAACAGAGCATTATTATGGCTTTAATATCATTTCAAATGCCCGAAAAAGTTGTGATGGAAAAAAATACCGATTTCCACGGTATGTTTGAATTCCGTCCACTTGAAAAGGGATACGGTGTAACAATAGGTAACGCATTAAGAAGAATTCTTCTTTCCTCTTTGGAGGGTTATGCTATCACCGGAATCAAAATCCCGGGAGTATTACATGAATTTTCCACTGTTGATGGAGTAGTTGAAGATGTCAATGAGATTATCCTTAACCTCAAAATGGTGAGATTTAAAAAAATTGTTGACGAGCCAGAATCTAAAATTAAGTTGATGGTTTCCGGTAAGACAGAATTAAAAGCCGGAGATTTGAGTGGTGCAACTTCTTCTTATGAAATATTGAATCCTGACCATATCATTTGTCATATGGAAAGTTCTGTAAGTCTTGAATTAGAACTTACAGTTGAAAAAGGAAGAGGTTATGTTGCTGCTGATGATAACAAACCAGCTGAGCAAATGGCAGGATATATTTCTACTGATTCAATTTTTACGCCTATTAAAAACGTAAAATACAAAGTAGAAAACACTAGGGTTGAACAAAAAACGGATTACGAAAAATTAATCCTTGATATTGAAACAGATGGTTCAATAAACCCTGAAGATGCCTTACAGGAAGCAGCAAAAATTTTGATTTATCATTTCCAGTTGTTTTCTAAAGAAACAATTGCACTTGATACTGCGAAACCTGAAGAAGAAGAAACAGTTGATGAAGAAATTCTTAAAATGAGAAAGTTATTGAAAACTTCTCTTGCTGATCTTGATCTTTCTGTTAGAGCTTATAATTGTTTGAAAGCTGCTAATGTTAAATCACTTGGTGACTTAGCTTCTTTAGAGGTTTCTGATATGATGAAATTCAGAAATTTCGGTAAGAAATCATTGGCGGAATTGGAACAACTAATCGCAGATAAAGGTCTTACCTTCGGTATGGATCTATCTAAATACAATTTGGACGACGAATAATAATGAGACACGGCAAAAAATTTAATCATTTAAGTAGGACTACTTCGCATAGAAAAGCTATGCTTGCTAATATGGCTTCATCTTTGATAAAGCATAAAAGAGTATCTACAACTGTTGCTAAGGCAAAGGCATTAAGAGTTTATGTTGAGCCGATTATTAACAGGTCTAAAGATGATACAACTCACTCAAGAAGAGTTGTTTTCTCTCACTTGCAAGACAAGGATACCGTCAAAGAATTATTTGCAGTTGTTGCCGGAAAAGTTGCTGAAAGACCTGGTGGATACACTCGAATAATTAAAGTTGGCAATAGAGCAGGTGATAATGCTGATATGTGTATCATAGAGTTGGTAGATTTCAATGAGCATTTGTTGAAAGACACTACTAAATCTTCAGGTAAATCTAGAAGAAGTAGAAGAGGTGGTAAGAAGGGTGCTGATACTAGTGAAGAAACTGCCAAAACTGAAAAGGTAGAAGCTAAAAAGGAAGCTCCTAAAGCCAAAGCAGAAAAAGTTGAGGAAAAGGTTGAGCCAAAGGCAGAAGCCACTCCGGAAGCTAAGACTGAGGAAGCGCCTAAGGAAGCAAAAGAGTCTACTGAGAAGAAAGAGGAACCCAAAGCTGAAGAGAAGGCTGAAGTTAAATCTGAAGAAAAAGCTGATTCTAAATCTGAATCAAATGATGATTCTAAGACAGAAGATAAAGCTGATGACTCGGAAGAGAGCACTGACAAAAAATAATGTTTTCATAAATAGTAAAAACTTTAAGGGATATTCATTGAATATCCCTTTTTTTGTGTTAAAAATATTATGACCGGAAAGGACAATCAGAAAGCAGTTTTGGTACTTCAGGACGGTACCGTGATGGAAGGTGTAGGTATTGGGAAAAGAGGCACAACTTCAGGCGAAGTTTGCTTCAATACAGGTATGACCGGATATCAGGAAATATACACCGATCCATCTTACTATGGTCAAATAATTATAAATACTACAGCGCATATTGGGAATTATGGTGCACATAAAGATGAGGCTGAGTCTAATTCAATAAAGTTTGCCGGTTTAATTTGTAATGAGTTTTCAGAAATAAAATCCAGACAAAGTACTGAAATCGATTTGGATGAATATCTAAGTAGTTCCGGAATCGTTGGAATTGCGAATGTAGATACCAGAGGATTGGTTCGTCATATTCGTTCTAAAGGGGCAATGAACTGTATAATATCTTCCGAAGACTTAGAAATTGAAACCTTAAAAACAAAACTTAATCAAGTGCCTTCAATGGAGGGTCTTGAGTTATCATCAAAGGTTTCTACCACGGACTTTTATGAAATAGGAGATAAAAAAGCAAAATACAGAGTTGCGGTACTCGATTTAGGAGTTAAATCTAATATCTTAAAGCAGCTGGCTTTACGAGACTGTCATTTAAAAGTTTTTCCATTTAATACTTCCTTGGAAGAAATGGAAAAATTTAATCCGCATGGTTTCTTTATTTCAAATGGTCCGGGAGATCCTGCTAGTACAAAGTATGCTGTAGATATAGTAAAATCAATTGTTGAAAAAGATATGCCAATCTTTGGCATTTGTTTAGGACATCAAATTCTCGCTCTTGCAAATGGATTGGAAACATTTAAAATGCACCATGGACATAGAGGACTGAATCATCCTGTAAAAAATATTATAACAGGTAAATCAGAGATTACGAGTCAGAATCATGGTTTTAATGTTGCTCCATTCGATAAAAATAAATTCCCAAATGTTGAGGTAACACATGTGAATCTAAATGATGAAACAATCGAAGGAATTCGCATTAAGAATAAAAAGGCTTTTTCTGTACAATATCATCCTGAATCTTCTCCAGGCCCTCACGATTCTAGATATTTATTTGATGACTTTATTCAATTAATGAAATAATAAAAAATATGAGCATAATAGAAAGCATTTTCGCAAGACAAATATTTGATTCACGTGGTAATCCTACCATAGAAGTGGATGTTATGACCTCTTCAGGATTTATGGGAAGAGCAGCAGTACCTTCAGGAGCTTCTACAGGTATTCATGAGGCGGTTGAACTGAGAGATGGAGGGCATGAATATATGGGAAAGGGTGTTCTCAAGGCAGTGGAAAACGTAAACAGTGAAATTGCACAGGAACTCGTCGGACAGTATATTTTCGACCAGACTTTGATCGACCAAATGATGATCAGTCTAGATGGTACAGCTAATAAGAGTAAGCTTGGAGCCAATGCCATTTTGGGTGTTTCTCTTGCTGCAGCAAAAGCAGCGGCCCTCGAAGCTGGATTACCTTTATTTAGATATGTAGGTGGCGTGAGTGGCACTACACTTCCTGTACCCATGATGAATATTTTAAATGGTGGTAGCCACGCGGATAACTCAATAGATTTCCAAGAGTTTATGATTATGCCTGTAAGCGCAGAATCATTTACCGAAGCAATGAGAATGGGTTCTGAAATATTTCATAATCTCAAAAACGTGCTTAAGGCAAATGGATTGTCAACGAATGTTGGAGATGAAGGTGGTTTTGCACCAAATATTAAAAGCAATGAAGAAGCTATTGAAGTTGTGTTAAAAGCAATTGAAAAAGCAGGCTTCAAACCAGGCGATGATGTAATGATAGCAATGGATGCCGCGAGCTCTGAGTTTTACGATGAGTCTAGTAAACTTTATCATTTTAAAAAGTCTGATGGAAGAAAACTAAACTCCGATGAAATGGCTCAATACTGGGATGAATGGGCTAATAAATATCCTATTGCCTCAATTGAAGATGGCATGGCGGAAGATGATTGGGATGGCTGGAAAAAACATACCAGTCTCAGCGGAAATAAGATTCAACTTGTTGGAGATGATTTGTTCGTGACCAATGTAGAAAGACTGCAGAAAGGCATTGATTCAGGAATTGCTAATTCAATATTGATTAAAGTAAATCAAATTGGCACCCTTACTGAGACGATCAATGCAATTAATTTAGCACATAAGAACAAGTATAAATGTGTAATGTCGCATAGATCGGGAGAAACTGAAGATAACACTATCGCTGATTTAGCGGTAGCCCTAAATACCGGACAGATTAAAACCGGGTCTGCTTCAAGATCGGATAGAATGGCCAAGTATAACCAGTTATTGCGTATCGAAGAAGATCTTGGAGATACTGCTTATTTTCCCGGTAAAAACTATTGATTTTAAGAACTCCTTCTTTTTGGAAGGAGTTTTTTTTATTTTAGCTAAAACAAAGCGCGATGCTGAATAAAATCCCACCTATTTTTAAGAATTTCTACTTTATCGCTATAGCCGTCTTTTTGGTTTGGATGAGCTTTTTTGATTCGAACGATTTTTTCACTCTTTATGGTTTAAAGAAAAAAATCAATGATCTTGATTCGGATAAAAAGTACTACATCGAGAAAATAGATGAAGTCAAAAAAGATAGACAGGAATTATTAAGTAATTCTGAGCTTTTGGAGCGCTTTGCTCGCGAAAGATATCTCATGAAGAAGGAAACAGAGGATTTATATGTTATTGTCCCAAAGGATTAATTAGGAAATTTAACACCACTTCTATCACCAACCTCCTTTAAATCCTCCACTACTTTATCCAATAAGGGAATACCATTTTCTATTCTATCAGTCTGTATTTCTAATTCAGGTTCTCCCGGAATGATAACCTTTTGATCTTCATCTACAGGAGATGAGTTTTTAAAAGTCCTTATCCAGTTATCCATATGATCCTTAAACTCTACAGGTGATCTGAAAGCATCAATGCGCATAGCTCCAAAGAAATGACCTATCCCATTTCCAACGGGATTTTCAGGAAGAGGCAAAAAACTCACAAAAGGAGGAACCCAGGGGCCATAATTTGCGCCTGATAATATAGCTGAGAAAATATCAACTACCGCACCGAGAGAATACCCTTTATGGCTGCCATGCTCTCTGTCGCCACCTAATGGCAGCAATGCACCACCATTTTTAAGCTCATTAGCGTTTTTTGAAGGATTACCATCCTTGTCTTGAATCCAACCCAAAGGCGCATCTAAATTTTTTCTTTGCAATATCTCCAATTTGCCATTTGCAGCTGTAGTGGTTGCCATATCTGCAACAAAAGCACTTTCTTTATTTGCCGGAATTGCCACACAAATAGGGTTAGTACCCAATAGGCGATCTTTAGAAAAAGTAGGGGATACAAGTGGACTTGCATTGGTCATGGCTATCCCGATCATATCCTCTTTTAAAGCGCGCATTGCATGATAAGCTGCAATACCAAAATGATTAGAATTTTGAACAGAAACCCAACCTGTTCCTGCTTGTCTCGCTTTATCTATTGCTAGATCCATGGCAATTGGTGAAGAAACCAAACCAAGGGCACCATCCGCATCCATAGTGGCTGTACTCGGAGACTCCCAGATAATTTTTATGTTGGGCTTAGTATTTATTCTGCCATTTTCCCATAAACGCAGATATCCGGAAAGCCTTGCTAAACCATGGGAATCAACACCTCTTAGATCTGCGGAAATCAAAACATCCGCAGCGAGATCAGCATCTTTTTCTGAGCAACCCATATATATGAATACCTCTTTACTAAATTTTTTCAGTAAAATGTGATTAAAATTCTTTTCCATTATGGTTTTTTTCGATGGATTTCCTCGTAAATCAAGCCTTCTTTAAGTGCGTTTGAAGAAACAAAAAATTTAGGAATAGAGACCAATTTAAGTACATAATCCAACAATAAACTGGCTGTTACTATCATTTCAGCTCTTTCAACTTCCATTCCGGGGAATATCAATCTTTCCTCAAATGGGGATTGTGTTAATTTCGTCTTAATTTCTTGAAATTCTGATACTGAGACAAGGTTACTAGTCAAGTTGTTCTTTTCATTTCTTATGCTAAGAATAGTATCAAAAGTTCCAGAGCTTCCAATAAATATTTCCGGCTTAAACTTTTCTAAGGCAATTTTTAAAGACTTTAAAGACTGTTCAAGATGCTTTTTGAGGGATTTAATGTCATGATCACTTATAGGGTCATTGTTGTGAAATTGATCTTTTAATCTTTGAGCACCGATTTCAAAACTTTGAGACCATTTTATTTCTTCACCTTCTCCAATAATAAATTCTACACTTCCTCCACCTATATCCATTATTAATGACATTGAATTGTGCGGAATATGATGGTCTAGTAATATGCCTTTGTATATCAGCTCAGCCTCTCGATTTCCATTAATAATTTCTACTTTCCAATTCCATTTGAGCATCAAATCAATTAGAACTGAAGCGTTATTGGCATTTCTCATGGCGCTTGTGCCAGTTGCTATTACCTTATTTACATCGTATTTGTTAATTACCTCTTGAAATTGCTCTAATGCGTTACTGGCCCTTTTTATGGCTTTCTCAGTAATAAAACCTTTGGAAATACCACCCTCACCAATCTTTACAAATATTTTTTCATAATATATTTCCTTATATAACCGATTTTGAATTGATACGATTTTACAGTGAAATGTATTGGTTCCCAGATCAATAAATGCTTTTATCAAGTTTTTATTAATTATTTTAATAAAAGGACTATTTATTGGTAGTCCTAGTTCAATTTGCAATATTAGCACCCTATATTTAGCATCCCAAAAACACAGCGGTATGAGCAAGAAAATATCTGATATACAGGCTAAAAGATTTGAAAAATTAAAAACAAAAAATGACGAAGCTTTATTAGGAGGTGGAGAGAATCGCATTGATGCTCAACACAAAAAAGGCAAGTTAACGGCAAGAGAAAGGGTAGAATTGCTGCTGGATAAAGGTAGTTTTCAGGAAATAGGAAAATTTGTAACCCATAGGAGTAAAGATTTTGGCTTGGATAAGCAACACTTTCTCGGAGATGGTGTGATTACAGGATATGGGAATGTATCTGGAAGACTGGTATATGTATTTGCTCAGGATTTCACAGTTTTTGGAGGTTCTCTTTCTGAAGCGCATGCAGAAAAGATAGTCCGCATAATGGATCTTGCTATGAAAAATGGTGCACCGGTAATTGGTTTAAATGATTCAGGTGGGGCTAGAATTCAGGAAGGTGTAGTTTCTTTAGGTGGATATGCAGATATTTTTTACAGGAATACCCTCGCATCCGGAGTAATACCTCAGATCTCTGCTGTAATGGGCCCTTGTGCGGGCGGTGCAGTTTATTCTCCGGCTATCACAGATTTTATTTTAATGGTTGAAGAGACCTCATACATGTTTGTGACCGGTCCGCATGTCGTAAAGACTGTTACGGGCGAAAACGTTAGCTCTGAAGATTTGGGTGGCGCAAGTGCACATTCTGTAAAAAGTGGAGTAACGCATGTCTCATGCGCCAATGAGAAAGTTTGCATAGAAAATATTAAAACACTTTTGTCATACATGCCTCAAAACTGTGAGGAGGAGGCCCCGGTATATTCCTATGAAGGTGGCGATGAAATGAGACCGGATTTAGATCATATAATTCCGGAAAGTACTTCTCAGCCTTATGATATGCGAGATGTTGTGAATGGCATAATTGATAATGATTCATTTTTTGAAATTCATAAGGACTACGCTGAAAATATGGTAGTAGGATTTGCAAGGCTGGGTGGAAGAAGTATTGGAGTTGTCGGTAATCAACCAGCTGTTCTTGCGGGTGTATTAGATATTAATTCAAGTAAAAAGGCAGCTAGATTTGTAAGATTCTGTGATTGCTTTAATATTCCATTACTAGTCATGGTGGATGTTCCCGGATTTCTTCCCGGTACGGATCAGGAATGGAATGGAATAATATCCAATGGTGCAAAATTACTTTACGCTTTTAGTGAGGCTACTGTTCCGAGAATGACTGTAATTACTAGAAAAGCTTATGGAGGTGCTTATGATGTTATGAATTCAAAGCATATCGGTGCAGATATGAATTTCGCATGGCCAAGTGCTGAAATTGCTGTTATGGGAGCCAAAGGTGCAGCAGAAATTATTTTCCGAAAGGAAATAGCAGAGTCTGAAAACCCGCAGGAAAAACTTAAAGAGAAGGAAAAAGAGTATACAGATAAATTTGCTCATCCATATAGAGCTGCTGCAAGAGGTTATATTGATGAGGTTATTCATCCAAGGGAAACCAGAATTAAATTGTTACAGGCTTTTAAAATGGCTGAAAACAAAGTGGATAAAATACCAAATAAGAAACATGGTAATTTGCCACTGTAATTATTAAACGACTTATAAAACATGATTACTATGAAGGGAATGCGTAAAGAGAGTTTTAATTTTCTTAAAAGCTATTTAAATAATGCATCTCCAACCGGTTTTGAATCACCGGGACAGAAAATATGGTTGGATTATATTAAACCGTATGTTGATGATCACTTTTGTGACACGTACGGAACAGCAGTTGGCGTGATTAATCCGGGGCAAGATTATAAAGTTGTAATCGAAGCTCATGCAGATGAAATTTCTTGGTTTGTTAGCCATATTACAAAAGAAGGCTACATCTATGTAAAAAGAAATGGCGGCTCTGACCATCAGATAGCACCATCTATGCGTGTAAATATTCATACACAAAAAGGTATTGTTAAAGGAGTATTTGGCTGGCCGGCTATTCATGTCCGAAATAAAGAAAAAGAGCAGGCACCTTCTTTAAAAAATATCATCCTTGATATCGGTGCCGAGTCTAAGAAAGAGGTAGATAAAATGGGAGTTCATATAGGATGTGTAATAACATTTCAAGATGAGATGACCGTTCTTAACGATAAGTTTATTGTAGGGAGAGCCCTTGACAATAGAGCAGGTGGTTTTATGATTGCCGAAGTAGCGCGACATATCAAGGAGAAAAAAGTAAAATTGCCATTTACACTTTATGTGGTGAATTCAGTTCAGGAGGAGATTGGCTTACGCGGAGCTGAAATGATTGCTGCTCGGTTGAAACCTAACTTAGCTATCATTACTGATGTAACGCATGATACCGATAGCCCTCTTTATGATAAAATTGAACAAGGCGATATATCATGTGCAAAAGGCCCTGTGGTGTCATATGGGCCAGCTGTACACAATAATGTACTAAATCAAATTATAGACACAGCAGAAGCCAATAAAATACCATTTCAGAGGCTTGCTGCATCCAGATCTACCGGAACGGATACAGACGCTTTCGCATATTCAAACGAAGGTGTTGCTTCAGCTTTAATATCACTTCCATTGAAGTATATGCATACCACCGTAGAGACAGTCCACAAAGATGATGTAGAGAATGTTATTCAACTTATTTTGGAAACTCTAAAAACTGTTAAAAAAGGACAGGATTTCAGCTATATCAAGTAAAATAGTAAAAGATCAAATGGGTAGGGAAATAGAAGTTTCCTTGCCCATTAATAAAATTGTCTCATTAGTTCCGAGCCAGACTGAGCTCTTATTTGATCTTGGCCTTGGAAGTAAAATGGTAGGCCGAACCAAGTTTTGCATCCATCCCAAAAAGAGTGTGGAAAAGGTGCAAATTGTCGGTGGAACAAAGAACTTTCATATTGACCAAATCAGAAACCTTCAGCCCGACCTTATAATTGGTAATAAAGAAGAGAACCAAAAGGAATTAATTCATTCTTTAGAAAGCGACTTCCCTGTTTGGTTGAGTGATATTATTACTTTCAAAGATGCACTTGAAATGATTCATTCTTTGACTGATTTGTTAGATGTCAGAAAACAAGGTGGTCATATCGCAGAATCTATTTCTCAGCGTTTTTTAGAGATCCCTTTCTTTAACAGTCATTCAGTACTGTATCTTATATGGTCAAAACCTTACATAGGTGTTGGAAATAGTACATTTATTAACTCTTTATTGGAAATGATGGGGTTAAAAAATGTCCTTTCTAAAACTTCAAGGTATCCTCAACTAACAGATAATCAGGTTATTGATCTGAATCCTGATTTTATTTTTCTTTCTTCAGAGCCTTTCCCTTTCAAAGCCGCTCACAAGAAAATATTACAAGAAATCCTTCCTAATTCTCAAATCATATACGTAGATGGTGAGATTTTTTCGTGGTATGGAAGTAGATTATTACAAGCTCCTGACTATTTGAAATCACTGCATTCTCGCTTATTTGCTCACTGATATCTATTTTCAATGTACTATCACTAAAAAATCATGATTATGATTACTATTACTAAGCACATTGATAAATTTATTTACAGAATCAACAGTAATTTTCTTGCTCGAATCTTATACCCGGCCTTATTATTTGGCTTTTTGGTATTGAGTATAGGCATGGTATCAAATTTTATTGGGACTTAATCCAATAGAATTCAGCTGATCCCAGAAATTGGGAAATGATTTATTCACCACATTCGGGTTTTCAATACTCACTTTTGTCTTTAAAGCTAACACTGAAAAAGCCATAGCTATTCGGTGATCATTATAGGTTTTTATGCTAAGCTCACTGGGAATTGATAATCCGGATGTTTTTAAGTACCAGATTTTATCTTCTTCTAAAAATTGAACATTTATTTTGGCTAACTCATTTTTGATAGCATCAATTCTGTCACTTTCCTTAATTGTTAAATTTTCAATTCCACTAACTTCTAAATCAACTTTATTTAATGCATAGGTCACTATGACTGTCATAGCCAAATCCGGGTTGTCTCTAAAGTTGAATGAAAGATTATTTATTTTTTCCGGTTCATTTTTTG
Organism: uncultured Hyphobacterium sp.; assembly: GCA_964351965.1. Classification (GTDB taxonomy): domain Bacteria; phylum Bacteroidota; class Bacteroidia; order Cytophagales; family CCMP332; genus CCMP332. The sequence continues at coordinate 51,748 of CAYGPM010000002.1, read as the reverse complement.
TCAAAAGAACGCCATTTTCTGCTTGATGGGCTATTATACCAAGGGGCTTAAAATAGTCACAAATTCGAGAGTCTTTTTGTACACTAATTAATCTCAAATCCGATAAATGCATTTTTGAGTAATTTCCCAATGCCATTATGGAAAAGAAAAAGGAAGCTCCTGACCAATCTCTTTCAATATCAACAGCAATTTTTTTGTTGAATGCCTGCTCCGGAATTTCTAATTGATCGCAATCTAATTTAACCTCTAATCCTGCTGATTTCATTATTTCAGCGGTCATTTGGATATAGGAGTATGAGGGTATATTTTTTGGAAAAGATAAATTAAGACCGGCTTTAATTTTAGGTGCAATTAGCATAAGCGCTGAAATGAATTGGCTACTGCTAGTGTCTATTACGTTTAATTTCCCATTCGAGCGAAGCCCGTATTTTGGAGGATTAATTTGAATAGGAGGAAAGCCTTTTTTCTCAAGAAAGATGAGTTCTGCTCCTAATTTTTGAATGACTTCAGATAAGCCTTTTATAGGCCTTTTCTTCATCCTTTCTGTTCCCGTAATAATAACCTTATGATTACCGATAGCTGCTAAAGCCGTAATAAACCTAAATGATGTTCCGGCGTCCTGAACATCATATTCATCCGAATCTAAGGCCTGAAGACATTTTTGCAGGATTTTTGTATCACTCGCTTGGCTATATTCCTTGGAATGTATTTTACCTTCAGAAATAGCATTAAGTATTAATACTCTATTACTTATACTCTTAGAGAGAGGAAGTTCTATTCGTATCTCTTCCGGAATTGACTCTGTGTTTTCAAGCCATAAAAGGCTTTTCATCTATATACTTTGGTTGGGATCAAATTGCTCAAGATAATCTGCAACTCTTCTTACAAACATACCACCCAGTGAGCCATCAACAACTCTATGATCATATGAATGAGAAAGAAACATCATATGTCTGATGCCGATTAAATCGCCATGCTCAGTTTCAATCACAGCAGGTTTTTTCTTGATAGAACCAACGGCCAAAATAGCAACTTGTGGTTGCATTATAATTGGAGTACCCATTACGTTACCGAAAGAGCCCACATTTGAGATGGTATACGTTCCATCAGATAGATCATCAGGACTCAATTTGTTTATTCTCGCTCTATCTGCGAGATCATTCACTTTAAGTGCAATGCCTCTCAAGTTTAATTGATCAGCATTTTTTATAACAGGTACAATTAAGTTTCCATTGCTTAATGCCACAGCCAGACCAATATTTATATTCTTTTTGAGAATGATATTATTTCCATCAACGGAAATATTAATCATTGGGAAGTCTTTAATAGCTTTTACAATTGCTTCAATAAAAATAGGAGTGAAGGTTAGCTTTTGACCTTCTTTCTTTTCAAACTGAGATTTATTCTTATTTCTCCAATTAACAATATTTGTTACATCAGCCTCTACAAAAGAAGTAACGTGAGGTGAAGTTCTTTTTGATTCCACCATTCTTTCTGCGATCATCTTTCGCATTCGATCCATTTCGATGATCTCATTTTGACCATTCATGCTGTATGTTGGAGCAGTTTGACTTGGAGCAGATTTAGTTTGAGTTTTCCCTGATTTTCGAGAATCTAAATAAGAGAGAATATCTTTTTTACTTACCCGGCCGTCTTTTCCTGTACCCGGAACAGTTTCCAGTTCTTCCATTCCAATACTTTCTTCTTTGGCTATACTCATAACCAGAGGAGAATAAAAGCGACCGCTTTGCGGTTTTTCTAACGGCTTAACTAAGGTCTCAGTCTGCTTTTGCATTTCCTTGATACCTTGCTTAACCTCAGTAGGAATATCGACTTTTTTCTGCGGGCCATCACTTTTAACAGGAGAAGCTTCAACATCTGCTTCAGTCTCAATTATTGCTATAGGAGCGCCAACAGGCACAACTTCGCCATCTTTTGCTAATATTTTGGCAAGCTTTCCGGCATGAGTAGCAGGTACTTCAGTATCAACTTTATCTGTTGCTACTTCTAATACAGATTCATCTTGTTCAATGGTATCACCTTCTTTTTTAAGCCAGGATAATACCGTTGCTTCCATAATACTTTCACCCATTTTGGGCATTACCATTTCTACCTGTGCCATTAGAATTATTGTTTATCCTGCAAAATTAAAATATCTAGACGTGATTTTTAAATCCAATTCATTAATCTCTTTCTAAGCAAATTGAGAAGGGAAAGAGTGGTCAATTCAATATTCATTTCCCTATTTAGTCCTATCTGAAGTTTTTTAGTGATCGTTCCCTTATTATCTGAAAGTGCAATCCAAATTGTTCCAACAGGTTTATCTTTCGTTCCTCCATCCGGTCCGGCAATTCCGCTAGTCGAAAGTCCGATGTCTGAATTAAACTTTTCTCTAATATTTTCAGCCATTTGTTTTACAACTATTTCACTTACGGCCCCTTCATTTTTAATATCTTCCGGATTAACCTCCAATTCACGGACTTTGACATCATTTGAATAGGCAATTATGGATCCTATGAAATATTTTGAACTACCTGCTACAGATGTAATTCTAGACGCCACTTGACCTCCTGTGCAGCTCTCAGCAGTTGAGATACTTAGATTATTAGCACTTAATAAAGATCCAATTACTTCTTCAATTTCATCTTGCTCATACCCATATATGAATTTTGGTATATAATCTTTTAGCTTCTCAGCCCAATCATTTAGTTCTTGCTCCAGTTTGTCATTTTGATCTCCTATTCCCGAAAGTCTGAGCCTTACTTGCCCTAATCGAGGTAGATAGGCAAGCTTGATATGTTGCGGAAGAGCGTTTTCCCAATCGGCAATCAGTGACATCATATCTGATTCACCTATTCCTATAGTTTTAATTGTTTTGTGTTTGATAATTGGAGTATCAAAATATTTTCTTAGTCTGGGTAAAACATCTCCTTTTACTAAGTTTTTCATTTCAATAGGAACGCCGGGCATTGAAACCAATATTTTACCATCTTTCTCAAACCACATTCCGGGAGCAGTACCCCAGTAATTCATAAGTGGTATGCAGTTTTCGGGTAGAGCAGCCTGATCATAATTGTGCTCATTCATTACTCTTCCTCGTTTTTCGAACAAGCCCTTAACATGGTCTAATATATCTTCGTCTCTTTTTAGTCCTACATTAAAAAATTTGGCGATGGTTTTTTTGGTAATGTCGTCTTTTGTTGGCCCCAATCCACCTGTCATAAGAATTAGGTTGGATCTTACAAAGGCATCTTTTAGCTCTTCGAGAATGGCAGACTCCTCATCTCTTATACTTGTTTTCTTATGCACCTTTACGCCAATCAAATCAAGTTCAGTACTGATCCATTGAGAATTAGTGTCAATAATTTGACCTATAAGAATTTCATCACCTATTGTAATTATTTCGGCTTTTACTTCATTCTTTGACATTCTTGTATTTATTATAAGATTCTAAAGATGAAACATTAGAATCTGATATAGTTCTCAATTATTAGGATATTTTATTTAAAAAATCCTTGAAAATTGAATCAGCGGCACGAAAGGAAGAAATTCTTCCATTTTGAATGTCCTTTTTCATAGACTTAATTTTATTTCGAATTCCACTTGTATTCAATAAATGGTGATTTAACAAGTAATAGAGTTCTGTTTCAAACCAATTGACCATTTGTTGGGATCTGTTTTCCTCAAAATGCCCGGTTTTCTTACTAATAGATTCGAATTTCTTGAAATTTTCCCAGACCTCGTCCATGCCTATATTTTCAAGAGCAGAAACAGTCAAAACCTCCGTTTGCCATTCTTCAAATTTTCTCGGGAATATCTGAACCGCTCGTTTATATTCCATTTGAGCCTCTTTAGATTTCCGAATATTATCACCATCACATTTGTTGATTGCGATAATATCAGCACTTTCCATGATTCCTTTTTTAATCCCCTGAAGTTCATCTCCAGCACCGGAAAGCATCAATAGCAGGAAAGCATCTACCATTTCACTGACTGTAGTTTCAGATTGACCAACACCAACAGTTTCAACGATTATAATATCATAACCGGCAGCTTCACACAGCATCATTGCCTCCCTTGTTTTCCTGGAAACACCACCCAATGAAGTGCCTGCAGGAGAAGGGCGGATATAGGCTTTGTCAGAAACTGCGAGTTTAGACATTCTTGTTTTATCTCCAAGAATACTTCCTCCGCTTTGTTTGCTGCTGGGATCGATCGTCAATACTGCGACTTTATGTCCTTTTCGTATTAAATATTCACCAAAGGATTCTATAAAAGTACTTTTTCCTACACCGGGAACCCCAGTGATCCCAATTCTGAGTGATTTACCAATTTCGGGAAGTAATTCTTCGATTACTTCATTGATATATTTGCGATGTTCCTCTTTTTGGCTTTCGGCAAAAGTAATGGCTCGACTCAGCAAAACGCGATCAGAATTTTTAATTCCGATAATTAACTCTTTTTTTGGGTACTCAATCAATCTTTTTCGGTCTGAATTTATGTGAATTTAAATATTATGAAAGAATTGTAATTTTAGTCCTTAACATCTAAAAATGAAAAAAAGAATATTACTTGATTCAATTTTTGGCACTGCTTTCATATTTTTTCTAATCGGAGTTGTTTTCCAATTTTCTGCTTTCGGCATTTTTGATGTGCTGGACCCAATTGGAGATGCCTTGGAGGATGTTGAAACTACGGATATTGTTTTTTCACAATTTCGTGGAGAGACCACAGCAGATGATAATATTGTTTTAGTAAATATTGGAATGCTTCCTAGAGCAGGCATCGCTGAGCAAATAAATATCATCAATAAATACAAGCCAAAAGTTATTGGCCTGGATTGCTTTTTTGCCGACCCAAAAGACCCGATGGGAGATAGTTTATTGGCTGTAGCCATCTCTAATGTTGACAATATTGTTTTGGCAAGTAAGTTGGCTAAATGTGGAGAGGAGAAGGGCGAATGTGATACTTTAATTGGCTCCAATCCCTTTTTTACTCAATATGCCAGCTCCCTTGGCTTTGCAAATTTGATAAGTGATGCTGCAGATCAGGATCAATTCAAAACAAACAGAACATTTACAGCAAGTGAAAAAGTAAAGGGGGAAGATCAAAATGCATTTGCAGTTGAATTAGTGAAATACTACCAGCCTGAAAAAGTTGATATTCTCAAAAACCGAGATAAAAGTTATGAGGTGATAAACTATCGTGGATATGGAGGACTGGGTGGTAAATTTTTCTCTCTTGATATTGGAGATGTTTTTATGGAGAACTTTGACCCTTCTATAATCGAGGATAAAATAGTCATTTTCGGTTTCCTTGGAAATGATTTCTCCGATAATTCTTGGGAGGATAAATACTATACTCCTCTGAATAAAAATTACGCGGGTAGAACAAATCCAGACATGTTTGGAGTAACAATTCACGCCAATATTATAGCCATGATACTCAATGAAGATTATATCAATGTGATGAGTGATTGGCAAAGTGTCTTAGCAGGAATCCTTTTATGCTTTTTGAACGTATACTTATTTACCATAATCTATTTGAAAAAGCAATTGTGGTATGATGGCCTAACCAAAATGATTCAAATTGTTGAAGTCATTGTAATACTATTTTTAATAATTTTGATTTTCCATGAATTTCAAATCAAATTGAATATTACGCTTGGAATAGTAGCTGTGTTGTTGGCAGGAGATGCTCTTGAAGTATATCAAGGAGTTATTAAAAATATTTATAGCAAAATTGATCGTACATTTCTAAAAAAGTAATAATTGACAATGAGACAGATATTTTTAGTTGCATTCATTCTGATTTTTACATTTGATTCTTTTAGCCAAAGTTTTGAATTCAGAATTCTGGCTAATAGAGGCGAGAATACTGTGAAAGCTAAGGGTTCAACAGAATGGCAACCTATACGTACCGGCTCTACAATGTTTGCAGGTTCGGAAATCAAATTATCTGAAGGTGGTTATATCGGGATGATGCATAAATCCGGTAAAACCATGGAAATTAAAACTCCAAAAGTTCATGATATTGATGCGCTCTCTAAAAGTGTAATGACTCAGGGTTCATCAGTGGCAAGCCAATATGGAGAATTCTTAATGGCAAAAATGAGTGATTCTGAAGATGGAGATGTAAGTGCTTCCAAACTCAATAACTTAAATGTAACAGGAGCGGTGTCAAGAGCCGCAGGAGAGGATGAAGACATTCAAATGTTTCTTCCAAAAACTTCCAGAGTATTAAGCTTTAATGATGCCATTATAAAATGGAAATCTATTGAAGATGTAAGTGGCTACAAATTAGAAATTCAAAATTTATATAGCGAGACAGTAGCCAGCAAGGAAATTGAAGTTAATACCTTCGACCTATCCAAATTACAATTAAATATTGCTGAAGAAGGCGGGATATTTTTAAAGGTTACTGGAATAAGCGAGGAAGGTCTTAGTTCTCAACCATATGCCATAGAATTGCTAAGTGGTCCGGAGCAGGAGAAAATAGAACAGAATTTAGCCAAGCTAAAAGGAGAGATTCAAAATGAAGAGCACTCACTTCAAAAATTAATCCTAGCTATGTTCTATGAGGAGAGTAAACTTTACCTCCATGCATTTTCATGTTATAATGAAATTTTGAGTGAGTATCCGGATGAGGACTTCTACAAATCAGTTTACGTGGATTTTGTAGAGAGGAACAAAGGAAATTTCTAAAGTTTAAATGCTTAAAATTTCATTTAATCTCAGTAGTTCAGGGTTAATCGGTTTGCTCTTATTAATTGCATCATCGAAACTCGTATAAGTCAATTTATTATTAACAACCCCTGCCATTACATTGGTTTGTCCACTAATTAAGCCTTCCAAGGCCCCCAAGCCCAATCTACTGGCCAAAACTCTATCAGCTGCGGTAGGAGTGCCACCTCTTTGCACATGACCAAGGTTTGTAACCCGATAATCAAACTTAGGCATCACCTTTCTAACCAATTCAGATACATCGTTGGCATTTCCAAGTTCATCACCTTCAGCCACAACAATGATTGAAGAAGATTTCTTTTTGTTCCAGTTTCGTTCTAGAGTTCCTTTTATATCATCAATACTAGTTTCTGTTTCCGGCACTAATATTAATTCGGCGCCGCCGCCAATACCTGTATAAATAGCAATATAGCCGGAGTCTCTTCCCATTACTTCAATAAAAAACACGCGATCGTGAGAACTGGCAGTATCTCTGATTTTATCGATTGCATCAAGAGCAGTGTTTACCGCGGTGTCATAACCAATTGTATAATCCGTTCCATATAAGTCATTATCAATGGTTCCGGGAGCACCTACAGTAGGGATGCCAAACTCTTCGTAGAATATTTTAGCACCGGTAAAAGTACCATTACCTCCTATGGCAATCAATCCTTCTATTTCGTGTTTTTGTAAATTTTCATAAGCTTTTTGACGTCCCTCTTTTGTTATAAATTCCATAGAGCGGGCCGATTTTAAAATGGTGCCACCGGTTTGAATAATATTACTTACCGATCTTACAGCCAGGTGTTTAATCTCACCATGAATCATACCATTATAGCCTTTCATTATACCGTAAATCTCAACACCATGATAAATTGCTCCCCGCACGGCAGCTCGAACACATGCGTTCATTCCAGGTGCATCGCCTCCAGAGGTAAAAACAGCTACTTTTTTCATATAAATTGCTTAGTTAAATTCAAAGTAGTAAAATAAATGTGCTTTATAATAGTTTTGGACTTTAAAGAACGTAAATTTTAATTCCATTAAGTTAGAGATTAAAATACCGCCCCATCATCGCAAGGAGACAGAATATATTTTCAAAACGATTATTGGAGATTTTCTTGGTCTGGACTACAACCTTGAAATTGAAGAAGAAGCGGACTATTATTTGATAAATGCAGGTAATAATCGATTTCTCAAGGTTAAAAGCATACTATTTCAAAACGAGGATTATCTTAAACGCCAAAATATTCCCGAAAAGGTAATTTCTAGAAAGTATAGTATAGGGAATGAGAATTTTGACTTAGCTATTCTTTATGGTGATGATAGCCTTGTAGTAAGCGAAGATCAGATAGAAGTTGGTTTTGATCTATTTGGAGCGGCTTTTTTCATGCTGAGTCGAATGGAAGAATATTTACTGGATGAAAGGGATAATCACAACCGTTTTCCTGCATCAGCTTCTTTAGCCTTCAAACATAATTTTTATAAACTTCCTGTTGTAGATATTTATTCCAGATTTACAAAGGCCTGTCTCAATAAACTAAATCCGGAGATACCATTGCTGAACAGGGCTGTTGCTGTGATGCCAAGTCATGATTTAGATCATTTGTCAAAGTTGCAAAATCTGAGATCTGTTGCAGGTGCAGTTAAAAGAGGGTTGTTCAAAGCAGCTTCTATTAAGCATTCTTCGCATTATCTGAAGGAATATTTAAATAGGAAAAATCCATTTGATCAAATTACTGAGCTTATTAAAATGTCAGAAGCAGCGAATTCTATAGCTTCCTTTTATTTCTTGGTAGATGGAAAGAACAAATTTGATACCGGGCATTTTGATAAGTACAAGAAGAAAGCGGAAAAATATAAAAATGAAATTATAAACGCAGGTCATAATATTGGTTTACATCCCAGTTATGAAACAGGTTTAAATCCTGATTTACTGAAAGAGGAAAAGCTGAAGCTTGAAAAATGGTTGGGTATGGATGTTTTTGATTCCCGACAGCATTACCTAAGAATTAAAGTACCCGAAACATGGGAAAACTTGTCTAAAGTGGGAATAAAATTAGATTCAAGTTTAGGATACTCTGAATTTCCCGGGTTTCGATGCGGAACTTCAAGGGAGTTCAACGTCTTTGATGTTAATCAGAAAAAAATGCTGGATTTAAAAGAAAGACCATTATTAGCAATGGATACATCTTTAATTAATGACAAATCCGGATCCATGGCGGATAAATTTTCTGAAATTGAGAAAATAAAAGCTCAAATAAGAGAGAATGGAGGAAATTGGACTTTCCTGATTCATAATTCTAACTTTTTCTGGTTGGATGAGGCAGAATATTTCGAACTTTGGCAATCATTCTATAATATCTGATATGAAAGACATCCGAATGGTCGACCTGAAGAAGCAATATGAAGACATTAAATCTGAGGTTGATAAAGCAATGGCTGAGGTAATTGAAAATACTGCTTTTATCAACGGCCCCGCAGTCAAACAGTTTTCTACAGCTTTAGGGGAATATCTTGGAACCGAATATGTTGTTCCTTGCGCCAACGGTACAGATGCAATACAGATTGCTCTAATGGCACTTGATTTACCCCAAAATACGGAAATTATTGTACCGACTTTTAACTACGTTGCTTCAGCCGAAGTTATCGCATTACTCGGCTTTAAGCCCGTTTTCGTTGATGCTGATAAAGATTTATTCAATCTGGATATTGAGAAGTTAGAAGCTGCTATTACTGAGAATACAAGAGTGGTTATAGGAGTTCATTTGTTTGGTCAAAGCACCAGAATGAAAGAGCTATTGAATTTTTGTAAAAAGCATGAATTAATCTTGATAGAAGACAACGCTCAAGCAATTGGTGGTAATTACTGGATTGATGGTGAGAAAGTAAGCAATGGTTTAATGGGAGATATTGGTACAACATCATTTTTCCCTTCTAAAAATCTCGGGTGTTTTGGTGATGGGGGAGCTGTTTATACCAGGAATGAGGAAATTTTTCTTAAAATGAAGCAAATTGCAAATCACGGACAAGAGAAAAAATACAGCTATGATGCCATCGGTATCAACTCTAGATTGGATACTCTTCAAGCAGCATTATTGAATATAAAGCTCCCAAAATTGGATTTTTATATAGATTCTCGAAGAAGAGCAGCGGATTTTTATGATGATCAGTTTTCAAATCTCAATGGAGTACAAACACCATTTCGGGAGGAAAATTCACTACACGTTTTTCATCAATACACGTTAAAAGTGGATCCTGAGAAAAGAGATAATTTAAAACAAGGTTTAAATGAAGCAGGAATTCCTTCAATGATATACTATCCAAAACCTTTGCACTTGAATAAGGCATATAGAAAATACGGTTATAATGAGGGGGATTTCCCTGTGGCAGAATCACTATCGAAGTCTGTTATATCGCTTCCTATGCACACAGAATTGGATACCGAACAACAATCCTATATTTGCGAAACATTTATTAAGCTCATCCAAAAATAAAACCTAAAATTTTGGTTAAAAAAGTCTTTATACTGGTAGGTACCAGACCAAACTTCATTAAGATCACACAATTTGAAAAGGAGTTTCAACGCTATACCGGACAAATTGAATACAGATTAATTCATACAGGGCAACATTTTGATAAAAACATGTCGGAAGTATTTTTCCAGCAATTGAAAATCAAAGAGCCGGATTACTATCTGAATATATCTTCAGGCACTCCCAACTCTCAGATTGGTAATATAATCATTGAGCTGGAAAAGGTTTTCTTAAAGGACAGAGCCGATTTATTAATTGTAGTAGGAGATGTTAATAGCACAATGGCTGGTGCAATTGCGGCTAATAAATTAGGAATTCCACTGGCACATTTGGAAAGTGGATTGAGAAGCATGGATCGCACAATGCCGGAAGAACATAACCGCTTGGTAACTGATGTGTTGGCTGATTATTATTTTATTACAGAAGACAGCGGTCTAAAAAATCTTACACAAAGCGGTATAAGCGATGACAGATTGTTTTTCGTGGGAAATACAATGATTGATACGCTTGTTGCATTTGACAACGACATTCGCAATTCAGATGCACTGATATCCCAAGGTTTAGAGAAGAAAGGGTATGTTTTAATGACCATGCATCGACCTTCAAATGTGGATCATAAGGAGGGCTGTGAAAAGATTATTGAGCTGATTAAGTTCATTTGTACTTACAATAAGGTTGTATTTCCAATACATCCAAGAGCATTAAAGAATTTTGAAAAATATGGCTTGTCCGCTGAGTTGGAATCGATAGAAGGACTTATTTTATTAGGGCCTTTAGATTATTTGGCTTTTCAACAATTAATTTTGTTTTCTTCTTTAGTGGTTACAGACAGTGGTGGAATTCAGGAAGAAACCACATTCAGACAGGTGCCTTGTTTAACACTCAGACCAAATACTGAAAGGCCGATCACCATTTCTTTGGGAAGTAATAAGCTTTTAGACTTTGATCTTGAACTGATCAAAAAAGAAATTGAATTGATACAAAAGGGCGAAAACAAAAAAGGGGAAATCCCTCCGCTTTGGGATGGCAGAGCTACCGAAAGGATAGTAGATGTAATCGCTAAATCAATTTTGTGATATTCTATTTAAAACCTTAGCGATATCCCCAACCAGATTTCTTCGGCTGAATTGTTCAGCATTTTTTGATTCAACTTTTAATTCGCCCGATTTGAATAGTTGATAATAGGATTGGAGATTTTCATAAGCATTTAATTCGTCGCCAAAATCCGATATTTTTCCTGCACCGGTCATATTCATGATTTTTGCACTATCACCTTTTGGACTGCCGATAGCAAGAATGGGTCTTTTAGCGCCAATATACTCATAGAGTTTTCCCGGAACCACCCCACTAATATTTGGAGTGTCGTTCAATGGTAATAAAAGAATAGCAGCTTCTGTCATTTTTTTAACGACCTCATCATGAGGTAAATTCTCGATCCGATTCAGGTATTTACTGAGGTTATGCTTGTTAAGACTTTCTGTGACAGAAAAATCTAATGGTCCAATGAGGTCCAAACTCAATTTATCACTTAATTCAGGCTCTTCTTTTAATAGCTTTTCTAATGCTAGCCAAAATGCATGAGGGTTTCTATCACGGTTAAGTGAGCCTGCATGAAGAATATTAAACTTATCAGGTTGTTTACCTTTTGCTTGAACAAAATCGGCAGGATCAAAACCATTTGTTATTACATCTACTTCAGATCTCCGAATTTCAGTCATTTCATCCCCCCAATTCCAGGTTACAGTAACTAAAGCATCAGACTTTTGCATTACTCTTTTTTCAAGCTTTCGATGTCGTGCATCAGCGAGCTTGGTGAGCTTGAGTTGCTGGTAAAAGTCAATATTTGTCCATGGATCCCTGAAATCCGCAAGCCAAGGGATGTTGAATTTCTTTTTGATTTTATAGGCAATGATGTGAGTAGAATGCGGAGGGCCTGTTGAAATGATGGCATCTACCGAATTCTCTTTTAGATATTGGTTTAGGCTTTTAACGGAAGGCTTAATCCAAAACATTCTAGCATCCGGAATAAATACATTTCCACGTAACCAAACAGCAATATTTTTCAAAAAACCTTTTTGCCCTTTTTCATCAACAAAACCTTGAAATACCTTATCACCTTTTTTTCTACCAAGAAATCTATTGTATAAGTCATATGGTTCAAAAACCTCTTGTCTGATTGTTTCTAATTGCGGAGGTAAATCTGAAAACAGACTTTCATCGTGAATAGGATTAGAAGCATCTTTTGCGGTGAAAATGACAGGCTCCCAATCATACTCACGCATGTACTTAACCATTTTAAGCCATCTTTGAACACCTCCTCCGCCCATTGGGGGCCAGTAAAATGTAATTATCAGGACGCGTTTTCTGTCTTTTTCCATCTACCGTAATGCTCTGAGTATAATTTAGAATAATTAAAATGAGTCTCAAATTCGCTTGTACATTCATCAATAATCTCCAAATGATCATTGTGAATTAGAAAAGTACGAATATGTTTAATGCCTCTGTATTCGCATAAGAGTGTAATTCTATTATCTATTTGTGATAAAAATCGACAACGACTTTCATTGTACAAATTGAAAATACCACGCTTTCCTTTTGGCCATCGATTTTGTTCTTTACCCTTCACGGAGATTGTTGAATGTGATAAAGTAGACCGAAATCTATTTCTGATATTTTCATCGGCGGAGTAAATAAAACTACCGGGGTCTACAATTACATCCTTTCCCAAAACTTGTAGTTCAAAGGAAAGCTTATCGTTTTTCCCATGCGACCAATATTTTTTTAAATGATTATTTGTGGCATTTATAGACAAAAAGAAATTCTCAGATTTTGCGATATAGATTCCGAAATTCGGATACAAATGCCATTCTATTTTCTTTTTTAAGGAATCAATTTCCGACGGATAAAAAACAGTAGATGTGCGCTGATGCAGCAGATCACTGAATTTTACTGATTTTGGTTTAAAATTGGGTATTTCTTCCAAATCATCTTTGAATAGGTATTTTGAAATTTGGGATTCAAATGGAAACGCCTCAATCGTGTCATCATCTACATCAATGAGGTTTTTGCCCATAACCTGGATGCAATATTGACTCAAGTCGTTTTCTACCCATAATTTATCAGAATCCGTCCATTCGTATCGCCCTAATGAGATTTGCCTATCGCTTTTTTTCAGTTCAGCAAAGAGATTCCAATCGCCTTGAATATTCAGTTTTAAATATCTGCCGGAATCTTGATCGCCACAAGCTGCAATATTTCCATTTGCTTTCGTAATTGAAATACTGAATTCCAATGCTTTTTTTGCTTTGCTGATCAGTTGGTCTAGTTCAGAGGCAAAGTTTTCAAGACTTCTATAGTTGTTGTTCCAGTTCAAATCAAATTCTGATTCATATACAGCTGAGGATTTAATTTCTTTTAAAAGGATGCAATTCCAAAGAAGCATTTCTGTGCTCAGTCTGTGGTAATGTGTGGAAGCCTCAAAATTCCCACCATCGGGAAGAAACTGTTTTTTTGATTCAATAAATACTTCTCGTGAAGCAATATTCATCAGGTTTTTACCACTTTCAGATTTTCTGAAATAAAAACCGATAAATAAGAGGGCGGAGACATTTGCATAATAATGATTATTAGTGAGTCCTCCTTTATATTCTGAGTTTTCCAGAATATATTCTGCATGTTCGAAAATAGAATCGAATAAAATTGAGGAGAATGAGCTGTCTAAATGCTTATTTAAATCCAGAGTTTTAGCAATATCAAATGCAAAAAGCATATTTACAGCTCTGATGCCCACTTCCATGGCATTAGCCCAATTAATGCCTCTTTCAAAAGGATTATGAGCAATGAAATCACAAATTTCATTTTTCAATTCTAAAATTGCTTGATCTGAATCGATAATTTGATATTTAGCAGAAAGGATTAAAAGTGGCAAATGATTAAGTCTTGCTAATTCCCATGGATTTTTAATATCTGCACCATAAGGCATATCTAAAAAATTGGATTGAAGGTTTGAGTCTTTATTTATATCCCATCTATAACCAGATTTAATATCCAATTGCCAATCAATATTCTTGTAACTTTTTCCTATCAGATGAAGAGCCCTTTCTGATAAAATAGTCTGATTCTTAGGTGGGGTATTATTTAATTGTGAAGCTTCAGGAACAGTAAAACCCAAAAAACCAACAGCTTTTGAACCAATATTTCTTGATGTCCAGCCTGATCCTAAAAGATCAAACTTATGATCCAACCATTTGGCCGCAGTCCAGGATAATTCTTCACGGATTTTATCCATTTGAAGTTCATCGCTGAAACGCAACCATTCCCCGAAATTTTTATTAGAAAAGTCCTCCTTCTTGATGAAATCAGAAGCAGCAATATGTTTTTTCCTTTTCAAAGAGCGAATGAAAAGCACGAAAACATTAATCTTAAACGTTTTTATACTTCTGTAAATATGTTTTATATAATCTATCACTAAAATAATTCGTTGGAACAAGCTGATCAATTAGACGGTCAAAAACGATATTAATTGTAATATTGCCGAGAATTGTTCAGAGCACAAAAAGATGGATAAACAAAAGATAATTCAAAAATTTTTACCGCATGTCATCGCGCTTATTGTGATGATAATATTACCACTGTTTTATGCCAGTCCTATAATGAATGGGAAGGTTCTTTATCAAAATGATATTCTTCAAGGTGGGGGAGGGTCTTCCGAGCTCCTTGATTACCGTGAAAACACCGGAGATGAAGCCTTATGGACCGGCACAATGTTTAGTGGTATGCCTACATTTCAAATGGCTATTGAACATGCTAATAATGTTGGTTTTCATATCAATAGGACTCTCCGAAGGTTAATCAAAGGCCCGATAAGTATAGTATTTATATGTATGCTAGGTGCATATGTGCTGTTTATTGCAATGGGCGTAAACCCATACCTTAGTCTAATCTGTGCCGTAGGCTTTGGATTTTCTACATTTAATTTAGTTAGTCTTGAAGCGGGTCATAATTCAAAAATCAATGCCTTAGCTTATTTCCCCGGTGTTCTCGGAGGAGTAATTCTTGCATATAACGGTCGGGAATGGTTAGGAGCGGCATTGGCTGCCTTGTTTTTGAACCTTCACCTGGTTTCAAATCACTTTCAGATCACCTATTATCTAATCTTTGCTTTACTCTTTTATTTCGGTTTTAAACTTTATGAGGTAGTAAAAGAGAAATCCTATAAGCAATTTGTAAACGCTTCGGTACTTTTAGTAATCGCTGCAGTTTTAGCCGCTGTTCCTAATACAAGCCGACTTTGGACAACTTATGAATATGCGAATGAAACCATTCGTGGTGGGAAATCTGAATTAACTAAACCCGAGGCAGACGCCAAGAGTACGGGCTTGGATAAGGACTATGCGATGAGTTGGAGCTATGGTGTAATGGAATCATTTACCATGGTTATTCCATATTTCCGTGGTGGAGCATCTAATGAGTCCTTAGATAGAAAATCCAATTTGGCTAAAACTCCGGGATTCCCTGCTCAGGCATTAAAACAGGTGCCTACATATTGGGGCAATCAGCCCGGTACAAGTGGCCCTGTATATTTAGGGGCAATTTTTTGCTTTCTTTTTGTACTAGCTATGATGCTCCTGAAAGGACCAATTAAATGGTGGATTGCTTCTTACTCTTTATTTGCACTTTTATTAAGTTGGGGTAAGAATTTCTCAGCGCTTAATGATTTTCTTTTCTACAATTTACCGATGTATAATAAATTTAGAACTCCTTCAATGATACTAGGTGTTCTGCAAATTACCTTCCCATTTGCTTCCGCTTTGGTTCTCCAAAAAATTATAAATGATAAGAAAAGCGATAAAGATTTAGTAAAAAAGTTGCTGATAGCATTTTCCATAGCGGCAGGGCTAGTATTTGTATTTGGAATTCTTTTGAGTGGAGGTTACAGCTATGATGGACAAATTGATCCCAGGCTGCAATCTCAGGGATGGCCAATGGAAGCTTTAAGAGATGATAGAGCAAGCTTACTTCGAGGAGATGCTATAAGGTCTTTAATACTTACGTCACTTAGTGCTGGCTTGATCTATTTGTTTTTGAAGGATAAAATTAAGGAAATGGTACTTATTGCATCACTTGGAGTTTTGATGTTAGGAGACCTTTGGTTAGTTGATAAAAGATACCTCAATGAGGAAAATTTCCAGTCTGAGAGGAAATTTGAAAATTTAAAAGTTCCTACTACTGCAGATCTTCAGATTATGGAAGATAAGGATTTATCTTATCGTGTTTTCAATCTTACGAGAAACCCATTCAATGATGGTATTACCTCGTATCATCATAAATCAATTGGTGGGTATCATGCCGGTAAACTATTTAGATATCAAGAAATAATTGAGAGACATTTGAGCAAGAATAATATGAATGTGCTTAATATGTTAAACACAAAGTATTTCATTGTTGCTGATCAAAATACAAATCAACCACAAGTCAGAAGAAACCCGGGAGCATTAGGAAATGCCTGGTTTGTAAGAGACATAAAATGGGCTGAAAATGCGGATGCGGAAATGAATGCTTTAACTTCATTTGATCCGGCCAACGAAGTTGTAATAGACGAGCGTTTCAAACCATATTTTCAGTCAGAATCTATTACTCGAGACTCATCAGACAATATTACATTGAAAGACTACAGTCCAAACGTAATGACTTATGAAGCAAGCGTAAGTTCAGAAAATGCTTTTGCTGTCTTTTCAGAAATTTATTATAAAGTTACAAATGAAGATTGGAGAGTGACAATTGATGGTGATCCTGTAGATCAAATTCGTGTTAATTATTTGCTTAGAGGATTGCAGATTCCAAAGGGCGATCATGAAATTGTGTTTACTTTTCAGCCTAAATCTTGGAAAGTTGGAAATCAAATTTCACTATTCAGTTCAATAGCGTTGGTAGCTTTTATTTTTGGAGCTGTATTTATGCATATCAAAAAAAGCTCTGAAATCAAGGAATCAAATGAGGAAGCTTAATAATGTATAAATGTCTTAATGGGCATAGTTAAACGACAATTCTTTAAGGCCAGTGCGGCAACTTACGTTGGCGTTGCCTTGGGATACCTCAATGTAACAATCTTATTTCCTTACTTCTGTACACCCGAGCAATTAGGACTGTACAGAGTAGTTATCAACATGGCGACCATGTTTGCTGCTATTGCATACATGGGAACACCGCAAGCCATTATAAAGCAATTTCCTTTTTTCAATAAGAAGGGGCAGGCAAAAGAGTTTTATGGTTTGTTAACCTTAATGTTTCTTGCGACATTATTTATTAGCTTTTCTCTACTATATTTCCTTGAAGATACTGTCATATCATTCTTTGAGGACAAATCTCCGGAAGTTGGGGAGTATTATTACTACTCAGTTTTTATTGCTTTTTCATTGGCAATTTATGTTCTTTTTATCTCGAATGTTAGATTAATCAAGCGCATTGCTTTTCCTGCTTTTTTAAAAGATGTATTTCTAAGGCTCATAATAATGGGTTCCATTTTTCTATTGGGCTTTGAAATCATTAATTTCAGTCAATTCATAATGCTACTCTGCGGCGCTTACCTCTCAATTGCATTAATTGGAGTTTTATACTCCTTCAAACTCGTTCCATTCGAGGTTTCTTTAAATATTAATAAACTGAAAAAAGCTGATATAAGAGACACCTTGAATTTTAGCCTTATTACTTTTCTAGCAAGCGTTTCCAATATTATTATAATGAATGCTGATTCATTGATGATTTCAGCTTTGTCTAAAGAGGGTTTGGCAGATACAGGTATTTATACAATTGCCTTTTTTATTGGATCGACACTTGATATTCCACGTAGAATTATAAATCTGGTTACCGGGCCAATGATAGCTGAATATTGGGTTGATGGAAGTATGGAAAAAATAAAGGAAGCTTTTAAGGAGACCTCGGTTAATAGTCTAATCATTGGCTGTTTTATTTTCGGAGTTATTTGGATAAATCTGGACTCAATTTACCAATTGATACCAAATTCAGAAATCTATATTAAAGGTATAAATGTTGTCTTATTTATTCTTTTAGCCCGTCTTTTTGAAATGTCTTGTTCGATCTCTCCGAATATACTCACTCAAACCAGACTGTATGTTTATAATTTGCCTTTGGCTATTTTATTGGTAATTCTCACCGTTGGATTAAATTATTTATTGATTCCTGAATATGGTATAATCGGCGCGGGATTCGCCACCATGGCAAGTGTTATAATTTATAATACACTCAAACTGATAATAATTCAGCTGGCATTTAAGATGCATCCTTTTGAACCGGCAACTTTCAAAATACTTTTACTTTTTGGATTAAATTTATTGATCTTTTACATGGTGCCGAGCTTTGAAAATATTTTTGTCGCAATTGGCTTAAATTCACTAATATTTAGCTTAATATTTATTTTGCCAACATATTTTTTCAAATTTTCAAAAGGGTTTAATCAAACTATTGACAACAGTTTAAATAGTTTTAAAAATTACCTGGATCGTAAATAGTGAAGTGTAGAATATGAAGCCACGTACAATAATTGCCAACTTTCCTTTAATTGGAAGGTATATCTATCCGAGAAAAAACAGAAACTCTATTTTCAAAGATTCCAGTCAGTTTTTTGGTAAAGGATTACTCAAGCCCTTTAAAGCAAATAGAAATTCAAAAATTGTAATTTTTGGTTTACCAAAATCCGGGAATGTATGGCTCTTAAATCTAATTTCTGACAGCCTAGATATAGAACGTGTGGATTTTAGAAAGCACAAATCAAAATTGGGCGTGTCCATGATTCATGATGCCTTAAATAGAAGAATACTTTACAGAAAGGACATAAAGCGTGGTGTGTATTTGATAAGAGATATTCGAGATATTGTGGTATCCTATTATCATTATTCAAAAACTGAAGAATACCATCAAAACTTTATCGACCCTTTCTGTCATTATGATGATATTGAACGTTTTTATTTTGAATATTTCCTCAATGTAATTGTTCCTAAATACGATTGGATAAAGCACCCGGAAACTTATATTAAGGCTGGTTTGCCGATAGTTAGGTACGAGGCCTTATGGGATGAGCCTCAAAAGGAAATGAATTTGCTTTTTCAAAAATTGGGGATCGAAATTAATGAAGACAAAATAAGATCAGCAATAGAAAAAAACGATATATCAGTTTTGTCCAAACAAGGAAAGGAAATCAATCTAGGAAAGCAGATACCCAAAAGTCACTTTCGCAAAGGGGGATATGGTAATTATAAAAATGTACTCCCTCCCAAAGTTTTGAATCACATCAATAGTTATTTTAAGGATTATCTTTTGAACTGGGGCTATGATTTGGAATCCTAATTCTTAAATTCTAGTCGATGATTAGTTTTCTATTAATTAGACCCTGATCTGTATATATTTTCAAGAAATATGTCCCGCTAGGAAAATTATTAAGCAATACTTCTTGAGTATTTTCTGATTCTTCAACAACTATTTTTCCTAAGCTATTATAGAATATAATTTTGACAACATTATTTCCGGAAGAAGCTTTTAAACTGATTTTATCTTTTGCTGGATTTGGAAGTATACTAAGATTTTCTCTTAAATAGTTTCCCTCAATTGAGTTAACAATCGGATCTTCATTAAAAAGAGAATCTATTAAAGCATCGCTAAGCCCGGTATTAAAAAGCTTTATGTCATCAATTATTCCATCATAATAATCCGCATTTGCCGAACCACCTCTTCTTCCTATAAAAATCGGATCGTTATTGGTAGTATTACACTGCGAAAAATCATAAAAGACTTCATCTTTATTTCCATTTAGAAATATGCTAAGTGAATCGCCTAATTTTCTAAAAACTAGGTGGTTCCAGTTATTGATCATTACCGGATTATTGGAATAAGAAAACGGAATACCGGCACAAAACTTATCATACCTCAATACTCGTGCTTTATTAACATTTGGAATTTGATTTTCTAATCGGATTGAATAAGGATAGTTAGAATTATTGCCACCCGGTTCATCAATCCATTTACTAAAAATTTCTGATCTAAAATTGAATGAACGAGGATATAACCATAAGGATATTGTGAACTCATCAGAAACGTTAAAATTTAAATTAGGAGAATGAGGTATCATTAAATAAGAAACCTGACCATCAAAATTATATGCGCTATTTGCTTGATTAAAGCGATCAAATGTTAAAGTAGCACCAAATATCACTGCATCATTAAAATTTCCTGAAACATCAAGTGGTGTTGAGGAAAATGGAAGGTGCAGTTTTAAACTATCTTGCCCCTGTGCGTAAAATGTGATGATTAATAAATGAAAGGTATAGATAATTCTTATTAAATAGGTCATCATTAAACTTAACAATAAAAATTAAGCCGTATTAACTCTTTCAGGCTCGGCTTGACTTCATCAATATATTTTTGACTTTTAAATTCATTTCTGAAGTAATCCTCAATGGAGTCAATATGTTCTACAATATAATTTGGTATGATAGTGCTATAAGAGTCCCCATTTTCAGTATAATGCATTGGATGTGTCAAAACTTGTATTGGTCTGTCCTTAACATTTTTAATAAATTCAAAGGGGTTTTTTCCTCTAAAATCCATTCTTGAATCTGATAAGTATCTGTCATTCCCAAATATCTTTTTGTCATATGCATTAAAATAGCCTTCAAATTCGGGCCATTGATTATGCACACTTGGATTATGTAGGCTAATTGAAGTTATTTTTTCCCCAATTATTCTTTCTAATACCTGAGCTTCGAATTTCATTTCCTTTTCCAAATTTCCATCTGGGTAAATGGAGGGATCGAAGTGCAAGCCTATTTCGTGACCTAAATCCTGAATTTGCCTTATTAAAATTTTACTTGGATTTGAAAGACAATTATATGTTCGGCAGGAAGTGAGAATAAAAAATGTGGCATTAACATTTTCTTCATTTTCAATCTTTGCAAGGTCTAATGCTAATTGTAAACTAAGATCAACATCATGCCTTAATAAAAAACAGTTTTCTCCTTCCCACTGACTAAAAGACTTTACACTAGCCTGACTTTTTAGTTCTTGTAAAAACCTCCGGTATTCTGAGTACTTGAATATCATTTATCCTGATTATTTATTAACTCTTTTTGATGCTTTAGTATTTTCTTGAAATCATCCATTTTATAGGCGGGATTGCCAACTAAAACAGTATTGGGCTCAGTATTTTTTACCACAACGGACCCTATTCCGACGAGTGTATTTTCGGCGATCGTGATTTTATCTTTCAATGTTACAGTGGGTCCAATCCAAGAATTCTTACCAACAATAGTACTGCCTGCTACTACGGCATTGGCAATTACCAAAGCATTTTCTTTTATAACAGCGCTATGGGCAATATGGACTAGATTATCAATTTTTGAGTTTTGTTCAAGAAGTGTACTTCCTAAAACTGCGCGATCTATACAAGTATTATTGTGAATTTCCACTTCATCCTGAATCACAACATTTCCCAAATGCTCAAGTCTTTGAAAATTACCCGATTCATCTTTCTCATAGCCAAAGCCATAATTGCCAATTGTACAGTTTGAGCCAATAACGACCTTATTTCCAATTATTGTCTTTCTATAAATAACCGTATTGTGGAGAATCACAGAATCATCCCCAATGATGCAATCCTCCTCTATTACCACATTATGTCCAATGTAAACATTACTACCAATTTTAGCTGTGGAGTGTACAATTGCACTTGGCTCAGTCTTAGAAGAATAATCAAGTCTATAGAATTTTGATAGTATATTTTGGAACACTCTACGCGGATTCTCACTTATTAAAAAATTGATTGATGAATCCTTTAATTTCTCGTAACCACCTTTTGTAGTTATCAAGAGGCCGACTTGAATATCGCCAGATACGTCTTTAATATAAGCATCGCCCATCCAACTCAAAGAATCGGAGGATTCATTATTACCATTGATAATTTCAGAGAGGGGCAATACATTTGAAATATTTCTTTCGGGATCGCCTTTAAACTCAACGTCTTTTATTTCTTCGAGGTAATCGGATATTTTATATGTCTTCATTTATGTCTGTTTGAATTCGGATACTTCAATAAATTTTTGATGAATACAGTCTTTGGTAAATCATCTTAACATTTTCGACAATATCATCAATATTGACGTATTTTTTTACAAATTGAGGGCCTTTTGCTCCTAATTCAATTCGAAGTTGTTCATTTTGTAGTAAGATTTTTAGTTTTTCATACATATTGTCAATATTGACATTGTATATAGGACAGTCTGGATAGTGATTTTTTATTAGATCATCTCTGAGGTAACAAACAACGGCTTTTCCATATTTCATTCCCTCTAAGGAAAAAGTTCCGAAATCACCGGCAATAAATTGATCAACCATTATATCAGCTTTGTTTTGATATATTTCCTGTACCTCTTCATTTGGAATTCCAGAGATGCGGATGTACTCAAATTGAACACCATCATTTTTTAGCTTTCCCAAAGTATCTTCAAAATAATTTGTGCCTTTAGCCAAGGGATGATTCGGTGCATGCACAATTACAGGAGTAGTATTTGAGCTCTGTTTTAAAGCAGTTGTTTCATCGATAATACCCAAATTTATATGATTGATATAGATATCACTTATTATTTTTTCTTTGTTAATAACACTTGCCGCATTTAGGTAATTTCCTTTTATGGCAAAAAATATGTCAATCCACAAATCATGAAACTTCATCATTCTAATTTTCCTCTTGTCGAATTTGGGATGATTGTATGAAAAGACGAAGAAATCTTTTAATGTGTTTAAAAATGAAAGATTGAACTTCTTTTTTGATTTGTGCCCTGAAAAGTCGAATTGAAGTAAATTGAAATATGGATTATGCTCTTTTTCAACAGTATTGATAAGGCGGATATCACTTCCTGTATAGGTCATTAAAATTTTCTTACCAAAGAGTTTTAGAATTGGTAAATCAAGATTCAAAATGAAGAAGGATTTTCCGGCATAAAAATGAAATACATCAAATTTGAATAGAGAATAAATAAGAAAACCTGCCATGATAAATGGTCTCAGAATAAATGGCTTTTTATTTAATTCAAGATTCGAATCATGATTGGGATAAATCTCACGAGACTGATAAATAATGCATTTTGAATTTAATCCATTGGATCTTTGAAGTTTTGCGAGCATTCCGCCAATCCCTGAGAAGTTATAAGGACCATGCAATATTCTAACCTTTTTCGGTTTTTTTTCAATCTCCACTTCAATTAGAAATTTTTTGATTGTCCAGGAACAGACGACACCACCACTCAAAACTCATCAAGGACCAAATTAAAAGTCTGTGATTAATCTTTAAGTCTATATGCTCGTGCAATATTTTCTTGACAAAATCAGGATTGATAAATTCTGAACTTACAGTCTTATTATTCAAAAGCAGATCCTTGACATAATTGGCATTTTCACCTCTATACCAACTTTCATCCGGTGCGGAAAAACCTTGTTTTTTGCGATTAACAATTTTTTCTGGAAGGATATCATACATTGCTTTTCTTAATACGTTTTTTCCATCATCGTATTCTTTGTAATAACGATTAATTTTGTTGACTTGATTTTCATCAAATTTTTTCATGTTCTCCAGATTGGCCAATTTGTACTTAATTGGTATTTTCTGAGCAAAATCAACTAAATCATTATCTAAAAAAGGAAAACGTTCCTCAAGACCATGTGCCATAGAGAGTTTGTCTCCCATTATTAATAAACCGGGCAAAAAAGTCTTGATTTCAAAATAAAGACTATTCTCTATATGATGTTCCGGTGTATCGTAGCTAAGCTTATTGTTAAAGGTAAAAACACGTTCAAAGACTTCTCTCGGCTTTTGAAGACTGATATTCTTATATACATTCGAATTAAACAGATTTACCTTGTCTTCATCTTTCACAAGTCTTTGCCAGAAATCAAAGTACTGGTGAAAAAATTGTTTTTGATCTACAGAATCGAATACTCGGTAATACCTCCAAGGATAGCCTCCAAACAATTCATCACCACCTGTACCCTGAAGGCATACTTTTACAAACTTGGAGGCAAGCCGACTTATATAAAAATTGGGATAACTCATTCCAACTTTTAAGTCTTCAAGGTGCCAAATAACCCTAGGTAAAGACCAATCCAAATCGCCTGCATTAATGACTTGTTCATAATGCTCAGTTTTGTAAAAATTGGCAGTTAATTCTGCATCTCTTCTTTCATCGTAGTTTGTTTCAACCCCGGTTACTTCATTCATATCGAAACCCGCAGTAAAAGTTGGGATTCTTTTTATTTGTTGACTTGCAATTGCAGTGATAGCACCTGAATCCATACCTCCGGATAAATAAGAACCGAGCGGCACATCCGATACTAATTGTTTGTTTACTGCCTTCTCAAGCAATAATTTGGTTGTGTCTACGGCATCATCAAAAGTCATTTTGTAATCCGGCTCGGTGAAATCGTAATCCCACCATGGATTATGGCTTACGTTTTGAGAGGGGTCTTTAATGCTAATTAAGTTTGCCGGAGGAATGAGATAAACATCCTTAAATAAAGTATGATATTGAAATAGATTTTGAAAGGTGAAATACTCGTTAAGAGCTTCAAAATTAACACCAACTTTAAAACCCGGGTGTTTCATAAATGCTTTGATTTCAGAGGAGAAACCAAAAACACCGTTTCCTTTCCAATAATATAATGGCTTAACACCATATCGATCACGGCATAAATGCAATGTTCTGGAATTTTTTTGCCAGATAGCAAAAGCAAACATACCATCCAATTTCTTTACGAAGTCAAGTCCCTCATGAGCAATCCCTTCTAGGATAACTTCAGTGTCACTTTCAGTGCTGAAGATCACACCTTTTTCCTCAAGCTCTTTCTTTAATTCTTTAAAATTGTAAATACAACCGTTGAAAACTAAAACCCAGTTTCTATCTCTTGAAAGCATCGGTTGATTTGATCTTGGGTTTAAGTCAATGATTGATAGACGTCTGTGTCCAAGAGCAAGTGGACCATCAATAAAAACTCCATCACCATCAGGCCCTCGGTGTGATAAAGCGTCAGTCATCCCTTTAATTAATGATTCATCAACTTTTCCCGATTCTGAATGATATATACCTACGATTCCACACATTGATTTTAAAAAATTTAAAGATGTTTTTGACTAAGACGAACTTCTAAATATTTTGCTCTTCAAACCTATGAATTATTTTCTTTCTTATTGAAAAAGGGATCATTTCTGAGGCTATTTTATTCTAGATATGAGGATTATTAAAGGTTGTGCCTGATTTAATTTGAGTGTTTTCGGAAACAAATGAGTTATTAATTAGTAATGCACCCATACCGATAAAAGCGCAACATTCGATTCTAACGTTTCCTCCAATAATAACCGAAGGAGATATGTTAACAAATCTTCCTATCTGACATTCATGGTCTATTTGAGCACCGGTATTTACTATACTATGATCTCCGATTTTTGATTCAGCATTGACGATTGCACCGGGCATAATGGCAATTCCTTTTTCCAATTGAGCGCTAGGGGAGATGATAGCACTGGAGTGAATGGCATTGATAAATTCGAAATCCGGAATTTGATTTGTGATTTTTTCAAACACACTTTTTCTCAATGAGATATTTCCAATTCCTATTATTCCTGAAAAATTTTGCTGCTTATTTATTGAAATCAAATCATTTTCCGAACCTAAGACAGGAAAACCGAAAATCATTTTACCTGCTTTTTCGTTTGGATCGATCCATCCAAGAAATTCGTAACCTTCACGACTCATTATATTTTCCAAAATTACTTTGGCATGCCCTGAGCTACCGAATATGACAAACTTCTTTTTCATTTGAAATCCAGACTTCCGGGTAATTGAATAACTCTCTCAGAAATATCTTTAGCATTGGAAATATTATAATGTTGAGAATTTTGATAAAGTGTAGTTTCCGGAATATACACCCAAGATGAATCCATTTGAATATTGTTTTCAGATGCTAATTTTAGGAGTCTGTTTTTTTCCACCTTAGAATTTAAAACAAGACTATTGATCCAATTATTGCATTTTTCACTTCCTATTAATTCGTAATCAAAATCTTTAAGAAAGCCGGTATAACGCTTTCTTAAATCAAGCTTTAAATTTAATTTATCCTGAATGCTGTCGATTTGAGAAAGCCCCAAGGCAGCATTGATATTTGGCATCCTGAAATTATAACCCAGTTGATTATAATCGATACCTGATTCAGTTTTGACTTTTGCTGTTGTACTTAAATGTCGAATTTCTTCAATCAAATTCGGATTATTACAAATAACCGCCCCTCCGGCTCCACTTGAGCAGATTTTATTTCCATTAAAACTCAATACGCCAAGGTCTCCAAAACTACCGGCATGCTTATTATCGATAAAGGTTCCTAGCGCTTCAGCTGCATCTTCAATTAATTTTAGATTGTATTTATCGCAAAGGTTTTTAATCGCTTTTATATCAAAGGCTTGACCAAAAGCATATACGGCAATGACTGCCTTTAATTGTTTTCCACTTTGCTTATTAATTAAGCCTTTCTGATTCGCTGAGTAATTTTCAAGTATCGTTTTTTCCAAAGATTCCACACTCATTCCAAAAGTGTTAGAATCATTATCGATGAAAACAGGTTCTGCACCAACATAGCGTATGGCATTTGGAACTGCGATATAGGAATAGGCTTGAGTTATGACCTCATCGCCAAAACCAATATTTAAAACTCTTAGTGAAAGCTCCAAAGCAGCTGTTCCATTAATTAGGGCCACTGCATGATTTATTCCTGTAAATTCAGAAAGTTTATTTTCAAATTCTGTTACCTGTGGACCATAAGTGGAGATCATATTTTGGTCCAGCGCCTTCAACACAAGATCTTTATCCTTGTCAGAAATAATGGGTTCTGATAGGGGAATATGTTTTTTATTGGGATATAAGGAAAAAATAAATCTCAGGAATTCCTGCTCAAATTCTGCGTCAAAATTGGATTTCATGCTCTGATTATCTCCAGAAATAAGGCTCGCTTTTATATTCGAATTCGACATTTTCCTTCTTCTCGCACCAATTTAGATAATTTTCAAACTCATTCTTAATACCAAAGTTTTTGGGATGACTAATTGCAATGATATTAGAGTTTTCTTTTTGAACCTTTATATGAGCTTCTGTTATAAATTTTAATTCTTCAAATGTGCTTCCCGAGGCAAAATCCAGCATTCTATATGCGGGTAGAAGATACCTTTTAATTTTTTCAAACTTGCTGCTGCTTTCTTTCATTTGGAACTCTACACCACTATTCTGAGGATAAACGGGGTTATTCCTTTTTCTTTTTAAGTAAGCAAACTTCAACTGTGCTATAAATCCTGCTTTTGCTGAAGCAATAGAATGCTCCTTCAAACCGCTTTGAGTGTCAATAGCCTTCAGATTGATTCCAATAGGCCATTCACTTGGGAAATTCTTAAATTCAGTAAAATCAAAATATGTCAGTTTACCCTGAAATTTTAAACCTCTGGCAACGCTTGATTCACTTTTAAACTCCAGCCTCTTAAGAGCTTCAATAATATCTTCTTCGGGTTGAATGCACCAGGCACCTGCTCTAAAAGACCTGCATTGATAGTTAGGATCAATTGGTGTAATTAGACTTTCAAGCCAGGATTTGCCTTTATTGAGTAGTCCGTAAACGCCCTCACCATATTCTCCAAAGTCTAATGAAGAAACATTTGCCAAACGCCAATATTCATAATTTAAACTCCACTGACTATTTTCAAACTTTGCACCTATCCACTGAGGGTGTAAATGCAGTTGTACATCATGACCTGAATTAACAATCTCGGCTAGTTGTGCTTTGATTAAGCTTGCTGCTTTAAAGTCAGGATTTCGCTTTTCCAATTGCTCAAAAGCCCAGATTTCACAAACGTCCACGAAGAAACATATCCTAATATTTTTTCTATCACAAATTTCGAGTAGGTCCTCGGTTGGTTTGATCAAGCAATTTTCCAAGTCACCACTTCCATTGCCATAGATTTCGTAATCAGAAGTCAATATCAGTTTGTGATTGCTCAATCCTTCAATTTGTATTTACGATTAAAATAAATTTCAATTGGTAAAAAGAGAGCTTTTATAGGTAAAAAATAAATGGGATAACCCGATGGTTTTTCATAGCCCAATTTCAGAATCAAATCACCGATGATTAATGAACTCAATTGCTTTTGAAATTTACTTAGACCTTTCTTCCATTTACCTTGGTTCTGAGCCAAAATATTACCAAAGATATTTCCTTTCCATTTGCGTTCTTCTTCACTTACCAATTTCTCTGAACTTTTAGAGAAATCCAGCATTTGCTCTTCAAAATCAACCGGCAGGGCACTGCAAATATTTTTCACTTCCTTTTCGGTATTGCTAATCAGATCTTCATAGCGGGTTTCGATGTACCTATCGCCAAAAAGTTCGGGCCCTTCTTTCAAAGCCTTTTCTATGCTTACCTTATGATCGCCCAAATGTGCCAATAATGGATATTTTGCTCCCCAACCCGACTTTAAACGAGAGAGCAATACATCTCTAGGGTCGCGAATAATATGAAGAACATAAGCTTCAGGGAAATATTTGTTTATGACTTTCAATAAGCCGGAATTCATCGGATCCTTATCGCCGATATTTTCTACCTGTTCTTTTTTGGCGTATTCATTCAATATGTTTTTGAACAAATTAATCCAAATATTTTCATCAATTATGAGCTCCTTGGAAAGATCTGCAAGGTTCAAATGAAGTCTCTTAAGATTTTCATCATTCACAACAATATCCAGTAATTCTTTCTGATTTCCAGGTATTGGAATTTTGGAATTTGGACTTAAATAGTGAAAAAGAAAATGGCTTTCAGGAGTGAAAGCAATGTTAGAATGGGCATTCAGGATACTTTGCAAAAGCGTCGTTCCGGACCTGCCCACTCCAACTATGAAAATGTGATTCAAAGCATAAATTGATTAGAAAGATTTTTCAACCTTATCTACGATACCATATTCTATGGCTTCTTTGGCATCCATCCAATAATCCCGATCAAAATCTTTCATAACCTTATCAAATTTCTGCCCGCAATTATCTGCGAGAATTTTTGCTGATAATTCTTTGGTTTTTTGAATTTGAATGGCTGTTATTTCGATATCTGATGCTCTTCCCTGCATCCCACCAAGACTCGGCTGGTGGATCATAACTCTTCCGCTTGGGAATATTGTTCTCTGACCTTTTTCTCCATGAGATAAAAGTAATGAGCCCATTGAAGCTGCCATTCCCATGCATATTGTTTTAATAGGAGAGCTTATCATTTTCATTGTATCCATGATAACCATCCCGCTGGTTACGATTCCTCCCGGACTATTTATATAAAAATTGATTGCTTTACCCGGATCTTTTGCTTCCAGAAAAAGCAATTGATTTACCACTTTTTCTGCAGACTCGTCATCTACTGCTCCCCAAAGGAAAACTTTACGCTGATCGAGAAAAGTTTTCTCAATCTGCTGTTTTAATCCTTTCTCTTTTACTTCTTCTTTTTCGTCTTTTTTCTCTGATGAAATCATTGTTTGTTTTTTACGGCGATCAAATCTAAAATCTTCCTTTGGCATTACAAAATCACACATTTATATACTAAATAAAAATCATTTGAAAATCTCAGTAGATTTGCGGCCCGTTTATGGATTTTCAACAGAGACTTAAGGAATACAAAAAAACATTTTTATTGGCCTATCCGGTATCGCTGGCATATCTGAGTCATATTATGACCGGATTGATCGATAATATTATGGTAGGTCAAATTGGAGCAGATAAATTAGCTGCATCATCTCTGGCAAATACCGTTATGATTATACCAATGGTTTTTGGAATGGGGATGTCATTTGGCCTGACGCCATTAGTGGCAAATGCTCATGGGCAAAATAACCTTAGTCGAATAAACACATTTCAGCAAAGTGGCTTATTTGTTAATACAACAATTGGGATTTTAATTTTCCTGGTTATGTTTTACAGTTCATGGATTTTTCAATACCTGGATCAAGATCCACTTATTGTTGATTTGGCAATTCCATATTTAAAAGTGATTGCAATCTCTATGATTCCATTCATGATATTTCAGAATTATAAACAGTTTGCTGATGGAGTCTCCGTAACAAAAACGGCCATGTACATTAGCATTATTGGAAATGCCATTAACATAATACTGAATTATATTTTAATTTTTGGAGAATTAGGCTTCCCGGCTTACGGATTAATGGGAGCGGGATATGCTACTCTTATCTCCCGAGTTCTGATGGCTCTGGGAATGATGTTTGCAGTTTTATATCTGAGAGATTTTAAAGACTTTAAGATTAAAATAGCTTCACGATCTAGTTTTGGTCTTACAAATATTCGAGACATTCTAAATATTGGTGGCCCGAGCGGAATGCAAATGGTATTTGAAGCCGGAGCATTTTCCATTTCCGCGATAATGGTGGGCTGGATTGGCTATAGGGAATTAGCATCGCATCAAATAGCGATAAGTATAGCCTCAGCAACCTATGTAATGGCCGCAGGCCTTGGTGCTGCTTCAACCATTCGGGTGGGAAATCAATTAGGCGCTATGAAATTTGATATGGTACGAAATGTAGGTAAAATTGGAATTGAGATGTCTGCAATATTCATGGCATTTTCAGGACTGATTTTTATACTTTTAAGCGCTTGGCTTCCGACTCTATATGTTGACGAAATCCCTGTTATTGAAATGGCTACGAGTTTAATTATTATTTCTGCGGCATTTCAAATTTTTGATGGAATTCAAGTGGCAGCTATGGGTGCATTAAGAGGCCTTTCTGATGTTAAATGGCCAACTCTTATTGCAGTATTTTCCTATTGGGGCCTAGGATTACCTTGCTCATACATATTTGCTTTTTTCCTAGACTTAGGAGTTCAGGGCGTATGGTATGGTTTTATAATTGGTTTGGGATCGGCTGCAGTTTTATTGAGCTACCGATTTTTAAGAAAGACAAAACCAAGCACTTTACTTACCATTGAACCAGAGCCGATGCCCAGGTAAATCCACTACCAAAAGCAGTAAGACAAACCAAATCACCTTCTTTTATTCTCCCTTCTTCCCAAGCTTCTGTCATGGCAATTGGGATGGAAGCTGCTGTAGTATTTCCGTATTTATGAATATTACTGACAACTTTTTCAGGAGCTAGTTTAAATGTTCTGGCTACAAATTCAGTAATTCTTGCATTGGCTTGATGAGGGATTACTAAATCAACATCTTCTATCTTCTTTCCAGTTTTTAGAAGTGCTTCATTTATGGCCTCGGGCATTCTTGTTACGGCATGCTTAAATACGAAATTCCCATTCATATGAGGGTAAATCATAGCCTCATCTATCATTTCCTTTGTCAATCTTTCTTCGCCGCTCGAACCAGGATGTATTACAGCCAGTTCTTCAGAGAACTCGCCTTGAGAATGTAAATGAGTTGTTAATATGCCTTTTTTACTATCATTTTCAGGTGTCAAGACAAAAGCTCCTGCACCATCTCCAAAAATCACCGATACATTTCTTCCTCTGGTAGTCATATCCAAACCCGAAGAGTGAATTTCGGAGCCTATCACAAGCACGTTATTGTACATGCCTGTTTTAATAAAATTATCCGCAATTGAAAGGGAATAAATAAAACCAGAGCATTGATTTCTGATATCCACTGCACCAATTTCTTTTACACCCAATTCCTTTTGAACTAAAACTCCCGAACCCGGGAAAAAATAATCAGGACTAAGGGTGGCAAAAACAATGAAATCAATATCGTCAGCTTTTAAATTTGCTCTCTCCAAAGCTATTTTAGCTGCTTTGACACCCATATTGGCAACGGTGTCTTTCTTCTTATCGTAGAATCTTCTCTCTTTTATCCCTGTTCTTTCTTGGATCCAAGCATCGTTGGTTTCCATTACTTTTTCAAGATCTGCGTTTGTTACTACCTTCTCAGGGACATAGAAGCCCATTCCGGCTATTTTGGAATTTCTCATATTGAATTAGGTCTTAGAACAATATTACAAAATTTGCTTATTAATGAATATAAAACTTAAAGCGCTTGCTTCTTTAAATTCATTTTTCTTAAAATTGAATGTGTTTGAAATTATATTTGATGGCGTACTTGTTGGATTAATATTAGTCCTTTTTGTTGGACCTGCCTTTTTTTATTTGATCAAGGTGAGTTTGGAACGAGGTTTCCTTTCGGCCTCCATCTTCGCATTAGGTATAATTGTCAGCGATCTTCTGCTTATTACCCTCATTTATTATGGGTTTTCTAATGTATTGGAATCCAAATTATTCCAACAAATATTCAGCCTCAGCTCGGGTTTGGTACTTATAGGATTAGGCTTTTTCACCTTTGCAAAGGATATAAACAAAAAGAAAGATTTAGAAATTGAAAAGGGTCATCATCCATTTTGGTATTTCTTTAAAGGAATGTTTATTAATGGTATTAACCCGTTTACACTAATGATCTGGCTGGGCGTAGTAGGGGCAGTTGGTGTGAGACAAACGTATTCGGAAGTAGAATTTCGATATTTCTTCATGGGTCTATTGTCAATGATTCTCTTTGCCGACATCATTAAAGCCTATTTTGCGCATAAAATAAAACTTTTACTAAATGACAGACTAATTCGTAAAGTCAATAGATTTCTGGCAATAATTTTTATTGTTCTAGGTTTAAGAATGATCTTGTTTTTCTTCGATCTGATCTTTAATTGGGAAGGAATTTTTTGACTTGATTTTTACATCTAAAAAGTGGAGTTTCGCGATCAATATCCGGCGCATAAAAAAACCGGGAATTCAGTTAAAAATTGTATTTTAGCAGTCTATAAATAAATCCATTTTAATTTGAGCGAAGAAAATAAAAAAGACTACTCGGCCGGAAATATTCAGGTACTCGAGGGACTTGAAGCAGTACGTAAAAGACCGGCGATGTATATCGGTGATGTTGGTGTTAAAGGTCTTCATCATCTTATCTGGGAAGTCGTAGATAATTCCATTGATGAAGCAATGGGTGGATATTGCGATGAAATCTATGTAACTATTCATAAAGACAATTCCATTTCAGTTAAGGATAATGGTCGAGGTATCCCAATTGACTATCATGAGAAAGAGAAGAAATCTGCTCTGGAAGTTGTTATGACTGTTCTCCATGCAGGAGGTAAGTTCGATAAGGATTCGTATAAAGTATCTGGTGGTTTACATGGTGTGGGTGTTTCTTGTGTGAATGCCTTATCAAAACACCTAAGAGCAGAGATTCATAAAAATGGAAAGGTTTATGAACAAACCTATGCAAAAGGAATACCACAGACTGAAGTAAAAGAAATTGGCACTACTGATATTAGAGGTACCATAATAACTTTTACACCCGATGATTCCATCTTCATTACTTCAGAATATAATTTCTCTACAGTTGCTGGAAGACTAAGGGAATTGGCCTATTTGAACAAAGGGATTAAAATATTTTTAGAAGAAGAGCGTGAGCAGGACGAGAATGGCGAAAATTTAAAAGAAAGCTTTTATTCTGAAGGAGGCCTTGTTGAATTTGTTCAGTATTTAGACAGCACAAGAGAAAGACTGATTCAGGAACCTATTTATGTTGAAAGTGAAAAAGATGGTGTACCTGTTGAAGTTGCACTTCAATACAATACATCTTATGCTGAGCATGTCTTTTCTTACGTAAATAATATCAATACAATTGAAGGAGGCACACACGTTACCGGTTTCAGAAGAGCTCTAACAAGGACTTTAAAAAGCTGGGCTGACAAATCAGGACTTTTAGATAAACTGAAAATTGACATAAACGGAGATGACTTCCGTGAAGGTCTTACCGCAGTAATCTCAGTAAAAGTTCAGGAACCACAATTTGAAGGTCAGACTAAAACTAAATTGGGTAACTCTGAAGTGAGTGGCGCAGTGGAAGGTTGTTTAGGTACTGCACTTTTTGAATATTTGGAAGAACACCCAAAAGAAGCTAGAATAATCGTACAAAAGGTAATTCTAGCTGCTCAAGCCAGACATGCAGCAAGAAAAGCTCGTGAAATGGTTCAGCGAAAGAATGTAATGGGTGGAAGTGGTTTGCCGGGTAAACTTGCCGATTGCTCAGAAAAAGATCCTTCAAAATGCGAATTATACCTTGTGGAGGGTGACTCTGCAGGAGGTTCTGCAAAGCAGGGAAGAGAAAGAAAGTTCCAAGCCATTTTACCTTTAAGAGGTAAAATTCTGAATGTGGAAAAAGCACAAGAACACAAGATTTATGACAATGAAGAGATCAAAAACATGATCACTGCTTTGGGTGTAAGTTTTGGAACTGAGGAAGATGAAAAGGCCTTGAATCTGTCAAAATTAAGATATCACAAGGTTATTATCATGACGGATGCCGATGTGGATGGTAGCCATATTAGAACACTAATTCTTACATTTTTCTTCCGATATATGAATGATCTGGTAGAAAAAGGATATGTCTATATTGCTCAACCACCTTTGTATTTACTAAAAAGAGGTAAGGAGCAAAGGTATGCTTGGTCGGAAAAAGACAGAGCTGAAATCACAAAAGAATTGGGTGGTGAAAAGGAAGATTCTGTAAGCATTCAACGCTATAAGGGTTTAGGGGAAATGAACCCTGAGCAATTGTGGACAACAACAATGGATCCCGAATTCCGAAATCTGAAAAAAGTAACAATTGATAATGCTGCTGAGGCAGATCATTTGTTTTCTATGTTAATGGGAGATGAAGTAGCACCGCGAAGAGATTTCATTGAGAAAAACGCCAAATACGCTAAACTCGACGTATAAAAGACGAATTAAAAACATTTACATTTCATGCCTGAAGCCAAGCTTGTCGATAAGATAAAGTCGAGTAAATATATTTCGAGAGACCTGAGTTGGCTCAAATTCAATCATAGAGTTCTTGATCAGGCCATTGAGCTTAAAAGGACTCTATTTGAAAGAATGAAGTTTCTGGCGATCACAGAATCCAATCTTGATGAGTTTTTCATGATCAGAGTGGGTAGTCTTTATAATTATTTGGACTACGGCAAAAAGAGAATTGATTACTCCGGCTTGAGAGAATGGCCATTTAAGCACACTTTGATGACCCGGGCTCAGGAATTTGTATCGAGACAGTACGATTGTTATTACAATCAATTAGAACCACTTTTCAAAAAGAATGGCTTTAGCATTTCTGATGTAGACTCTTTAAAACCCGAAGAACTTGAGGAAATAAAAGAGTATTTCAGAGGAACGATTTTTCCTATGCTCACTCCGATGGTATATGATAATTATCACACCTTTCCGGTATTGATGAATGCTATTCCTGTTTTTGCGGTTGTAACAAAACCAAGCAAAAGAAGTAGAGAGAGGAAGAAACTTTCATTTGTCCAGATTCCTCAAAACCTTCCTAAATACTATGAAATTCACAGAGGAAATGAATTAGTCTTTGTGCCAATTCAGGAAATTATTCGATCGGAAATTGATAAACTATACAGAAATATTTTCATTGAAAATGTCAAGCTAATAAGGATTACTCGTAATGGAGACTTCACATTGGAGGAAAGTGATGACCTTGAAATGGATTTTATCGATGAGTTGAAGCACAAATTAAAGGAAAGGAAAACAGGTAGGGTAGTTCGACTAGAAATAGAAAGCGGTGCTTTATATTCTATGAAAAGAATCCTTAAAGACAGATGGGAATTGGAAAATGATGCCATATTCGAATTTGACCGAATCCTTGATTTCACTAGTTTATGGCAGATTATTAACCATAATGATTTTAAAGATAAAACTCCTTCACCGCACCCTCCGGTTTTGCCTTTATCTTTCCGAAATGTCGAAAGAGAAGAAGATACAGATATTTTAGAATACTTGGAGGAAAACGATATCCTGCTCCACCATCCTTATAATAGCATTCATCCTGTAATTGAACTATTGGAAACGGCCGCAGATGACTCAAATGTTCTTGCTATTAAGATCACAATTTACAGACTCGCCAAAGGAAGTAGAGTTACTAGTGCATTACTAAAAGCCGCTGAAAATGGAATTCACGTATCTGTTCTATTTGAAGTAAAAGCCAGATTTGACGAAGAGAATAATTTGCGTGAAGCAGCAAAACTTCAAAAAGCAGGAGTATTTGTGATTTATGGTATGTCTGCTCTTAAAACACATACCAAACTTTTACTCATAGTTAGAAAAACTGAGGAGAAAGTAATACGATATGTTCATTTGGGTACCGGGAATTACAATGAAAGCACCTCTAAGCTATACACTGATCTGGGTTTATTAACAACAAATGAAATTTATGCCAATGATGTTTCTGAGTTTTTTAATGTAATCACAGGTCACTCGGCTCCAAATATTTACAAATTTCTGCTAACGGCACCAAGAGATTTAAGGAATTCATTAATTGAGCTGATTCAAAAGGAAAAAGAAAATGCCTTGAATGGCAAATCCTCAGGTATTTGCATCAAGATAAACTCACTTGAAGATCGGAAAGTAATTGATGAATTATATGAAGCCAGTCAAGCAGGAGTGACAATTCATCTTATCGTGAGAGGAATTTGCTGTTTACGACCACGAAGAAAAGGTCTGAGTGAAAACATCACTGTCAGATCAATAGTTGGTGACTTTTTGGAGCACTCCAGATTATTTTATTTCCACAATGAGGGAGATCCGATCATTTACGGTGGCAGTGCTGATGTAATGGTAAGAAGTTTTGATAGAAGAATTGAGTCTCTTTTCATGATCAATGATAAGAAAGCAAAAAAAGAAGCTATCAATATGCTTGTCTATAACTTAAATGACAATGTAAATTCCTATGAAATGCAAGAAGATGGCAGCTATGAAAAACTCGAAACCATCGAAGATATCGCATTTAATATTCACAAAGAGTTTTTTGAGGTCACTAAAGAAATTATTGGCTCTGTGAAGCTTTTTGATTAAACTGTAATTTCCTCCAGGCTTTATAATGTTTGTCTATCAATAAAGCCATCATACCGTCTTTCAATCCAACCTGAGGCACAACGATCTTTTTGGCTTTGGCCCACTTCATAATAGAAAGATAAATTTTCGAAGCCGGTACAATCACATCAGCCCTATCCGGGTTCAGCATAAGGTGATTCATTCTGTATTCCATCGACATAGCTTCAATGTCATCTAATGTTTTTTGGAAGTTTTTGATGGTAATGGAATTATCCCTTTTAGTTACACCTAATTCATAGATTTTATTAATATTTCCACCTGTTCCTATAGCAATAAGGTTATCTAAACCCATGATATTTTTCCTAACCCACTTTTCCATGATCTCCCAGATTTCGGGAGTATCTTTTCCCTGAAGGTTTCGAACTGAACCAATCTTAAAAGACTCAGAATTAATCTTTTTCTTTCCATTATAGACATTTATCTCAGTACTACCGCCACCAACATCGATATGGACAGTATGCTCTTCATTCAAGCTATTAAGGATTACCTTATTGATCAGCCATGCTTCTTCATCCCCATTTATAATATTGATATCAAAGTCAAGTTTACGCTCTATCATTCGCGTGATTTCAACTCCATTTTTAGCCTCACGCATCGCGGAAGTAGCACATGCCATGTAATGGTCAACTTCGTAGAGGTCCATTAGAATTTTAAAAGCCTTCATGAGCTTATAAAACTTCTCCTGACTTTTTTCACTTATTTCATTAAGATTAAAAACATCTTGGCCTAATCGAAGCGGGAAACGAACATATTCGAGCTTTTTAATTTTCGTCAAGCCTTCGTCTTCAATAACTCTGGAAATCTGGAACCTTATGGCATTTGATCCTATATCTATTGCGGCTAATTTCAAATTGTTATTTCAAGGTTTAATCAAAAATGGTAAATCTGAACTATAAGCGGAAATATATTATTAAAAAAGAAGTTTTATCATTTTCTTTGCATTACTTATCGAGAAAGACTGAGGGAATGGGCCCTTTGAAGTCTTAGCAACCCGAGCTAGTCGGGTGCTACTTCCCACACCCGTAAGGGGGAAAGATGAGTGGAGTTAAGCTCTTCCTAAACACTTTCTCAATAAGTTAATTTTTTGTTATGACAGATATTAGAGATATTCTGAAAAGGAGAATACTGGTTTTAGACGGTGCCATGGGTACTATGATCCAGCAGCATAAACTAGAGGAGGAGGACTTTAGAGGTCAGGAATATAAAGATCATTCCATGACGCTTAAGGGCAATAATGACCTTTTGTCAATCAGTCAACCGGAAATAATAAAGGTGATACACGCAAAGTATTTTGAAGCGGGGGCAGATATAGCTGAAACCAATACTTTTTCGAGCAATAAACTGGCTCAGGCTGATTATGGCCTGGAGTCTGAGGTATATAAAATGAATATTGCCTCTGCAAAAATCGCAAAAGAGGTAGCTGATGAGTTTACTGCTAGGGAACCTGAAAAGCCTCGATTTGTGGCCGGCTCGATCGGTCCGACAAACAGAACTGCTTCATTATCTCCAGATGTAAATGATCCCGGGTATCGTGCTGTTACATTTGATATTCTAAGAGAAACCTATGCTGAGCAAATCAATGGATTAATTGATGGAGGTGTTGATATTTTATTAGTAGAAACAATATTCGACACATTAAATGCAAAGGCTTGTCTTTTTGCTATTCAGGAAATTTTCGAAGAAAGAAATATAGAAATGCCTGTGATGGTATCGGGCACAATCACGGATGCGAGTGGAAGAACCTTGTCGGGACAAACAACAGAGGCATTTTTAATCTCTGTATCTCATGTCCCTCTATTAAGCGTCGGTTTAAATTGTGCGTTGGGAGCAAAGGAATTGAGACCATATTTGCAGGTAATGGCCAAAAAGTCAGATTATTTTGTCAGTGCTCATCCGAATGCAGGATTACCTAATGAATTTGGTGAGTACGACCAAAGTCCTGAAAATATGGCCGCCCAGATCAAAGAATTTTTAGATGAAAATTTGATCAACATTGTGGGAGGTTGTTGCGGTACAACTCCTGCACATATAAAAGCAATTTCAGAAATGGTAAAAAAGTATCAGCCCAGAGACCTGGCTGTGATGGTAGAATAAGAAGGGAATGGATAAAACTGATATAAAAAATAAGCCGCTAAAGCTTAGCGGACTCGAACCATTAATTGTTACATCGGAAACCAATTTTGTAAATATTGGGGAACGGACCAATGTTACCGGTTCACGAAAATTTCTTCGCTTAATCAAGGAAGATAAATACGAAGATGCTCTTTCTGTGGCCAGAGATCAGGTAGAGGGTGGAGCTCAAGTGCTCGATGTCAATATGGATGAGGGAATGATCGATGGTAAGGAGGCCATGGTGAAATTTCTTAATCTCATTGGTTCAGAACCTGATATTTCTAGAATTCCGATAATGATTGATTCTTCCAAGTGGGAAATTATTGAAGCGGGATTGAAATGCGTACAGGGCAAGGCTATTGTCAATTCCATTTCATTAAAAGAAGGCGAAGAAGCATTTATCAAACAGGCTAAAAAAGTTAAAATGTACGGTGCAGCGGTTATCGTAATGGCTTTTGATGAAGATGGTCAGGCGGATAGCTATGAAAGAAGAATTCAGATTTGTGAAAGGTCTTATAAGGTTCTCGTTGAGAAAGTAAAATTTCCGGCTGAAGATATCATCTTCGATCCCAATATATTTCCGGTGGCAACCGGAATGGAAGAGCATAGAAAGAATGCTTTAAACTTTTTCAGGGCAACAAAATGGATTCGGGAAAACTTACCGGGAGCACATGTAAGTGGCGGAGTAAGCAATGTATCCTTTTCTTTTCGTGGCAACGATAAAGTAAGAGAAGCCATGCACTCAGCTTTTCTCTATCATGCGATACAAAATGGTATGGATATGGGGATAGTCAACCCTGCGATGCTTGAAGTGTATGATGATATACCAAAAGAGCTACTAGAGAAGGTGGAAGACGTCCTTCTAGACAGAAATGATGATGCTACAGAAACATTAATTCAGTATGCAGAAAAAGTTAGAGGCAATGGAAAACAAAGAGTTGTTGATACTAAGTGGAGAGAGGATAATGTTGAAAAACGTCTTGAGCATGCTCTGGTTAAAGGGATTATAGACTTCATTGATGATGATACCGAAGAAGCTAGAATTAAATACGAATCTCCACTAAAAGTCATTGAAGGTCCTTTAATGGATGGAATGAATGTGGTTGGTGATTTGTTTGGCTCAGGTAAAATGTTTTTACCGCAGGTAGTAAAAAGTGCCAGAGTAATGAAAAAGTCTGTCGCATACTTGTTGCCATATCTGGAAGAACAGAAAAGACTCAATAATGATACAAGTTCGAATGCGAAAATCCTTTTGGCAACTGTAAAAGGTGACGTCCATGATATTGGAAAGAACATCGTTGGAGTTGTATTGGCTTGCAATAGTTTTGAAATCATCGACTTGGGTGTCATGGTATCGGCGGAGAAAATTCTGGAGACTGCCATAGCAGAGCAAGTAGATATTATAGGTTTAAGTGGTTTGATAACGCCCTCTTTAGATGAAATGGTGCATGTAGCCAAGGAGATGGAGCGTAGAAAAATGACTGTTCCATTACTTATTGGTGGTGCAACTACATCACGTATTCACACAGCTGTCAAAATTGACCCTCATTATTCCGGGCCTGTGGTTCATGTTTTGGATGCATCCAGATCTGTGCCTGTTGCCGGTGAATTGAGCAATAAAGAATTATTACCCAATTATCTCAAAAAGGTAAAAGAGGAATATGCCCAACTGAGAGAAGATCACAGTAAAAAACAAGATATAAAGACATATGTCAGCATCTTGGAAGCCAGAGAAAATCATGCTGAAGTAGATTTTAATTTGGACATACCTGAACCCAAAAAACCAGGTATTACAGTAGTAGATGATGTCAAAATTTCAACATTAAGAAAGTATATCGACTGGACTCCATTTTTTACTACCTGGATGCTCAAGGGGAAATACCCAAAGATTTTCGAAAACGAAATAATTGGTGCTGAAGCCAAAAAACTCTTTGATGATGCCAAGGAAATGCTGAACAAAATCGAAAATGAAGATTGGCTCATTTCTAAAGGAGTTTGCGGAATATTTGAAGCCAATTCAATAGGAGATGATGTGCAGGTTTATCACAATGGCGAGTGGATAAAAACATTTCATTTTCTAAGGCAGCAGGGTAAAAAAGGAAGTGGATTCCCAAATTATAGCCTGTCAGATTTTATCGCTCCAAAATCCTCCGGAAAGAAGGACTATATCGGTGCATTTG
Organism: uncultured Hyphobacterium sp.; assembly: GCA_964351965.1. Taxonomy (GTDB): domain Bacteria; phylum Bacteroidota; class Bacteroidia; order Cytophagales; family CCMP332; genus CCMP332. Next base: position 10,157 of record CAYGPM010000002.1, on the reverse strand, counting down.
CCGTAACGACAGGTATTGGAATTGAGACCTTGATAGAGAGGTTCGAAAAGGATCATGATGATTATAATAATATTATGATCAAATCATTGGCTGACAGATTAGCAGAAGCTTTTGCAGAGTATTTACATGAAAAAGTCAGAACAGAAATTTGGGGCTATACAAATGAAAAATTATCGAACGAAGACTTGATTACCGAGAAATATCAAGGAATTCGTCCGGCTCCGGGATACCCGGCATGTCCGGATCATACCGAGAAAAGACTGCTTTTTGATTTACTGGAAGTGGAGAAGAATACCGGAATAAGTTTGACTGAAAGCTTTGCAATGTATCCTGCTTCTTCAGTCAGTGGATTTTACTTTGCACGTCCTGAAAGCAAATACTTCGGTTTGGGCAAAATATCCAAAGATCAATTAATAGAATATTCAAAAAGAAAGGGGATGTCGCAGAAAGAAATGGAGAAATGGTTGGCCCCGAATCTTAACTACGAAATAGACTAATGAAAGTAACAGAACATATAAAAAACGCTAAGGAAACACTCTTTTCATTTGAGATTTTGCCTCCTCTTAAAGGTCAGGGTGTAAAATCGATATTTGATGCCATTGATCCTTTGATGGAATTTAATCCACCATTTATCGATGTGACTTATCACAGAGAAGAGGTGGTATATAAGAAAAAACCCAATGGTTTATTAGAGAGAACCGTCGTAAAAAAACGTCCCGGTACGGTAGGGATTTGCGCAGCTATTATGCACCGTTATAAGGTAGATACTGTTCCTCATATCATTTGCGGAGGCTTTAATAAAGAAGAAACCGAGAATGCATTGATTGATCTCAATTTCCTTGGAGTAGACAATGTTTTGGTATTAAGAGGCGATGCACCAAAATCTGACAGAACCTTTCATGCAGAGGAAGGTGGGCACTCATATGCAATTGATTTATTGCATCAGGTTAAGCAAATGAACCAAGGACAATACATCGATGACGATTTGACTAATGCTTGGAAAACAGATTTTTGTGTTGGCGTTGCCGGCTATCCCGAAAAGCATTTTGAAGCACCGAACATGAAGTTGGATTTGAAATATTTGAAGGATAAAGTCAAAGCAGGAGCGGATTTTATAGTTACTCAAATGTTTTTTGACAACTCGAAGTATTTTGAATTTGTAAAACTTTGCAGAGATAATGGTATAGATATTCCGATTATTCCCGGTTTGAAACCAATAACTGCCTTAAGTCAAATGACGATGTTGCCGAGTGTATTTCACATTGATTTACCGGATGATTTAGTCAATGCGCTTTCAAAATGCAAAGACAATGCCGCTGCAAAAGAAGTAGGTATAGAGTGGGCCATCCAGCAGTCGAAAGAACTGAGAGAAGGAGGAGCCCCATGTCTGCATTTTTATACCATGAGTAAATCTCAAGCGACAAGACAAATTGCCGAAGCATTGTTCTAAAAAAGAATACCCTTCTCTGGGCATAGCGAAGAGACTCTCTTGATAACTTGAACTTGATGTAGACTCTTCGCTTCGCTCAGAGTAAGGAACGCCCAAGGAAGCAGTATTTTTAGACACAAAACTTTATCTTCGCTTTGTGAAAATCATTGAATGCCCACGCGACGCTATGCAGGGAATAGAGGAGTTTATTCCCACAAAAGACAAAGTCAGATATATCAACCAATTACTGAAGGTAGGATTTGATACCATAGATTTTGGAAGCTTTGTTTCACCAAAGGCCATTCCTCAAATGCGAGATACCGCGGAGGTATTGTCCAAACTTGATCTCGATTCCTCAAATTCAAAACTACTTGCGATTGTTGCCAATTTAAGAGGGGCCGATGATGCTTGTGAATTTGAGGAAATCAGTTATTTAGGTTTTCCGTTATCATTGTCAGAGACATTTCAACAAAGAAATACGAATAAAAGCATTGCAGATGCCATCGAAAGCTTAAAAGGTATACAAGACTTATGCGCCAAACACGATAAAACTCTAGTTACTTATTTATCTATGGGATTTGGTAATCCTTATGGAGAAAACTGGGACAATGAAACCGTAGAAGAATTTGTCAATATTCTCGATAAAATCGGAGTGAGAATTATTGCCTTATCGGATACAATCGGCATTGCAGAACCACAGACCATTCATTATATATTTAGTCATCTAATTCCAACATTTCCTCATATTGAATTCGGAGGACATTTACATACGGTTCCCGAAACGACTTATGTAAAAATTGAAGCGGCTATAGAAGCGGGTTGTAGAAGATTAGATGCGGCCATTAAGGGATATGGTGGATGTCCAATGGCAAAGGATGATTTAACCGGAAATTTGGATACCATTCGATTAGTCGATTTTTTCAATAAAAATCAAATTCAATTAGAAGGGTTTGATACTAATGCCTTCAACGAATCAATTCAGCTTGCATCCCGCATATTTCCCTCATAGTACGTAATTTTAAATCACCGAAATGAAGGAGATCGTAATTGATTTAACTTTTCCCTTCAAGCATTCTCTTATAATCATTGATAAGGTATTTGTACTTACTTTCCTTATCGGCGCCCATATGCTCTTTGTATTTATGATAATAGACTTTTAGATTATTGAGTTTGGAATATGCTACTTCAATATCTCCAATTTCATAATAGGACTTTAATAGCGCTAGATTTACATCGAAGTACATATTGTCTTGCTGGTAAATCACGACCTGATTCAAAAATTCCAATGCAGCTTTGTACTTCGCTTCTCTGCACAAAATAATACCTTCAATCGCTTTTAGATCATTTTCCGGATCTTTATTGGCCTTATTTCGCAAACGATTGAATTCTTTTCTTGCCATTGCCACATCGTTTTCAAGATGCTCCAAGATATATTTATTCAATACGCCCGGACTCAGTTCCTCCTTGAGTTCAACCAGTTCCTTATAATACTCCGACTTTGATTCCTGGGGGATTTTGCTTGAGCTGATTAATAAAATGAGGATATTGTTTTTGACATTAACATTGGCCTCGTGATAGTTTGAAAAGAATATCTTTTCAACAGCCTGATGATATGCTTTAGGCTTAATTTTTTCGCTTCCCTCCAGAATATCAAGAATATATGTTTTATAAAGCAATGGAACCTCTTGTGAATCGAGCATTTCCATATATTCATTTAGACTAAAAAATGCCGGTTTAAAGGTTCTTTGAGCAGATTTTTGTAATGTTCCCTCTTCTATTTTATGTGCAGCTCTTAGAGAAAAATCATAAAAAATTTTATTGAATAAATGACCCGAATTTATCCAGTTTTTGATCTTTTCTAATTCCAGATAATTTGAGCTTATGGAATTGAATTTGAAGTTTTGCTCATTATAATAAACATGATAAAAATTTCGTCGACTTTCATTTAAGAAATTGATATACAAAGAGCGGAAATCATCTTTTGGATGCTGTTCCTCAAGTTCTTGTTTTAAATCCTCAAATTCAGATTCAAACTGATCCATCAAACCCTGATTTCTCAGATATCTCAAATACATGACTTTTGAATTCAGATCAGAATAACTCTCTTCGGGAAGGATATATGTTACTAAATATTTCTTTAAAACTGCCTTAAATTCATTGACACGACGATAAACTTGTGGAGAAGGAAATATTTTAGCTAAAGCTTTATTGTCGGGAAGATCGTCTTTGCCCTTCTTCAAAACTACCGCTAAAAGCTTAAGATAATTCTTGTATTGCTTAGGGTTCTCAAAGGCAATGAATCTCTCAAAATGCTCTATTTCAGATGGTTTGAGAGTATTTAAAATTTCAAAAGCTTCTTTTAGGGGTTGCATTTATAAAAGTTAATAATGAACTATTTTACCAAATAAGGAATGAAATGTTTTATTAAAAAATGAAAAAATACAATTTCAAGATTATTTCGAAATCGGCGTGGTAGTTAATGAAATTGAGTTTTTCAAATCGTATATCTCGATTTTTGCAAAAAATTAATGTGAAAATATGAAATACAAATAATTGATTGATCAGATTGATTTATACATCTTCAAGCAATGAACGTTGGATTAAAATATCTTAGACTCTGCACTATTCTACTTCTGATTATAACATCAGACATTAAAAGTGCTTTCGCTCAAGCCAATTGTGCTAGATCAACTTCGAGAACAGAATTAGACATAAATAATGTCAGAACCCTTTTGCATAATGGTGGAGATATGTGGTGGACAATAGTATCTCCCAGTTTTGCGCAATACGAAATTCCAAAACAAGATAATCCAAGTGCCAATAAATCACATTCACTCTTTGCAGGTGCCATTTGGCTAGGTGGAATTGATCAAAACACAAATGAATTACTGGTGATTGCCAGTACTTATAGGCAATCGCATTATGCATTATGGCCGGGTCCGGTTTTAGGTTCAGGTGCTGGTGTTTTTACAAATGCCGAGACCTGCGCCGAATGGGATAGGCAATTCAAAGTGGATCGTGCAGAGGTTTCAAAATATGTTATTGACTATTTCAATGGACAAATTAATGGAGTAGAAGATATTCCTGAATCGATAAGATTATGGCCTGGAAGAAATAATCCTTTTTTAAGTGAAGAAATCGCCGAAATTGATTTGCCTTTAGCTCCATTTATTGAATTAGTGTCAAAAGATGGCATTTATAATCCACTCGATGGAGATATCCCCGATATCAAGGGAGATCAAAGTATATGGTGGGTGATGAATGATATTGGGAATCAAAAAGAGTTTGGTAATGTAGTAGGCGCAGCACCGCCAATTGGTATGGAAATTCAGGTCATGGCGCATGCTTTTGCAACAGATGACCCATTAAATGATGCCACCCTTTATAATTATAAATTCATTAATAAAAGCAACAGGAATATTGGTGAAACACATATCTCGCAGTGGGCAGATCCAGATCTGGGCTTTGCCGGAGATGATTATGTGCAATCTGATGTAGGTAGGGGATTGGCAATTTGTTTTAATGGGGATGATTTCGATGAGGGGATATCAGGCTATGGTGATAAACCGCCGGCGATTGGCATTGATTTTTTCAGTGGGCCGCTGGCCGATTTTGATACCATTGGCGATGGGATAGATAATGATGGGGATGGATTAATCGATGAAGCGGACAATGGCTTCGCCATATTCGAAGGCGATAGTCTGGATAATGACTGGGATGGCATTATAGATGAATTCGGTGAGCGGATTGGCATGAGTAATTTTACTTATTATTCTGGGAGTTCAAACCCGATAAACAGCTTCCCAGGATCAGCACAAGATTTTTTTAATTATACAAGATCAATTTGGCGGGATGGATCAAAAGTGACTCATGACTTTGCTCAGGGCACGCAACAAAGTTTTCCAACTACTAATTATATGTTTCCGGGTAATTCCTGGACAGAACTCAACATCAGACTCGGAAGTCCTGGTCATATTCCTAGATATGCAGAATGGGATGAAACAATATCAGGCAATCAACCAGCGGATAGACGGTTTCTTCCATCGATAGGTGCATTTTCAATGGAGCCGGGCGCACTTGTAGAATATACAGTTGGTGTGCCATGGGCGCAGGCTCAATTTGGTGGACCAAGGGCCAGTTTTGACAAACTTTTATGCGTGGATGATTATGTGCAGTCTTTATACTACAATGGAGATATCCAGTTTTTAAATGGGCCTAATGCGCCTGATGTAAGTATTCGGGAACTAGAAAATGAAATACGGCTCAATCTGGTTCCTTCTAAAGTGACAGTTTTCAAAAATGGAAAACTCGAGTTACAGAATACCGAAAGTTATAGCGAAGACGATACCGATATTCAGGGTTCGTTCGATTTTGAAGGTTATTTGGTTTATCAACTTTTAGACGAAAGTATCCAACCAAGTCAATATTCTAATCCTGATAAGGCCAGATTGGTTTACCAATGCGATTTATCAAATGGTGTTAGTCAGATCACAGATTTTGAAACAGCATTTGAAAGTGGTCAATGTTATTTTAATGCATTGGTACCGGTTCAGGGTGCAGATAAAGGAATCAACAGAAGCATTTCAATAAAAAAGGATGCTTTTCAGGAAGAGTCAAATCTTGTAAATAATAAGGAATACTATTACAGTGTAGTGGCATATGGATATAATTCAAGAGCCAATGAGTTAAATAATTTTCAAAATGATAGGGTCTATCAGACATACATAGAAAGTAAGAAAAATATCAAAGTCTATAAAGCCATTCCTCATGCCAAACCAGGAAGCATTATCACTGACAATGCCGGTACTGGTTTTACAATGGAACTCATTTCAGGAAAAGGTAATGGAGGAAATGTATTGGAATTCATTGAGGGAATTGAAGATTCAATTTTAGCTGGAAGAAAGCCTCATCTAGTTTATCGAAAGGAGCACTCGCCATTGAATATATATCGATACGACCCTTTTACTCAGGATTTACCTGATTCAATTAGCATCTATTTAACGTCCAGATTGGAATATGATAAATTGAATACCAATGTAGAATTTCTACCTGGGGATACGATTTTATCTTTGGGAAACTATGTGTTTTCTGAAACTATTATAGATGGTTTCAAAACACTTACTTATCAAATCAATCCGTATAAACGACAAATTCAAGGTGAGGCAGTAGTCATAAGGGAACGAAGAGAATTCGAAACTGAAACTACTAAAACACTGGAAATACGATTACTTAATGGAGCGGATAATGGCACATTTATTCGGGATGTCATTGCAATTAGAAGAGAAGGAGGAGAAGAAAGCTATGTTGGAGTGACAAAGAGAACTACAAAGTTTAGCCTTAAAGGCGATACATCTTCAAATGCATCTTGTACAGATTTTGAAAACAATGATTTCTGGACCATTAATGCAGGAGCTCGAATTTATCAATCAAGCCTAGCTATTTCTGAGAAAAAGGAGGAATTAATTCCTGATTTGGGATTGGCAATTAATATCAATAATTCGGAAAATCCGGGTTATAAAAACAGAGAAAGAGGTTTTGAGAATAACGGTTTTCAATTTGCTGAAATTCTATACCAAGATGAAAATCAAAAATGGCTGATTCCTATAGATTTTGACTCTTTACCCTGGATCGTACAAGCGCCGCGATCTTTAACGACCTATGACCAGCTGGATGTATATCAAGATATCTTGGAAGGCTCATGGTCTACTTGGTTGTCCACGAGAGCGGCTTTTGCTGATGAGAGTATAGCCCCTGGTGTCTCCCCGAGAAACCCTGAAGGTTGGGCTTATATTCAAGAGTTGCCAAATATTGATGTGGTTTTTACTCAAGACAGAAGCAAATGGACTAGATGTGCTGTTTTACAAATGGCGCCACCCGAAGTGAGTATTGTTAATCCGGTGGTAAATAGAGTTCAAAAAAGTGAAAAGCGAAGCGTTGACAAAGATGGCAATCCCGATGGCAGTTTGGCGGTATTTCCCGATGGTACAAATGAGTTATCTAAAGGTTATTCATGGTTTCCCGGATATGCAATTGATTTGGACAAAGGCATTAGATTAAATATGGCATTTACCGAAAATAAAATCAGGGACTCTGTTGCAGGTGATGATCTATTGTTTAACCCAAATTCTACTGATACAAATAACCACTATGTCATCGTCACAAATATGGAATATGATTTTGAATCTTCTGGAACGGAGAGTAAGTTCCAAAGAATTTTGGATAGTGCATTTTTAGATCAAACTATTAGTAGAACCAGTCAATATCGGGTAGTTTATGAGCAGGCATTCTCATGGATTGGTATGATGAAGCTTGATTCGCAATTTAATAATTTGCCGGAGGCGGAAAGAAAAGATGTCAGAATAAAACTTCGTGTAAATCGTGAATATGCCATGACTGAAAATGGTATTAATCCGGAATGGAAATTTAAACTAAATGAAAACACTCGCTATTCCAGAGAAAGAATGTCTGAAGAGCTTAACAAAATATTAGTCGTGCCGAATCCATATATACTCGGCTCAACTTATGAAAAGAGTCTTAGTGAAAATGTTGTTAAAATAACCCATTTGCCACCTAAATGCAGAGTTGCGATTTATGGGATTGATGGTTCATTGATCAAAATCTTTAATAGAAATTTTGATGAGTCTATTCTCGAATCGGAGGGGGCTACGCAAATTTGGGATTTGACCAACCAAAAGAATCAAGCAATAAATTCCGGCGTTTATCTAATTCATATTGAAGCTGAAGAGGTAGGTGAAATAGTCAGAAAATTCTTTTACGTGAAACGAAATGATAATATAAACTTTGACTATTAGGTCTAAAATGAATTGCCTTTCAAATAATTGAATTTCTAATATTTCAATATATCCTTAGATTTAGAAAATAATCAAATGAAAAGATGTACTTCTTGGCAGGTTTCATCTGAACTAAATGAGAATACTTAACTGCGTCTTAACCTTCTCTTTAGCATTTATTCCGGTTTTTGGAATGGCTCAAATCGATCAAAATTTTGATCCCGGGAAAAAGCATCTAAATGCAAGATTCAATGTTAGAGCCGAATGCAATCGCTCCACTTCTCGTGAAACACTAGAAATCAACAATGTAAGAACCTTACTTCACAATGGTGGAGATATGTGGTGGACGGTTGTTGCACCTAGCAATGCCCAATACGAAATACCAAAACAAGAGAACCCCAGTGCTCCCAAAAGACATTCATTATTTGCAGGTTCTGTTTGGATTGGTGGTGAAGACCTCACAACAGGAGAGTTACTGGTTTTAGCAAGTACTTATCGCCAGAGTCATTATGCGCTTTGGCCGGGACCGCTATATGAATCCGGTCCGAATCAGGGAACCATATCAACAGAGGAGTGTGATACCTGGAATCTACATTTTAAGGTGAGTAGAGAGCAGATAGAAGCTTATATAGATGATTATCAAAATGGGAATATTCAATCCATTGAAGACATCCCCGAAGAGATTTTGAATTGGCCGGGCAGATTAAATCCGTATATCACCTCACCGGACGGAGCATTCAATGATAAAGTTGTGGATATGGATAGAAATCTGGCACCGTTTGATGAGTTTGTGCAAATCGAAGAAGAAGGTGCAGGCGATGGTGTTTATGATCCATTGCAAGGAGATGTGCCATTTATTTATGGTGACGAAGGTATCTGGTGGGTGATGAACGATGCCGGTAATGAAAAAGAATTTGGTCAAATAATAGGAGCAGCACCGCCCTTCAATATGGAGATTCAAATCATGGGTTTTGGTTTTGCCACCAATGATGTACTAAATGATATGACCTTTTACTGGAATCGACTTTTAAATAGAGGTTCAAGGATTTTGGTTGATACTAGAATGGGTCAATGGGTGGATCCCGCACTGGGCTTTGGTTTTGATGATTACGTTGAAGTTGATGTACCACGAGGTTTAGGAATGGCTTATAATGGCGATCAATTCGACGAGGGGATTGGTGGCTATGGTGAAAACCCTCCTTCAGTTGGTGTGGATTATTTTGAAGGTCCATGGGCCGATAAAGACACCATCGGTGATGGCATTGATAATGATGGAGATGGACAAATAGATGAGCCGGATAGAGGTTATGCTGTATACGAAGGTGATGGAATAGATAATGATAAAGACTTTGAAATCGATGAGGTCGATGAACTTATCATCATGTCGAATTTCATGTATTATGTAAATAATAGTAATCCAACTAATGGCAACCCGGGCTCAGCGCAAGACTTTTTCAATTATTTGAGAAACTTATGGCGCGACGGGACCAATTGCACTTATGATTTAATGCAGGGTACAAATCAGAGTTTTCCCACCTGTAGTTTTATGTTCCCCGGATCTTCAGATTTGGATATTGGCTGGGGATTGGGAGGAACACCTGATAACCCATTTACAGGACCCCAAAATCAACCCTGGGACGAGGTAATAGCCGGTAACCAGCCTTTCGATCGTCGTATGTTACAATCTGCCGGCCCCTTTACCTTGGAACCCGGAGCTTTGAATGAGCTCACCATCGGGATACCATGGGCACGAACAGGAGCCGGAGGCTCCCGTGGCTCATTAAACAAGCTCAAAGTGGCGGATGATATTTGCCAAAAGTTATACGATAACGATTTCCAATTATTGTCGGGCCCTGATGCCCCAGATGTAACAATCACAGAACTCGACAAGGAGATCATCATTACGGTTGACCCAAGTGAGTTCACGATTGTGAATC
>CAYGPM010000001.1:0-771016 GCA_964351965.1 uncultured Hyphobacterium sp. | reverse complement strand
CCCCGACCCCCTCGGTGTAAACGAGGTGCTCTGAACCAACTGAGCTAAGCGCCCTAATAATACTTCTTAACAAACTACAAATCAGTGAGCTTGTCCTGCTGGATTTACGTAGTGAATTCCTTCATGGCTAAGCGCCCGATTGTTATACTATTAAAAATCGGACTGCAAAAGTAAATCCTTTTTAATATGAGGCAAAGAAATTAGAATATTTTTACAAAAAATATTTAAAAAGCAACGATAATTGAAATAGATTCGTTTTTCGCTATAAATACCTGTCTTTGCTTAAACTAAAAATCATATTTGGCATTTTTCTGCTATTATTCATCCTTGGCTCAGCAGGTATAGTCACTTATTTTTATTTCAATCAGGATAAAATTATTCAGGCTTTCGTGAAGGAAATTAATAATTACCTCGATGTGGAGGCAAAAGTTGAGAATATTTCACTCAATATTATTGATCATTGGCCATTGGTAGCAGTAGAGTTAAAGCATGCTTCTATTCGCGGTGCCAATTGCGGGATTTCTGATCCGCTACTGGAAGTCGACAATATTTCTATTCTAGCCAATCCTATTGCTATTGTTCAGGGTGATTTTAACATTCGTCATTTATATCTTGAAAATGGCAGGATTTATGTTTTCAGAGATGAGCATTGCAGCAATTACGATATTTTCAAAAAAGGCTCTAGTGAGAGCAAGGAAATCAAGCTGGAAAGCATAAAACTGTCAAACATATTTGTGGATTATGAATCACGTATTGAACATCAGACTTTTAACTTTTACTCTGAGCAGGCCAATATTTCAGGAAGAATTAATGAAGAAGAGATCATCGCAGATCACAATGGCAAGTGGAAAATCTTGAAATTGAAGTCAGATAATTTTGAAATGGGAAGTGAGGAGCTAATTGAGCTAAACCACAACTTCAAGTTGGGGCTTATGTCGGACTTTATTCTTGTTTCGAACTTGATTGCTAATGTATTCAATTCAAATGTTCAAGGCGAGGCCATCTTAGACCTTAGAGGCGATCAAAGCGAAATAAGCATCAGCTCTCAAGAGTTTCAAGTCGATAAACTAAATTTATTTTTAAATCCGGAGTCAAAAAAGTACCTGAAGGAATATGAAGTAAAAGGAAAATTTGCATTTGATGCTCAGCTAAATGGAAATATCTCAAAAAACCGCTGGAACTGCCACCTGAATCTAAATACTAGGGAATTGTCCTTTGTAGTCGGAGAGAAAAAACAAAATATTTCTATAACTGACCTTAAAGCCAAATGGGACATTCCCAATCTTTCAAATTGGAAGAGTTCAGTGCTTAACCTTGAATCAGTAAAAGGTAAAAATGGAGATTCCGACTTTTCGGGTTCACTCCGGATTAATCAATTTGTAAACTCTAAAGTTAAAATACAGCTATTCACAACGCAGAAGGCAGCATTCATCTCAGAACTTCTTAATCTTCCTCTCGAAAAAGATATTTCAGGAACCATAGATATAGATCTTGCCTATGAAGGATTAATACCAAATAAAAAGTCCGGTTTTGCCAAAGGCGCAGAATTATCGGGTATTCTCACTCTTAATGACCTTAGATTCAAAACCATTGAACCAAGTGTTTTGATAAAAAATATGAACGGCCAAATGGTATACGACAAAGGTGTTTTAACTGTGCAATCGCTCAATGGCAGTACTGCACAAAGTAATTTCTCTCTCGATGGAACAGTTCGAAATTCAATGGATTACTTCTTTACCGAAAAATCCAAAATGCTAATAGAAACTAAAATTAACAGTGAATTTATAAACCTAGAGGAGTGGATCAATGATTCAGATGATCAGAATGAATATGTCTTAAAGTTGTCTGAGAGAATCGTTCACAGGCATCAACTGAATATAGGTTCTTTGAATTTTAAGCGATTCAAAGCAAAAAATGTAAAAGGCGACCTTTCAATAAAAAATCAAACCCTGACTTTAGATTCTATTCGAATGAAAGTTGCAGGTGGCAATTTTCTAGTAAATATGAATCTAGATGCCAATAATCCTAAAAGAATTGAGTGGTTTACTACCGGCAAATTGACAAATGTATTTATCGATAGTGTATTTTATATTTTCAAGGATTTCAATCAGGATTTTATACAGCAAAGACATCTTGAAGGACAATTATCTGCGTCATTTACCGGCTTTATGGTTTCCGATGATCATCTGAATTTTGATTTGGACAAGCATATATTCTCAATTAACTCAAAAATATCCAATGGTCGATTGATGTTTTTTGAGCCACTTCAAGCCGTTAGCAAATTCATTAGAGAAGATGATCTTATGAATTTGAAATTTGAGGATCTGGAAAATGAAATCTTCATAAAAGACAGATTGATCACCTTGCCAAAAATGGATATTTCATCCAATGTTAGGACCATAAATGTTCAGGGCACGCATAGTTTTGATAATGTTATTGATTATCGGTTTGAGATTCCTGTAAGCAGTGAAAAGAAAGATAAGGACAGCAGATTTGGCGAAATAAAAGATGACAAAACCGGTCGAATAAAAATACTCTTAAAATTGACGGGTACCACGAGCGACTATCAAGTAAAGTACGACGATGAAGCTTTAAAGGAGAATATCAAATCCGGGATAAAAGAGGAAGTTAAGGAGTTGAAAAAAGTACTCAAAAATCAGAAAGTGGAAGAAGAGGCCATCGAACTTGATGAAGATGAGTATTTCGACTTTAATTGATAATTCTCAATCCAATATTAAAAGTCTCACCTGCTCCTTCACCATCACTGCCTAACCAAAAATTGGTGTATAGACCTTCTATTTCCAGGAATCCCGGTACAAGTTGATATTTTATTCCGGCTCCCGATTGCACAAACCACGAATTAAATGCTTCAAAGGATTGCTCACTGTTGTTATAATGCGTTGGCCAATATTCATTTTGAACATAAAACGTTAATCGATCATTGGCAAACCAGCTAAAAAATACACTTGCTGGAGTTTGTAGAAAATTATTTTCCCGAAATGAGTTTCTGGTAAAAGTATACCAAGGGGCAAACTGGAAAAATAGCTGAAAATCTGTTCCAATCGGTTTATCATAAAAAAACTGCGTGATCCATAATGCATGTCTATCAAATTCGAGAAATGCTTTATCATTATTCATGTTTTCCAGATCACTCCTAAGAGGAATTAAAACTGTTGACTGAATGGATAATCTTTGAATTTTTTTGAAAGGGGCAATTTTAATTTTGGGGCCAAATCCTGTTATTGCCCAATCGCTGTTTTCATCGTTAAATTTAAATGTATTTAGAGGACTGTCTCCTGGATTAGGTTGTATATGAACTGATTTAAACCAAAGGTCAAATCCAACATTGATATTAGAGTTAATTCCATAGAGAAACTGATTAATAGCACTAAAATAATTCTCTCTGTTCCCTTTATCCACTTTTGAGCCACCGGAAAAAGATTTGGTTTGAGTATATAGATTGTTGAAAAGTTTATACTCCCATTGACCTTTCTTCAAAAGTATGGATGGGGTGTATGTTTGAATATTAAAATCCTCTAAATTTTCCTCGGGAACAGGACTGAGATTAGGTTCCTGCTCCCTGTTTACTTTTTTTCATTTAGCGACCAATCGTATTCATAAAAACCAATTGAGGCATTCTCAGCTAGGTCATCCTTACGATATGTATTAATAAATTTTCGGTAATTATCTTTCCCTCCAAAATCCTCAGCATACCATTTAAAAATCTCCGAAATTTCAATCTGATTTTGACTTACTTTAATAAAATCGGGGTCATTAAGGCTAATAATTGCTCTTTGCTGAATTTGATCATCGAGACTTTTTGGGAAATATGCTTCAGGAATCAATTTGGGACAACCTAAAGCAGCGCAAACCAATACAAAATGAATTCTCGGGTCATTGAACTCTGCCCTCAGCTTTTTATTCTCAATTTCATTCAGAGTTAATTTTTCACCTGCAATACTGTATTTGATTTTATCAAAGAAACCATCCTTATCTAAAGGGGAATTGGTTGGATAGCTAGCTATTATTCCTTTTATCACAAGAATATTATAAGCATTTATGTAAAAAGCCTTTATTTCGGATGCGTCCTTTTGATCAATCTGAAATGAGGCGATTTCCGAAACCAATGCATTTAGTTTTTCGGGATTTTGCTTTATGGCGGAATAATCAACTTTTCCCGCACTTACATATTCACCAAAGAAAGAATCTGCCTGATCAAAAAAAACGCCTCCATAGCTCAAGCTTATAGAAATAAATAAGGTCAGTATTAAAACTCCGAGTCTTGTCATTCTGTAATTTTTGAACAAGAAATGAATAAAATCAAAAACAGCTTGTCAATCAAAAGACAAATACCGTCTGTTCAATTAAAGTCGGAAACAATTGTTTTTTTATCCATCCTAAATATTTAGCTTTGCACCGCAAATAGAATCCCAATTTTATTTGCAATGAGCCAATCTGATAAAGTAATTTTCGAAGCCCTCACCTACGACGATGTTCTGCTGGTACCGGGCTATTCCCAAGTTTTACCAAGAGACACAGATTCCAAATCGATGTTAACAAAAAACATCGCTATCAATGTGCCTATTATTTCGGCCGCCATGGATACTGTTACCGAATACCAAATGGCAATAGCGGTTGCCAGAGAAGGTGGCATCGGTTTTATTCATAAAAACATGAGCAAGGAGGCTCAAGCCGAGCAGGTGCGTAAAGTAAAGCGTAGTGAAAGCGGTATGATCCTCGACCCGATCACTTTAGAAAAAAATGCCTTGCTCAAAGATGCCGATCGAATTATGCGAGAGTTTAAGATTGGTGGTATTCCGGTTATCGATAAGGAATCTAACCTGGTAGGCATTATTACGAACCGCGACCTGAGATTTCAGAAAAACATGGAGGTTCCTGTCTCTGAAATAATGACCAAATCAAATCTGGTTACAGCTAATGAAGGAATAAGTCTGACAGAAGCTGAAGAAATATTAAAAACACATAAAATTGAAAAGCTTCCTATAGTCAATAGAGCGGGCAAGCTTGTAGGATTAATAACCTATAAAGATATTCTTAAGAAAAAAGACCGTCCGAATGCTTGTAAAGACAGCTATGGAAGACTTCGTGTTGGCGCAGCTGTTGGAATTACTCCTGATTACTTAGAGCGAATCGAAGTATTGAAAAATGCAGGTGTAGATGTTATTGGAATCGATACTGCTCACGGTCACTCCAAGGGTGTTATTGATGCTCTTAAAAAAGCTAAAAGTACTTATCCTGAAATTGATATTATCGTAGGAAATGTAGCCACTGCAGAAGGGGCTAAAGCCCTTGCGGATGCGGGTGCCGATGGTGTGAAAGTAGGCGTAGGTCCAGGAAGTATTTGTACAACAAGAGTTATTGCCGGTGTTGGAATGCCTCAATTGAGCGCTGTAATAGAGGCGAAAAGAGCATTAAAAAACAGTGGTGTACCAATTATTGCGGATGGTGGAGTGCGCTATTCCGGTGATATGGTTAAGGCATTGGCAGGTGGAGCCGATTCAATTATGATTGGTTCCATGCTGGCAGGAACAGAAGAAGCGCCCGGTGAAATTATTATTTATGAGGGAAGAAAATTCAAATCCTACCGTGGAATGGGATCTGTTCAGGCAATGGAAGACGGATCCAAAGATCGATATTTTCAGGATGCAGAAGACGATATTAAGAAATTAGTGCCTGAAGGTATTGTTGGAAGAGTACCTTTTAAAGGTCATGTCTCTGAAGTTATATATCAAATGGTTGGTGGTTTGAGAGCGGGAATGGGATATTGCGGAGCAAAAGACATAGCCGCTCTTCAGAATGCTAAATTTGTTAAAATCACTTCGGCAGGTGTCCGCGAAAGTCACCCGCATGATGTCTTTATCACAAGGGAAGCTCCAAACTACAGCAGGTAGACCTTTGTCATAATTTTAGAATTAAACCGCTTGGAATAAATTTTTTTTAAGTGGGCAAATTGTCATTGCGAAAGCCTAAAAAAATTCCGTAAAATTGCAGTCCAGTTATTAAAAATGCACAAATAAACAGGTATGAACAGAGTAAGTATAATTTGGTTTTTCATTTCTTTTTTAGCAATCTCAGCTTGTCAGAATTCAGGATCCAAGTCTCCTGATAAACCCGTCATATTTACCATTGGACAAGAAAAGGTCTTTGTGGATGAGTTTAAATACGTTTACGAAAAGCATAATTCAAATGCTGAAGATTTCTATTCGCATGGTAGTGTTCATGAATATCTTGATTTATATACAAATTTCAGACTGAAAATTAAGGAAGCAGAAAATTTAAAAATGGATACCAGCAAGGCATTCATTGATGAATTGGCAGGTCATAGAAAGAGTTTAGCAAAACCCTATCTCACTGAAAAAAAGGTTACGGATGAGCTGGTTCAACAAGCTTATGATAGAATGCAAGAAGAAGTTCGAGCCTCACATATTTTGGTATTGGTAAAACCTGAAGCTGATCCTAAGGATACACTCACAGCATATAATAAGCTTGAAACCGTCAGAAAAAGAGTTTTGGAAGGAGAAGAATTTGGAGAAATGGCCAAGAGGTATTCGGAAGACCGATCTGCAGAAATTTCAAAAGGTGATTTAGGTTATTTTTCTTCTTTCTCAATGGTTTATCCTTTCGAAGATATGGCATATAAAACTCCTGCAGGAGAGGTTTCGCCAATCTTCAGGACTCAATTTGGCTATCATATTCTAAAAGTAACAGATAAGAGGCCTTCGAAGGGAAAATATAAAGTTGCTCATATTATGATTAGAGCAAGTCAGGGAATGGATAAAGCAGACTCCACGAATGCTAAAAATAAAATCGATAAAATCTACTCCAAACTTCAGGAGGGTGAAGATTGGGCTGAATTGTGTAGTCAGTTTTCTGAAGATGGCAATTCAAAGAGCAGAGACGGTGAATTACAGGTATTGGATGTAAATAGTAGAATTGTAAATGAGTTTAAAGATGCTGCATTTGCTTTAGAAAACGTGGGCGATTATACAAAACCAGTTCAAACGCCTTATGGCTGGCATATTATAAAGCTACTGGAAAAGCAGCCCCTAGAAAGCTTTGATGAATTAGAGCAGGGCTTGAGAGTAAGAATTGAGAGAGATTCAAGATCAGAATTAGGACAGAAAGTTCTTTTAAAAAGGCTTAGAAAAGAAAATAATCTTGTAGAGCATGAAGGTGCCCTTGATCTTGCTGTTTCAAAAGCTGACCCTTCTATAGTCAAAGGAACCTTTACTATACCCGAAGACGATAAAGACTTTTCAAAATCCCTAATAAGCATAATGGATGAAAAATTTACTATCAGGGACTTTTACGAATACATGGAAACTCAAAAGAAAACTAGAAATGTTTCTCCTGAATTTTATGTTAAACTAAGCTACTCAGACTATGTAGATGCTATGCTCCTTGATTATGAAGACAGACATCTTGAGGAAAAGTATTACGACTTTAAAATGCTTTTTAAAGAATACAGAGATGGTATCTTAATGTTCAATTTGATGGATCAAAAAGTTTGGTCAAAGTCTACAAGTGATACCACCGGCTTGAAAAGTTTTTTTGAAAAAAATAGAAGCAAGTACAATTGGGACCAAAGAGTTGATGCAGTTGTTTATGATTGCGAGAACAAACTTATTGCCGAAAAGGTCAAAACTGAGTTGCCATACGGAAAATACCCTGTAACAAATCCAAATAGTGCTACATTCTATTTCGATTACAGAAAAGATGGTTTGTCAGAAGTAGATACGGACAAATTGTTGAAATTAACCAAACGTTTACGCACAGAAAGTAGCTTATTTGTAAAGCTTACGGTAACAACGAGCAAGAAAGAAGCGCAAGGCTCAAATAAAAATATTGTCGAAAATAGACTTCAAAAAGCAAAAGACTTTTTGGTAGAGAATGGTGTGTCGGAAGAGCAAATTTTGACAATAAATGCCGCTTATCGATACGATAGAGAAACAGGTGATAAAGTTAAAAGAAGTCTAAAAGTGGAATTCTTATCCTCTACAGACAAAGCTCTTGAAAATTATATCAATACGATTTCACCATTAGGTCTTAAAATTCAAAGAGGCAAATTTGAAAAGGCTGACATTGCAGCTTTAGACAAAATTGATTGGAAGCCGGGTGAATACACTTTTCAAAATGAAGAAAGAACATTTTATATAGAAATTAAGGAAGTTCTCGAGCCAAGACCCAAAGAGCTTGATGAAGTAAGAGGAGAAGTCATTTCTGATTACCAAGAGCATTTGGAAAATGAGTGGTTATATTCTTTAAGACAAAAATATCCCGTTGTTTATAACGAGGAGGAAATTCAAAAACTGACCAAGGAGTAATATTGCGCTATCTATTAATTGGTATTGTACTATCCATAACATCCTGTGATTACATCACCAGAAAAAGTGATGAAGAGGAGAAGCGCATAGAAAAAACTCCAATTGCTCGGGTTAATGAAGTTTTTCTTTATCAGGAGGACCTAAGTCCACTTCTGGCCGAAGCTACTTCAATAGAGGACAGCATTAGTATTACGAATCGATATATCAACTCTTGGGTAAGAAAACAATTAATTCTGGATAAAGCGGAGGAGGTAATTGATGTTAATCGTTCAGAAATCGAAAGAAAGATTCAGGATTACAGATACGCACTCACAACTTTTGAATTTAAAAAGAAGTATATCACCGAAAATTTAGTTCTTGATGTAAGTGAAAGCGAAATTGAAGAGTATTATAAAAAAAATCTTGACAATTTTTTATTAAACCAAAACATAGTTAGATGTAGATATATCCAAGTCCCAAAAGATGCTCCGAAGATTTCTAAACTTTTGAAAATCATCTCTTCCAGTAAGCCAAAAGATATACAGGAATTGAATTCATATTGCTTTCAGTTTGCTTCTAACTATAATATGGAAGACTCCATATGGCTCAATTTTGATGATATTGTATTAAATACACCGCTTAAAAGCATACCGAATAAAATTCAGTTTTTAAGAAATAATAAATTGGTAGAAACACAGGATTCATTGTTTAAATATATTCTCTATATAAAAGAGTATAAAATTCAAGATCAACTATCTCCGCTTGAATTTGTAAGAGATCATGTACAAAATATTATCATAAATAAAAGAAAAGTTGCGTTATCAAAGGAGTTAGAGAATAAGATCTACGAAGAAGGCGTTGAACAGAATAGCTTTGAAATATTTACAGATTAAACTCATTTTCATTTTATTTTTTGTTGTCACACTGACTGCGAAATCTCAGATTACAGAATCCGTTGTAGTGGATAAAATCCTTGCTAAGGTAGATGACCACATCATTCTAAAATCTGAAATGGAGGTAGCTTATTTACAATACTTGTCAAGCGGACAGTCACTTATTGGAGATGCAAAGTGCAGGGTTCTGGAAAGTCTTGTAATTAACAAGCTATTACTTGCCAAGGCAGAGATAGATTCCGTAACTGTTTCAGAAGATATCGTAGAATCTAACCTGAATCAACGGATGCAGGTTTTTGTGTCGCAATTTGGTTCTGAACAGAAACTTGAGGAATTCTATGGCAAAACCATTGATGAATTTAAAGATGAATTTAGAGACCAAGTAAGGGATCAGCTGGTGATTGAGCGAATGGATGAAAGAATTGCTTCTGATCTTGAAGCCTCCCCAAAAGAAGTGCGAAAGTTTTTTAGCAATATACCTCAAGATAGCCTCCCTTTCTTTTCAACAGAAGTTGTTGTAGGTGTATTGGTGAGAGATATTAATCCGGGTGAGGGCTCGAAAAAAAGCATTTTGAATAAAATGAATTCCATTAGGGAGCAAATTTTAAATGGAACTGATTTCAGGACGATGGCCAGAGAATATTCACAGGATTTAGGAAATAAAGATAAAGGCGGTGAATTGGGTTATTGGAGAAAAACAGACTTGGATCCTGATTATGTAGCAGCAGCAATGAAATTGGATTCCGGGGAGGTTTCGCAGGTAGTTAAAACCCAATTCGGTTACCATTTAATCCAAATGGTTGGTAAAAGGGGAAACGAATTCAACTCAAGGCATATTCTACTGAGGCCTAATTTCTCAGAACTGGATATAAGCTATTCTTTGAATGAAATCGATTCCATAAAACAGCTAATTTTAAATGACTCTATGAGTTTTGAGCAAGCAGCAAAGGAGTATTCTCAAGATCCTTATACCAAATCAAATGGCGGAATATTGGTCGATCAAAATACCGGTGCTACAAAAATACCTCTTGAAAGAATGGATACAGAACTATATTTCGTACTTGATACAATGGAGGTTGGAGAAATATCCAGACCAATTGTTTTTACAAAACAAGATGGTCAAAAAGCAATGAGAATCATTTATTTCAAAGATAAAGTTGCCCCACATCAGGCTAACCTTAAGGATGATTACCAAAAAATATATCAGGCCACTTTGGAAGAAAAGAGATTTACTAAGAAAAAAGAGTGGTTTGAAAAAACCAAATCACAAGTATTCATCAGTATTGATGATGAATACAATCAATGCAAAATATTACAATAACATGGCTGAATTATCAGATAAGGCATTAGCAGAAGCTTTTTTTAAGGATTATGAGAAACTCACTAATGAGATTCATAAAGTAATCATAGGGCAAGATGAGGTTATCAAACAAGTGCTGATATCTATGTTTTGTAATGGGCACAGTTTATTGGTCGGTGTTCCGGGTCTTGCCAAAACACTCCTGATCCATACTATCGCCTCGGCTTTACATCTGGATTTTAAAAGAATTCAATTTACTCCTGACTTAATGCCTTCTGATATCGTCGGGTCTGAAACTTTAGATATAAACCGAAATTTTAAATTTATTAAGGGCCCTGTTTTTTCAAATATTGTCCTTGCTGATGAGATTAACAGAACTCCGCCTAAAACGCAATCTGCCATGCTCGAAGCTATGCAGGAAAAGAAAGTAACGATTGCAGGTGAAGATCATATTTTAGATAAGCCATTTTTTGTTTTGGCTACACAAAATCCTATAGAGCAAGAAGGAACTTACCCATTGCCTGAAGCTCAGCTTGACAGGTTCATGTTTAATATTATTCTGACTTACCCTGATTACGATTCAGAAATTGAAATTGTAAAAAGAACTACCACAGATAAAATTGATAATGTAGATCCGGTACTTAGCAAAGAAGACATCCTAAAATATCAAACACTGGTAAGGAAAGTTCCGGTTGCCGATAATGTAATCGAATACGTCGTGAATCTTGTGAATAAAACCAGAAAAGAAAGTCCTCAAAGCACAGAGATCACAAAAAAATATATCGACTGGGGAGCGGGACCACGTGCATCTCAGTATTTAATACTCGGGGCTAAGTGTCATGCCCTTCTCAACGGGAAATACTCGCCGGATATAGAAGATGTTCACGCTGTTGTGACTCCAATTTTAAGACATAGGATCGTAAGAAATTTCAAAGCTGAAGCCGACGGAATCAGTGTAGAAAGTATTATTTCCGACCTTCTTTAAGGATATTGAATCCTAAGCTCATTCCCAATTTTGAAGGTTGAGTATTGAATGAGTGGGTCAGTAGCGGGTGGTTGTGAAACCTGGCCATTTAAATCAAACTGACTACTACAACAGGAATCCAATAAAAAATCAAGAGATGGGTGTATGCTTACAGTAGCACATTGGCTATTTGGCTGAAAGGTACAATTTCGCTCAAATGCTATATATTCATTGAAATTTTTATTGAGCACGAGAATCCCTCTCCTACCACCTTCAACATATTTATACCCTTTGTTTTGCAATAAAATCTGATTGTCCGGGTCGGTTAAATCAATTCTTACATCTACAACCCCGAGGTTATCAACTAAATTTTGAGAACCATCTTCATCATTATTACAAGCGCCCAAGACAATAACAAATAAAAATGAGAGCAGTATTTTATTAATACTCATAAAAGCCTTTTCCAGATTTTTTACCCCAATGGCCGGCGTCTACTTTTTGCTGTTGAATCCTGCTCGGTCTGAATTTTGAATCAAAATGAAATGCTTCAAACATACTTTGTGTTACAGAAAAGTTAGTATCCACTCCAATCAAATCCATCAATTTAAAAGGCCCCATTTTAAATCCGTAAGATTCAATGAGCTCATCGATGCTTTCATGATCGGCTACTCCCTCCTCCAATATTTTTAGTGATTCAACATAAAAATGCCTTGCCACTCTATTAACGACAAAACCGGGAGAATCTTGAACCATGACCGGATCTTTTCCCATTGCTCTGGCTAAATCCATGACCACTTGAACAACGACATCTTTGGTAGCCGCTCCTTTGATAACCTCAACCAGCTTCATAATATGAGCAGGGTTAAAGAAATGCATGCCAATCAGATATTCAGAACGAGATAATTGAGAAGCTATCCGTGTTATTGGAATTGAAGATGTGTTTGTCGCTAAGATGCATTCTTCATCATTTTGAAGCTCAAGTTGCTTAAGGATATTAACTTTTACATCCAGTTTTTCCACAACCGCTTCGATAACTATATCACAAATTAATTCTCTAAGATTATGAGTAAAAGTTATTCTTTCGAATGCATTTTTCTGTTGATCCTCAGAGATTTTTCCTTTTTCAACACCTTTGGTTAACTGTCTTTTTATCTGGTTTTCTCCATTTTTTAAGGCTTCCGAAGCAACGTCAAAAATAATTACTTCCAAGCCGGATAAGGCAGCAACCTGAGCAATGCCGGCTCCCATCGTGCCGGCTCCAACTACACCCACTTTTCTGATTTCTCTAATCGCCATCAGATTACACTTTTAAATTGTCTTAACAATCTGACGTCATTCTCAGTGAGTAATCGGATATCGTCGATTTGATATTTCAACATGACTATTCGTTCTACTCCCATGCCAAATGCAAATCCCGAGTAAATATCCGGGTCTATTTTAGAGTTTTCCAGCACATTGGGGTCTACCATGCCTGCACCACCAATTTCGACCCAACCTGTATGTTTACAAATTTTACAGCCATCACCGCCGCATATAAAACATGAAATATCCATTTCTGCACTCGGCTCTGTGAAAGGAAAGTAAGAGGGACGAAACCTAATTTCTGTTTTTTCTCCAAAAAATTCTCTGGCAAAATAATAGAGTGTCTGTTTCAGATCCTTGAAACTTACGTCCTTATCGATATATAGGCCTTCAACCTGATGAAACATACAATGCGCTCGAGCTGAAATAGCTTCATTGCGATACACTCTTCCAGGAGAAATTGTTCTTATTGGAGGTTTTTGATTTTCCATAACTCTAACCTGCACAGAAGATGTATGTGTCCTCAATGCGATATCAGGATTTTTCTCAAGAAAAAATGTATCCTGCATTTCCCTAGCAGGGTGATCAGGAGGAAAGTTTAATGCGGTAAAATTATGCCAATCATCTTCAATTTCAGGGCCATAACTGAGATTAAAGCCAATTCTTTCAAATATTTTTACTATCTGGTTTTTCACAATATTCACCGGATGGCGCGTGCCTACCTCATGAGTATAAGTTGGAAGGCTATAATCAAATTCAAAGCTTCCGGATTCGTTGTTCCCGGCTTCTAGTTTTTCTTTTAGACTATTAAATTTTTCGTTGGCCTTATTTTTAATTGTATTTATTTTTTGGCCAAAAGCTCTTTTTTCCTCTGCGGGTATTTCTTTTAGTTTTTCAAAAAAGCTTGTCACTAAGCCCTTTTTACTAAGAAATTTTAAACGAAAGCTTTCTAATTCATCGGAATTGCTTATTTCCTGAGCATCAATTTCCTTCTCCAGACTATCGAGATCCTTAATCATAATTGGCAAATATAGAAAGACAAGTAATTAAATTAAGATTAAGAATAAGCAATAGTACATTTTGAAAGGTGCTTTTTTTATATATTTGACTTTCATTGCAATATTTATGTTGAGCAAGTCTGTAAAAACATGTTTAATACTGCTACTGTTTCCGCTATTAACATTAACAAATGTTAAGGCAGAAACTCCCTTTGCAGTTTTAAATTCGCCAAGCCCGGCTTTGAAGAGTATGCCCGGATCCTTCAGAGGTCCCGGACCAAATATTAAAATATCCCCGGCTCTGTATTGGAGTACGATTGGTTTGGAATATGAGATTCCAATGGGAATGATGACATTTGGTGTTGCGGGAATGTATAAATTCAATGAGCGCTATGGAAATGATAAGAACTTTAAAGTAAGACCTGAAGATTATCAGCAAGATGGATTCAGAGCTGAAATTTTCGGAAGATATTTCTTTCGAGGTGAGTCCCCGGTTGGTTTGTTTTTCGAAGGGAAAGTATTTTACAATACTATCATTTACTTCGATGGTAGCCCAATGCCATATACCTTATATAATCGTTGGAAGGAATTGGATGGCTTAAGGTCTCCTAATGAAATTCGAAAACCAAGCCCTTTTGGTATTGGTGGAGCAACAGGTATTCAGGTGATGGTTATCCCAAATGCTATTATAGCCAATTTAAAAGTTGGCCTTGATTTGAATCAGGATAATCCGGATAATAACAATAAACTATTCCTAACCATATATTTGCAACCGTCAATAGGAATAACATTCTGATATGATTAGAAAGTGTGTGATATTTATTTTTTCTATAGCCATTATAACAGGCTGTGGAGTATCAAGTGATCCGGAGCCGGATGATCAAATATTTGGCACATGGACAGATGAGATTGTTACTTATACCTTTTTAGAAGATCAGACTTACGGACAAAAAAATTTAATCGACAACCCTCTGGATACAGCTAACCTCGACAGCACATTTGGAAATTACTATTCTGATAAGGAAAATCGAGTTCTTTCATTTACAATAACCGGTTTTGAACTGGAAAACGGAACTGTATTAGATTCTACCACCATAGGCCCAACTTGGATTTATACTATTTCAGTTGATGATGCAGGTCAAACGGTGATGAGTTACCAAAGCAATACGACTATTGGAACTCTGATAAAAATCGACCCATAATTATAACCTATTGTTAAAAGAAGTTTCAGCGCTTATCATCAAAGACTTTCGTCTTGAATGGAGAAATAAGTATGCCCTAAATGGAATTCTTCTTTATGTTTTCTGCACAATATTTATCTGCTATATCGCATTTGAGGTAAAGAGTTCTGTTTTGGAACCTGAAACTTGGAATACAGTTTTTTGGATTATTATGGTTTTTTCAGCTGTAAATTCAATAGTAAAAACCTTTATCCAAGAATCTCCTGATCGTTTTTATTACTATTTCCAAACTTGTTCACCATTGTCGGTTATAGTTTCAAAAGTTTTTTACAACATAGCTCTGATGCTCATATTAAGCAGCTTGGCGTTTTTATTCTATTCTATTGTTTTAGGAAATCCACTTGCCGATATACCTCTCTTTCTTTTGATACTTTTTCTAGGCTCAATAAGTTTTTCTGTTGCACTTAGTCTAATTTCAGGAATTGCCTCAAAAACCGGGAATCCCAGCACATTGATGGTAATACTTGGTTTTCCTGTAATTGTTCCCATTCTTTTAATTCTTATCAAATTATCAGAATACGCTTTAACAGGAATTGAAAATGTTGAAATCTCAAATTCAATTTTACAATTACTTGGGATAAACCTCATTTTAGGAAGCCTTTCTTATCTTCTCTTTCCTTATCTTTGGCGCTCTTAAATTATGCGCTTTTTCAAGAGGTTAGACATAAAAATTTTCACAATTGTTTTGATGCTTTATACACTCATCGGAGGCTTCCTCATGCCCGTTCCGAAGATCCCAATTTTGAATGAAAGTATCAGGAATCAATATTTCCACGTGAGTATGTGGTTTGCAATGATGATAGTATTAATTATTTCTGTGATTTTTGCCATTCGATACCTTGCAAAAGGCGATAAATACTTTGATATACTCTCTGTAGAAACTGCAAATGCGGGGGTTCTGCTTGGTATTCTAGGTTTAATTACCGGTTCAATCTGGGCAAAATTTACCTGGGGAGCGTTCTGGAGTGGCGATCCAAAACAAAATGGCGCTGCAATAGCCTTATTAATATATCTTGCCTATTTCGTTTTACGTGGTTCAATGACTGATCCGCAGCAGAAAGCCAGGGTAAGTGCGATCTATAATATTTTTGCTTTTTCAACACTCATCCCCTTGCTCTACATTTTACCAAGATTGACAGACTCCCTTCATCCGGGAAGTGGCGGGAATCCGGGTTTTAATATTTACGATCTTGACAACAATATGCGCCTTGTATTTTATCCCTCAATCATTGGCTGGACAATGCTGGTATTATGGATAAGCAGTTTGCGTATTCGAATGTCTTTAATTAAAGAGAAAATTGATGAACTTTTATAAACTATTAACGTCAGTCCTCTGTTTTCTTTTCATTCTGGCTAGCCCCTTTGTGTCTTTAGCTCAGGAAGTAGAAATGGCAGATGCTATGAGAGAAAATGGCAAAATTTATGTTGTCGTAGCTGTTGTTTTAGTAATACTTATAGGAATTTTGATTTTCATATTTCAAACTGAAAGGAAACTTAAAAAGCTGGAAAAAGAAATTGACTCATTAGAGAATAAATAATGAAGAAAACGCATATCATCGGAATAATCGTAATAGCAATAGCCATTGGAATTATTGTTTCCACTGCAGGAGATGCGGGTACTTATGTGACTTTTGATCAGGCACAAAAATTATCCGATAAAAAAGTAGACAAACTAGTTCATGTTGTAGGTGAACTTCCTAAAAACCCTTCCGGTGATATTTTGGGAATGGATGAAAGGGATAAGTTATCATTCAGCTTTCAACTTGTAGATGAAAACAAAAAAACATGCCAAGTCTATTATAATGAACCCAAGCCCGTAGATTTTGAAAGGTCGGAAAAGGTAGTAGTAGTTGGAAAAATGTCGGGCGAAGTATTTGTTGCAGAGAAAATACTCATGAAGTGCCCTTCTAAATATGTAGAAGACGAAATAAAAGTGGCTTCCTGATGCTAAGATCAATGATTGGCCAGATAGGCCATTTTCTTGTAATTATTACCTTCGTTACTGCAATTATATCTTCCTTGGGATATTTCTTCGCAGTGCGTGAAAAACCCCTTGAAGATTCCTGGAAGAAATTTGCCAGAGCTTCTTTTTATATTCATCTTATATCTGTTCTGGGCACAGTTATTTCGTTATTCATAATTATTTACAACCATTATTATGAATACCATTACGCCTGGAATCACTCCTCAAATAATCTGCCTACCCAATATATGATTTCCTGTTTTTGGGAAGGTCAGGAAGGAAGCTTCCTGCTCTGGATTTTTTGGCATAGTATTTTGGGACTGATATTTATACGTGTTAATAAATTTTGGGAAGCTCCTGCGATGAGTATTTTCATGGCAGTTCAGGCCTTTCTGGCATCCATGATTCTTGGAGTAGTTATTCCCTGGCTCAATCTCAAAATTGGTACCTCCCCATTCATTTTGCTTCGGGAAGTAATGACTGATCTTCCGGTTTTTCAGCTCAACCCGGATTTTGTTCCTGAAGACGGCACCGGATTAAATCCTCTTTTACAAAATTACTGGATGGTTATCCATCCACCTACTACCTTTTTGGGCTTTGCGCTGACCCTTGTCCCTTTTGCATATATTATTTCGGGCTTGTGGTTAAAAAAATACCAAGAGTGGATAAGACCCGCTTTGCCTTGGGCACTTGTGGCGGCAATGGTTTTAGGCACAGGAATTCTCATGGGAGGATACTGGGCATATGAAACACTCAATTTCGGGGGTTATTGGAATTGGGATCCTGTAGAAAATGCCGTTTACATTCCCTGGTTAGTTTTAGTTGCCGCAATTCATATCATGATTACTTATCGCAAAAGCGGTAGAGGTTTAAAGTCGTCTATGATTTTACTGATTACAACTTTTATCTTGATTCTCTATTCAAATTATTTGGTTAAAAGTGGTGTTTTGGAGGATACATCTGTCCATTCATTCACGGATATGGGGATGTCGGGTCAGTTATTAATTTATCTGCTGTTTTTCACATTCATAAGTGCAGGTCTTTTGATAAGAAGGTGGAAAGAAATCCCTGTGAGTGAAGACGAGGTTTCAACTTATAGCCGAGAATTCTGGATATTTATAGGTGCTACTACTCTGGGACTCGCTGCTTTTCAGGTATTTGTAACAACATCTATACCTGTATTCAATGCGATTATTGGTCTATTTAATATTGATTCGAATATTGCACCGCCACCCGATCCTATTGCACATTATTCCAATATTCAAATATGGTTTGCAGCCGCAATAGCTCTACTATCTGCTATAGGTCAGTTTTTTTGGTGGCAAAAAATGGATAAAAAGAAATTATGGCAAGCATTAAGTACTCCTGCCATAATTGCGATGCTGGTTTCAAGCGCAATTCTTTTGCTTATAGACATGCATGAAGCAAGCTACATTGTATTGATGAGTGCCTCTGTCTTTTCAATTGCTGCCAATGGAAAAATACTTTGGTCATTACGGAAAACTAATATTAAACTCTCCGGTGGTTCGATTGCCCATATTGGAATTGCAATGATGCTTATTGGAATTCTTTTTTCTTCCGGTTATTCTGATGTTATTTCTCTCAATGCCAGTGGCATTCCTTACAGTAAGAATTTTTCCGAATCTATGAATCGTGAGAATATTTTGCTTTGGAGAGATGTCCCTCAGCAAATGAATCAATATAGCGTAATATACAGAGGGCCGAGAGTGGAGACTAGAAAAGAAAGTATCTATCTGGATAAGGATTATATCAGCCTTACATCAGATCAGCACAAAGTCATCATAGAGCGAGATCTTAAATACAGAGACGAAATAATTTACGAAAAAGGTGATACAATAGAGGTGTATGGCGAAAACACATATTACGAAGTGGAATATCGCAAAGATGGAAAAGTAGAGTTTACATTATTCCCAAGGGCTCAGGTTAATGAAGCTATGGGTGGATTAATCGCTTCACCGGATATAAAACGACTTCTTCAAAAAGATATATATACTCATGTATCATCTATCATCAATCCGAATGAAGAATTAGACTGGAGTGAAACTAAAATTGAGAGCATTGATATGAACTCCGATACATTTTTTATTAATGATTTCATTGCAACTCTTGTAAAGATTGAAAGGATATATGAATATGGAGGTCTCGAGTTCAAGGATAATGAAGCGGGCGTTAAAGCTCTAGTAAGTGTAATGGGTAATGGAAAAGAATATAATCTGGAGCCGGTCTTTATAATTAGAAATGAATTAGTGGGTAGAATCCCGGATGAATCAACAGCATTGGGAATTAGAATGACCATTCAAAATATAATCCCTGAAAATAATGAGATTCAGTTTGGCATAAACACAACACAAAAGGATTATATCATTATGAAAGCCATGGAAAAGCCGTTGATAAATGTACTTTGGATTGGTACTTTAATAATGGTATTTGGGTTTTGTTTGGCGATATTCAGACGCTACACAGAATTCACTAAAATGAGAGATAAAAATCTCGAATAATGGCTCGTTGTTTTAAAATTTCATTTGTAGGCTCAGGAAATCTTGCCAGCAATTTGGCACCTGCCTTAGAAAACGCAGGTCATATTATCAATACAATTAGCAGTTTGCATCTTGAATCAGCAAAGCTTCTTGCAGGATCTCTTTATAATACAAGGGCAATTGATGATAATGATTTTTCTAATGAGGATACCGAAATAATTATAGTGGCTGTAAAAGATGACAATTTAAGGGAAATTGTATCTGATATTTCGGCACCCCCAAATGCTCAACTCATTCATTGCTCAGGCTTTGCTCATATTGATATTTTAGATGAATTTGACGGTTCGACGGGTGTTTTCTATCCATTACAGTCCTTCAGTAAGGGGCGAAAAGCAAGTTTTAGGGAAATCCCCATTTGCATAGAAAGTTTTGATGAGGAGCTTGCGGATAAATTGTTAATTCTGGCTAAATCAATAAGTAGAAATGTATCATTTGTTACCAGTGAAAAACGAAAAAAGCTTCACTTAGCTGCCGTATTTGCTAATAATTTTGTGAATTATATGCTGAGCATCTCTGATGAAATCCTCACTAATTCCAATCTTAGTATCTCTTTGCTAGAACCTCTTGTTTCAGAAACACTTTATAAAGCTTTTGCAATTGGCCCTTATGAAGCGCAAACCGGACCTGCCAAAAGAGGAGATATGGATACCATTCAAGAACATATGGAATTGCTTCGGGAAAAACCTGAATTAGCCGAATTATATGAATTGATTTCGAAGCAGATTATAGAGAAAAATAAAAGGTAATTGCTGTATAACCTTTTTGTTAAGAAATTATATTCAAGCACCTAAATACAACTAATTAGGTCTTTTTTATGATATTTGCCGCCTCATGAAAATTGGAAGGTTTAAGAATATCAAATACGGGGATACGCTATCGCATGCACAAACGCTAGGCAAAATTCTCTTGATAGTTTTTATCCTGTTTATATTTCTTTTCGCCATCAATCTGATGGAAATGTCTTTCAAGGAGTTTGGAGGTTCCTTTGCCAAACATATTATTTCAGCCACTTCAAACCCATTTGTGAGTCTTTTTATCGGTTTATTGGCAACAGCTATTATTCAATCGAGCTCAACAACAACTTCGATGGTTGTTGCATTAGTGGCCTCCGGTGCATTGAGTTTTGAAGGGGCGATACCGATGGTAATGGGTGCTAATATCGGAACTTCTCTTACCAGTACAATTGTTTCTTTAGGGCATATCACTAAGAAAAATCATTTCAAACGAGCTATTGCGGCTGCCACCGCTCATGATTTTTTTAATATTTTCGTAACGGTCATTTTGTTTCCTCTGGAGTTTTATTTCAAAATTCTATCGAAAAGCGCACTATTTATAACTTCAAATATCTACTCCGAGGAAGGATCAAAAATTAGCTTAGGATTTATATTTACAGTACTACAATCAATGAGCAATGCTGTTATTTCCTTAACAGGAGGATATGGCATTATCTTAATCATCCTTTCATTTGTACTGCTATTTATATCGTTGAGGATATTTTCTTTTCTGATTAGAAGCTTTTTTATTGGTGAAAGACAAGATCAATTTGAAAAGTACTTTTTTGGAAACTCATTCAAATCACTGCTTTGGGGTGCAGGCATAACGGCCATCGTACAATCCAGTTCATTAACTACTTCGATTACAGTGCCTTTGGTTGCTACAAAAAAGGTAAGTCTCGAAAAAGCATTTCCTTTTTTGATGGGTGCCAATATTGGAACGACGGTGACAGCCTTGTTAGCTGCAATTTCAAAATCTGAAGCAGCTCTAGACATAGCTTTGGTACATTTAATATTTAATATAATCGGAGTATTAATATTTTTCCCTTTTTCAGGTATTCGCAATTTACCCATAAAAGCAGCCAAACAGTTAGGTAATGCCACTGTAAAGTATCGATTGGTTGGATTTGGATACATTATTGTTACTTTTTTTCTTATTCCTTTTCTTTTAATATATTTTTCAGGAATTAAATTCTGAAATAAGAATCGTCCACTAGCAGCATTTTTACGATATTTAAGGTTGACTTTACTTAAAGATGGTATCTGACATACATAAAGTAATAGAAATAGGTAAAAAATATCTTGAAATCCGGATTGAGCTTCTCAAATTAGATTTTAAGGAACAGGCAAGTCATTATCTGTTAAAAACCGGTTTCCTTTTTGTATCTGTTCTAATTTTTTTTGTGATTCTCTTATTTCTCTCATTGGGATTAGCATTTTATTTAAATGAGCTAACAAACAGTTCTTATTATGGATTTTTTATAATGGCGGGCATCTTTTTCCTGATGGCTATTTTGCTCTTACTTCTAAGAAATAATAAATCAGTCCATAAAAAATTTCATGACATTTTAGACTTCTTTATTTTCGATAAAAATGAGTAGGGTAAATGACAATTTTAATTCGGAGAGGAGGGAACTCTTAAACAAAGCGGAATCCTATTATGAGGAATGGGAAGAAGCAACTCTAAAACTTGAGGAGGACGTTGAAAAGATTGGGAAAAACCTATTAGTCGTTGCGTCAATAGGAGTAGGACTTGCATTCACCTATAAATTACTTTCCGGTGCCGACGATGAGCAAAATCCTCAAAATATTAGCAAGGATACCTATAAAAAACCTTCTCGATTTGGTTCTGCAATGAAGGCTATTGCCGTTCCCTTTTTATTGGGTATTGCAAAAAATGTAGTATTTCCTGATTTGAATAAAAATAAAAAGGATAATAATGGAGGGAATCCTTAAGAAAATTTATGATGATTCTCGAAAGGGTAAAAAATCGTTAGCCCTTTTACTAGATCCTGATGAATATCTAAATGACTCTTTAGATGAGTTGTTTTCTGTAGATATTAAACATGTTACATATTTATTTGTAGGAGGCAGTCTTTTGAAAAAGGCTCGTTTGGAAAGTCTTATAGAAAGACTAAAAAAAATCACCTCTAAGCCGATAATATTGTTTCCGGGGAATTCAGGACATATCTCAAACAAAGCGGATGCTATTCTATTTCTTTCATTAATTTCAGGAAGAAACCCCGATTATCTAATTGGTCAACAGGTCATTTCGGCGCCAATTATTAAAGAGTCAAAGCTAGAAGTGCTTCCCACTGCCTATATGCTTATAGATGGTGGTAAAACGACCACTGTGCAGTATATGAGCAATACTTTGCCAATCCCTTCCGACAAACCTGATATTGCAGCGTGTACAGCGCTTGCGGGCAAATATCTAGGGTTACAATTAAGTTATCTTGATGCAGGCAGTGGGGCAAAGAATCCTATACCTGCTAAATTAATAAGTGCTGTTAAGGAAGAATCGCAAAT
This sequence comes from uncultured Hyphobacterium sp., assembly GCA_964351965.1. Taxonomy (GTDB): domain Bacteria; phylum Bacteroidota; class Bacteroidia; order Cytophagales; family CCMP332; genus CCMP332. The sequence continues at coordinate 748,171 of CAYGPM010000001.1, read as the reverse complement.
GCCATTAATTGTTGGAGGAGGTATTCGCAGTTATGAGCAAATGGAAAATGCATTTGATGCCGGTGCTGATATAGTTGTAATTGGCAATGCGCTACAAAATAAGGAGCTTAGTTTAAAGGAGCTGGACTCCAATTATTTTAAATAATCAGGCTTTTACCAGAGATTCTCTTTTTCTCATTTTACCGGCAGAAATTCCAAACATCATTTTAAACCTCCGGCAGAAATAAGCGGTGTCTTTATATCCAACCTCAACTCCAATTTCTCGAATACTTTTTTTAGACGTTCTAAGAAGACTAACCGATCTTTCCATCCTCTGATATTCAATATAATCCTGAGGATTTATTCCTGTCATTGATTTAAAGTATTGACCAACATAATCTTCCGAAACATTTGCAACATTGGCTAAAACCCGATTCGAAAGATCATCTCCCAAATTAGTTTTTATGAAATTGAAAATATCAATTAGTCTTGGGTCTTTGAAATAGTTCAAATTGGTAGCCAATTTTTCAACGAATATTTTGTTCTCCAAAATATACCTGAATACTCCTAAGACTAATTTTTCAGTATTACACTTTTTTACTCTTTCTTTTCCCGGTAAATCAGAATACTCTTCTTGTATGGTTTCTAAAATTAAATTTGTCATTTCTCGCCTTTCCTTGATTAGAAAAGGAGGAATATCTAAAGAGGAATAAAAATTGACAGAGTCAAATATTTTTGCTTCAAATGATAAGATGCTGAAAGAGCCTTCTGGGTTTAAGGCAGGTACCTTTTCCTTCGTATAACTTACGAATTTGCTCTTATCGCTTAAATATTGCTCATGTTGTAATTCTACAAAGTTGCCCGACCCAAAACTCATTTTTGTGGCCTTTCCGGCCGGAATAAATAATAGGTCTCCTTTTTTAGCGCATACACCATCAGAAGTTATTTCGCCATTGTGAACCATTATTAAAATGTTCTCAAAATCGTAATAATTATAAACGCTATGAGGCTGAAGAACTTTGACATTCCTAATCCTCATAAACTTTACGCTGAGTCCTTCTAGTATTTTATTATAGTCCTCCATTGGTGGAGTTTGATAAATCCAAGTTTATCTTAGTAAAATGCATTATTTAAAGAGCCATGCAATTTAACAAAATTCGCATATCAAAAAAAACACTCCGAAGAGTGTTTTGAAAAATTCCAATATTGATAGGCCTCTATTTACGTTAAAATGCTTCGGGATATAACTATTTTCTGAATTTCAGAAGTCCCTTCATAAATCTGAGTAATTTTCGCATCCCTCATTAGTCGCTCTACATGAAATTCTTTTACATAGCCGTAACCACCATGAACCTGCACAGCTTCAACCGTTGTATCCATGGCAACTTGTGATGCAAAAAGTTTTGCCATCGCACTTGCCGTTGCATAATCCTGATGGTCATCTTTTAGTTTTGCAGCTTTCATACATAAAAGTCTGGCTGCCTCAATTTGAGTTGCCATATCTGCCAGCTTAAATTGAATTGCTTGATGCTTTGCGATTTCCTTTCCAAATGCTTTTCTTTCCTTGGAGTATTGTAGAGATAACTCATAAGCACCACTTGCTATTCCTAAAGCTTGAGCCGCAATTCCAATTCTTCCTCCATTTAAAACTTTCATTGCGAAGGAAAAGCCAAAACCATCTTCACCAATTCTGTTTTCTTTTGGAACTTTTACATCTGTGAACATTAAAGAGTGCGTATCAGAACCTCTGATTCCAAGTTTATCTTCTTTTTTCCCGACCACAAATCCATCCACACCTTTTTCAACAATAAGAGCGTTAATTCCCTTATGCTTCTTTTCAGGATAGGTTTGTGCAATTACAAGGCAAACGTCAGCTGTGTTACCATTTGTAATCCAGTTTTTAGTTCCATTTAAAATGTAATGATCACCCTTATCAATTGCGGTTGTCTTTTGTGATGTTGCGTCTGAGCCTGCTTCAGGTTCTGATAAACAAAAAGCACCAATCATTTCACCGGTTGCTAATTTTGTCAAGTATTTTTGTTTCTGTTCTTCGGTCCCGTAAGTCTCAAGACCCCAACAAACTAAAGAGTTATTTACTGACATAGCGACAGAAGCGGAAGCATCAATTTTTGAAATCTCTTCCATTGCAAGCACATAGGAAACTGTATCCATGCCCCCTCCATTGTATTTTGGGTCCACCATCATTCCCATGAAACCCAGTTCACCCATCATTTTTAGTTGTTTGAGGGGAACTTCCTGCTTATTATCTCTATCGATTACACCGGGAAGCAATTCCTTCTGTGCAAAATCTCTCGCTGCATCCCTTACTGCTATTTGCTCTTCCGTTAATTGAAAATCCATTTATCCTTAATTTTTATTAGTTAATCTCTTCTTCCTAAAAACATCATTACCCAATACATCAAGGTAACTAAAGATGCAATAGCTGCAACAACATATGTCATCGCTGCCCATTTGAGAGCATCTTTTGCCATTTCATGCTCACCGGAGTTCACAACACCTGCATTGCTGATCCACGCTAAGGCTCTATTACTTGCATCGAATTCCACAGGCAAGGTAATGAAAGCAAATAAAGTGAATACAGCATAACAACCTATAATGACCAATAAAGCCATTTCCATAGGGATGGCACCCTGAAGAAAGAAGGCTCCAAAGAACATCATTATGAATACAATATTTATAACTCTGGCACTTACATTTTGAATCGGAACCATAGCTGACCTAAACTCCAGAAAACTATAGGCATTTGCATGTTGAACAGCATGACCACATTCATGTGATGCTACCGCAGCCGCAGCCGCATTTCTGCCGTTATAAACCTCTTCGCTTAAATTTACTGTTTTAGATGCGGGGTTATAATGATCGGTAAGTTTACCCGGCACATGGGTAACTTTAACATCGTAAATTCCGCTATCCTTTAGCATTTTTTCAGCAATTTCTCTTCCTGAAAGATTACTTGATAATGGCGTTTGGGAATATTTCTTGAATTTGCTTTTCAGCCGAGATTGAACAGCAAAACTCACTAAGGCAAATACTATTATTATTAAAATATACATGGTTTTAGGATTTAATTCGCTCTATAATTTTTGAAGTCGAATACCCTTCTACAAGAGAAATCGTTTTGACCTCACCTCCATGCTCAATAACAACATCTGAGCCAACGATGTTTTCTATTGAATAATCATCACCTTTGACCAATATATCTGGCAAAATGGCACTAATAAGTTCCTTAGGTGTTATTTCATCAAACAAAATGACAGCGTCGATGAATTCCATTGAGGCCATTAGCCTAGCTCTTGACTGCTCATCAATAATTGGCCTCCCTTCTCCTTTAAGCAATTTTACACTCTTATCGCCATTAAGACCAAGTATTAAATAATCCCCAAGATTTCGAGCTTTTTGTAAGTAGTCGATATGACCCAGGTGCACAATGTCAAAGCAGCCATTGCTGAAAACCACCTTTTTACCTTCATCCTTAAGTTGAGTTCTCCTCTTTAGGAAGTCGCTAAGGTTGAATATTTTATTTTCAGTGCTAATCATTTGCTTTTACTTGCCAACCAAGCTGCAATTAAAAAAGAAATACCTCCGACGATTAAAATCATCAACACAGTTGATCCATACATTACAGTGGCATATACTTTCCCATCAGATTCAGCTACTCCATAAATTGTTAAAGCAGTTTGGACGAATAAAGGATAAGCACTTCCCGCGGGAACCGGGATAATCATAGCCATGGTACTTACAATAAGTAGTGTAAGCGCAACATCCAATCCAAGATGAGAAGTGGCAGGTAACGCGAAAAATACCACATAGCTGGCCAGAAAATACATGACCCAAATGATTATTGTATTGAAAAGAAATAAGAATTTATTTTTCACATGTCTAATACTCATTATACCTGTGCCAACCTTTTGTAATGAAGCTCCAACTTTTGCGAAAAACTGATAACGCATCAATCGACGTCTAACCAAATACATTAAAATCAATAAGGAAACAAAACCGATGAATATCCACAAAAGATAGCCGGAACCTTGATTTGAACTTTCGCCCTCAACATTCTGAGTTGCGCTAAGGATTTGATTGAAAAGTTCATAATTAAACAAGAATGCCAAAGCAACAATGATGATGATGATCAATAAATCAAATGCTCTTTCTGCCACTACTGTACCAATACTTTCCTCTAAGGGGATTTTATCTGTATTGCGCAAAATTGCGCATCTCGAAATTTCACCAGCTCTTGGAATTGCCAGATTCATTAGATAGCCAAACATTACAGCCAGAAATGAGCGCCATGTACCGGGATTATATCCCATGGTTTGATATAATTGATTCCATCTGTTAGCTCTTGCAATATGACTTAAAATCATTGCTATAAACGAGAGAAGAATGAACTCGAGGTGAGCGTCTTTAATTTTTGTAATAACGTCACCCATATTTTCATTGCGATAGGTATACCATATTAAGGCACCACCCACAACGAAAGAAAGAATATATATGATTGTCTTTTTCAGCCTTTTATATATTAAGAAACCCTATTATTTGAGTCAGGAAAAATAACCACCGGTTTGTGGCTCTTAGCATCATTCACGTCAATGGAACAATAAGAGATAATTATAATGATGTCTCCAACTTGCACTTTTCTGGCAGCAGGCCCATTGAGACAAACATCACGACTTCCTCTCTCCCCTTTAATTACATATGTTTCAAGTCGTTCACCATTATTAATATTCACGATCTGCACTTTTTCGTTCTCGTAAATATTAGCCGCATCCATAAGATCTTCATCGATAGTGATACTACCAACATAATGAAGCTCTGCCTGAGTAACTTTTACGCGGTGAATTTTTGACTTAAGGACTTCTATATTCATGAAGCTCGTTTTGAGGCTGCAAAGTTATAAAATAACCAAATGCTTTCTAATAAGTTCCCTTAATGTTTATAGTTGAAACCGAATATTGTCAATCAATCGTATCCCAGATAGATTTGCAGCTATGCACAAGGCATACTCCTTACCTTTTATGAGTTCCGGATTTACTGTAAAATCAGGAAGTCGAATCAGTTCCAAATATTCAATTTCAATTCCCATTCTTTCCAGTCCTAATTCTTTTGTCCCCGCAATGCTTTTCTCAAATGAAAGTCCATTTTCAAGGAAAGATTTAATTTTCTGAAGACTTTGATATATCAACGGGGCGATTTGACGATCATTTTCACTTAGTCTTCTATTTCTTGAAGACATAGCCAGTCCATCAGTTTCTCTAACTATTTCACATGGCACAATTTCAGATTTAATTCCCAAATCCAGACCCATTTGCCGAATCACATAATATTGCTGTAAGTCTTTTAAACCAAAATAAGCTCTATCCGGCTCAACAATGTGTAACAATCTGGAAACAACAATTGCAACACCATTGAAATGACCTGGCCTGAATTTTCCTTCCAACACCGAACCCAATTGCCCAAAGTCTATCTCAATAAGCGGTTTGTTCTTGTAAAAATCTCTTGCATCCGGAGTAAAAACTATATCACAGTGATGTGCCTCCAATTGCTCCAAGTCCTTTTCCAGATCTCTGGGATACTTTTTTAGGTCCTCGGAATTATTAAACTGCAAGGGGTTAACGAAAATACTGCAAATGCTGATGTCATTTTCAGCAACACTCTTTTCGATTAGGGAAAAATGCCCTTCGTGCAAAGCCCCCATAGTTGGGACAAAACCAGAAGTCCTTAATGATTTTTTATGATTCCGAACGATTTCGTCCAGGTGATCAATTCTACTTATAACATCCACTACCGGGCTTTATTAGAATGGAGCCAAAGAAAGCATAAGGTTGTAAATATTCAAAATTAGTGGTATTTTTGTAAGCTATTTAGCCAATCTTTTAATAAATCCCATATATATGTCAAAGCTTCGTATCCTTTACGCTTCTTCAGAAATAAACCCATTTCTTCAAACAACCAAGGTAGCGGAATTTGTAAGAAAATTACCTCAGGCGATGCAGGAAAGAGGTATGGAGATAAGGATTTTAGTTCCTAGATTCGGTATTATAAACGAAAGAAAGAACAGACTGCATGAAGTTGTAAGGCTTTCAGGTATTAATATTCCGGTAGGAGATGAGGAAAAACCTTTGGTTATTAAAGTCGCTTCTATTCCAAATGCAAAATTGCAAGTATATTTTATCGACAATGAAGACTATTTTCACAGAAAGTCCGTTTTCTACGATAAACAAAATAAATTCTACGAGGATAATGGCGAAAGAGCAGTATTTTTCTGCAAAGGAGTATTAGAAACAGTTAAAAAACTTGGATGGGCCCCGGATATCGTGCATTGCCACGACTGGATCACGGGCTTGATTCCTTTGTATTTAAAAACAACTTATAAGAATGATCCGATTTTCAAGAATGCTAAAAGTGTGTTTACCGTTTATGATAATGGTTTTACACATAAATTTGGCGCCGATCTTCTTGAGAAAGCAAGAATGATTGACATTGATGAAAATCTTCTTAGTCCATTAAAGTCGGCGGATTTCGAAGGATTCATTAAAATTGCAACGGAATATGCGGATAAAGTTCTTCATTCAGGAGATACAGTTGAGGATAATATCGCTACTATATTCCAGGATTTACAAAAAAATAAATTTGAAACCATTGCCTCTGATGACGAAATGGTCAATAACGTATTTAATCTCTATAACGACCTCGCAGGTTAAACGAAGTAATTCTATGTTATTAAAGTCTTGGCTGGTTCGATTTATCGTACCGGCCTTTTTTCTTTTGTCATGTACTAATAAAGAGAATATCTCTGCCCCTGGCATCGGCAGCGGTGATAACTTAAAGGCAATCCTTGTCGATACTTTTAACATCGAATCAAGTACATTTTTAAGAGATTCTGTTGTGACTTCATCTGCAAGTGCGCTTTTGGTTGGTAAAATTCAAAATGAAAATTTTGGTACAACCACATGTAATGCTTTCCTACAAACAGCTATTACAGGAGATAATTTTCTGAATCTAGACAATCCACAATTCGATTCCATGGTATTGGTGCTTCGTCCCAATTATATCTTCGGTAATCCTGATGCTAGTATTAAAATGGGTGTTCATCGACTTAAAGAAGGCTTTGATCTGGAAAAGAATTATTTTGCATCTGAAACGATGGAATATGACAAAACTCCGGAAGCTGAAGTTGTCTTTTCCGCGCGTGACTTACAAGAAGAAAACTTAAGAATCAATCTGAATGATTTGGGTCAAAAGTTTTTTAACGACAGGGAATTAGAATTTTTTAATGACCCTTTAGACTTTATTGAATACTTCAGAGGTCTGGCGCTTGTGACAAAATCTGCCGAAGGCTCGGTTGTTGGATTTGAAGTCGATCCTTCATCATCTACTACTTCTACTCTTACCTCAGGAATTTTCTTGTATTATCGCACCAGTTCTGATTCAACTGCCGATTCAACTTTTTACAAGTTTCCCATTTCGGTGAATTATCAAAGGTTTAACCAAATAACTCACGACAGGCCAGCAGTATTAACCGGTCTTAAAGACAATAACCAGGAAATAAGCTCAGAATTAACAAACGATGAAGTATTCCTGCTTTCGGGAACAGGGATAATTAGTCGCTTTGACTTTCCTACTTACATTAATCTGCGAAACCTACATAGGAATATAATCGTTGAAGAAGCTATATTGTCAATTAATGGATCAGTGGAAGATCAAGACTATTATGAACCGCCACAAGAATTATTCTTATTCAAAGTGGATAGCAATGATAATCTTGAACTATACGATGGTGGAGATATAGGATCTGGCGGAAGATTTAATAATGGATATTCAATTGATGTTACTTCCTACTTTGCAGATTTGATTAGCGGTAGGGAAAGTGTTACTGATGTTATCATGATTCCATCGCAAAATGGATCTTCTGTGAATCAATTGAAGTTTGGGGCATATAAGAAGGAAGACAGCCCTATTAAACTTTTTGTGTATTACATACCTGTTAATTAAATAAATATCTATGTGTGGAATAGTAGGCTATATTGGAGATAAACAAGCCGCACCAATTATCTTAAAAGGTTTGCACAGACTTGAGTACAGAGGCTATGATAGTGCAGGAATCGCCATTTTAAATGGAAATCTCAAAGTATTCAAGAAAAAAGGCAAAGTATCAGATCTCGAAGCATTTATCGAAAATCAGGATACAAAAGGCGTAGTCGGAATAGGACATACACGATGGGCTACTCATGGCGAGCCAAATGATGTGAATGCACATCCTCATTATTCTTCAACATCCAAGCATGCTATCATTCATAATGGAATTATTGAAAACTATGGTTCTATTAAAAAAGAATTGGAGAGAAAAGGACATAGCTTCACAAGTCAGACCGATTCTGAGGTTCTAATTCATTTTATCGAATATATCCAGGATTCCCATAACTGTCTTCTCGAAGAAGCTGTTAGACTTGCTCTCAATGAAGTTATCGGAGCATATGCCATTGTCATCATTTCATTGGATAACCCAAATCAATTAATTGCTGCAAGAAAAGGAAGCCCGTTGGTTATTGGTGTTGGTAAAAATGAATTCTTAATCGCTTCGGACGCCACTCCTATTATAGAATATACCAATGAGGTTGTTTATTTAGACGACTTTGAAATAGCGGTGATCAGAGATGGTCAGTTATCAATCAAAAATACTGAAGACGTGGTTAAAAGTCCACTCATTCAAAAGCTTGAAATGGAATTAGAATCCATAGAAAAAAGTGGATTTGATCATTTTATGCTCAAAGAAATTTTTGAGCAACCAAAATCCATTAGAGACTCTATGCGAGGCCGAGTGCAGCTTGAAAATGGAAAAGTTGCTTTAGGTGGAATACGTGAGTATTATAACAAGTTCGTTAAGGCAGATCGAATAATTATTGTGGCTTGCGGTACCTCATGGCATTCCGGATTGGTTGCAGAATATTTATTTGAAGAGTTTGCCAGAATCCCGGTTGAAGTAGAATACGCTTCTGAATTCAGATATAGAAATCCGGTACTAAAAGAAGGTGATGTGGTAATTGCAATTTCCCAATCCGGTGAAACTGCAGATACTTTGGCTGCAATGGAGCTTGCTAAATCTAAAGGCGCCATCATTTTTGGGGTATGTAATGTAGTTGGTTCATCTATTGCCAGGTTGTCGCATGAAGGGGCCTATACTCATGCCGGACCCGAAATCGGTGTGGCCAGTACCAAAGCATTTACTGCCCAACTAACAGTACTCTCAATGATGGCTCTTCTTTTGGCAGATGCCAGAGGGACTATGAGAAGAAGAACCTATCAAGAAATATTGGTAGACTTGAATTCCATTCCAGACAAGATTGAGCGTGTTTTAAAACAAGATGACCTCATTAAAAAAATTGCAGCAGAATTTAAGGATGTTACCAATTTCCTTTATCTCGGAAGGGGATACAATTTCCCTGTAGCATTGGAAGGTGCACTCAAATTAAAAGAGATATCATACATTCACGCCGAGGGTTATCCTGCAGCTGAAATGAAACACGGCCCAATTGCCTTAATAGATGAAGAAATGCCGGTTGTTGTGATTGCAACAAAAGATAGTTCTTACGATAAAATCATTTCCAATATTCAGGAAGTAAAAGCCAGAAAAGGAAGAATTATTGCTATCGTAACAGAAGGAGATGACATCATACCCGGAATGGCAGATTATACAATTGAAATTCCACATTGCCATGAGGCGCTTTCACCTATGGTTTCAGTAGTGCCATTGCAATTGCTTTCTTACCATATTGCAGTAATGCGTGGAACGAATGTGGATCAGCCAAGGAATCTTGCAAAGTCTGTAACTGTAGAATAACGAATAAACAATACGCTTGCCTGACACAGGCAGGGGATACGATTAAAACTGCGATTGATCTATTATAAGAGAGGCAAAAAGGAATAAAATTTAAAAAAATTAATCTCTAGCCTATTCTTTTTAGTTATCAATAGACATCAAATACTCTTGCTTAAGCAAAGGGCAGATTTTATATCGCTCCTCTTTAGTATCTTCATATAGCGCATCGAGTAATTCATAGACATGCTCAATTCCTATTTTCTCTAACCAGGTAAAAGGTCCTTCCGGATAATTTGTGCCCAATTTCATTGCAATATCTATATCCTTTTTTTCAGCAGTACCCTCCATTACCGTATAATAGGCTTCATTAATGATCATGGCGACTACACGTGGCGTTACCATTCCAACACGGTCCTGAACGCCAATCGGTTTAACTTCTAAAAGTTTAAATAACTCAGCTGCTTCCACAATGGTTTCTTTTGAATAAGAAGTAATATCCCATTTATCCCGATTGATAAATCCCGGAATCCCGGCAAAGCCCATAATATTTACATTGGCATCTCCAATAAATACGCGCAATTCTGAAAGTGTTGTATTAAGAGTGTTTATAATAACATTGATACCTTTCATAGCCAATATTTCTTGCAGATCGTCTATACTCTCGCTTTCCCAAAAATGAATAACAGAATCGCCTTCTTTAACATTTGATTCTATTTCTGAGAAGTCTTCAGCTGATATAATTTGACTAAAGCGTTCTTTTAATTCCTTTATTCTTTTCTCACTTCCGATCGCAAAAACATTCATATCTTTATTTCTTAATTGAGGAATGTCAAAAATGAGCAAAAAAATTATCAATTCAAGCGATGCTCCCGAACCAATCGGGCCATATTCACAGTCGGTTTATGCCGGCAACACACTTTATATATCAGGTCAAATAGCCATGAACGCTGATACGGGCAAAATGGAAGTTGAATATATCGAACTTGAGACACAGCGTGTTATGGAAAATATAGGCGCGATTTTGGAAGAAGCGGGAATGGATTATTCTCATGTTGTAAAATGCAGTATTTTCCTTAAAAATATGGATGATTTCACCAAGGTAAATCAGGTATACGGGAATTTCTTTAAGGAAGATCCACCTGCCAGAGAAACTGTTGAGGTTTCCCGATTGCCAAAAGATGTGAATGTAGAAATTTCTTGTATTGCAGCTAAATAATGTACTTTCCGGGTCTCTTTATTCGGGAAACTCATTTATTTAAAGAATCACAAAAGTCACTACTGGAAAGACTGAAGAAAAAAGTTGCAAAACCCAGCAGAGAAAATTCTAAGAATATTTCGGAAATTCATTTCAATGGCATTTTAAATACGAATTCCTTTGTCATTTCGCAAAACGCGAGCTATCCTCAATATTTTATTCCTATGATTCGTGGAGAGTTTGTGGAAGGCGAGGAAGAATCACTTCTCAAGCTTGAATACGACCTTCATCGTGGCTCAAAGCTCTTTTTGATTCTATGGACATGGATTTGTCTTTTGAGTGGAATATTTTTTGTGACAATTTTATTCAGACCATCTTACTCCCTTATTTCAATAGGTATTATGTTGTTGAATTATATTATCGTCCTAGGTAATTTTCGTTTGCACTCTCAAAAAAGTAAGGAAATACTATTGAATACTTTAAACAAAACTATTGCTTAAACATTTTGCCTCTTTGAATTTGTGATGCATATTCCAATACAGAAATATACATACCAGAGGGAAGGTTACGGGTATCAATTGTGAAATTGGAATTCTTAAAAACTTTTTTTAAGACAATTTTACCCTCTTCACTTAAAAGGGTGAAGGTTTTAAGCTCATTTTCATGTCCTTCCATTTCGATTAAAATATCTTCATTAAATGGATTTGGAAATATATTGGCAGGTAAATCCATTCCCTTCATTTCCAATGAACTTAGACAGACAAAAATCTCGTTGACTTCATCCGACCATTGACAACCCATAGAATCTGTAACTATGGCATAGTAATAAGTTGTTGTATCAGGCCAAGCCTGAGGTCTCGGGGAAAATGGGTCAGAAATATTGTATTTGGGAAACCATTCATAGCTTAAAGGGTAGCAAAAAGTACTACCTAAAGTTCCCAGAGTTATAGTATCTCCCGGACAAATGTTTTTTCTTATATCAATTAATCCGCCAATCAACCGGCAAAATTCAACTCTAATGGAGTCTGAGCAGGTATTCCCTGAGCTATCAATAACGGTTACATAATAACTTAAACCTTGAAAATAAGGATTAATCAAACGAGGATTGGCAATGGTTGTGTCATCTAAAAAATCTGAAGCGTAAAATTTTAATGTAGGTGATATTTCAAGATATGCAGTCCAGGCATATGTATAATTGCCGGAACCACCACTCGCGGTTGGTGATCCGCCCAAAGTCAAAGTGTCATAATTATTAATAACGCATGCAGTCGTGTCTTTTCCGGCATCAGCGAAACACTGAGCGGAAGACTCCTCAATCTGAAACAAAAGAACTGCTAGAATAAAAAAAAGTCGATGAAACATTCTTAAATATAATAAATCATTTAAAAGCTATTAGCTCAGACTTCTTCAGGTTAGTGGTAGATTGATTAGATCAATATAATCGTTAAGATAAAAGCCCCTTCTTTTATACTTTTGCACAAAATTTAAACTATGTCGGTAAGAGTAAGATTTGCACCAAGTCCAACAGGACCCCTGCATATAGGAGGAGTTAGAACTGCACTATTTAATTATTTATTCGCAAAAAATCAGGGTGGTACTTTCGTTTTGAGAGTTGAAGACACCGATCAAACGCGATTTGTGCCCGGTGCAGAAGATTACATTATGGAAGCATTGGATTGGATGGGTATCTCTCCCGATGAAAGCCCAAGAAATCCGGGTCAATACGCACCCTACCGGCAGTCGGAAAGAAAGACAATGTATAAGCAATATGCCGATCAGCTCATTGAAAATGGTCATGCATATTATGCTTTTGATACTCCCGACGAGCTGGTTGCTATGAGAGAGCGGCTCAAAGCAGCACGCGTGCCAAACCCTCAGTATAATTCTGTAACCCGAGAGAGCATGAAAAACTCTCTGACACTGCCGGATGATGAGGTGCAAAAAAGATTAGCATCAGGCGAAGCTTATGTTGTGAGATTAAAGGTCCCTAGAAAAGAAGAGGTAAGATTAAATGACCTCGTACGTGGATGGGTAATGGTGGAATCAGAAACCATCGATGATAAAGTCATTTTAAAATCTGACGGAATGCCTACCTACCACTTGGCAAATATTGTGGATGATCACTTCATGAAAATAACACATGTTATTCGTGGTGAAGAATGGCTTCCTTCTGCTCCGCTTCACGTTCTCTTGTATAAGTACTTAGGTTGGGAAAAAGAAATGCCTCAGTTCGCGCACTTGCCTCTAATTCTCAAGCCGGATGGAAATGGCAAATTGAGTAAAAGAGATGGAGATAAACTTGGCTTTCCTGTTTTCCCTTTGAATTGGACTGATCCTGAAAGTGGTGAAAAAAGAGTGGGCTTTAAAGAGAGAGGATTCCTGCCCGAAACGATGAACAATTTTCTGGCTATGCTGGGATGGAGTCCGGGAAATAATGAAGAGTTTTTTAGTATGGATGAACTCATCGAAAAATTCAGTATTTCAAGAATCGGTAAAGCGGGTACTAAATTCGATATTGAAAAGGCAAAATGGTTTAATCAGCACTATTTAAGGGAAAAATCAAATGCAGAACTTGCTGAATTCTTAAAGGCCGATCTGGAAAAAGAAGCTTTAGATTACGATGAAAATAAACTCGATGAGATTATTGAACTTGTAAAAGAACGTTTGGTATTCCCTTCCGATCTGCTCAAAGAAAGTCGCACATGTTTTGAAAGACCGACAGAATACGATTCTCAGGTTATTGAAAAAAAGTGGGATAATGATGCCAAAACTGCAATCAAACAATTTGCTGAGAATCTCGAAGGGCTAAGTGATTTCAAAGCGGATAAAATCAAGCAATTGTATTACGATACAACTGTTGAATTGGGTATTAAGATGGGAAAAGTCATGCCTTCTTTGAGGCTTGCAGCAACCGGTGCGGGAATGGGACCCGACTTAATGGTATTGCTTGAGATATTAGGCAAAAAAGAAGTGATTGCTCGTCTTAATCTTGCATTAGAGAAAATCAGCTAATCCTTTAATTGAATTCCTTTTTTGTAACTTTAAGAAAAAAGGGTCATGGCAAACAAAAAGAAAAAAGAAAAGACCAAACCTCGCGTCCACAAGGATCTTGATGGCTTCGAAATAAGTATTAATAATTTCGGGGAAATCCAGAGTAATATGGACATTGAAAAAATTAATAAATTCCTCAATAAAAATGTCGATGACAAGAAGTTGCGCGATCGCGATGATATCGACAAAGGTGAAAATCAAAAAAGTAAAAAATGAATTCACACGAAATAGACTATAAGATTCTTGGAGATGATATACAGCTCGTTGAAGTAGAGTTAGACCCACGTGAGACAGTGATAGCAGAAGCCGGTGCGATGGTATATATGGATGAGGGTATAAGCTTTGAAACAAAAATGGGGGATGGTTCAAATCCCGACCAAGGTTTGATGGGGAAATTACTTTCAGCAGGAAGCAGATTACTTACCGGTGAGTCTTTATTTATGACGCATTTCACAAATAATGGCAGTGGAAAACAGCGTGTTGCATTCTCAGCTCCATATCCCGGAACAGTCATTCCAATAAATTTAGCAGAGCGAACAAACAACGAATTGATAGTTCAAAAAGATGGATTTCTATGCGCTGCATTAGGTACCAAAATATCCATCACATTTAATAAAAGAATAGGATCAGGGCTTGTTGGTGGAGAAGGCTTTATTATGCAAAAATTGCAAGGAGATGGTAAAGCATTTATCCATGCCGGAGGAACTATTATTGAAAAAGAATTAAATAATAACCTTTTAAGAGTAGATACAGGTTGTATTGTGGCTTATGAATCTCAATTAGATTTTAATATTTCAAGAGCCGGAGGATTAAAGTCTATGGTTTTTGGTGGCGAAGGCCTATTTCTAGCTACCTTACAAGGAACCGGAAAAGTCTGGTTGCAATCTATGCCAATTCGCAAACTAATTCAGGCAATTGCACCTTATGGTCAAAATAAAGGAAAGGAATCGAGCTCTATTCTAGGTAATTTCTTGGAAGATTAATTGTTGTATTTCTCTTCCATTTGTTTTTCAATACTTGCAAAATCAATTGAAGAACAGCCGCTACATCCCGGACAATGAACGTCTTTGGAAAAGAAATTTTTATACACAAGTCTTCCCATATAAAACATAGACGCCATAAATGCGGTTAAAATCAGAATCTGTTGTAGCATGATTTCAAAAATAATTTTTTACTGACGACTTTAAAAGTTAATTTTAAAGTTTAAAGTTTCTCCAAAACTCAAAAAAACGCAAACATTGGAACTCAATCCAACAGGTACCATATTCGAAACAAGCTTTAAGGAAACCAAAAGTGGCAAAAAACTAATGGAGAAGCTTGTAAATCCTGAAGGAAAAGGTCTCGAGTTCAACAATGTTGTTTCGGCGGCCAGAATTGACAAGGATAAAGTTTTTTGGGTAATAGCTCTTGACAGTGACAGGCCTCAATTCACCGGAATCTCAAATTCCTACCAAAAAGCAGAAGAAGATGTTCAGAAGATTCTGAAAGATAGAAGAGCGCTCTGCATTAATCCGGAGTTCGCACTTCAGGAGTATCTGGAACAAGAGATTGAAAAGCAAACCGGAAATTCGGAATTTCGTGAAACAGCAAGAGTTGAGTATTTATATGCCAAATACGGCAAAGCGAAATTTCAGATAAAGAAAGTCCTCCCAAAACAATTGATTATTTATAGTGAACCTTACAAAGACGGTTTTACTACAGATGATAATGCTCCAACTTTTGCTGTAAGTAAAAGAGAATTGGATGATACGGGCGAAGTACGTGCCATGGGACAAATCTTTTGTACAGCCGAGAAAAAGTATGAGTTTGAAAAATTCAGAAAAATCCCAGGCTATTTAAGCGTATTCGGATTGGATTGGGATGCGAGCATGGAAGATGTGAAATATTGGTTTAGAAAACTCAGTCTTCAGCACCACCCGGATCGCGGTGGAGAGGTTGAGAAATTCCGTGAATTGACCGAAAGCTATGGCAAAGCAGTAAAAGCTCTAAGAGATAGAGATATTCGCGACGGTCACCTATAAACCTTCTTTTTGATTTTCTTCTGCCCACTCTCGTACTTCACGATTGGTGGACATTAACCTAACGATTACTCTGGCATCAGGTATCTCGGAAAGTACGATTTTTATGAGCACTAATAATGGGACGGAAAGTAACATTCCTATAATACCCCATAGTCCACCAAACAAAACCAATCCCAATATGATAGAAACAAAATTTATATTGAAACTACTTCCTTGAATCTTGGGCTCTAAAATATTTCCAAAAAGGAATTGAACACCAAAAAGAGCTACTCCAAGAAAGAAAAAGGCAATAAAAGAATCGAACTGAATTATACCGAGTAGTAGCGGAGGCACTGTAGCGATAATGGAACCCAATGTTGGAATGAAATTGAGGCAAAATGCTAGAAAGCCCCAAATGATAGCATGCTTAACACCAAATAGGTAACATACTATTGCATATCCGATTCCGGTGCCCAAACTTATCAATATTTTAACAACCATATACTTTGACAATGATGATTTCAATTGCTCAAATACTGAAAGAATCTGGCTATTTTTTGCTTCGTTTTTACTCCCAAAAATATAACTGAGAAATTGTTTATAATTCTGAATAACGCTTAGAAAACCTACCAGATAAATGAACATTAAAAAGAAGTCTGCAGTAAAGGAGGTAACGAAACCTGCCAAATCACCTGTATATTGAAAAATAAAATCAGGATTTATAATGTTTTTTAAGCCTTCTGATATTCTGTGGGGTTCAAAGTATCCGCCTCCAAAGTTCTCCAAAGATGACTGCACGGTCCCTATTTTTTTAGAAATCTGAATTTTTAACTCGCCGGATTCACTTATTAGTCTGCTGGCCATTTTTGAGATAAAAAGACCGAATAGAAAGATGAGTCCCAAAAAAAGAATAGAAATTGTTGCAACACTCAAACCCATTGGAAATTTCCATTTTACCAGCTTCGATAATAAAGGGATTAACAGCATTGCAAAAAACAAGGCTAAAGCTATTGGAATAAAGAATTGCTTTAGAATAAATAGTATGTAAATAATAAGAACAACTAAAAAGATATTCATGACCTTTTTAATTCCCTTAATTTCCTTACTCAATTTATATATTGGATCTTTCTCCATAGCTCAAAACAAATAGGAAATTATAATTATTGATTACATTTTGCAAAAAATAATAAAGGTGGCTTAAGTACGCCACCTCTTAAAAATACTAGATTTTAATAAGAATTCGTCCCATTATATTTCTTGGTGCCTGTACCCTAAAACCCGGGCCGTCCAATACGCCATCAAAATTTGTATCGATAGGCGCTCCATCTGTAAAATACAATTCGTCTGTTATATTATTAATAAATAGTGATGCTCTGATATTATCAGTTATTGCATAGTCAATTCCTGAATTGAATATTAAACTCGAAGGGATTTGATATTCTTCATTATTGAATATATCAGTATAGGCTTCAGAAAGATATCTTGCGTTAACATTAATACTAAGTTTATTCATTAAAGTGTATCGCAGCTCAGGAGTGATAATTAATTCAGGTGATAATACCTGTTCTACATTATTCCTACTTGTCCCATCCAATGTAACATTATCGACATTCGTTCTTAGATAAGTTGCCATTAATCTAAATGATAAATTCTGCAGTATATTATACTCCGACTCTAATTCAAGCCCATAGCGCTGGCTGCTCGCAACATTCTGACGGATTTCAAAGTAGGTATTCTGTATTACACCTCCCAGCTCAGTGATCTCATTTTCAAAATCCATGTAAAATACATTCACATTAAATTTCAGTTTTTCTCTGGTCAATCTGTACCCTAATTCAACATCATTTACATATTCTTCCTCTATGTTAAAATCGTTGCTGAAAAAATCAATTCTGGTTGGTTCTCTACCGGTCCTTCCAAATGATCCATAAATATTGCTGTTAGCATCCAGATTATAAGTAAGTCCGATTCTGGGATTTAGAAATAAATATGAACGGGTTTCATTATTTACACCGTCAGAACCGGGTTCAAATCTCATATCAACATATCTGAGTTGAGTTTCAGCAAAGAGAATTAATCCCAAGGACTTGCTTTTTTTACTTGCCTTTAAGAATAAAGAACCTTCGTCTTTATAACTTCTCTGATATAAATATGGAAACTGAAAATTTGGAGAAACATCCTCGGTATTGCTTCGATTAAATGTATAAAGATGAACTCCCGCGTCGAGATCTACATCCTCGCTTGAATAATGAAGATTACTTGTAATTCCATACTGATTATTCACAATACCATAATTATACTGCGTGAGTATTGTAGTATCGTAAACTATTGAAAGCGTATCTACGGGTATTCCAACAGACTGCGGAAAAGCAAATGGAAAATATCCTCTTGCTCCTGTATAATATAAGATTGAGTTTAAAGATAAGCGCTTATTAAAAAAGTAAGTATGTTGTAACTGAGCCATATCCTGTTCAAAATCGTCTACGTCGTTGGGGTTGTTATTATTTGTTTTTGGACTTCTTTCAATAATATCTTTCAACACATATTCATAGCTCTGATGATTTTGAGTTTTGCCCATAAATCCGGTGAATTTCAAAACATGCTTTTCTCCGAGATATCCACCTGAGAAGAAAAAAGAATGTGCGTCACTTCCTGAGTAATCCTTAAAACCCTGCGATCTCATTCTAGATGCTCTCGCATAGGCAGAAAAATTATCTTCTGTTTTCCCTGTTCTGGCTTCTGCTGAAATACCCATTGAGCCAAAACTTCCTCCACTTAAGCGCAATTCAGCGGCTGGTTTTTCTTCATATAAACTGACGCTTTCATAATTTATGGAACCGGCATAAGATGAAGTACCATTACTCGAGGTCCCAACTCCTCTTTGTACCTGAACGGATTCTATGCTATTACTGAAATCTGCAAAATTTGAAAAATAAATACCCTGATCGAGCATATCATTTACCGGAATGCCATTTAAAGTGACATTGATACGATCCTGCGACATACCTCTTAATCGGAAACTTATATAATTACCAAAGTTGGTTCCCGCGTCGGAATAAGTAACAATTGAAGGACTTAATCTTTCGAGATGCAAAGATGCATCCTGACCAATATCAACTCTTTCCAAATCGGCTTTGCGAATAGTAGTCTGAGATACTGGAGCCTCTGTTTTTGCTCTAATACCTATGATATAAACTTCATCAAGATTGATATTCTGAAGTGAATCTTGAGCGATCGACACAGTACACAGGAGTGTCATCACCATCAAAATAGAAAATTTCATTAACTGATTGTTTTGAGTAATACATCCGGGAATCGGGGAATTCCCTTAATATTTACCATACTCCCTACGCCGGCATTATCCGGATCAGGTTATTTGGGTATGATCTCAGCCCGTAATATTCAGGCACCCCTAGTCTTTAACAAGTCAAATGTAAAAAGTTTTACGGAGAGCTCCTACCTCCCTACCAATCTTGCAACTAGTTTGATAATATCACTTTCCTCAGGATCGATATTTCCATCGGATAATGAAAGTTTATTGAGGCTATCGAGTAATTTATCTGCATTTTCCGGGTCGGAAAAATATTCGGGAATGTATTGATTTATAAACTCCACAATTTCCTTTTCATCATGTCCTTTATGTTCAATCAGAACGTCATTGAAGGTTTTGACATAGTTCTCGTCACCAATATTCATAGATTCATATTGATCGAGGAGATCATCCACTTCGCTTTCCTGCAAAACATCATCGGCCTCAATCGCGCATAGGTACAGATACAATAAGAAGTGATTTCTTGTCCAATGTTCTGCTACTTTTTTATGATCTATCATGGTTTTAAGAATTAATTAAATCTAGTGATTTAGTCACAATATCAAAACTAAATGAAATTCAATCGCTTCAATTCATTATTAATCGACAAAATTCTAGCTTCTTCATTTCCCTGAATTTCATAAAAGGGCAAATTAAAGGCTTGTAATTCCTTTTTAAAAAAATCATGCATTTCTGATCTTGAAATGGGCATTTTCCGTATGCCATCATCATTCCATTCAGGATCAGGATAAGTCAAAAAGAAAAAATCATAAATGCTCAAATCCATCCATTTCCTTAGTTCGGCAGGCACTTTGTTATAATATATTTTACTGTAGATATATGTTGACAAAATGCAGGTATCAAACAATAATAAATTGTCCGAAGAGCTTTTGATAAAGTCCATCTCAGATTGTATTTGTCCCTTCGCAATGGGAATAACATCCTCAAATGTTAAATTTTCACCTTTATTTTCTGCATAAATTCTAGAGTACTCTTCCAGATAATCTACTTTATAATGAGAGGAGAGCGCATCTGCCAGACTAGTTTTTCCAGAACATTCGGACCCTATCAATACGACTCTAGGCATTCACTAATTGTTTAATTTTTAAATTCCGCCAGTTGAAATAGCCATATACTGCCATCAAAGTGTAAATAATGAACAAGACTACAGTAGAATTTAAATCCTTATAAGCGTAAATAAATACACAGGATAAATCAATAATAATCCAGAGCAACCAGTTCTCCATAATTCTTTTTGCCATCATATAAGTAGCAATAAAACTGAATACTGTTGTATAGGCATCCCAATATGGAATATCCGAATCTGTAAATCTTTCCAATAAATATCCTGCTATTGGGATCAAAATAGCTCCAATCAGGATTATCTTAATAATGAAGGATAAAGTGACTGATACTATCGGCAGATCAGTTTTGATTTTCTTTGCCTTGGACCATTCTATCCAACCGTAAATTCCCATTCCAACGTAAAACAACTGCAAGATCGAATCTCCATAAATCTTAGCGTTTATAAATATCCACACGTAAAGCGCTGAGCCAATAATTCCTAAGGGCCAGGAAATAATTTTCCCTCTGGCATTAAATACCACAAAGCCAATGCTACATGCTACAGCCAGGTTCTCAATATTTATAAAATCAGAAATGCTTAGTAAAATAAATTGATTCACTTGGGCGAAAATAAGAAGGCTGACTCGGAAACCAAGTCAGCCTTAAACTACGCACTAAACCAAGAAACTACTTTAATGATTATTTAAATCACCTTTGTTTGTTATTGATTAGTAATACGGAGCAAGGAAGATTGGGTTTCCTTAATTGATTAAAAATAATTCAGTTCTGATCGGGAACTGTAATAAATGGAAGGTCTCCATTAGGGGAGAAATAAATTTTCTTCTTCATAAGGGTTCTCACAGGAATACCATTTAGATTTCCTGATTTCCATTTAGACTTCAGAATTAATTCTTGAGCTGCAATATCACAATTAGCTTCCAGCGATTTTTTTATGTGAATGTTTGTCAACCGACCACTTGGCTCTATTACAAAAAGTATTTCTACAATTCCTTGAGCTCCCGTTTTAACTGCTCCTTCAGGGTATTTAAGATTATCCTTTACATAGTTTTGAAAACTGCTTTCCGTTCCAATGAAAGTAGGCGCAGTGGTTAAGTTTTCCTCTTCATATACTTTAAATATGAACTCCCTGGTAGGTTTCTCAAGCTCATATCCTCTATCCTTGCACAATGCAGAATACTTACTTGGGTTAAACTTAAAGCTAATGGTTTCATGGCTGGAAATAGGGGCACCATTTTCAGTAGCAGGAATCCAAAGCATTAGTTTTAGTAATCGGATGGCTTCGGCATTTAGATCCCTGCTCACCGATTTTAACACGCTGATATTACTAATCTCAGCCTTTTCATTCAAGTCAAACTCAAGTTCTACTTTTCCTCCATAATACTGTTCCAAGGAATTTGGTGCATAATAAAGCTCCTGCTCAAAAATTCGCTTTTTTTCATTTTTTCCACCAAAATTTTCTGCTTTAGATTGGCCTAGTACACATATAGACCAAAAGCCAAAAACAATAAAGAATAAATATTTCATTGTCCTTTGATCATATCGCCTGAATGAATTGGCATGAAGTCTGATTGGCCGGTTTTAAATGTAATCTGATAATATACTTGCGTTCGTACCGGTTTCCCATCTTTTCTACCAGGGTACCAATTACTCATCTTAACCACTCTCAGAGCCTCTTCATCACAACCGCCTCCTATACTTCTGGCGATGCCAATATTACTAAGTTTCCCATTTTTCTCAACTACAAATCGAGTTAAAACAGACCCTTCAATTCCCTTTTTTAATGCTAATTCAGGATATTCGAGCTTATTATAAACCCATTTGTTAAAATCATTCAAAGCGAATTTCGGCTTTTCAGTTAAGGATATATAAGGATAAACTTTGTCATAAGGATCGGCCGTACACAAGTCATTATCTTCGTAGAATTTATTATTCACACGAAATTCAAATAAGTGCCATGCGCTGACGGGCTCTTTGTCAACTAATCCCGGCAGCCACTGAATAATCGGAAAGACTCGAGCAATTTCATTATCCACTTCAGGATTGATTGATTTTGCAAAATTTAATGAGTCAATGCTCTGATCTTTATTGACTATGAAGGTCAGCGTTATTTTTCCGGGTAAGCGATTTTGTGGACTTACATTAGAAACACAGAAAGCTTCACTAAGAATCCTTTTAGCTTCCTGCTTACCACCTACGTTTTCAGGAGGAACGGTAAACTGAGCATGACTTATTGATGAAAAAATAAGAAGGCCTAAAATAAATAATATCCATTTATACATATTGCTAATGGAATTTACATAAAATCAGGCAATTCTCGATTGTGCCAGAATCCATTTATCGGGTACTTCACCACTTCCTGCCAGCAAATAGTCCTGATAACTGCAGGGAATATATTTATAGTGTTTATACTTGTTTTGGCTTTTGGTCAAAGGAACTTCTATCCACCATTTATCAGTCTTTAAACTTTTATAAAAGACCAATTCTGAAGGAGTGCCATTAAACGCAACAGTAAATTTTTGATAGTCGTTTGTCTCAAATGAAGTTTCACTTTTGCGATGGTTGAACCCCTCAACAAAATACCAGATCATCGTAGCCATTAGCTTAGCTGTGAGAGCATTACTGTCTTGTTTCGGTTGGTAGCCATAAAATCCAATGCTCTTAACTCCTGCACCATGTCCTGCATACCACGTAAGTTGACAAGCTTGTTCAGGGCTCAAGCCAAATGGCTGAGGATCTGATTGGCCGGCGGCATCTTGCCCTCTTAAGGCCGAAATATCAAAACTCAGAATATCCAAATTCCTCAAAAAGGGTTCTATTTCTTTTATATCATCGTGAATTGCACCAAGCCGGATTCCCTCAAAGTATAATTTCTCCATTAGGGATATCAAATCCTTTTCAACCAAATAAGATTGATAGCCTATGCTACAGATATTGTACAAGAAATTTGGCTCATGAGTGAGCATTTTATGTAAGTGGCTTCTGTCGGCAGGTACTCCTTCTACATCGGGTTCGAAGTCTATTTTGGCATCAATGCTTCCAAAATTGATCATTTTATTGAGGTTCTCTGAGGCTGCATATTGACTAAAATCCAAATCCTGGGAGCCTCCAATTATTATGCTTATAATTTCATTCTCATATAAAATCTCCAATACACTCTGCAATCGACTGTGTGTTTCCTGATAAGTTTCACCGGACCTCAGATTTCCAAAATCAATTATTCGCTTATCACTGTTCCAGCCCGATAAGTTGTATAATGCCTTTCGGATTATATCCGGGCCACCATTTTGTTTTTGTCCGGAATGCGATCCCCGATATTCATCAATACCGATTATTGCAATATCATGTTCCTGCCAATTGGTAAGCGATGAGTCGTTTTTACTCAACTTATGACCAAAACTGTTGCGGTTTCCGGAAAAGGATAAAAACTTATCCTCAAGTGGATCAAAGAATATGCTTAAGCTCATAAAACAAATAAAAATAAAAAAAGGAGAACTTTCATTCTCCTTTCATTTCTTATTACCCTCCAAAGTCATCGAAGGCTACATTTTCCGGTGGAATACCGTATTCGTCACACATCTTCAAGACTGATGCATTCATCATTGGCGGACCACAGAAATAAAATTCAATTTCTTCCGGATCAGGATGTTTGCTGAGGTAGTTGTCAATAAATACTTGGTGAATAAAGCCAACATAACCATCGCCATCTTTATCATCAATATCCTTTTTCACTTTCCAGTTATCCTCTTCCAGTGGTTCAGAAAGAGCAATATGGTAACTGAAATTCGGGAATTCCTTTTCGATTTTTCTGAAATGCTCTGTGTAAAACAACTCTCTTCGAGATCTACCACCATACCAGAAACTTACTTTCCTGTCTGATTTAAGCGTATGGAATAAGTGGAATACGTGTGATCTCAAAGGTGCCATTCCTGCACCACCACCGATATACACCATTTCTTTTTTGGTATCCTTAATGAAGAATTCTCCATAAGGTCCGGAAATAGTTACTTTGTCTCCTTTTTTTCTTGAAAATACATATGAAGAACAAATTCCAGGGTTAACATCCATCCATCCATTTTTGGCTCTGTCCCACGGTGGAGTGGCAATACGGATGTTCAACATTATAATATCCCCTTCAGCCGGGTGGTTGGCCATGGAGTATGCTCTGAAAATCTCTTCATCATTTTTCATCTTCAGATCCCAAAGCTTGAACTTATCCCATTCAGGTTTAAATTTGTCAGCTCCTCCTGGATCATCCGGCAATGGCTCGATATCCATGGTTTTAAAATCTACCTCAATTGGAGGAACATCAATTTGAATATAACCTCCTGATTTAAAATCAAGATTTTCTCCTTCAGGTAATCTAACTACAAATTCTTTAATGAAAGAGGCCACATTATAATTCGAAACAACTTCACAGTCCCATTTCTTAATTCCGAAAATTTCATCAGAAATTCTGATTCTCATGTCATTTTTGACTTTAACCTGACATGATAATCTCACTCCTTCTTCTTTTTCGGTTCTAGAAAGATGGCCTTCCTCTGTTGGTAGTACATCTCCTCCTCCTTCTTCTATCACGCACTTACACATGGCGCAAGTTCCTCCGCCTCCGCATGCAGAAGGAAGGAATAATTTGTGCGAAGACAGTGTAGATAGCAAAGTACCTCCGGCAGAAGCAACCATGGGGTTTGATTCATCTCCGTTGATCACAATTTTGACATCACCTTGCTGCACCAGTTTGGACTGCGCAAAAAGTAATATCAATACCAGCAAAACAATAAGTATTGTAAAAGCTATAATTGACGTAATGATTACCATTTAGAATTTATTTTGGTATGTATTATAAACTGCAAATATATTTATTCAGCCCAAATTGACTTCATAATCTCTACTATTTTCAACCAATTTCGGCAAGCATAGTTCTTTAATTCTCCAGCATTTTTAAAAGATCTGTCAAAGTTCGTTTCAGTTCACGTCTATCAACGATAAAATCGAGGAATCCGTGCTCCAATAAAAACTCAGCACTCTGGAAGCCTTTTGGCAAATCTTTCCCTATTGTTTCTCTTATTACCCGAGGGCCGGCGAAGCCAATTAAAGCACCCGGTTCTGCAATATTAAAATCTCCCAACATTGCAAAAGATGCAGTAACTCCTCCAGTCGTAGGATCTGTCATTAAAGAAATAAACGGTACTTTATCGTCCGCAAGCATTCTCAATTTTGCAGATGTTTTAGCCAACTGCATCAGAGAATATCCCGCCTCCATCATTCTGGCACCTCCTGATTTCGAAATCATCAAGAATGGAATTTTATGTTTTCTGGAATAATCAATAGCTCTGCTTATTTTTTCTCCAACAACAGACCCCATACTACCTCCGATAAACTGAAAGTCCATACAGCTTATGACCAAATCCTTGCCATTTACCTTTCCGACAGCCGAGCGAACGGCATCTTTCAATCCGGTATTTTTTTGAGTCGCTGCAATTCTTGCCGGATACGGCTTGCTATCAACAAACTCCAAAGGATCTGCTGAAGACATATTTTCATCCAGTTCCTCAAACTTGTTTTTATCAAAGATTATCTCAAAATATTCTTTGGATCCAATCCTAACATGATAATTATCCTCCGGAACAACATAACTATTTTTCTTCAGCTCAGCCATGTGGCTGATATTTCCGGAAGGAGTTTTGTACCATAATCCATCCGGTACATCCTTCTTCTGATCAGTTGGTGTTTGAATTCCCTTGGCTTTCCTATTAAACCACGCCATATCTTTTTCTTTCAAAACGAAAGGTCAAATTTATGATTTATTTAACTCTATGAATGAAAAGATTGAATTCATTCATGAAAAATTCAAAAAAGAATTAATCAGAGCTAAATTGCAGGCTAGATTTATTCAGTAAAAATCAAAGAAATGGCGAAGATGAAAATAGGCTTGATTAAGGAAAATAAAATCCCGGTCGATAAAAGAGTTCCAATGACCCCGGCACAATGCATTGATGCAATGGAAGAATTTCCGGAACTCGAAATCGTGGTTCAATCAAGTGATATACGCTGTTTTAGCGATATGGATTATAAAGAAGCAGGTGTTAAGGTCGTAAAAGATGTTAGTGATTGCGATATTCTAATGGGCGTAAAGGAAGTCCCGAAAAAGTTGTTGATAGAAAACAAAACCTATTTCTTTTTTTCGCACACCATAAAAGAGCAGCCCTATAATCGAGACTTATTGAGAACAATTCTCAAAAAAAATATCAAACTCATAGATTATGAAGTTCTTACAGATAATGCCGGAAAACGAATCATCGCCTTTGGAAGATATGCGGGAATTGTCGGAGCATATAATGGAATATGGACCTTCGGGCAGCGCTACAATCTTTTCAACATCAGAAGAGCGTCCAAGTGTTTTGATTTGGAAGACTTAAAAACAGAGTTCGGTAAAGTAAAACTACCTGCCATCAAAATTGCTCTTACAGGAGGCGGTCGTGTAGCGAAAGGCGCTATGGAAGTTTTACTTGGCATGAATATTCAAAAAGTTACTCCGGCTGAATACCTCGAGGAGAATTTTAAAGAGGCCGTTTTTACACAGTTAAATTCAAGAGACTATCATTTTCATAAAGATGGAGCTCTTTTTAGTAGAAATGAATTTTACAAACATCCTGAACATTTCAAAAGCAGTTTTCTAAACTTCGCTCATCAAACGGATATATTAATCGCCGGAGCCTATTGGGACCCGGGGAGCCCTGTCCTATTTACAAGAGAACAAAGCGCAGCTACAGATTTCCGAATTCGAATAATAGCGGACATCACTTGTGATATTGAAGGAAGCATACCTTCTACAAAAATGCCAAGTACAATTGACGATCCCATTTACGATTATAACCCAAGCGACGATAATGTTGAAAAAGCACTTAGTGATGAAGGTAACATCACTGTAATGGCGGTTGACAACCTACCTTGTGAATTGCCTCGAGATGCTTCAGAAGATTTTGGCAAAGAACTTATAGCAAATGTGCTTCCTCAATACTGGAATAAAGACAAGGATAATATTCTTCAAAAAGCTACAATAACTGAAAAGGGGTCACTTACTGAGCATTTCAAATATCTTTCTGATTACGTCAAAGTGAAATAAACGCGTACGCGCTTATACAATTTTTCATTGATAACCAGAATACATACCTTTGATTTTATCAACAATCTAGGATATGGACAAATATTCTTATATCGCCAATGCTCATGGCGATTATATCGAAAACTTATACAGCGAATACAAATCTGAACCTCAATCTGTAGATGAATCTTGGCAAAAGTTTTTTGAAGGCTTTGAATTCGCCTCTAAAAAGTGGGATAATGGTCAGGCAGCTACATCAGGAGACTTTTCACTTGACGAAATCAAGGTTTATAATTTAATAGATCGGTACAGAGAGTACGGACATTTGATTTCAAATACCAATCCTGTGAGGCAAAGACTTAATAGAAATGCCGGGGTTGAGCTGAAAGACGTCGGCTTATCTGAAGATGCTCTTGATACAGAGTTTTACGCAGGTCATGAGCTAGAAATGGGTAAAGCAAGCCTTAGATCTATTATTGAAAGGTGTAAGAAAATTTTTGCTCAAACAATCGGTTTTGACTATTACGAAATAAGAGAGCCGGAAATTCGCGATTGGTTTCAGGAAAAAAGTGAAAAGGAATATTTGAATCTCAAATTAAGCAAGGAAGAAAAAATGCACATTCTTTCTAAACTTAATGAGTCTGTTGTTTTTGAAAACTTTCTGCACACAAAATATATAGGTCAAAAAAGGTTTTCACTTGAAGGTGGAGAAAGTACAATTCCCGCTTTAGATGCTATGATCAATACAGGAGCGGAATTGGGAATTGAAAGTATTGTTATTGGTATGGCGCACAGAGGTCGTTTGAATGTTCTGGCCAATACCATGAAAAAAACATATGAAGAAATCTTCAACGAATTTGAAGGAAATGCCCCTCCTAGTACTACTATGGGAGATGGAGACGTGAAATACCATTTGGGTTTTTCAAGTTCAATTAAAGCCTCTAATGGAGCTATGGTTAAAATCAATTTGGCGCCGAATCCATCGCATTTAGAAGCTGTAAACCCGGTCGTTGAAGGGTTTATTCGGGCTAAATCAGATTACTTATTTGATGATAATGTTTCAAAGGTTCTTCCAATCCTAATCCATGGTGATGCTGCTTTGGCCGGTCAAGGAATTGTGTATGAGGTAGCACAAATGTCGAAACTGAAAGGCTATCATACAGGTGGTACAATTCACTTTGTTATAAATAACCAATTGGGTTTTACTACAGACTTCCAAGATGCCAGGTCGAGTATATATTCAACCGATATCGCAGATATAATTGATAGTCCTGTATTACATGTGAACGGGGATGACCCCGAGGCAGTAACTTTCGCATCAAGAATAGCAGTTGAGTTCAGACAAAAATTTCACCGCGATATTTTCGTGGATATGGTATGTTACAGAAGACATGGTCACAATGAAAGTGATGAACCTAAATTCACACAACCCAAGCTTTATAATCTTATTGCGAAACATCCGAATCCCAGAGAAGTTTATAACAAGGCTTTAATTGAAAGAGGTGAGAGCGATGCCAGTATTGCAAAGCAAATGGATAAAGAATTCCGCGCTTTACTCCAGGATCGCCTCAATATGGTTAAGGAAAAGAAATTAACGCACACCTCTGTTGAGCTGGGCTTTGGATGGGAGGAACTCAGGAATTCCAAACCCGAAGATTTTGATAAATCCCCGAATACTGGAATAAAAAAAGCACAAATTGATGCAATCGGAAAAGCACTCAGTAATGTTCCGGAGAATTTCAAACCTCTAAAACAAATTGACCGATTGCTGAAAGAACGACATAAAATGTTCTTTGAAGAAAAAGTATTGAATTGGGCTGCAGGAGAATTATTGGCCTATGGATCTTTACTTGCCGACAGTAAAGTCGTTAGAATTTCGGGACAAGATGTAATAAGAGGCACCTTTTCTCACAGACATTCGATTTTATTTGATGCTGAAAGCAATGAGCCCTATTCTAATCTGGATTTCATTCAGGAGAAACAGGAGAAACTCAGGATCTATAATTCACTCCTTTCTGAATTTGCCGTTCTGGGTTTTGAGTTTGGTTATGCAATGGCCAATCCCCATGCTCTTGTTGTATGGGAAGCACAATTCGGTGACTTTGCTAATGGCGCACAAGTTATGATCGATCAGTTTATAGCTGCTGCTGAATCAAAATGGGATAGAATGAACGGTTTGGTAATGCTTCTCCCTCACGGCTATGAAGGACAAGGACCGGAGCATTCAAGTGCAAGACTTGAAAGGTTTTTACAGCTCTGCGCTAATTACAATATGATCGTGACAAATATTTCAACACCGGCTAATTTATTCCACGCTTTGAGGCGACAGCTTGAATGGCCGTTTAGAAAACCATTGATCAATATGTCACCAAAGTCTCTCTTGAGGAACCCGGCCTGTATTTCACCATTAGCTGATTTTACAAAGGGCAGTTTCCAGGAAGTGATTGACGATGAAACCGCCGATGCAAAAAAGGTAAATAGACTTCTTTTATGCTCGGGTAAAATATTTTACGAATTGCATGAAGAGAGAGAAAAACGAGGTAAAAAGAATATTGCTATCGTAAGAATTGAGCAATTGCATCCTTTACCGGAAAAACAATTGGAAGCTATTTTTAAGAAATATAGTAAAGCCGAAATATTCTTTGTTCAGGAAGAACCGGAAAACATGGGCTCTTGGAACTATCTATTGAGGTATTATCGCAAGAGAGATATCGAAGTTATATGCAGAAGAGCAAGTGCATCACCGGCTACCGGATTCCACAAAAAACATGAAGAAGAACAAAATAATCTAATTAATAAAGCATTAGAATAAGATATTATGAGTGAAGTTATTAAAGTACCTCAGGTAGGTGAATCAATCACTGAAGTAACCATCGGTCAATGGAGTGTTGAAGATGGTGATATTGTCGAAATGGATCAGATCATTTGTGAACTTGAGTCCGATAAAGCAACATTTGAATTGAATGCAGAATTTGCAGGCAAAGTAAAAATTATTGCCAAAGAAGGAGATACTCTTGCTGTGGGGGATACCATTTGTGAGATAGACCCTTCTGCCAGTGATTCAGGCTCAAAAGACGATTCATCTAAGGCTCAAAAAAGCCCTGAAAATGATGATAAGGCTTCTTCAAATGCTCCCAAAGCAAGTGGTGAAGTCAAGGAAATGAGGGTAAGTCCCGTAGGAGAATCCATTAATGAAGTTACGATTGGAACCTGGTTGAAAGAAGAGGGAGATTTTGTAGAACTTGATGAAATAGTTTGCGAAATAGAATCAGATAAAGCAACATTTGAGCTCCCGGCAGAAGCTTCCGGCTACCTTGAACATGTGGCAAAAGAGGGAGATACTCTTGCCATTGGAGACCTCATTTGCAAAATAAAAGTTGCAGAAGCTCCACAAGGAGGTGAGAGCAAATCTGAAAACAAGGAAAGCAGCTCCTCTCAAGCTGGCCCTGAGCAATCAAAAAGTCCAGCTAGCCAAGAAAGTTATGCTACTGGCCATGCTTCTCCGGCTGCAGCCAAAATTCTTAATGAAAAAGGAATTGATCCATCTTCAATAAAAGGTACAGGAGTGGATGGTAGAATCACAAAAGAAGATGCCCAGTCTGCAGAAAAGACTTCAGGAAAAGATCTTTCTCAAAATAAAGACAATGCATCTGAAAGTTCTTCTCGACCATCAGCCGGTAGTAGAAATCAAGACAGGAAGCGAATGAGCAATTTGCGAAAAACAATTGCCAAGCGTCTTGTATCTGTGAAAAATGAAACGGCAATGCTCACCACATTTAATGAGGTGAATATGAAGCCGATCATGGATTTAAGGAAAAAGTACAAAGAAACCTTCAAGGAGAAATACGACATAGGTCTTGGATTTATGTCCTTCTTTACAAAAGCCTGCTGTGTAGCGCTTCAGGAATATCCGGCAGTGAATGGTCAAATTGATGGAGACGAAATTGTCTATTCAGATTATTGCGACGTTTCTATTGCTGTTTCTACTCCTCGTGGATTAGTTGTTCCGGTAATAAGAAATGCTGAGGATTTGAGCTTTGATCAGATTGAAAAGGAGATTTATAATTTGGCTGTTAAAGCGAGAGATGGAAAATTAAGTATTGAGGAAATGACAGGGGGTACTTTCACAATTACAAATGGTGGAATATTCGGTTCAATGCTATCTACTCCGATTATTAATGCACCTCAATCTGCTATTCTTGGAATGCATAACATAGTTGAACGACCTATGGCTGTAAATGGAGAAGTGCAAATTCTTCCAATTATGTATGTAGCCCTCTCTTATGATCACAGAATAATTGACGGCAAAGAATCTGTTAGTTTCCTTGTAAGAGTAAAAGAATTACTTGAAGATCCTACTAGATTGCTACTAGGCGTTTAATATTCAAACCTTATCGGATATAAATAAAAAAAGGACATCTCGCGATGTCCTTTTTTTATTTATTCTTTTCATTGATCAAGGATCAATTTTTATTCCACCTAATTCTGCATAGTCTGCTTTGGTATATTCAGCAACCGGTACATCTTCAGTTGAATTGAAGAAGTTATTAGAAGGCTCCATGATTTGAATTTTAAAATCATAAGTAGCTGAATCTCCTGGCAACAAGTCAGAAACAAAAAATCCAATTGGTTGAGGTGTAAATGGATCATCTAAAAGGATAGAATCTGCAAGTTTTATGAAAGTAGTAAATTCAGGATCAAAAGGTCTGAAATAGAGAATTCTAGCATAAGGAGCTCTAAGTGCAAAATCATTATTAGGGTTATCAAATTCACGATACTCCAAATCATTATTTGCAGAAATAGAAAAGTTGACATGCACAGAATCATAGTAGCCCGTAGCAGTATCTAAATTGTTTAATGAAAAATTAGGAGCGCTAGGAACAGAATATTCTCTGTCATCATATAGAGTTGGCTCAAATCCAATTCTTACAAAATCTGCAGCTTTGAATAATTCTTCGTAGGCGATAACACCCGGACTAGCTAGTTCGCTAAACTTCATCAAAATTTCATAACCGGCACGATTCAAGGTATTTCCGTTGTTGATTGCAAAGTTCAGCTCATTTGTAGAAAATCCTTCCCTTCTTACAGTAAATTGACCTGTTTGAAAGATATTAGTAGTGTCACCATTGCTATCATTAATTAAATAGACATCTCCGGTAAGATTCTTTTCAACTGAACCCTCTGTAGCCACTGTAAAAGCCACAGTACGGTTTGCAAAAAATCCGTCACCATTATTATCTACTGTACTGCTCCAGTTTATACTCTTGATTTTATATGGCACTTGCGCATCTTCAGATTCAGTCTCAACATTAACTAACAATCCTTGTCCCTTAATTTTTCTGAGTGTTCCTGCTTCTAATAAATTGGCTCCAAGATTCAACTCCGTTTGCTCGTCCACAATGTTGTTGAAATTGAGATTAAAGGTTTTTGCATCACCGGCGCCATTACCGGTCAAATTAAATTCGGCACCTTTTGTTATCTCTATCTCTTCTCCATCTTCCCATTTTACAATCTGGATTAAAACCTGCTTACTGTAGCCTTCCGGCGCAGATGATGAAATATCTGCATCTACTACCAAAGTTCCATTGGCAAAAAAAGTATTGCCATTTTGATCAGTAGTCTGATTTAGCTGAAGTGTTTTAAATGTGAAATTAATTCCATCCTCAGGTGGTAAATTATCTGTGATTGTATCATCCTCTTCACAGGCAATTAAAAGTAGACCCAGGGTAATTACTGAAAGGTATCGCAGTAGATTCATTTTCATATACATCAAAAATTTTACGAATAAGAGCGAAAAATTATAAAATATTTTTCCTTCAAACTCTAAAAATAGTGAAAAATTTTAGAATCAATCTCATTTTAAGTCTCTAGAAAACTTCACGTTCTTAAATGTGTTTGAAAAAATTCGAACCCTAAGTCCAAAAACTGCATTATTAAATGCCAATGTCAAGACATTTGATATTGATCAGGTACTTTTGTAAAAAATAGGATTGTATTGTTAAAAGGCGAAATATTAAAAATATATCAGGAAGACCCCTTCCTTCATTCAATTTCTGAAATAATTAAGCCAAATGAATCGAGGCATATTCGAATTCAGGGTATTTCAGGAAGTATGGATGCTATTATTGCCGCAGCGATTTATAAAAACAATCTGCAAAATCATATTTTCATTCTCAATGAAAAGGAAGAAGCCGCCTATTTTTTAAGTGATCTTCGCCAGTTGCTTCCAAATCAGGCTGTCTCGTTTTTTCCTACATCCTATAAGAAAGCCTATGAATTTGAAGAAATAGAAAATGCCAATATTCTTCAAAGAGCGGAAGTTTTGAATAGGTTAAATTCTAAATCTTCAAAAGGTGAATTAATCGTTACCTATCCTGAAGCACTTGCTGAAAAGGTAATTAACAAAAAATCGCTGGTCAAAAATACCCTAAATGTAAAAACGGGAGATATAATCAATCTGGAAAATAAAAGATCCGAATTAGTATCATTTGGTTTTGAACTTGTTGATTTTGTTGCTGAACCCGGACAATTTTCCATTCGCGGAGGTATTCTGGATTTGTTTTCCTTCGCACATGACCTTCCATTCAGGTTAGAGTTATTTGGAGATGAAATTGAAAGCATTCGAACCTTTGATCCCGGCACTCAGCTTTCTGTAGATAAGGTCAATAAAATTGCAATTATACCAAATGTTCAAACCCGATTGCTGGAAGAGCAGCGTGTTTCGGTATTAGATTATCTTCCCAACAACTCCAAAATATGGATAAAAGACATCAACGGACTTGCTGAATCTGCAGATGAGGTTTTTGAAAAAGTAAGTAGAACCTATAAAAAGCTCCTTAAAGACAGTTCTAAAACCAAAATAATTCTCAGCCCTGAAATCCTATATGAGAACTCAAGCTCTATTCTCGAGAGTCTTGAAAATTATGTAAATATTGAATTTGGCATAGGCCAATACCATAAGGATGCCCTACTTTTTAAATTTGAGTCCGGAGGACAGCCAAGTTTCAATAAAAACTTTGAAATTCTGATTAAGCATTTGTATGAAAATCAGGACAGAGAAATTAAGAATTACATTATTGCTGATCAGCCCGGACAAATTCAAAGGCTTGAAAATATCTTCGATGAACATAATGCCGATTTGAGCATCAGTTCTGAGCTTTTATCATTACGAGAAGGTTTTATTGACTTTGAACGAAAAATTGCATGCTATACGGATCATCAAATATTTGAGAGGTTTTTTAGATATAAAGTCAAGGAAAAATATTCTAAGTCCAAGGCGCTTACTTTAAAACAACTTCAATCTTTGGAACCCGGAGATTATGTTACTCATATAGATTATGGAGTAGGCAGATTTGCCGGAATGGAAACCAAAGAAGTTAATGGGAAAATGCAAGAGGCCATACGCATCATTTACAAAGACGATGATATTCTTCTCGTAAATGTTCATGCACTTCATAAAATTTCAAAATATTCAGGTAAAGAGGGTGAGGCTCCAAGCATTAATAAACTAGGCAGTCCGGAATGGGACAATAAGAAAAAGAAGATTAAAAGAAAGGTCAAGGATATAGCAAAGGACCTAATTGAACTTTACGCCAAAAGAAAAGCAACCAAAGGCTTTGCTTTTAGTAAAGATTCATATCTCCAAGCTGAATTGGAATCCTCCTTTATTTATGAAGATACGCCCGATCAAGCAAAAGCCTCGGAAGCGGTAAAGTCTGATTTAGAAAAAGAGTATCCAATGGACCGCCTAATTTGTGGCGATGTGGGCTTTGGTAAAACAGAGGTAGCTATTCGAGCTGCTTTTAAGGTTGCAACCGAAGGTAAGCAGACTGCCATTTTGGTACCTACCACTGTACTTGCATTGCAGCATTTTAATACTATCTCAAGTCGTCTTGAAGATTTTCCGGTTAGGGTAGACTATATCAACCGTTTCAGAACGAATAAGCAAATAAAAGACACCTTAAAAGATCTGGAAGATGGAAAAGTAGATGTCATAATCGGTACCCATCGACTCGTCGGAAAGGATGTGAAGTTTAAGGATATCGGATTATTAATTATTGATGAAGAGCAAAAATTTGGTGTCAAAGTCAAGGAAAAATTAAAGGAATTTAGAATCAACGTAGATGTATTAACTCTAACGGCTACTCCTATTCCAAGAACTTTACATTTCTCCTTAATGGGTGCTCGAGATTTATCAGTAATAAATACAGCACCTCCCAACAGGCAGCCTGTATCTACAGAAATTCATGTGTTCAACGAAGTACTAGTTAGAGATGCAATCCGATATGAACTTCAAAGAGGAGGACAGGTTTTCTTTGTTCACAATCGTGTGAAAAATATAGAGGAGATGGCCAACATTATAAAAAGGTTGGTTCCCGACGCGAGAATAGGAATTGCTCATGGCCAAATGGAAGGAAGTGCATTGGAAAAAGCCATGTTCAAATTCGTTGAAAAAGAATATGATGTACTGATATCGACAAACATAATTGAATCGGGACTTGATATTCCAAATGCGAATACTATAATGATCAATCAAGCGCAAAGTTTTGGTTTATCTGATTTACACCAAATGAGAGGTCGTGTTGGAAGATCGAACAGAAAAGCATTTTGCTATTTTTTGACTCCTCCATTGCAGCGCTTATCTGCTGATTCGAGAAAACGCCTCAAAACTCTAGAGGAATTTTCAGAAATAGGTGACGGTTTTAAAGTGGCTATGAGAGACTTGGATATTCGTGGCGCCGGTAATTTATTGGGAAAGGAACAGAGTGGTTTTATTAATGATTTGGGTTTTGATATGTATCATAAAATTCTCGACGAGGCCGTTCAGGAGTTGAAAGAAAACGAATTTGCTGAATTATTCAAGAGTGAAATCGACCTTAAAAAGATCGTTAAAGACTGCAATATAGAAACCGACCTAGAAGTTCGCTTTCCCGAATCATATATACCAAATGTATCGGAGCGATTGCGATTATACACTGAGCTGGATAATGTAAAAAATGAGCTAGAGCTTTCTGAGTTTGTAGAACACCTTCAAGATCGTTTTGGAAATTTTCCCGAAAGCGTATCTGACCTTATAGATACAGCAAGATTGCGCTGGTTGGCTGAGGAATTGGGCTTTGGCAAACTAAGTTTAAAAAGCGGAAAGTTAAAGGCCTATATTTTGGATACATCGAATGAAAAATATTTTCAAAGTGAGGTTTTCGGCGCTATTTTGAAATATTTAAAACAAAATCCCGGGATTTGCCAGCTGAAAGAAATCAAGGATATGCTTGTGCTTAATCTCAATGATATTTCAGGTATTTCAGAAGCTAAAGAAGCGCTAAACAATATAATCAGTCTGATTGAGCAGCCAGAGACTATTGTATAATTGCATTATAATCAGGAATTTAGCTATAACAAAATTTAAAAGTTATGCTAAAGAAAATTGGAATTGGAATTGGAATTGTGATAGCTCTCATAGTTATCATATCTTTTTTACTTCCCTCAGAAGTAACAGTTGAAAGAACTATAGTCGTTGATGCGCCCATAGAAGTTGTTTATTCACAAGTGAATGACTTTCACAATTGGGAAAATTGGTCTCCATGGGCTGAAAAAGATCCTGATATGGCTATTGAATATTTTGGATCTGAAAAAGGAAAAGACGCTAAATACTGTTGGGAAGGTGACCCCGAAACAGTGGGAAAAGGTTGTTTAACTATAGTGGATAACATTGATAACGCCTCTATCAATACCCTTTTGGAATTTGAAGGTATGAGTCCCGGGAACGGCAGCTGGAAATTTGAAAAGATCAGCGATGGGGTTAAAGTAACCTGGGCAATGACTTCCTCAATGGATGATTATCCAATTATTGGAAGATATTTCGGATTGGCTTTTGATGGAATGATTGGTCCTGATTTTGAACAAGGCTTGAGTAAAATCAAAAGTGTTTCAGAATCGATGCCGGCTTATTCGATAAATATTTCGGAATCTCAAATGCCTGCAATGAATTATGTGAGTGTAAGAGGATCAGCAAAATTGGAAGAAATCAGTACGAAAATGGAAGAAATGTCCGGTTTAATGATGGCCTATATAGAGAAAAAGAATCTTAAACAAGCAGGACCTCCATTTGCCATTTGGCACACTATGGGCGAGGAATTCGAATTTACATTTGCAATTCAAGTAGATGGCAATGCTGGAGAAGGAAATGAAAAGGTAAGTACTGGCTCCATGGAAATGTTTAAATGCATCAAAGGTGACTATTATGGAGCTTATGAAGATATGCAGGGAGCTTATGAGGACATGGAAAAATACATGAAATCAAATAATTTGGAATTAAAGGGTGAATCAATGGAATTCTATATTACTGATCCAATGAATGAACCGGATACTTCTAAGTGGCTTACCCATATTGTCTATCCAATATGAGAAAAGTAAAAGCCGGCTAGACCGGCTTTTTTTTTATTCGACATTAATTTGTTCTAATTCTATTTTACTGAGCAATTCAAGTTTGTCTTCATTAAATAACTTATCCAAGTCTTCTACATCATTTAACAATGGGTTGGCTTGATAATTTTCGTAATCTTGAAATATTAGCCCATTAACTTTTTGAGGATTGTAGGCTTTTCTAAAACGAAGACCGGGACCTTTGGCTTCTAAATAGCTATAGGCTAAATAGTCCATAGAATAATCTTCTGTATCAAACCAGTATACGTAAACGTCTTCATAGTCTTCACCACCTGAGTTTTCAGAAAAGGTAACACGAATTTTATGATAGTCCTTTCCACCTATTTTTGACAATCCTAAGTACTTTGGATTTACTGCCTCATCCAGCAGACGATAAGGTAAAAGCGCAAAATAAACTACTGAATTAATACTGCTTGAATATCTGCCTGCCATTAATTGTGCGAGATAAGACTCTTCACCATCAACAAAGCGGGTAAAGCCTTCGTTATTCAAAATATCTGTAATCAGTTCGTCATCATCTTTAAAGATTCTTTTGTATTCGTATAGACCATTGCCAAGATGGATTTCATATTTTCTGTTGCGAAATACGAAACTGATATCCGAAGGATTAAAATTTTCGCCACCATAGAATTCAACGGATCTCTCGATAATCGTTTTAGGGTCTCTAATTTGAGCAAATGCAAAATCGAAACTTAATATGCCGAAAAATAACAATGTATAGAATGGTATATACTTCATGAGGAATAATTTAATTGTAAAGGTTATTTATTATTAATTTGCAAACTGTCGTTAGCTTTACGACTAGCATTATGGACCTCTTCAGTACAGTTTACATAACTTTTTATGGAGTAACGGGCATTGCCTTGTTTGGCTTGCTATTTATTATCTTCAAAGCATACGAAAATAAAGCAAGGGCGATTAGATCCGTTTTAAAAATAGGAACAATAATCCTTTTTTGGCTCGGTTTACAGGCTTTTTTGGCAAATAATAATTTCTATCTCAGCGATACTAAATCTATCCCACCGCGATTATTGTTTGGAATTTTACCCGCTTTAATTTTTGTGATTTTTATACTCCTCTACAAAAAAGAGAGAATTCTTAAAATGCCGGGGAAGTGGATGACCTTTTTCCATATAATAAGAGTGCCTGTAGAATTAGTGCTTTATGGGCTATTTATGGAGAA
This sequence comes from uncultured Hyphobacterium sp., assembly GCA_964351965.1. Taxonomy (GTDB): domain Bacteria; phylum Bacteroidota; class Bacteroidia; order Cytophagales; family CCMP332; genus CCMP332. Next base: position 708,984 of record CAYGPM010000001.1, on the reverse strand, counting down.
GTTAATTCCTGAAGTAATGACCTTTGCAGGAAGAAATTATGATATCATTATCGGCTTATCGGCCCCTGTTATGGCAATGTTGTTTTATTCGAATACATCCATTCATAAAAGATGGATCCAAATTTGGAATATTATTGGATTGGCATTTCTAATCAATATTGTCTTTTACGGAATATTCTCTACTCCTTATCCATTTCAGATATTTGGATTAGAGCAATCAAACATTGCGGTATTACAATATCCTGTGATATGGCTACCAAGTTTTATAGTCCCCTGTGTTTTATTCTTCCACCTTGCCTGTTTAATGCAACTTTTGAATAAAAATCATTCGGGTTATTAAATGAAAATGCTAGATTAAGATAGAATTTATAGCTTTGGTCGTTAAAATATATATTGCTTTTACATGAAAAAAGCTGCATTCGGAATTGACATAGGTGGTACTTATACCAAAATAGGACTTGTAGATGAGGAAGGTAATATCCTCAAAGAATCAAGAATGACTACCGAAGATCAAAGCGATGCCCAGGTTTTTATAAAATCTCTAGCTGAAGAGTTAAAAAATATCCTTGACTCCCAAAATGATAAGATTCAAATTTTGGGAATTGGATTAGGTGCACCTAATGCCAATTATTTAACCGGCTATATCGAACATGCCCCCAACCTTCCGTGGAAAGGTAAAATTGCTATTGTAGAGGAAATTCAAAAGCATTTTGATGTGCCCGTCATTGTAACTAACGATGCCAATGCAGCCGCAATAGGTGAGATGCACTTTGGTAAAGCAAAAGGAATGAAAGACTTTGCTATCGTCACTTTGGGAACAGGTCTGGGTAGTGGTTTTGTAAGTAATGGTCAGCTGATTTACGGCAGCGATGGTTTTGCAGGTGAGTTAGGACATACGAGGGTGAAAATAGATGGCAGGAGATGTAAATGTGGGAAAAACGGATGTTTTGAAACATATGTATCTGCAACAGGGATCAAAAGAACAGTATTCGAATTCTTGTCTTTTTATCATGAAGACTCAAAACTTCGCTCGGTTAGTTACGAAGAGCTACATTCCGATATGATTGCCAAAGAGGCAGCAAATGGCGACTTTATAGCACAGGAGGCTTTCAGATATACAGGCAGAATTTTAGGCGAAAAATTGGCTGATCTTGTTGCGCTTTTTAGTCCGGAAGCTATTTTCCTATTTGGTGGACTTATGAATGCCGGAGATTTAATTCTTGAACCCACTAAGCAACATATGGAAAAAAATATGCTTACCGTATTTGCCAATAAAACAAAACTTGAAATTTCCGGATTGATGGATAGAAATGCTGCAGTTCTGGGAGCTAGTGCATTAATCTGGGATCACTACAATTCGCATAAGCTTTAGATTCTAAGTTTTTTATTTAGTTTCAATTTAACTCTTCTCTTTTTTAAAATTTGAATCTTGTATACCTTTGCAACTCCAAAAAATGGTGACTGTAGCTCAGTCGGTTAGAGTATCGGTTTGTGGATCCGAGGGTCGTGGGTTCGATTCCCATCAGTCACCCAAAATTTTAACCCATCACAAATTGTGATGGGTTTTTTATTTTTATGCCCATATTAAAGAAATCTGATGAGTTCAAATAAAAAAATTGGTGTTTTAGGTGGAGGCCAATTAGGTAGAATGTTGATTCAAAAAGCCATCGATTATAACATTGAGTTTTCTGTAATGGACCCGGATCCCAACGCCCCTTGTAAAAATCTTGCGGGAGAATTTAGAGTAGGTGATTTAAAAAACTACGACGATGTCATAAACTTTGGAAAAGACCTTGATATAATAACCATTGAAATTGAAAAGGTAAATACAGATGCTTTAGCCGAGCTTGAAAAACAAGGAAAGTCAGTTTTCCCTCAAGCCAAGGTTATAAAGCTTATTCAAGACAAAAGAGCCCAAAAAAATTTCTATACTGAGAATTCCATTCCAACATCAGAGTATGCGATTGTAGAAAGTGCTGAAGAAATAAAAGATCATCCTGAAATGCTACCGGGATTTCACAAGCTTGCTAAGGATGGTTACGACGGAAGAGGTGTGCAAAAAATAGATGCTATTTCTGATATTTCGAAATCCTTTACCGAGCCCGGCTTAATTGAAAAATTAGTGAATTTCGAGAAGGAGATTTCATGTATCGTCAGCAGAAATATCAATGGTGAAATCAAATCTTTCCCTTTAGTAGAAATGGTATTTCATCCTGAAGCAAATCTTGTTGACTATTTATTATCCCCGGCAGAAGTAAATCCTGAAATAGAAAAAAGAGCAGAAGATCTTGCAATAAAAATCATTAAGAAGTTAGAAATGGTAGGCATTCTCGCAGTTGAGATGTTTTTAACAAAATCAGGAGAAATACTGGTCAATGAAATGGCACCAAGAACTCATAATAGCGGACATCAAAGCATTGAATCGAATGAAAGCTCCCAATTTGAACAGCATTTAAGGGCAATTTTAAACTGGCCTCCGGGTTCTACAGATATTATATTTCCATCGGCAATGGTGAATCTTCTGGGAGCAGACGGCTATGCCGGAGATGCAAAATATGAGGGAATGGAAAAAGTTCTCAGTATTCCAGGTGTACATATACACTTATACGGAAAGAAAAAAACTAAACCATTTAGAAAAATGGGGCATATCACCATTACAGATAGCAATAAGGCCTCCTTAAAGGAAAAGATTAAATTTGTCAAAGATAACCTCAGAGTAATAGCATGAGCAGAGTAAAAGTTGCGATAATAATGGGCAGTACTTCCGATCTAAATGTGATGCAGGAAGCGATCGATTTTCTTAATGAAATGAAAATACCTCATCAGGTAGACATTATATCCGCCCATAGAACACCGGAAAAAATGTATGACTTTGCTAAAAACGCAAGAGAAAATGGCATTAAGGTAATCATTGCCGGAGCCGGAGGTGCTGCTCATTTGCCGGGTATGGTTGCGGCGATTACAAGTTTACCCGTAATCGGCGTACCTGTAAAATCAAGAAATTCTATCGACGGTTGGGATTCAGTGCTTTCCATATTGCAAATGCCGGCTGGCGTTCCTGTGGCTACTGTAGCTTTGGATGGCGCCAAAAATGCAGGGATTCTGGCAGCACAAATATTGGGCTCATCTGATGATCAAATAGCTTTAAGTCTTGATAAATTTAAATCGGGATTAAAAGAAAAAGTACTCAGCTCTTCAGAAGAAGTAAAAAAGAAATATTAAAGTCAATCTCAGATTAACTAAACTATTTCAACCACATTCACATTTAATAAAAAATATTTGGCACGAGGTTTGAACAAATGCTGATTAAAATATTTATTAATTTAGCGAAATATTAAAAAAACGAAAATGAAGAAATTATTATACGCAAGTGCTTTGGTGTTTTTCCTACCTATCATAGGTTTCTCTCAAATGGAATATGAGAGTATGGGAGAAAAATTTGCCATTCATGATTTAGAATCAAAAGTTGACTTTCAGCTTTATGAGAAAGAGGGAGATACGTTTTTAAAAGTTTGGATCAATACACATTTGAATCTAGGCTGCATCGATACCTCAGAGTATGTTATTTTATACCTTGAAAATGGCAATGACGTAGATCTAATTCCTACTGAAAAAACCTGTGGAGCTCTAGCTGCTAATAAAAAACACTCGGATTATGAGTTATACTATAGTATTCCTGCAGAGAGTTTGGAGGAGCTTAGAACTCACAAAGTTGAATATTTAGAAATTGAAGCTCAGAACCAAACTTTAGAAAGGAAAGCCTCTGAATTTCAAGATATCTCAAAAGAAAATTTTGAGAACTACTTCAAAAAGAGTCTAACTGAGTAGTACTTAAAGTAAAGAATTGAAATTAAAGCGGGTCGAGTCCCGCTTTTTTTATATCTCAATTTTGGAAATGCGGTCTTTCTCTTGAAGAAATTGTGTCCAGATATCTTTCAATATATCTCCTGCAGCTTCAATTTTAGTTATGCTTGAAGCAATTTGCCCTATTTCCAATTCGCCTTCATCCATATCACCTTCGAATATTCCTTTTTTTGCCCTTGCTCTTCCCAATAAATCCCGTAATTCTTCAACAGAAGCATTGCGTTTCTTGTACTCCATTATCTGATCGTAAAAGTTATTCTTAATCAGCCTTACCGGTGTTATTTCTTTAAGCGTTAGAATAGTATCTCCTTCTGAGGCTTCAATCACTTTATTCTTAAAATTATCGTGAGCGGAAGATTCTTTTGAAACCGCAAATCGAGTTCCAATCTGGACGGCATCGGCACCTAGAGCCATTGCAGCTAGCATAGCTTTTCCACTGGCAATTCCTCCTGCAGCAATTATTGGAATTTTCAGATGAGCACTCAATTCGGGTATCAGGCACATGGTGGTTGTTTCGTCCTGGCCATTGTGTCCGCCTGCTTCAAAACCCTCACCTACTACAGCATCAACGCCTGCATCCTGGCTTTTTAGGGCAAATTTCAAACTCGAAACAACATGAACTACAGTAATTCCATTTGATTTTAAATGCTCAGTCCAAATTTTAGGATTACCTGCAGATGTAAACACTATCGGCACCTTGTTCTTTACAATAATTTCCATCAATTTTTCAATGTCCGGATACAGCAAAGGCACATTCACACCATAGCTTTTATTAGTAGCTGCTTTGCATTTAATAATATGTTCTTCTAAAACCTCAGGATACATAGACCCAGCCCCAATAAGACCCAATCCTCCGGCATTTGAAACAGCACTTGCCAGTTTCCAACCAGTACACCAAACCATACCAGCTTGTATGATCGGATAATCTATTTTGAGCAATTCATTTATACGGTTTTTCATAGACATTTAAATATTCCGTTATAATCAGCTTGTAATTTATAATTTTGCCTGATGTTCAAAGAACTGCTAACGAAGTTTCTTATATGGAGATTGAAACATATTCCTGTAAGGAACTTTATTTTTATTCTCTCAGGTGTAATTGGATTAGTTTCCGGACTTGCGGCGGTCACCTTAAAAACAGCAGTTCACTATATTCAAAATTTCCTGACGTCGGGATTTGAGATGGCCAATGCCAATGTCCTATATGTGTTTTATCCCTTGGTTGGTATTCTAATTACCGTTCTATTAGGTCGGTTTATTTTTAAGGACTATCTAGGACATGGGGTAACTGATATCATTTATAGCATTTCCAAGAAATCAAGTATTATAGCCAGAGTCAAAATGTACTCGCGGATGATCACCAGTATATTTACTGTTGGTTTTGGAGGTTCCGTAGGATTGGAGGCTCCAATTGCTATAACCGGTTCGGCAATCGGGTCAAATATTAGTCGTGTGATGCATCTCAATCACAATAAAAGAACTTTGATGATAGGTTGCGGAGCAGCTGGAGGAGTGGCTGCAATCTTTGATGCACCTATTGGTGGTGTCATTTTCGCCATAGAAATTATTTTGGCACAAGCGAATATTCAAAATTTCATCCCACTTCTTATCTCATCCGTAACTGCATCGCTTGTATCCAAATTTACTACCGGCGATGATATAATATTTTCGTTTAGGCTTGTAGAGGAAATGCAGCCAGTAGAAATCCCTTATTATATCGTTTTGGGGATACTTTGCGGGCTTTTCTCAGTATATTTTTCACGAGTAGTGCCCATAGTAGAAAATCAGATTTCCCGAATCAATTACCGTTTAAGGCCTTGGATAGGTGGCATACTTTTAGGAGCCATAATATTTATTTTCCCTCCGCTTTATGGTGAAGGTTATAGCAGTATTATCACCTTGACAAAATCAGGTAGCAGTATTTTAAATGACAGTATGTTTTTTTCTGAAATTTCCAATGAGGGATTCATTTTGATATTTACACTTTTCCTGGTTCTAATGAAGCCTGTTGCTTCCGCTGTGACTTTAGGTTCCGGAGGTAGTGGTGGAATTTTCGCACCGAGTTTGGTTGTGGGAGGATATCTAGGGTTTACGTATTCATCATTCGTGAATCAGATTGGTTCAGACAAACTCCTTTCTGTCAACAATTTCATTTTAGTAGGAATGTGTGGAATTATGAGCGGTGTCCAATACGCTCCCTTGACTGCGATATTCCTAATAGCTGAGATCACCAATGGATACACTCTGTTTATACCCTTAATGCTTGTGTCAGCCATGGCATATTCTACCGCATCCTATTTCGAGCCCTATTCTATTTATACCAAAAGACTCATTCAAAGAGGCGAGTTGATCAGAAATAATAAAGACAGACAAGTATTAAGTCTGATTGAAATGGATAAACTCATCGAGAGAGACCTTCTCACCATTGCACCGGACTCTTCTTTGAAAGATTTGGTAAAATTGGTGAGCAATTCAAAAAGAAATATTTTTCCGGTAGTGGATACTGAAGGAGTTTTGAGGGGTATTGTGACCCTTGATGATATCAGACAAATTATGTTTGATCCGGAATCTCAGGAAACAATTTCCGTAGATGAACTGATGCACAGCCCCCCCGGAGAGGTTTATCCCGATGAGAGTATGGACAAGGTGATGAAGAAATTCGAAATTACCGGCGCATGGAATCTTCCCGTTATTGAAGAAGGCAAATACAAAGGCTTTTTATCAAAGTCCAGAATCTTTAGTACCTACCGAAATAAGATTAGACAAACTCAAGAAACCTGAAAATTATTTAAGCAAAATATTGCTGCGATTTTTATTTCCTTTTTACTAAAAATATTACTCATTAAGCCCATTCAATGGAGATATGGCTAGAGTTAGAAAAAAAATGTGTCGACTTATCCACAAATTTTCAATCGCATAAAAATCATATATTTAGTTGATTATCAGCATATTAACATAATCATAAAAATCACTGTGGATAAATAATTCATTTTGTGGAAAAGTTTTGGTCAATTTTTAGTAAGACCAATCTTACATATAGAAATATCGATTCATTTACAGATAGTTGCATTCAAAAGCTTTGATTATCACTTGAATTTTTTCTTTTGAAATTACTTTTTGAAAATGTTTGTTAACTACATTGCAGCAGTTAATTTTATTCGATGATAAAGAGTTTTAATATTTTAATTCTGACCCTAATACTAACTTCATTCGTTCCGGCCAATGAAGTGAAAGTGTATAATTTCAAAGAGTTTAAATCTGAAATATTAAATTCTAAAGATTCAGAATCACTGTTAGTTATAAATTTTTGGGCAACATGGTGTGGCCCTTGCGTGAAGGAGTTACCATATTTTGAAGAAATCAATAAAAAGTATGTCGATAAAAATGTCAGAGTCATTTTGGTGAGTCTGGATTTTGAAAAACAATATCAATCTAAATTGATCCCTTTTATTGAAGATAAAGGGCTTAAAAGTGAGATTATCTGGCTTAATGACACAAAATACAATGAGTGGATCGACCAGGTAAGTCCTCAATGGTCAGGTGCAATTCCTGCAACAGTTTTTATTAAGAATGCAAAAGTTCTTAAATTCATGGAAAAAGAGCTAGAACTTGACGAACTCGAAAACACAATAAACAATCTGCTATGAAAAATATTTTATCTAAATCTATTCTAATTTCACTTTTTGGTTTTTTTCTAATCGCAAATAGCTACGCTCAAGGCTATAAGGTGGGAGATATGGCCAAAGATTTCTCACTTAAAAATGTCGATGGTAAAATGGTGTCTCTTTCCAATTATAAAGATGCCAAAGGTTTCATAGTCATTTTCACTTGTAATCATTGCCCTTATGCCAAATTATACGAACAACGTATTATTAATTTACACAAGAAATATGCAGCAGAAGGCTATCCGGTAATTGCAATCAATCCTAATGATCCTGAAAAGCAACCGGATGATTCTTATGAGAATATGATCAAAAGATCGAAGGAAAAATCTTATCCATTTGTTTACCTTTTCGATGATACTCAAAATACAGCAAAAGTTTTTGGCGCTACCAGAACTCCTCATGTATATCTTTTAAATAAAGTACAAGATAAATATCAGGTAGCCTATATCGGTGCTATTGATGATAATCCACAAAGTGCAGAAGACGTTGAAACACTTTACGTAGAAAATGCAATTTCTGCTTTGAAGAAAGGTAAAAAAGTAGCCATGTCTTCAACTAAGGCTATTGGTTGCACAATTAAGTGGAAATGATCTCGAGAATCTCGTCGATAAACTCACGAGAATTACTTAAGCGAGGCACTTTGTGTTGACCACCTAGTTTGCCTCGTTTTTTCATCCAATTATAAAAAGTCTTTTCCGGCGCCACGTGTACTTTAGGCGCTATCAAAGCAATATCCTTCTGCCTTTTCGCTTCATAATCAGAATTTATCTCCATCAGCTTTTTATCCATGATATCGATAAAATTCTCTAGTGAATCAGGCTTTGTAACAAACTCTATTACCCATTCATGACCGCCTCTTTTTCCAACTTCTAGATAAATTGGGGCAGCAGTAAAATTTTCAATGCTTGCTCCGGTTTGGTTGCATGCTTCAGCGATAGCGGTTTCTGCATTTTCAATGACCACCTCTTCGCCAAATGCATTTATGAAATGCTTAGTACGTCCTGTAATTTTAATCCTGTAAGGAGCCTTTGTAGTGAATTTCACAGTATCTCCAATCATATATCTCCAAAGACCGGAATTAGTTGTAATAATTAATGCATAGTTCTTCCCTAGTTCCACATCCTCTAACGGAATAGCCGCGGAATGATCTTTATCTAAGGCTTCAATCGGAAGAAATTCATAAAATATGCCATAATCCAACATCAACAGCATGTCTTCATGATCCTTCCTATCCTGAATGGCAAAGAAACCCTCAGAGGCATTGTATGAGTCGATATAATTAATCTTTACTCCAACAATTTCATCAAAAAGCTGTCGATATGGCCCAAAGGCTACAGCTCCATGTGCGAATAGCTCCAGATTAGGCCAAACTTCGATTATTTTCTTTTTCCCGGTTATTTCTAGAATACGCTGAAGTAATACGATTGTCCAGGTTGGAACTCCGGTAATACTTGTAATATTCTCATCCTTGACAGCATGAGCCATTTTTTCAATCTTCTCTTCCCAATGCTCCATCAAGGCAATGTCCAAATTTGGAACCCTTACATACTGAGCCCATAAGGGAAGGTTTTTCATGATTACTGCAGAAATATCGCCATAAGAAGATCTTGAATTTAAATGGTTCACCTGACTACTTCCTCCTATGACTAATCCCTTGCCTGTAAATAATTTCGACTCAGGAGTACTATTTAGATACATAGAAAGCAAGTCTTTGCCCGCTTTGAAATGACAGTCTTCCAAAGCCTCATTGCTTACGGGAATAAATTTGCTTTTTGCATTGGTCGTTCCTGAAGATTTTGAAAACCATTTAATTTCGGATGGCCAAAGAATATTTTCTTCACCTTCCATTATCCTTTCTATAGTAGGAGCCAAATCCTCATAACGCACGATAGGAACTTTGGATTTAAAGTCCTTATAGCTTTTGATATTCTCAAAATCATACTTTTTGCCCCACTCCGTCTGGCGAGACTTTCCTAAAAGATTTGCTAAAACTTCATTTTGGGCCTCGAAAGGATGTTCTTTGAAAAGCTCGATCTGTGTGATCCGCTTTTTCATAAACCAGGTTAGAAGTGTGTTGAATAACTCCAATTCAGATTTTTCTTTTCAACTCGAAATTCTTACCCAAATAAACTCTTCTTACCTGCTCATCTGCGGCAAGCTCTTCCGCTGAACCGGATTTCAAAATAGATCCTTCGAATAATAAATAGGCTCTATCTGTGATTGAAAGGGTCTCATTCACATTATGGTCTGTAATGAGAATACCGATATTTTTATTTTTTAACTGTGCGACTATCGATTGTATTTCCTCTACTGCGATTGGATCCACGCCGGCAAAAGGTTCATCAAGAAGTATAAAGTTTGGGTCAACTGCCAAAGAACGTGCAATCTCTGTTCTTCTTCTTTCGCCTCCGGACAAAACCATTCCCTTGTTGTTCCGGACATGCTCCAGACTGAATTCATCAATCAAAGAATCGCATTTATCCTGTCTTTCCTTTTTTGTCATTGAGGTCATTTCGAGTACAGCCAATATGTTTTCCTCAACAGTCAATTGGCGGAAAACCGATGCTTCTTGCGCTAAATAGCCCACACCCTTTTTTGCTCGTTTGTACATGGGCAAATCTGTAATCTCTTTGTCATCGAGATATATTTTACCTTCGTTTGGTTTGATCAAACCCACAATCATGTAAAAGGTTGTGGTTTTCCCTGCACCATTAGGACCCAAAAGTCCAACGATTTCTCCCTGGTTTACTTCAACGCTCACGTCGTTGACTACCTTTCGGGATTTATACTTTTTGACTAGGCTTTCAGCTCTGAGTTTCATTTGCTTTTATATCGCGGATCTGCAGTTGAATGCTTTTCTCTCCGCGAAATTCGTTGATTGAGATGGAATAACAAATTGAAAAGTCATCGGAACTGTCAATTAGGTCCTTATAATCAACAAAATTAAAGCCTATGCACTGATATGGAAAGGATTTTCCCTGTACAACCTGAAATTTTAAATGTTTTTCTTTTAATATTCTTAAGCCCGAAGAAAGTCTGACTCCCCGGCTGATAAATACGGGTTGCATATTCTGTGGCCCAAAGGGAGACATTTGTTCAAGTTTGTTAATCAAAGAAAAGTCGATCTCGGATAATTCAATTTCCAAATCGACGTCGATTTTTGGTGTTAATAATTCATCGGTGATATTGGACGAGACTGCTTTTTCAAATCGCTGTCTAAAAATATCGACGTTCTCCTTTTTTAATGTCAATCCGGCTGCAAACTGATGCCCACCGAATGATTCTAATAGATCCTCGCATTCTAGAATGGCATTATAAATATTATAATCAGGAACAGAACGCGCCGAGCCCGTGGCTTTGCCGTTAGATTCTGTTAATATTATCGTAGGTCGGTGATAATGCTCAATACACCTTGAAGCTACAATACCGATTACGCCCTTATGCCAATCTTCCTTAAAGAGTACTGTTGTCTTGGCCTTTTGCAAATCCTCGGAAGACTTGATCATTTCGACCGCTTCCACTGTTATATTGCTATCAAATTCTCTTCTATTCGTGTTTTGAGAATTGATAAATGAAGCCATCTCGGCGGCCTTTTCCGAATTGTTTTCTAACAAAAGCTCTACAGCTGAAATCGCCTTATCCATTCTTCCTGCCGCGTTGATTCTCGGTCCGATACCAAATACCAGGTCCCGAACATTCATATCCTTTTGCGTTTTGTATTCGGCAATATTCATGAGTGCCCGAATTCCTGCACTTGGAGCTCTATTAATTTTTTGAAGACCGTAATAACACAAAACTCTGTTTTCACCGGTAATTGGTACGATATCTGAAGCAATACTTATGGCAGCCAAGTCTATAAACTGAAAAGCATCTCTTGCATCAAAAGACATGGATGCACATATAGCCTGAATTAATTTAAAGCCAATTCCGCAGCCCGAAAGTTCTTTATAGGGGTATTTGCAATCGTTTTGTTTTGGATTAAGTATGGCATGCGCTTCAGGTATAATTTTGCCCGGTGTATGATGATCACAAATAATAAAGTCTATGCCCTTTTCATTCGCATATTTGACTTTATCAACGGCTTTAATGCCACAATCCAAGGCAATCACCAGACTCACATCCAGCTCTTCTGCTTTGTCTATTCCTGCAAAGGAAATTCCATAGCCCTCAGCATAACGGTCGGGAATGTAATACTCCAGATTTGGATAATTTTTGTCTTTAAGAAAGCCGTAAACCAATGACACTGAAGTTGTGCCATCAACATCATAATCGCCATAAATCATGATTTTTTCACCAATCTCCATAGCCGATTGAATTCGCTCAACGGCTCTGGCCATTCCTTTCATTAAAAAAGGATCGTGAAGATCTTCGAGTTTTGGTCTGAAGAATTCCTTGGCTTCATCAAAACCATCGATTCCTCTTTGGATCAAAATGGATGCAAGAATCCTGTCTGAATTTAATTCAGAGGCGAGTTTTTCTACCTTCCGGATATCTGGAACATCTTTTAATATCCACCTTTTTTCGAGCATCCTATTTATCTTGAATTGCTAAATTAATGCTAATATGAAAGCTATCATTAATAATTGTCTGAAGTGTACAATTAAATAGGTGAATCGGGCATTTGATTATTTCCAGTCTTTAGAAATAATACGAAGCATACCAGGTTGAGCTGCATTTCCCGCCAATATTTCCTTACCAAAAATATAATTATCGCCTCCTGAAAAATCACTCACAATTCCTCCCGCCTCTTTCACAAGCAAAGCCCCGGCAGCCACATCCCAGGCATTTAAATTGTATTCAAAAAAGCCTTCAAACCTACCGCAAGAAACATAGGCTAAATCCAGGGCAGCCGAACCGATCCTTCTTACACCATGCGTTTCTTCAATGAATGCTTTTATTATTTTCATCATATCATCAACGCGGTCAAAAACTGTAACAGGAAATCCGGTGGCCATCAAACATTGATTCAATGATGAGTTTATTGAAACATTTACCCTTTTTCCATTAAGCTCAGTTCCGCCACCTTTGTAAGCCGAAAAACACTCCTCTCGCGAGACATCATGGACTACCCCAATGATGGGTTCATCATTCTCCATTAATGCAATAGAAATGGTATAAGCAGGGATGCCGTGTACAAAATTTGTTGTGCCATCCAGTGGATCAATTATCCATTTATAGTTAGAGTTTTTAGTTGGGTATTTTCCTTCTTCGGCGAGAATTTCAGCTTCGGGTAAAATTCGACTTAGCTCAGTTACAATTTGCCTTTCGCTTTCTTTATCGACATGCGTTACGAGATCATTGATGCCTTTATAATCTGCCTTTCCCAGACTTATGCCTTCGGCTTCGGACTTAATGTATTTAGCCGTTTTTTTAGCGACCTCAATGACCTGCTGGCATAAAGTGTTAAGATCCATTTATTCTTTGGGTTTTTTGACAATGGTAGTTTTGCCTTTGACAAAGGCGGATAAAAACATGGCTACTGCTACAAATCCACCAATTCTTCCCAAATAGTCTCCCCAATCGGCGTAAACGGTATGTTCGTTATTAAGTTGTATGGTATAAGAAATGACATCTTCTTTCCAGTATTCTGTCTGTATGATTTCATCTCCCTTTTGATCGAAGAATCCTGAAATACCTGTATTAGCTGAACGCGCGATACTCTTTCTGAATTCAATAGCCCTGAGTTTTGCATATGAATTATGCTGATGATAACCGGGTGTATTTCCCCACCAACCATCATTGGTAATAATAGCCATCATATTGGCTCCATTGCGCATATAGTTCGACATGAAATCTCCGTAAATGGACTCATAACAAATGGAAGGTGCAATTTTGAGGTCATCGGTGGTGAAAATAGTCCGTTCACTTTGTCTACCAAAGCCTCCGGAAGTTCCACCCAGGTCAATAGAAAGATCCTGCAAAAAGCCAAAAATGCTTGGGTAAGGCATTATTTCTACACCCGGTACAAGCTTGGATTTATGATAGGTTTCCAGCTGATCTTTTTGATTTATGAAAAGGGCTGTATTGTAAATGTCATAGTACAAATCATATTGCTCCGCATATCTTGAAGAAACACTTTTTGTTCCTTCGGGATAAAATTGAAAGGTTGTAATCCCTGTCAGTAAAGCTATTTGAGGATTCGCATTTCGAAATGCCCTGATGGTGTCTAAAATATTATATTCATCCAAAGCCGTTTCATCAAACTGACTATCGATAGCCGTTTCGGGCCACATCACGAGTTTGGTGTTTTTGGTGATTTTAGATTTCGATAAATCTATAAAACGCTGTACTTGCTGTTCAAAAGGGATGAAATTATCAGAACCGGCAAATTTTTGGGTATACGGATCAATATTGGGCTGAACAACCACAATTTCTGCAGAGGCGCCCTGATTTTCATAACTGTTATATCTTCCTATCGACTCTACAATTGGCGTTGAAATTAACAGCAGAATGTAGATCAATGAAACTCTTGGGAATTTTTCCGGATTACTTTTCCATTTTTTAATAAAATGAAAGGTCATAATGTTAATGAGCAAAATCCAAAGTGAACCACCCAATACGCCGGTAAATTCATACCATTGTACAAAGTGAGGGTATTCTGAAAATACATTTCCCAAGGTCAGCCAGGGCCAGGATAGTTGCCAGCTTAAATGAAGGTACTCAAAGGATATCCAGTAAATGGGCAATGCGATAAATGAGAAATTTCTATTCGCTCTGAAATAGGTCATTCGGAAGGCAAAGACCGGTATCATTTGCAAGAGTGAATTGGCGGTAAACGCTACCAATGCTACGGGCGTAGAATTATAAACCCAATAGGTTGTCAGTACATTCCAAATTAGAAAAGCAGAATAGACATGCAGATAGAAGGCGCGATTCTGTGATCTTTCGAATTTTTCGTTGAGTATTAAAAGCGGAATGAAGGCAATAAATATCAAGAAAGGAAACCCGTTTATCGGCCAGGAGATACTCAAAATCAAACCTGAGGCAATGGTTAAAATCCAGCGATTCAAACGCTTATCCAGGAAAGCTAAATTTTGGAAATAAGATGATTGCATTAATTCCGATTTTAGGCAAAATAAGTAAAAAATGAGATGCTTTCTTTATATCTGTTTTGGGGATGCCAAGAACCACCTTAACTAATAGTAAAAGAACAAACTAGACTACTATCCCCGCATTTATTGCGGGGTATCTAATTAAAGCCTTAATAGAGTTTCTTCACTACGTTCAGAAAAAGGAATTCTTTTTAACCGCTTCAATAGGATTCATTGTTCCCGGATATTATCCGGGACCTCCTGAATTTAATACGGTAGTCAAAGAAGGAAGCGGAGATTCCAAGAATTCCGCAAACCGGAAACTCGAAATGACGATTCAATTGGAGAGAACTGTCTCAATTAGTTACTTTCTCTGAGTGCAACGCCTGCCCCGAATACGAAGTTCTTCGGGGAAGAGACTCCACAATAATCTTTTAGTATAGTTTCTTCACTGCGTTCAGAAAAAGGAGTTCTATGGTGACAGCCCCAACAGAATTCGTCACTCCACGATCCCGATATATATCGGGATTCTTGGAGTCTCCAATCATAAAACCGAGATTCCAAGAATTCCGCAAACCGGAATCTTCAATTGGATTCTAATCTATTATTGCAGAAGACCCCGTTTAATAAACAGGGATAGATCTTTTATACCCCCTTCAGCACCACTACAAACTCACCTTTAACCGTCTTTGTTTGGAAAATATCACTCACTTCTTCCAATGTTCCGCGGATGGTTTCTTCGAATTTTTTGGTGATTTCGCGCACAACGGCTACTTCCCTATCCGGGCCGAGAAATTCCTTCATCTGTTCCAGGCATTTCACAATTCGATGTGGACTTTCATAAAAAACCACTGTTCGCCTTTCTTCTTTCCAGGCTTCAATGAATGTTTGTCTTCCTTTTTTATGTGGAATAAAGCCTTCATAAATAAATTTGTCTGAAGGAAAGCCGGATAAAAGTAAAGCAGCCAAAAAAGCCGCCGCACCGGGAATGATCGTAAACTTAATATCTTCCTTTACTGCTTCTCGAAGCAATAAATAGCCGGGATCTGAAATGGCTGGCGTTCCGGCATCACTTATCAAAGCAAATGTTTCTCCTTCTTTAATTCTGTCAATGATTCGTCCTAAAATTTTGTGCTCATTATGTGCATGGAAACTTTCCATCTTGGCGGAAATATCAAAGTATTTAAGAAGTATGCCTGAATTTCTGGTATCCTCTGCAAGGACAATATCCACTGAAGCCAAAACTTCCTTGGCGCGATCACTCATATCAGAGAGGTTGCCGATAGGAGTGGCTACAAAGTACAGGGAGTGATTTTCCATTATTCTGCCGGTACTATTTCAGGGAAATCAATATTACTTTCATTGAGTCGAGCTCGGGAATCTTCGGTAAAGACATTCATCTTTTCAATAGCTTCAGCCGACAAAGCTTTATTACCAGATTTCTCAATGCTCGCGCATGGCAGGATTTCAAATTTAGATTTCCCCTCTACTGTCTTTTTATTTACCCAAGTCAAATGATAGCCTTTATCACTAATACTCGTGCCGGTAGAATCTTTGGTAAATGTAAATTCCACCATGGCTCCTCCATCCGTTCTGAATTTCCTCTGATTGGATACGAAATTCCCCAATGAATAAACCACCATTCTTTCCTTTTGATTTTCTGTAGCCGAATAATACTCCATCGGCTGAATGACATGCGGGTGCGATCCAATGATAACATCGACGCCATTTTGGAATAGAAACTCAGCAACATCTTTTTGCTCTTTATTGGCTTCAGTCTGATATTCCAGACCCCAGTGCATCATGACAATCAACTTATCAAGATTTTCATTTTTTGCTTTATCAATATCTTTTTTCATGGAATCCAGATCGATCAAATTGACAATGCTTGGTTTTGGAAAAGGCAATCCATTGGTTCCATAAGTATAGTTCAGCAATCCCACTTTGATATTCCCATTTTCAAGTATCAACAAATTCATAGTGTCTTTATCGGCTTGATTTCTAAATGTGCCCGTATGCTTTAATCCCTGAAAATCCAGTACATCACAAGTTCGAAGAATGCCTTGCTTTCCCCTATCGCAAGAATGGTTATTGGCAGTCACCAATACATCCATTCCTGCATCCTTACAAGCTAATGCTAATTCATCGGGCGAAGAAAACTGTGGATAGCCTTTATGAGGTTTTCCGGCGAGCGTCACTTCAAGATTGGCTATTGTGAAATCCGGCTTTTCGAGAATTGGCTTTAAAGGCTCCAATACCTCATCGTAATAATAAGATTGTGTAATTGAATCGTAGGCAGAAATAATTTGCGCGTCATGTCCCATTATATCACCTATGAATAATAAGGTCATGCTATTGTCCTGATCGGTCTGCGAATGCAGATTTCCGAAGGACAGAAAAAAAATAAATAGTAGAAGTAATTTACACTTGGGAGTTCTCATATATTAATGATGACGCTCCGCAAATATAATAATCAATTAGGCAGTTTTTCTCAGGATGTCTTTCCTCCCATATACTTCATCAATCCCATTAGCCATTTCGTGATCTTTTTGAGTCACAAAACCACCGATCTTATCTGTTGACAAGGTTATATCAACTTTATTTTTTTCTACACATATTTTGGGGAAATGTTGTTGCCTGGATGCAAGCATAGCTACCTTATTGACGAAGCCAAAAGCGTCAATAAAATTTTCAAATTCGAACGACTGAGTTAAACTCTTTTTGTTTGCTTTCCACATATTAAATCAATTTAGAAACGATCTATGAATTTACGGCAGTGTGGAAATAAAGGATGAGAAAATCAAGTCAAAAATTTAAAAATGGCGGTAAACAACCATTTCAAATTGCTGATTAATAGTGGTTTTTAATGAATAATTCTTAGTCTAATAGCTGGTCTATCTTTTTAGCCAGCCTTCTATCTTTATCAGTTACGATGCTCCCGGCATCATGCGTACTAAGCTTTATCTCTACTTTGTTATATACATTACTCCACCAGGGATGGTGATTCATTTTTTCAGCTTCCAAAGCCACTCTTGTCATAAATGCAAAAGCTTCAGAGAAATCAGAAAATTCAAAGTCCCGGCATAGTTGTTTATCTTTTTCTTCCCACATAATTATAGTTTTTGAAAAAATTGCTTGTTGTTAACGGCCTTACCAATGATTTCGGCAAGTGCTGATATTTTAACACGCTCCTGCTTCATTGAGTTTCTTTCACGAATAGTCACTGAATCATCCTCTAAACTATCATGATCTACCGTAATACAAAAAGGAGTTCCTATTAAATCCTGCCTAGTATAGCGTTTCCCAATGGCTCCTTGCTCTTCATAAATGACCTTGAAATCGTATTTCAAATCATCTACGATCTTCATCGCTTTTTCCGGTAAACCGTCTTTTTTCACCAATGGAAATACTGCAGCCTTTACCGGAGATAAGAATGGCGGAAGGTTTAAATAGACTCGGTGTTTGTCTTCTATCTGCTCTTCGGTATAGGCATGACACATAAGCATTAGAAACAGTCGGTCAGCACCTGCTGAAGTTTCAACAACGAATGGCGTATAACTCTGATTAGTCTCCGGATCGTGGTAGCTAATTTTCTTTCTTGAAAATTCCATATGTCTGGAAAGGTCAAAGTCGGTTCTGGAGTGAATACCTTCAATTTCTTTGAATCCGAATGGGAATTTAAATTCTATATCCGAAGCAGCATTGGCATAATGTGCTAATTTTTCGTGTTTATGAAACCTCAGACTTTCAGGATCAATACCCAAGGCTTTATACCAGCGCATTCTTTTTTCCATCCAAGACTCATACCATTCCATCTCAGTACCGGGTCTCACGAAAAATTGCAATTCCATTTGCTCAAACTCACGCATTCTGAAAATGAATTGACGTGCTACTATTTCATTTCTAAAGGCTTTTCCGATCTGCGCGATACCAAAAGGAATTTTCTGTCTTCCGGTTTTCTGAACATTTAAGTAATTGACAAAAATCCCCTGAGCCGTTTCAGGTCTTAAATAAATCGTGTTGGAATCATCGGAAACCGATCCCATTTGAGTGGAGAACATCAAATTAAACTGACGCACCTCTGTCCAGTTAGTGGAACCTGAAACAGGACATTTAATTCCCTCATCAATGATCAGCTGTCTTACACCATCAAGATCTTCAGCTTCCAATAGTTCAGCCATTTTCTTTAACAAAGCTTCGGCTTTATCCGGATCGCCATTTTCTTCGTATTCTGTGGCCTTGTCTTCAATTAAAACATCAGCTCTATATCTTTTCTTAGAATCTTTATTGTCAATTAATGGATCATTAAAGCTATCAACGTGTCCTGAAGCTTTCCATATTTTTGGATGCATAAAAATGGCAGAATCCAAACCGACAACGTCGCCGTTCATTTGAACCATGGATTTATACCAAAGATCTTTCAATTGGTTTTTTACCTCTACACCATTTTGACCATAATCGTAAACAGCTTGAAGGCCATCGTACAGTTCGCTAGAAGGAAATACAAAACCGTATTCTTTTGAATGGGCTATAATTTTCTTGAAGATTTCGTTTTCCTGATTCATATCCTGATTATTGACATTTAAATAATGAGCATTTAGGCTGCAAAATTACAAGTCGATGTTAAATTGCACATGTTTAGATGATTTATATTTCAGAATATGTCCTCACACCATATAATAAGGGAAAATCAGGAGCCGGCTTTGGTATTAGTTTCGCCGATACGCTCTGAAATTCTAAATCAACTTCTGGAATGGAGTCCAAAAATATTTTGCAATCAAGCCATATTGGATTGGGTGATTGATTCCGGATTTAAAATTGATGTGATATTTGGAGCTGCCGATTTGCGCGAGGAATGCTTAGAAAAAATGGAATATCAGATGCCAATATCTTTTATATCCTTTGAAAATGACTGGGAGAATCTTTTTGGAATTATTCAGAACCAGACTGTTCATATCGCTTCCAATGAAGAATTCAATTTAAATGATTTTAATGCAAATAAGGAAATCGTTCGCTACAGTGATGATTTTAAAGAATATCGAATCAAAGGGGAATGGAAGAAATGGAAGAACAAAGGAGATAAAATACAGCTGGATAGTAAGGGTATATTGAATATTGAAAATCTTCAAATGACAGACTCTTCTTTTGAGGTACTCGAAGATGGAATGGTCAAAGTCTCTGTAAAAGAAGGTGCAGTCATCAGAGAGTTTTTTCAGCTCTAATCATTCTGTCTTTGTCATTTAAATCTTTTCTGAGTTCTACATTTATAAAATCACTGTTCTTCAATAAGTCCACAATTTCAGCTCCATAATTTTCATTGATCTCAAAAAATAAGAGCCCTTCAGATTTCAAATGAGCTTGACAGAAATCTATAATGGACTTATAAAACAGCAATGGATCATCATTCTCGACAAAGAGTGCCAATTCAGGTTCGAAGTCCAACACATTCTTTTCCATGAGGGATTTCTCAGATATTCTCACATAAGGAGGATTACTGATGATAATATCAAATGCATCAATGCTTTGCTTTGGATCTAAAATGTCATCCAGAATAAATTTTACTTCAACTTTATTTTCCTGAGCATTCTTTCTTGCCACATCTAAGGCAGAATCCGAGATATCCAAAGCTGATACTTTAGTGGAATTTGCTCCCAGCTTTGCAATTGAAACTGGAATGCAGCCACTGCCTGTACCAATATCAAGGATTTCCTTATTTCTCAAATCCTCTTTCAAAACCCATGCAACCAGTTCTTCTGTTTCAGGCCGAGGAATTAACACATTTTCATTAACTGAGAAGTTTAGGCCCATAAACTCCGTTTCGCCCAATACATATTGGATCGGTTTATGCTTTTTTAATTCTCCTAGCTTTTCAAATAAATATTTAAGGATTTCCAAATCTATAAAGAGATCGGGCTGACTGATTAATATGATTCTCAAATCCTGAATTCTGTTCTCAAGTAAAATTTTGGCAATAGAATCTGCTTCATTGCCATCGTAAATACTCAAAAGCGACTCTTTTATTTGATTGTAAATGTTCCTTAAATCGTAGGGTTCATTAAACATTGAGTAAAAATCATGAATTTTGCCGTGATGCCAAGTTTAAGCAGAGAAGAAATATTTATGGCTCGCGCCATCGACATTGCCAAAAGAGGAGAAGGAATGGTTAGTCCAAATCCGTTGGTAGGTGCTGTAATTGTGCATAATAACAAAGTCATTTCTGAAGGTTGGCATGAAAAGTACGGTGAAGCACATGCAGAAGTCAATGCTATAAAGAAGGTTGATGATGAGATTTTAAAAAAATCAGAAATATATGTGAGTCTGGAACCTTGCTCTCATTTTGGCAAAACACCTCCCTGCGCCGATTTAATTATAAGCAAAATGATTCCCAAAGTTTTTATTTCAGTTGAAGACCCCAACCCACTTGTTTCTGGCCAAGGCATACAAAAGATGGAAAAAGCAGGTATAAAAGTTGAGACCGGAATATTAGAAAAAGAGGGTCGGTGGCTTAATCGAAGGTTTTTAAGCAGAATAGAAAAGAAAAGACCTTATATAATATTAAAATGGGCGCAAACGAAAGATGGTTTTGTTGCCGGGGAAAATGGTGAGCCAATAAAAATTAGTAATGCTATTTCTCAAACATATTCTCATCAATTGAGAGCTGAAGAAGATGCAATTCTGGTTGGTGCAAATACTGTTTTCAAAGACAATCCAAGTCTTACAACAAGGAATTATCATGGTAAGAACCCTCTGAGGATAGTGATTGACTTAAAAAATACAATCAGTTTAGATAAAAAAATATTCAATGACCAGTCCGACACTATCATTTATAATTATGAAAAAAATGAGCAAATTGGCTTGAATTCATGGGTCAAACTCAATTACTCCAAAGATATTTTAGTGCAGGTTTTAGAAGATTTATCAAGGCGTGAGATAAATTCAATTATAGTAGAAGGAGGCCCAAAAACATTGAATAAATTTCTAAATCAAAAAATTTATGATGAAATTCATGTGATTGAGGGTGGTTTTAGTATTAAAAAAGGTATAATTGCACCAGAAATTGATCTAAAATCTGCACGATCGCAAAAAATTTTGAAAAGCGACCGTTATTATTTTTTTAAGATTAATTGAATGTTTTAGATAAATACTATATTTAA
This sequence comes from uncultured Hyphobacterium sp., assembly GCA_964351965.1. Lineage (GTDB taxonomy): Bacteria > Bacteroidota > Bacteroidia > Cytophagales > CCMP332 > CCMP332. The sequence continues at coordinate 687,270 of CAYGPM010000001.1, read as the reverse complement.
ACCTCGAATTCAATTAAAAGTGACTCACTATGACTAAAATTACTAACTATTTAGCTCTATTACCATTCCTTATATTGCCTTTACTGTTCACTGCTTGTGGTGATGATGAAGAAGGAAATGACGCAGTAGCCCCTACAACAATACAACCAACATTTCCAAAAGGGGTCGCTAGCTATAATTATTCAGTACAAGTCGTTCCGGGCAATGCCTCAATTGATGGTAAAGTAAGCGGAATCGAAGGTGCTTTCGTAACAATCTCTCAAGGAGGAGAATCAATGGTTCAATCCACAGTTTCAGGTGGTATTGCGCATTTTGAAGGTCTTAATCCTGGTACTGTAAATGGTTCAGTACTAACTGGCGAAGATGATCCTATCGTAAACTTTACTGCTGAAATTCTTCCGGAAACACTGAACAATGATTCTAACCAAGTAAGAAATGTTTCTACGACAGTAACAGTGTTCCAAAAAAATTCTGAGCTAGAAGCGCGAATTTATGGAGACTATAATTTGTTGGGTGTTCCTCCGGCATTGCAGGATCCTAATAACTTCACATCGACAACTGTATTTGTTGTTTATAAAATCTTAGATTACCCAATGGGTTCCGGAAATGGTAAATTAACTGATGTTAGTGTAGAATTGACTTCTGTTAATTACAGAAGCCCATCTACCGGTGTAATTAGAATTACTGACATCCCGGGAACTGTTGAAGGTGTTCTTGAAGCTCAATTGTACATGGAAGATGTTGTAGTCACTGATAACAATACAGGTGGTAATGTTCTTTTCAACATTCACCCGATCAGAAATCAACCTGGTACTCCTCTTAATCTTGTACCTGGTGGAAGTTATAACTTAGGTGATATAGAAGCTAAGAGAAGAATATAATTTCAAAATAATTTAAATTAATTGCCCGCCTAAAAAGCGGGCTTTTTTTATGTCTGAAGAACTCTTATTTACAAAAGGATCCGATAGAGAATCATTATACAGAGAGATAATCCCGCAGATTGAGGCATTGGTAAATGATGAAGCAAGTCTAATTGCTAATATGGCTAATGTGTCAGCGGTGATTAAAGAAGTGTTTGGTAGGCTTTGGGTCGGCTTCTATTTATTAGATAAGAAGCAAAACAATTTGGTTCTAGGGCCTTTTCAAGGACCCTTGGCATGTACAAGAATAGAATTTGGAAAAGGGGTATGTGGCTCTGCTTACCAGAAAAAAGAAGTAATAATTGTACCCGATGTAGATCAATTTCCCGGTCATATAGCCTGTAGTTCTTTGTCAAAATCGGAAATCGTAATTCCGGGAATACTAAACAAAGAAGTGATATTCGTTTTGGATATTGACAGTAAAGATCTAAATGAGTTTGATGAGATGGATAAGCTCTATCTTGAAAAAATTGTTGGTATTATAATCAATCAGGAATCTCGGCAATAGTCGTGATACCGCCTTTTACATGCTCCCCTATTTTTACATTGATCTTATAATCTAATGGTAAAAAGAGATCAACTCTTGATCCAAATTTAATAAAACCGAAATCTTCACCTTGCACAACTTTTGAATTCTTATCGACATACCATTTGATTCTGCGGGCAGCAGCTCCTGCAATCTGTCTCAACATTATTTCGGTACCATTAAGCATTTTAAAAACGATGCTGGTACGTTCATTTTCTGTACTGCTCTTCGGGTGCCAAGCCACTAAATACTTGCCCGGATGATATTTGAAATAGCTAACTGATCCGGTAATAGGATTTCTATTGACATGCACATTTAAAGGAGACATGAATATTGAAACTTGAATCCTTTGTTCATTAAGGTATTCTGTTTCTTTTGTCTCTTCAATCACTACAATTTTTCCATCAGCCGGAGAAATAATCTTGCTTTCATCGATCAGAATATTCCTTTTTGGATTTCTAAAGAATTGCAGGAAAAATAAAAAACCAATCAGGCTCAATAATTGAATGGCATATCTGACTAATGTTAAGTCAAATATTAAAAAATATGCCATCGCATTAATGGCAATTAAAGCGGTCGCAAGAATTACAAGAAACGATCTTCCTTCCTTATGAATCATTAGAAACTTCCTCTTAGCTTGAAGGTATTTGCCACCTTGTCGATTGCTACAATATAGGCTGCAATTCTCAAAGACACATTATGTTTCATTGATGCATCATAAACACGGTCAAATGCTTCTTTCATAATTCTGTCGCTTCTTCTATTGACTCTTTCTTCTGACCATTTATAACCTAGTCTGTTCTGCACCCATTCGAAATAAGATACTGTAACACCACCGGCATTGGCCAAAATATCAGGTACTACCAATATACCTTTATCATGAATTATAGAATCTGCACCGGCTGAAGTTGGACCATTTGCACCCTCAACAATCATTGTTGCTTTGATCTTATCTGCATTTTTACTTGTTATCACATCTTCTAGTGCGGCAGGAACTAAAACATCGACATCTGAAGTCAGCAATTCTTCGTTTGTGATTTTTTCAGCGCCTTTATATCCTTCGAGGCTACCATTGTTATTATCCTTGAATTTAATTGCTTCAAGAATGTCAATTCCTTTATCATTCCAATACGCTCCTGATATGTCGCTTATAGCCTTGATTTTCACTCCTCTTTCAGCCAATAGTAAGGCGGCATTCGCCCCTACATTACCAAAGCCTTGTACTGCGCAAGAAGCTTTAGTTGGACTCATGCTTCTTTTTTCCATTGCAGCTAGGGAAGACACCATTACGCCCCTTCCGGTGGCAGCTACTCTTCCTAGAGATCCTCCCAATACCAATGGCTTACCGGTTACAACAGAGTTTACCGTCATACCTTTGGCTCTTGAATATTGATCAACCATCCAGGCCATTTCTCTTGGTCCTGTTCCCATATCAGGAGCAGGAATATCTCTGTCCGGACCAAATATATCAATCATAGAAGTTGTATAAGCTCTAACTAGTCGCTCAACTTCACCTCTGGACATTTCCCTCGGGTTACATTTTACACCACCCTTACCACCGCCATATGGAATATCTACTACAGCGCATTTCCATGTCATCCATGCAGCGAGTGCTTTAACTTCATCGATATTTACTCCCATATCAAATCGGACGCCACCTTTTGACGGTCCCAAAATATTGGAATGAATAACCCTGTGACCTTCGAATACTCGAATGTCTCCATCATCCATAGTTACCGGTAAATTGACGGTTACTTGTTTTGCCGGGCTTTTTAATACGTTATATGTTGCTTCATCTAATCCGAGAATTTCAGCCGCGACATTAAAACGCGACATCATTGATTCAAATGGATTATCATGATCTTTTATTGGGGCAGGTTCAAGATAGGGCATGTAGGTCTGTTTATATTATGTGTGAAAACCTTAATCCATTCAAAAATAGCATATTTTATGCAATGCAAAATTCTTATTTAAAAGAATTTAATTATCAAAAGAATGAAAGGCGCCGCAAGTAGTAAACCATCAAATCTATCCAAAAAACCACCATGGCCGGGAAGAGAGGTTCCGCTATCTTTTATGTCGATACTTCTTTTGAATAATGATTCTACTAAATCGCCATAACTGCCTAAAACAATTATAACTGAGGCTATCAAATAAATATCAATTACCGGAATACTTTTATATATAAAGCTTAAGCCAAAGGCCATCAGGAAGGTTAATACTGCACCACCCAAAGTTCCCTCCCAAGTTTTCTTTGGAGAAATTCTTTTGAATAATTTTCGTCGTCCAAAATATTTCCCAGAAAAATAAGCACCGGTATCGCTTGCCCAAAGCAATAAAAAAGATGATCCAATTATTTCGGGATTATAAACTCCATCTTGAAATGCAGCAACAGTTAAAAGGCAAAATGGAACAATCACATAAATAAGTCCGAGGTAAGTAAGAGCAACATTGACAAAGGGAAAAAGCTCTTTCTTATAAAGCTTAATTATAAAGCTCAAGGATAGAAGGGGGAATAAAACATAATAGGCGTCGGTTGGAGCCCAGCCCTTTTCAACAAAAAAAGTTATTGCAAATAACAGGCCGCCGGCAAGTGTACCAAAAGTTTTTAAGGGAAACATCCCATCAAGGCCAAGCAACTTGTAAAACTCAAGTTGTGTCAATAAACCAATTACAAGAAATAATGCAAAAAACCCGATTTCATCATAATGAATCACAAACAATACCAGAAAAGCACCAAAAATGCCTACCAGAATACGCAGTTGAAGATTATTGAGATTATTCAAATTTTATATCATTATCAATGATCTTGAGTGCCCGAATTACATTATCCGGAGAAACGTAAACTTCAAAAAGTCCGAAGTGATAGTTGGAATCTTTTTTATTAATTAAGACTGGACTAAGATCATTTTCCTGCAAGATAGCCTTTACCATTTCTGCTCTATGTGTATTATCAGATTTATAAACTATCTGCCAATCCTTCATGCTCTCTTTGTGTTTTCAGAATATTTCGACTTCAAATAAAAGAAAAGAGCTGCAGAAAGTATTATGGATGCAAGAACAAGAAGCGAAGACATTTGAGATTCATCTTCAATATTGAATTCTATATGCCCTTGATTATATAAATACAGCATTGTTACCATAAATGCATTATTCACAAAATGTGCTGCCATTGGTAAAAATAAATTTTTAGAGTATTGATAAAAATAGCCATAAATCAAGCCTAAAAGTATACGGGGCAGAATAACAAAAACTTGAAGATGAAATAGCCCGAATAAGAATGCAGTCACAAATATTCCTAGGTGCACATTATTAAATCCGCGAATCAAATATTTTTGAAAGAAGCCTCTAAATAAAAATTCCTCTCCTATGGCAGGGACTAGAGCAATCACAATAATCCCTAAAATCAACTGAAAAGGTCCATCCAAGCTGACGAGGTGCTTTGTTGATTCCTCAACAAAATCATGCGTTTCTCTTAATTGTGCTTCAAATTCCGACATAAATGCAGGAAACTTCAGAGCGAGGTTCCATTCCATTAGTTGAGCCGTAAATGGCATAATCAGCAGTGTAAAAAGTACTACAATCAGATAATTTTCGGCTTTATCATCTCGCTTGTATTCAAGAATCAAATGATCAGTCCTATCGACATACTTTTTATAGATCAATGGAACCAGTACAAATGTTCCAATTCCCGTTATCCCCTGAACGACCAAGAGAGGAACTCTGGTTTCAGGGCCACTAAGTGGGTTTTCCATAATTCTCAGCAACTCGTTGAAATCAAAACCCACGGCAAAATAGGCAAACACAAATCCTACGAAATTAAAGACAAAGAGTCCTGCAACTACGAAAGCGAAAAGAAAAAACAGATGATACCAGGGATTGTATTCCTGATTTGATAGATTTTGGTTTTCCATGAAATTATTTCTGCAAAAATATCATTTAAACAAGGATAGACATAATGTCTTGAAACAAATAAGAATGAAGAACATTATGCTAATATGACTAAATTTGCAGAATGGTTAAGATAGGCTCACTTGAGGTTGGTGAATTTCCATTGTTATTGGCACCTATGGAGGACGTTAGTGATCCTCCATTCAGAGCTGTATGCAAGGAAAATGGAGCGGATCTAATGTATACAGAATTCATATCATCAGAAGGCTTAATTCGCGATGCTGCAAAAAGTGTACAAAAGCTCGATATCTATGAATATGAAAGACCGATAGGCATTCAAATTTTTGGAGACAAAATAGACTCTATGCGTCAGGCTGCTTCAATTGCCGAAGAAGCCAATCCCGATATTATAGATATCAACTACGGTTGCCCGGTTAAAAAAGTGGCTTGCAAAGGCGCAGGCGCCGGTATTTTACTTGATCTGCCCAAAATGCAGAAGATGACTGAAGAAATAGTGAAACAAGTCAATAAGCCGGTTACAGTTAAAACTCGCCTTGGCTGGGATGAAAGCACTATTAAAATTATTGAAGTCGCTCAAAGATTGCAGGATGTTGGTGTGCAGGCTTTAACCATACACGGCAGAACCAGAAAGCAAATGTATAAGGGGGATGCCGACTGGTCGTTTATAGCAGAAGTTAAAAACCATCAGGATATTCATATACCAATCTTTGGAAATGGAGATATCGACAGCCCTGAAAAAGCTAAAGAATATAAAGAGAAATATGGTGTTGACGGCATTATGATCGGAAGAGCTTCCATTGGTTATCCGTGGATTTTCAATGAAATTAAGCACTATTTGGAATCAGGTGAAAAACTGGAAACACCCGATATTGATACCAGAGTGGACACATGTATCCGACATTTAAAATTTTCATTGGATTGGAAAGGAGATAAACAAGGTGTTTTTGAAATGAGAAGACACTATACCAATTATTTCAGAGGTATTCCAAATTTCAAACCGGTCAGAACTAAACTGGTCGAAACCGATAATCCCGAGGAGTTATTTGAAATTTTAAACTCCATTCGCAATCAGTTTGCTGATGCTTATTCTGTAATAGCCTAATGTCCAAGCTCAGCGTCGAAGTCAAAATCTGGCTTCTCTTGTTTGTATTAGCATTAATTTGGGGATCGTCCTTTATTCTTATCAAAAGAGGTCTTATAGGTCTAGAACCATTGCAATTGGCAGGTTTGAGAGTTACTGCTGCTGCCTTGATTTTACTGCCCTGGTCTCTCCCCAATCTGAGAAAAATTCCGCAAGAAAAATTCAAATTCCTGATGCTTGTGGGTTTGATGGGAAATTTAATCCCGGCCTTTTTATTCGCATATGCACAACAGCATATCAAAAGCTCCATGGCCGGTATGCTTAATGGTTTAACACCAATGTTTACTCTTTTGATTGGAGCAATTCTTTTTAATGATAATATAACCAAAAGAAAAGTTTGGGGAATTCTAATAGGATTAGTTGGCTCATCAGCCCTTTTGTTTATTGGTTCAGATGGTGAAATTGGAGAGTTTAATTATTATGCTATTCTCGTGATTTTTGCCACGCTTTGCTATGGCACGGGAGTTAATGTTATTAAGGCAAAATTACAAGGTGTAAAATCAACCATTACCTCAAGTACATCCATTCTATTTACTCTTCCATTTGGCTTATTTTACTTGATTTTCGATGGGTATTTCACGGAAGTTATTGGCAATCCGGAATTACAACTAGCTTCCTTCTATATTATAATTCTCGGCACATTGGGTACAGGCTTTGCTCTAATGCTATTTTATAAACTCGTTGAAATCGCAAATCCTTTGACGGCAAGTACTGTCACCTATTTCATCCCATTTATAGCTGTGATGTGGGGTGTTTTTGACGGTGAACGGTTATTTGTACTTCACTTCATTAGTTTGGCCATTATCTTGATCGGCGTTTATTTGATCAACAGGGCTAAAGCATAAAACTTTTCTTAATATATTAAGGGTCAAAACTTTTGGAATTGAGCAATTCACCTGATAATAAATCAGATAGCGTTAAAGATTGGCTAAAAAACTTGTCGCGGGAAAGTTGGCAGCTTGAGCTGTTGGTTTCTGCTTTTACAATATTCCTACTAATTGCCGGACAAGAACGATTCTCGGATTTCTATTTGAGGATTTCCTTTGAAATTGATTTAAAATCTGAAGTTTTTAGCATTATATATTTATTCCTTGGATTGGTCGGTATATGTATAAATGTCTTAATCATAAGTTTGATTTTACACTTGCTCCTAAGAGGTTTTTGGATAGGAACAATTGGCTTGCGATCTGTCCAAGATCACGTAGAATGGCGTGAATTAAAATACAGTGATTTTTTTACCCAAAAACTCAAAGAAAAAGTTCGAAATATTGATCAACTCGTAATATTTCTTGATGAGATATGCTCGGTTATTTTTTCATTATCTTATCTGCTTATTAGTATATTCCTTGCCTTTGGGCTGACATTTGGCTTCGGCGTATTCATAGTTACTTTGTTTCAAGGAATTGTTAATGAGCTGGACAAGCCTTGGTCTGTAATCATTCAATATATGAGCAATGTATTTAATTTTGCTTATTTTATTTTCGGCTTAATCTATTTAATTGATTTTTTAACTCTAGGCTTTTTCAAGAAAAATAAACTGATCAGCCGCTTGTACTATCCCATCTATCTTTTTTTTGGATACATATCCTTATCTTTTATTAGTAGAAGCATTTATTATCATTTAATCAACCGGTTTACAAAAAGAAAAATTAGAATATCGTATTTGTTATTTGTCCTACTTCTAATTGTAACCTCATTTATTGATTTTGATCACAGTTTTTATTTTTCCAGTGGAAACCCAGAATACTATTCGAATAATAACTACTACGATGAATTTCGCTCTTCAGATAAAGATTATGTCGTAAAAGCAGCTGTGCCGAGCAGACAAATTACCGACAAATATTGCCCACTTTTTATCCGATACAATCCAAATGACAATTCCATCTTGAAAGCAGTTTGCCAAGATTTCAAAATAAAAAGTTCCGAATCCCTTAATTGGAGTATTTCCTTAAATAATGACAAAGCAATAGACATTTCTCAAATAGAAAAAGTCGATAGCTTAACGGAAAAGAAGCTGACTTGTCTGAGTTCAATATATCGAATAGGGCTTAATGATTCGATTCTCAACAATGATTCCTTTGTTTTTCAACTTCACCCCATTACAAACCAGAAAGGTATTTCGATGATGATCCCATCTGAATTGTTTAAAACAGGTTTAAATCATTTAAGAATTGAAAAAATCGAAATCGTTGAAGATCGAAAAGTATTTAGACCCTTTTCTCACCTAAGAGTTTGGAAATAGCATTGGTCGAATTCTAAAAACAGGTCGTTAATGAATTTATTTGGTCGTTCGTAAAGAAATAATGCCATAGGTATTATACAATCATATATTTAGATGATTTAAATAAATTTAAACCATTTAAATATGAAACGAACACTACTGGTAACAACAGCCTTTCTTGTTACACTCTCATTATACGGACAATCAAAAAAAATGCTCATTGCAAACGTGACTTCCACAAGAAATCATAGTATGGGGATGAATACTCAAACCGAGGCAATCAATAAAGATGGAATTGCTTTATATCCTCAACAAGTTATAGAATACAGCAATATGGTTCAGAATAATAAAGAATTTGATCAAACTCCACTTTCTAATAAACTGGATAAGTTTTTAATTGAAGAATTTTTCCCCGACTTTCCGGTTCAATTGGAATCAAAATCCAAAATTTTAGAAAACGAGAAATATCAAGCCTTTGAATCACCATATTTTTCAGGAAAACCTGCTAAAAATACAAATAGTGGTTTGGGTGGAAAATTAAATAAACTTGCTGAACTAGATAATGGCTCATCTTCTCAAGAAGCAGCGCCCAGCAATAAAGGAAATTATAGAGATGGAGGAGATCCAGCTGATGGATATAAAACATTCTTTTGGAGTACAATTGGAAATAATGAGTCTGATGAAATATGGAGTTATTTCCCCGAAACAGACATTTTTGTGAGTGGGATATTTGGTGGAAATCTCAATAGTACTGATTATGGGAAGGAAGCCAGTTTTGCCTGCAGCGTTCAATTAGTATTTTATAAAAGAGGCAAAAAGAAAAACAACAAGGTATTTCAGTTTTTAGGAAATAAAAAAATTTCTGACTACTCATTCGAAAAATATGTTTCCGAACCGGACATTGATGCTATTTATAAAGTAAGAGAAGAATGCCTTGATCAGGTTATAGAAACAATGAAAAGCAAAAAAGAAAAGCGAAAAGAGCAATTTCAGAAATGGATAGAAAAATAATTAAACTAGCCACTTTCTCAAGTGGCTTTAATTTTATCATCACAAATACTTAGTGCTTCTTCCGGAGCCATAGATCGATTTTAATCAAAGAACTCTTTAAAGTTGAATGCTCACATTCCAAGTATATGAGCGAATATCAGAGGAGCCACAATAGTTGCATCCGATTCGATAATGTATTTGGGTGTATTTATATCCAATTTACCCCAAGTGATTTTCTCATTGGGAACGGCACCGGAATATGAACCATAACTCGTAGTAGAATCTGATATTTGACAGAAATATGACCAAAACGGAATATCCTCCATTTCTAAATCCTGATAGAGCATAGGAACAACGCATATTGGGAAATCACCGGCAATTCCTCCTCCTATCTGAAAAAATCCAACGCCTTTCCCACCGCAATTCTCTATATACCATTTTGATAAATAGGTCATATACTCAATACCACTTTTCATGGTTGAGGCCTTCAATTCTTCTTTATATACATAAGAAGCAAAAATATTCCCCATTGTGCTGTCTTCCCAACCCGGAACGATAATGGGCAAGTTCTTCTCAGCAGCAGCTATCATCCATGAATCCTTTGGATCAATCTCATAATACTGTTCAAGAACACCGCTAAGAATCATTTCATACATATATTCATGTGGTAATTTTCTTTCACCCTTGGCATCTGCATTTTTCCATATTTCATGAATATGTTTTTGCAATCTTCTAAATGCCTCCTCTTCCGGAATGCAAGTGTCAGTAACTCTATTCAGGCCTTTTTCAAGTAGATCCCACTCTTCTTGTGGAGTGAGGTCTCGGTAATTTGGCACTCTCTTATAATGATTATGAGCCACCAGATTCATTAAGTCTTCTTCAAGATTAGCGCCTGTACAAGAAATAATACTGACCTTATCCTGACGAATCATTTCTGCCAATATCTTGCCCAATTCAGCAGTACTCATTGCGCCGGCGAGGGTGATCATCATTTTTCCACCTTCATTCAAATGCTTTTCGTATCCTTTGGCTGCATCAACTAGGCTTGCCGCATTAAAATGCAGGAAATACTTCTCTATGAATTCTGAAATTGGTTTTGACATGGTTTACTACTTTGAAAAAATATAGCTCAATAATTTATAATATAATTTAGCGGCCAAAAAATCAGGACCACTGTTGTTTTTATTTGGTGCCAACTCAACGATATCGAAGCCGACAACTTTCTTAGCATTAATCACTTTCTTGACGAATTTATCTACTTGCCACCAGTTCATGCCTCCGGGTTCCGGGGTGCCTGTACTTGACATAACTGAAGGATCGAATGCATCCAGGTCGATTGTGATGAAAACATTATTGGTCATAAGGCCAATCGCCTTATCCATCCAATCATCATTTTTATGAATATCATGTGCCCAAAAAACCTTTGATTCATCAAGATGCTCCATTTCACCAATATCCATGCTTCTAATACCTACCTGAATGAGGTTATTTCTTTTTGAGGCTTCATATACAGCACAGGCATGATTAAAAGGAGTTCCCATATATTCAGGCCTCAAATCAGTATGCGCATCGATTTGTAAAACTGTTAAATCTTCAAATTTCTCATCAAATGCACGAATACTGCCAATGCTAATCGAATGTTCACCTCCAAAAAGGGTGACAAATTTGTCTTTATCCAAATAAGCTTTTGCGCTTTTATGGACTGCCTCCACCATTGCTTGAGGACTGGAATCTTCAGTTACGGCCGCAGCCAAATGAATTCCTTCTTTGTAAACCTCCGTTCTGGTTTGGATATCGAACAGCTCCATATTTTCAGCAGCTTCAAGAAAGGCTTCAGGACCTTTATCCGCGCCTTTTCCCCAAGTGCTTGTTCCATCATATGGAACGGGAATTAAAACAATTTTTGCATTGTCTAATTGATGATATTCTTCCGGTATTCCTGCAAAAGTCTTCATTTCAATATCCTAATATTTTTAACATGTCTTCCGGCTTTTGTTGCTCGGCAAAAACTTGCGTACTCAGATTTCCATCTTCATCCTTATCAATTAAAATATGTTTGGGAGTTGGAATTAGGCAGTGTTGAAGGCCGCCGAAGCCTCCTACTGTTTCCTGATAAGCACCTGTATTGAAAAACCCAATATAAAGTGGTCTGTCTTTTCTGAATTTAGGCAAATAAATGGCGTTGATATGTTGCTCAGAATTATAATAGTCATCGCTATCACAAGTTAATCCTCCCAGTAATACTCTTTCATATTCATTATCCCAGCGATTTACAGGCAACATTATAAAGCGCTTATTGATAGCCCAAGTGTCAGGCAATGTTGTCATAAATGAGCTGTTAATCATATTCCATTTTTCACGATCATTTTGCTGCTTTTGACCCAAAACTTCAAAAATTGCACCACCGCTTTCACCCACTGTAAATGATCCAAATTCAGTGAAAATATTAGGTTCGGGAATATTTTCTTCTACACAAATAGATTTCACTTGTGAAATTATTTCACCTATTATATAAGCATAATCAAACTCAAAACTCAAAGAGTTTTTAATAGGGAAACCACCTCCAATATTTAGAGAGTCAAGATCCGGGCAAACATTTTTCAGATCGGCATATACCCTCAAGCATTTTGTCAATTCATTCCAATAATAAGCGTTATCCCTTATTCCTGTATTAATGAAGAAATGGAGCATTTTAAGCTTCACATTATCCTTATCTTGAATCTGATTTTTGTAAAAAGGCACGATATCCTTATATCCAATTCCCAGTCTTGAGGTGTAAAATTCAAATTTTGGTTCTTCCTCTGAAGCTATTCTAAGTCCTATTTCAAATTCCTGATTTAGCTTTTCATCGAGAAGACTTAATTCCTGAACATTATCTATTATCGGTATTACTCTGTTGTATCCTCTTTTAACCAGTCTGACAATATTATCTACATATTGATCGCGTTTGTATCCATTACAGATCACAAAACTCTTTTTTGTCAGCTTTCCACTTTCTATAAGGTTCTCAACTATGTTGATATCATAAGCTGAAGATGTCTCAATATGGATGTCATTTTTTAAGGCTTCATTCAGTACGAATGAAAAGTGAGAGCTTTTAGTGCAATAACAATAATGATAATCTGCATTATAATTATGTTCTTTCATGGCATCCGAAAACCATTTTTTAGCCCGATTAATATTCTTCGATATCATCGGTAAATAGTTGAATTTTAATGGAGTACCATATTTCTCCACTAATTCCATCAAATTGATGTCGTGAAATTGTAATTGATTATTGTCCAGTTTGAAATCCTCCTGAGGGAAATCGAATGTCTGATCAATGAGATCTATGTATTTATTTTTCATTCAAAATCATAAAAATGTAACAATTGATTTGAAATAAGGCATTTCAATTTGTTAAGAGTGTACGAAATTATGCAGAATGTAAAACTAAAGTAGAATTAAAATGATTATTTCTTTCTTGTCCATACTTCGGTTCTTCCAAGCAATGAAAAACCTAAATAACCACGACAATTCAAAACGTCGGGATTTGAAGGATCAATAAAGGCTTTAAAGCTGTAAGTATTCCCTGTTTCAGGATCGTAAGCACTGCCGTCTTCCCAAAGCCATTCGTCTTCGTCTCCAACCCATTCCAAATCTTTAATAATGGTCAATCCTAGAATTGTTCTATTCCTCAATTCCTCTTCCGGGTTCTCCTTATCTTTTTTAGGCGTTCCATCTTCATTATTGGGTTCGTCAATCCAGGTTAGCTTTCCATAAATTTTGTTCGGATCTTGTCCCTTCTCTTTACCATAATACATCGTAACAATACCGTCCTTATTGCTTGTAAGCCAGTCTCCAATAACCTTATTTTTTATTGTCTGCGCATGAGTCAAATTGAAAAAACTAATGAGCAGAAATAAAAAATAGCTTAAAACAGTAGTTCTCATCATGTTTTAATTAAATACTTTTTTATAAACCGGCTTTCTATACAAAAATTGTAACAGCAAGGCTGGATACATTAGCAAATCGGTAAGTATTGTTCCTGTACTATATTCAATATCGTCGATTATTTCTGAGCCGGGATTTCCCTTTTTAAGGATATGTTTATGTCTCCAACTTTTCAAGAAAAAGGGCAATTCCACACCTTTATCAATAAAAAATATCATTTCCTCATTTTCACCATTATCTACAATATCGCTAATCCATTTTTGCTTAAACAAAATAAAATTTAGTTCCAGACCTACGCGATCACCTTTTTCACTTCCATCGAATTGCAGGAGTTTTACTGAAGGAAAAGGTGGAGCTAACTTAGTAAATAATGTTTCATCAAAACCCTTCCATACCTGGGAAGCGGATTGATTAACATGGGTTTTGATTCTTAATTTCATTCAAGCAAATAACCTTATTCAAGCTTAATTTGTTTGTTCATCAACCGGTAATCGTTTATTCAACTCCAATGGATTTCTCTTTTTGTGAATTCTGATATTCACTACTTCTACCATTAGCGAAAAGAATACTGCAAAGTAGATATAGCCTTTAGGAATATGTTTATGGAGTCCTTCTAAGATCAACATGAACCCTATGAGAATTAAAAAAGAAAGCGCCAATATCTGCAAGGTGGGGTGTTTATTAATGATGCTTGAAATCTTACCCGCAAAAAGCATCATTATTATCATCGCTATAATTACCGCAATAATCATGATAATTACAGCCTCTGCCAAGCCAATTGCGGTTAAGATGCTATCGATTGAAAATATAATGTCCAGCAGAACAATTTGTAAGATTACAGCAGAAAATGATACTTTAACGGAAGACTCGCTATCAGGAGTATGTCCTTCCATTTTATGATGTATTTCTACAGTGCTTTTAAAAATCAAAAATATTCCTCCCATAGCAAGAATTAAATCCCTACCGCTCACAGCGAAATCGAAAACTGTAAAAAGAGGTTGAGTAAAAGTTAGAATATAACTCAATCCCAAAAGCAAGCCAATTCTCATTATCAAGGCTAAAGATAAACCCAGGGTACGTGCCTTTTTTTGAGATTCTTCAGGAAGTCTGTTTGAGACTATTGATATGAAAATTATATTATCAACTCCCAATACAATCTCAAGAAAGGTCAGGGTTAGTAAAGCCACCCAGGTTTCTGATTGAAGAAAAATATCCATAATTCGAAATTTACCTCAATATTCAACTATCAAATGACTTTGCAAAACATCCGGATTATTTTGTCACTTCGACACCTTTCCAAAATGCGACACGATTTTTTATATGCTTGGCAAGCTCTGAGGGCTCAGAATAATACCACACCGCATCCTTATTTATTTCACCATCCACATTAAGTGAATAATAGGAGGCATCTCCCTTCCACGGACAATGACTTGTGGTTTCGCTTTTTTCAAGATATTCTTTATTGATAGAATCCTCAGGGAAATAATGATTGCCTTCAACAATTACTGTATCATTACTTTCTGCGATTACTTTATCGTTCCATATTGCTTTCATAGTACTATTTTTGACATAATATTATCTAAATTCATAATAGGACATTGTCATCCTTGTATCATTAATGGTAAATATTCACGAATCTCGTATTTATAACACCATTATTTTTTTCTTGTTGCTTATGAGTTTTAATTCTCTGGCTCAGGATAAAATAATTACTGTTGAAGGAGATACAATTGAATGTAAAATTCAAAAATTGGATGATGGTTTTGTGGTGTATTCATTTCCTGATTCAATTCCAAGCAGAGAAATGACCATTGCCAGATACAAAACTTCAAAAATTTATTACGCCAATAAGTTAATTGAAATCTCTGCTAAAAAGCATAAGTACATAATTTTCAAGCAACCGGATTGGAGGGCCGATATTGGAATTGGATATGCATTTTTCTTGGAGACAGCTCTAAATGATTTTGGGCCCGATTATGCCAATTTTTTTAAGCCTCTGCGAAATGGAAAAATGTTCTACGCAGAAATCTCAAAATTTCCGGATATACGCTTTGGTGGAGGTTTGGAATTTCAATACGGACATTATAATCATACACAGGATAATATAATTGTCTTTGACTCCTTGCTGGTTTTTAAAGATATCGGTCAGATCAATGAAACAGTTCAAATATTCTATTTACAGCCTAAAGGGTATTACGCCAAATTCTCTTCTACCTGGGATTTTGTGGCTGGAGCTGGTATAAATTTCACGCATTTAGATAGAAAAATTGAGGTCATTGATGAAACATTCAGGTATAGCGGAGAAAGCATCGGAATCGGTTTAAGTGCTGCAATTGACAGGAAATTAACTTCGAACTTTGCTGTCGGCTTAAGATCTTCACTTGGTTTTGTGTTTCTTTCTACAATTCGAAAAAATGGTGAATTGATAGAATTGGAACAAGAAAATTACTTTAGTGCCTCTCAATTTTCTTTGAGTTTGGGGATTAAATATCTGTATTAACCAATAATTGAAGTTTCCAATTATAGGTAAGCAAAAGAATACAGGAACATACCCATGCCTTTTTCAATTATACCCTAACTTCGCAATCGTAATTTGAAATAAGTTCGGGGCAATATGCTAGATGTATAATTCGCCTCGTTAGTGATTCGATGAAGCAATATTTGGCCGTTTTTTTAATACTCCTATTTTCTGGCTGCAACGAAAGCCCTGAAGGCAATCCGGAGCCGGAGTTTACCCTTGAAAATGAATTAGAATTATCTGATTTAGTTTTAAATGAAATTTTCAATAATTCTTCCCAATATGGCTCGGTTGTCACCGAAAGTGATTATATAAATTCCTATTTGGCCAGAGTCCGAGATAGTATTTTAAATACCGGGAAAATAAATAGTAGAGATATCTATCAATGGAATATTCTTCTTCTGGATGACAGCATTGAAGCAAGGATATATGCTGTGCCGGGAGGAAAAGTATTTATTTCAAGTGCAGCACTTTTACTAATGCAAGGAGAATCCGAAATGGCCGCTCTTTTGGCTAGAGAAATTTCATATTTGGATAATGGATTAGCCCTTGATCAAATTCTTGATGTTTACGGCATTCCTTTGACTATTGAGTCTTTCTCCGATACGAATCTGACAAATATACCCGCCATGACAGACCTATTGATCAATAGCCCATACACAGCTGAAAATGAATTGAAAGGTGATTTAAGCTCTGTTGATTTCCTTTGCGGATTATCTTATAAGAGTGACGCCTTGGCAAGTTTATATTCGACAATAGAGTCTGACTCATCAAACTCTCTTAGCAAAAACTTTGTCTTTTATCCCTTAGACAGTACTAGAATTAATAACATAATTGATGAGTCGAATAATCTTGGCTGCGCAGGAAATCAGAACTATTTCCAACAATTTCAAGTTCTCAAGGACTCTCTAAGACAGATTTAGAATGATATTATCCGGACTTGAAATAAAAAAGCGATTAGGCAAACAGATTGATATTGAACCATTTGATGAAAAACAACTCAATCCAAATTCCTATAATTTAAAGCTACACGATGAACTATTAGTCTATGATGACGAAGTTCTCGACATGAAAAACGATAATAGCTTTCAAAAATTAATTATTCCTGAATCAGGACTGGTTCTTGAACCGGGGAGATTATATTTAGGAAGAACTGTTGAAAAAACTTCAACCAAAGGCCTTGTTCCAAAACTTGAAGGCAGGTCTTCAGTAGGCCGCTTGGGTATTCATATTCATGTAACTGCAGGCTTAGGTCAGGTTGGAGCTAAAGGACATTGGACCTTGGAGATATTCTGCATCCAGGCCGTCAAGATTTATCCTTTTGTAGAGGTTTGTCAGGTATATTATCATGAGCTCCTTGGAGATTATAAAGATTATAGCGACGGTAAATATCAGAACAATACCAGCGTGCAAGCTAGTATGATGTACAAAGAGTTTCTTACTGAAAAAAAGAATTAGAGGATGGAATTGGATAATTTTATTGAAAAGGAGATTGCAATATTCCGCGATAAACTTGGAGATTATAAATCCAAAGAATTGAATTTATTTGCATCTTCGTCATTTCAGACACATAGCATTCCAATGTTGCATGTGCTTTCTCAAATAGATAAGACTGTTCCTGTATATTTTTTAAATACAGGGTATCATTTTCCGGAAACTTTGAATTACAGAGATCAAATAACGACGGTATTTGGTTTAAAATTGGTGAATATAGAATCTCCAATATCGCGGATCAGGCAAAGAGATTCATTAGGAAATCTGATGTACACCTCCGACCCCGATCAATGTTGCTATTTCAACAAAACGCTTCCAATGGAACCGGTTTTATCAGAAAATGATGTTTGGATCACTGGTGTTAGAAAAGATCAAAACGCCAATCGCAGTAATTTCGATTATGAAATAAAAGGAGCTCATAACACCCTGCGTTTTCACCCAATGCTAAATTGGTCAAAGCAAATGATTTGGCATTATATCAAAACAAATAACTTACCGCGTCATCCATTAGATGATAAAGGTTATATAAGTATTGGTTGCGAGCCATGTACAAGAAAAATGACTTTTGATGATATCGATGAAAGACAAGGACGTTGGCAGGGTATGAAAAAAACCGAATGTGGCTTACACACTGAACTTGTTGTGCGATGAACATTCTAATAACAGGTGGTGCCGGATATGTAGCCTATTCTCTTATTCATAAAATTTTAGCTGATCATCCTGATAGTAGAATTAGGATCTATGATAATCTATCAAGAAAAAATTATGCCCTTTTCTTAGATGGAAAGATGGATAGTTCAAGAATAGAATTTATAAACGGTGAAATGCTTGACAGTAGAAAGCTGAAACGCTCTCTCAAGAATCAGGACATTGTATTTCATTTGGCGGCAAAGGTTACAACTCCTTTCGCCGATCATGATGCTCATAGTTTTGAACAGGTCAACCATTGGGGAACTGCGGAAATGGCGATGGCAATTGAGGAATCCGATGTTAAGAAGGTCATCTATTTAAGTAGTTTGTCGGTATATGGAACACATACTGAACCCATAAATCTAAATTCTGATCTCAACCCGAGGTCATTTTATGGTATTTCAAAACTAAAAGGTGAGGAACATCTTAAAAGGCTAAAAGATAAAAAAGAAGTCTTTATAATTCGTTCAGGAAATGTTTATGGCTTTAATCCGGCCATTCGCCTTGATGCCGTAATCAACAGGTTTATGTTTGAGGCCAATTATACCGGACGCATTTCCATTCACGGAAGTGGAGAGCAGCATCGGGCTTTTATTCACGTGGATAAATTGGCTCAAATACTGAGTTCGCTTTTAAAAACAAATCTTGCTCCGAGCATTTACAATCTCGCCGAACACAATTTTTCTATTAATGATATTGTGGAAGGTCTTCAAGGAATTTACCCCGAACTTGAATACATATTTGTAAATCAGAATATCCGTATGAGGGATGTAATTATCGATAAAGGAGAGAGAACGCTATTAGATTTAATAGAAGCGAATAAGAATTTCTCCGAGGAATTAAAGGAATTCAAATCCTCGTTTTCATTTTGAGAATAGACTATCAAACCGGAATTAAGTCCGATTGAAATTTATGGTGATTCAGTCTTAGGCCAGAACCTTTAAAATACTTGTTTTAGACTCTTCAATAGCTTTAATATCCAAACAAGTCTCCAAGATCAATGCGTTAATTCTTTCAAATTCCTTTCGACCCTTGTCGCCACATTCACATGTTTTACTAAGCGCCTCACAGCAATCAGCGATTATCTCATCGATTCGAGTTTTGCCATCTTTACTTAGATTTTTTTTATTAATCTGAATTTCATTTTTGATTTGCTCAAGGTTTTCCAATACCTCGCTTGCGTGTACCAGTTGATTTAACTCCATGATTTAATGTTTATGCACAATAAATAAAGTGGATTTGGTAAAAAAATGTTTTGACTTAACAATTTTATAATCTCTAATTATCTCAGAATCAAGAATTAATGATTTAATCAAATAGACTTAATAAACAGGTAATAATTACTTCTAAAAAGTATAAAAAGGTGTTGAAGCCAATAAAGCACATATGATTTAAATGCTTTTTCAGTCATTTTAGCTAGATTTCCCAAAGGAAATGCTGATTTGAAATTTTCATCACTAATCATATTATGTCTTTTTGTAGTTACAACTGAATTGTTTTCTCAGGAAATAAAGCGGGAACTCTACTTTGTATCCGGGTTGTATGAAAAAGAGAAAATCAATAGAGAAGTTTTTGACAAACTCTTAAAAGACATCAACAAATCTGATAACCCCACTACTCTTATTTTTCTAGGCGATTACCACCAGAACAAAGCAATTGAAGCTGAAGATGACGATAAGCTGATGAGCTTTTTGGATGAGCTTCCCTCAGGCGATAATATAAATTATGCATTTATCCCGGGCTTCGAAGAATGGGATAGAAATAGCTCGAATGCAGACCAAACGATAATTCGTTTAAACTCTGAAATTTCAGAATCCTTAAAAGAAGATTCCTATCTGCTGGCTGAAAATGCTTGCCCCGGGCCTTATGAAATCAATATAGATGAAAGTCTGACGATGATCCTCATCAATGACTATTGGCTTTTAAATGATTTTGATGTCCCCAAAATAAATGAAGGCTGCCCTTATGTCAGAAAAGTAGAATTCATTCTTGAATTAGAAGAAATAATTAAAAGGAATGCTAATAAGAGAATCATTTTTTCCGTCACAAACCCATTGGAATCCTCCGGACCTAAGGGTGGAAAATACAAATTGAAACATCATCTATTTCCTTTTTCGATTAAAAATGAGAGCAATTATATTCCCTTACCCATTTTCGGGAGTATTTATATTGCTTATAGAAAACTGCTGGGCAATCCCGATGATCTTACAAATATCAAGAGCAGGTATTTTGGGAAGTACCTTAAAAACTCTCTTTCCGACTCTCTCGATATTCTGTTCGTATCGGCCAATGAAAATCATCTTGACTTTAGAAATGTTGGAAATATACAACAAGTGATTACCGGTTCTATTAGTGGTAATTCATATAGCAAATCGAAAGCAAAAAGTTTATTCAACTCCACCGAAAATGGATATAGCAAAGCTATTTATTATGCTGACGGAAGTTTGAAAATTGAGCTTATTTCGGCTTTAGGAGTACTTTTCGAAAAGCAAATATTCGATCCAAAAAAAGTAATGCCTACCAAAAAAGAAAATGATTTCAAAGACTACGAAAAGCAAACTATAAACGCAGCTGCTGACAAAGATTTACGTCAAGCAGGCAAGAAAAGACCCGGATTGATGGGCTTGAATTATAGAAAAGAATGGACCACAACGATAAATGATGTTCCTGTTTTTAATTGGGGAAAAGAATACGGAGGTCTCAAAATTGTCCAAAAAGGCGGGGGCCAGCAGACCAGGTCATTGAGATTAGAAACTAATGATAAGAAGCAATATGTATTAAGGTCGATAAAAAAATATCCGGAAAATGCCGTGCCGGCGGAAATAAGGGGGACAGTTTTTGCTGAAATAGTCAATGATCAAATATCTGCTTCGCAACCCTATGCAGCTTTTGCTATCCCAAATCTGGCAGATGCCGCTGATGTTTACCATACCAATCCAAAACTTGTTTATCTCAACGATGATCCTCGATTGGGCGAATACAAATATGATTTTGCAAATGGTCTTTATCTATATGAAGAACGTCCGGCTCATGAAAGAAAAGATGTAGCCAGCTTTGGAAGACCAAGAGATATTGAGAGCACATTTGATATCGTAGAGAAAACTCAAAAATCTGCTAAGCATCAAATTGATCAAAAATGGGTCGTTAAATCAAGACTCTTCGATATGTGGATTGGAGATTGGGATAGGCATGATGATCAATGGCGATGGGCGGAATTTAAGGTAGATGATGATCACAAATTTTACAGACCAATACCAAGAGATAGGGACCAGGCATTCTTTTACTCCGATGGTCTTCTCTTAAATATCGCTTCGCGCAAATGGGGGATTCCAAAATTTCAAGGTTTTGAATCTACTATAAGAGATATAAATGGACTTAGTTATAATGCTCGTTATTTCGACAGGTATTTCATAACCGAACCCAATTTAGAAGACTGGCTGGCATCAGCTGATACACTACAACAAAAGCTCAGTGATGAGGTGATAGAAAATAGTGTAAAGGATCTTCCAAAAGAGATTTACGAAATAAGGGGAGAAGAAATCATAGATAAACTGAAAAAACGACGTGATGATTTAAATGTTTACGCAGAAAAATTCCATCGTTTTCTGTCAAAGAGAGTAAATGTACTGGGTACCAATAAAGCCAATCGATTTGATGTAAAAAGGCTGGAAAATGGCAACACGCTGGTCGAAGTATATGAAGTTGGTAAAAAATCAAGAGACGAAAAGGATAAGCTATATGAAAGAGAATTTGATCATGACATAACAGATGAAATTTGTTTATATGGACTTAAAGGCAAGGATGAGTTCAATATTAGTGGAGAAGCTAAGAAAGGTATCAAAGTCAGAATTATTAGTGGTGGAGGAGAGGATAAAATTATCGATGAGTCTAAAGTCAGAGGGCCGTGGAAAAAGACAATAGTGTATGATAAAAAGAAGAGCACAGAAATTGAGAAAAGCTCCGAAACAAAAAATAAGGTATCGAATCGCGAGGATGTCAATTCCTATAACCGAAGGGAATTCAAGTATAATAAACTATTGCCCTTTGTTTTTGTGAATTACAACCCTGATGATGGAGTTTATTTAGGAGGTGGGCCAATTTTTACAACACATGGTTTTAGAAAAGAACCATTTAAAACTAGGCATAGCATTTTAGGAAATATTGCTCCAAAATCAGCCAATTATAATATCAATTATATTGGAGAATATACAGATGTCATGGGCAAATTAGATTTAAATATTAACGCACTTCTTTCAACTCCAAGTTTTAGTACATTCTATTATGGCATAGGAAATAATACCATTTTAAGTGAAGATCGATTAGAAAATGACAATCAGTATTACAGGGTTCGTTTCGATACAGAATTGCTTAAAGCGAGTTTGCAAGCAGATTCTAAAAATCAAAAGCACAAATTGAATTTTGGATTGAATTATTTGCGAGCCAATATAAGAGCAGATTTGAACGAAGATGATGATGATGATCCTCGATTTATTTTAGACCTTAATATGGACAGTACGGAATCCGGACTCTTAGATGATTATAGATTTGTAGGTGCTCATGTGGACTATCAATTTGATTCAAGGAATGACAATCGTATTACCGAAAGAGGTGCGTTATTCAATTTTGAAAGTCGATACTTATACGATGCGATCAGCTCCAATGATAACTCACTACAATTAAGCGCAAGTCAGGCATTGTACTTTACCCTAAGTCACAGATTTAAAACAATTCTGGCCTTGAGAGCCGGCGGTGCTGCGATTATTGGAGATTACCCATTTTTTCTTGTACCCAGTATAGGTGGACAAAAAAGTCTTCGCGGTTTCAGACGAAATAGGTTTAGAGGTGATTACAGTTTTTACCAAAATTCAGAGCTAAGATTCAGATTATTCACAATTCAGAATGAATTCCTTATCAGCGATATCGGAATTCTTTTCTTGCACGATATTGGAAGAGTTTGGGCAGATAACACTACTGACCTAAGTAATATTTATACTCCTGAAGAGCTTGATAAGTTTAAAAATAAAGATGACTGGCATCAGGGATATGGATTCGGGTTATGGCTTGCACCCTTCAATATGGCTGTTATTTCCGCGGACTATTCTTTTGGTAATGATGGTGATCAATCCCTTTTTGTAAGACTTGGCTTTTTATTCTAGAAACAAAAAAAGCCGTCTTTTTCAAGACGGCTTTCATTCTTATTATTAGAATCGAATTATTCTGTAATCAAAATCACAGATCTGTTCAATTCAGTTTTACTATTTGTTTTCAAAATGTACTGACCAGCTTTCAATGTGCTTAGGTCAAGTTCAACTGAAGTCGAATTTGACATTTCAGAGTAAACAACTCTTCCTAGCAAATCTGTAACAGTGATCTCTCTAGCATCAGCAGCTAATCCACTTACAGTAAATACTCCTGTTGAAGGATTAGGATAAATTTTGATATTGCTACTTCCTAGACCGTTTCCTATTGCACCTAATGGGCTTAAGTCTGAAGACCTTCTTGGCAATAAAATATAATCAGTGTCAAAAGGAGTAGACAAATCGACTTGACCTCCTATACCCACAACTGAATATGATGAAGTGACGCTAGGCTCAGTAGCAGTGTAAAGGTCACAATCATTATCAATTCTTACTGAAAAAGTATCCGTCCCATTTGTAAATCTTACTGTGAAACTAGAACCTGAATTAGTCCAATTCCCTTCAGAAATGTATGATACCGGTTGTACTTCTACTAAGTTTGATTCCGAAAACTCATCCAATGTTGTAACCGCACTAGGTGTCTTTAAAGTATTTCCGGAAGAAATTACAACTATTGAGTCAGCTACAATTCTTGTTAAGCCAAATACTTGATCTATTGTTCCGATAACTCTAAGCTCATCTCCTTCTGCTAATGTATAACCCAAACTTGTAGAAGAGAATACTGCAATTCCATCATCCGTACTGTTGGCATCAATAAGCGTAAACTCAAGTCCGTTTGCTCCAGCTCTGAAGTTCTCGCCATACGCGATACCAACTAATTTACACTCTGTACCAACAGAATCAGCTACACCATTTGCATCGTTGGTGATAACACCTGCAATTGGATATGTTGGAAGACCAGGACCTGCAGAAGGCATAAATCCAGCTGAATCAATTGCGAACACTTGATATCCACTTGTATACGGATCAGAAGAATCAAATTGGCCTCCGAAGCATACTAAATCAAAAGGAGCTGCGGGAGGAGTAGTTTGACTGTGAACAGGTAAATCACTATCCACTCTTAATACGAATGTGTCTATACCATTAGTAATATCAATATTGAATGATCCGCCGGGAGTAGAAGGCCACTGACTTGCATCGACAAAGCTCATATTATTCAACTGTATTAATCTAGACTCTGTGAATTCTCCAATTGAATCAACAACCAGTGGAGTTGGCAATGCATTTCCAGAAGAAATCACATTGATAACAGTACTATTAGTAAACTGAGATAAGCCGTTGAACTGACCAATATCACCTACTATTTCTACGCTATCACCCGGCACAAGTGCAGGAGGGTTAGCACTCCCCGGTTGGAAGATTGAAATAGCACCGGTAGCATCTTGGAAAGTAACACTTAAACTACTACCACCAATATTCGGTGTTGTAACAAGTGCGTAAATTCTACAAGTCACTCCTAATGAATCCGCTACACCTACATTCGTTGTTCCGTTTAAATTATCATTTCCACGAATGGTTCCGATATCATAAGTTGGAACATCATCATTTGTGATTGTTAAAACAAAAACAGTATCTAAACCATATGAAGCTCCTGTAATATTTCTAAGGGCAAATTCAATAGTTCTATCCGGGTTGACCACAGCATTATCAATAATGGTTACATCGATTAAAAAGGTATCGATTCCTGTATTTGAGAATGAAAGGGTTGTATCTGCAAAAACGAAATCTGTTCCAGCCACTGCTGATCCATTTCCTGTATTTACCAAGTCAACAGTCGAAGCAACAGAAAGTGTGTCGCTTGTTGTAATCAATATTTGATAAGAGCCGGCATTTTCAGCTATCACATCTGATACCGATGAAAAAGAAATAAAATCTCCAGATACTGTCAATACTTCCAAATCAGAATATCTAGAAGGGAAAATCTGGTATCCTGAGTTATGAGGTGCAGAACCATCAAACTGAGATCCAACTCCGGTTACATTAAATAATCCGGTTGGAACAGGGTTTCCTTCAAAATCCAGCTCATAATCTCTGTCAACTCTCAAAGTGAAAGTATCAGATTGAAGAGTAACGATCGTATAGTTTACTCCACCACCTGTGATATCAAATGAATCCTGGGTGTTGTTGATTATTCTTACGCTATCCAATCTTACATACCTACCTTCAGTATACTCATTTAATGTATCTGATTTTTCAGCTGCATATAAATTAGTATTTCCCAATAGGTTGATTGAATCGGCTGAGAATCTTGTTACACCATTTGCGAAAGCAACAGTTCCGAATACACGAATGATATCACCTTCGTTAGTTCCTGATGGATAACCCGGGATTGGATCAGCACCTGTCACCCAAATACCTGCTGTACCGTCCTGCATTGCAAATTCAGAAGAGTTGAATCCTTGATCAGGGTTATGAACAATTCCTGTTAATTGAGCCTGTACACCTAATGAATCCGGTGCCAAGTTGGCATCAAGGCCTTTTACTTGCTCAATCAAGTATGAAGGGATTGCACTTCCACAAACCTGAGCATTATGTGAGCCGAGGTTGTTAAAATTATCTCTTGGTAAAACATACCATTGATTGGTTACAACATTATTCCAGTCATTGCTACCGGAATTTACAGAAGGGTCTCTTACAAGATCGTTTTCATTAGTTGCACCTGTAACACCATTGGTTCCGACAACTGTCCAGCTTGAGCCTGGATCAAAACCTAACTCACCAACAACATCAATGATTTGACCTGTACTGTTATTTAATAATCTGATAGCGTCATCACCATTATAGAAAGTTGATGCGCTGGTAGTATCGGCAACATTTAATATTTCTGCTGCTGCACTAGGGTTGGCAATAACATAAACAGCTCCGGGAGCCAAAAAGCCGTCCATTTGGAAAGAATCTGTATTTGTAATTCCCCCGTTATTATTTCTCAACACATAGTAGTCACTAAGATTTACAGTGCTATTAGTAGGATTATAAATTTCCAAAGCCTTATTGTTTGAGGCTCCTTCTAAATATTCAGAGAAAAATAAATCTGAACATGGGGTCGAGACTGCATTTACAGTAATGGTTCCAGCCATTCCATTTCCTACATGTGGATCACATCTGTAATCATACGTTCCAGGCAATGTGAAAACATGTGTGAATGTCCACCCTGCTGAAACAGCAAAGCCTCCAAAACTTTCCGGGTTTGATGGATAAGTTGCTTGGGTTCCATTTACGTTGTGGCTACCACCGGTATTAGTCCAGACTACTGTATCGCCAACATTAATAGTTAATGCTGATGGAACAAAAGCAGATGCACCGGATGTCTGTACATCGAATCTTTGTTGAGCAAATGTGCTGACACTCAACAATGTGAGTAAAACGATGAAGGTTGATTTAATTAGAGTAAAGAATGATTTCATATTTTTTTTTTGAGTTGAAAAATCGATGCGAAATTACGACGATTTGAGGAAAATAAAGATTTAAGTTATTAACAATTTGTAAACATCTGTTCGTGATCCAATTCTATTATAACATTTACTTAACATGGAAATTTGAATATTTATCTTTGAATAAATTTATGATTTTCATTCTATATACCTGACTTTCAGCATTCTGTATTTATCACCCACTCCAACACGCGCATAATATACTCCGCCTTTTAATTTTAAATTGAGCGGTGACCATTTCACGGAAAATGTGCCTGCTTCTCTGAATTCACCAAATGGTTCATCAATTTTATGCCCTAGGTCATTGTAAATCTTTAGCGAAACCTCTCCGGCTTCTTTAAGGTCGTATTCAAATATTGTTGTGTCGTAAGTTGGGTTTGGCAAACAGAGTACTTCCAGATTCGGAATCGGATCGTTTAAATAATAATCCTGGTTATAATTGGAAGGTTGATGTGATAATTCATGTTCCTGAGCTATCACTACCGCATTTACAGCACAAATCAATAAGCTTAGTATAACAGATTTGTATAGAATATTTAACATTGTACTGATAATGACATTTAGCATTTGAAAGTTTAAATATAATACAGCTTCCTTAAATGAGTTGTTATAATTGACTAATTGAAAGAAATGAAGTTTAAAACCCTCTTTTTATTGTTTGTGCTGATTCTTTCTTCAATGATTGTAAAGGCACAACAGTCGCAAAATCAAAATGGTAAATTTTCAGATATCCCATTAAAAGAGAGAATGTATCTGGGAGGCAATCTGGGTTTACAATTTGGAAACCAGTTCACCTTTGTTGAGGTGTCGCCTTTGATCGGCATATGGCTTCAGCCAAAAGTTGTGGTGGGAGGCGGTCCGGTTTATCGATACTATCGACGTGCTGATATTAATTTTGAGGATAACCAGTACGGCTTGAGGTTATTCACTCGATATCATTTCATCGATAATCTTTTTGCTCATGCTGAATATGAGCTATTGAATATTACTGATTATCGATTTCTAGATGAACCTAGAACTAATATAAACTCTGTTTTGGTTGGAGGGGGCTATGTTCAAAACCTAGGGGGATCTTCCATTTTTATTATGGCATTGATCAATCTTACAGAAACAGAATTAACACCCTATACCAATCCGGTGATTAGAGTTGGATTTAATATCGGGCTCTGATTTCCCTAAATGCAGCAATGAAATTATACCATCTCCTTTCATTGTCATCCACGCTTATTACCATTTTTTTGTGAAAGCCATGGGTGATTTGTAACATGCTTCTTCCCTGCCACCCGAAATAGAATAATAGTATCCCGAAGACAATGTAAATTAATGATTCCCACGGGTTCACTATACCCTTAATAAAACCAACTCCCGATAATGAGGCTATTATACCTCCCATTACCAACCAAAGAACAGATTTATTGTAAACGAATTGAATTGAGTGAATCTCAAATATGGGAATGTCGTATTCCTTTTTTTTAGTTTCTATATGCAGATTCTCTTCAGACATTTCGATAATGCCCTTTTCCTCATTTTTTTCAAATAGATACATCAGAAATTAATTCTCCTTGTCTTCCATCACAGCATCACCTTTTGAAACCCAAAAGTTATTGAAGCCTTCTCCAATTGTGATGGTCAAGTAATTCATTTGTAAAAGCTCAAGAATCGCTAAAAAATTGAAGATAACTGCAACTTTATCGGTGTTGGTAGAAATAATGTCCACAAAGGATACTTTCTCTTTCGTCCCGGTCAAAGTCAAAATAAAATTTCTTTGCTTTTCAATGGTATATGGATACTCAACTACCTCATGCTTGGGCTGGTTCTGTTCGTATTCATATCGCTCCAATACCTTTTGATAAACCTTTAATAGTTTATATAAATCAAGATTCTGAAGTTCGGCCTCTACATTATTTTGAGCATATAATGATTTAATCTCTTCTGTTAGATTTCCGCGACTTTCTCTGTCAATTCTATCAGATTCGAGTTTTTTGAAGTCCTCTACTACGCTTTTGTATCTTTTATACTCAAGCAGATGCTTTACCAATTCCTCTCGCGGATCAATTTCATTCCCCTCGTCATCCAGTTCCGGTCGAGGAAGCAAGAGTTTAGATTTAATCTTCATAAGTGAAGCCGCTACCCAAATGAATTCACTAGCTACATCCATATTCATTTTTTCCAAATGCTTAAGATAATCGAGGAAATCATTCGTGATTTTTGAAATGGGAATATCATAAATGTCCAACTCATCGCGTTCTATGAAAAATAGAAGCAAATCGAATGGGCCTTCAAACAGCGGTAATTTTATTTCAAAACTCACAGAAGCGGAATCTAAACCTAATTTTTTGTAAATATCAAAAAAATGTAGATTTGTTCTCTACAATTCTTCATAGATTGAAACCATTATATAAGACCCTTGTTTCTAATGCAAATTTCTCAGCATGTTAATTGAACCCGGAAAGCTTCTCGCTGAAATCAAAACTCCATCTGATCTTAGGCAATTAAAAACAGAACAACTTCCACAAGTATGTGAAGAACTAAGGCAATACATTATAGATACTGTCTCTGTTTATGGTGGTCACTTTGGCGCGAGTTTAGGCGTAGTAGAAATGACTTTGGCAATGCATTATGTATTTGATACCCCAAATGATCAGTTGGTTTGGGATGTTGGGCATCAGGCATACGGACATAAAATATTAACAGGAAGAATGGATCGTTTCCATACAAATAGAATGTATGGTGGCATTTCCGGATTTCCCAAAAGAAGTGAAAGTGAGTATGATACTTTTGGCGTAGGACATAGCTCTACCTCAATTTCTGCCGCATTGGGTATGTCTGAGGCTTCAAGGCTCAAAAAAGATAATGGTAAGCAACACATTGCCGTAATCGGTGATGGCGCAATGACCGGTGGAATGGCCTTTGAAGCAATGAATAATGCGGGAACTTCAGATTCTAATTTACTGATCGTTCTCAATGACAATTGCATGTCAATCGACCCGAATGTGGGTGCTTTGAAGGAATATTTGACTGATATTACTACAAGTCATACCTATAATAAATTCAGGGATGAGGTATGGAATTTATTGGGTAAAATGAGCAAATTCGGTGCAAATGCTCAGGAAATAGCCTCCAAAATCGAAAATGGTATCAAGTCTGCGGTACTAAATCAAAGTAATTTATTCGAAGCCTTAAATCTCAGGTATTTCGGACCGGTAGACGGCCATGATGTGCTTCACTTGGTTGAGGTTTTTAAAGATCTAAAAGATATTCCAGGACCTAAAATTTTACATACTCTAACAGTAAAAGGAAAGGGCTATCCATTGGCTGAAATTGATCAGACCAAGTGGCACGCTCCGGGCAAATTTGATAAGATTACTGGTGAGGTTTTCAAAAAAACTCATGATACGCCACAGGCGCCAAAGTATCAGGATGTATTCGGACATACAATCGTTGAGCTTGCAAAAGAAAATGAAAAGATAGTAGGTATTACTCCTGCTATGCCTAGTGGGTGTTCTATGAACATTATGATGCGTGAAATTCCGGAGAGGGCATTTGATGTGGGTATTGCCGAACAGCATGCTGTGACATTCTCAGCCGGATTAGCAACTCAGGGAATGATTCCGTTTTGCAATATCTATTCAAGCTTTATGCAAAGGGCTTATGATCAGGTTATCCACGATGTTGCTATTCAAAATTTACCCGTTATTTTCTGTTTGGATAGAGCCGGAATCGCAGGTGCAGATGGACCTACGCATCATGGAGCTTATGATCTTGCTTATATGCGCTGCATACCAAATATGGTTGTAGCTGCCCCTATGAATGAGGCAGAACTTCGAAATATGATGTTCTCAGCCACAAAGCACAATGGACCTTATACTATCAGATACCCAAGAGGACAGGGTGTGATGCCTGAGTGGAAAACCAAAATGGAGCTGGTTGAAAATGGTACCGGTAGAGAATTAAAGAAAGGAAAGGATATTGCCATTCTTAGTATTGGTCATATAGGTAATGAAGCTGTAAAAGCAGTAGAAACTCTTGAAGCGGAAGGTTTGAATCCGGGACTTTATGACATGCGATTCGTAAAACCTCTCGATGAGAAATTACTCACCAATATTTTCAAAAATTATAAACATATCATCACCGTCGAAGATGGTTGTATAATCGGTGGATTTGGAAGCGCAATTTTAGAATTTATGGCGAGCAAAGGTTTCAATGCCAGTGTTAAAATTCTTGGAATACCTGATAGAATTGTAGAACATGGTACACAGCCGGAATTGTACAAAGAATGTGGCTATGATGCAGATGCAATTGTCGAAGCTGCTAAGGTATATGCCCGTTCTGCTGTAAATATTTGATGAATACAACTCCTGAACTGAGCTATAAATCTTTCGGCTCGGGAAATAAGCATATAATTTTTCTTCACGGCTATTGTGAAGTCAAAGAAATGTGGGATGACTTCATTCCTACATTTTCAGAATTATATGACACTCACACATTTTTAAGCATAGATCTACCAGGATTTGGAAAGAGTGAAATCTCAGATGATGTAGAGTCTCTTTTAGATATTGCTGAGGCTTTAGCTGCTTTTATCAAATCCTTAAATATAAACAGTGCCATCTGGTTTGGACACTCCTTAGGTGGATATATTTTAATGAACCTTCTTAAGAGAAACCCCGAACTGATTGATGGTATGTGTTTATTTCATTCATCCATTTTCGCGGATTCGGAGGAAAAAAAAGAACAGAGAGATAAGACCATGGATTTTATTAGAGATCATGGTAAAGAAGCATTCATCAATAATTTCATCCCCAATTTATTCTATTCTTCTCGTAAGAAATTCTTGACAAAAGAAATTGATGAATCTGTAAGAAAGGCTTTACAAAATTCTGAATCTTCCATGTTAAGGTATATGAAAATGATGCGTGATAGAGAAGATTTAAGTCTGCTTTTGCAAAACAATAAAGTGCCAACCCTTTTTATTGCCGGGGCAAATGATACTAGCGTTCCAATAGATATATCAGAAAAACAAATCAAACTAATCAGCAATTCCACTTCCTTGATTTTAGATGATTGCGGTCATATGGGAATGTTTGAATATCCGACAGACTGTTCTGAGTCTATTAAAAGATTTCTATCTCCCATTATATAAACCCCACTAAAGTAAGCCTGAAGGCACATTTGACCAGATAAATTGGATATATAATTACTGTTTGGAATTTATGCATTATTTTTAAAAGTCGAGATTGAAATTGTGAAGTTGAACTCAGCGATTAATATCCATTCGAGAAAACATCTTTTTAGAGCAATTAATATTTTATCTCACCAAATATTAAAATAGAAATATAGAATTATGAAGGCAAAATTTAACTTGATTAGAACGGCAATAGTTGTGAGTTTCATTTTTGGGATTTTAACCCAATCATTCTCGCAAAATGCCGGTGTAGAAGGAAATGATTTTGAGTTTGCCCATGTAAAAATGGATCGAAACTCAGATTTTATTTATCTGGAAGCCTCCAGTTTCATCCCTGAGAAAATAAATAACTTATCAGGAAGTATTAATTATTCTGATAAAGAACTCATACAAAATGGTATTGTAAGAATTTTGCAGTTTGCAAATCTGCCCGACCAAGCTTTAAAGCAAGAAATGTCATTACAGGGAGTACAATTATTGGATTACATTCCCAACAAGGCATTTATTGCACATATAGATACGAAAGTTGAATATCAGGACCTAAAAAAATGGAAAGTGCAGGCAATGTCCGAATTGAGCTCTGACCTCAAAAAGGATAAATTCATAACAACTTCTCAATTTCCAGAGTACGTGATTAACGGTGTTAAAAGGAGACTGGTTGTTAGGACTTACGAAAACATTGATTTTAGCACGTCTTATGCCAATATAAATTCAATTTCTGATATAGAAATTATACAAAGCACAGAAAACCTCAATGCTATTGAAGTTTTAATTGATGAAAACAAAATCGATCTTATTGCTCAAAATAATTTTGTGAAATACGTTGAAATTGGGCAAGATGAAGGAGAAGCCGAAAACTTTACAGCAAGAACTTTACACAGATCAAATACTATTAATACCTCGTACTTAGGAGGTAAAAAATACGATGGAACGGGTGTGTCTGTTATGATGCAGGATGATGGTGATATCGGCCCGCACATTGATTTTAACGGAAGAGTTGATCAAAGCTTAGCAAATAATACAGGTTCAAACGGTGACCATGGTGATCACGTTGCAGGAACTTTTATGGGTAGCGGAAATCTGGATCCGCTTGGTGCCGGAATGGCCCCTGGAGTTTTTGGACATATTGCCGGAAACTTTAACTCCAATTATAATTTTGTTCCCAATCTCTTTACAAATGACAATGTTGTCATAACTACAAAATCATATAGTAATGGTTGTAATGCAGGGTATACGACTCTCACTGAGCAGCTTGATAATCAGGTGGTAACATTTGATCCACTTGTTCATGTGTTTTCAGCAGGTAATTCCAACGGATCGAACTGTGGTTATGGCGCAGGAAGCCAATGGGGAAATATTACAGGTGGACATAAAGTTGGTAAGAATGTTATAACAGTAGCAAACCTTAATTCCACAGATGGTATCTCCTCAAGTAGCTCCAGAGGACCCGCAGCAGATGGAAGAATAAAACCTGATATCTCAGCAAAAGGAAGTAGTGTTTATTCTACAATTGAAAACTATACTTATGGTTTAAAATCAGGTACTTCTATGTCCTGCCCCGGCGTAACAGGAGTTTTGGCTCAACTTTATCATGCATATAGAGACCTTAATAGCGGTGCTGATCCTAATTCTGCATTGATGAAAGCTATCGTTTTAAATACAGCCGAAGATCTTGGAAATCCGGGCCCGGATTATATTTATGGCTGGGGAAGAATTAATGCCAATGAGGCATATAAAGTAATGGAAAACAATTACTATATGGATTCAACCATTAGTAATGGAGATTCGGTATCTCACATTTTAAATATCCCAAGCAATGTAGAAAGGGTTAAAATTATGCTTTACTGGAAAGATCCTGCCGCATCGGTAAGTTCTGTTTTTGATTTAGTAAATGATTTGGATCTGACGGTAGTTGATCCAAGCTCTGCTACGAACCTTCCACTAGTATTGAACCCTACACCAAATGGATCAATATTAAATATGCCTGCAACTCCGGGTGTTGATAATCTTAACAATATGGAGCAGGTGGTAATAGATCAACCAAGCGCAGGTTCATATGAAATAAAAGTTAATGGATCTATGGTTCCGCAAGGTCCTCAGGAATACTTCATTGTGTATCGTTATGAATTTGATGAGGTAGATTTAACCTATCCAATAGGTGGAGAGCCAATTTCTCCGGGAGAAAGCCAATTAATTCGTTGGGATGCATTTGGCAACTCAGGTGCATTTAATCTTGAATATTCATTAGATAGTGGTGCAACCTGGAATCCTATTGCGGGCGGTATATCTGCTTCTCAAAGATTTTTTAACTGGAATGTGCCTTCAGGCATTAGCACTAAAAATGGATTGGTTAGAGTAACAAGAGGTTCGAGTTCTGACGTTTCAGATGCTACTTTTAGCATTTTAGGAGTTCCTGGCAATATTACTGTTACAGCATCATGCACTGATTCGGCAAGTCTACAATGGTCGGCAGTAAATGGTGCAGATGGATATATTGTAAGAAAATTAGGATCTCAGTACATGGATTCAGTCGAGTTCACAACATCAACTTCAACTTATGTTGATGGTGTAAATTTCAATGACCCTGATGTATGGTTGACAGTTCAAGCTGTAATATTGAACTCTTCAGGTCAAGTAACCGGAAAAGGTAGAAGGGCTGTTGCGATTAGAAAAGCAACGGGTATTTTCAACTGCCCAACTGTATTGCCAACAGCGGAGTTTAGCGCAAACAAAGAGTTTGTCTGTGTTGATGGAACTGTAATTTTCACAAACGAAACCGTAAATGGTACCGGAAATTACACTTGGACAATTACACCTTCAACTCATACTTTTGTGAACGGTACAAATCAAAACTCAGAAAACCCTGAAGTTCAATTCAATGCTAATAGTGACTATACTGTTAAATTGGATGCATCCAATCAGGCAGGTGTATCATCAGAAGAAAAAGTTGATTTCATAAATACCTTTGCAGCCAATCCAACTCTTAATGAAACTTTTGAATTTGCAATTTTCCCTCCTTTAAATTGGTCGCTTGAACAAAGTGCGGGCTCCATTACTTGGGCTTCTGCCAGTGTAAACATTGGATCTGATGGCAATCCTACAAAAGCCTCTTATTTTAATCGATTCAACGATGTGAGTATTGGTGAAACGGATGCTCTTGTGTCTCGACCAATAGATTTAAGTGGTTACACAAATCCTGTATTGGTGTTTGACGTAGCTTATGCAGCGCAAGCGAATTTACCGCCAGCTGTTTCCGGTGGGCTTAGAATTGACTATTCGAATGACTGTGGAAGTAATTTTCAAGCTAGTTCTTACAACAAAGCAGGTAATGATTTAATGACGACAGGTCTGCAATCTTCTTTATGGGAACCTGGTTCTTCTTCTGAATGGAGAAGCGATTCATTAAATTTAGCTGCCTTCGCATCAAGCGGTGTTGTTTTCAAATTCATCAACGTGTCAGGAATAAGCAGTAACAGTCTGTTTCTTGATAATATTCGAGTGATAGATTATGTAACCGGCTTAAATACTGAAAAAGAGATCTCACTTAATATTTATCCAAACCCAACCAATGGTGTATTTAATATTGACGCATCGAATTTAGTAGGAGATAAATTTGATATTTCGATCATTGATTCAAAAGGTAAAGAAGTAATCAAGAAATCGACGAATTCTACGAATTCATCGTTCAATGTTACTTTTGATTTGGCTGACTTAAGTTCTGGTCTTTACACAGTTAAAATTATTGGAGAAAACTCATTTTCAATTAAGAAAGTGAGCTACATTAAAAATTAATAATTATGAGAAAAGGATTTTCAATTTTATTTCTTTTCTCCCTGATATCATCAATTTGCGGATTGTCCATTTCAACAAATGGACAATCTTCATTTCAGGGAGAACCTTACATTATACACCTTAAATCAGGATCTTTTACTCCTGAAGAAAATTTTGAAACATCCTTTCAAAAAGAGGTTAATGACAAGGACCGGTTTTTTGTAGTTCAATTCAGCTCAATCCCCTCCTCACAGGAGAGAAAACAAATGGAGGCGGTGGGAATTGTTTTTGAAGATTACCTCCCCAATAATGCCTATCTCGTTTTTGCCCCTCGAGGGCTTAATTTTAGTAAGCTGAACAACTTTGGCGTTAGAGCCATTTTTCCTTACGAATCAAGTTTTAAGGTGAACAGTGAATTTAATGATGAAATACCTTCACATGCACGACGTGGGGGAGATATGTTAGGCCTGTCAATCCTAACACATAGCGGTGTAAGCAGTCAGGAATTTATTCAAGCCATAATGCAACTCGAGGGTCAGATAGTACGAACCCCCGAATCTGGAAATCTTTATTTCATTGATATTCCTAAAAGCAAAATCAAAGACTTACTTAATTTAAATTCGGTCAAATGGGTTGAATACATAGAACCTGATCCAATTCCGGATGATTTCAAAGGAAGGTCTCTTCACAGGGCAAATGCAATCGACAGACCTTCGGCAAATGGCTACCATTATGATGGAACAGGAGTATCTGTAGCCCTTGCAGATGACGGCGCTGTTGGTCCTCATATCGACCTGGAGGGAAGAGTAGTTCTGGTTGGAAATATGGGGTCAAATGGAACCCACGGTGATATGACAGTCGGAATTCTAATGGGTGCGGGTAACCTAATTCCAGAATATGCAGGTATGGCTACCGGTGTAAGCATGCGTTATTACCGAATTGATGGCTATCCTCATGTCAACAGTGCTGTTTCAAACTACAACACATTTGGTACTGTAATCACATCTACTTCCTATTCTGAGGTAAGCGGAGGCATTTATACGTCTACTGCTCAATTTGTTGATCAGCAGATACATCAAAATCCGAGCATTATTCATGTTTTCTCTGCGGGGAATGCCGGATCTGGATTCTCGACCATTACAGGAGGCAGAAAGGCAGCAAAAAACACAATTGCAACAGCAAATCTTGAGTATCAGGACGTATTAACACCTTCCAGTTCACGAGGACCCGCAGCGGATGGAAGATTAAAACCAGACATTTCCGCTAACGGAACAAACCAAATGTCTCTAGATGCAAACAATGGTTACTCACCTGGCGGTGGAACTTCAGCAGCATGTCCCGGAATTGCTGGTATTCTCGCACAATTGTATCAGGCGCATCGTGATCTAAATGGCGGCGCTGATCCAAAATCATCATTGATGAAAGCCATTCTTTTAAACTCCGCGGAAGACCTGGGAAATCCAGGACCCGATTATTCCTTTGGCTGGGGTAGGGTGAATGCACTTCGAGCATTGAAGACCATGGAGGAAAACCGGATTATGGAAGATTCACTATCACAAGGAGATTCTGTAATCCATACCATAACTGTGCCTGCAGGTGTGGGCGAATTGAAGGTGATGGTGTATTGGCTGGATAAAGAAGGATCTCCGGCAGCAAGCCAAGCGCTTGTAAACAACCTTGACATGACCCTGACGGATCCCTCCAATAATACCTGGCAGCCTTGGGTACTAAACCCCTCAAGTCCATCAGCAAACGCAATTAGAGGCGTTGACAATTTGAATAATGTGGAACAGGTAACTCTTTCCACTCCAGCTGCAGGTTCCTATTCCCTCAAGGTAAAAGGAACAAGTGTGCCTTTTGGGCCACAAAACTATCATGTGGTTTATCAATTTAGAATGGAGGAGCTCAAAATGACTTATCCACTCGGTGGGGAATCCTTTGTTCCCGGCCATGAAGAAACAATTCGCTGGGATGCTTATGGCAATACCCTTCCATTTAATCTGGATTACTCACTTGATAGCGGACAAAACTGGATAAATATCGCTTCAAATGTTTCTCCATTGCAGCGTTATTATGATTGGACTCTTCCTAATGGAGTAAGTACAGGTAATGCTCTTGTAAGAGTAAGTAGAGGGTTTCAAATTGGTGTATCCGAGGCAACATTTAACATTATCGGCGTGCCCGACAATTTTGAATTGAGATGGGTTTGTAATGATTCTTTGCAATTAAGATGGGATAGTGTAGAAAACGCCGATTCATATGAGGTTAGTCAATTAGGTTCAATGTACATGGACTCCATAGGAATTACCACCAATACATATTTTACCGTAAATAATGTAAGCAGTTCAAATGAATATTGGTTTAGTGTAAAAGCATTAAACCAAAATGGAGGTTTTGTTGGACGAAGGGCATATGCACTCAGAAAAACACCGGGTGTTTTGGACTGTCCTATTGCAAATGACATTGCTTTATATAGATTAATTGAACCTCAATTGGACCAAATATCTTCTTGCCAAAGTATCGACAGCTCGGAAGTTATTTTTGAGATTGAAAATATTGGTACAACAATGGAAGAAAATTTCCCAATACGTATAAAAACCAATTCGGGAACTGTAATAAATTATCAATTTACTGATACGCTTTATGCCTATGAGACGAGAAGAATTCGACTTCCAAATCGGGTAAATATTCCGGATCCTCAAAATTTTAAAATCTGGACTGACCTCTCTAATGATTCAAAAAGACAAAATGATTCAAGTATTTCAAATGTTTTTATAACTCAGATGGCATCCATCCCATATTCAGAAAGTATCAATCAATTTTCAAACTGTGCTACTACGAGTAATTGTGAAGCGACCATTTGTAATCTATTAAACGGTTGGGTCAATGTAGATAATGGAAACGGTGACGAAATTGACTGGAGAACCAATAGTGGAGGAACGCCTTCTTCAGGAACCGGGCCAACCTCGGGTTTTGGCGGTTCAGGAAAGTATTTATATCTAGAAGCTTCAGGCGCCCCTGAATGTGTTAATAAAGAAGCATTGCTCATCAGTCCTTGTTTTGATCTTAATACGGCTGTTCAACCAGAATTAAGTTTTAGGTATCATATGTTTGGTACAAGTATTGGTGAATTGCATGTAGACATTTTGTCAAATGGTGTGTGGTATGAAGATTTTACTCCGCCTTTAGTAGGTAATCAAGGAAATTCATGGCAACAAAGGATAGTCGACCTAAGCGTATTCAATGGATCTATTGTTAATATAAGGTTCAGAGGAATTACAGGACCTAGTTGGAGTTCAGATATTTCAATTGATGAAATCAATGTTACGGATAATTTTGCTCCACCTGTTGCAGCCTTTACTTTCTCACAACCAAATTGTGCTGGTCAAACTATTACTTTTACTGATAATTCCTCCGGTACAGCTATAAATCATAACTGGGATTTTGGTCAAAATGCTTCACCAGCTACCGCCTCCGGAGTTGGCCCGCACAATGTTACATTCACTAATACAGGATTAAAAACTGTGCAACTAATTGTTAATAACGTATCGGGAAGTGACACTAATTCTCAAAACTTATTATTAGATACACTACCTGAAGGGAATTTCATTTGGAGCACCAATTTAGATACAGTAAGCTTTATAAATCAGTCTTCAAATGCTTCAAGCTATTCTTGGGATTTTGGAGATGGAAATACCGATAACTCCTTCCAACCAACACATGTTTATGCAAGTCCGGGTACATATACTGTTACTTTAACTGTAAATAATGGTTGCGGACCCAATACAATTAGTAAAGATGTGACAGTTGGAACGGTTGGTATTTTGGATGAAGGAAGTTTGAATTTCAATATTTATCCTAACCCAACCAATGGTTTGTTTACTATTAAGGCTACAAATTTAACAGGTGATAAATTTGATATTTCAATTATTGATTCAAAAGGTAAAGAAGTGATCAAAAAATCGACGAATTCTTTGAATTCATCCTTCAATGTTAATTTCGACTTGAGCAAATTGAGTTCAGGACTTTATACAATAAAAATAATAGGAGAAAATTCAATATCAATTAGGAAAGTGAGCTACGTTAAAAATTAGTAATTATGAAAAAAGGATATTCAACATTATTCATTTTCTCTCTGATATTATCAGTTTGCGGATTGTCCATTTCAACAAATGGGCAATCTTCATTTCAGGGGGATGCATACTTCAGTACCTATACTCCGAAGAATAGCTATTCAGATGAGATATATTTAAAATCTCTAACAATTACTCCTGAAAAATTAAGTCTTAGCGGAAATATTGATTATTCTAATTCAGAAATAATAAATAATGGTATACTCCGAATTATTCAGTTCTCTGAAATTCCTTCTAATGATGAAAAGCAAAGGTTACTCTCTGCAGGAATTGAATTAATGGATTATATTCCAAATAGAGCTTTTTTAGCATTTCTTCCTTCAAATATTACTTATGAAAAGTTGGAATCGTTTAAAGTCCAATCGATAACTAAACTTCTACCTACTTATAAAAAGGGGAAATACTTAACTGAAAATTATCTTCCGGATTATGCAAAACAAGGTTCAAAAATTAGAATTAATCTTGTGCTATTCGCTCAAACTAATGCCAATTCATTTCTTGATACACAAAATAAAATTGAGGTAGAGGTTTTAGATGCGAATGCGAATACAAATACTTTAGAGCTATGGGTAGAAAGAAATCAGTTAGATGCACTATTAACAAATAAATATGTAAAGTTCGCCGAGCTTGGTGCAGCCCCTCCCACTTTGGAAAACTCTACCGGTAGAACTCAGCATAGGTCAAATACCATTAATACCTCGTATCTAGGAGGTGAAGAATATGATGGATCAGGAGTTGTAATTATGGTTCAGGATGATGGAAATATTGGCCCTCATATTGATTTTGAAGGTAGATTAGATCAAAGTAATATTGGAGGAGCCGGAGGAAATCATGGTGACCATGTTACGGGAATATTCATGGGTGCGGGAAATTTAGACCCTTTGGGTAAAGGTATGGCTCCTGGAGCTTTTGGAATTGTATATGGCTCTTCAAATGCGAATTACAATACAGTTCCAAATCACTATTTAGTTGATAGTTTAAGAATTACTACTAAGTCATATGGCGATGGTTGTAATGGACCATATTCAACCCTGACTAGAGATTTGGATCAACAAACAATTATAAACCCCTCATTAATACATGTTTTTTCAGCCGGTAATTCAGGTACTGGGAATTGCGGCTATGGAGCAGGAGCAGGATGGGGAACTATCACCGGAGGACACAAAATTGGCAAGAACGTTTTAGCTGTTGCTAGTTTGCTTTATGATGATTCAAGAAGCTCATTTAGTTCAAGAGGTCCTTCTTCTGATGGTAGAATAAAACCGGATATCTCGGCTAAAGGTCAAAATGTGTATTCCACACTTGGAAATAATAGCTATGGAAATAATTCGGGTACATCAATGGCTGCTCCCGGTGTTACAGGAATTTTAGGTCAATTATATCATGCATTTAAGGACGTAAACAATGGTGCCGAGCCTAACTCTGGTCTAATGAAGGGAATTATTTTAAACAGTGCTGATGACTTAGGAAATCCCGGCCCTGATTATAGCTTTGGTTGGGGTAGAATAAATGCTGATAATGCCTTTGAAATAATCTCAAACCACCAATATTTGGATTCTACAATTTCTTCACTCTCTACTAATTCACATACTATTAATGTGCCGGCAGGAACAAGTCGATTAAAGATTATGCTTTATTGGAAAGATCCACAAGCTTCAGCATTTGCAAGTCCTGCACTTGTTAATGACTTGAATCTTACTGTAAATGATCCTTCTTTAAATACCTATTTACCTCTTGTCTTAGACCCAACACCAAATGCTACAACTTTAAATCTTCCTGCATCTCCCGGAGTTGATAACTTAAACAACATGGAACAGGTTGTCATTAATACCCCTACTGCAGGTAATTATCAGGTATCAGTTTCCGGTTTTCAAGTCCCACAAGGACCCCAGGAATATTATATCATTTACCGTTTTGAAAGAGATGAAGTTCAGTTGACCTATCCTATTGGCGGTGAACCATTCGTGCCGGGAGAAACACAAACTATAAGATGGGATGCATATGACAATAATACTCCATTTAGTATAGAGTATTCTTTGGACAGTGGAGCAAATTGGACTGTTATAAATTCTTCCGTTCCGGGAAGCCAGCGCTATTTTGATTGGAATGTGCCTTTTCAAAGTTCCGGTAAAGCATTAGTGAAAATTACACAAGGCACTTCATCAAGTACAAGCATAGTTCCGTTTAGCATTATTGGCACACCTAATAATTTAAATGTGGTTTGGTCTTGTACTGATTCCTTGCTCTTGTCGTGGGATAGTGTAGTTGGCGCAAATAGCTATGAAGTAAGTATGCTTGGTAATAAGTACATGGATTCAATTGGAACTTCAGCTAATTCCTTTTTTACTGTCAAAAACATTAGTAGTTCCAACACTTATTGGCTTAGTGTAAAAGCACTAAACACTGCACAAGGAATAATAGGAAGAAGGGCAATCGCAATTCAAAAAGTTCCGGGAATCTTTCAATGTCCCGTTCCTGTAGATGTTTCTGTTTCTAGAATAGTTAGTCCTGAAAACTCTCAAATGCCAAGTTGTCAGAATTTAGACAGTGCTGATATAATTAT
Source organism: uncultured Hyphobacterium sp. (assembly GCA_964351965.1). GTDB lineage: Bacteria > Bacteroidota > Bacteroidia > Cytophagales > CCMP332 > CCMP332. Next base: position 644,647 of record CAYGPM010000001.1, on the reverse strand, counting down.
TGAAATTGAAAATAACGGTTCGAGCAGACAAGGTAATTTCCCTGTTAGTGTATTATTGAATAATGGAACAACAAGTACTATTCAATTTACAGATACGCTGGAATTATATGAGAAGCGAAGTATTCCTTTCCCTGTAACTGCGGATTTAAGTACTGGTAATTCACATTTCTTTAAAGCCTGGACGAGTTTAGCCGGAGACGGACAAACCTCAAATGATACAGCCAACTCATTGGTTACAATTTATTCCGGACAATCAGTTAATATACCTCTTGTCCAGAGTTTTGATCAATTTAGTCTTTGCCCTACAGCCACTAATTGCGGTGCGACAATCTGCAATCTGTCAAATGGTTGGATCAATACAATAAACGGTTTTGGTGATGATATTGACTGGAGAACAAATACTGGTGGAACAGCTTCAGGAAATACCGGGCCAAGTTCTGATCATACTTCGGGAAATGGAAATTATTTATATCTGGAAGCATCCGGAAACCCTGTATGTAGCGATAAAACTGCAATATTAAACAGTCCTTGTATTGACTTGACATTTGCAATACAGCCTGAGCTTAGTTTTTGGTATCATATGCAAGGTGCTGATATGGGAGAATTGCATGTGGATGTGTTGGCAAATGGTGTTTGGTTCACCGATGTTATGACACCTTTAATCGGTCAACAAGGTAATTCTTGGTTACAGAGAACAATAGATTTGACCCCTTTTGCCGGTCAGGTAGTAAATGTAAGACTGAGGGGAATTACCGGTTCTGATTTCGCATCAGATTTGGCTATCGATGATATTTCAGTAATTGATAATTTTGTTTATGCAATTGACGCCTCAATTACGAGTTTGCTTTCACCTAATTTTTCCTCTAAAGAAGATTGTCTACTAGAGGATAGTTTGGAGGTGAAAGTTGTCTTACAAAATACAGGTGCCAATGCCATTGGTAATATTCCTATGAACTTCTCAGTAAATGGAGGTCCTTTAACAACGGGAGTTTATAATAACATTTTACAAGCAGGCGCCATCGACACATTCACTTTCGCCACTGCATTGAATCTTCCGGGAGTAGGTAATTATGAATTGAAAGTATGGCAAAACTATGGCCCTGACCAAAATCCGGGGAATGATACTGTTGAAACCATTATGAATATTACTCCTGGAAATGTTTTCCCGGTTCCTTATAATCAAACATTCGACGCCTTTACTAATTGCGCTACAACAACTAATTGCGAACTAACTGTTTGTAATTTAACCGGAGGATGGAGAAATTATAGTAATTCTACAGAAGATGATATTGACTGGCGAGTTAATAATGGCTCAACAGCTTCTCAAAATACTGGTCCTTCAAATGATCAAAATACGGGAAATATTACAGGTAAATATCTCTATCTGGAAGCTTCCGGAAATCCGGTTTGTAGTGGCAAAACTGCAATTTTACAAAGTCCTTGTATTGATTTAAGCAACGTCTTTTCTCCAGAGCTGAAAGTCTGGTATCATATGTTTGGTCAGGATATGGGCGAATTGCATTTTGATGTATTTCTTGGTGATAGCTGGTTCAATGATTTTGTTCCTCCTATTATTGGTAATCAAGGAAATTCATGGCAACAATGGACGATTGATTTATCCCTAATTGCAGGTAATACAGTGAGCGTAAGATTTCGAGGAATTACCGGTTCTGATTTTGCGAGTGATTTGGCCATTGACAACATCAGTATCACAGATAATTTCAGTACAGCTCAGGCAAATTTTTCATTTAGTCAACCAAATTGTGCGGGGCAAAATATTGTCTTCACAGATAATTCATCCGGCACAGGGTTAAATCATTACTGGGATTTCGGAGCTAATGCTTCACCAGCTACCGCATCCGGAGTTGGCCCGCACAATGTTACATTCACTAATACAGGAATAAATACCGTGCAACTAATTGTTAATAACGTATCGGGAAGTGATACTAATTCTCAAAACTTACTTATAGATACACTACCTGAAGGGAATTTCATTTGGAGCACCAATTTAGATACAGTAAGCTTTATAAATCAGTCTTCAAATGCTTCAAGCTATTCTTGGGATTTTGGAGATGGAAATACCGATAACTCCTTCCAACCAACACATGTTTATGCAAGTCCCGGTATATATACTGTTACTTTAACTGTAAATAATGGTTGCGGACCCAATACAATTAGCAAAGATGTTACAGTAGGAATGGTAGGTATCAAGAACAATCTTATTTCAAATGTAAAAGCATATCCTAACCCAAATAATGGAACCCTCTTTATCAAGGGCTTAAGTTTAGGATTAAATAATAATTTTAAAATAAGGATAAGTGACATGAAAGGAAGCATTCTGAATTTCAATTATTCAATCCTATCTCATGATGAGCTTATGATTGATTTGAAGTCATTCCCTGAAGGACTTTACTTATTGAAAATTGAAAGTGAGGATGTCAATGCCGTTATGAAAATTGAAAAACGATAAAAAATTAGAAAAGCCTCTCTTTGAGGCTTTTTTTAGCTCAATATTTTCTTTATTTTGACGATATGGTAAGCGAGGATAAATACAAAAACAAAGTTTCTGAATACGTTCATAAAGCCAAATCACTGATAAAAAACCCATCTTTGATTGAAGCAAAAATCGAAGAGGCTTGGCAAAAAAGTAAAGATCTTGATCCTCATTTGAGAGATCTGATGGAGAATATTGAAACATTTGTTGAAATAATCAGAGCTTACTTCAATGGTACCTACAGAGATCTTGATCAGAGAACAATACTCTTTTTGGTGGCCGGTATACTATACTTTATCAATCCATTTGATATTATCCCTGATTTTTTGCCATTGATTGGATTTACTGATGATGCCGCTGTTCTCATCTTTATTCTGAGTAAAATAAAAGGTGAAATAGAAAAGTATAAATCGTGGAAACTAAAACAAGAGATCGAATTATATGAGTCTGAAAGCGAAATATGAGTCATTAAAGATTCAGCTTGAAGAAAGTTCAAAATGGCCTTCCGAGTATATTTTCAAGTTTATACTGAAATCCGACGAGAAGGAAAAGCAGATGCAAGTTAGAGGCTTATTCAATCAGAATGTCTCCTTATCCTTTAAATCTTCTTCTAAAGGAAAATATCTATCCGTAACCATTAAGGCAATTATGGAAAGCCCTGATCATGTCATTGGTATCTATCAAGAAGCCGGTAAGATAAAGGATCTAATAGTATTATAAATTGCCCATATATCAATTAAGTGAAGAGCTAATATTCCCTGACATTGAATTAGCTGAAGAAAATGGGCTGCTCGCCATCGGGGGCGACTTAAGTGTAAAAAGACTGGTCCTAGCCTACGAAAGCGGAATATTCCCGTGGTATTCTGATGGAGATCCAATTTTATGGTGGTCACCGAATCCGAGGTTTGTGTTGAAAACCAATGAGGTTCATATTTCGAAAAGCATGAGAAGGGTTTTTAATAAAAGTGATTGGAAATTTAAAATCAATACCGCTTTTAAAGAGGTGATAGATCATTGTGGAGCCGTGCCAAGAGATGGCCAGGATGGCACTTGGATTACGGAAGAAATGAAATTAGCCTATATAGAACTTTTTGAAAAAGACCGGGCTCTTTCTTTTGAAGTCTGGAAAAATAATCAGTTGATCGGTGGTATGTACGGTGTATTATCTAGAAATTACTTTGCCGGGGAATCGATGTTTAGTTTAGAAAGTAATGCCTCTAAATATGCATTAATTAAAGCTTGCGAATATTTAAATTCGAAGAGTATTGAAATACTTGATTGTCAAATTTATTCAGAACATTTAGAGAACATGGGAGCATTTGAAATGACGAGAAGTAATTTCAGTGAATATCTTAGCTTTTAAACTTAACCGCGATCAAGCACATATCGTCAATCTGCTCATATTTACCATTCTGCATCCATTCAGTCATTTTTGATTCAATTGCAATATTTTGCTCAGCTAGAGGTAATTTTTGAACTGACTTAACAAGATCTCTTAAGTTTTTGGCCCGAAATTTTTTGCCCTGTTCTCCGCCCAACTGATCTGCCATTCCATCTGTAAAAAGGTAAACAGTATCACTTTCCTTAATTTCAATTTCAATTGTTTTAAACTCCTCATCTTTCAAATCCATACCCCCAATTGACTTCCTATTTCCTTTTATTTCATAAAAAGAAAATTCTTTATTCGAATCATCAGGTTCAGTCCATGATTTATTTATAATCATATTCCCTTGATCTGGACGCCTTGTTATGAAAATTGGGCTATTTGCACCAGAATAGAAGAGTTTCTTTTCCTTATTTGAATAAGCACATAAGGCGATGTCCATTCCGTCTTTAATTTCAGCATCCTTTTGTTGCAAAGTCTTTTCAAGCAGTTCATTTACTTTATTAAGAATATCAGCCGGATCAGTCATTCCAAATTCCCTAATAGTTCTATTTAAACTGTTTAAACCAACCAAACTTATAAAAGCACCGGTTATTCCATGACCTGTACAGTCCACTACAGCAAAATATTTATACCCATTTGCCTCTTCCATCCAGTAGAAGTCTCCCGAAACGACACTCATGGGTTTATAGAATAAAAGGTGCTCTTCAAAAATACTTTTCACATGATCTAATGAAGGGAATAAAGCACTTTGTATTTTCTTTGCATAGCGCAAAGAATCTACCATTCCTTCGCTCTTGGCTTTGATTTGATCTTTCTGCTCTTCTATTCTGTTATCTTGTTTTATAAGTCGCCTCTGAGAACTTTCGAGCTTTTCCAATATTCTATTTATCTGATCACTCAAACCGGATATTTCCTTATTTCCTTCAATTTCTATTGTTAAGTCTTCTCCATTTAAAATGCGTTCCAGTTTATTGTTCAATACATTTAAAGGTCTTAAAAGCATTCTTGAATTCATGTATAACAAAAAGATAAGAACGACTATAACACCACCGAATACTATCAAAGAATTATTAATAGCTCCACGTAATAATTCCTCTTCAACACTTTTGTTAGACTTAATTCTAACTACAGTAGCCATTTTTTCCGGTTCATCCTCCTCCTTACTATAAATGTATTCATAGTGGATTTTCGTGCCATCTTCAATTTCAACCAAGGTATGACTTGTCTTATCGTTAAACGTTTGACGCAAAACTCGTTGATGAATTTGTTGAAGGTTTTTAGCCTTATTTAATGTAAGCGGATTGTGATCGTCAACAAATAATTCTACTCCTAGCATTCCCGGCTGAATAGAAGAGATAGAATCCAGGCGTTTATCGAATGTTAATACAATGGCATCTGCTCTAGGGGAATAATGGCCTATTTCTATTAGATAATTTCCATTATTTGTTTTTTCGTAGGAATACTTCTTCAGCTTATTGGTTTTGATTTCTATTCCAAACCTTGAGCTGTAATAATTATTATCATTGAACCTTTCCTTTAAAAAGGCTGAGAATTCAGGACCAAACGAATATAAATTCAAATTCATATCCGATCTCATGGTAGTATTTATAACTACTCCGTTAGTATCTATAATGTATAAATCTACTAGAGAGGTATCAACGCCCAGAATATTACGTATCGAATCTAGGTTGACTAATTCAAGGCTATCTTTTCCATCAAAGTAAAAGTTTATCAGCCTATTGCTGAGCCTTTCCATATTATCTTCCAATTCTTTTTCAAGACCCTCCATTTTAAGTTCCTTCTCTTTGAAGATATGGTGGATTTCGTCAGAAATTAATTCGCTCTTCTGCTTACTTGTATTATTTAAAACACTTCTTGTGGTATTATAACTTAACCATGCAATAATGATTAGAACCACAATAAGAGGAATTGTGATTTTGGAGCGTAATTGTTTGAAGATAGATTGTTTTGAATTCATTCTAAGTGCATAAATATACTTAGATTATAAAAAATAATTGTTTTGCATGCCTGAAATAAAAAAGCCGGTGTAAACCGGCTGCATATTAAAATCTTGGACAAGGAATTAATCTCTGATCTTTTGGTGGTCTGCCTCTAATCGGATTAAATGCATACTCAAATTCATAAATAACTGATATTTCATGAGCTCCTCCTGTATTTAACGTTGATAGAGGTGAAATTGTAATATCATAACTATAAGCTATACTTAAGCCTTTCCATCTATACCCGGCAAGAATTGAAAAGGCATCCTGATTTGTAATTGTAACTGTTTCCTTTTTGCTTACAGGAATTCCCCTATACCATGCTCCAAAAGTCAAGAAATCATAATAATAATATGCCCCTAAATCCAATTGCATGAATTTGTCTTGCTTTTTAAAGTGAAAGGCGGGTGATATAAATGAGGGTCTTACGCCCGCTCCTTTTTTATACTGCATTCCCGGAAATAATGGAATCTGATAACCACCATGTACTGAAAGATATAAAGGTAGTTTTTGAGCTCCACCTGTTACAAGGGTCATATCAGGTTGGTTAATATGTCGCACAGAAGTTCCAAGCCAAGCTTTTGATGAATAAAGCAATCCACCGGCTACTACATCAAAAAACCTTCTATTCTCAAAATTTACGAGTGCAGCAGCACTGTTTGAAATAGCGCCAGTTTGATTATCAATATTTTCCCTAAGAGTTAGGGCTGATCCATCAATATTTAACCAGGAATATCCAACACCAGCTCCTGCTCTGAATGCCCATTTTCTGTTAATATTTAACCGATATGCATACATACCCATAATTTGAGTAGTTGATAGTCTTGCTGAACCTTGCACGTCGCGGCTAACCTGAATTCCCGCGCCACTTCTTATCCCAGGTAAATTCTGATCAAAGCTGGCATACATCGTGGTAAACTTTGCAGCAGCCGCAGGCCATTGTGATCTGTAAAGCACACTGGCTCTAGCCCATTCTGAAGATCCCGCAAATGCCGGATTTAAATATAATGGTGCCGCGTAAAACTGCGTGAATTGATAATCCTGGGCTTTAGTAAAACCACTTAAGATCAAGATTAAAAAGGCAATATGATATATTCTTTTTCTCATATTAATAATTCTTATCTAAGCAGAGTAACATCTCCAACTTTGGTTTCTTTAGTACCATCAGCAAACTCAACCTGTACTCTGTAAATATATACACCTTGAGGGGCCGGCGTTCCGTTTACATAGCCATCCCATCCTACATTTACTGTATTAGACTGGAATATAGGCTCTCCCCAACGGTTAAATACTTCAAATTTCAATGCTACAAATTCTTTTCTAATTACTGGATAGAAGACGGTATTATTGAATCTGTCAAAAGGATTTACTGAACCACCGGTCGGACCACCTTCACCAGGCGTAAAGGCATTCGGCACAATGATATCTCCAACAGGTAATACGTAAATTACTTTCGAAGCAGTATCTGTACACGAGATACTATCGTTAACTACATTGAATGCAACCATAGTTACATCATATAGCCCTTCGAATCTATAGTTTTTCGTTGGTGATCTTTCGTCAGAAGTTGTTCCATCTCCAAAGTCCCAGAAATACTCAGAAGCATTTCTTGATTCATTTGAGAAGTTGAGCTCATTCAATCCTACAAATACCGTATCTCTAGAGAAGAAGTTGGCACTTGGATTTGGATATCCTGTTACAACTGCAAAGCGTTCGATTGAATCTTTAAATCCATTGATGCCTGTTGTAATAAGTTTGACATCATATACTCCCGGATCAAAGAATGTTTTTGTGACATTTTCACTGAAGTACTCGCTGCCATCACTGAATTCCCATTTATAACTTAATCCAAATTGAGAAGCATTCCTAAATGTAAACTCAAACGGAACACAGCCTTCAGTTGTGCCTACAAAATCAGCTACAGGCAGACTTGGGAAAATAGTCACTAATCTCGTTGTAGAATCTATACAACCATTTTGTGTGGTTGCAATTAAAGTCACAGTGAAATTACCGAATGTACCAAAATCGTATGTCGGGCTAACTTGTGTGCTTGTTCCATTTGCAGTATCTCCAAAGTTCCAGAAATAAGTATTGTCATTCAAACTAGGCGTACCATTTGTAAATGTAACAGGGCTTGGTGGCCAGTTCTGTTGAACCGGATTAGCCGTAAACGTAGGTTGAGGCTTTGGATGCACCGTTATCGGTATTATTAATGTATCAGTACAAGCAAACTGATTTGTGGTGACTAAAGTAACATTGAATATTTGAGTGGTTAGCCCATTATTCTCAAAAGTTTCTCTTACAGCTGCAATTGGACTTAAGGATTCCAGTGTGCCATTATTATTATAGAACCATTGGAAACTCGAAGCATTCGTGCTTGATGAGAAGTTAACTTCTAAAGGCGAACAACCCACCTGAACATCCGCAGTAGCGACCGCTGTAATATCTGGTTTTACCTGAACTACTTTATCAATTGAATCAACACACCCAAGAGGTGAGGTAACCACCATATTGACTGTGAAATCTATAACATTCAAGCCTGTATTTGCATATTGATGTGTTGGGCTTTGAATTGTTGAATTATTTCCATCTCCAAAATCCCAATCATATGAATAAATGGCAGCCGGCGTTGTTTGATCCGTAAATGTTACCGTAGGATCGCCACAAGCATCGTCAGAGTTAAAAGTGAAATCCGCAATTACAGGTGGCTCAACGACAACTGTCACGCTTCCCGTTACATTTGGATGCGTCGAATCTATCGCACATTGATTCGTCGTACCTTGATCTACCACATCAAATATTGTATAAGTCGTAGTTACACTTGGTAATACATTCAACGTATACGTAGAAACATTAGATGCTTGTGTTGCTGAAACGAGTGTGCCATCAAAATATCTGAACGTCCAAGGACCTGTACCGGTGAAAGTAAATGTCAACGTTGCAGTGTTACCGCTACAAATAGTGGTGTTGCCTGAAATATTTGCAGTAGGCAGTGAATCAACAGTAATATTTACCGGGTTACCCAAACTTGTTGGGGCGCATGCCGGATTGTTATTATCATTTACCTGAGTTAGGAAATACTGAGTTGTAGAACCTACAGGAGGAATTGGATTAATTAATAACAATGTATCCAGATTACTCACATTATTTCTTACATAGGAATTACCGAGATTATCATTCACAATAACATCAAATGGCCCATTACCAGTAAGATTATACTGAAGAGCTATAGTATCTTCCTCACAGAATGTTACACTATTCGAGAAGAATCCATCAACTTTTAATGATGCCGTTGGCAATTGATTCACAACAATAGTAGCCTCTGTAGAATCAGAAGGAAGGATGTTATTTGTAGAACAACCATTACCATCAGTAATACTCAATACTCTAAACGAGGTAGTTGTTGTAGGACTTGCAGTGATTGTCCAAGTATTATTAGCTGAAGTAGTCGGTTGTATTCCAGCATTTCCAATATACTGTACTGTATAATTTGGTAAGCCTGTAGCATTGAGGGTAAGAGTAACAGTGTTGCCTACGCAAATTGTATCATTATCCTGAATGGTAATGGTTGGGTCTGCGTTGACAAAAATATTCGCATTGTTAACCACATTGAGACCACATTTCGGATCAAGAGAATAAGTAGCAGAAGCAACGGTATAAACATTATTACCAACCTGCAAGTCTGGAGCCTGAAGTATGGTTCCGTTTCCTATTCCGAATAATGTATCCACATCTACACCACCCTTTTGCAGAATGACATCATAGATATTTGGTACATCAAAATTAAATTGCAAGAATTTACCTAAAGTGTCTTTTCCGCATATGATATTGTTTCCAACAACAGAAAGTGTAACTGTTGGTATTTCTCTTACCTGAACTATCGCTTGTCCGGTGGTCACTAAAGGCTCACAATTCGTATTATCATCTCTTACTGTTGCGAACCTGTATATGAAGAACCCTGGTCCCGGATATGGAATCAATACTGTATCCTGTTGACTTAATCCTGTGAAATTATAGTTATTGGTTCCATCGGTAATGGTAACATCAAATGGTCCACTGGTTACACCAAAGTTTAGATAAACCGGTAAAGGATCACCATTACAAATCGTGGTATCACCTGTAAGATTTGCCGTCGGTAAGTCGTTAACAAATACATATGCTGTATCTGAAGTCAAAGAGTCTGCAGGACAAGAAGGCACTGTTCCATTATCTGAAATAGAAACGATTGAATAGACATTCAAGCCAACCGGTGGATTAAATAACGTTACCGTTTGCGGGCTACTCGATACAAATGTTGGTAGAGTATCTGTACCATTAGTATAAGTTACTAACCAAGGACCGGTTCCGCCAGTTTGAATCTGGAATTGACTGTTTTGAAAGGAGCAAATTGTATCTATTCCTGAAATACTTACTGTAGGTCTATCTTCAACAGAAATTTGTACCGAACCATTTATACTTTGTGCTCTACAGTTATCTGGTAAGCTACCGTCTCTTACAGAGTCAATTTGGAAAGTACTTGTATTTTGAGGTCCTACAGCAATAGTACCCGTATTACCCGTGGTAATAAGTAGAGAGTCTACATAGTTTGTACTTCCGTCAGAAATATATACAGTATATGGTAAATCACCTTGTGAGACTACAACTAATAGATTTGCTGAATCACCTCTACAAATAGATGTCAATCCAAGCGGATTTAAACTGGCCGTAGGTAAATCATTAAGGTTGAATGTTACACCTCCCGTAAGTTGTGGATCACCTTGAATTACAGAACAAGTCGGTGTATGACCATCACTTAAAGTAAATAGAGAAATTGTATTACCAAAACCAGGGAAACTGCTCGATACGTTAAATGTTGTATCGTTTGTTTGAATTCCGTTCATAGTAATAGGACCTGCATAATTTGTCAATAATGATAAATTATAAGGTGCTTGTCCGGTGAATTGGATGTTGACTGTAATACTATCACCAAAACACTTGGTATCTTGACCCACAAGAGTCAAGTTAGCCGTTGGCAATGGATTTACATTTACAGTGAAACTCGATTTTATTCCAATTGTACCAACACATGCTTCTGTTGTAACAGATTCTCTTATTTCTAAAATTGTGTAAGTAGTGGTGTCATTTGGCCTTACCAGATAAATAGATCCATCAGCGATATTTAATAAAGTTGTATCGACTGTTGTTCCGTCCACGGAAAGATCTACTTCAAATGGCGCTCTTCCTCCTGAAATATCAAATGATAATATTGCTTGGTCACCATCACAGATTGTCGTGTCAAAGGAGTTAATCTCAATTTGTGGTCTGTCAAATACCTGAACAGTTACTAATCCTGTGATATCTGTAGCTCTACAGCTTTCAGGTGAATTGCTATCCACAACAGAGTCAATCTGGAAGAAGTAAGGATTCACTGAAGCCGGTAATGAAATTATTGCAGTATCGGTTGGTGCAGTTAATTGTCTCACATAATTATTTGTACCATCTGTGAAATAAACATTCAGCGGATCATTTCCGGTTAAGTTGAAATTCAATACGAATGGTTCAAGATCACATACGCTAGTGTCTCCACTAATTGAGGCGGTTGGTAATTCATGAACAAATACTTCAACCAAGGAATCGGCAGGAGCGATATTAGCCACACAACCCTTGGCATCAATTGCTTCTATTAATTTAAAATCATGATCTCCAATACCAAGTACAAATGATCTTGTAGAACCATCAATAGTATTAAATCCTGTTAGAATATTTCCGGTAGTATCAATTTGATATGTATAAGGACTATTCGGTCCGGTTAAGTTGAAAGTAATTGTTGTCAACTCTCCAAAACAAACCGTATCCTTATTTATTGAAATGCTTGCATCCGGTAAAGGATTTACAATTAGCGTTGGTGTTCCTGAAATATTTGAGCTTGGTGCTGTAACAGTACAACCAAATGAATCGCTGAAGTAAATAATACTATAGGTAGTAGTATCCGTTGGGCTTACCCAAATAGAATCTCCAACAGTAACAGATTGGATGGTATCATTTGGATCAGTGTTTAGAACAAAGTCAAATCGAGGACTTCCAACTGGTACTCTCCAGTACAATCTTGCAGAATCTCCAAGACAAATTTCATTATCGTCCAATAGCAACTCAACTACAGGAAGTGGTTTAACAACAACTCGCACAGTATCAGGTAAATTTGGATGACCGGCCAGAACTGAACAACCATTTGCATCTGTCAATGAAACAATATTGTAATTGCTTGTGGTATTCGGTGCAAACACAATTGTGTCGCCGCTGGTATAATTATTTATTATACCTACCCCACCGCTAATCTCTAAATTATAAGGACCGGGAGCATCTCCAAGATTGGTAACATCTACGATAAATAAAGCATTGTCACCAAAGCAAATTGTATCAGTAGGCTCAACTACTGTTAAAGTTGTAATTGGAAGAGGGTTAACATTCACTACAATAGTGTCTCCAAAGTTTGGATTTATTGGAGCGTTATTAATACTATCAGTACAACCTTGCGCATCGGTGATGCTTACTAAAGTATACATGGTTGTGTCCAATGGAAATTCTGTAACTGTTCTCGTAGTTAGCCCACCGACAGTAGTAATAGTAGAATCTGTTCCAGTTAATTCGTCGCGATACGTAAATGTATAAGGTGCTGAGCCGGACATGCTAAATGTCAAGACAACTTGATCCTCTAAACAAATTGTAGTCGAATCAGAAATTTGCAAAGTAGGTAGTGGGTTGATATTCAACTGAGGATTACCTGTAATATTGGCACTTGGCGCTACAGATTGGCATCCATTTGCGTCAATGACATAGTTTATACTATAAGTAGTAGTCGCATTTGGTGAAACCGGTACAAAATCAGTTAAAGGATCAAAGTTTCTGATTGTGTCATTTACATTCGGGTTCACTACAAACTCTAGCGGTCCTGTTCCTACATTAAGTGCAACTCGAAGGTTAGTCGTATCACCAAAACAAATTCTGTTAGTATCGATGCTTAAAGTAACACTTGGTAATGGATTAACAACTATAGTTGCTGTATCATCAATATTCGGATGACCGAAGCTCACGCTACATCCATTTTGATCTAATAAGCTAGTGATTTGATATGCAGTAGTTACGGATGGCGATACTGTAATTGTATCTCCGCTGACATAATTGTTTATTGTACCAACTCCATTATTTATGGTTATATCATAAGGTCCGGGGCCTGTTGAAACATTCACAAATAGATAAGCCAAATCCCCATTACAAATTGTGTCTGTTGGAAGATCTGCTACAATCGTTGCTACCGGTAAACTGTCTACTACGATTTCAACCGTATCTCCGAAAGTTGGATTAATAGGATTGTTAATGCTATCAATACAACCATTAGCACCTTGCACACTTACTAAACTGTAAAGCGTTGTTGTGTCAGGACTTACTACTGCTGTTGCAGATGTTGATAATCCAGTTGTAGTAACTGTATCATTTATGCCTGTGCTATTGTCTTTGTAAATAACTATGAATGGAGCTGTTCCTGTAAAGCTGAAGTTCAGTGTTACATTATCTCCGAAACAGATTGTATCATCCTGTGTGATTTGTGCTGTTGGTAATGGGTTAACAGTTACCTGAGGTGTACCCGTTAAGTTCGCACTTGGAATAGTCGTATAACATCCGAAGCTATCCAGAACAGAAACCAAACTATAGGTCGTTGTTACAATTGGGGCTACCGGAATATTGGTTCCGCTTACATAGCTATTAATAGTATCATTAGTAGTTCCATCATTTATAACTACACTAAATGGTCCCGTTCCAGGAGCAATAGCTACACTTAAAGGTGTGGTATCGCCAAGACAGATCGTCGCCGTTCCTGTTAAGTTCGCAACCGGTAATGGATTAACAACAATTCTTGCTGTGTCATTGATATTCGGATGACCGAAGCTCACGCTACATCCATTTTGATCCAATAAACTTGTGATCTGATATTCTGTAGTTACTGATGGTGATACTGTGATGGTATCTCCGCTGTTGTAATTGTTGATCGTTCCTACGCCATTATTGACTGTAATGGTATAAGGACCAGGACCCGTAGATACATTCACAAATAAATAAGCCAAGTCTCCATTACAAATCGTATCTGTTGGAAGATCTGCTACGATTGTGGCTACAGGTAAACTGTCGACTACAATTTCAACTGTATCTCCGAAAGTGATATTAATAGGATTATTGACACTATCGATACAACCGTTAGCACCTTGCACACTTACTAGACTGTAAAGCGTCGTTGTATCAGGACTTACTACTGCCGTTGCAGATGTTGATAATCCAGTTGTAGTTACTGTATCATTTATGCCTGTTGTATTGTCTTTGTAAATAGCTATGAATGGAGCTGTTCCTGTAAAGCTGAAGTTCAGTGTTACATTATCTCCGAAACAGATTGTATCATCCTGTGTGATTTGTGCTGTTGGTAATGGGTTAACAGTTACCTGAGGTGTACCCGTTAAGTTCGCACTTGGAATAGTCGTATAACATCCGAAGCTATCCAGAACAGAAACCAAACTATAGGTCGTTGTTACAATTGGGGCTACCGGAATATTGGTTCCGCTTACATAGCTATTAATAGTATCATTAGTAGTTCCATCATTTATAACTACACTAAATGGTCCCGTTCCAGGAGCAATAGCTACACTTAAAGGTGTGGTATCGCCAAGACAGATCGTCGCCGTTCCTGTTAAGTTCGCAACCGGTAATGGATTAACAACAATTCTTGCTGTGTCATTGATATTCGGATGACCGAAGCTCACGCTACATCCATTTTGATCCAATAAACTTGTGATCTGATATTCTGTAGTTACTGATGGTGATACTGTGATGGTATCTCCGCTGTTGTAATTGTTGATCGTTCCTACGCCATTATTGACTGTAATCGTATAAGGACCTGGACCCGTAGATACATTCACAAATAAATAAGCCAAGTCTCCATTGCAAATCGTATCTGTTGGAAGATCTGCTACAATCGTTGCTACCGGTAAACTGTCTACTACGATTTCAACCGTATCTCCGAAAGTTGGATTAATAGGATTGTTAATGCTATCAATACAACCATTAGCACCTTGCACACTTACTAAACTGTAAAGCGTTGTTGTGTCAGGACTTACTACTGCTGTTGCAGATGTTGATAATCCAGTTGTAGTAACTGTATCATTTATGCCTGTGCTATTGTCTTTGTAAATAACTATGAATGGAGCTGTTCCTGTAAAGCTGAAGTTCAGTGTTACATTATCTCCGAAACAGATTGTATCATCCTGTGTGATTTGTGCTGTTGGTAATGGGTTAACAGTTACCTGAGGTGTACCCGTTAAGTTCGCACTTGGAATAGTCGTATAACATCCGAAGCTATCCA
This sequence comes from uncultured Hyphobacterium sp., assembly GCA_964351965.1. GTDB lineage: Bacteria > Bacteroidota > Bacteroidia > Cytophagales > CCMP332 > CCMP332. The sequence goes on along the minus strand of CAYGPM010000001.1, from coordinate 629,381 downwards.
GAACAGAAACCAAACTATAGGTCGTTGTTACAATTGGGGCTACCGGAATATTGGTTCCGCTTACATAGCTATTAATAGTATCATTAGTAGTTCCATCATTTATAACTACACTAAATGGTCCCGTTCCAGGAGCAATAGCTACACTTAAAGGTGTGGTATCGCCAAGACAGATCGTCGCCGTTCCTGTTAAGTTCGCAACCGGTAATGGATTAACAACAATTCTTGCTGTGTCATTGATATTCGGATGACCGAAGCTCACGCTACATCCATTTTGATCCAATAAACTTGTGATCTGATATTCTGTAGTTACTGATGGTGATACTGTGATGGTATCTCCGCTGTTGTAATTGTTGATCGTTCCTACGCCATTATTGACTGTAATCGTATAAGGACCTGGACCCGTAGATACATTCACAAATAAATAAGCCAAGTCTCCATTGCAAATCGTATCTGTTGGAAGATCTGCTACGATTGTGGCTACCGGTAAACTGTCGACTACAATTTCTACGGTATCTCCGAAGGTTGGGCTATTTGGATTATTGATGCTGTCAATACATCCATTCGCTCCCTGAACACTTACTAAGGTATAAAGGGTTGTTGTATCCGGGCTCACCGTTACATTTCTTGAGGTCAAAGCACCAGTAGTTGTCAAAGTGCTATCGACATTTCTTGAGTTATCTCTGAAGGTAAAAGTATAAGGAGCTGCTCCTGTAAAACTGAAGGTGAGAATGACATTATCTCCAAAACATATTGTGTCATCTGAAGCTACCTGAGCAGTAGGCAAAGGATTAACAGTAACTTGTGGAGTTCCCGTTAAACTGGATGAAGGTGCTGAAGTATAACAGCCATTTGTGTCAAGAACTGAAACCAAAGAATATGTAGTTGTAACTAATGGGCTCACAAAATACTGATCTCCATTATTATATGGATTAATAGTATCTCCATTGCTTAATACAACTTCAAATGGACTAGTTCCTGTGGTAACATTTATTTGAAGTGGTGTACTATCGCCAATACAAATTGTATTTGTTCCAATTAGGTTTGCTACAGGAAGAGGATTTACAACTATAAGAGCATTTCCAGTTAATAGTGTAGTCGATGTTGTAGTACATCCATTTGTATCAGCAGCCTGAGTAATTATATAGTTTCTGGTACTTGTTGGTTTTACCCAAATGGTATCACCACTATTATAATTATTTACGACGCCCAATCCTTGGATTGTTAAATCAAATGGCCCGTCTCCGGTTGGTAAATTCACAACTAACGCAGCAGAATCTCCAACGCAAATTGTATCGGCACCTACCAGATTTGCTCTAGGTAATGAATCAACTTGAATAAATACACTGTCCGTAAATCTCACCGAAGGTGCATCAACACGGCAGCCTCTAAAATTATCCGTTACGGAAATCAAAGTATATTCTGAAGAGCTGTCTGGGAAAACTGTAATAACTGTTGATGATCCTGAAAGATTGACTATCGTTGTATCTCTCCCATTTATGGCATATTCTACCGTATAAATTTGTGGAGTAGGTCCGGAAATATTTAAGTTAAGATTAGCCGCATCGCCTTCGCAAATGACAGTATCAAGACTGGTCAAAACTGCATTTGGAAGTGGTCTTACATTAATAATTGGAGCTCCTGAAAATGATGTTCCTGTACACAGGGTAGCAGAGTCAAGTAAATAAACAACGCGATAGGTAAGAGTAGAATCCGGCGTTACAAGAATACTATCTCCTGTAGTCAAGCTAGGATAAATGGTGGTATCAACACCGTTGCTTATTCCTACGGAAAACGGTCCTGTACCTGTATTGAAGAATATTTGTAAAATTCCTGTGTCCTCCTCACAAATAAAAGGTGTAAGTCCAAGCAAATTAGAAGATGGACTAGGATTAACAGTGACATTGACCGTATCGATAATAGAAGCACAGCCCGCAAGCGAATCAGTAACAGTTAAGAAATATGTTCTAGAGAAGATCGGTGTTGCTATTGGATTAGCAATGCTTGCATCGTCCAATCCGCTAGTCGGCGACCAAGAATAATTATAAAATCCTGAACCTCCTGTAGCTGTAGGAGTTCCACCCAAAAATGCTGTATCACCGCTACATATTGCCCAGTCAGGCCCGGCGTCTCTCGTTGGAAAGTCATAAACAACAACATCAGTAGTTTGAGTATCTGAAGCACAACCAAAACTGTTTGTTGGTAATACTTTTAATTCAAATGGTCCGGCAGTTGGGTAGGTAAGGACTACAAAATTGTCATTTATTCCTCCTCCAAACTGTACAGTTATACCAGCAGGTATAAACCATTCGTAAGTCGTTCCCGCAACAAATGGTACAGTATATACTTTATTATTCTCGTTCACACAAAGTGAGGTATCCCCGGCGATTCCTGTATTTGAATTTGAAGATGCAAATATGATTATCACTTGATCACTTGAGTCTGCACAGGTACCATTTGAAATAGTCCATTGGAAAGTGTATGCTCCAACCTCGTTTACTGTAACACTTGTATTAAATAAAGAACTATCAACAAAAGTAGCCACTGCAGTTCCGGAAGGTGCAGAAGTAACAGTCCAAACACCATTTCCTACTGCAGGATTATTACCAGCTAATATTGTAGTGACATCACAAACTGTGTCATCTACTCCAGCAAAAGCTGATGAAGGGAACTCATCAAATCTGATTTGAACAGTATCTCTTGTGGTTTGACAAGCGCCATTCGCATTGGTCCATTCAAATAAATAAGTTCCGTATTGTGTAACCGTTACATCAGTATTAAACAGTGTTTGATTTACAAATGCAGAAGTTCCCGGTCCGGAGACTTGATTCCAATCTCCCTTTCCGATTGCATCAAAATTTCCATCTAAAGTATAAGTTAAAGCACAAACAGAATCATCAGCGCCGGCAGCTGCTACTGTAGGATCTTTATAGAATACGACCTGAACATTATTGTTAGATGGTGCACAATTGCCATTGCTAATTCTCCAAGTTAAAACTACAATCGATGAATCGCCTCCAAACGGATTAGCTCTAACAATAGTAGTAGGATCAGTGTTATTATCTAATGTTGCAGAACCTGAAGCAATAATCCATTGTCCATTTCCTACCACCGGAATATTTGCATTTAATTGTGCAGTATCGGCACAGATATCAATATCAGAACCCGCAGCTGAAACAGTTGGGTCGTCATGGAAAATTACTCTAACAGTATCTCTAAGCGTGACGCAATTGCCATTTTGAGACGTCCATTCAAGGAAGAAGGTATCGGAATCATTTACAAAACCAGGGATAGTGACATTAGTCGTTGGCGAACTTGGTGTTGTTATGGTAATAGGACCTGTGCTTAATAAAGGTAATGGGTTCCACTGTCCTGTACCTACTGTAATAGCATTTCCTGCCAAATTTGTAGAGGTATTACAAACTTCAAAATCTCCACCTGCAGCAGGCGTTGTTGAAATTTCATGAAACGTAACTTGAAGAACATCAGATAAATCCGGACAAACGCCATTTGATGTAGTCCATTCAAAATCATACACAGCTGTGTTTGAAACCGGAGGTATAGTAACAACTGCATTCGGATTAGCTGAATTTGGATTGAAACTTACAGGACCGGCTCCGGAAATTAGCTGCCATTGACCACTTCCCACTGTTGGTGTTACAGCTCCCAAAGTAGCGGTATCCGCACATATTTGAAAATCAGGAATAACGCTTGCCGGGCTTGGGTTTTCATCTAATCTAATTGTTAAGCTATCTACCTCATCAGGACAGCCGGGATTTGAGATTGTCCAAATCAAAGTATAAGCACCATAAATACCATTTGTAATTGTAAATGTAGCATTCGGGTCTCCGGCAGGTAATATGGTGAATGTACCACCGGGAGGTTGCGTTCCAACAGACCATGCGCCGGTTCCAATTGCAGGAGTATTAGCACTTAGTGTATAATTATCAGCACAAACTGTATCATCAGCTCCAGGGATGGATGGGCTTGGTGAAGAAAGATTTAAAGTCAAAACATCTGTAGATGGAGGAGAACATGGGCCGTTCGAAACTTCCCAAGTTATAGTGTAAACGCCTGATACAGGAGCTGTAACTGTCGTTGTATTATCTAAGGAGTCTGTTATTGTTAGCGTTGCTGGACCTGAAGATTGAAACCATCTTCCAAATCCACTTGTAATCACATTAGCACCAGTGTTGGCGCTAATTGGAATATTGTTCAAAGCACAAGTTGTGATTGGGTTTGGTAAATCAACCACCGCATTTGTAGGAGAGTTAAATAAGGTAATTTCAACAGTATCTCTTAAAGTAGGGCATGAAGCATTAAGGAAAGAGCTCCATTCAAAAATATAAATACCTTCTGTTGAAAAAGTAAATTGTGCATTTGGATCATTTGCATTCGGAGTAAACCCACCAACAATGGCAGGGCCACCAATTTGTTGCCAGGTACCGGTTCCTAAAGTAATAGTGTTACCGGAAAGATTATAAGTCGCAACGGCACAAACTGAATCATCAGCACCTGCGTCAGGTGTTGTAGGAGGTGGAGCAAATGTTACAGTCGTTGTTGCAGTTGAGGGAGGACAATTTCCATTTTCAATCGACCATTCAAAATCATAAGTACCTGCAACGCTTACAGTCACATCGGTTGTAGGGTTATTTTCATTGACGAATACACTTGTGCCGGGACCACTCGTTTGTGACCAAGTTCCTTGGCCCACAGCCGCTGCATTACCATTTAATGTAGTAGTCAAACCGCAAAGGGTAATAGGACCTCCTGTGGTAGCTGTTGTGGGTGTTTCAAATGCTCTAATGTTTACAAAGTCATCTTCATTTGGACAGATTCCCGTCCCAGATGAAATTCTCCATCTCAATCGATATCTCTGTGTTCCGGTTGTGTAATTCGAAAATGTAACAACTGCATTTGGATCGTTTGCATTAGGAGCAAAACTTACAATTGTCCCAGGTCCATTCACCAATGACCAGGTACCTGTAGTCCCAGGTGTAGTTGCTGCATTTCCTTGCAAAGTATATGACAAGAAATTGCAGGCAGTGGTATCATCTAGTCCGGCATCAGCAGCATTGGCCGCCTCTTCAAAAACAATTGTAACCTGGTCCACTTCATCAGGGCATACCCCGTTTTCAATTCTCCATTCTAAAACATAAGTACCAAAGGCTGTTGAGGAAAATGCAGAAGTTCTGCTTAATGGGTTGGAAATTGTGAATCCTGCCGGACCACTTACAAAAAACCATTCTCCCGTTCCAACAGCAGGATTATTACCTGCCAAAGTCGTGGAATTTCCGCATATAGTTTGTGGCGGCCCGGCATTTGATGCTGAAGGTGGCTCGAAAAAAGTAATTTCAACAGTATCTCTTCCGGAAGCACACGCTCCCAAGGTAGAGCTCCATTCAAGTAAATAAGTGCCAAAATTTGAACCAACAACGTTTACAGCAGTGGTTGGATTAATCGGGTTCGTAATATTAATACCTCCAAGAGTTCCACCTATTTGATTCCATTGACCGACGCCATTGGCGATAACATTTCCAGCTAAATTTGTTGAATTACCACACACCCCTTGGTCTGGACCAGCGGTAGGGACTGTTGGGCCGATTATTTCTAGTTGTGCAGTAGTTGTAATTGAAGGAAAGTCTCCATTTACAGGATCGGTTGGAGGTAAAGCATCAAATAGTAATGTGTCATAAGGGTTACATGTATTCCAATTCCGTAGTGTAATTTCAAAAACATCACCTATGTTTCCAACTCCTGCGACCGGATGGTCAATTGGATATGTTAACTCATTAAGGTTCGCTTGTAAAACTATGGGTGGAATTTCAATAATCGGGCCCGCAAAGGGAGCTGCTGCAGTTAGGTTTCCTACTGCATCAGTTAAAATCACTGTTCCCCCACCAGTATCAATAGAAATATTTGGAATGTGAGGGCCAGCACCTGTTCCATAAATAAACTGAACCCATCTTGTTAATTGATTTGGCCTGTCTGGCTCAACAGAAACATCACAGTTCGGAAATGTTGCATCTTGAAACTGAAAAGCAACAGTAGAATCTTCATAACATACTGGTTGATTCAAAGGGTTTATGGCTAAAATACCTCCATTGGAATTGTCATCCTGCCAAGAAGAAACTGTTTTTTGAATTGCAGATGAAAAGCACGTACTATTATTCAAATTTCCATCCATGTCCTGATCATAACTTAGAACTACTATTGGTTCATATATACAATTTCCACCTACTGGATAGGTAAATGAAGCAGTAGCTGTAAATTTTGTGTTTCCTGCCGAAGGTGTGGCTAAAAGAGTTGTTCTATTTGTACCTGGGTCGTTCCAATTAAACCGAATATATGTTAAACTAGGATCAACAGGTGCAATAAAATCATAAGTAATTGTCCAAGTTACCGTCGTTGGTCCACAAACTCCAGATGTTTGAAAATCCTCGGTTGTATTTCCTGAAAGAAGTGAACACTGCCCATAAACCGCCTGCCCAACAGATATTCCAACAACTAATAAAAAAAGTAAGTAAAGCCTTTTTAGCATATAGTTTCTAAGTAAAGAGATGTTTTCTCTGACCAACACACATCTACACATTCCATACTTTAATACATCAATTATTCAAAAGGTAATCTTTCAATCACCAAAAATAATGATATTTGAAGTTCAAATATGTTTTTTTTATGCGAGTTTACGTAATAATAATGGCTTTAGTTGCCATTTTTTTTGTTTCAAAGGCCTCTAACAATCCAAAGGGCTATGATTTCGGAAAAGAAATTTCCGCTTCCGATCTAAATATTCATTTAAAAATAATTGCATCGGATGATTTAAAAGGAAGAAATACCGGCTCTCAAGGTCAACAAATGGCTGCCGAATATATTTCTAACCATTTCCGAAATCTGGGACTTTCTAAAATAGTCGAAAGCCCTATTGGTAAAAGCTATTATCAGAAAGTGGATTTGGAAAAGGCTACTCTGAATAATGTCGATCTTTCCTTCGGAGAATTTGATGCTGCTTTTATGCAAGACTTCTACTGCTACTCTTTATATAGAGATAGCGGAATAAACCTTGAAACAGAATTTGTTGGCTACGGCATTGAAAGCGAAACTATTAATGAATACTCTGATAAAGACCTGGAAGGTAAGGCTGCTATTATCCTTTGGGGAGAACCTGTTGATAAAAATAACAACTATCTAATTTCCGGTGATGAAAATCCAAGCGCATGGAGTGGCAATTATAGCAGATTAAAAAAATCCAGAGTGGCTAAAAAACGTGGGGCCACTGAAGTCATTTTTCTTCTTCCAGACTCCTTGATCGAAAAATATATTATCGAAAAAAGAGATTACGTCTTTTCTCAAAAGCTATTATTACCGGATAACAGAAACCTTAATGAGGGCTCCACTTATGGTGCCATATTTATGAGAGAATCACTATTTGAGAATTTAACGAATAATGCCTCATCGAAACTTAAAGAATATAAAAAGGAAATCCTCAATAATAATATTCTCCCTATCGAGTCAAAAACAGAAGTAAAAATTAAAACTTCCTATAAAATGGAAGATGTATTAGCATCTAATGTTCTTGGCTTTCTTAAAGGCTCTGATTCTGCATCCGGAACAGTTGTCATTACTGCACATTACGACCATGTCGGCTTTGATGATGAGGGAATATATAATGGGGCCGACGATGATGGCTCCGGGACTGTCTCTGTATTGGAAATTGCCGAATCTTTTGCCAAAGCGCGCGATGCGGGTGTTTTGCCAAAAAAGAATATCCTTTTCATGACTGTAACAGGAGAAGAGAAAGGCCTTTTGGGTTCAAAATATTTTACTGATTTTGATCCTGTCATTCCTTTGAAAGACATTGTGTGCAATGTCAATATCGATATGGTAGGAAGAGTCGATGATGATCATAAAGACAACGAGAATTATGTCTATTCAATTGGCTCGGGCAGACTATCATCTCAACTCAAAGAGCTTCATGAAAATGTGAATAAAAAGACAGAGAAGCTTGAGCTAGATTTTGAGTTTGATAAGCTTGATGATCCAAATAATTTCTACAAACGTTCAGATCATTACAACTTCGCTAAAAACGATATTCCTGTTGTTTTCTATTTCAACGGAACACACGATGACTATCACCAAACAACGGATACAGTTGATAAAATTAGATTCGACATAATGGAAAAACGAGCTCGTCTGATCTATTACACAACATGGGAAATCGCCAATATTGATGGACGTTTTGAGTTGGATCAGAAAGAGAAGGAATCAGAGTAGAAAACTGAAATATCGGTCTTCAAAGTTTTCAGGACTGTTATCATAATTGCGTTCTACAAATTGGGCTTCTCCTTTATTTATTTGAATGAATGTTGAACAGCGTGTTCCATATCCATCCATTTTTATAAATGGAGCTGAGAGTTGTTTTTCCATTTCTTTATCAATTCCCGTATCAGGAAGATCCTTCTCTTTCGCTAATTCGGTATCTGATAAAATATCAAATGCTTTGTTAGCATCAATTCCTTCCAATGCCTTTTCAAAGCGGATTTTGGTTTTGTCGAGCTTGGGCCAGGAGGTGTCTAAATATGCATTACTCAGACCGTAAATTCCATAATCCAACTTTTGAAGCTCTTCACTGACGTTCGAGAAATAGTAAATATCCTTTCTTGGGTTTCCGAAAATCAAATTATAGCCATTATATGCCCTGGCATTTGGCCGAAGAAAATCTGAGAAGGACTCAATTTCATCAGGGTTTTCAAAGAATTTAATCAATAACTCTCCCCGCGACTTTTCCGCTTCTTTGAAATATTTGGTATCACGAAAATTTGTTAGAAAAGCAATGTTTCCTTTATCATCCATACCAAGCCAGGTGCCTCCTGCTTTTAAATCTCTCCCTGCTATAAGACCTGGTATATCTTCCCAAAATCCGGCCTTGCCGGTTTGGCGATTATAAAATTCGTCTCTGTTCCCCGCCAAGGTAAATGAACCGCCTTTTTGATATGAAAAAACTACAAGGCACATAATTAATTCTTTAACTGAAGCCCAATATTATCGGCGTATTCTAAAATAATTTTTTTTGCATAATCCTTTATGCCTTTGACTGATCCTTCTTCTGATATATCATTGATCACTGTCTGGCTGATTATCAATTTTGCACTTTGCTCTCCAAAATCTTCCTTGATCTTATCTCTTACGCTTTTAAGTGCTTTTTCCAGCTCTGCATCCTTATTTCTCCGGTTGGCCTCTCTTTTAGTGGAAATTTCTTTTGGCCTGGAATCAATTGAGGAAAGATACTCCTGATATGCACTCTTGTTTTTCAAATGCGGATTCAAGCCTTTCAAATTGATCCACTCTTTTAAATCATTAATTTTTGATTCGCTGTGTTTTACGAGTAAATCATTAGCCATAACCTGATACGGAGGTTTGTCCATGCTTTCAGCCCATTTTTCTCGTATAAAATAAAAATTTCTGAGTCTGTCCTTTTGTTCCTTATCGAGAGTTTTAACATCCCTGTATCTTAAATAGGGTGTATCATTTTCTTTCTGTTCGAGCTGTTCTAATAGCTTTCCCTCTTCCAAAACCCAATGCTCGCGTTTCGCCCTCTTCAGTCCTTTCTCTAATTCGTGTTTTAAAGGAAGTAAAAGCCTGACATCTTCCATCGCATAATTTAACTGTTCCTCACTTAAAGGCCTTCTTCTCCAATCAGTTCTTTGTGCTTTTTTATTGAGACCTTCCTGAAAATACTCCTCTAAAAGGCTACTCAAGCCTGTTTTTAAATGATTCAATATCATGGAAGCTTTTTCGGTATCCCAAATATTCTTCGGGTTGCAATTGTTTATCTTGAGTAAGAGCAGATCTTCCGATGCATTATGAATGACTTTTACAATATCAGGATCTTCAAATATTTTCCATAGTCCATCCAAATCATCAATGCCAAAGGGGTCTATTAAAAAAATCTCTTTTTCTGTTGATATTTGAATCAGACAAAGAACAAAGCCATAACCAAAGGAATTTCTGTCGAATTCGAGATCCAAAGCTATTTCCGGACTCTTTGAAATTCTCGGCAGTACGTTGTCTAAAGATTCAAATGAATCTATATAATGGTAGGACAAATCAAATTTTAATTTAGACTGTTAATTTAGCAAACAATTACTCTTCTAATAATATCAAAAAATATAGAATTTATGATTAGCGTTATTTCTCCTGCAAAAACTCTTGATTTTGAAAGCCCTGCTAATACAAATGCTTATACCCAACCGGACTTTGTAGATGAGTCTGGCAAAATAATGGCCAAGCTGAAAAAGACGTCCAAAAAGCAGATAGGCTCTTTAATGGACATCAGTAAAAATCTGGTGGAGTTGAACTACGATAGATATCAGGACTGGGAACCGGAATTTGATACTGACAATTCCAAACAAGCTCTTTTGGCTTTTAAAGGTGATGTCTATTTAGGACTGGATGCTGATACTTTAAATCAAAAGGATTTCGATTTTGCTCAGGAGCATTTAAGAATCCTTTCCGGCTTACATGGAATATTGAAACCGCTTGATCTTATTCGCCCATACAGACTGGAAATGGGAACTGATCTTAAGGTTGGCCGCCGAAATAATCTTTATGAATTCTGGAAAGACAAACTTTATAAAAACCTTAATGAAGCTATAGAAGAAAGTGGTTCTTTGGAATTGCTAAACCTGGCTTCAAATGAATACTTTAATGCCATTGATACTAAAAAAGTGAAAGCGAAAATCATTAAGGCTGATTTCAAAGATTTCAAAAATAGCGATTATAAAATATTGAGCTTCTTCGCCAAGAAAGCTCGTGGATATATGGCCAGGTTCATCATTGATAACAAAATCAATTCTGTTGAAGACATCAAGGGCTTTGATCGTGAAGGATATTATTTTTCTGAAAAGGAAAGTACGGAAGACAATCTAGTTTTCTTAAGAGATTAGATCCTTGGAAGGCCCTTTTAAAATTATTTTTCAGGATAAAATTTTCGATCCATTTTTTAATCTGGCATCGGAGGAATACCTCTTAGAGCAACAAAAAAAATCATTCAAAACAAATATTCTTTTCATTTACAGAAATGATACTTCCATTGTATGTGGGAAAAATCAAAGCATCTGGGGGGAAGCAAACCTCAAATTCTGTCGCGAGAATGGAATACTACTAAATAAAAGAGTGTCAGGTGGCGGTACTGTTTACCATGACCTCGGTAATCTCAACTTTTCATATTTTACTCCTCGCCGATCTGAATGGGTTTCAAACTTTAGTGTATTCAATGCACCTATAATTGATTTTCTAAAATCTCATAATATCAATGCGCATAGCAATGATAGAAATGATATACTCATTGATAATTTGAAAATTTCCGGTAATGCACAGCACCTTTCGGGCGATCAATTGATTAGTCATGCGACGCTCTTATTCGATGCTGATTTAGACAATGTCAGCTCGGCTTTGCGACATTCATTTAAAAATGTCAGTTCGGCAGCGATCCAGTCTAAAAAAGTGCCGGTCACGAACATCCGCAAATACGGTCTTGATAAAAGCACCGATGAATTCCTGGCTCTTTTTATTAAGTATATGCAAAAGGCTTTAAGCGGGAAAATGGAATATGGTTTTAATAAAAAGGCTATAGAGGAAATTGAAAAATTAGCAAAAGCTAAATACTCAAAACAAGACTGGATATTTGGCAATTCTCCAAAAACTACCATTGAAATGGATATGCTATTTGAAAATCAGAATTTCGAATTAAAATACCATTTAGAGAAAGGTAAAATTAAAGAGCTGGAGATGAGTCCGAAGGATGCTGCCTTCAAATCTATCCTCGAAGAATTCATATTAGGAGAACTCTTCACATTTGAAATCCTTCAGAAAAAATTATCCAAACAGCCGGAATCAAATCAAAAAGTATTAAAAGCTCTTTTGAATAATTTCAATATCTAAGAATTCGAAAGTGCTGTCAGCAGATCATCGAATGATTCAGCCTCTTTATAATTGCGGTCTGAATAAATATTTGCCATCAATTTTATATAATCGGGTTTATCATTGATAAACAAACATTCGATATGAACATTGCCATATTTTTGGTCTAAAGGCAATTCGTATTCTGAAAGCCTTGGTTTTAAATAATAGGTGATTTTTGTCTTAACGTTGGAATTCTCTTCGTAAACATCCTTTGAGCTATGATTTTGGTAATAGCCAATATTTACAATCTGATCCTTGATGGCTTCCTGAAGAAATATCGTCGTTTTTGTGTCGAGAAAGTTTTCACACAAAACGTAAAACCCATTGCTTTGAGCCGATTCGTAAATTGAAAAACGATCATTATACTCGCTTAATCCCGCTTTTTTATGCTTAATACCACTTAAAACATTATTGATTAGAATTGAACTTTCTGAATTATTCAACCAATTCTCATACCCCTTTTTATCGGCTTCACTTAACGAATACATCTCCTGAACCAAGTATTTTTTCCCATTGTATTCAGGACTCTTTTTCTTGCTGAATATTTCTTTATATATCTTATCAAAATAACTCATATCTGTTTAACTGCTTCCTAGCTTCTAAGTTCTGAATTAAAATACAAATCTTCTTTTCTGACAATTGTCATCAATTTTATAAATTTCCAAATTAATCAGATGTAATATGGCTAATAGAGGAGGCTTTAGTTCTAAAATTGGATTTATTGCGGCAGCTGCAGGATCAGCAGTCGGCTTGGGAAATATTTGGAAATTCCCTTACGAAGCAGGAGAAAATGGCGGAGCGGCATTTTTATTTGTCTACATGGCATGTATGCTCGTAATCGGCTTCCCAATAATGGTTGGTGAAATCGCTATTGGAAGAGCTGCACAAAAAGATCCTTATGGTAGCTATAAGCAGTTAGGTAATGCTAAATGGGGAATTGTTGGTCTTTTTGGAATTCTCAGTGGTGTTATGATTCTCTCATTCTACAATGTTGTAGCGGGTTGGGCTTTTGGTTATTTCTACCAGATCATATTTGGAAATCTACTGGAAATAGAAAATTACGGGGCTTACTTTGGATCCTATGTGGCAGATGTAAGTGATAATATGATCTACTCCTTCATTTTTATGATTTTCACCGCTATTGTAGTTATTCAAGGCGTACAAAAAGGCATCGAAAAAGCGTCTCAAATCCTGATGCCAATCCTTTTATCTCTTCTTGCCATACTCATAATATATTCGCTTACCCTACCCGGGGCAATGGAAGGGGCAAAATTTTATCTCATTCCCGATTTCTCTGATATTAGCTTGCGCACCATTTATACAGCCATGGGGCAATCTTTCTTTTCCCTTTCATTAGGTATGGGTGCTTTAATCACTTACGGATCTTATATAAGTAAAAAGGAGAATATTATAACCTCAGCAATCACCGTAACTCTTGTTGATGGATTAGTGGCTTTTATGGCTGGGCTGTTAATATTTCCACTTGTATTTTCACAAGGGCAAGCGCCTTCAGCCGGCCCCGGATTAGTTTTCGTGGCACTACCAGGAATTTTTCAAGAAATGGGACCAATCATGGGAAGACTAATAGGTGGGGGATTCTTTTTACTTCTTTGTTTTGCAGCATTAACCTCTACAATTTCATTACTTGAGGTTCCGGTTGCATTCATTGTGGATGAGAAAAACTGGCCAAGAAAAAAAGTAGTTTTTGGTTTGGCTTTTTTAATCTTTCTCATTGGAATTCCAAGTATGCTTTCCGTAGGGGCTGTCGATGGCTTAACCAATTTTATATACTACGAAGGCTCCAATAAATCATTTCTGGATCTTATTGAAGATATTTTCAGCAATGTTGGTTTACCACTGGGTGGTTTTATGATGTCTCTTTTTATTGCCTTTCAATGGAAAACTAAAAACCTTTCTGAAGAAATTGCGCATGGCAATCCAAACTATGAAGGCTCAATTGTTCAGAAATTACTCAACTTTTCCATCACAGTAATCTGCCCGATTATTCTTGGCTCAATATTTTTAATCACTCTATTAACTAAGTTTTTGGGGCTGGATTTGTCTTTTGTTTAATCGTGAATCTCACAAAAAGCATATTGTGAAAGCTCCGGTATTGGCCTAGGATTTGCCATTAATTTCGGTATTGCATTCTAATTAAGAGCCTTCACAAAATATTAGCCCATAGCCATACATTTTGGTTGTGGGCTTTTTTATTTTCCAATATTTAGGATTTACATTTACCAATATGGAACAACTCCTTTTTTTGGATATTGAGACAGTTTCTGAATATAAATCCTTTGATGATTTACCGGATAGATTCAAATCACTTTGGGATAAAAAAGCTCGAATAATTAGCAAAGGTGAAAGCGCAGGAGAAGATCTGTATGAAGAAAAGGCAGGTATATATTCTGAATTTGGTAAAATCATTGTCATTGGTCTGGGCTTTTTAACCGGAGACATCAATAATAATCCGGGTTTAAGAGTGAAGGCTTTAGCAAGTGATAAAGAAGATGAGCTGCTTCAGCAATTTTCAGGTATCCTTGACAAAATGGACCCTCGAAATACCATATTAGTAGCTCATAATGGAAAAGAATTCGACTTTCCTTATTTAAGTCGCAGAATGCTCATTAATAATATTCCCCTACCGGAAGCATTGAACATATCGGGTAAAAAACCTTGGGAAATTCAGCATTTGGATACTATGGAAATGTGGAAATTTGGCGATTGGAAAAATTATACTTCTTTGGATCTTTTAGCTGCTATCTTCAATATTCCCTCGAGCAAGTCGGATATTGACGGAAGCATGGTTTCAGGTATTTATCACAATGAAAAAGACCTCGAGCAAATCTCAAAATATTGCATTAAAGATGTTGTGGTTTGTGCGCAAGTTTTTATGAAACTTCGCGGATTGAGTTTGATCGATGAGGGAAATATTGAAATTGTAGATTAAAAAGCATCCTCGAAATGATCAATAGTAAATGAGGCTCCTTTGTCTATTATAGAAATTATATCAAAACGTATCGGAATATCAAGTGACTTATCTTCTAAATATGCCTCTGCAGCTTGATGAACCATTTCGGCTTTTTTTGAGTCCACAAAATCTTCCGGATTTCCGTAATAGCTATTGTTTCTTGTCTTGACCTCAATGAATACAAAAAAGGAATCCTTTTTAGCAATTATATCTATCTCACTCCTTTTAAATCTATAATTTTGCTCTAAAATTTTAAAGCCTTTATCTACAAGATATTGTATGGCTAATTCCTCACCCCTATCACCAATATTTTTTGTAGAAGTCATTAGATTGCAGCCTGATTTGTAAAGAATTTCAAAGAATAGAATATAATGTTAAATAACATAAGTCCTGTAAGTACAAATGCATGGAATAAATTGAAAGAGCATTTTGAATCTATCAAGTCTGAGCACATGCGCGACATGTTTGCGAAAGAACCGGATAGGTTTTCAAAATTTTCAATTTTAAAAAACGATATCCTTCTGGATTATTCCAAAAACAGGATCAACGAAAAGACTGTAGACCTACTTATTGAATTTGCGAATGAGTGTAAGTTAAGTTCCGCTATTGAAGCCATGTTTACAGGCGAGAAAATTAATGAAACAGAAGGGCGCGCTGTGCTTCATACTGCATTAAGAAATTTTAGCGACAAGGAACTTATTCACGATGGTGAAAATATTCTAAATCTGATTCGCAAGGAGCGCGAAAAAATGAAATCTTTCACTGAAAAGCTTCATTCAGGAGAGTGGAAAGGTCATAGTGGGAAGAAGATTACACAAATAGTAAATATCGGTATTGGTGGATCTGACCTTGGTCCTGTAATGGTTACTGAAGCGCTAAAGCCATATTGGATTGAAGGAATTGAGACCTATTATGTTAGTAATGTCGATGGCTCACATATATATGAAACTCTAAAAAAGCTGGATCATGAAAAGTGTTTATTCATGATTGCTTCAAAAACATTCACTACACAGGAAACCATGACCAATGCTGATACAGCGAAAAAATGGTTGATTGAAAAATATAAAGGAGAAGACTCTGTTGTTAAAAGTCATTTTGTTGCCTTATCAACAAATACTGAAGCTGTAACTCAATATGGCATCAACCCGGCAAATATGTTTGAATTCTGGGATTGGGTTGGAGGACGGTTTTCTCTTTGGTCTTCAATTGGTTTATCTATTGCCTGCACTGTTGGATATGACAATTACGAGAAGTTATTAAGAGGTGCCGAGCAAATGGATCAGCATTTTAGAAATGCTGAATTCAAAGAAAATATGCCTGTAATTCTTGCTTTATTGGGGGTTTGGTATAATAATTTCTTCAAAAGTGAAACGCAGGCCATTTTATGTTATGATCAATATTTGCATCGTTTTGCAGCATACCTCCAACAAGGAGATATGGAAAGTAATGGTAAAAGGGTAGATAGAAATGGAGATTCAATCGATTACCAAACGGGTTCTATTATTTGGGGTGAGCCCGGTACCAATGGTCAACATGCATTTTATCAATTAATTCACCAGGGGACAAAACTCATTCCCTGCGATTTCATTGCTGCTTCAATTCCTCATCACAACTTAATTGATCATCACAATAAACTCTTGTCTAACTTTTTCGCTCAAACCGAAGCCTTAATGAAAGGCAAAACCGAAAAAGAGGCATTTGAGGAAATTCGTGATATGGAGCCTGTAAAAAGAGACAAAATTTTGCCGTATAAAGTGTTTCCCGGCAATATCCCTACCAATTCAGTGCTTTTCAAGAAATTGACACCTGAAACTCTGGGAAGCCTAATTGCCATGTATGAACATAAAATTTTTGTGCAGGGAATTTTATTTAATGTCTATTCCTTTGATCAATGGGGAGTTCAATTGGGTAAACAAGTGGCTCAGGATATTTTACCTGAACTTCAAAATGATGATAGAATTGAAAGTCATATGTCTTCCACAAACGGTTTAATTAATACCTTCAAAAAGTTTAGAAGTGAATAATTTATACCCATTGATGTTCTTTCCTCAATTCGTAGAGAAAATTTGGGGGGGTAGAAAAATTCAGGATTTTCTTGGGAAAGAGTTACCTGATCGGGCAGAGTATGGCGAGTCTTGGGAAATTTCTGAAGTAGAAGATAAAGTGTCAGTGGTAAAAAATGGAAGCCTGAAAAATAAATCACTTACTGAACTAATCGGCACATATAAAGAGGATTTACTGGGGTCAAAAGTGATCTCTAAATACGGTGATAAATTTCCTTTGCTGATTAAATTCCTCGATGCTCAAAAGGACTTATCAATTCAAGTACATCCCAATGATGCGCTGGCTAAATCAAAGGGGCAAGAATACGGAAAGAGCGAAATGTGGTACATTTTGCAGGCAGAAAAAAATGCAACATTATTTAAAGGCTTTAAGCCGGGAGTTGATAAAAATTCCTTTTTAGAAAGTGCAAAAAACAGCAATACCACGGATTTATTAAACTCAGTTGATGTTAATGTGGATGATGTGTTTTATATCCCTGCGGGTACAGTGCACAATATTGGTAAAGGCATTTTGTTGGCTGAAATTCAGCAAAGTTCTGATGCTACTTATCGAATTTTTGATTTTGAAAGAAAGGGCACAGATGGTCAAAAAAGAGACCTGCATTTAGAACCAGCTTCTGAGGCTTTGAATTTCAATGCTCTCGATCAAGCAAAAAAGAACTTTGAAAGAAAAATAAATCAAAAAACTGTATTAATTGAATCGAAACATTTTATCACAAGTCGATTTACAATCAACGGTCAATACAAAATAGAATACCCCGAAAAAGACAGCTTTAGAATATTTATTTGTGTCCATGGAAAAGGAACGCTAAGTGGCAATTTCGAATCTATTGATTTGAAAATAGGCGATACCCTTTTAATACCGGCTTCAATTAATTCTTTGATATTCGAAACCGACTCAGTGATAGAAGTGTTGGAAAGCCAAATACCTTAATTTGAACAAAATCGTAAAAGTCGTACAGCTGGGCAGGATGGATTTCAAAAAAGCCTGGGATATTCAGGAAAAGCTTTTGGCCGAAAATGTCGAATTAAAGATTTCCAATAAAAGAAATTCAGAAAATAAACCTACAACTAATTACCTGCTGATCGTTGAGCATCCGCATGTTTATACTTTAGGGAAAAGCGGAGACCCAAATAACCTTCTTTTAAGTCCATCTGAATTAAAGGAAAAAAATATAGACTATTATCCCATTAATCGCGGTGGTGATATTACCTATCACGGTCCCGGCCAGCTCGTAATCTATCCAATTTTTGATTTAGAAAATTTTGAAGCGGACCTCGGCAAATACCTGCGAAACCTGGAGGAAGCAGTAATCTTAACACTGAAAGAATACAATATTAAATCAGGTAGAATTGAAGGGCTAACAGGCACATGGCTTGATTATGAAAGCAATAATCCGAACCCTCGAAAGATTTGTGCTATCGGCATTAAAAGCAGCAGGTGGGTGACAATGCACGGTCTGGCTTTCAATATCAACACAGACCTTTCTTTGTTTAAAAATATTATCCCTTGTGGTATAGATGATAAGGCAGTAACATCTCTTGCCAAAGAATTGAATAAAGAAATAAATATGGATGAAGTCACAGAAAAAATGATTTCTCATTTGTCCGACTTATTTCAATTCAAATCAGAAATATCTGAAACAGCCATTTTTTAGCACCTTTGTTTATGCTCCAGCAAGACACAATTCTTTCAGTACGAAATTTAGGTGTCCGATATAATTCCAATGTTCAGGCGGTTATCGACCTTAGCTTTGATATTAAAAAAAGTGAGGTCTTTGCGCTTACCGGTGAATCGGGTAGCGGAAAAAGCAGTATTGCATTTGCTATACCTCGTTTACTTACAGACTGCGAAATCGATGGTGAAATCTTTTTCCAATCAGACCTTTTCGGAGAGGTAAATCTTCTTGAAATAGAATCAGAAAAACTGAGTGATATGTTGGGAAATGAAATTTCGGTCATTTTCCAGGAACCCTATTCTTCTTTTAATCCTGTAATAAAATGTGGTGAGCAAATCCTTGAAACAATTTTAAGGCATGAGAAATACTCTGCTAAATCTGCAAAAGACAAAGTACTCGAAACATTAAAACTCTGCGGACTTAATAATTCTGATAAAGTATTTAACTCCTATCCGCACGAATTATCTGGAGGGCAGCTTCAAAGAGTCGCCATTGCGATGGCAATAATAAATGAACCCAAATTGCTAATTGCTGATGAAATGACCAGCAATCTCGATGCCATCACAAGCAACGAAATTCTCAATTTATTGGAAGAAATTAAAGCTAAAATTTCACTCTCAGTTTTATTCGTATCACATGATTTATCGCTTTTTAAAGACTTCTGTGATAAAATACTTGTTTTGAAAAATGGTCGGATAGTGGAATCGGGCCCAACTAAAAAAATACTTCTAACTCCCTCGAAGGATTATACTAAATCCTTGATAAATAGCTCAGTGTATGAAAAAAAAGCCAGCCCTTTCAAATCAAATGAAGAAATTCTGAGTATCAACAACCTTGAACTGGAATATAAGCAAGGCAACACTTTTCTATTTAATAATCAGAAAACATTCAAAGCTTTAGATAAAGTGTCTTTTGACTTAAAGTCCGGCGAAATTCTTGGACTGATAGGAAGAAGTGGAAGCGGAAAAACGAGCATTGGTAAAACAATCGTGCAATTAATCGACAACTTCAAAGGTCAAATTACATTCAAGGGAAATCCTCTATCGCAACTGAGTAGAAATGAACTTCGAAATATTCGAAAGTCTATTCAAATTATATTTCAAGATCCCATGGCTTCATTAGACCCTCGCCTGAGCATTGGCTACAGTTTAAAAGAGCCTTTTAAGAGTTTTAAACTCTTGGAAAATGACGAGTCAATTGAAAGCAATATTGATAAATTATTGGAGCTTGTTGGCCTGAATAGCTCTTATAAAAACAGACTTCCAGATGAGTTATCAGGTGGCGAAAAGCAGAGGGTTTGCATAGCTAGAGCACTTTCATTGAAACCTGAAGTGCTAATTTGTGATGAAGCTGTTTCCTCTCTTGATCCCAAAATCAAAAGAGATATATTGAATTTACTCGATTCGCTCCGCGAACAGAAAGGTTTGTCTATACTATTTATCAGTCATGACATTAACCTGGTAGAGTATTTATGCGATAGAATTATCACCATTGAGGCAGGTAAAATAATATCAGAGAGTTTAAATGCATAATTCATTGGTTACCTTGCTTTAAAAGAATTGACTTAGCTTTGTAGATAAGCATGAACAAAAGAAAAAAATACTTCAATAAAGGCGATGCGGATTCAAAACCGGCAAAATTCTCGGCCTCACAGTACGTGGAACAAATAATACATCTTCTGGATTTACATCCGGGAAGAGCTTATACAATCAAGCAGATCCAACAGCATTTATACGCAAGAAATAAAAGAGATAAAAACAATGTAGACCTGACTCTTAATCAGTTAGTAGAGCAAGGGAAAATTGAACAATTCAGAAAGCATTTTCAAAGCAAATCGGCCTCGGTAAATATGGTTGGCAGAGTAGATCATGTAAGCGCTCATTTCGCCTTTGTAATTCCTTCTGAAGGCGATGATGATGATGTAATGATCCGAACTCCCGACTTAAATGGAGCTATCGATGGAGATATCGTGAAAATCTCAATATTTCCGGGCGCAAAAGGAAGAGATGGTCGAAAAGCTGGGGAAGTCAGAGAGATTATAGAAAGAAAGCATACAGAAATCGTGGGGAGTTTGGAGCTATCTGAAAAGTATGGCTTTGTAATTCCAAACAGTCGTAAAATCTATGAGGATATATTTATTCCCGGCAATAAATTAGGCGATGCGAAAGAGAAAGATCTGGTGATAGCAGAAATCACCAGGTGGCCGACTTCAGGTAAAAAGAATCCTGAAGGACGAATCAAAAAAATTCTTGGTAAAGTCGGAGAAAACGATGCAGAAATGCATGCGATTATGCTCGAGTTTGGTTTGCCATATGAATTTACAAGCGAAGTCTTAACGATCGCCGATCAGATTCCTGAAACAATTCCCGAAAGTGAAATCAAGAAAAGGAGAGATTTTAGAAAAGTCACAACCTTCACCATTGACCCGGCTGATGCTAAAGATTTCGATGACGCATTATCAATAAAAACACTCGAGAATGGGAACTATGAAATAGGTGTTCACATTGCTGATGTTTCTTATTATCTGAAGGAAGGGAGCATTTTGGACCAAGAAGCTTATAAGAGAGCAACATCGGTTTATCTGGTAGATCGTACAATTCCAATGCTTCCCGAAAAGCTATCCAATAATCTTTGTTCATTAAAACCAAATGTAGACAGACTTTGCTTTTCTACTGTTTTTGAAATGGACAAAAATGCCAAGGTTCATAAAAAATGGTTCGGTAGAGCAATCATTCATTCTGACAGAAGGTTTAGCTATGAAGAAGCTCAAGAATTAATAGAAGGCAAAAAAGGTGATTACTCAACCGAAGTAAACACATTGAATGACCTTTCACTAAAACTCAGAAAAAAACGCTTTGAAGAAGGATCCATTTCCTTTGAATCAGCTGAGATAAAATTTGAGCTAGATGACACCGGCAAACCGATTGGGCTGATTACTAAGGTTCGAAAAGAAGCTCATAAAATGATCGAAGATTTTATGCTTCTGGCAAACAAAAGTGTTGCAGAGCATATTTATAACCTTAACGGAACAAAGGGTCAAAACACATTTGTGTACCGAACACATGATAACCCTGATCATGAAAAACTTATGAATTTCGCTGCTTTCGCAAAGAATTTTGGACATAATGTGAATATAGAAGATAAAAATTTATCTAAAACTCTGAATACACTTTCCAAAGAAGTAGAAGGATTACCGGAGCAGAATATTTTACAAAGTCTAGCAATTAGAGCTATGGCAAAGGCTGTTTATACCACCGCTCCCAATGGGCATTTTGGTTTGGGCTTTCAAAACTATACGCATTTCACATCTCCTATTCGAAGGTACCCGGATGCAATGGTGCATCGCCTTTTGGATAATTATCTCAATAACGGCAAAAGCCCGAGTCGAGCAGAGCTTGAAAAAAAATGTGAGCATTCCTCTGCAATGGAAAAACTTGCTGCCGACGCTGAAAGAGCATCAATCAAATACAAACAAATTGAGTGGATGCAGGAAATGGTCGGAGAAGAATTCGATGGTATTGTTTCAGGAATGAATGACTTTGGTATCTATGTCGAACTGGTAGAAACGAAATGCGAAGGCATGATCAGAATCCGTGATATAGAAAGTGATTATTTTGAATTACAACAGGAGAAATTCAGAATAGTGGGTCAGAAAACAGGGAAAATCATAAAATATGGTGATAAAATCAGAGTAAAGGTCAAGAGTACGAATATCAACCGTAGAACTATGGATCTTATAATTGCTGATAATGGAAATTAAATCTCTTCAAAATCAAATAAATGATGCCCTGTCAAAAAGAGAGTACGGCAAGCATCCTGAAGAACTTTATGAACCCATAAGATATTTTATAGGACTGGGAGGAAAACGCCTTAGACCGATTCTTTGCATACTCAGTCATTATATGTTTAGCGAAGAATATCTGGAGTCCTTTGAGCCTTCTTTGGGCATCGAATTATTTCACAATTTTACCCTTCTTCATGATGATATAATGGATGAGGCGCCCCTAAGACGCGGAAAAGCAACTGTGCATGAAAAATGGAACAGTCATATAGCAATACTTTCAGGTGATACAATGTTTGTAAAAGCCTACCAATCCATTGCTTCGGTACCAAAAGAAATCCTGCCGGAAGTGTTGAGTGCTTTTAATCGTACAGGACTCGAAGTTTGCGAGGGTCAGCAATACGATATGAATTTTGAATCCAGAAACGACGTCACCGTTGATGAATATCTGGAAATGATTCGTCTAAAAACTGCTGTTTTACTTGGTTTTAGTCTTGAGTTAGGTGGAATAATCGCTAAAATAGATCAGGAAAGAATTGATCAGCTAAGAAGTATTGGAATTAACGCCGGCCTCGGTTTTCAATTAAAAGATGACCTTCTCGATGTATTTGGAGATCAAGAAAAAGTGGGCAAACAGGTGGGCGGAGATATCATCTCCAATAAAAAAACCTTTCTTCTTTTAAAGGCTCTTGAGCTTGCTAATCCTTCTCAAAAGAAAGAGCTTAATCACTGGCTTGGTCTTAAGGATTTTGATGAGAAAGAAAAAGTGGAGGCAGTAAAGCAAATATTCCAAGAAATTGAGGTTGATAAGATCACACAAGGTCTTGTCGACAGTTATTTTGACAGATCAAAAACCCTTCTTAACGCCTTTTCGGTATCTGAAGAACGTAAACAGCCTTTAATGACATTTCTTGTAAACTTAA
This sequence comes from uncultured Hyphobacterium sp., assembly GCA_964351965.1. Taxonomy (GTDB): domain Bacteria; phylum Bacteroidota; class Bacteroidia; order Cytophagales; family CCMP332; genus CCMP332. Next base: position 606,003 of record CAYGPM010000001.1, on the reverse strand, counting down.
TGAACAGAGATTCTTAGAATGGTCACTTATATTTTAATAGGAATTATTGGTCTTGTAAGTTATCTGTCATTTCAGAATAAGGAAATGCTTTCCAGGCTGATTTTTAATCCATACACAGTATCTCAGCAAAATCAATATTACAGATTTCTTACTTCCGGATTTGTGCATGGCAGTTGGGGACATTTACTATTTAACCTACTGACCTTTTACTTCTTCGGGAAAAATGTAGAGTACATTTATGTGGCAAAATTCGGAACCATCGGTGGGACTGTGATTTTTGTGCTTTTGTTTCTTTTAGGTATCATTATTTCCGAAATACCCACTTATCTCAAGTATCGAAATTTTCCGGGTTATAACAGTCTTGGAGCATCAGGTGGAGTAAGTACCATTCTTTTTATCAGCATATTGTATTTTCCGATTGAGAAAATTTGTTTGTACGGAATACTCTGTCTTCCCGGGTTTATTCTCGGCATACTTTATTTGATTTACTCAGCTTATGCCGACAAACAAAATGCCGACAGCATAAACCATAGCGCTCATTTTACCGGAGCAGCATTTGGTATAATTATAGCTGTTATGATAGAGCCGAAATCCATCATGCATTTTGTGGAACAAGTAATGGAATTCAGAATTTTCTGATGCCTTTTTAATTTCCGTAAAGCATACTAAGTTTGCATTCCCCAACATTAAATCTCATGCAAGACAAGCATATATTTGACCTGATAAGACAAGAAGAAGAGCGACAAAAAACCGGTATTGAGCTAATTGCTTCCGAAAATTTCGCTAGTGAAGAAGTGATGAAAGCGATGGGTTCGGTACTCACCAATAAATACGCTGAAGGCCTTCCGGGAAAGCGTTATTACGGTGGTTGTGAAATAGTAGATCAAGTTGAAAATCTAGCTAGAGACAGAGCAAAAGAATTATTTGGTGCCGAATGGGTAACTGTTCAACCACATTCAGGTGCGCAGGCCAATGCAGCTGTGATGTTGGCATGTCTTAATGCCGGAGACTCTATTTTGGGATTTGATCTGAGCCATGGCGGCCATTTAACTCATGGATCAGCCGTAAATTTTTCGGGTAAATTATATAAGCCGCATTTCTATGGTGTGGAAAAAGAAACCGGGCTTATCGATTGGAATAAGGTCGTTCAAATAGCTCGGGAAGTAAAGCCAAAAATGATCATTTGCGGAGCTTCTGCTTATTCTCGCGACTGGGATTACGAAACACTTAGAAAAGCTGCAGATGAAGTTGGTGCATTATTGCTTGCGGATATTTCACATCCATCGGGTTTAATCGCAAGAGGATTATTAAAAGATCCATTGCAGCATTGCCATATCATTACCACTACAACGCATAAAACTCTACGTGGACCTAGAGGTGGAATGATCATGATGGGCAAAGACTTTGAAAATCCATTTGGTCTGAAAACACCAAAAGGAACTTTGAGAATGATGTCATCCTTATTGGACTCGGGCGTGTTTCCGGGAACTCAGGGAGGACCTCTTGAACATGTGATTGCTGCAAAGGCAGTTGCTTACGGTGAGGCGCTAAGTGATAATTATCTGACATACATCAAGCAGGTTCAAAAAAATGCGCAAGCAATGGCAAAAGCCATGGTCGATAGAGGATATCAAATCATTTCAGGAGGTACAGATAATCACTTAATGTTGATTGACCTTAGAAATAAAAATATTACAGGTAAAGAGGCTGAAAACTCACTGATTGAAGCTGACATAACCATAAACAAGAATATGGTTCCCTTTGATGATAAATCACCATTTGTAACTTCCGGAATGCGCTTAGGAACAGCTGCAGCAACCACCCGTGGAATGGATGAAAACGACATGGAGAAAATTGTTGATTTCGTTGACAGAGTTTTGATGTCAAGAGAAAACTCAGCTGAGCTTCAATCCATAAAAAAAGAGATAAATAATTGGATGAGTGGCTTCCCACTTTTTAAAGCCTAAATGAGCAAAGCCCTAGATCAGGAAAACGAGCTTTCATTTGTAGAACATCTGGAAGTATTGCGTTGGCACTTAATACGCGGTGTTGCATCCATTGCAGTATTCGCAACCATTGCATTTCTTTCAAAAAGAATCATTTTCCATCATATCGTTTTGGCTCCTGCTAGAATTGATTTTCCTACATATAAGCTCCTTTGTAAAATGGGTTACTGGTTGCAAAAACCTGAAATTCTATGTATCGAAGAGCTGCCTTTTATTCTCCAAAACCGCGTAATGACCGGCCAATTTACAATGCACATTTTAGCCTCGGTGGTTATTGGCTTAGTGCTGGCTTTTCCGTATTTCTTTTGGGAGATTTGGAGATTTATCAAGCCCGGTCTTCACAGTAAAGAAAAAAATGCATCCAGAGGTGCAGTATTTTCGGTGTCATTTTTATTCCTTTCGGGAATTCTTTTTGGCTACTACATTATTTCTCCTCTCTCTATAAACTTTCTTTCCAACTATTCAATTGATCCAAGCATTCAAAATGAAATAGACATCACCTCATTCGTTTCTACTATCGCTATGATTGTTTTGTCTTGTGGTATCATGTTCCAACTGCCTGTGGTAATTTATTTTCTCACAAAAGCAGGCATTGTAGGGCCAAAAAGCTTGAAATCATTTAGAAGAATGGCTATTGTAATAATATTGTTGATTTCTGCTTTATTAACTCCTCCTGATGTTGTGAGTCAGATTTTAATAGCGATGCCTCTTTTCCTTCTTTATGAATTAGGTATATTTATTTCTTGGTTGGTTGTGCGCAAGGAAAAGAAAAGAGAATTACAAAAAGATGGAAATTAAGTTAGGAATTGGTGGTGACCATGCCGGTTATCAATACAAAAAGACAATTGTCGAAATGCTTAAAATCAAAGGATTTGAGGTCAAAGATTTTGGTCCTGATTCTGAGGATTCAGTCGATTACCCGGATTATATTCATCCACTTGCCACTGCAGTTGAAAAAGGTGAATTGAGTTTGGGTATTGCCATTTGCGGCAGCGGAAATGGTGTTGCTATGACTGCCAATAAGCATAAGGATATAAGAGCCGCACTGTGCTGGAATCCTGAATTAGCTAGTCTTGCAAGGCAACATAACGATGCAAATATCATTTGTATTCCTTCTCGCTTTATTGATATTGAAATGGCCAAATCCTGCGTGCTTTCCTTTCTAAACGCAGAATTTGAAGGCGGAAGACATCAGCGCCGAGTGGATAAAATCCCTTGCTAATCTTTTTTCTCCACAATAAATTCAGAAGGTCCTATCTTCATATAAGATTGGAATATTTCCAGATCTTTTGATCGATAGCGCTCAAAATAATCATTGGGATCAATGACAATTGTGGGAGCCTCTTTCATAAAATGGTCATGAAGGGTCGTAATTTTTTCAAAGTTCAATTTCTCTTTGAAATAACGTTCTGTATATGGCTGAAAAAGAAAAGGACCGGAATATTTGTTTTCATACCAATAGCCTAAATTCTCATCAAGAACAGCGATTTTCTCTTCCTTGATCTCCGTTTTTACAGTCACTTTTAATTGATCAATATTGATTGACTCGGGATTGAAAAACACTTTATATGTAAAGCCAAAATTCATTAAGACAAGCAGCAACAGTAATACATTAAAAATTAACTCATTGATGCCCCGTCGTTTTAGGGAATGATATAAATGAGATACAAAAAGACAAAAAATCGGCAAAACAATATAGAAAGATTTGATGCTCAGTTCTTTGGAAAAAAAGATAACAGGAATAGCAAAGGGAATTAACAAAAGGAAAAAGTTATTAAAACTCACCTGATAGTTCAAAAAACGAAATCTGAAAATACTCTGAAATAAACTGATTATAAATAGTATAAGAGGTATACTAAAAATCACAATGTACTGTGTCAGGCTGAAATAATTATTATAAAATGGAATGAAAAGCTCCCGCAAATAATAATATGTAAAATCAGCAAAACCATCTCTCAAATAGAAATACAATGCTGCGCTAATAAATGGAAACAAAGTACCTGTTATCAATAAGGAAAAACGTTTCCCGTTCATTACAAACACAAACGGAAAATAAAGAAGCAGGAATAAAAATAACCAGACCAGAGATCCATTGAATAAGACAGAAAGGGCAAAGACAAAACCAATAGAGAAAAACTTTTCGTCTTCAGCTCCATATCGAATCTGCTCCAAAATCAGGCTCATCATCAATAATAATGGAAACATTGCCAGTAATTCCGGTCCCATGGCAAATTGCTCTATCATTAATGAGCCATAAAAAACATAAAAGACAGAGGGAATTAATGTGCGTTCTTTTAAAGCATCTAATCTGTTTAAAATAGTATTGAAATAAACAGCTTGCAGCAAGAGAAGGACGAATCCAAAAATTTGAAAGGCTACAAAACTTCGACCGAATAGCTCTCCAAAAAGCTGAAGAAACCAAGCGCTAAGCGGGGCGCTATAATGCCAGACATCAGAATAAATTAATCTGCCCTCGGATAGTGCCTCAGACAAAAGCCTAAATTCAAAAACAGTATCAATCACCGGAATTCCTTTAATCCAAAAAGGAAGGCGAATCAATGCCAGTAGAAGTCCTAAAATGATGACCCTCGAAATATCGTTGATCCTGAAAATAGAGAGCATAGCGCGAAATACCTTTATTTTCGTGAATAAATCCTAATTTGCATCGGGAATATTAAAAAAGAAAGAAAAGGCATGGACAGCAGAAGACAAAATAAGGTCAATAGATTATTACTGAAAGAAATTTCTGCCTTTTTTCAAAGAAATGCCCACTTTGGGAATGGCGGATTAATTACTGTAACCGAAGTAAAAATTACTTCAGATTTAAGTATAGCCAGGATTTACATCAGCCTATTAGGGACTAAAAATTCTCAAGAGATAATCAATAATATAGTAGATAAAACCAGTGCAATCCGGGGTGAAGTTGGTACTTTGATTCGCAATCAATTGCGGAAAATTCCTGAATTTCATTTTTTTCTGGATGAATCTGCTGAGTACGCTCAGAATATTAGCAAAATCATAGATAATCTGGATATCCCAAAGGAAGACGATGAAAAATGAGAGCATCCTGGTTTATAGCCCGACGTTATTTTCTAAGTAGAAAAAAGCAAAATTTCATAAATATCCTTTCCATTATTGCGCTTGTTGGTGTGGCAATAGGAACAATGTCATTAGTAGTGGTATTGTCTGTTTTTAACGGATTAGAAGGGCTTTTAAGATCTCTATTTGGCAGTTTTGATCCGGACATTCAAATAGTTGCTGCCGAAGGCAAAAGTTTCAATTACGATTCTGACTTGATTTCAGAACTCGAGAATGCCGAGGGTGTTGCCTTCATTACAAAAGTTATAGAGGACAATGCATTAATTAAATTTCGAGAAAATCAATCTGTTGTACGCATAAAGGGAGTTTCGCCCTCTATTCTCAAAAGAGAAGATCTGAAGAGAAATATAGTAGAAGGAGCTTTTTTACTTGAAGTTAATAATAGCCCCAAAGCTATATTAGGACGGGGAATTCAATATAAACTGGGCGCTCCGCTAGGTGATGGGTTTTTACCTTTGCAGATCATTTATCCAAAGAATTTAAAAAGGCTCTCTATTAATCCGGAGTCAGCCCTCAACACGAAAAACATTTCAGCTGTCGGCGTATTTGCGCTCGAAGAGTACTACGATAATAATTATGTGTTTGTACCTATTGAATTTGCCGAAAGTCTCTTTGACTATAAAAACAAGCTGACTTCACTAGAAATAATTTTAGAGGAAAATGCAAACCTGTCTGATGTTCAGAAAAGAATTAAGGATTTGGTAGGGGCAAGTTTTGAGGTAAAAAATGCCGATGAGCAACATGAAGCATTATACAAAGCAATAAAAGTTGAAAAGTTATTCGTGAACCTCGCTTTTGTATTCATTCTAGTTATTGTTTCATTCAACATCTTTTTCGCGCTTTCAATGCTCGCCCTTGAAAAGAAAAAAGACATATCAATGCTCTTTGCCATGGGAGCAAGTAAAAAAACGGTATCCGGTGTATTTCTCATGGAAGGAATGATCATAGGCTTGACTGGAATGATGCTTGGCTTAGTATTAGGCTATATTCTTTGCTACGGACAAGAAAATTACGGCTGGGTTTCAATGGGTCTGGAAATGGCAGTAGCCGATGCCTACCCTTTAGAAATTCAGTGGTTCGATTTTGTAAGCACTGCATTGGTCATCACTTTTATAACTTTCTTATCTAGTGTCAACCCCGCTATTCTTGCCAGAAAAAGTCAAAGTTTGAAAGCACTTTATACTTAATTTAAAAAATGTAACATTCCGATTGGGCGTTTTTAAAAAATACATAGTTTTGTCGTTGGCCTATGAATATTTCGCCCCAAAATCCTTTTAAAGTCATCTATTCACTTTACCAGCATGAATTCCTGGGGCATCTTTTTGATTCTTACATTGTTGAACTTGATCAGGATGGCAGATTAAGTCTAAAACATCAAAATATATCAAGTCAAAATGCTGAAGAGTTCAAACACGGACTTGATGAAAATGACTTCGAACTAATAGGCTTAATGGATGTGATGAATCAGGAATCCATCGTTCGGAAATTCTATCATAAGCGTGTTCCTCCGGCAGAATTTTTCTTTAAAGTTTACAATAAAGAAAAGGGGGACAAGGCTCTTCAATCAACTATAGCCGAGTTTCTTGACGACAGAAGAGCGAAAATCCTGAAACTCCTGTATGGTAAGCTGGTATTTGAAATGGGAAACGATGGAGAGCCAACTGCCAACCCCCTAGAAGTGATGGAAGAAAAAGCCACTGTGCTTTTTCACTTCAGAAGAAATGATGACAATACCCATTATTTTCCAACCATTAAGCATGAGGGAGAAAAACTAGACTTCCAATATAAAGGCGCTCAAATTCTGTGCAAGAAACCTGCTTGGATGCTCTTGGAGGATAAAGTCTACAACTTTGAAAAAAACGTAGATGGAAAAAAACTAATCCCCTTCCTGAACAAAAAATTTATTGTCATTCCTAAAAACCTGGAAGAAGACTATTATAAAAAATTTGTAGCTCCCTTAGTTGCGAGTTATGATGTATATGCCAAAGGGTTTGATATTCTGGTCGAAAGAGATCAACCAAGAGCTGTATTATCCATAGCTGAATTTGAAGACTCATCACCCAGTATGGACCTTTTTCAAGATTCCAAAGGAAAAGAGAACTACAATTCAAAATTCTTACTTCAACTGAAATTTCGCTATAACGAATACGAAATAAATGGTGATGAAAAACAAAGTAAAAGTGTCAAACTGACTAAAAAGGATGATCATTTTACTTTTCATAAAATCATAAGGAAATTCGACTGGGAAAAAGACAGACTTGAAAAGCTTGCTCGTCTAGGATTACCTCTTAAAAGTTTTAAATGTTTAATGTCTAAAAGTCAATTTCTGTCTTGGCTAAATCTAAACAAAGAGCTTTTACTCGATATCGGTTTCATTATCAAACAAACAAAGAAAGACGAAAAGCGATTCTTTTTTGGGAAGTCCAGTCTCGATATTGATATCTCTGAAAATAATGACTGGTTTGATATTCAGGCGAAAGTGCAGTTTGGTGAATTTGAAATTCCCTTTATAGAATTAAGAGAACATATTATTAATAAGCGCCGAGAGTTTCGTTTACCAAATGGGGAGTTTGCTATTATTCCGGAAGAGTGGTTTTCAAATTATTCGGAGCTATTCACATTCCTGGATAGAGAGAATGGAAGCAATCCTACTTTAAAGAAACATCACCTTTCTTTAGTCAATGAGATGCAGTCAGGCAATTTGGCTAAAGTTTCTATGAGCCGAAAACTCCAGCAACTTCGCGATTTCGACAGTATAGAAGAATACGATTTGCCAAAAGGATTTAAAGGTAAACTTCGACCTTATCAAAAAGCAGGTTATAACTGGTTGCGATTTTTAAATCAATACAAATTTGGCGGCTGTTTGGCAGATGATATGGGCTTAGGAAAAACCATACAGACTTTGGCTTTATTGCAATCCTTGAAAGAAAATGAAGGCGGCACATCATTATTGGTTCTTCCAACCTCTTTGGTTTACAATTGGATACTTGAAGCAAAAAAGTTTACACCCAAACTAAAAATTCATGCTTATGTAGGCACCAATAGAAATAAGGATGTCAGTCTTTTTGGTGAATATGATTTGATCCTAACTTCGTATGGAATTACAAGAATTGATACGGATTCATTAAAAGAATTTTATTTCAATTATATAATTCTAGATGAATCACAAGCGATTAAAAACCCCGGTTCTAATATCTTTCAGTCCGTAACAGACTTAAAGTCTTCCTTTAAGTTGACTTTAACGGGAACACCATTAGAAAATAGTTCTTTAGATATATGGTCGCAAATGACTTTTATCAACCCCGGGCTATTGGGTGAGCAAAAATTCTTTAAAAATGAATTTCTTGTTCCCATAGAGAAGAATCAGGATGAACTAAAATCACATCGTCTTTATACAATTATTAAACCTTTTATTCTCAGAAGACATAAATCGCAAGTCGCAAAAGATCTCCCTTCTAAAACCGAAAATGTCAAATATTGTGACATGACAGAGGAGCAGGAAAAAAAGTATGAGGAGGCGAAGTCTTATTACAGAAATGAAATTTTAAGTCATTTCGAAACCCACGGTAATGGCAAGTCGCAGATTATGCTCTTGCAGGGCTTGACGAAACTCCGACAACTGGCCAATCACCCTTCAATGGTGGATGAATCTTACACTGATGATTCAGGCAAAATGGAAACACTAAGACATATGATTGAATCGGCGGTTTTAGAAGGACATAAAATTTTAATTTTCAGTCAGTTTGTAAAACACTTGTCATTAGTTCGAAAGCACCTTGACAAGCACAATTTATCTTATGCCTACTTGGATGGAACAACCAAAGACCGTCAGGGTCAGGTAGATCTTTTTCAACAAAATGAGGATATCAAAGTTTTTCTGATTTCGCTGAAAGCAGGAGGAACCGGTTTAAATCTTACTGCTGCTGACTATGTTTTTCTGCTCGATCCTTGGTGGAATCCGGCTGTAGAATCTCAGGCAATTGACAGAGCTCATAGAATCGGTCAAACTCAAAATGTGATGATTTACAGGTTCATAACCAGAAATACTGTCGAAGAAAAAATTCTTAAGCTTCAGAAGAAAAAGAAAAAGCTGGCAGAAGAATTAATAACCACAGAAGAAGGTATGATGAAATCGCTTAGCAAAGATGACATCCAGTCACTGCTTGATTAATCGCTAATAAGCTCCGAAGAATTTCCCCATTTCTTCATTCCAAAAAATCACCTTTTGCTCCGGGGGCTTCAAATCCAATAATTCAATGATCTCGTGATAATTTGGGTACTCTACATTGATAATGATCAATCCTGCCTGAAGTAATTGACTTTCTTGGGCATTATTTTGAAATTTCTGTAAACTTAGTTCCAGTTTTGGACTCCTTGTGCCAACAATGTGAAATGTTTGAAATCCTTTATCCAGCGATTTTTTTTGACCCTTCAACTGACTCTTAATAAAAGCCAAGAGCATCAAAAGCCAGATGGTAGGAAATAAAAGTGTATTGATTATTTTATTCAGAAAGCCTTTAAAGTGCTTTTCTCTAAACATCCACATGGTTTTGTAAAACCAATAGGAATACCACCATTGTCGCTTATTTGTGCTTTCTCCCTTAAAGTGTACAATGGTTTCATTTCCCATATAGACAAGTCGATAACCTGCTTTCCTTATTCTGTAAGAGATATCAATGTCTTCACCATACATGAAAAAATCAGAGTCGAATTGTTGAAGTTCTTTTTCACTTACATTTAAAAACATACAAGCACCCGAGAGCACTTCAACATCAGAAATTTCCTTTTCCGGAATATGGCCTAATCTATATGAAGCGAAAAAAGAACTCTTCGGAAATAAAGTTCCTAATCCCACCACTTTTGAGAAAGAAGACCAGATGCCCGGAACTGATCGCTTTGACTCAGGCAAAAACTCACCCCTACCATTGATCATCCTTAAACCAATTGCACCGGCATCTTTATTTTTATCGAAATACGAAAGTGCAGCATCAATAACATTTCTTGAAATAATTGTATCAGGATTCAAAAAGAGAATTCTATCAGAACCGGCTTTTTCTATTCCAAGATTATTGGCTTTGCCGAAGCCAAGGTTTTCAGAAGATGCAATTAATTTGATTTCGGGAAAATTCGTGCTTACCCAGTCCGTAATCAACTCTGTACTCGCATTATCAACTAGAATTATTTCAGAAATAATATGATCCGTTGCCTCAACTAAAGATCTCAAAGTAAGATCCAGATAAGCCAGCGCATTATGAGATACGATTATAACTGAAAGCTGATTTTCAGCCATGCTATTCTGTTCGATAGGTCATACGTTGTGAAATACTCCTTGCCAATGTCAATTCATCAGCATATTCCAGCTCTCCGCCAATTGGAATGCCCCTCGCGATAGAACTCATTTTGAGATCAACATCCTTTAATTTTTTTGAAATATAAAAAGCGGTAGTATCGGCTTCCATTGTACTGCTTAAAGCAAAAATGATTTCTTTAACTCCGTCTTCTTCGATCCTCTTCATTAAAGAATCTATATTCAAATCTGTTGGGCTCACGCCTTCAATCGGAGAAATGATACCTCCCAAAACATGATATAGTCCACGATATTGGCCCGTATTCTCTATTGCCATAACATCGCGAACATCCTGAACAACGCAAAGAATTTCGCTGTCTCTACCTTTGTTTGCACATATTTCACAAATCTCTTTATCTGAAATATTGCAACATTTTTCGCAATAGCGAATATTCTCTCTTAGCTCTTTGATAGATTCAGAAAGTGCCTCTGATTGTGACTTTTCTTTTTTCAGTAAATGCAGAACTAATCGAAGGGCCGTTTTGCTACCTATCCCCGGAAGTCTGGAAAATTCTTCAACAGCTTTTTCAATTAGTCGGGATGGATATTGCATTCTAAACTACCTCCGCAGAAATACCTCTGTCGCAAATTGCATTCCGCATTGGGATCAAGCTTTGCTCATTGCCTTTCTTCACGCTGCACTTTCCCTTATAATGAATGATCCAGGCGCATTGCTCCGCCTGCTCAGTGCTGTGCTTGCAAATTTTTACCAGTGTTTCAATTACATGGTCGAATGTATTGAAATCATCATTGAAAACAACTAAATCCCGATTGAGGTCTGTTCCGACTTCTTCCAGAAGTTCAATTTCTTCTTCCTTATGATTATGCATAGAAGTTGAATTGATTAATTTCACGCAAAATTATAAAAAATCCCCGCAATTATCATTTAAGCTGATGTCACCCGGATTAGTATTCTTTATAATCGCCTCATACTTCCTTCTCTTGATCATTTTGGCAAGATTGACGGCAGGAAAAGGTGATTCTGATTCCTTTTTTACAGCCAATCGAAATTCACCATGGTATTTGGTGGCTTTCGGTATGATCGGTGCTTCTCTATCCGGAGTTACCTTTATTTCTGTACCCGGATGGGTTGGTGCTTCGAATTTTGGCTATATGCAAGTGGTGTTTGGTTATATGCTGGGCTATTTCGTGATAGCTACAGTATTAATGCCTATTTATTATAAGCTCAATCTCACAACGATATATTCTTATTTAGAAACTCGCTTTGGCTTTTTTAGTTATAAAAGTGGCGCGGCTTTTTTCCTATTATCCAGAACAATAGGTGCGGCATTTCGCCTATATCTCGTTGCTGCAGTACTTCAGATTTCATTATTCGATGCCTGGGAAATTCCTTTTACCGCAACAGTGGCCATTACAATTTTGCTGATTTGGATTTATACCTATCGCGGTGGAATAAAAACTATAGTTTGGACTGATACGCTTCAAACATTTTTTATGCTCGTAGCAGTGGTTGTTTGCATATACGTGATTGCCAAAGATTTAAATGTTGGATTGATAGAATTGCCCTCCTATTTATCAAAACAAGAAATGTCCCAAATATTTGTTTGGGACTGGAACAGCTCTCAAAACTTCTTCAAGCAATTTTTTGCAGGGGTCTTTATAGCAATTGCCATGACCGGACTGGATCAGGATATGATGCAAAAGAATCTCACTTGTAGGAATTTAAAAGATGCGCAAAAAAATATGTTCTGGTTTAGCACAAGTCTGATTTTTGTAAATCTTCTATTTCTGGGGCTTGGCATATTACTCTATAATTACTCTGAGCTAAACGGCATTGCATTACCTGAAAGAAGCGATGATCTCTTCCCTTTATTGGCTATACATCATTTTCCTGCCTATGCAGGAATAATATTCCTTCTGGGAATGACGGCCGCTGCATATTCCAGCGCCGATTCCGCCTTGACTTCCCTAACAACATCTTTCTGTGTTGATTTCCTAGATTTTGGAAAGCGTGAAAATGAATCGGAAAAAAAGAAGCAAAGACTTTGGACACATATGGGTTTTTCGGTATTGCTTTTCTTTGTGATCATTGTCTTTCGACTTTTAAATGATGATACAGTAATCAGCGCAATTTTTAAAGTTGCGGGATATACCTATGGTCCATTACTTGGATTATTTGCCTTTGGAATATTTACCAAGTACTCTATTCGCGATAAATACGTACCACTAATCGTGATTATTAGTCCATTAATATCCTTCTATTTCGACTATAATTTACCTATTTGGTTCGATGGTTTCAAGCTGGGCTTTACAATTTTAATTCTTAATGGCGCTTTAACATTTTTCGGTTTACTTTTGCTAAAAATCAAGCGCATTTGAGATTAATAATCTTTCTTTTCTTTCTTTCCTCTTATAGCTATGCTCAGACAATAGATACTGCCAGAGTAATGCAATATAATATCCTCTTTTACGGTAGCGATTTTGGTAGCTGTTCCAACTCAAGTGCAGCTATGGCATTGCAGGATGCCGCATTTAAGAAGATTGTCAAAAGCTCAAATCCTGATATTTTGGCCATTAACGAAATGGCTAATAATGTGCTTTACGCGGATAGAATTCTTCAAAATGTTTTAAATACTAATGGAGTTAATTATTATAGAAAAGGGCAATATTCAAATACTGCGGCTTCAGAAATTGTAAACATGTTTTTTTATAACTCCGAGAAATTTGGAATTGCACATGAAGAAGTCATTAATGGAATCATTCGAGATATAAATCTTGCCCGATTCTACTATAAAGATCCCGATCTTAATTTAGGAGCAGATACTGTATTTCTAACCTTGATTAATGGACATTTAAAAGCCGGCTCAACTACCTCAGATCAAAATTTGCGTGCTCAAATGACAAGCAACATTATTTCCAATCTAACCGCTAAGGGAATAAGAGATAATTACTTGGTGATGGGAGATTTCAACTCCAGATCCAGTAATGAATCAGCAATACAAAATCTTTTGAATCCTTCTGACCCCAAAGTAAAATTTATTGATCCGATTAATAGTCTTGGAAACTGGAACAATAATTCAAATTTTGCTCCAATTCACACGCAATCTACGCACGTAGTAAGTGGTTGCCCCTCTGGTGGCGGCATGGATGATCGCTTTGATGTCATTTTTGCATCTGAATATATCATGGGTGATTCCACAGGAATTCAATATTTACCCAATACATATAAGGCTTATGGCCAAGATGGAAATCGATTTAATGGAAATATCAATGATGGAACAAATGCTGCTGTTCCTGATTCAATAGCAGATGCACTTTTTGATTTATCAGATCACTTGCCTGTTTTACTCGATTTGGAAATAGAAACACCGGGTGTATCTTCTTTAAATGATAAATCGATCTCAAATCTTGTCAAATTGAAATCAAATCCCATTGAAAATGAAATCAATTTGACATTTGCTAATAGAAAAAATTATTCTGTCATCATTAGCGATGTTCAAGGGGGTGTCATTGGAAAGTATAATATTTCCAACTCCAAAGAATTTATAATTCCGTTTTCAGAAGAGGCGGGAATGTACATTTTAAGGTGGATAAACGAGGATGGACAAGCAGGTAGTTTGAAAATTCTTAAAAAATAATCTTCTCTTAATAAAGAACTGCAGCTTGCTGCTTACTTTTGCGATCCAATGCACATTAGAATCGTATTATTAATTCTGTTTTTAGCGCTAAACATGCGCTTAAACGCTCAATCTTTTGAAGAAAGGGTTACCGATGTCTGCAATGTTGGCTTAACCATCAATAATCTTGGAATGATTGGCAATGCGTTTAAAGGCGATTTTAATTTAATAGGCGCCCCATCTGCAGAATTTCCTGTTAATTCCGGTGTAGAGCATGCTTTTCAAGGTGGTATTTGGGTTGGTGGTATTCTAAACGGAAATGTCGTGGCAGTTTCTACTGCTTATTCAGATGCTGCAAGTGGATATAGTACAGGAGCTCAAAATTTTGAAATGACCGCAGAAGTCGGACAGGGTATTACAGAAAGATCATTAGAAGTCAATAGTTCTTTTTTCTCACCTGACGCTGTTTCTCAACAAGACTTCGTTAGTTATTTTACCGATAGAAATATAACCGTACCGGGCACAGACAATGTTCAAATTTCTGGACATGAAAACCCAATAGGGCTTGATTTTAAATTTGAAGTTTATAATTGGAACTTCCCTTTTGCAGATTTCTTTGTAATCCTTGATTTCCAAATAATCAATAATGGTATTAACACGCTTGACAGTGCATATGTAGGCATACTTGTAAATGGTGTGGTGCGTAATGTGAATCTTACTCCGCCCGGTGGTGGGCCATTTTACAGTCAGGGTGGAAATGGTTACTTGGATTCTGTTTTTATGGCATACGATTTTGACGCATCCGGTGATGTAGGTTTTACAGATTCATATCAGGGTGAAAAATTCTTAGGGGCCTCTGATAAAGAGGGTTTCAAACACCCAACACTAAACCCCAATTTTAAACTCCATTATAATACCTGGTTCTTCGGAAATTCAAACAGTCTTCTTTATGCCTTTCCGGATACAGAACAAAAAAGATATATAAGAATGACTCAGGGTATTAATTTTCTTCCATGTTGGGATGACAAAAGCTCTCCTGAATGTATCGCTTTTAATGGAGGAACTGCGCCTCAAAACTCATATTGGGAAGAGTCGAGATTGCCCGGTAACAGATCAAATTTAATTTCGGTAGGGCCTTTTGCCCAAATGCTGCCGGGAGATACCATCAATGTAGCTTTTGCAATGGTGTATGCACCCATGACAAAAACAGAAAACAGCGATCCCAATCAAAACCTAGACCTCCCTGAAGAAAGAAGACAACTTCTAACAAATCAAGGTTGGGCGCAAACTGCTTTCAATGGTGAGGATGCCAATTTCAATGGAATTCTAGATCCGGGAGAAGATCTTGATGGAGATGGTAAGATAACGCGATACATTTTGCCTACTCCTCCGGACATTCCAAAAACCAGGATTGAACCAAATGAAAATTATCTGGACATCTATTGGACCGATGATTCAGAACAGTCCATCGATCCTATTTCGCAAGAAAAGGATTTTGAAGGCTACAAGATTTATCTCTCCAAACTAGGCTTTGATGTAGCCGCTCAAAATAATGCTCAAAGCTCCTTAGTCCTTTACAAACAATACGATATAGCAGGAAATAAAATATTTTTTGATAATGGATTTGATAGCATTCGTCTGGATCAGCCTGTAACTTTTGAAGGCGATACTAATACCTATGTCTATCGCTTGAGAATTGATAATATTCTTAATGGTTGGCAATATGCAATTAGCGTCACTGCATTTGATAGAGGAGATCGGGAAAACGGAATTTCTTCTCTCGAATCAAGCCCTTTAGGTGGGCTGAAAAGAGCTTTTGCCGGAACCAGACCAAATGAAAATATGGAGGAAAATGAACCCTTTGTTTACCCTAACCCATATTATGCCGGAGCTTCATGGGAGGGGCCAAGTATTTTTGAAGAAGACAGGAAGCTCAATTTTGCGAATCTCCCTGCCAAATGTGTGGTGAGAATATTTTCGAATGCCGGAGACCTTGTGGATGAATTCAGACATGATGGTGCATATGACGGTTCAGATATTAGATGGTACGACTCTTATTCAGTTTCGAATCAAACAGTATTTTCAGGAGGAGAACATTCCTGGGATTTATTAAGTAAAGACAATCAGATTATTTCCAGAGGACTCTATTTGTTTTCAGTAGAAGACCTGGAATCAGGAAAAACTTATAACGGACAATTTGTAATAATTAAATAATCAATCTTATGAAGCGATTTTATCTATTTCTATCAGTTCTTGTATTCAGTGCAATAACTGCCCTTTCGCAAACTTATCCGCTGGTTACTATACAGCAGATTCAGCAAGTTCCAAATGACAGTTTGGGTACTACTCCAAATGGAGACTTATCAAATTTTGACGGTGATACAGTAACTGTTAGAGGAGTTGTTGTAACACCTCCGGGCGTTGCTGTTTCATCTTCTACCTACGGTCGTTGGATTTGGATCCAGGACGGTGCAGGGCCATGGTCAGGTATGAATGTGCGATGGACTTTTGGAATTACTCCATCAACACCTGACGACATGCTCAATGTAGTCCCTGGAGATTCTGTAGAAATTGTCGGGGTTGTTAATACTTTCGCTAATGAAACTCAAATTTCACCTCTTGAAAACAATAGCTTCTCAATTTTGACAGGAGTAACCGGTCTCAGACCTGTTCAGATGGTGCAATTTCAGGATCTAAGCGCTTTAGATGGTCCAAATGCAAATATCCCAAGTTCGGTAGCCGGAGAGCCATGGGAAGCGTCATTTATTGAAATTTTTGGTGTAACAGTAAGTGATGTTGTAACAACCAATTCAAGGGTTCGCTTTCAAGTACAAGATAACAATGGAAATACTACTGAAGTGTATGATACCTACACTGTACAAAGACCAAGCCCTCCGGGAAATCCTAATGAAATTCCTTTTCCATCTTTCCCTCCTCCCGTAATTGGAGACCAATTCGATACGATTAGAGGTATTGTGGATGGAAGAAATCAATTATTTCCTCCTTATAATATTGCTCCTTTTGATACAACACATTATGTATACGGCCCAAGTGCTCCAAAAATCTTAAATGTATTTAGAGATATTACTGTTCCAAACGATGCGCAACAGGTAACAGTAACTGCTACTATCGCCGATAATGGTGGATCAATTGTTGGAAACCCTCAGTTGTTCTATGCTTTTGGAGAAAGTAATACAAATTTCACTCCTGTTAACATGACATTTACCGGATCAAATAATTTATATACAGGTATTATTCCTGCCGGATCTGATGGTCAAATGGTAAAGTTTTATTTGCAGGCTACTGATAATGATAACATCACAACAACAGTGCCTAGCGCAAACCCAAATGATAAATCATTTTTCTACTTTGTAAGAAATTCGGGGAAACTGACTGTTCGCGACGTGCAATACACCATTTTTAACGATGACGAATCCGGTTATGTCGGTCAAATTGTTACAGTAGAAGGGGTTGTATCAGCATCAAAAAAAGACGGTGATTTTGAAGACTTCAATTATATTCAAGATATAAATACTACCGAGTGGGGTGGAATTAAAGTGACGTCAAATGCTATCAACGTTCCAAACTTTAATAATTCAAGCAGGGGTGAATTTGTAAGTGTTACTGGCGTTGTTGAAGAGAGCTTTGGTGTTACTCAAATAACAATTAGTGATAATGCTGATTATCAAATTATCTCAACACTAAATGCACCGGCACCAATTGAATTAGATCCGGGAGATTTCACTGCTTATTCCAGTGCATTTGAAAAGTACGAGAGTTTGCTCGTGAAATTTTCAGGCGCTAATCCTGGTGATAGCATATTTGTAGTTGAAGAAAGTGCTGATGCACCGGCTGACTTCGGTGAATATAGAATTGGTAGAGATAAATTCAATCCTTCTAACGGAAGTAGAGTTTTGGTAGGCCACAGAGGAAGTCAAACTGCTGCTTCTAAGAATGCTTCATATATAGGAACGGTTGGTGACTTAACACTTAACCCCGGAATTCAGCCCATTGAAGTGATTACAGGAGATAGAATGGTAAGCATTCAAGGAATAATGTATTATTCTTTTGGAAACTTCAAGTTACTTCCAAGAAGTAATTCAGATTTTGAAGGTTATGTTGGTGGTAACCCTGTAGCATTAGATCGAAATGAAGTTGCAGATCACAGCCTAAAAATATATCCAAATCCTTCAACAGACATCGTCAATTTTGTTTCAAGTTTTGATGATAAAACCTATCAGTTAGAACTCTATGATATCCTTGGACAGAAAGTTTGGGAAAGAGAAGTAAACGGCAAGGTCAATCAAATGAACCTTCATTTCGTTGATAACGGCCAGTATATATTGAGGGTCACAGAAAAAGGCAAATTTGTTGAATCATTTCAATTGATACTTTACAGATAATAAAATTGTCCTCCCGATGCCTATCGGGAGGACATTAATTTCAACTTGTTGAGAAAGCACTTAATCAATCTTTTCTACTTTTCACTACTCATAGCCATTGTAGCTTGTGACACGGGAGAACCATATCCAAAGTCTCCTCCGGACACTTCTATTTTCATTGATAAAATAGACTTGACAGGAGAAGATCGGCTAACAAGTGTTGTCAACTTGAGTTGGTTGGGTACGGATAGAGATGGCTTTGTCAAGCGTTACGAGTTGTCTTTTGATGAAATAAATTGGTTTTCAACGGCATCAACAGATAGCATTTTTCGTTTTGTAATTTCTGAAGGTTCGGATACTGCAAACATAGATTTCTTTGTGCGCGCCATTGATAATGATGAACTCATAGACCCCAGTCCTGCCTTCCTTGAGATACCAATACGAAATACAGCTCCCGAAATTAAATTCAATGAAGATTTTCAACCTGCTGATTCTTCTAATTCCGTCTTTTCTCTAATCTGGGATGCGATAGACTTGGACGGTAATGAGACTATCGATTCAACTTTTATTAAAATTAACGATGGCCCATGGTTTGCTCTAGACGGACAAAAAAATGCTGCAAGGTTTATACCGGCAGATCCTCAAGCTAATGGCCCTGTAGATTCAAGAGTACTGCTCAGTAATACTAGCTCACCTACTTTTGTAATTAGCAATGAATCTGAGTTAGCAAATACGATTAGCGGTTTGCTGCTCAATGATATGAATACCGTTTATATAATGACTCGGGACATTGCCGGTTCATTAAGCGAACCGGATACCAGTGAAACATTTTACCTCAAATCAAAAAACGCTGATTTCCTCGTTATAAGTGCACATTTTGATGGAAATCTCAGAAACACATATGGTGGAATTTTTAATGGAATCAATCAAAACTTTGATTTCATAGATATCCTTGAGAATGACGCTAACTCCAGTATTCAGTTTTGGAATTTTAACTTCCCACTAATTATTGATCTTTACGGCTCACTTTTCTGGTATTCTTCAGATGTTGCTTTTACTTCCGGTTCTCCTCTTGTGGAGGTGGCAATAACAAGTCTTCAACCCTATCTGGATAATGGAGGCAAAATGATTATATCGGCATTACTCACTGGGGATGTAGATCAGGAATCCCCTTTATTTGACTTCGCGCCTATGGATTCAATTTCTCCAAAAGATGGGCTGGCTCAGGCCAGATATGTGAATGGTTCTGTAGCAGTTCCACAACTACCCGGGTATGACAGTCTGCTTTGCACAGCCAATATTGCCAATGCAGCCCCATTTCATAATTCACCCGGCAGTACTGCTATGTTTAAAGCCGAGCCTTTAAAACTCAATGGCTGGGATGGTCCCGAAGTTATTGGAGCCAAGCTTGAAAACGGAAGCAACAATACCAACTTTATTTTCTTTTCAGTTGAATTGCACAAATTCAACGGTAATCCACAAGGACTTCAAACATTTTTCGATAAAGCACTGAATGAAGAATTTGACTGGTAAAATATTGACATTCATTTTACTCATTTTTATGAGTAATGCAGCTTTTTCACAGGGCTCTCTAAAAGGAAAAGTTACTGATACGGAAACGGGTGAAGGCTTAATCGGTGCAAATGTTTTCATTGTTGGAACCTATAAAGGAGCGGCAGCTGATTTCAACGGTGAATATGTTATTTCAGACTTAAAACCCGGTGATTATACGATTCGTGTTACTTATTTGGGCTATAACGAAAAGCAATTCAATGGTATTCGAATTAAAAAAGATCAAGCAACTACTCTTAATGTAAAACTAGATGAGCTAGGAACAACCCTTGATGCAGTAGTCATAGTCGGTGATAAAAATCTTGTTGATCTGGAATCAGGTAAATCACAGGTTAAAATATCAGCTGATGAAATTCAGGAAATGAATGTACGGAATGTTCAAGATGTTGTTGCCATGCAGGCTGGTGTAACAGAAACACCTGATGGAATTCAAATTCGTGGTGGAAGGGTATATGAAACATCATATATTGTTGAAGGAATTTCTGCTTCCGATCCTCTTTCCGGTACGGGTTTTGGTGTTGAAGTAGCGAGTTCTTCTATCCAGGATGTTGAACTTATCACGGGAGGTGGCAATGCAGAATATGGGGGCTCTACTTCGGGTGTGATTCTTACAAGAATCAGAGAAGGAGGAAGTAAATACTCTGTAACAGGAAGCTGGCAGAGGGATAATTTAGGAATAAATGATTCTACGCAGTGGAATACAGACATCGTTGATTTGGGTCTTAGTGGTCCTATTCCATTTACTTCTAATAAGGCAACATTTTTTACAAGTGCTAATATGTTTATCACTGATAATTATTTTGGGCCTACCGCAGATCAATTGAAGAGTTCATTATTTCAGGAAAGCACCAGTAGTTTTATAGAGGGTACCAATAGAATATTTAACAGATCTGCTACGGATCAAACGTTTTGGGCTCCACGTCAGGCCAATAATTTTTCACATACCTTAAAACTCAGCTATCAAATTCAAAATAATACCAAACTCACAATTACCAATCAGCACAGTATTAAGGTAAATCAAAGTACACGATCATTGCAGATCGTAGGTAACGACGCCATAATAACGCCCGGTTTTCAATATTTCTTCAGCCGTGATATGGACAATGCCAATACATATACTCACCGTTCTAATCTGACAGCTGTGAATTTCAGTCATGTTTTCAAAGAACGATTGAGAATGGAAACTTCTGTGGGTCGCCTATTTGTAAACTTAAGAGCTGATGCTAATGGTCGACCTTTCCGTGAAGAGACAGTGTCAGGAATTCTGGATGCGCAAAGTATTGTTTCCGACCCAATTGGTTTATTTAATCCTTTAGATAGTATCGTTTTCGTATTGCCGGGGCCGGGTTTGGCCAATAACGGCGGAATCGCAAGTTTATGGCATGATCATTATGTACAAGAATATACCTTCAAAACCAAGTTTAAATACATTTCAAAAAACAGCACCCATTTTTACTCCTTTGGAATGGAGCATAAACTTCAGGAATATCAGTGGATTGATGTAACAAGTCCTTGGGTAGGCGCACCAATTGCAATTAATGATACCTTAAGTACTCCCCTTATATCCATTGGTTCGACAAGTGATGTTTGGGCTGTAAAACCTCAGGAAGGTGGTATTTTCGTTGAAGATCAAATAAAATATAAAGGGCTGATTGCAACATTTGGAGCCTTATTTAAATATTGGGCGCCAGGAAAATTTGTGGATGATGCTATAGCTGACCCCGAAGCTCCAATCTTAGATCAGATTCGTCAGGACTATTTAGATAAGACTGTTCCGTTCGCCGGTTTAAGATGGAAAGCCCGTTTATTGCCAAAACTAAATGTCTCATTTCCTATTACTGAAAATAATGTACTCTATTTCAACTATGGTCATTCTATGCGATTGGCTCATCCAAGGTTTGTTTATCAGGGTTTGGATAAAGTTTATCAAAATCGAAGTTTTCTCTCCAATTTAGGTAATCCGGATATCGACCCTGAAGTTTCTGTTTCTTATGAATTAGGCCTTAAAACTCAGATTACAAGAGATTTGGCTTTTACCGTAACGGCCTTCTATAATGACCGATTTGATTATATCGTTTCCAGGAGAATCCAGGTTAGGGATCAAACCGGGCAGTTTGTTGAAAAGCAATTTTACATCAATCAGGATTATGCCCGGATTCGAGGGGTAGAATTGGGTTATAATCAAAGAATAGGTAAGTGGTTTAGAACCAATGCTTCTTTTGCCTATCAAATTGCAACAGGAAAGTCCAATACAGCTGCAGAATCCTCTTTGCAAATCAACACTCAAGGCTTTGTAAATGCCACAGAAGAGAACTTTTTAGCTTGGGATAGACCCTTTGAATTTAAGGCAGGCTTATTATTTAAACCTGATACTTCATTTAGAATTGGGTCTGTACACTTCAATAATTTTAAAGTTTATCTATCGGCAAACTGGAAATCAGGGCTGCGATATACACCTTATGCTCAAACAGGAATTGCACCAAATGGCCGACCACAATACGAAAGAGTAATAGATGCTCCTTTTGAAGAAGTCGGTGAAAACTGGTTTTGGATGGATTTGAGAATCTCAAGAGATTTCCCTATTTCAGAAAGAAGTTATATGTCATTAAGTATTGAAGTAAAGAATCTGCTCAACAACCTTAACTCACAAATAGTTAATCCGGTAACGGGTCGAGCTTATCAATATGGTGATCCATTGCCTATTAATTCTAGAGATCCACTTTACCCTGACCCTGAAAATAATTCACAACCACCATTTAATCCTGCGAGATGGATGCAACCAAGACAAATTTTGGCAGGTATAAGCTTTAAATTCTAATGAGGAGAATTCTAATCATATCGCTCATTTCTATTTGGTGTTTCAATATTTCCAAAGCTCAACTCATTCCGAATTTGGGTGGGCAGAGAACAGGTATATCTTCATTGACATTTCTAAAAAATAATATGAGCCCCAGAGCTGTTGCAATGGGAGGCTTTCATGTTGGTATCGATGGTGATGCCTACTCAGTATTTTCAAATCCTGCTTCCATGGTGGATGTGCAAGGCTTAAGCCTCGCCAGTTCCAATCAATTTATTATTCAAGGTTTGAACCAGACTTATTTCAGTGCCATTCTTCCAAAAGAAGGAAGTGCATGGGGAATGCAAGTCACCTCACAAACTTCCGAGAAAATGGAAAGGCGTACAGAATTTCAGCCGGGAGGAACCGGAGAATATTTTTATGCAAGCAGTATTGCTGCAGGTGCTGCATACGCTAAAACTCTCTCCGACAAATTCAGCTTCGGCTTGCAGATTAAGTATGTCCAGGAAAGATTGGCGGAATATATAGACCATTCTGCAGCAATAGATTTAGGGTTTCTCTACCGTACTGATTTTAAGGCTTTACAATTTGCTATTTTACTTCAAAACTTTGGTACGAATAGCAGTTTATCCGGCGACTTTCTGGAGCTTGATTTCAACAGAACTAATTATGATTTAAGCAGTAATTCACCCGCTACTGTTTTCAAAATTGGCATGAGCATGAGACCGATTGAAAAAGGAGATCATGTTTTAATAACAGGAATACAATTAAATCACCCAAATGACAATGCCGAAAATATTCGAATCGGTGTAGAATACATGTATCGAGAATTTCTGTTTCTAAGGACAGGTTACAAATTGAATGTATTGGGTCAAACCATACCAAGTTTTGGCGGAGGAGTAAAAACCAGGGTAGGTAGACATCCATTGAGAATAGATTACGCATTGAACCCTACAAATTTTTTAGGGCTTCAGCATAGTGCGGGAATTTCGTTTACACTAAATAATACCAGCAGAGATGAAGAGTAAATTGAGCATATTCTATATGGCCTTACTTGCTTTTTCATTCACAGCATGTCAGGATTTTTTTGGCAACAAAACAGACCTGTCTTTTTTGGGAGAGCCTGATTTTCAGATACGCCCGGTTGCTTACGTTCCAATTTTACCAACGATTGAAGGTTTTGGAAATCCTACGGACATAATCGCCGGTTTTGATCAACTCATTTATGTAGTGGATTCTGCCAGTTCAGAGATCATTGCTTATGATTTCAGTTTAGTAGAAGTAGGAAGAAGAGTAATTCCGGGAGCAAAGGCTATAGCACAGGGTCGTGATTTGGCAATATTTGTTTTAGGAATAAAGGATACAACCATAGCAAATGTAGAATATCGTTTGAATGCCATTTATAAATTAAATACCAATCCAAATCAGGATGTTTCATTTGATGGCTTGGCAAATGCAGTTATTGAAAAAGTAATTGTGCATCCTTTTTATTTAACCTCAAGTCTAGGTAAAGGAAAGGATTTATTAGAGCAGGTTAAATTCAATGATATTACTGTAATGGCTAATGGAGAATACTATGTCACTCGACAAGGACCAATAAATGAATTAAGTCAATTTGGCGGTCCGGATGATCGAGTCTTAATATTTAATAGAGAGGATAAATTGGTATCGGGAATTAATGTTTCAACTGCCGTTTCCGGAAGCCGGTCAGACTTTTTTAAGGCTCCATTTGGGATTACAAATACTAATCAGCCACCACAAAGAATTCAAGAGACACAGAATTATGACTTTGTGTTCACATCAAACGACCCCACTACTGTACTTAAAACTCAAATCATAGATTTTATTTCTACAGAAAATGATGTGGGTTATACAGGTGTTAACCTACCGGTTGGGGATACAAGCCGTGCAGATGGCTTTCTGTATTCGCCGGATCGTTTTTTGAGGCCAAAGCACCCTGTAATTACAGGAGATGGAACCAATTATTTGATTATTCCCGATGCGGCCAAAGATTCTGTATTTCTATTTACACTTACTGGTTTAGAAGGTGTTCAAGCACCTCCCGGATCTACGTCAAAAAAGAATATAAATGTCTCTTTCGGTGGAAATGGCACAGGTTTATCAGAGTTTAATCGACCCATGGCCGTCGCATACATTGATAAAATACTCTTCGTTGCCGATGCAGGTAATGGCAGAATTCTCAGATTCAAATTAACTACCGATTTCGATTAGAAAAGCTTTTCGTAATTTGAACCGATAATCTCGGATTAATGGAAAAGCTATACAACTATATTGACGGCAAACTTCAAGCGCCTCAGAGTAAAAAATTTATAGACAATGTAGATCCCGCTACTGGATCTGTCTATTCTCAAATTCCTGATTCCGATAAAAAAGATGTTGAAAAAGCATATTTAGCTGCAGAAAAAGCATTTCCATCTTGGAGCAATACGTCTATCAAAGAGAGGTCAGAGATATTACTGAAAATCTCCAGATTGATAGATGAAAATCTTGAAGGGCTAGCAGTGGCAGAATCCATAGACAATGGTAAGCCAATAAAGCTTGCCAAGTCAGTAGATATTCCACGAGCAAGCAGCAATTTCCATTTTTTCGCAACGGCTATTTTACATGACTCTTCACTTTCACATTATATGGAAGAGCAACCCGCTATAAATTATACCTTAAGAAGGCCACTAGGTGTAGTGGGCTGTATTTCTCCCTGGAACCTTCCCCTTTATTTGTTTACGTGGAAAATTGCTCCTGCAATCGCCAGTGGGAATTGCGTAATTGCAAAGCCTTCTGAAATAACGCCAATGACAGCATTCTTACTTTCGGATATTTGTATTAAAGCAGGTTTGCCTCCGGGGGTATTAAACATTGTTCATGGTTTGGGTCCAAAAGTAGGGCAGGCCATGTCCGAGCATAAAGGCATTAAAGCCATATCATTTACAGGAGGTACGAAAACAGGAGAGCAGATTGCAAAAACGGCTGCCCCGATGTTCAAGAAACTATCACTTGAGCTTGGAGGGAAAAACCCCAATATCATATTCGATGATTGCGATTTCGAAAAAGCCCTTTCAACTACTATGCTTTCGTCATTTGCCAACCAGGGACAAATATGTCTATGTGGTTCAAGAGTATTTATACAAAAAGGTATTTATGATAAATTCAAAAAAGAACTGGTAAAAAAAACTAAGGCATTAAAAATAGGAGATCCACAGGAAGATGATGATGCTAAAATTGGAGCCATAGTTTCCAAGGGCCACATGGAAAAAATATTATCCTATATAGAGCTTGCAAAAACAGAAGGTGGAAAGATTTTATGTGGAGGGAAGCAAGTTAAAATGGAAGGGAGATGTGAAAACGGTTTTTTCATTGAACCTACCATAATCGAAGGCTTACCGGTTGCTTGCAGAACAAACATGGAAGAAATTTTCGGTCCCGTAATTACCATTACACCTTTTGAAACTGAAGAAGAAGTCATTTCTTATGCCAATGCTTCAGAATATGGATTAGCCGCAAGTATTTGGACCAGTAATTTGGATAAGGCACACCGTATGGCTCATGCTGTACAAAGCGGTGTGATTTGGATTAATACATGGCTTCTTAGGGATTTGAGAACACCATTTGGAGGAATGAAGAATTCCGGAGTTGGTCGCGAAGGTGGATTTGAAGCTCTGCGCTTCTTTACCGAATCAAAAAATATTTGTATTAAGCTATAAAAAAAGGCCTCTTTCGAGGCCTGAATTTTAATGACTAGTATCTTCTGATACTTTAGATCTGGACTTTGTGTGAGTAGGGTGAATGCGGTGAGCTCTTTTACCCTTATGTGCACAATAAGAACAGCTATAATACTTGTATGCTTTACCTTCTCTCGAAGCTGTTGGTTTTTTAACCAGCTCCTCTTTTACAAGTTGATAAGTCTGATATCCACAGCTAGGGCATTTTTCAGAATGAAGATAACCATCGTATTTCTCGATTTTTACTTCTCCTGAAGCCTTGCTAATCCAAACATCGTAATCAACAGAAAATGCATTCTCTTCAGCTTGCATACCTTCATCGAGATAGTCATCCTCTTCGTCTTCCGAAAGCAAAGTCATTTCATGACCGGCGCTATCATATCTTGGCTGATATCTCAGTTTTTTAAGTCTCTTTTCAACCATAGTTGGGTAGTAAAACTGAAATGTAAATTTCAAAGCAAAAATCAACATGCCTGAAAATATTACAGCAACTGCTACCTGAGCCGTATAATAAACCCATAGAAATTTACCTCCAAGAACTGTGGCAGACATATAGATGCAAAAAGCAATAATTAATGCATCACCAGTCCACATGTACAATCTCTTTTGAGAATTATTTATGTAGTCATATTTATCCTTTGGGTCGCTTTTAATGAGCTTTTCAACTATTGTAAATAAAAAGAGCGCTACTGCAATTGCAAATACAGCCAATGCAACATATTTACCATTGTCCAACCAAGAATCCAATAAATCATTCCCAGACCTATTGGTGAGAATTTTTGATCCTTGAGCGAAAACAACGTTTGAAGAAAGCCCCATTACAAGAGCCATCAGAATGAGATTTTTAAACTTAGCCATCATACCGTAGTAATTAATAAGTAGTTTGTTTCAATTTTCTTTTAAAGCTTTTTTACAGAAAACAGGTTTCTGCACTCTAGCACACAATATAAACATATTCAATTCAATGTCAAAGTAAGTGATTTTCTTATTTATATATCAATATTTTAAGTTAAAGCTTCATTATTTTGTGAAAATATAATCTGATTCAACCCTCGTCACCTTTTTTGTTGCTCTTTCGTTGCCAAGTTTTACTTCTAAAGGCCAAATTTTGCTTATCGTGTCGTCTGTTGGAAACCATGTTCTTTCTAAAGGAACAGTAATGAAGAGACATTTTTCATGGCCGATTGCGGCAAAGTTTTCCATATCTCCCCAAAATAGTCCAAAGCCGAATTCATCTTTAATTTTTTTAAACATTGCTGAAATATCTTCAGTTGGAAGTCCGACTTCGCTAATCTCAATTATACTATCGGGACAAAATTTTTGATCATTATCATTATCTAAATTGTGCCTTGCAATAAACTCAACTATATTTCCTGCCGCATCTTTGAAATAAAGTGAATGCGCATTCCAGTTTGGAAAATCCACAATATCTTGCCCTTCAAATTGAATTATTTCGGTGTATTGCTTTAGCCATGCGCAGGCGTCATCAATTTGATTTTGTGGAATATTAAAAGCAAAATGGTATTGGGCGTTTTGTATGTATTTCTCAAAAGTCAGAGTGGTTTTTCCGCAAGAAATACTAAAGGCATTGCCAGTTCGAGTGATACATTGAAGACCTAACTTTTCAACATAGAAATGATATTGTTCTGACAGTTTCGATGTCTTTAATGTTATAGATTTGAATGTATAATTTTGTTCCTTACTCATTTAAACAAATTTATGAGATTTTTTAAGACCCTTCTTTTACTTTTATTACTCTTTAATAATTCTTGTGCGCAAGTCCAAGATGAGGCATTTGATGTCATGCTAAATGGACTGCTATCAAATTCTGTAGAGCAAATTGAGGTCGATGAGCTAAATGAAAAGATAGGACAACAAAATTTGGTGCTACTAGACGCAAGGGAGTCCAATGAATACGAAGTAAGCCATATTGAAGGTGCAATTAATGTTGGATATGATAATTTCAATAAATCTGAACTCAAAAATTTACCAAAAGATACTGAAGTCATTATTTACTGTTCTGTAGGATACCGAAGCGAAAAGATTGGTGAAAAGCTCGAAAAAATGGGTTTTCAAAATGTTAAAAATCTGCGTGGTGGTATTTTTGAATGGAAAAACGAAAACAATCCCGTAGTTAATAGCCAAGGAGATACAACCAATCAGGTTCATGCATTTGATAAGACATGGGGTGTTTGGCTAAATAATGCTGAGAAAGTATATGACTGATTCAGCTCTCATCATTTTTCTGCGAAAACCCGAATTGGGAAGGGTTAAAACACGCTTGGCCAAAGGCATCGGTGATGAAAAAGCACTCTTGGCTTATAACCTTTTAAGCAAAAAAACCTTTGATATCACTAAAAATTTAAAGGCTGATATATTCCCTTTTTTCAAACCGGAGAAACCGGAAAATACATTTTGGAATAAAGATTTCGCTCAGATTCAAGAAGGAAATGACCTGGGAGAATGCATGAAGAATGCTTTCCAATTAGTATTTGAAAGAAACTATAAAAAGGTCATTATCATCGGGAGTGATTGCTATTCTTTAAGTTCCGAAACTCTGGAAAAAGCATTTTACAGTCTGCAAAATCATGATTTTACAATTGGGCCTTCTGAAGATGGAGGTTACTATTTATTAGGCATGAAAAAATTAGCTCCTGAACTTTTCTCTGATATTGAGTGGAGTAATGAAGCTGTATTTCAGAAAACTCTTGACAAAATTGGGGATCGTTCGGTTCATATTCTCGAAACCTTAAACGATATCGATACCTTGGAAGATCTAAAAAAAGAACCTGAGCTCTATAATCAGGTTATCTAATATATGCGCCTTTCTATTTCCATTATTTTTTTACTCATGCTCTTTGCTTGCAATCCAGACAAGGACAGACTGGTAGATAGAAATGAGCCTATTTTTAAAACCAATGATGCCACACGTCTTTTTTTCAAAAATGTAAGACTATTATATTATGATCTGGAAGAACAAAACGAGGGAAAAATCCAAATTTTAAAACTTGGCGATCGTATTGATGATAGTTCTGAAGCCATAATCAACGTTTATATCATTAATAATTGGCATCAAGACCGTGCTTATCCAATGATTTCACCATCGGCCTATTTTGATGGCTTAGAAGTGATAGACATAGAAATGATCAAAGCAGATGGAAGTTCAGAGATAATCACTTTTGACACTCAAAGCAATATGGATGAGCATTTTTATGTCGCAACTTCTATTTATGAAGGATTGCTGAAAAAGTACAAATTTAAATTGTCGGAAAAAGGCAAAGAGCTATTTACAGACTCTGATCAAAGAGAGGCCTTTAGAGTTACTATGGTCGACTTTTACCGATTGGTAGGAATCTATTGAGCTACCGGTGCAAATATTTCGGCCAATTTCTCAACAGCATAATCCACTTCTTCTACTGTATTGAATTTTGAAAAAGAAAAACGTACCGCTCCTCTATTCGGATTAGCACCTATTGCCGTCAAAACATGAGAGCCAATATTAGAGCCACTAGAACATGCACTTCCTGCCGAACAGGAAATTCCTGCAAGGTCTAAATTGAAAAGTAGCATATCGTTATCTTCTGATTCCGGTAAGCAAACATTCAAAACAGTATAAAGACTATTTTTTTCATCTTCCGGATTACCATTGAAAGCAATGTCAGGAATACTCTCTTTCA
This sequence comes from uncultured Hyphobacterium sp., assembly GCA_964351965.1. Lineage (GTDB taxonomy): Bacteria > Bacteroidota > Bacteroidia > Cytophagales > CCMP332 > CCMP332. The sequence continues at coordinate 575,808 of CAYGPM010000001.1, read as the reverse complement.
GCTTTTTCATCATTCTTGATTTCAGGCCTTGTACATGCGCCTGATGGCTTTCCATATCCTCGTATGCCATTTCCAAAGCTTTGATCATTCCCATTATTCCGGCAATATTTTCTGTGCCGCCTCTCATATTTCTTTCTTGTGCACCGCCCTGTATAAATGGAGATATTTTTAAGTTTTTATTTACATATAAAAAGCCCACGCCCTTTGGTCCGTGAAATTTATGTGCGGAACCTACCAGAAAATCCATTCCTGATTTCTGAACATCATGCTTATAATGCCCCATAGTCTGAACAGTATCGGTATGAAAATAGCAATTATTTTCCTTTGCCAGTTGAGCGATATCATCAATGGGATTCAAGTTGCCAATTTCATTATTGGCATGCATGAGTGAGATCAATGAGCCTGGGTTTGCTCTTATTAATTCATTTAAATGGTCTATGTCAATATTGCCATTTTCATGAACTCGAACCATTGATAATTTAATATGCCCTTGTTTTTCTTCGTTTTCAAGTGTATGCAATACAGCGTGATGCTCAAGCGGAGAGCTAATGGCATGCTTTATACCTTTCGATCTTATGGTGCAGCAAATGGCAGTATTATCCGCTTCTGTGCCACCTGAGGTAAAAAATATTTCAGATGGAGAAGCATTTAAAAGCGTGGCTAATTTCTTTCTGCCCTTTTCCAAAGCCGATTTTGTGATTCTTCCGTGCGAATGTGTTGAAGATGGGTTACCATAGACTTCAGTTAGATAAGGCATCATGGCTTCAACTACTTTAGGATCAACAGGCGTAGTAGCAGCGTTATCAAAATATATTTTCATCTTAAACAGATTTACTCAATTCCACAATCTCAGTCATTATACGATTAGCCAGTTTATTTGCGTTTTCACCGCTCGTGGACTCTGCATAAATTCTTATGATAGGTTCGGTATTGGATTTTCTTAAATGAACCCACTCATTATCGAATTCTATTTTTACACCGTCAATCGTACTATGAGGTTGATCTTTATACTTTTCTTTCATTGCCTCAAGAATTTTGTCAACATTTAAATCCGGTGTGAGTTCAATTTTGTTTTTTGAAATCACATAATTCGGATAAGATGCTCTCAATGCACTCGCCGGCTTATCAAATTTAGCTAAATGTGTTAAAAAAAGTGCAATGCCAACTAGGGCATCTCTGCCATAATGTAATTCGGGATAAATGATTCCACCATTTCCTTCTCCACCAATGATAGCATTGGTTTCCTTCATCATTTCCACCACATTCACCTCGCCAACAGCAGATGCTGAATAGGATTGTCCATGTTTTTCGGTGATGTCTCTTAAAGCTCTTGTTGAAGACATATTGGAAACAGTATTCCCCTTGGTGTTTTGAAGAATATAATCCGAAACTGCCACCAATGTATATTCTTCACCAAATGGAGACCCATCTTCACAAATAAGTGCCAAACGATCCACATCCGGATCCACAACAATTCCCAAATCGAAATTGCCTTGCTTTAGTGCATCCGAAATTTCTGTTAGGTTTTCAGGAAGCGGTTCTGGATTATGTGCAAAAAAACCTGTTGGCTCACAATTGATTTCTTTGATCTGATTTACGCCTAAAGCTTTCAACAATCTTGGAATAGCAATTCCTCCTGATGAGTTTACGGCATCGATGGCAATGTTGAAATTTTTCGAAGCAATTAAGTCTTTATCTACAAGAGGTAAATCGAGAATCTGATTGATATGTTTGTCGATATAATCCGGAAGAAAATCAAAGCTTCCCAAATTATGAACTGCGGCATATTCAAAATCTCCAGCTTCGGCGATTTCCAATACCTTTTCCCCCAATTTACCTGAGATAAATTCTCCCTTACCATTTAGCAATTTAAGCGCATTCCATTCCACGGGATTATGACTGGCTGTAATGATGATTCCACCATCGGCTTTTTCATTGGCTACTGCCATTTCCACTGTTGGCGTGGTAGAAATGCCTAGGTCGATAACATTCAGTCCTAGCCCATTCAAAGTAGAAGCAACTATACTCGAAACCATATCTCCCGAAGGGCGTGCATCTCTGCCGATAATGATGGTCTTGGCATTATTCTCTCTTTTTAAGAGAGTGCCATATGCTGATGTGAAAAGTACAATATCAATTGGGGTAAGATTATCGGACTTTTTACCGCCGATTGTACCTCTGATTCCCGAAATGGATTTTATTAGTGCCAAATGTTAATTTTTTGGCAAAAATATAAATTTAGAACTTGCCGAGCGTCCTACCTCTGAATTAAGAATTTTCCGCGCTGATTTTGGTATTGATAGAAGTACAGACCTTCCTTTAGTCCAGTCGTATTGATCGTGTTATTACCGGGTGTCAATTGTTCAGATTTTATTTTTCTCCCATGAAAGTCAAATATTTCAAAAAGGGCCGTCTCTGAAATTCCTGAAATCGTTAATATATCATTTGCCGGATTGGGGTATACAACATTTGATTCGTAATTATTAGATTCCAAACTGCTAATCAATTGCGCATTGATATAAAAAATAATGCTGTCCTGAATGGCATTCACACAAAGAGAACTGTCTAGAATATTGACTTTAATTTTTTTGAGGCTGCCTATATCTGCCGAGCTTGCACTTAGAAAAATAGAATTCTTTATAGTATCAATACTTGTATTAATCGATCCAGTCGAATCTTGAATATTCGCATTCAAGCCCTCAACATCAAATTTGAAGGTGCTAAAGGGGTTATTATCAGTCAATGTCAAAACGAATTCATTAACTGAATCGACGCAGACGTTAAAGACATTCGACCCCGGAGGTGAAGGCGTATTGCATGAATAAATGGAATTTGAAGGAGCCATGGCAATATCCATTTGCGGAGGGTCATTTACCTTCCAAGTACAATTATCCACTTCAAAAGCGAGCACTCTATATACTGCTCCTATAAGTTCTTTAAAACCATCATTGTCTATGTCTCGAAATTCTTCAACAGCTACAGCAACCAAGAAACGTCCTGTTTGAGAAGCCGCTTTGACCGTCATTTCACCTGTGATTGAATCCAATTTCAATTGATTAGCCGATGCGTTTGGGCTTGCTCCGTTTATCTGATTTAATTCTGAAAATCCACTTACCCATTGTATTTGATTAAATTGCGTGGGCGGGTAATCATATGGTGCAGAATATACGTTCATAATTCCGGGTGCCGGCGCACCTATTGATGCTGGTGTAAAAAACCTGTAGCTCAAAGAATCGCCGTCGGCATCTGTAGCAGAAAGATCCATCATGAATTCTTCGTTGGTACAAATAATAGGTCGATCCATTAAGTTATTGGGTTTAGGACTGCTGTTTATAATTTGAATACCGCTATCATAAGAAGGTGGAATCAGTGAATAAATCTCTTGAACAGTTTGGGTACTATTACTATAATTAGTTGTTCCAATAGTTGATTGAACTAATAGATATCCTCCGGGACTATTATAACTTATTGAATCAAAAACAAGTGTGTCTGAATAGGTGAGCATCACATCAAAAAATACAAGAGGAACACATGCGGATGGTATAATTGTGTCTATTGAATGAAAAGGTATTGAATCTATTTTTACAAGATTAATCCCATTGGACCTCTGATATATTTTTAATAATTGAAATGGTTCCGGAATAAATGGTAGAGTACCGATTAGCTTATAATGAGATACAATATCAATGCGATATTCATTCCCGCTTAGATGTGTAGTATGAATCTCACTTCCTTGAATATGCGTTGCAAGAACAAAATGGGTGCTAAAAATGAAGATAATTAGGGCCTTCAGCGTTTTCATATAATAAATCCTAGCGGTTAATAATAAACTTCTCTCTAATGTTTGCTGACTTTAAGATATAAATTCCATTTGGTAAATCCTTGACGTTGATTGCGTTTTTGCCTTTATAGAGAATTGTTAATTCGACTGTTTTTCCATGAATATCGAATATTTCAAAGGTCAAATTATCCGTGTTTCCCGAAATATTTAAGACATCCTGAGCCGGATTGGGGTATATTTTTATTGAATTCTTGTCAAGCAAATTCAATGAATTAGGATATACAAAATTCAATCTGAGATAAGCAGTATCTGCAGGGTAGTTTGGTTCTTGTTGTACATATATAAAATTGTATGTCTTGGGAGTTGTGATGTATTTCCACTCTAAAAATCCATTTGGACTCATGTGGTTATTGCCATCAATATCAAACCAAATTCCTCCCTGATTAGGAGAATTTGTCAAAAAGCTGAACAAGTCTATTGATCCTGCAGAAGCGGTCATTGGTATTGTAAAATTTCCACCACAGCCGGCATTGGAATACCCTATAAATTTGAAATAAAATGGTAGTGTATCACCTCTGAGATCATAACAACCCGGGTTCATTGCAACAACATCACCCCGGGTTGTATAAGGTAAAAATGAATCGGGTTGGAAACACAGTGCCGTTTGAAATGTATCGGGATTTAAAATGATTGCATTAGTCTGAACAAATGTCAAATCTCCCGGATCATAGTCGGAATAAACTGCTTCAATTTGAATATCTGCCATGGAATCAGGATCAGTAACTCCTATTTGAACACAAACAGGAGATCCTGTAAAAATCATTGTATCAGCATCCCAGGTTGCCAAAGATTGTAATTGTGGAATATTAATTTGAGGAGGATTATTTTGACTAATCTGACCGTTTCTGTTGTAAATGGTTGTTTCACGAAATACACTACCGATAAGCACTCCATTTCTGTATTCTCGACACCAAATACCAACAGCAAAACGACTGGGTGTAGGAGAGTCCGGGATTGCAGATAATATTCCGGTAATGGAATCAATTTTTAATCTGTTTGGACTTGGGTTTGGGCCCGGAAAGCCATGTATTTGATTGTCTACTCCATAACCTGTTGCCCACATTATAGGAGAATATTGAGTAGTTGGATCTGGCCAGATTCCGGTAATTGAACTTGGCGTACCTAATGTTACGGCCGCATCTTCAAAAGGGGTATAAAAGGTATAGGACAAAGAGTCTCCATCCGGATCAGAACCTCCATAGTTGGAAATAAAAGGATGCTGATTTACAGAAAACTCCGAAAAAGGAAAATTTAAATCTGGCGTGCTATTAATAAATTGAGATCCATTGCCATCTACTACAGGTGGAAAAAGCGTCACAATACTTCCTCCCGAGTTTGAGGAGTTTTGAATATTTAATAAGTTAGAAATTCTACAGCAGCTTTGATATTGAAAGAGGTATCCTCCCGGATGATAATAAGTGTTTGGAGAGAGGGTTATGGTATCCATATATTCTGCCTTTTCAGACGTAAGTGGATTATTGCCACATGAAAAATTAGTATATGGAACAATGCCCCCATACGTTTTAGGTAAATTAATTGTGCTTATCAATTGAGCTCCATCTCTCTGGTAAATTTTTACATCCACGTCATATAAGGTCATAAATACGTCGCAACAATGTGCATAAAAAGTAATCTTTACTTCATATTCAAAATTTTGAATATGCTTTATTGTGATTTCTCCCGCACTGATATGCGTAGCTCGAACTGAATTGAAAGAAGCTATTAATATTGAAAGTAAGAGTAGCTTTTTCATGAAAATCAGTTTTCTATAAACACCTTATAAACTTTAGAATTCCCTTCAATCTTTATCAGATACATACCCGATTTCTCAATTGAGATAGTATTGGTATTTGAGTCAAGGTTAAACCTTTGAACCTCTCGTGATTCGAGGGTATATACTTTCACTGTTTTATTAACTAAATCATCTGTGACTTTCAACGTTATAAAACCTTTACTTGGGTTTGGATAAATACTCACTTTTGAAAGCTCAAAAGATTCACCGAGCGACTGAACAATAAAAAACTCCAACTCCAATTCCGCCGTATGGGCAGGATAATTGGGCTGTTGATCGATATATTGAAATTTAAATGTTGAAGGAACAAACACGTTTTGAGCGATAAATTGATTGTTTGCATTAAGCAGATTGGAATTGTCCAGGTCTATCCAAATACCTCCCGGATTTGGATTGTCTCCTAAAAGTGAAAATAAATCTATTGGAGCTTGACTTTGATCTATTCTATAAGAAAAGTTGCCTCCTGTACCCGCATTTGAAGTGTTAATGAAATTTATCCAAAAAGAAAGTGTATCGCTTGTTGTATTAAAACAACCCGGGTTCCGAGCAATTAATTGACAAAAAGATGGTCTTGGTAAAAAGGTATCCGGATGAAAACAAAGTGCTGTACTAACAGTACTATTATTAATTATGAATGAATCTTGTAAAAACTGGATATCCTGACTGTCGTATTCAGAATTAATTAATTCCAATAAAACTGTTGAGTTTAAATCACTATCCGCAACATTAATTTGTACGCAAACCGGAGATCCGGTAAATTCTAAGGTATCACCATTCCAGGTGGAAAGAGTTTGATTAATTGGAGTATTAATTGTAGGTGGCCTGTTTTGAATATTTCCACAATTTTCAACACCCATTTGCAATTCTCTAAAAACGCTTCCTATTAATAGACCATTTCTGTATTCCCGACACCATATTCCATAACCATAAATCCCTGCAGGCCCAATGGGAGTGACGCTTAGTTCTCCAGTAAATTGATCAATTTTCAATCGGTTTGGTGAAGGATTTGGCCCAGGAAAGCCATGTATTAAATCATTGACTGAATATCCACTTACATAGGCCTGTGTCCCAAAAATACTTATTGGGTTTACATAGGGACTGGTTAATGGAGTGGTTACTCCTGCTCCCATAGATGTTCCATCCATTGGTGCATACAAAACGTAGTCCAGCGAATCTCCATCAACATCTATTCCAGCAAAATTTCTTGAATAATTGGTAAATAAACATGCGCGATCAGCGAGCGGTGTTGAAAAATCCGGTGTGCTATTTATGATTTGATTTCCGATGCTATCAGTCACGGGTGGAAATAATGTGATAATAGCACCATTCCCACTGCCAAAAATATTTATAGGTGCTCCATTTCGGCAGCAACTTATCCAAGCGAAAATATACCCGCCAGGATGATTGAAAATATTTGGGTTTAAAATAATGGTGTCGCGATATATGTCGTTTGCGACTGAAGCTAAACCAATTGGGCATCCCGGGATGCTTGATGATAATGTCTGATTATTAATAAAAGGTAAAGAGAATGTTTGGACCTGATTCATCCCTTCCCTTTGAAAAGTGGAAATTTGCACTGTAGGAGGCCCGGGAATTCCTGTAAGATCACCATAATAGTTTAATTCCAGAGCATAACTAAAACTATCAATGTGGGTAATTTTAATTTCACCTCCTGCTATATGTGAAGCGAAAACTGCATTCGAATAGAGAGAGAACAACACTATGTAAATACACTTTTTCACTTATCTCTGAATCAAGAATTTCCCTCTCTGATTTTGGTACTGATAGAAATACAGACCATCGGAGATATCATCCGTTCTTATGAAATTATTCCCTTTTATTAATTCAAAGGTTTTCAATAAGTGTCCATGTATATCATAAATCTCAAATACCGACTCTTCTGTGATTGAAGAAACATTTAATATGTCTTTTGCCGGATTAGGATAAACAATTACACCTTCAGAATCCAATTCACCAAGTCCTTGTACTATATAAAACTCCAACTCCAATTCCGCCGTATCGGCAGGATAATTGGGCTGTTGATCGATATATTGAAATCTAAATGTTGAAGGAACAAATACGTTTTGAGCGATAAATTGATTGTTTGCATTAAGCAGATTGGAATTGTCCAGGTCTATCCAAATTCCTCCCGGATTTGGATTTCCTCCTAACAAAGCGAACAAATCTATATGAGGCTGACTTGGATTAATGGCAAAGGCGATGCGGCCACCAGCTCCAGCATTTGAATAGCCGACAAATTTGAAAAAGAATGATAGTGTATCGCTTTTTACATTATGACAAATATTATCTAGGGCCAATAATCTGGCTTCAGTGGAATGGGATAAAAAGGTATCCGGACTAAAGCACAAAGCCGTAGTGAAAGTATCATTGCCTTGAATAATTGCAGAACTCTGTACAAAGTTTATATCCAGAGGATCATAATCTGACTGAACCAATTCCAACCTGATATCTGCCAATGTATCCGGGTCGGTTACATTTAACTGAACACAAACAGGAGATCCTGTAAATATTAAAGTGTCGCCTAGCCAATTGGCCAATGCCTGATTATTTGGTACATGAACTTCAGGTGGCACATTTATAATTGGAGTCCCCGAATTATTTACTACATATAAAGCCGAGTTACGATAAGTTGCACCGATTAATTTGCCATTTCGGTATTCTCTACAAACTATAGCATAAGCAAATATTCCATTACCTGAAATATTGGGCGTCACTGTTAAAATTCCGCTTATCAAGTCAATTTTAAGTCGGTTTGGAGAGGGGTTAGGGCCTGGAAAGCCATGTATTTGATCATCAATGTTAAACCCGGGCGCCCATGGAACGGCTGAAACCTGAGTTGAAGGATCCGGATAAGGTGCGAAAAGTGCCGTACTAGTTCCTCCGCTTATTGCTCCAATCTCAAAAGGAGAAGCTAACTCATATACCAATGAATCTCCATCGGGGTCAACTCCACCAAAATCATTTGAATATGGGACTTGATTTATGGCATAATCACTAATGGGTGAATTTAGTATTGGGCTACTATTTATTATTTGATTCCCAGAACTATCAACAACAGGAGGAAACAAGGTCAAAGCGGAAAGGCCAATTGAGCTTGAGTTTAAAATATTAACTAAACCTGAGTTTCTACAACAAGATTGCCAATAGAATAAATAACCTCCCGGGTGATTGTAAGTTGACGCTGATAATGTAACTACCAAACTATATTCATTGGCATCAAATAAAATCCCGGTAGGACAACCTAATATTGAAGGATTAATTATATAAGATGTATCAAGTTGTAATGTAAACGAATTCATTTGAATTGCGCCATCTCTTTGATAAGCTGACACAGGAACAGTGGGTGGTACAGCTATTCCTGATGCATCTCTGAAAATAACTAAGTGAATTTTATAATCATACCCTGATATGTGATCAATTCTCAATTGAGATGAGTGAACATGTGATGCTTCCACAATAGCACTCGAAAAGCATATTAAAAAGGTTAGGACATACTTTTTCATAATCAGTTTTCTATAAACACTTTATGAACTTGAGAATTTCCATCAATCTTTATCAAATACATACCCGATTTCTCAATTGAAATTGAACTAGAATTTGAGTCAAGAATAAATCTTTGAACCTCTCTTGAATCAAGAGTATAAACAGATACTGTTTTTCCAATAAAAGCATCAGAAACCTCTAATGTGACATTCCCAGAACTCGGGTTTGGATAAATATTTACCTCTGAAAGTTCTTTAGATTCACCAAGAGACTGAACTATAAAGAAGTTCATTTCTAGCTCCGATGTATCGGCAGGATAATTAAGCTGTTGATCTATATAAGCAAAGCGATATGTGATGTCTGAATTGATCCCACTTGCATCAAACGTGCCTCCAATCAATAAGCCTGAATTATCCAGATCCAACCAAGTTCCGCCGGGATTAGGGTTTCCATTTAAGTATGTGAATAAATCTAAATTACCTAAGGAAGGGGTGATTGGGATACTCATATTTCCACCAGATCCTGCATTAGAATAGCCATTAAAGCGGATATAAAATTCTAAGGTATCAAATGCCGATTCATAACATTTTTCGTCCATTGCGACCAAAACAACTTTACTTGGATATGATAAAAAGCTATCGGGCTGAAAACACAGAACTGTAATAAAAGTATCAGCAGCCTGAATGATAGCCGAGCTTTGAACAAAACTATAATCGCTCGCATCGTAATCACTCTGGCTCACATATAAACTTATATCGGCTATATCATCTGCATCCGTAATTTCTACTTGCACACAAACAGGTGAACCGGAAAATTCTAAGGTGTCTCCATTCCAGCTGGATAAACTTTGTGTTTGCACATTAATATTAGGTGCATTATTCGGAAGAAGAACAGAGTCCGAAACGAAATAAACAAAGTCTCTAAATGTGCTTCCTATTAAATTTCCATTTCTGAATTCCTGACACCATATACCAAGTAATACAAATCCCGGTGCAGACTCGTCAGCATATAAATTCGCGACTCCTGTGACAGGATCAATTTGAAAACGATCCGGGGAAGGGTTAGTGCCCATTCCATGAACTTGATCATCAACATTGTATCCTGAGGCCCAATTAACAGAAGCAACCTGGGTACTTGGATCCGGATATGGCGCGCTTATAGGATTCACTGTTCCGGTTGAAGGGTTTCCTCCTGCAAATGGTGTGAAAAGTTGATAGGCCAACGAATCTCCATCGGCATCATAGCCACCATAAAAATTATAGAACGGATGCTGATTCACAATCACTTCATTGATCGGATCATTCAAAACCGGACTACTATTGATAATCTGATTCCCCATGGCATCTACAACCGGAGGGAATAGTAATAATCCGGATGATCCACTAGCTCCGGGGTTTTGAATGTTTCCTATAGCAGTATTGCGGCAACAATTCGCGTATTGAAATAAATATCCACTTGGATCATTGAAAGTTGTTGGAGCCAAATTAATCACAGCTTTATAAATGTGCTTTGAATAGGCATATTGACTTGGCGGACAGCCTACATTAGAGCTTTCGGCTTGATAGGATGTGTCTTTTAAAATTGTATATGTAGCAACAACGGTCGCACTCTGTCTTGCGAATGCATTGACTGTAACGTTTTGAGGTGCAGGGGTAGAAAGTGGGTCTGTATATAGAATTACATTCATTTCATAGTCAAAACCCGAAACATGAGTAATCTGAATTTGAGAACTTATTAAATGACTTGCCTCAGAATAGCTAACTAGCGCAATAAATAATAGAAGAGTAGATAGTCTTTTCATGATGAATATATTTATTCAACATACAAAGGTATCAGACTACTTAAGTATTAAAAGGGGCTATGTATCAGTAGATTAATTTGGGCAATAAGCGGTCAAAGCAAGAAATAAGTGGATATTAAAATTTAGACAAAACCCTATCTACTTCGTTTTGTGGTTCTTGATCGGAATCACAAGCTCCCACAGCTTTGCCACAATAACCACATGTGCCGCCTTCCTTGTTGAGATAAGGGTTTTGAGATGCACAAGTACCTTTGAATTCACCATTTTTAAGGAAAAGAAGTCTTACTGACATCCCTACAAAGAAAAGTGCAATTAATCCGATGGCTAAAAGTACTGTGGTCATTCTATTTTATAATTTTATGCAAATCTAGTATTAGTTTGTAGAACTACATAAGCCTAAACATAGTTTCAAAATATGCCTCCAATTCAAAATATTCCAAAACCGGATACAAAAAGACAAGAAAAGCTTAAAGCATTCGACCGCCTTCTGACCATAATGGATGAATTGCGAGAAAACTGTCCTTGGGACAAAAAACAAACATTAGAAAGCTTAAGGCACCTCTCCATCGAAGAAGTATATGAGCTTGGTGATAGCATTTTGGATAATGATCTCGATTCTATTGAAGGTGAATTGGGAGACCTGGCCTTGCACCTTGTATTCTATGCCAGAATTGGTTCGGAGAAAAATGCTTTTGATATAGAGAGCGTTCTAAACCGTATTTGTGAAAAACTCATCGTTCGTCATCCACATATTTATGGCGATGTTGAGGCCGCGGATGAAGAAACGGTTAAAGCAAATTGGGAGGAGATTAAACTTAAAGAAAAGGGAAATAAAGGTGTATTAGCAGGAGTTCCAGCAAGTTTGCCCGCTATGGTAAAAGCGCATAGAATTCAGGATAAAGCACGCGGTGTGGGTTTTGACTGGGAGGAGAAAAAACAAGTTTGGGAAAAGGTAGAAGAAGAAATGCAGGAGTTCAAAAATGAATTTAATGCAGAAAAGAATGAAGCCATCGACAAAGAGAAAGCCGAAGGAGAATTCGGTGATCTTTTATTTTCATTAATAAACTATGCCCGCTTCATTGATATCAATCCTGAAGATGCCTTGGAGAAAACCAATAAGAAATTTATCAAGCGATTTAATCATTTGGAAAAAGAAAGTAAAAAACTGGGTAAGCCCCTGAAAGAAATGACCTTAGCAGAAATGGATGCCATCTGGAATGAGGCTAAAAAATTATAGGATAACTACTTCTAATAAATACTCCTTACCAATGGCATCGTTTAGCTTTTCCTTGATGCTGGTTCTGTTCATGTGAAGTTGATGTTTCAATGAAGCAGATTCAATTTGTACCATTAGTTTTCGGTCTCTTAAAAAGAAATTAGTAGTTCTCTTTGCAACAGTTTGCCCCATCACCCCCGACCAGAGTGTTTTGATTTCGCTGAGATTATAGGAATCGCGAAGGGCATATTTATCCAAAAACTCCTCAATAGAATCTTTAACACTGTGCACCTTACCTCTTCCTTTATCTGACATTTTTTACCTCTCCATTATCAATTTCGAAGATACGAATATCGGCATTTGATTTGTTAAATATCTCAATACTTCTTTCCGGATGTGCGTCGCTTACAAAAATCTGTATGAAATCCTGTTTTGAGATGATGGACATGAGTCTTTCCATTCGGCCGGCATCCAGTTTATCAAAAATATCGTCGAGCAAAAGTATGGGCGAGTAATTGAAGTGATTTTTAAAAACAAGAAACTGTACAAGCTTCAAGGCCAAAACTGTCGACTTTTGTTGGCCCTGGGAAGCAAACTTCTTAACCTGTTTTCCATCGATTAAAAAGTCATAATCGTCTTTGTGAATTCCAATATTGGTTCTTTGCAAAATGAGGTCTCTCTCAAAACTCTTTTTAAAGGTCTCCCCAAAATTATTTGCTCCAACTTTGGATTGATATTGCCATTCCAGGTTTTCCTTTTCTTCACTAAGCTTGGAATAAAAGCCCAGAAATTCCTTTTCATAATTATCAATCAGTTCCAATCGCCTTTTATAAATGAAATGATTCAGTGGAATTAACTGCTCATCATATACTTCCAAAAGCGTGCTTTTCCGATTATTGGATTCTGCCATTTGCTTTAAAAGAGAATTTCTTTGTCGGAGTATTTTTTGGTATTCGCCTAAGGATTTTAAATAGGCCGGATCGACCGTTGAAATCATCGAATCAAAAAACCGTCTTCTGCCTTCACTTCCCTGGCGAATAATATCCGTATCATTTGGTGAAATTAGAACCAAAGGAACCTTTCCAATATGTTGGCTCAGTTTTTCATAATCGTTATCATTCCAGAGAACTTGCTTCTTTTCTCTAGCCTTGAGCCTGATTTCAATTTTATTCTCTTTGTCTTTTTGAAGATTCGCCAATAGCCGTAAATAGCCTTGGTCTTTTCTTATGAGCTCCTGATCAATATGATTAAAAGCACTTTTGGTCATTGAAAGCATATGAATAGCATCAAGCAAATTGGTTTTGCCGCTTCCATTTGGCCCTACCACACAGTTGATTCCCTCAACAAATTCAAAATTTGATGATTTATAGTTTTTAAAATTTTCAAGAATCAGTGTTTTGAGGTGCATTTCTATTGTAATTCTTTCATTTTAACTAATTTCGCTGTCCGGTTTTATTTGAATACAAATATTTATGGCCAAGGCTAAAACAACCACAAGTAAAAAAGCGAGTTCTTCCAGCAATAAATCCAGTTCTAAAAAAGGGTTCTCCAAAGAAACCCAATTATTCTGGTACGAAAGAATGCAATTGATCCGAGTTTTCGAACAAAAATCCGGTCAATTATACGGACAGCAAAAAATTCGTGGATTTTGTCATTTATATATTGGTCAGGAGGCGAGTGCTGTTGGTGCTGCTACGGCATTAAATAAGGATGATAAATGGATCACTGCCTATCGTGATCATGGTCATCCGCTTGCATTAGGATCACATCCAAATGCTATTATGGCAGAATTATTTGGTAAAGCAACAGGCTGTACAAAAGGAAAAGGTGGCTCTATGCACATGTTTGACAAAGAGGTCAACTTTATGGGCGGTCACGGAATTGTTGGTGCTCAGGTGCCTTTAGGTGCAGGAATTGGTTTTGCTGAAAAATATAAAGGGACAAAAAATCTTTGCATTTGCTTTATGGGAGATGGCGCTGTAAGACAAGGTGCTTTTCATGAAGCCTTCAATATGGCGATGACCTGGAAGCTACCTGTAATTTTCGTTGTAGAGAATAACGGTTATGCCATGGGTACATCTGTAGCCAGAACTTCAAACGTTACTGATCTTTATAAATTAGGAAGCGCATACGATATGCCTTCATTTGCAGTAGACGCAATGAAAGTAGATGAGGTTCACAATGCCACTGCTGAAGCAGCAGAAAGAGCAAGAAAAGGTGATGGTCCAACATTTTTAGAATTTAGAACATATAGATATAAAGGTCACTCAATGTCTGACCCGGCAAAATACAGAAGTCGTGATGAAGTTGAAGAATACAAAAAGCAGGACCCAATAGCATATGTAAAAGATTATATTTTAAAGGAAAAAACTGCTACGGAAGAAGATCTAAAAAAGATCGACCAAAAAATAAAAGATTTAGTAGAAGAATCGGTAAAATTTGCCGACGAATCACCTTATCCGGAGGCTGAAGAAGCATATAATGGTATATATGCTGAAGATGACTATCCCTTTATTATAGAATAGCATAAATTCATAAGACAATTTTTTTAAATTTGCGCCCTTAAAATCAGGAAGATGGCTAAAAATACGCGTACAGAGCAGAATGAGGATCTTTTGGAAAATCCCGAAAAGGTAACTGCAGAAAAGATCAACAAGGCTGAAGCGTTCATTGAAAAAAACAGGAAGCTTGTAACATATATTGGTGGAGTATTGGGAGCATTAGTTCTCGCTGCTTGGTTCGGATATGGTTATTACCAAGATCAGAGCAATGAAGCTCAGGTTGAAATGTTTCCCGCACAGTTTTATTTTGATCAAGATTCATTCAATCTAGCGCTTAATGGAGATGGAGCAAGTTTGGGTTTCTTAGATATCACAAATGAGTACGGCTGGACCAAAGCAGGAAATCTTGCCAATTTTTATGCAGGAGTCTGCTATATGCAAACCGGACAATATCAGGATGCCATTGATTACCTGAGCAAATTCAGTTCAAGTGATTGGGTTATACAAGGTAGGGCATATAGTCTTATTGGGGATGCATACATGGAAATGGAGCAACCCGGAGAAGCAATTTCCCACTTTAAAAAAGCTGTGAATTATGAGCCAAATAAGTCATTTACTCCAACTTATATGATGAAATTGGGTCTTGCATATGAAACAATAGGCGATTATTCAAGTGCAGCAGAGGTATATAGTGATTTGATAAGTTCATATCCAACTGCAAGTCAAATTCAAGACGCAAAGAGATTTAAGGCCAGAGCTGAAAAAGAAGCACAAAGGCAAACCTCGTAATGTCGAGTGCGGATAAAAATCTAAACCTTCACGAAGAAAGAAATCTGCAGTCAATTGGCGGTAAGCAGGTAGCTATTGTCATTTCCGAATGGAATGCAGAAGTAACCGAAAGCCTGCTTGAAGGAAGTAAAAAAGCACTTTTTGAACATGGGCTGAAAGAGTCCAATCTCACTGTTAAATATGTTCCAGGAAGTTTTGAATTAAGCTATGGCGCTCAAAAGATGGCTTCTCAAAAAGACATCGATTGCGTTATCTGTCTGGGTTGTATTATTCAAGGCGAAACCAAGCATTTCGATTTTATAAGCATGGCTGTAGCAAATGGAGTCACTAATGCTTCATTAAACCACAGCAAGCCGGTGATATTTGGTGTGCTCACCACAAATAATCAGGAGCAAGCCCTTGATCGAGCGGGTGGAAAGCATGGAAATAAAGGCTATGAAGCCGGAATTACTGCCGTGAAAATGCTCAATTTCTAAATATCATGAGGGTTGTCTATATAACCTTTCCAAGTAAAGATTCCGCAAAGGAACTTGCCAAGATTCTTCTTAAAAGTAAGCTGATAGCCTGTGCTAATATCTACGAAATTGACAGTTTATATAATTGGGAAGGCAAAATAGCTGATGAAACCGAATTTGTGCTTTGGGCTAAAACTACTTCTGATAAAATTTCAGAAATAGAAAAGAAAGTGCAGAAACACCATTCATATGATATCCCGTGTATTGTGAATTTCGACGCTGGAGCAAATGATGCTTATGCTCAGTGGGTAAAAGAAGAATGCAAATAAGCTAGTAGTTTTTCAGCCATTCATAAAGGCGATAGTGCTCTCCGTTCATTCCTACTGACTCATACACTTTCTGAGCTTTTGTATTGCTCTTTTCCACATATAATCTCAGGCCCATTAAGGATTGATCAACGATCACCGTATTTTTTAGATATTCATAAATCAGGCGGAAAATTCCTTTTCTTCGAAATTCAGGTTTTACATAAACTGAATGAATCCACAATACTGTGCCATTTCTCCAATCACTCCATTCGGGAACGGTCAGCGTACAGGCAATTGTCTTGTTATTTTCAGTTACAACATAATATTGGCCTTTATCCGGGTTATCAAACAAATGCTCCACTCCCTTTCTTACCGTAGTCGGGTTCAGCATCAGCTCTTCTGTTTCTCTCGCCATTATAACCTGAAAATCTATTATATCGTCAATATGAGTTCGATCAGCCGGATGAATATTCATGTCCCTCGATTGTTTTGGAAACTTTAAATATACGAATATGTTGTACTCCTAAAATCAGCTCCCGATCACTAATAATTTGGGGCTTTTCAATTAACTTTGCAGCCAATTTTTAATACGAAATAATGAATTTAGACATTTTTCATCGAGAGGCATTTGAGAACAGACACAATGGACCCCACGAGGCAGATATTGACAGCATGCTCAAGGCCATTGGAGTTGAAAGTTTAGATGAGCTTATCAACAAAACAGTTCCATCAAATATTAGATCAGAAAAAGCTTTGAACCTCCCTGAGGCACTTTCAGAACGACAGTTTCTGAAGGATTTCAAAAAGCTGATGTCTAAAAATAAAATATTTAAATCCTATATAGGGCAAGGCTATTACGATTGTCAGGTTCCTGCGGTAATTCAAAGAAACATTCTCGAAAATCCGGGATGGTATACCGCCTATACTCCTTATCAGGCAGAAATTGCACAGGGTCGACTTGAAATGCTAATAAACTTTCAGACCGTTGTTACCGAACTCAGCGGTATGGAAATTGCCAATGCCAGTTTGCTCGATGAAGGAACAGCTGCGGCAGAAGCCATGTCGATGTTTCACGGTTTAAAAAAAGGAGCGAAGAAAAATGCAGAGAAATTCTTCGTTGCTGATACCTGTTTTCCTCAAACGATTGAAGTAGTAAAAACAAGAGCTCATTTTGCCGGCTTCGAACTGGAAATTGGCGATTGGACTAAAAAAGACCTAACTGATCCTGAACTATACGGTGTATTAATTCAATACCCCGATGGTAATGGTGAACTTCATGACTATAAAAACTTTATCTCCACAGCAAATGAATGCGATGTAAAAGTATGCGTTGCTTCTGACCTTATGTCTTTGGTATTGTTTACTCCTCCGGGAGAAATGGGAGCTGATGCTGTGGTAGGATCATCACAAAGATTTGGTGTGCCAATGGGCTATGGTGGGCCTCATGCAGGATTTTTTGCAACCAAAGAAGATTTCAAAAGACAGATACCGGGTAGAATTATCGGCGTGTCTGTTGATGCCCAAGGAGATCCGGCCTATAGAATGGCACTTCAAACAAGAGAACAACATATCCGAAGAGAAAAAGCAACTTCAAATATTTGTACCGCACAAGTTCTTTTGGCAGTTATGTCTGCTGCATATGCGGTATATCATGGTCCTGATGGACTTAAGACAATAGCAGGAAGAATTCATGGCTTGGCAAAACTCCTTGACAAAGAATTGCAAGCTTCAGGATTTGATCAGTTAAATAAAGAGTATTTCGATACTTTGAGAATTCCTGTTGATTCTACAAAACAAAAAGATATCAGAAATAGAGCAGAAGCAAAGGAGATTAATTTCCGATATGAGGATGGCTTCATTTCTATATCTTTAGATGAAACAACAAGACCTGAAGATGTAACTGAAATACTTGAGGTTTTCAAAAGTGCTTCGTATGAACTCGATCGCCATGCGAAAGTTACACTCGACTCGCCGCTTAAAAGAACAAGTAATTTCATGCAAGAAGAGGTTTTCCACCTTTATCAATCAGAGCATGAAATGTTACGTTATTTGAAAAGATTAGAGAATAAAGACCTTTCATTAACGCATTCGATGATTTCATTGGGATCTTGTACAATGAAACTTAACGCGACTACGGAAATGATTCCGGTTACCTGGCCTGAGGTTTCTAATCTACATCCTTTTGCACCAATAAAACAGACAGAAGGATATCAGCAAATGTTTAAAAATCTCGAAGCCTGGTTATGTGAAATTACCGGTTTCGATGCTGTTTCTCTTCAGCCAAATTCCGGAGCGCAGGGAGAATATGCAGGTTTAGCGGTTATTGCTGCTTATCATGCAAGTAGAAATGAAGGTCATAGAAATGTGGCGCTAATTCCATCTTCTGCTCATGGAACCAATCCGGCTAGCGCAGTAATGGCCGGAATGAAAGTCGTTATTGTTAAATGCGATGACAATGGAAATATTGACACTGAAGATTTAAAAGCAAAAGCTGAAGCAAATTCTGCAAACCTTGCCGCTTTGATGGTTACTTATCCTTCAACACATGGTGTCTTTGAAGAAGCCATAACCGAAATATGCGATATTATCCACGAACATGGTGGACAGGTTTATATGGATGGTGCGAATATGAATGCGCAGGTAGGGTTGACAAGCCCGGGAAGAATCGGTGCTGATGTTTGCCACCTGAATTTGCACAAAACATTTTGTATTCCTCATGGTGGTGGTGGACCAGGTATGGGTCCAATCGGAGTGGCAAAACAGCTTGTTCCATTTTTACCCGGTCATTCAATCATTAAGACCGGAGGAGAAAAAGCAATAACAGCCATTAATTCTGCTCCATGGGGCAGCGCGAGTATTTTGCCTATTTCTTATGCCTATATTTCTTTGATGGGGCCTGACGGTTTGACCAATGCTACGAAAACGGCAATTCTTAACGCCAATTATATTCGAGCACTTTTACAGAAGGATTTCAAAATATTGTACTTGGGTAAAAACGGAATGTCTGCTCATGAAATGATTGTAGACCTTAGAGATTATAAGCAATACGATATTGAAGCTGAAGATATCGCCAAACGTTTAATGGATTATGGCTTTCACGCTCCGACAATGTCATTCCCTGTTGCCGGTACCATTATGATTGAACCAACCGAAAGCGAGACAAAACAAGAGTTAGAAAGGTTCTGTGAAGCGATGTTGCAAATCAGAGCCGAAATTCAGGAAGTCATAGATGGCAAGGCGGATAAAGATGACAACGTATTGAAAAATGCTCCACACTCAGCCAAAGTAATTTGCGCTGACGAATGGACGCATTCTTATACAAGAGAAAAAGCAGCATACCCGGTGCCTTATATTAGAGAACATAAATTCTGGCCAAATGTAAGCAGAATTGACAATGCTTATGGAGACAGAAACCTTGTATGTACTTGTGCTCCTATTGAATCCTATGCAGTAACTGAAGTGGCGGAATAAGCTGTACATTTCAAAAAACAAAATGCCGCTTTTAGAAGCAAAACAACTCAAATATAAATATCCGGGAGAAGGAGAAATTCTCTTCCCGGATTTTGAGCTTAATGAGAATGCTCTTATTTACGGTCCTTCGGGCGTTGGTAAAACCACTCTTCTCCATTTAATCTCCGGGTTAAAATCAATTCAAAGCGGTGAAATCAAAATTGATAATACAGACTTAAAGTCTCTCAATTCAAAAGAACTCGATCAGTTCAGAGCTGAAAATATTGGAATTGTATATCAGAAGTCTTTTTTCATATCAAGTCTTAATGTATTACAAAACATAACTTTAGCCGGTAGTTTTCAGAAACAAAATAAAGGTGTGGAAGAAACAGCTTTGGAGCTTTTGAAAATCTTTGGAATCGAATCCAAAAAACATAAAAAAATCAATACTCTAAGTATAGGCGAACAGCAAAGAGTTTCCATAGCCAGAGCCTTTTTGAATCATCCAAAATTAGTAATTGCCGATGAGCCCAGTTCTGCATTAGATGATAAAAATTGTGAACAAGTTTTGAGTGAAATGCTCAACATTTCGGAGGAGTTCGGTACCACTTTCGTGGTGGTTAGTCATGATCAGAGAATTCATCCATTTTTTAGTAAAAAGATTGCACTGGTATGAGAGCATTATTTATCAGTGTTAAAAACCTTTTCAACAAAAAGCTCAACAGCTTATTGAGTTTGATACTCATGGGCTTTGGAGTTGCCTTGATAAGTTTACTTTTAAATGTAAGTAGCCAAATTGAAAACCAATTTCAGAAGAATCTTTCCGGAATAGATATGGTTGTTGGGGCCAAGGGTTCGCCACTGCAAATTATCCTCTGCAATGTATTTCATATAGATTACCCTACCGGAAATATTAAGGTTGATGACCTTGATTTCCTGATGAGAAATCGCCTTGTTAAGAAAACCTTTCCAATTTCCCTAGGGGATAGTTATAAAGACTTCCGCATCGTTGGTTGCACCCCTGACTATTTAGAATTATACGGAGCGGAAATACAAAATGGAAGAATTTTCAACTCTGTTTTTGATGTAGTGATAGGCTCCAAAGTAGCTAAGTCATTAAATCTAAAAATTGGAAGCACATTTCATAGTACCCATGGCATGGAAGATAATGATATCATGGGGCATGAAGAACATGACTTTGTTATAGTAGGTATTTTAAAAGAAAGCAATACCGTTATCGACCAGCTAATTCTAACTTCCAATGAAAGTATTCGTCATCTTCATCATTCAGCGGAGGATAAGGATAAAGAAATTACTTCTCTATTAATCCAATTCCGAAACCCCTTGGCTGCTGTACAATTACCGAGGCAAATCAATTCGAGATCAAATTTACAGGCCGCCTCTCCTGCCTTTGAAGCAGCCCGCTTATTTTCATTATTGAATAAAGGCATTGACGTTTTAAAATATATTGGCGCAGGAATAATGGCAATGGCAGGTCTAAGTATATTTATTTCCCTATTCATTGCATTGAAAGATCGCAAATATGAGCTGGCAATTATCCGAAGTTTTGGAGCAAGTCGATTTTACGTTTTTTCCGTCATTTTTTATGAAGCCATTGTACTCAGTTTGTCAGGATATCTTTTGGGAATATTTCTATGTCATCTGGGCCTTCTGACTTATGGTCTGATTAATACTGATATCAATTCTTACTCCCTTGAAGTATTTTACTGGGTGCCTGAAGAAAGTTTCCTTTTCTTATTTGGTCTTGTAATTGCTACTTTAGCTGCTATTGTGCCGGCTGTGAAGGCCTATAAAACAGATATTTCAGAAACATTAGCCAATGCGACTAACTAAAGCCCTTTTCATACTTATTTTAATGATGCTTACAATTACAATGTTTGCTCAGGATAGGTCTATATGGAAAATTTTGGCGAATGTAACGTATAAAACACGCTTCGATGAAAAACTGAAATACGAAGTAGACTATCCGGAATTTGGCGAAGAAAGTAAAGAGCTGGAAGGGAAAATAGTAAAAGTGAAAGGCTATATGGTTCCCTTGGACGAGTATCGCGGACACAATTTTTTCGTGCTTTCAGCATTACCTTATAATGTATGCTTTTTTTGTGGTGCTGCCGGTCCTGAAACGGTGATGGAAATTTATACAAAAGAAGAAATTGAATTTTCTGAAAAACCCATTTGGGTACAAGGTCGACTAAAATTGAATGATGATGATTATGATCATCTGATGTATATTTTAGAAGACGCAGTTCAAATTGAACCCTGATTAAAAAACTTTGAAGAGACTCTTTGAAAAACCTCTTTTTAAAAATTTCCTTTCCCTGGGTTTTTTTCAGGCTACTAATTACCTCTTTCCACTCATAAGTTATCCATTACTAATTAGGGTAATGGGTATAGAAAATATGGGTAAAATATTTTTCGCCCAGGCATTCGTCACATACTTTACTGTTATCACTGATTTTGGATTCAACTATACCAGTACCAGAGACATTTCTCAGAATCGTGAGGATATAAATAAAGTATCGGAAATATTTTCACTTACGCTTAGCGCAAAACTATTCCTGACCATTGCCTCATTTATTTTATTTCTGGCAATATGTTTTGTAATTCCCAGCCTCAAGGACAATCTCGGTTTGTATTTAAAAAGCTTTCCAATAGTTCTTGGACAAGCCCTTTTGCCTTTCTGGTTATTTCAGGGAATGGAAAAGATGAAGTTCATTACCATTATCAATTTCATTTCAAAACTATCTTTCCTCCTTATCATAGTGTTTTTTTTAGGAAGCCCGGATACCTATACATGGGTGAATTTTTCTCTTGGAGCCAGTAATATTTTGGCCTCAATTTTAATTCTGGTATATGCTTCTTTCAAATTAGGCATACATTTCAACTTTGTTTCTCCATCGATATTTCTAAAAAGATTGAATGCCGATAAATATCTTTTTTATTCAATGCTATCCTCATCATTTCTGACCAATACAAATATTTTAATTCTGGGAGTCTTCTCATCAAATACGATTGTGGGGCAATTTGGAGTAGCCGAAAAACTATACACGACTTTAAAGCAAATTCTCGGATTATTTTCATTAGGAACTTATCCTCGCGTATGTCTTTATATTAATGACTCACGCAGCAGGCTCATAGACTTTTTTCGAAGTAGCTATGCTTACTTTAATTTATTGGTCATAATAGGATGCTTAAGTCTCTATTTATTAGCCCCTTATATTGTACACTTATTCACAGGTGCTCAAAATCCTGAGATTACCAATATCTTTTATATTTTGATTCCCGCTCTCTTGATAGTGAGTATGAATATCGCACCAAACCATGTAATAATGGCCATGAATGAAAGTAAAAAATACAGTTTCGTTTTTCTTTTTGCAGCCATTGCAAATTTAATTCTCAATTTTGCACTTGTCCTTCCATTTTCAGCATATGGAACAGCCTTTGCAATATTAATTACAGAATTTATTCTGACTTTCGGCTTGTTTCTCCTTTTAGCTCAATATTGGAAAAGAGAAGAAATTTTTAACATTTTTGTTCCTAAGGCATTGAAACTTTGAATTTATATCAGGAAAAAGATAACTCGTATTTCTCAACTGTAAGGCTTGACCTTATTTCTCTTTTAAATAAAAGAAGTTTTGAAAATCTGCTGGAAATAGGCGCGGGAAGTGGAGCAGGACTAATCTACCTTTTAGAGAATGGCCAGGCTAAAAAAGTAAGTGGGGTAGATATCACTAAAATTGAAAATGGTTTTCAAGAAGACTCTAGAATAGAAAAATTCTGGGTAGGAAATATAGAAAATGAAGATTTTGGCATCGCTGAGAATAGTTATGATTGTATAATTTGCGCTGACGTTTTGGAGCATTTAATAGATCCTTGGGCTGCTATGAAAAAGATTCAAAAGTGGTTGAAACCCGATGGTGTTTTTATTTTGAGTATTCCCAATATCCGTGAGATCTCTACTCTTTCAAAAATATTCTTCAAAGGCAGGTTTGAGTATCGTCCTGAAGGCGGTATAATGGACAAAACTCATCTTCGCTTTTTCTGTAGAGAAGATGTGGTCGAATTAGTAGGTGGAGCTGATCTGCAAATCATTTCAGTTTTGTCAAACTTTCAAACAAAGCATCAAAAAAGCTGGAGAACCTATTTTAACAAATTCACTTTTAGAGTTTTTGAAGAGTTTTTAACTGTTCAGCACTTTGTGATCGCCACCAAAAAATGACAAACAGCGCAGTTTTATTCATCATTTATAATAGACCTGATACAACTTCACAAGTACTGGATAAGATTCTTGCTGCAAAACCGCGTAAACTTTATGTAGCAGGAGATGGGCCTAACAGTGCCGGAAATAAAGAGCTAATAGAACAAACTCGTCAGTTGGTAATTGAAAAAACTAAAGGCTTGGATGTGGAATTTCTCTGGAGAGATAAAAACCTTGGCTGCAAAAAAGGTGTCATCGGAGCAATAAATTGGTTTTTCGAAAATGAAGAAGAGGGCATTATTCTAGAAGATGATTGTTTGCCGGAGCCGAGTTTCTTTAAATACTGTGATGAAGCGTTGGAGTTTTATAGAGATATGCCTAAGGTAATGCATATTGCCGGCTCTAATCTTTCGATCAAAGGAGGAGCCGCGAATGATTCCGTTTATTTTTCTCGATTAACTAATATTTGGGGCTGGGCTACTTGGAAAAGAGCATGGAGCTTTTACGACCCTGACATGAAGCGCTTTGAGGAGTTTTCTACAGGTCATTATCTCGACGATATTATCAAAGATGATTCACTTAAAAAGAGATATATCAAGCTTTTTAGAAAGATTTATAATGGCGTAGATACCTGGGATTTTCAGTGGACCTATACTAATATCCTCTATGGCGGCTTATCGGTGATACCAAATTATAATTTGATTACAAATATTGGATTCGGTAATAATGCCACCCACTCAATAGACCCAAATAACCCTTTGGCCAATTTGCCTTTGGAGAAATTTGAGTTTACAGGTTTTCGAAAAGATTTAGTTGTCGATAAAGAAGCGGAAACAAGGTTTTTAGAAACTACGAACCAAATGCCCCCTCTCCACCTTAGGGTTATAAACAAAGCAAAAAAGCTGAAAAACCTAATTTTCAATTCATAATAGAAACTCCACTAGTACATATTGTCATAGTAAATTATAACTCTTCAGATGATTGCATCGAGTGCATGGAAAGTCTATTCAAAATGGACTATCCCAATTTCAATATTTACATTGTTGACAATAATTCAAAAAAAGAAGAAATTGAAAAACTCGAAATCTGGGGTGGGGAAAAACCCGGGTTTTCAAGCGAAGATATTTCTTCTTCAATATTGAACTCGGCCATAAATTCTATTCTTCTCCTAAAATCTGAAGAAAATTTGGGTTTTGGTGGTGGAAATAATCTGGTTCTTCAAAAACTTGTTGGGAAAAGTTCAGAATTTATCTGGCTTCTAAACCCTGACATGACCGTTTCGGAAAATGCATTGATCGAACTGACTAAAGCTCATATAGGAATACAAATTCAGGGTACGCCTACTTACGATTCAAAAAACAAAGACAGCATATTGCACCTTGGTGTGGGCAAGGTCAATAAAGTATCTGCCACTATCAATTTTATAAAAAATAGCAATGAAGGCTTTGACTATATAAATGGTGGAAGCATGTTTTTTCCTACTGAGTTATTAAAAATCCTTGGCATTATGCCGGAGAAATATTTTCTGTATTGGGAAGAAACCCATTGGTGTAAGCTGGCTTCTTTAAAAAATATAGCGCTCAGCATTAATTATCATGTAAAGGTTTGGGATAAAGGAAGCACCACAATTGGAAAAGGTAAAATCGCTGAATACTACTATACTAGAAACGGGCTGATGTACAGAAAAGAGTTTGAAAAAGCACTAATCCCAATAAATACAGTCATGCACATTTTTCGCTTAGGCTACAGGCTTATTACTTTGCGCTTTGCAAGAGCATATGGGATATATTTGGGCTTAATTCATTTCATTTTTGGTAAAACAGGAAAATTATAATGTCTAAAATCAGACTCTTGGTCGATGCTCATGTATTTGATGGAGAGTTTCAGGGCTCCAGGACATTTATTGAAAATGTTTACAAAAACCTTGTCTCCAAGTATTCAGATCGTATTGACTTTTATTTTACTGCTTATGATACTTCAAGCGTTAAATCCATTTTCGGTGATGGAGCAAACTATGTGAAGCTCGAATCTTCCAATAAGTTTTCAAGACTTCTTTTTGAATTTCCACGAATAATCAAACAAAACAATATCGATTGGGCACATTTTCAATATATAACACCACCTTTTAAATCTTGTAAATATATAGTGACTTGTCACGATGTATTATTCGAACGCTATCCGGAGTATTTCCCCTTTTCCTACCGGCTGAGCAAGCATTTTCTGTTCAAACGATCAGCGCAAAAGTCTGATTTATTGACAACAGTAAGCGAGTACTCAAAAAATGAAATCGCACATTTCTATAATATAAATAAGGAAAACATTCACATTACACACAATGGTGTACACTACGACCCAAACTCTGTAAAGCCCGATTTTGATGGTCCGTATATTTTGTTTGTCAGCAGAATTGAGCCGCGAAAGAATCATCATTTGCTTTTAAAGGCAATGATCAATCTGAATCTATTTGAGGAAGGCTATAAACTTATTGTTGTTGGAAAAGAGAGTATTTCCAATAAAGAGTTTAACACCTTGAAAAGTGAAACTCTTAAAAAATTTCCGGCTTGTATTACTGTTTTGGAAAATATTAGTGAAGCTGAAAAAAACGGTCTGATAGATAATTGTTCACTATTTGTTTATCCCTCATCTGCTGAAGGTTTTGGAATTCCTCCACTGGAAGCAGCGCTCAGAAAAGTGCCTGTTGTTTGCTCAAATAAAACCAGCATGAAAGAATTTGATTTTTTCGGCGCCGGCCATATAAACCCTGAAGATCAAAATGAATTGGAAACTGCGATTTCAGGTATTATTAGCGGAAATTTGAAAACTGACCTTGATGCAATTGCAAAGCTCATCCAGGAAAAATATAATTGGGGAAAAAGCGCCGACGTGATTGCAGACCAGATATTGAATTCCAAATCATGAACAGAACACTGAAAATTGGAATCTTAGGAAGTCGTGGCATACCAAATGCCTATGGAGGGTTTGAGCAATTTGCAGAAAGTTTAGCTCTATTTCTTGTGGATAAAGGTCATGAGGTGACAGTATATAATTCCAGCTTACACCCCAATAAGGAAAAGGTCTGGAATGGAATCAAAATCGAATCCTGCTACGATCCTGAAAATAAGATCGGAACAGCAGGTCAGTTTATTTATGATTTAAACTGTATCCTTCATTCTAGAGGTGCCGGGTATGATATTCTTTTGCAATTAGGTTATACCTCAAGTGCTATTTGGAATTTTCTCTTACCAAAGAAGTCTCTCATTGTTACAAATATGGATGGCTTGGAATGGATGCGTTCAAAATACTCCAAGCGAGTACAAAATTTTTTACGTTGGTCTGAAAAACTGGCCGCTAATTCCAGCGATCACTTAGTGTCTGACTCAATAGGTATTCAGGAGTATTTGAAAAAGAGCTTAAATAAAAATTCTACTTTCATTCCCTATGGCGCAAAGCTTTTTAATAAGCCCAATAAATCCGTTCTGGAAAAATATGCTCTCGAAGAGAACAATTATTTTATGTTGATTGCCAGGATGGAACCGGAAAACAACATTGAAACGATTCTAAGCGGCTATGTAAAAAGCAAAAGCAATTTGCCTTTTTTAGTTATTGGTAATGTGAACACATCTTTTGGAACATATATCAAAGAAAAATTCAAAATAGAAGGTATTAGATACTTGGGAGGGATTTATGACCAAGAAGAATTGAACAACCTCAGATATTTTTCAAAAATATATTTTCACGGACATTCAGTTGGGGGAACAAACCCCTCACTTTTGGAAGCAATGGCGTCCTCATCTTTCATTTGTGCTCATGATAATATTTTCAATCGCAGCATATTGGAAACAGAGGCTTTATATTTCAAAAATGATTCTGATATTTCTCAGCATATCAATGTGGATAGCATTGATGTAAAAAATGCTTTAAATAAGAATTTAGAGAAGATTGCAGAAAAATACAGCGAAACAGAAATTAATTCCAGATACGAAAGCCTATTTTTAGAGCTTTGCGATTAATACATTGAGGGCAAATATTTAAATAATGTAAATTTGCTTCAGATATTTCATTTTGGGAAAACAGTATAACAGGTTTCTTAGGGTACTTTATTTTTCTGGTGACTTAATAGTCGTCAATCTGGCTTTTGCATTAGCCTTCGTAATCCGTTTTAATTCAATTGAATTAATCCTTGAACCTGAATATTTCAGACCTCTCTATTACCCGCTATTTCTAGTTTATAATTTAAGCTGGGTTCTCATAAGTATTGTTTTTAGTTTTTACAGGCCATTTCGCTTTGTAGAAACAAGAAAGTTACTTTTCAATATCCTTAAGGTTTTTATTTTTCATCTGGCTATAATGACGATTTATTTCATATTGGCAGAGAGGAAAGATATATCGAGACAATTTTTCTTCTCTACATTTTTGATTTATCTGTCAATAATGTTTGTCTGGAGATTAGGTATGCATTTCTTCTTCAGAATTTCTCAAAGCAAAGGATTATTTCAGAAGAATGTAGTAATTGTGGGCTTCGGTGAGGTTGGAAAAGAACTTTACCAATACTTTGCTGAGCATCCCGAATTAGGCTCAAAGTGTTTGGGCTTTTTCGACAACAAGGTTAAAAATGACAATAGAATTATTGGTGACATTGATGATCTAGAAGACTATTTGCTGGCACAGGATGTTAAAGAGGTATATTGTTCACTTCCTGATAATGAAAATGAAGAGGTTAAGGCAATAAACGAATTTTGTCAAAACAATCTGGTTAGGTTTTCGCTCATACCTGATTTTAGGTCTTTTTACTATAAGCGCGTTAAGCTTGACTTTTATGACAATATTCCGGTCTTATCTACTTTAAGTGATCCTTTAACTGACCCATTTAATCGATTTATTAAGCGCGGTTTTGATATTGCCTTTTCCCTTTTTGTAATAATCTTCTTCCTCTCATGGCTAATTCCATTATTGGTACTGATTATCAAAATTGATTCCAGAGGTCCGGGCTTTTTCGTCCAAAACAGATCCGGATTTAAGAATAATGTATTTAAGGTATATAAGCTCCGTACGATGGTTGTGAATCAAATGTCTGACTCCATTCAGGCCAGTAAGGATGACCGGCGAATTACAAAAATTGGTGCTTTTCTTCGAAAGTCAAGCATGGATGAATTACCTCAGTTTTTCAATGTTTTAATTGGCGATATGTCTATAGTAGGGCCGAGGCCACATATGCTATTTCAAACGGCAACTTATTCACAAACAATCGATAATTATATGGTTCGCCATTTCGTGAAACCGGGCATTACAGGCTTGGCTCAGGTAAACGGATATCGTGGGGAGACAGCAGATCCTGCCTTAATGAAAATCCGCGTCAAAATGGATAAAATTTATATTGAGCAATGGTCTTTATGGTTAGATATTAAAATTATCTTTGAAACTACTTTACTTGCTTTCAAAAAGCAGGACTATGCCTACTGATCCGGAACACATCAATATAGCCGACCTGTTTAACAGGGACTCAGAATTAAAGAAACGCCTTCAGTTTTATTTTGTGTCCGGGGCATTGATGACTATTCTTTTACCTCCGGAGTATAATAACCCGTTTTTACTAATGGTAGGTCTAAATTCTTTATTAAGCCGAACTCTAATTTCAGATATCCAACGTTCCTTAAAAAATCCGGCGGTATTATTCCCTTTGTTTTTCTGGCTTTTGTATTTAATAAGTGTGCTCTATTCAGAAGACAAAAACACTGCATATAAGGAAGTTGAAAAGCTTGCAGCCTTAGGTTTTTTTCCCTTAGTATTATCTATTGGACCAAAAATTGACACTTTTCAATTAGAAAAATTAAAGTGGCATTTTATCATCTCTGTTTCGATGCTCGCGCTGTTTACAATTCTTTACTCCATTTCAAATATGTTCACAGATGGGGTATTTCAATTCAATTGGATTGAGCTGAGTTATGAAAGTTTGGTAAGTGGCGTTGGTGTGCAACCCTTATATTTTTCAATGTTTATCGCTTTGGCTCTGTTCTTCCTTTTTGAAATTCAAAGGGTTTACAAAACAGGCTTAGCGCAGATTCTCCTTGCAGTTTTATTGTTCATTTATATGATCATGTTGTCTACCAGAATGACAACTCTTGCTTTCTTCGCAATTTTTGCTGTTTATAATATAATTCTCGCCTTAAAAAACAGGAAATTTCTATATCAAGGGCTTTCCTTTAGCTTTTTTCTAATCACGGCGATAGTCATAATTGTATTAAATCCTGTAAATAAAAAACGCTTTGAGGAGGCAATCAATCCAAAATCTAATTATCAGACCGATCAGTATGGTGGTCGTTCTATTCGAATTGAAAAATGGAAATGTTCTATTTCCGTTTATGCAGAATCTCCAATAATTGGTGTTGGTGCGGGTGACTTAAAAAATGAATTGATGGAATGTTATAAATCACGCTCTGTGGATGCTGCGCTTTTTCATAAGTTTAACAGCCATAATCAATATTTAAATACACTAGGTCAGATTGGCCTTCCCGGCTTAGCCCTTTTGCTTATAATGCTAATTTTTTCAGCAAAAAAAGCTTACGACTATAACAGCGATGTTTTCTTAGCATTTATTGCCCTTTTTGCCATGTGCATGCTTTCAGAGTCTATGTTTGGAAGGCGTTGGGGTATTTTCTTTTTCGCCTTGTTTTATTCCGTGTTCCACTTTTACAGCGTACCTAGAAATAATAACAGCATAATTGCCTGGATAAAAGAAAAAGTCAATTTATGAATAGAGAAAGCTTTATTCAGGAATTTCAGGAAAGCTTCCCTTCGCAATGGAAGGCGATGAAGAAATTATATGCTCTGCTGAAGATCAGACGCATTCTCCTTATCGGCTCGGCAGTGTTAATTGCTCTTGCTATATTCTTGTACTTCTCATCTTGGGAAAATAGTTTTGAACTTTCCTTGATTCCCGGAATCTTAGCTATTGGCGCGTTTTATTTTGCCTACTTTCAATTTAAAAAACCGGAGCTTATTAATCGTGAGATTTCTTCGATAAGTATCCCCCTGATAATCCATCTGAACACTTGGAATATTGAATACGAATTTAAGGCTAAGCCACATCTAAAAGAATTCAGAGCGAGCCGACTATATCCCTACACCTTAAGTCATCTCGACGGAAAACATTTCTTGTCGGGCATAGCAAAAAAATTGCCTTTTATCGCATGGTTTGTAGAAGCAGAATATGTTGGTAAGGTTGGGGAATCAGCATTAAGCATGATAAGTAGCCGATCATCTTTTAACGGTTATACTGGAGTTCAAATTATGGTTAAAAACCTCACTCCTCATTTAAATGGGATAATTGCAGTACAGAAAAGTGAAGATGAAGACTTGATTGAATTGGACAAGCACTACAAATCTGAGCCCAAATGGAAAACCCTTCAGACGGATGATATTGGCATAAAAAGGAGTTTCAACTTTTATACGCCGGTTGAAAATCCACAAAATGTGCTTGATCAAATCGTTATTAATAAGGTGTCAAGAATCAAATCCTTGTCGTCAAAACCATTCGCATTTTCTATTCGGCGCAATCACATTTATTTAAATCAGTATTGGGAAAATGATTTTGCTTCTATTGATCCGAAAAAAACACTTGATGAAAATATTTTCACTTTAAATGAACGGATGAAAGAACTGATAAATTTAAGTTTTACTTTAGGCTTGCCCACTTAAAAAAATAGATTTAAAAGTCTTATGAGCGCGTTTTTATTGCGTTAAGGTGAAAATCTTTATATCTTCAATTTGTATTATTGGTAAACTATTTGTGTGTCATGAAGTTGCATTCCATCCTTATCACTTTTATATCAAGCTTTATTTTCTTTTTCGCAAGTCCTTTAGATGCTATTTCTCAAAGTGCGGAGGAAACAGAAAAGCTTTTCAAAGAGGGTTCTTTTGAAGAGGCCAAACGTGGTTTTCACGACCTTTATTATTCAGATATGGATAATGATTTTTATAAATACAGATTAGCGCTCTGTTATTTATTCACACAAGAAGAAGAAGAAGCTATAAGGTTAATTACTCAAGTGGGGAGCTTGGAAGACCAATCAGAAAATCTTCATAAGATCTTTTATCTTGCCAGAGCATATCATTTAGATCATGATTTCAAACAGGCCATTATTAATTACCAATCATATTTAGATACGTACAATGCCTCTCCCGATGTTTTTGATCCGGTTTTAGAAGCGGAAGTCGTTTTACCTGCTATTTACGGAGGCTCAGCTGCTACTCTTGAGGACCCCATTTCAATTGAAGCATCTATCAAAAAGTTGATTGAAGCTTGTGAATATGGAATTGAGTTATCCGTTAACCCAACACGTATAGCAATCGAAAATGCCGGTTCACCTATTAACTCCGAAAGGGCTGAATACGCTCCGGTAATTAATGCAGCAGGTGATGAATTATATTTCACTTCAAAAGTTGAAGTAGAAGAGGGCGAATTTGCAGAGAGGCTATTTTATTCTAAAATGGGAACAAAAAAAACCTGGTCAAAACCCGTAGAAATTAAAATAACCGAAGACATTTTTGCTGATATCGCCCCCTTGTATGTTAATCCTGCAAATAACTTAAGTCTTATCTATAACTCAGAGTCTAACAATGGAGATATATTCGTAATAGAGAAAATCAATGGGAAGTGGGAGCAGGTAAAAGGCTTTCCAAAGAGTATAAATTCTAAATATTGGGAGCCTAGCGCCTCCATGTTTCCTGATAATAATACTTTAGTTTTTTCCAGTAACAGGCCAGATGGTTTTGGCGGTTTGGATCTGTATATCTCAAGAAAAGATGAAAAAGGAAAATGGTCTGATCCTGAAAACCTTGGTCCGGAAATTAATACGCCTTTTGATGAGGACGCGCCTTTTGTCCTTTACAATGAACCAATGCTTTATTTTAGCTCAAGAGGTCATAAAACTGTAGGTGGCTATGATGTATTTAAAACTCGTTTTGAAGATGGGAAGTGGTCAAAACCGGAAAACTTAAAAATACCTATAAACTCTGCTTACGACGATATCTACATCACCTGGACCGAAGATGGTAGAAGAGCATATTTTTCGTCTCACCGACTTGGTACAAAGGGCGCCACAGATATTTACTATATGGATTTCAACCAGATTTCTTTAAATGTTTTTGTGAAAAAAGAAACAGAAAAAGGGCTGGAAGCTATAACCAATTCAAAGGTAAGTTTAGAGCGCATGAAAACGGGCCAAATGATAGAAGTGATGAACGAAGAGAAAGATCGTGGGCTTACGGTATTCCTTTCAAATGAAAATGAAATGTACATGTTAAGGGTTGATGCTCCGGGCTATTGGAAATATGTAGAGTCAATGAATCTAAGAAGGGGAAATGATTTTGTGGCATTTCAAAATAAGGAAATCATTCTGAAAGAAGATGGGTCTCCTCTTTTTGAAGAAAGCGCCTCCGTTAAAGTTAAGCCAAAAGCAACGGTTGCACCTAGTAGTTATGAGGGAATCAAAAAATCCGGCAAAACTCTAGCAATTGATGGCAAAAATTATCAAGAGGGTGATGTGCTCAAACAAAAGGTTCATTTTATTTTAAATGTATCAAAAGACATTACGAATTACTCTAAAAATCAAATGGATCAGGTGATTGAAATAATGAAAGAAAACCCCGGACTAAAAATTCAAATTATCGGGCATGCAGACCAAACAGGTAGCAGCGAGTACAATGAAGAAATCTCTCGTCAAAGGGAATTGAGTGTTAAAGACTATTTCCTTAATAAAGGTATCGACGAGTCACGACTGCGAGGAACATGGAAAGGAGACGCAGACCCGGTTATAGATACTGATAAAGCTGAACTACTCAATAGAAGAGTAGAGTTTTTGATAGTAGGCTTATAAAAGAGGTTTCAAGTATTTCCAGACCGTATTAGCCACTATTTTCTGGCCTTCTTCATTTGGATGAATGCCGTCATTCAAGTTTAAACTTTTTACACCCGCAACACCCTCAAGGAAAAAAGGAATTAAAGTAGCCTTATTAGCGCTTGAAAGTTTGGTAAAAAGCTCTTGAAATTCCTCAGAATATTCCGGACCCATATTTGGTGGTACACGCATTCCTGCCAAGATTATTTTTACATCCTTATTCTTAGATTTAACATAGTTTATTATTGCTTGAAGGTTCTTTTCTGTTTGTGCAAGTGGTAAACCGCGAAGTCCATCATTTGGGCCGAGTTCCAGAATAAAAATGTCGATCGGTTCTTTCAGTACCCACTTGATTCGAGACAAACCACCGGCAGATGTTTCACCGCTTAGACCTGATTGAATTATTTCATAGCTTAAATCTGCTGATTCAATTTTTTCTTGAATCAACATTGGCCATGATTGTTCTTTTGCCAATCCATAACCTGCTGTAAGGGAGTTTCCGAAACAGAGTATTTTTTTATTCTGTGCAGTTAATTGCGTCATTGAAAAAAGAATAATAGAAATAAATGCTACTAGAGGCTTAAACTTTCCGTTCATCATAGATTTTTTAAAAATGATATTATTATTGAACATTAGCCGCAATTTTGTAATTATAACAAGAGTTAAACTAATAAAGTATAATGTCGGACATTCTGGAGGCAAAAGACTTAAGTAAAACCTATCAAACGGGGGGCCAAAGTCTTACAGTTTTAAATTCAATAAATTTTGGAATCAAAAAAGGAGACACCATGTCTATCGTCGGGCCCTCGGGAAGTGGAAAAACCACACTTCTTGGTCTTTGTGCCGGACTTGATACACCAAGCACGGGGTCGGTAAGTTTGGCGGGAATAAAATTGAATGACCTTAATGAAGATGATAGGGCCTATGTCAGAAATCAATATGTGGGTTTTATTTTTCAAAATTTTCAACTTCTGCCAACATTAAGTGCATTGGAGAACGTAACGATTCCCTTAGAATTAAGGGGTGAAAAAAATACTGAAAAGAGAGCGAAAGAACTTCTTTCTCGAGTTGGCTTAGAAGAAAGGTTGCATCATTATCCGGCACAACTATCCGGTGGCGAGCAACAGCGGGTGGCAATAGCTCGGGCATTCATGGCTGAACCACAAATACTATTTGCAGATGAGCCTACCGGAAATTTAGATGAAGAAACCGCCACCTTAATCACCGATTTGCTCTTCAATATAAATAAGGAAATCGGTACTACTCTTGTGATGGTCACGCATAACCTGGCTTTGGCAAACTTTACAAATCGAATTTTGCAGCTAAAAGGTGGTGAACTTGTTTCCGATAAAGTCAAAACGCAGTAATGGATAAGAAAATATCCGTCAAAAGAAGAAGTACAAACCTATTGAAAGATTTCTGGATCTGGAAACTGGCCTGGAAAGATGCACGTCGCCATTTAGATCGGTTATTGCTTTTTATTGTTTCGGTATCAGTGGGAATTGGTGCTTTAGTGGCAATTAATTCATTTAACTATAATCTGAGTAATGATATAGACAATCAGGCAAAGGAACTACTTGCCGCTGATTTGGTCATTTACAGTAATCAGGCTTTTGACTCTGCATATGTCGCTACTATCGATACCTTTTCCCGTGAAAAAGGAAGAAGTGCTCGAATGGCATCAATGGCGATTTTTCCGAAAGAGAATAAAACCAGATTAGTCCAGGTAGTTGCCCTCGAAGGTGGCTATCCATTTTATGGTGCTATCGAAACTACACCAAAGGGCTCCCTTGATGAACTAAAAAATGGTAAAGGTGCAATGGTTGATGAGACACTTGCACTACAATTGAATGTGAAAATTGGCGATACGGTTAAAACAGGAAATTTGAAATTACCGGTAATTGGTCTTGTTTCATCTATCCCGGGAAGTGCAGGTGTGATGACATCGCTTTCACCTTCCATATATATTCCTTATTCGCTTTTAGACTCCACCAACCTTGTTCAATTTGGAAGCCGGGTTAATTACAGAATCTACTTTAAAGCAAATGAAGGAGAGGATGCCGAAGCCTTATTTGAACCGATTAAAAAGTCCACCAAAAGTTTGGGTTATGGAAACGAAACTGTGGAAGATCGAAAAGAGCGGGTCGGTTCTGCCCTCGATAATATGTATCGCTTTTTCCAGCTTCTCGGTTTTATTGCATTGATTTTAGGATGTATAGGTGTCGCTAGTTCTGTTCATATCTATGTTCAGGAAAAAATTCCTTCCGTCGCTGTGTTGAGGTGCATGGGTGCAACAGGTTGGCAAGCATTTTGGATCTTCTTTATACAGGCAACAGGTCTTGGAATAATTGGAAGTCTGTTTGGAGTAGCTCTGGGAAACCTGGTGCAATTTGCTATTCCTTATGTACTGCAAGATTTTATTCCAATCAAGCTCAATTTGAGATTTTCTGCTGAAGCATCATTCGTTGGGCTGGCAATAGGACTTGTGATTTCATTGCTTTTTGCTGCATTGCCATTAATTAGAGTGAAATATGTTTCGCCTTTGGCTGTATTGCGAACATCCGCAGCGGATTTAATTAAAAGTCCTCTTATTCAAAAATTTATTTTTGGAAGTATTCTAGTGTTGCCTTGGGCTTTTGCAGTTTATCAAACCGGGGAGTTTATTTTTGGGACTGCTTTTTATCTGATAATGCTAATTACAATTGCTGCATTAGCCGGCGTTTCTTATCTCCTGATTAATCTGATCAGAAAGTACTTTCCTAAAAACTGGCCATTTGTTTGGAGACAGGGTTTGGCCAATTTGTTTAGACCAAACAATCAAACAGCCGTTTTAACAGTCGTAATTGGACTTGGTGCATTTATGATCGTCACCTTGTCGTTAATACAAAACAGCCTTTTATCACAACTGGAGTTTAGTGGAGATAAAAGCAGGTCGAACCTTATAATGGTTGATATTCAGGATTATCAGAAAGATGAACTACTATCGTATGTTCAAAAAAACAATTATCCGATTAATCAATTGGTACCTGTTGTAACTATTCGAATTGATAGCCTAAGGGGCAAGGCTGCTGACGAAATCAGAAAGGATACAACGGATGAAATACCCAATTGGGCTTTAACCATGGAGTATCGTGTAACATACAGGGATAGCCTTATTGATTCTGAAGAAATAATTGAAGGAAAGTATATCAATGAGTTTAAGTCGGGAGATGATAGTTTATTCGTTTCGGTAAGTGAAAGAATGCTGAAACGTATAGATGCGAAGCTCGGAGATGAAATTGTTTGGGATGTTCAGGGCGTTCCTGTTAAAAGCTATATTGGAAGTGTCAGAAAAGTGGATTGGCAACGCTTTCAAACAAATTTTACCGTGTTATTTCCCAAAGGAATATTTGAGGATGCGCCACAGTTTTACGTTTTGTTGACTAGGGCAGAGAATAAAGTTGAGTCTTCCAATATTCAAAAAGACATTGTTAAATCCTTTCCGAATGTCTCTGTTCTTGATCTCAGCATGATCCTTAAAAATGTAGATGATATTCTTAGCAAGGTTTCCTTTGTAATCAGGTTCATGGCATTATTCTCAGTAATAACCGGATTAATAGTATTAGCAGGAGCAGTTACAAATGGCAAATATGTTAGGTTAAAAGAGAATGTTTTATTGAGAACTTTGGGTGCTTCCAAAAAACAAATCATTCAAATAAGTTTGGTGGAATATGCCTATTTGGGTCTTTTGTCCGGTATTACCGGCTCTGTTTTGGCTTTAGGAGCGAGTTTTACTCTATCAATTTATTTCTTCGATATGGTTTTTGTGCCCGATTTCACAGGAATCTTTTTAATCTGGATTATTATATCAGCTCTCTGTGTATTCATAGGGTGGTTAAATACCAGAGGAATATTTGACAGGAGTCCTTTAGAAGTTTTAAGAAGAGATATTTAGTCCTGCCTTTTTACAGCCTCAAACTCCGCTCTCCTATTTTTCATTCTTCCAGGCCTTGTTGAGTTAGATGCGATAGGGTTAATTTCACCATGTCCTTTAGTAATGATTCGATTTGGGTCAGCTCCTTTTTTTACAAGTGCCTTCTTCACATTATCGGCCCGAATCTGAGATAAAAACTTGTTATAATCTGGGTGTCCTATTGTATCAGTATAGCAGTTAACGATAATATCCAGGTCAGGTCGCTCTTTCATCAAAATGATAAGGCCATCTAAAACAGTATCAGGGTCAATTCGGAAGTATATTTTGTTGACAATAAAAAATACTCGTAAATCTGATAAATCGGGAGCATCTTCACCAATATTGCCGCTTTTGATTTGATCTTCGCCGGCCCCTTCACTTTCTTTTTCATCCAAAGGAGCATTAATTATACTTACGTCAGATATCAAATCTGATTTATCTTTCCCGGTTTCTGATATGTCATCATTATTGTTACTCTCTTCAATTGAATTACCGGCGAGCATGTCTGCTTCTTCCGGTTTAATTGATAGCACAAATGGTTTGTAAGCATTTATATAGTAGAACCCATCTTTTGCAGGCTCCATTTGGTCATTATAAGATGGTATTATGATAGCTTCAACTCTGTCGTCGGGTTTTATACCTTCATTTTCCCATGGCCCTTTTTCATCATCCCTTGGGTATTGATTTCCATAGCCGACAGGAAATAAGCGGTTTCCTGCAACACCTCTTGAAATAAGTGCTTGTTTTATAGCATTGGCTCTTCTTTGCGATAAATCGAGATTTTCAGATTTACTATTTTGAGAAAAAGTATGAACTGCAATTTCAAGATTCATTGAAGGGTTATCAAAGAGTCTCTTCGCTAAAGCATCCAGTTCCAACTCGGAAGTAGAATCCAATTCCGCCAAGTTTAGCTTAAAGAATATATTGGGTAAGAGTGTTATAGTATGCAAAGTATCATCTCGCATCAGTCTGATGATGGTATCTATTTCAACAAACTCTTTTTGATCAGGTATATGAATATTAACCGAATAATGAGCATAACCCCGCTGCTCTACTTCAACTTGTACATTATAATTTCTATGGGGAGGTAAAACAGAGGAGAACCTACCGTTTACACCATTTGAGTTCAATACATAAATCAATTTCTTCGAGGCATTGTCATAGACCTTAATTAGCGTTGCAAGTGGCTTCTCAGTTTCCTTATCGACCACCCTTCCTTTTAAGAGTATAATTTGAACAGGTCTTTCAGGCAAATTGGCAATATATAGGTCTTTGTCACCAAACGTTTCATCCCTAATTCCTGAAAAATAACCGCGTCGTGCATCGGCGGAAAGCACAAAATACAATTCATTCTGAGCTGTATTTAAAGGGTATCCCAAATTTTCCGGCTCAGACCAGGTGCTGTCTTCCAAGCTAGACATGAAAATATCAAAGCCTCCCATACTACTATGACCTTGCGAAGAAAAATAAAGTGTTTTTGCATCCGGGTGAATAAATGGAGATTCTTCATTATAAGGAGTATTAATTTCGGGTCCCAGGTTTTCGGGTTTTGCCCAGGTGCCATTTGGAAGTAGTTTCACTTTATAAATATCCAGTCCGCCATAGCCTCCCGGTCTATTGGATGAAAAATATAAGGTTTTTTCGTCAGGTGTGGTAGAAACTCCTGTTTCCCAATATTGTGTATTAACAGGCTCAGGAAGTAATAATGGTGTTGACCATCTGTTAAACTTCCAAACCGATTCATAAATATTTCCTGATAAGCCCGAGCCCAATTCATTGTCTCTGTAAATAAAAAGTGATTGCCCATCCGGAGACAAACCAATATTTGCATCATGACCATTTGAATTTATATATCCGGGAAGCTGTTCGGGTTTTGTCCAATTGTTATTGCTGTCTTTTTGACATAAATATATGTCCTCCATATTCCAGCCATCTCTTCCATCAACCAATCCGCCAGTGCTATTTGGTCTTCTAGAGGTAAAAAATAGCGTTTGTTCATCAGCAGAGATCACCGGAGCATAATCGGGATATTCACAATTAATTGTATTCCCCAGATTATGTATTTCTATATTCTTTGCTTCCTTTTTGAAGTCAATTCCATAATTACACTCTTCTATTCTCTTTTCAATTTCTCCTTTATCAGCCAATGGATGGGTATCATCCTCTGAGAAAGCATTTAAGAATTTGCTGAAATGTGTTTTTGCAAGCTCAAAGCTGTCGCTCAAATGATAAAGATCTCCTAAATAATAATTGATTTCTATACCTTCATAACCGGCTTTTTCTGCTCTTATAAAATAGCTAAAAGCAGAATCATAATTGATTAAATCATAATGACACTTCGCTGTCAGATAATTCCAATTGGGGTTTTCCGGCTTTTTGTTTTCGGGAAGGTTCAATATTCTAAAAGCTTCTTTATAATCTTTATGATGTATAAAATAGCCTACTTCCTTCTCTGTCTTTTTATTGAATTGAGCATTCGCCAGAGAAAAGGTTAATAAACAGAATACAAGGAATATTCCCTTCATTGCCTAAAAATATCAATAATTATTTAAGAGAAGGCCATTTTTATGGGAATGAAAAAAAACATCAATTTGTTATGCATGCATAATAAAATTTTATAATTTCGTTTTACAATACCATGAAAGCAAAAGAAACCGTCGACTTTAACATTAAAACAGCATGGCATGCTATCTTCAGGATGTATAATAACGAGGCATCAAAGCATGACATCACTACCTCAATGGGCTATGTTTTAATCAACATTGACGATGATTATGGCACTCCGGCTACAAAAATCGGCCCCATGATCGGGATGGAAATCCACAGTCTTTCAAGGATGATTAAAAACATGGAAGAGCGCGGGTTCATTGAGCGAAGGCCCGATAAAGATGATGGTCGTGTTGCCAGAATTTTCCTTACTGAAGTAGGAAAAGAAAAACGAGACATTTCAAAAAAGACAATAAGAAAATTTAATCATGCCGTTCAAGAGGTTGTGCCTAAAGAGAAACTAGACACCTTTTTTGAAGTCATTGATAATATAAATAACCTTATAGATAACAATCATATTTTTCGTGATCAATAAAATATTATGAAAAGAATTATCAAGAAAGTCGCCATTTTAGGTTCCGGAATCATGGGATCAAGAATCGCTTGTCATTTTGCCAACATCGGTGTGCAGGTGATCTTGTTGGATATTGCTCCCCGAGAATTGAACGATGCTGAAAAAAAAGCAGGACTTGAGCTCGGTAGTAATAAAGTGAAAAACAGAATTGTTAATGATTCTCTTACCACTGCATTAAAGTCAAACCCATCTCCAATTTATCACAAAGACCTTGCTTCAAGAATTGAGACAGGAAACTTTGATGATGATATGCATAAAATATCAAAATGCGATTGGGTCATTGAAGTGGTTGTTGAAAACCTGGAAATAAAGAAAAAAGTATTTGAAAACGTTGAAAAACACAGGGCCGAAGGTTCTTTGATCACTTCAAATACAAGTGGTATTCCAATGCACTTAAT
The DNA here is from genome assembly GCA_964351965.1 of uncultured Hyphobacterium sp. Taxonomy (GTDB): domain Bacteria; phylum Bacteroidota; class Bacteroidia; order Cytophagales; family CCMP332; genus CCMP332. The sequence continues at coordinate 534,565 of CAYGPM010000001.1, read as the reverse complement.
GTGTGAAGGAAGAAGCGAAGACTTTCAGAAAAACTTTGCCGGCTCCCATTTTTTTAATCCGCCAAGATATTTACAGTTACTGGAAATAATCCCAGGACCTAAAACAGATAAGGAGGTTATAGATTTCCTAATGTCTTATGGTAGTAAATTTCTGGGCAAAACAACAGTTTTATGTAAAGATACGCCGGCATTCATTGCAAACAGGGTTGGTATTTATGCCATTCTAAAAGTCGTTGACTCAATGATGAAGCTCGGTCTGAATATCGATGAGATAGACAAATTAACAGGGCCTATTATCGGACGACCAAAATCTGCAACATTCAGAACCTCGGATGTTGTTGGGCTCGACACTTTAATAAAGGTGTCTGATAACTTGTGTAAAGGATTAGATAAGGATGAATCTAAAGAGATGTTCAACCTTCCGGAGGAGGTCCGAACATTGGAAAAAAACAATTGGCTCGGTGATAAAACAAAACAGGGCTTTTACAAAAAAGTAAAAGACGAAGAAGGTAAAAGTCAAATTTTAACACTTGACCTCAAAACTTTCGAGTACAAACCAAAAGAGAAGGTCAGTTTTGCCACGCTAGAGCAAACAAAGTCTATTGACAAAGTTGTTGATCGATTTAAAGTCCTTTTTAACGGAAAAGATAAGGCCGGTGAATTTTACAGAGACTCCTTTTATGGCCTTTTTCAATATGTAAGCCATAGAATACCCGAAATCGCCGATCACCTTTACCAAATTGATCAGGCTGTTTGCGCCGGGTTCGGTTGGGAAGTCGGTCCTTTTGAAACCTGGGATTCCGTCGGAGTTGCAGATACGATCAAAAAAATGGAAGATGCCGGATATAAAGTCGGATCATGGGTTCATGATATGATTAAAAATGGCAAAAACTCTTTTTATAAAGTCGAGGGTGGCGTCAGGAAGTACTATAACATTAAAAACGATTCATACGAAGCCATTCCCGGAACGGATGAGTTTATTGTATTAAACGACTTGAGAGAAAGTAAAAAAGTTTGGTCCAATGATGGCGCAACAATTTTTGATATTGGAAATGGAATACTAAACGTCGAATTCCATACCAAAATGAACACCTTGGGAAGTGAGGTAATTCAAGGAATTAATAAAGCTATTGATCTTGCTGAAAAGGATTACGAAGGTTTGGTAATTGGAAACCAAGGAGGCAACTTTTCTGCCGGGGCAAATGTGGGAATGATATTCATGTTTGCTATCGAACAGGAATTCGACGAAATCGACTTTATGGTACGTCAATTTCAGAATACCATTATGCGAGTCAGATATTCTTCAATACCTGTAGTAGTTGCGCCACATGGATTGACTTTGGGAGGTGGTTGTGAAATGACCATGCATGCCGATAAAGTGCAAGCAGCAGCCGAAACATATATCGGTTTAGTAGAAATGGGTATTGGTGTAATTCCGGGTGGCGGCGGCACCAAAGAAATGGTTTTAAGAGTCTCTGACTCCTTTGAAGAAGGAGATGCTGAACTCAACAATATGCAAAATGCATTTATGAATATCGCTCAGGCAAAAGTTGCTACTTCAGCACATGAGTCTTTTGATATGCATATTCTACGAGAGGGTGATAATATTTCTATTAATAAAAACCGCCAGATTGCTGATGCCAAACAAGCCGTTTTAGGAATGTTAGAGCAAGGCTATGTTCAACCTATTCAGCGGACTGATATCAAGGTTCAAGGTAAAAAACTGATTGCTTTATTTGAAGCAGGAATCAATGGAATGCTCATGGGAAGATATATTTCGGAACATGATGCAAAAGTTGCCCGAAAGCTGGCTTATGTAATGGCCGGAGGCGATCTTTCATCTCCTCAATTAGTTTCTGAGCAATATCTTTTAGACCTTGAACGAGAAGCATTTGTATCCCTTACAGGAGAGAAAAAGACTTTAGAAAGAATACAAGCAGTTATAAAAACTGGTAGACCAATACGGAATTAAGAAATAAAATAAATAGTTCTACTAAAAAAGAAGAATATGGATGCATATATAGTAGCAGGATATAGAACAGCAGTAGGAAAAGCAAACAGGGGCGGGTTTAGATTTACCCGACCGGATGATCTTGCTGCTGATGTAATAAAGCACCTTGTTTCAAAAGTTGAGGGACTAGACCCCAAGCAAGTAGATGACCTAATTGTTGGAAATGCTGTGCCAGAAGCAGAGGCAGGTATGCAAATGGGAAGAATGATTTCGCTTTTGTCATTACCCATTGAAGTACCGGGTATGATTGTCAATCGCTATTGTGGCTCCGGTCTAGAAGCAATTGCAATTGCTTCTCAAAGAATTAATGCCGGAATGGCTGATATTATCATTGCAGGCGGTACAGAATCAATGTCTTTGGTTCCGGTAATGGGAACAAAAACTGTTTTAAACTATAAAATTGCAACGGAGCACCCTACGTATTATACGAGTATGGGGCTAACTGCAGAACAAGTTTCACTACAGTACAAAATTAGTCGTGAAGACCAAGATTCTTTTGCCTATCGCTCTCATATGAACGCAATTAGTGCCATTGAAACCGGAAAATTCAAGGATGAAATAGTGCCAATAACTGTTCAAGAAACTTATATAGACGCTGCCGGTAAAAAGAAATCCAGAGAATATGTGGTGGATACTGATGAAGGTCCGAGAAAAGATACATCCCTAGATGTATTAGCGAAACTTAGACCCGTTTTTGCAAATAAAGGATCTGTTACTGCAGGAAATTCATCACAAACTTCAGATGGTGCAGCATTTGTAATGGTAATGTCGGAAAAAATGGTTAAAGAGCTAAACCTTAAACCAATTGCCAGAATGCTATCATACTCTGTAGCCGGCGTAGAACCAAGAATAATGGGAATTGGACCGGTAGCAGCAATACCAAAAGCTCTCGAAAAAGCGAGTTTAAAACTTAACGACATTGACCAAATAGAATTGAACGAGGCCTTTGCCGCGCAATCTCTTGCGGTAATGCGTGAGTTGGAGATTGATATGGACAAGGTCAATGTCAATGGTGGTGCAATTGCCCTTGGACATCCTTTGGGTTGTAGTGGTGCCAAGCTCTCTATTCAGCTTTTCAATGAAATGAAAAGAAGAAAACAAAAATATGGTATGGTAACAGCCTGCGTTGGTGGAGGCCAAGGTGTTGCCGGTATTTACGAACTTTTATAACAACAAAAACATGGAAACAGAAGAAAAGAAAATGACTATAAAAGGCGGTGAGTTTCTAATAAAAGAAACAGAAGCCTCAGATGTATTCATTCCTGAAGAGTGGAATGAAGAACAAAAAATGATTGCACAAATGTGCGATGACTTTTTAGAAAGCGAAGTAATACCCAATCTTGATCGCATTGATTCTTTGGAAGAAGGTTTGATGCCTCAATTGTTGGACAAGGCCGGAGAGCTAGGCTTATTAGCTACTGCAGTTCCTGAAGCCTATGAGGGATTTGGCAAAGATTTTAACACTTCTCTTTTAATTGCCGAAAGAACTGGCGCAGGGCATTCATTTGCGGTTGCATTATCAGCCCATACCGGTATTGGAACATTACCAATATTATATTTTGGTACTGAAGAACAAAAGAAAAAGTATCTTCCAAAATTAGCCAGCGGTGAGTTTAAGGCAAGTTATTGTCTTACAGAACCGGGCTCCGGTTCAGATGCTCTAGCTGCCAAAACAAAAGCAGAACTTACAAAAGATGGCAACCACTATGTTTTGAATGGTCAAAAGATGTGGATCACCAATGCAGGGTTTGCTGATCTATTTATTGTATTTGCCAAAATTGATGGCGAGAAGTTTACCGGCTTCGTGGTTGAAAAAGGTACACCGGGTCTGAGTCTTGGAAATGAAGAGCACAAAATGGGAATCAAGGGTTCTTCAACACGCCAGGTGTTTTTCGAAGATTGTAAAATCCCTAAAGAGAACATACTTGGTGAAATTGGAAAAGGACATATTATCGCTTTTAATATTTTAAATATTGGAAGGATTAAGCTTGGTGCTGCTGTGTTGGGAGGCTCAAAGTCTGCTGCTCATCACACAATCAAGTATGCCAATGAGCGTCATCAATTCCAAAGACCAATATCAAGTTTTGGTGCCATTAAGCATAAAATTGCGGAGCAAGCCGTTAAAATATTTGCTACAGAATCGGCATTATATAGGGCAGGTATGGATATTGAGAGGACTGAAAATGCTCTTTTAGAATCAGGAAAAACACCTAATGAAGCCATGCTAGGGGCTGCAGAAGAGTTTGCTATTGAATGTGCTATTCTTAAAGTAATGGGCTCTGAAACATTAGATTATGTTGTAGACGAAGGGGTTCAAACTTTTGGTGGCTATGGTTTTTCTGCCGAATACGTAATGGATCGCGCATATCGCGATGCAAGAATCAACAGAATCTTTGAGGGTACAAATGAAATCAACAGAATGTTGATTATTGATATGTATTTGAAAAGAGCCATGAAGGGTAAGTTAGACTTAATGACACCTGCATCAAATGTTCAAAAAGAACTTATGGAAATTCCTGACTTTGGTGATGATGAGCAAGGTCTATTTTCAGAAGAAAAAAAGCTAATTGCCAACGCCAAAAAGGCCGGCTTGATGTGCGCAGGATCTGCTGCTCAAAAGTATATGCAAAAATTAGCCGATGAGCAGGAAGTTTTAATGTCTCTGGCTGATATGGTCATTAAAATATATGAGGCAGAGTCTGCTATTCTGAGAGCAGAAAAATATGTCGGAATTCATGGCGAAGAAAAGGGTCAATTAAGAACAGACCTTGCGAAGGTTTGCCTTTATGATGCAATGGATGAAATTAATAAAGCCGGAAAAACTGTTATTAATGCATTTGCTGAAGGAGATATGCTGAGAATGATGTTGTTAGGGTTGAAGCGTTTTACTAAAACCCCACCGTATAATACAATCGCAGCTCGAAGAAGAATTGCAGATTATCTCATAAAAGAGAATGCTTTCAAACTAGATTAAGAATGAAGCCCCGAAAGGGGCTTTTTTTATTAAAGTATATCAACTATTTATTTTGAAAAGCAATTGTTGAATCTGCTACTCCAAAATTACTGTTTACCGGCATCTCTGGCTTTAGGTTTCTCATGCCTATTTTGATTATCGCCATATGATGCGTGGTATGCTCGTAAACATATTGTAGTTCACGCATAAAAGAGGATTTAAAAATTGTTTGAGATGCAAATTGGCTTACTTGCAAATCAAAATCTACTAAATCTTTGTTAAGCCACTCCAATATTTCTTGTGTCGCTTTATTGGCTTCCACTAAACTGTCTTCTAGGCTTTGAAGGCGCTTTCTGTTGTCATAGTTAACATTTTTTGTTGCGCTAGAGGATCTAAGAATTTGATAAAATTCAATTATATGTCGAAAGTGCTGGCCTATTGATGCACCGGAAAGCGCCTCTATTTTATTTGAATAATCTTCATCATTAAGTGAATTCAGTGATTCAATCAAGATTTTTAATTGATCTATATTTTTACTTTTTAATGAATTCATAATTTATCTACCCAAAACTCTAACTTGTACTACTGAGCATTTGTCTAAACTTTGACAATATCTAAATTACAATAGAAATATACTTGTTATAATTAAATTATTTGGATGGAGCATATTGTAATTATTGGCAATGGAATTTCGGGAGTTACCGCAGCTCGATATATTCGCAAAAACAGCGATAAAAAAATAACAATCATTTCCTCGGAAACGGAACATTTCTTTTCGCGAACTGCCCTTATGTACATCTATATGGGTCACATGAAATTTGAGCACACAAAACCTTATGAAGATTGGTTTTGGTCTAAGAATCGAATCAACCTTGTTCATTCACATGTCGATAAAATCAATTTTGAAGATAAAGTGCTCAGCCTTAGAAATGATACCAGCATTTCTTTTGATAAACTTATCCTTGCTTTAGGAAGCACGCCTAATAAATTTGGATGGCCGGGCCAGGAATTAAAAGGTGTTCAGGGTTTGTATAGTTTTCAGGATCTCGAGTCGATGGAATCCTATTCAAAGGATTTGAAACATGCTGTGATTGTTGGCGGGGGTCTGATTGGAATAGAAATGGCGGAGATGTTTAAAACTCGAAACATTGATGTTACATTTTTGGTGAGAGAGTCAAGCTTTTGGAATAACGTTTTGCCACCCGGTGAATCTGAATTAATTAACAAACATATTTTGACACACCATATTGACTTAAAATTAGAAACAAACCTTGTTGAAATATTAAGTGATGACCAAGGCAGATGTAAAGCAGTTAAAACCGATAAAGGTGAATTAATAAATTGTGGATTTGTTGGCCTCACTGCCGGGGTATCCCCAAATATCGATTTCATAAAAGATTCTGATTTACGCACTGACAAGGGAATCCTCGTTAACCAGTATTTTAAAACAAACATTGAAGGTGTCTATGCCATTGGAGATTGTGCGCAGTTTCATGAAGCACCTAAAGGAAGAAGGACAATTGAGCAAGTATGGTATACCGGAAGAATGCACGGAGAAACAGTAGCAATGAACATCTGTGGGCATGAAATGCCATATAAACCCGGCCCATGGTTTAATTCTGCAAAATTTTTAGATATAGAGTATCAAACTTACGGAATGGTAATGCCTGAATATCAAGAGGGTGAAACCGGGGTTTATTGGGAGCATGAGGGTGGTTCAAAATGCATGCACTTAGTATTTAACAAAAGCAATTGGCAAGTGGTCGGGATTAATCTTTTCGGTATCCGTCACCGGCATGAAGTCTGGGATAGATGGCTGAGAGAAGGGAAATCAGTTCATTATGTTTTGGAACATTTACAAGAGGCAAACTTTGACCCTGAGTTTTTTGAAGAACATGAAGCTAGTCTAATTAAGGAGTTCAACCGGCAATTCCCGGATCAAGAGGTAAAAATTAAACGCAAGAAGCGCTTTTTAGAAAAAATTGGGTTATAAAATGGTAAAAACAATAAAGACATCGGGCCTGCTTTTATTTGTACTTGGTTTTTCCACTTTTATTTCAAGCTTCTTTATTGGTCATTATGAATTGAAGGTTGAAGATATTAGAAATGAAGTTAACTCAATATCAAAGCAAGAAGCATTAATTTCCACAAGCTCAAGCTTAATCAATCAAAAAGTACACTCCCCTTTTCAATTTGTTTCAAATTTGAAATTGTGCATTGATTCAGCCAATAAAATGCAAGTCGCTAAATTTGGTATAAGTCAAGCTCAGGTTACAAATATTATATCCCAATATGAAGGAAAGGAGCTTTTTGTTTTTGACTTGGCTCAAAGCCTCGATCATGCCCTTGCCGGTGACCCAAATAAAAGTTATAAGACCAAAAGCTTTTTGGATTATGGTTCTTGGCTGGATCAAAGAGAGTACGACAATATAGCCAGCCTTCAAAATGATATTCTTGACGTAGTCAAAAGTATTGAAAACTATAGCTTAAAAGCCGAGAAGGGCTTTGATAAATATAGCAGTAAAGCCCTTTTGTTTAGTTTAAGTAAAGCTTCTAACAATGGCCCAATATCCACTAGTCCTCTCTTATTTATATTTCTAACTTATGGCTTATGTATCATAGGAGCCTCTCTTTATATTTTACCAAGAATTAAGTCTCAACCCGGAATAAAAAACGATCATATTTTTCATCGTGCAATGACAAATGTTGGTTGGCTGGGGATTTTGACCGGCGCTTTTCTTATACTGTTTTATATTTTTCTTTACTACTATCCTGAGTATATGACTTCATGGATAATAATGGTCGACCCGATAAGTCAGTTTATTAAAAACGCTGATGCCGGAAGGTTTTTTCTATACGGCTTTATTTACACGCTATGTATTTTGATAATGGGCCTTCGGATGATTCTCAAATATAGGCACAGTAAATACCATATTATTAGAACAATATCTGTAATGTTTTTCCAAACAGCTTTTGCTTTTTTAATCCCCGAAATACTTATCCGGCTTAACAAACCATATTTTGACTTCAAAAATATCTGGCCTTTAGATTACGATTTTTTCTTTGAAAATGAATTAAATGTCCTCATTGACAGTGGTTCCTTAGGGGTTTTTATGTTAATCTGGGGAATAGCTCTAATTCTTATTGGCGTTCCTGTATTTGTTTTCTTTTTTGGAAAGCGGTGGTATTGTTCTTGGGTTTGTGGTTGCGGTGGTCTCGCTGAAACTTTAGGAGACCCTTACCGACAGCTTTCTGATAAATCACTGATTGCCTGGAAAATAGAACGCTTTTCAATACACGGAGTTTTAGTATTTGCGGTAGTTATGACTGCTACTGTTTTGTATACCTATTTCACCGGAAGCTCAGAAATAATGGGATTAAGCTCTTATTCTATAAGAGAAACATATGGCGCTTGGATTGGCGCAGGCTTTGCCGGGGTGATTGGCACGGGTTTTTATCCTGTTATGGGAAACAGGGCTTGGTGCAGGTTTGGTTGTCCGCTTGCTGCTTATCTGGGAATTGTTCAAAAGTTTAAATCTCGCTTTAGAATTACAACAAACGGAGGACAGTGCATTTCCTGTGGAAATTGTAGCACTTATTGTGAAATGGGAATTGATGTGCGATGGTATGCGCAAAGAGGGCAAAATATAATTCGCTCTTCATGTGTAGGCTGTGGGGTCTGCTCCTCAGTTTGTCCACGAGGTGTATTAAATCTTGAAAACAAAGATGAAGATGGGCGATATAATAAGCCGATATTGATAGGAATGGATCGGGCTGAAGTTAATATCAAATAGCAATTGCCAGTACAGCAAAGCTGATTTTCTTGGCACCCGCTTCAATTAATGATTCGGCGAGTGATTCTAGGGTTGAGCCTGTAGTCACCACATCGTCGAGGATTAAAATATTTCTATTTTGAATAGCTGCTAGGTCCTTTACCATAAAAATGGACTTAACGTTTTCCCAGCGCTCTTCTCTGTTCATTTTTGTCTGTGTTTTTGTGTTTTTATTTCTGACAACAGAATAAATATCCGTTGGAATGCCGGTGCTTTCTGAAAAGCCATGAGCAATTGCAGCACTTTGATTAAAGCCTCGTATTTTTTCTTTTAAAGGGTGCAGCGGAATGGGGATTACAACATCAAAGTTTAAAAGAAAATTGCTTTCACAGTATGCTCCCATTTTTTGGCCTAAATATTCAGCCAACTCTCTGTTCTTGTTATATTTAATCTCTTTGAGAATGCTTTTAACACTTTCGGACTTGTCATACCTTAAAAATACAAGACAAGAGCCGAATGGCACCCTGCCCCAAAATCTCGATTCAAAGTCTTGTATTTCCTGACCGGATTTATTAATAACAGGCAAAAGAAGCTCGCATTCTAAACAAATATGCGCTTCTGAGCTATGAAGTGATTGCTTACACACAACACAGGTTCTTGGATAAATTATATCTAAAAAATTTATCCAGTGATCTTTTATTGGTTTTATCAAATTCATCAATAGCTAATTAGCATAAAATGTGAAGATCTTTGCGGCTGTTCATATATTCGCAACTGCTGTTCACACATTTGCTATGGAAAATTTCGATGAGGAGTGGAAAAGTTTGCTGGAGAAGCTCGGAGTACTGATTGGAAAAAAACCTGCTGATTTAAATGCTGTTTTGTTCTTAATCGGCGTTCAGGAGCTTGGAAAAGGGCCACTTAATTTTAGCAAAGAACAAAAGCAAGACTTAATGCATATAGCAACATGTAAACTTTTAAGTTTGAATGGCTATTATACTTTAGCCGGTATTGATGATGATGGCTGGCCCCACTGGAAAAAATCGGCAGACATTCCTAAATTATCATTAAAAGATCAGGAGCTCTTGTTAAAACAAAATGCAATTCAATACTTCAAAGATTTCTTAGAATGAAAATAATCACCTACAATGTTAATGGAATCCGTGCTGCTTTGAAAAAGGGCTTTTTATCATGGGTCAAATCTGCTGACCCTGACGTTCTTTGTTTGCAGGAGGTAAAGGCAAGCAAATCTCAGGTTTTGGGCGAGCTCAGCCTTTTTGAAAATCTCGGTTATAATATTTACTGGCATGAAGCAGAAAAAAAGGGTTATTCAGGAGTAGCTATTCTTTCAAAAGAAAAACCTCGACACGTAGAAATAGGTTGCGGAATTGAAGACTATGATCAGGAGGGGAGGGTAATACGAGCTGACTTTGACTCGGTTTCGATAATGTCGCTTTATATTCCTTCGGGCAGTAGTGGGGAGGCGCGACAGAATTATAAAATGCATTGGTTGGCCAAATTTTTAGACTACTCAAAGAAATTAAAAGAAGAGTTTCCCAACTTAATCATTTGCGGAGATTTCAATATTTGCCATACAGAAATAGACATTCACAACCCTAAGTCTAATGCCAGAAGTTCCGGTTTTTTACCCGAGGAAAGGCAATGGGTAAGTGATTTTCTTGGTTTAGGTTTTATAGATAGTTTCAGGTTTTTTAACAAAGAACCCCATAATTACTCCTGGTGGAGCTATAGAGCTAACTCTCGCGAAAAAAACCTGGGTTGGAGAATTGACTATAATATGACCTCTTCAGAATTAAAGGAACGCTTGGTAAAAGCATCCATTTTGAACAAAGCTATGCACTCCGATCATTGTCCTGTTCTTTTAGAAATCAACTAATTCCCATACTTTTGAATTTGCTGATTACTATTCCTGAAACTAAACCTATCATGAAGCTAAGTCACTTAGCCTTTTTATTTGTGTTTTTACTTATTGGTTGTGGTCCTGAAAATAATGACCAGATCGACTTTGAGAATGAACTTATTCCCATTGAGGGAGGCAGATTTTATGGTGGGGTATTCAATTTGAATGAAACAGAATATATAAAAACCTTATACCCCCCAAATATTAAAGATGTTGTTTCAGCTCGTGTTGCAAGCTTGGTTTATGAGGGGCTTTTCAAATTCAACCAAGCAAATTTAGAGTTAGAGAATTGCCTTGTGAACAACTATAGTGTTGACAGTACCGGTAAAGTGTACTCTTTTAGCTTGAAAGACAGCGTGTTTTTTCATGATGATCCGGCTTTTCCGGAAGGCAAAGGCCGAATTTTAAATTCTGAGGATATCCGGTTTTGCATTAAAAACCTCCTCACGAAGAACTCATATAATTACGGATACGATGTGCTGCTTGGAAACATTGAAGGGTCGGAAGCTTTCTATGAGTCTTCAGAAAATCAAGAAGCTAATTCACATTTGTCTGGTTTTGAAGTAGTTGACCGCTTAAACTTCAAAATTACACTCGAAAGACCCGATGTTTTATTTCTACAGAAACTCGCTCGTCATGAATTATTTATTTACGCACCTGAAGCCTATTATAAATATGGGCTTGATATTTCAAATCACCCTGTTGGGACAGGAGCGTTTTATCTTTCAAATACAAAGGAGAGCTCTCAGTTTATACTGAATAGAAACCCAAAATATTATGAAAAAGATAAGTACGGAAACCAACTTCCATATCTAAACCAAATAAGTGTCCGTTTTATACAAGATAAAAAAAGAGAGTTGCGAGAGTTTATGGAAGGTAATTTAGAAATGGTGTATAGGCTTGATAAGGACTATTTTAAAGAGGCAATGGAAGATCGGTATGAAGTTGATGGAGGTGATTTTTCTAAATTTCAAATACAACAAAGCCCTGAAATGATGACTCATTTTATAGGTTTTAACAATCAAAAAGATGTTTATAGTAATAAGGATTTTAGAAAAGCGATTGCATTTGCAATAAACAGGAAGGCAATATTGGATCTGGTTTTGGAAGGAGAAGCGTTTACACCCGGTTATCATGGGATTACCCCTCCAAGTTTTGAAAATTATAACACCACAACAATAAGAGGCTTTGTTTTTAATCAAGACTCTGCACACTATTATTTGGAAAAATCAGGCTTAAAAGAATCAATAGCCAAAACGCCAATTACACTTTGGCTGAACTCCGATGGGTCTAGAAATACACACGTTGCGGTAGCAATTCAAAAAGAATTAAAAAAGACCTTAAACCTCGAAATCAAATTGGAAATTGTACCTCTTTCTGTATTGCAGGAGAAAATTATTGATGGTACTGCTGGTTTTTATAAAATCGCTTGGAGTGCTGATTTTCCAAGTCCTAAAAGTTTTCTAAACCTATTTTACGGCAAACACATTCGCAAAGAAGGGGTTTACCCCAATTTTTGTAGGTATCAAAATAAAGCTTTTGACCAGCTTTTTGAATTAGCCTCTCAAAGTTCTGACCTTAAAAAAGCCAACGAATTATTTCTTAGTGCTGAAAAATTGGTAATAAAAGATTCCCCAATCGTTGTGTTATGGTACGACGAGGGCTATAGGCTATTACAACCATACGTAAAAAACTTTCCGAATAACCCAATGCAATATCGTAACTTCAACGAAGTTTATTTTGTAAAACCTGAAACTTTAGAGAGCTCTGCGTTGTAGTTCATGTTAATAAGACAAAAATGTCAAGTATAGGAGGTTTCGATAAAATTAATTCACAACTAAAAGAGTATAAAAGGAAATATTACCTCAATGCTCTAATTAGGGGTGCATTATTGTTTCTTGGGCTTGCAACATTTTTATTCTTGTTTCTTACAACCCTTGAGTACTTCGGGCGTTTTTCAACACTATTCAGAGCTATTTTCCTTTTTTTATTCTTTATAACAATTCTTGGCTCTCTCTTTCAATTAGTGGGAATACCACTGTGGAAATCAATTTATACATCCAAGGGTATCACAGATGAGCAGGCTGCTTATCAAATTGGAAATGCCTTTCCGGAGATAAAAGATAAATTATTAAACGCTTTACAGTTAAAGCAATTAAATCCGAATAACAGCGATTTAATTTTAGCGAGTATTGTGCAAAGAACCGATGAACTGAAATGGTACAGGTTTCCCAAAGCGATCAAGTTTTCAGAAAACCAGCGCTTTTTAAAATATTTCCTCGCACCTGTATTCGTAGTGGGTATTATTGCATTTTTCATTCCTAACTTATTTAGTGAAAGCACAGAAAGGTTGATAAACTATAAGAAAGAGTTTGTTCCAACCGCTCCATATAGTTTAGAAATTTTAAACGACAATCTAAATGCATTTAAAAATGAAGACTTTGAGCTGAATGTTAAATTTAGTGGTCAACTTATACCCGAAAGCTCTTATATAATTTCCGGTGATCGAAGAGTTCGCATGAAGAGAAAAACAAATGGCAGCTTCAGCTTTACGTGGCGAAAAATACAGCAAGATGAAAACTTCAAGATTTCCGCAGCCGGGTTCTCAAGCGAAAGTTATATTTTAAATGTTTTAGCGAGACCAGAGCTGTCTTCTTTTGAGCTGTATATTGATTACCCCGACTATACTGGGCTTGTAGACGAATCCTTAAAAAACATTGGAGACCTTAGCGCTCCCGAAGGTACTAAAATTAAATGGTTGCTTCAAACACAGCAGGCTAAGACAATTGACCTACAGGTAAATAGTAACACTGAATTAATTGAAGCTCCTATTCTACAAAACACTTGGACCTACACCAGGTTATTGAAAGAATCATTTGATTATTCAATAGCGTTGAATAGTGCTGAGGGAATAAAACGTGAATTGTTAAGTTATACTATCGAAGCTGTTCCTGATGCCTTTCCCGCAATTTCCGTCAAACAAGCTTATGATAGTAGCCTATATAACTATGTTGTTGTCGGGGGAAGTGTTCAGGATGATTATGGGCTAAGTAAACTTCAAATATTTTACTCTGTTTTTGGTGAAGATAATTCTATTCTTCAGCAAAGTTCAATTCCCATAGCGCTTACAGATAATTTGAAAAAACAAAACTTCATTTATAACTGGGACTTTAAAGATATAGATCTCAAGTCAGGACAAAGACTAGAATATTTTGTGCAAGTAACTGATAATGATGGTTTTAATGGTGTGAAAAGCACAAGGTCTAACCCGTTTATTATAAAAATTCCGTCTGAAGAAGATATAAGAGAGTCTATTAATGAAAACTCGAAATCCATGCAAAGCGAGATGACAGCCATACAGGAAGAGGCGCGTCAGCTAAATGAAGAGCTTAAAGAAATTATGGATGAAACCAAGGCAAAAAAATCTCTTGAGTGGAAGGACAAAAATAAAATTGATCAGGCTCTTAAAAAGCACGACGAGTTGAAAAAGGAGTTGGAAAAACTAAATAAAGACTTAGATAAAAATACAAAGACAAAAAATCGCTTTGAGGAACCAAATGACAAAATTCAACAAAAGACAGAATCTCTAAAAAACTTAATGAATGAGCTTCTTGATGAAGAGACAAAAGAGTTGCTGAAAGAGCTTCAAAAACTTCTTGAAGAAAAAGGGGATAACCAGCAAATTCAAAACGACTTAAAGGAACTCGAAAATAAAAGCTATAACCTTGAAAAAGAACTCGATCGCGCTATTGAAATGTTCAAACAACTTCAATATGAGGAGCGAATGAATAAAGCCATTGAAAAGTTGGAAGAATTGTCTGAAAAACAGGAAAAATTATCAGAGGATACTGAAAATAAATCCTTGAGCAATAAAGAGTTGCAAAAAGAACAAGAAGAAATAAATAAAGAGTTTGAAAAGTTATCTGAAGAGCTTGAAGATATAAAAGATCTAGATGAAAGCATGGAAAACCCAAACAACATGGAAAGTACCGAAGAAGAAGAAAGTGAGATCGAAAAGTCTCTTGAAGAAAGCTCCGATCAATTAGAAAAAAATAAGAACTCCAAAGCAAGCGAAAGTCAAAAGAAATCATCTCAAAAAATGGATGATATGGCTAAAAAAATGTCTGATTTCATGATGAACATGTCCTCTCAATCATTAATGGAAGACATGAATAATTTACGTCAGATTCTTGAAAACCTGATTACACTGTCATTTGAGCAAGAAGATTTAATGAATGAGTTTAAAAAAGTAAACCAATCTGACCCCAGATACGTAGAACTCGGACAAGAGCAGCTAAAATTAAAAGATGATGCTAAAATTATTGAAGATAGTCTCTATGCTTTGGCTAAGCGTGTTTTTCAAATTGAATCATTCGTGACAAGAGAGGTTAACGATATGAATAAAAACATGGACGATGCATTACAAGCAATAAAGGATCGAAAAAATGGTTTGGCAGCAGGTAAGCAACAATTCGCTATGACATCAATTAATAATCTTGCTCTGATGTTGAATGATGTTTTAAAACAAATGCAAGAACAAATGGCCTCGCAAATGGAGGGAGACCAAATGTGTAGTAAGCCAAAAAAGGGAGGAAAACCATCGATGTCAATGCTACAACAGTCTCTAAATCAGAAGATTAGGGAGCTAAAACAAAGTGGAAAGCAAGGAAGAGAATTGTCTGAAGGACTCGCAGAATTAGCAAGAGAACAAGAAGAGTTGAGGGAAATGCTTGAAGGAATGGGTAGTGGTGAATCTCAGCTTGACAAAAATGCGCAGGATAAACTAAATGAGTTAGAGAAAATTATGGAAGAGTCAGAAAAAGACCTGGTACACAAAAGGCTGACTCAAGAACTACTTCAGAGACAAGAAGATATTCTGACTAGACTGCTTGAATCTGAGAAAGCACAAAGAGAGCAACAGCTAGATCCAAAACGAGAATCCCAAACGGCCAATAAACTAGAAAGGACAACTCCTCCTGATTTGGAAAAATATTTTGAAGAAAAAGAAAAACAAACTGAGTTGCTAAAAACCATTTCTCCATTTTTAAACTCTTATTATAGAGAACGCGTAAATGAGTATTTTGAAAAAATATATGAATAGCTTTATATTCATGGAATATTTAACAGGTGTAAAATGAACTCTATGTCTATCGAATTCCCATCTATTATCGATAACATAAGAATTGTTGAAAGCTTTATAGACAATGCTAAGTCTAAGCTCAATTTCAACGATGAAATTTATGGAAATATAATGGTATCAGTAACTGAATCGGTTAACAATGCTATTGTGCACGGAAATAATCTTGACAAGAATAAAAAAGTTGTTCTATCATTAGTTTACGACAAGAGTCTGTTAAAATTTAAAGTTAAAGATGAGGGTCACGGCTTTGATTATCACCACGTTCCAGATCCAACCAACCCGGAAAACATTGAAAAGACAAGTGGCCGGGGTATTTTCTTAATGAAACACCTATGCGATGAAGTGAACTTTTCCACTGATGGAAATGAAGTAGAAATGGTTTTCTATTTTGATGAGTAATAACAAAGTTCATTTCTTTTACGAAGACACCTCCTTTAAACTATCGAATATTAAAAAAGTTAAAAGTTGGCTAATAGCTATATCAGAAAAAGATGGTTTTTCAGTCAATAACATTAATTATATTATTTGTTCTGACAACTACCTGCTTAAAATCAACAAGCAATACCTAAACCATGACTTTTTTACTGATATAATAACATTTCCAACTTCTACTCTTCCAGAACCAATAGAGGCTGATATTTTTATAAGCATCGACCGCGTAAAGGATAATGCCAAAATCCTTGGCCATTCTCTTTTAGAAGAATTACATAGAGTGCTGGCGCACGGGTTATTGCACTTGTTTGGATATAAAGACGGTAATAAGGAGGAGAAGTTGATCATGAGGAAAAAAGAGGACGTCTGTTTATCTTTGCGAGATTTTTAAGCGTCCACGTGAAACAAAAAGTCAAAAGCCTTGTGTTTCACGTGGAACAAAAAACAACATCAATACATGTTTCAAGAATATGACATAATAGTAGTGGGGGCCGGACATGCCGGTTGTGAGGCGGCACATGCTGCTGCCAAAATGGGTTCCAAAGTAATGTTGATTACTATGAACATGAATACTATTGCCCATATGTCTTGTAACCCCGCTATGGGTGGGGTTGCCAAGGGTCAAATTGTGAGAGAAATTGATGCTTTGGGGGGTATGTCAGGAATTATTACCGACAAATCCATGATTCAGTTTCGTATGCTTAACAAATCAAAAGGTCCTGCCATGTGGTCTCCGCGCACCCAAAATGATAGGATGTTGTTTGCCGAACAATGGCGGCTCGCTTTAGAGGGAAACCCAAATGTAGATATGTGGCAAGAAATGGTTGCCGGTTTTATTGTTGAAGGAGATGAAGTGAAAGGAGTAAGAACAGGCATGGGCTTAGAAATTCGTTCAAAATCTGTAATTGTGACTAGCGGAACATTCCTTAATGGAATTATTCACATTGGAGAAAAGCAGTTTGGCGGAGGAAGAGCAGGAGAGCGCGCTTCTAAGGGTATTACCGAAGAGCTGGTAGATCTTGGTTTTAGTGCCGGAAGGATGAAAACAGGAACTCCTCCCCGAATTGATGGGAGAACCCTAAACTATTCAAAAATGGAAGAGCAAAAAGGAGATGAGATTCCATCAAAGTTTTCATTTTCTGAAACCAAACCTTTAAGCACGCAGCGCTCCTGCCATATAACATATACCAATACTAACGTACATGACACTCTAAGTGAAGGTTTTGATAAATCCCCTATGTTTAATGGAAGGATTAAAGGTATAGGGCCAAGGTATTGTCCTTCCATTGAAGATAAAATAAATCGATTTGCAGAAAGAGAAAGGCATCAAATTTTCGTAGAGCCGGAGGGCTGGAATACCGTAGAGGTTTATGTTAATGGATTTTCTACATCCTTGCCCGAAGATGTACAATTTCGTGCCTTAAGACAAATAGAAGGTTTTGAAAACGCAAAAATGTTCCGTCCTGGATATGCCATTGAGTATGATTTCTTTCAGCCAACACAATTAAAATCAACGCTTGAAACCAAAATAATTAAAAATCTATTTTTTGCCGGTCAAATAAATGGAACAACAGGATACGAGGAGGCAGCGTGTCAAGGCTTAATGGCAGGCATTAATGCTCATTTAAATATAAATGAAAAAGAGCCATTTATATTAAGCAGGTCTGAAGCATATATTGGTGTATTGATCGATGATTTAATCAATAAAGGCACTGAAGAACCTTATCGTATGTTTACATCAAGAGCAGAATACCGTCTGCTGCTAAGACAAGATAATGCCGATATTCGTTTAACACCTATAGGTTATAGTTTAGGTTTGGCAGACGAAACAAGAATGATTAAAGTGGAAGAAAAGAATAAGTGGGTGGATGAATTATTACAAACAATTAGAACAACAAAATTGGACCCTCTTGAAATTAACCCAATATTAAAAGAGCTTAATTCAGCAGAAATAAAAGAAAAAACTAATCTTGAGAAATTAGTTAAAAGACCGAATATTGATTTAAATATGCTAAGTCAGAGTCTCTCCAATATTGATCAAATTATTAAAGTTTATTCAGGAGAGGTTATTGAGCAATCAGAAATACTTATTAAGTATGATCATTATCTTGAAAAAGAAAAATCCATGGCTAATAAAATGAAGGATATGGATACACTCAGAATTCCGGATCATCTTGATTATAAAAGACTTTCAGCAATGTCTGCAGAATCTAGAGAGAAGCTTGAGAAACAAAGACCTGAAACTCTTGGACAAGCAAGTCGGATATCTGGCGTATCCCCAGCTGATATATCCGTTTTATTAGTACATTTAAAAAGTTAATATATTGATTGTCAGAGTTTTATCCGCTTTCTTTCTCGCCTTTTTAATATCCTGTGCTAATATTAAACTCCCCACCGGCGGAGAAAAAGACTTAGATCCACCGATTATGCTAAAGTCATTTCCGCAACACAATAGTACCAATTTTAAAGGCAACGAAGTCACTCTGTTTTTTAACGAACAAATAGAGAGTAAAGGCTTAATAAACGAACTTATAATAACACCTGATGATAATGTTCAATTCAAAGAAATTCCAAGGAAAAAATCCATCACCATTAGATTCAAGGATACATTACGACAGAACACAACTTACAACTTAAACTTTGGTAATAGCATTGTTGATATAACTGAAAGAAACCCCAGTACTAATGCCGTATTAGCATTTTCAACCGGCCTGGATATCGATACCGCTTTTATAAAAGGTAAAGCCATCGATATGTTTACTCAGAAACCACTTACGGATGTTGTAGCCGTAATACAGCCACTAAACGACACCATAGATATTCAGAAACACAAACCTGCGTATTTGTCAAGAGTGGATGAAGAAGGAAATTTTATAATTAATAATTTACCCCAACAGGAGTTTCGCCTCTATGCTATTAAAGACGATAACGGAAACCTTGTATATAATGTCGGAAAAGAAATGATCGCATTGTACCCAAATAACGTCAATCCTTCATATGTAGATACTGTTTATAATCTTTACCTCAGTCCACAAAACACCAATTTGCTTCGTTTGATTTCACAAAGACATCAATACAATTATTCTAGTCTAATCTTTAATAAAGGGCTATTAAAATATTCCATAGATATGGATACACTATTCACATACACTTCAAACAACGCCCGAAACTTGAACATTTTCCATCCTTTCAACTTTCAAGATTCCATTCCTATAAAATATCATGCTATAGATTCAAATGAATTTACTTTCGATTCAATTTTTTACCTAAAGAAGAATTTTGAATCTGATACTTTGGATCCTGAGTTTTCTGTAATTATAAATCCTGAAAATGGCGATGTAATTCGAATTCCCGATACAATAAATATCGACTTTAATTTGAGGATAAAGTCCTTTAAAATAGATACAGTACTTTTCGTACTAAATGGGAAGGACAGTATTATAACCACTTCATTTGATTTTGGCCTAATAAGCGACAAACGATTATTTGTTAAAAACCTCTATACAAAAGCGAAAACAATAGAGATCAAGATGTTAAATGGCTTAATTATTTCTAATCAGAATGATACGATAAGAAACATAAAACTAAACTACTCTATTCCTAATGAAGAAAAATACGGTCAAATTGATGGTGAAGTTATATCACCCTTTGAAAACCTTATTCTTCAGCTTATAACACCCAAAGGGGCTACAAAAGAAGAACTATTTATAAACCCGGGTAAGTTCTCCTTTAAATATATCAGTCCGGGAACCTACAAATTGAGGCTTATACACGATGCAAACAATAACCATATTTGGAACCCGGGAAACCACTACAAGAATATTCAGCCTGAGAAAGTAGTAATTAATGATGAAGATATTCTTATTAAAGCAAACTGGATTGTGCAGGATAAGATATTAACAATAAAGTAAGATTTCTGTGTACAATAATGTTTATACAATAAGCTTTATTAACACTCCAGGGCTTTGTAAAATTAGAATGGGTAGAAATTATCAATATGGAATGAAAACTGAATAACAACTGTTACTTGTTACCAATATGTCAACATTCTATATAAATAAAACTTACCAACACATGAATAATTGGACAAATGTGAACAAAACCTAAAGAGCATATTTTCAATTACTTATATGAGAATTGCATGTGGATAAAACAATTTTTAATAAAACTTAAAAACAATTAGAAAAACCTAATTTTATTTTCACTACTTATCTACTTATCCACCGTACAATAACAATAACAATAATTATATAATATATAGTAATAATAATAAGAGTGTTAACAACGATGATGACAATATTTAGAAAAGCATCTTTAGTAATTTTTTTAGCCTTAATAACACTTGGCTTACAAGCACAGAATAATATTATCCAACTGTCAATAGAATATTACAATCAGGGCGAATATCAAAAGGCAGTAGAATATTTTGAAGAACTGGCAAAAAATGATAAAAATATTCCTGTCATCTATGAAAAGTATCTTGAATCCCTTTTAAAACTAAATGAAGAAAAAGAGGCTAGGCAGTTATTACGTAAACTGAACAAAAGGTTTCCTGAAAATGTGGTCTATCAAGTGGATGAGATTTTTCTTGAACGAAACTTTGGTGATCAGAAAAAATTCGATGAGCAGTTCGATGAGTTTATTGAAACCTACACAAAAGAAAATGACAACCTGCGCGATGTTTCAAATATTCTTCTGAAAAAACGAGAATATCAATTGGCCGAAAAGCTCTTCCTAACAGCGCGAAAAAACAAAAAGAACGATTACGCATATGTTCAAGACCTCCTTACCGTTTACCGTTCTTCGGGAAATGAAAATGGTGTTATTAGGGAAAGTCTGAATCTATTGAAATTGAATCCTCAAAATATCAATTACGCACAGAATATCTTACAATCATTTATAACCATAGATAATTATGAGAAACTGGAAATTGAATTGATAAGGTTAATGCAAAAAGACAATCAGGGAACATACAATGAAATGCTCATCTGGATGTACATACAAATAAAGCAGTTTGACAAAGCTTTTGCTCAAGCAAGGGCATTGGATAAAAGATTTGACTTAATGGGCTCAGAGCTGCTTAATCTTGGTCAGATTTGCTTTAAGAACAAAGACTACCAAACGGCTGTAAATATCTACGAATATATTATAGAAAAATATCCTAAAAGCGTCAATTACGCTTTTGCAAAACAAAAGCTAATTGAGACAAGGGAGGAAATTGTAAAAAACACCTTTCCTGTAGATTTAGCACAGATAAAAATACTGATAAACGAGTACGATGTACTAGTTAAGGAATTGGGATTTCGGAGAAATACTGCTGAAGCAATGAGGAAAATGGCGCTACTATATGCCTTTTACCTTGACGAACACGACACAGCAATAAGCATTTTATCAGAAGCAATTAAAATTCCAAGGACATCATATGATTTTATTGGCTCTTGCAAATTGAGTCTTGGTGATATTTACTTGCTAAAAAATGAACCATGGGAATCAACATTATTATATGCTCAGGTTGACAAATCATACAAGGACCAACCAACAGGGCATATTGCAAAATTAAAACTGGCCAAACTCTATTTCTACGAGGGAAATTTTGAACTTGCCCAAAGTAACTTAGACATTTTGAAGCTTGCCACCTCAAGAGAAATTGCAAACGATGCCATGGACCTCAGCCTTCTTATTCAGGATAACTTAGCCTTGGATACTTCCGGGGAAGCATTATATGAATTCGCAAAAATTGACCTTCTGACATTTCAAAAAAAGTTTGATACGGCTCTTATCTCATACAACCGTTTGTTAATAGATTTTCCCAACCACAGCCTAAGCGATGAAATTTTTTGGAACATGGCCGAAATCAATATAAGAATTGGAAATATTTCTGATGCTGTAGACAACTTAGATAATATTCTCAATTTGTATAAGGACGATATCTACGGTGATGATGCCTTATTTTTAAAAGCAGATTTGTTCGAAAACTATCTTGAACGAGAGGAAGAGGCAATGGAAATCTACAAAGAAATACTATTTCAATACCCGGGCAGTATTTACAATGCAGAGGCCAGAAAAAGGTTTAGGTCACTAAGAGGGGATTACCAATAAAGACCGGTTAAAGATTTAAAACACTTTTGCCTTGCTCGAAAACAATATCTTTTGGGATACCGGCATCATTAACTCGGTTCAGGTCTGACCTCAAGCCATCATCAACATTTCCGTAATTTTCAAAAAGCATTCCGGCTGCTTCATAATTTCCATTACCCTGTGTTACAAGAATCTCGTTAGAAAGGGCGTTTATGGCATCATGAAATTTTTCCTGGTTTACTTTGTAATAACCAGTTTCAGGGTTGTACTCAAAAGCGTTCATTTCCTTGAAAAAATTAAAACGGATCATATTGGCCATCCCGTGAGCACTTGAACTACCAAAACGGATGGAGCGAAAAATTCCGGCCATAAAGGTTACATAATAATCCATTAATTCAGATTCGGGCAGCTCACCTTTTTCATGAAGTTTTGTAACCATAAAAACCCCCAAAATATCAGCCTTGCCTTCTTCAATTGCAGAGGCCTTTTCTTTTAAAGCTCTTCGCACAGGGCCATTGTCGTTAATTGTGTTTTTAATTCCAAGACCATGAGCAACTTCGTGAAACATAGTGTTGGCAAAAAAGGCATCGAAAGTTACATGTGATTGTTGTTCAGGATCAATAAGAATTTTTGAAATTGGAAGCATTATTTCATCAAACTTTGCCTTCATAGCATTTTTCAATTGAAGCCTTCGTGTTCCTTTTTCTAATTGAACTCTTTCATCATTCGGCAAGTTAATGGCGATAGTTTTACCACCCGAATTACAGTTTCCAGCATAATAAATAACATCATATGCGTTTAAATCTGAATCGGTTCCCGGCTCCTCACTTTTATATTTTTCCTCTACAGGCAATGAGCTCTGAAGTTCAGGTAAAAATGTAAGAAAACGCTCCAGCTTTTGACTCCATTCAACATCTTTAACCAATACATACGCCTCATAGGCTGTTTTATAATTAAATAGCTGATCTTCATAATTCTCGATCGGTCCAATAACAATATCGATGAGATTATTTTTCATATCCATCCAGGCTATATCGCTGGAAAAATAATCGTCGGAAAGTATCGCCTCAGCTCTTAGGCTCAAGTAGTTTTTAAACCCTTCATCTTCTGCAAGAGCAGAAGCATCTTTTAAAAGCCGGGAAGCTTCTTCCAACTTTTCTTTATAAGCAACATGATATGGTATGGTATATAGTTGACCTTTTTCATCCCTTCGTAATAATGTATATAATCCTGTTTTGCTGCTGTCTTCTAAAGCTTCAAACTCTTCCATTGTCATATCCGTAGGATAAAAATTTGCACCCTTAGGCTTTTCGTTGAACTGGCTTATGAAAGATTTATCCGCATTTAATCGATCCCAAGGGCCGTAATTAATGAGGGCATATTTTTTTGTGGCAGGATCAGATATGTTGTCCAATAGCTCCGATTTTTCTCCGTAGGTCTGAAGCCAAAAAAGCTCGTCCATTATATCTGAGGCATCAATCAAAATACCGATTAGTTTTTTTTGTGAATCACTTAAGCCAGACAAGTCGGCAACTAATTTTACTTCTTTATAATCGTCAACCAAGTTGGTTAAATCCATGGATGCTGAATATTTTGAATTCGATTCAACCCGGGAGGTTTCGCTTTCATTGCTGCATGAGAAAATAAACAAAGCAAGGGATAGCAGATAGATGGCAGGTCTCATAATATTTTTTGAAGGATTCTGAATATATTTTGCTCCATTATTGAAAAGTCTTTGTCTGCAAGAAAGAGTTCTTTTAGCTGAGCCAAAACCTTTTCCTTATCTTCTTCATTCGGAAAATGAACACTTTTATGAGACAGGATAAATTGCAATCGCTCATAATCAGACTTCCCTTCAAAGAGCTCGCGCGCACGTTCGTATTTTTCCTTGCCTACTCTCTCAAGAATTAGGGCGATTTCATTTTCTTTGATAACCAGGTCGGCAGAGGCACCGTACAGGAATAGGTAAGCTAAAAATTCTTGGTAGTCTAATGTTTCCATCTTTGTATAAAGCGATTTCCATCGGTAAAATAACACATTTATTACAAAAGAAAGGCTGATTTATTGATTAGTCGACTTTGTATTTTTTTATAATTTCTTTCTTCTTTTCCCAGGGGGCTGTCGTTCTCGACATTAAATCATAAGCAAAATATATCATCAATGCAGTAAACAAGACAGAGATGATTATAAAAACTTTCTTTTTCCGATCCATTCTTAATGTAAAAATAGCAAAGGAACATGTGCAAAAAAAAATCGACGCCTATTGGTGCCGATTTTCTGGTGTGTGTTAGTAATTAGGCTTCCTTTCCTAAAAGCTTATTTTAGTATGAGAACACGAAACTAAGCAGAGGGAGGTATAGAAAAAGTTGAATTTCCATGCAGGCATTAATCATGTAATATTTTTAATGATATGCCTCAAATTCAAATTAAGAATGTAACATTGAGTTGGGATAAATTAAAGATTACTAAAAATGAATATTGAGCTACTGGATTCGTCCATTATAGTTGGGTATTTTTTGCTTTCACTCCTAATTGGTGTGCTAACAGCCGGCAAAGCGGGAAAGTCTGTTCAGCAATATTTTCTCTCAGGAAGAAATATGCCCTGGTGGATATTGGGTATTTCGATGGTTGCAACAACTTTTTCGGCAGACACACCAAACCTTGTTACTGATATTGTAAGATCTGACGGTGTGTATGGAAACTGGGTATGGTGGGTAATGCTTTTGACAGGAATGCTGACTGTATTTATTTTCTCAAGGTTATGGAGAAGAGCACAACTGAATACAGACTTAGAGTTTTATGAACTTAGATATTCCGGAAAACCGGCGTCTTTCTTGCGTGGCTTTAGAGCCCTCTACCTGGGATTTCTAATTAATGTGTTTATAATGGCCACTGTTAGTCTTGCAGCAATAAAAATCTCAGGCATTTTATTGGGTTTATCTCCTATACACACTTTATTAATTGCCGGTGGCATTACTGTTATTTATTCAGGTTTGGGCGGACTCAGAAGTGTATTAATAACTGACTTTCTTCAGTTCATATTATCGATCGCCGGCGCAGTAATGGCAGCTTGGTATGCCTTGGAACACCCGGCCGTTGGTGGTTTAAATAAACTGATCAATCACCCGGAGCTTTCGGAAAAACTCATGATTGTTCCTGATTTTTCCGAACCTTCAATTTGGATTCCTCTTATTCTGGTTCCATTTGCAATTCAATGGTGGAGCACATGGTATCCTGGAGCTGAGCCGGGCGGAGGAGGGTATATAGCGCAAAGAATGCTTTCGGCAAAAAATGAAAACAACGCCATGGGGGCTGTTTTTCTTTTCAACATTGCGCATTATGCACTACGGCCTTGGCCATGGATAATTGTAGCATTATGCTCACTTTTAGTATTTCCTGAGTTAAGCGATATTCAAAAGGCATTTCCTGCAGTTTCTGAGAACACATTGGGGCATGATCTCGCCTACCCCGCAATGTTGAGTTTTTTGCCAAGTGGAATTATGGGCCTGGTTTTAACATCATTAATTGCGGCTTATATGTCAACCATTTCCACACATTTAAACTGGGGCTCCTCATATATTACTCTTGACTTTTACAAACGATTTATAAAACCAGAGGCCGAGGATAAGGAATTACTATGGGTAGGAAAACTGAGTACATTACTTTTAATGATTGTTTCGGCAGTGATTGCCTTATATCTTCAAAATGCCAAACAGGCCTTCGACCTTCTTTTGTTGCTAGGTGCGGGCACGGGATTAATTTATATTCTTAGATGGTTTTGGAAGCATATCCATCCCATTGCGGAAATTACGGCGATGGTTGTTTCCTTCGTTCTTGCATTATATGTTGAGTATTTACACCCAATAATATTTGAAAACGCTCTTATTTCTTGGCAAAAGTTGAGCATCAGCGTAGGGCTTACCACCCTTATATGGGCTCTGGTTGCTCGTTATACCGGAAAAAACAAAGATCATGACTGGGCTGTATTTTTAAACAAAATGCAGCTTGATGAAAAGTCATTATATCAAGGAATGAAAGCAAAAATAGCAGCAATGTTTTCTTCATGCATCACCGTATATGCTATGCTTCTTTCTATTGGCTATGGTCTTTATGAGCAATGGCCAAACTTCGGAATTGGAATCGCCATTGCATTAATTGGATCATTTATAACCTGGTGGTTGTGGAATAATAGAATTAAGACTTTTTCGTCTTAGCCTTAGTTTTCTTAGTTTTTTTAACTACTTGTGGGGTGCCGCCGGTTCGCGGTCTTGTATTGCCATAAGAGCCGCGCCAGATTTTCCCTTTTTTACTTTTTTTATCTCCTTTTCCCATAATATTAAATTTAGTTTATTGGTTTTATTTTATTTCAACTGATGTCTTATCCCAATACATTGTAATTAAAACAGCATCTCGATATTCATCAATTATGTTCGTATAAAGTTGTTATTCTGATGCCTCATTATAAGATCTTTTTAAGCATCTTTGAAATGTTGATCAGAAGCTGAATTTACTAATTAAATATTCATTGACCTTCGATTTCTTTAAATATCAGGCACTTGGAAACGATTATATCGTAATTGAACCGGAAAGCAAATGGTTTTCGCCAAATGAGGCAGAAATAAAAGAAATATGCGATAGACATTATGGGGTCGGTTCAGATGGTATCCTCTTTGGGCCGGTATGGGAAAATGATATCCCTTTTCTTAGAATTTTTAATCCGGATGGAAGTGAGGCTGAAAAAAGTGGAAACGGGCTGAGAATTTTTGCGCACCACTTATTTGTGCAAGGGCATATTAAAAGTAAACAGTTCTCTATAAAAACAATTTCAGGCTTGGTAGGGGTTAACATACAAAACGATGAAGCTACAACAATCACCATCGATATGGGTAAGGCCAGTTTTTCTCCGAAAAACATACCGATTACTACAAATGAAGAGTGGATAGATAAAAAGTTAGTAACAGAAAAAGGTAACTATAACTTCACATGCTTAAGCGTTGGAAATCCACACGCCGTCTTTTTTCCTGATAATTGGGATGAGCAGTTGATTAATAAAATTGGACCTATCATTGAAAACCATAAACTATTTCCCAACAGAACAAATGTTCAAATGGTTAGGGTTTTGGACGATGAAAACATTGAAATTAGAATTTGGGAGAGAGGAGCCGGTTATACCCAAGCCTCAGGTTCAAGTTCTTGCGCAGCGGCCTATGCTGCTTATCATTTAAATAAAACTTCAAATAAAATAAAGGTTAAAATGCCTGGCGGAATAATATCCACTTTCATTGATGAAAACCAAAACATACATATGACAGGAAAAGTATTGCCGGTTTTTAATGGAGTATATTCAAAAAAGAATACTCATTAATACACTTAAAAGAACTCAAAAAAAAAGCGGCAAAAGCCGCTTTAATTATTTTACAGTGATATTGATTGTGGAGCTCATTTGCTCTCCGTAGGAATTGTGAAGGCCATCTGCAAACTGCATCGTCAAGCTATATTCACCTGGCTCTAAGTCTAGCGTATCGGTAAGCTGACCTTTTCCGTAATGAATATGAGTCTCATCAGCAGGAACAACTTCACCCTTTGGAACAAAACTTCCATTTATTACAATATGGTGATGCCCTTTATCTTTCGATAATGCACCGGCCGGTTCTACTTCCATTCCTTCAACACCGAATTCCACGACAACAGGAGATGTTAACTCTGCGCCATCTTCAGGTCCAATAAAGTAGACACTCTGCCCATCTCTCAGTTCGGCTGCTGCTCCAATCAGCTCTATTTCTTCATCAACAGTGCTGCTTTCTTCAATCGGCTCTTCAGTTTCAGATGTTTCGTTTGACTGCTCTCCTGAGCCGCAGGAAAATAAAAATGCAGACAAAGCGATTATACTTAAATATTTCAATTTCATGGGTTTATGTTTATAGTTTAAATTTTAATTAATTTTTAGGTACAAGTTTTAGTGTTTCCAATAGATATTCCCAAAACTTTTGAACAGAGCTAATCTGTACTTTTTCATCAGGGGAATGTGCTCCTCTAATATTCGGGCCAAATGATATCATATCCATTTCAGGATAGTGTGAACCAATTATCCCACATTCCAAGCCTGCGTGGCAAGCATTGACATCAGGCTCATCGTTATGCATTTTTCTATAAAGGTCCGCCATTACATCCACAATTTTTGAACTCGGGTTTGGAGCCCAACCGGGATAAGAACCATCGAGGTTTACACTTGCACCGGCCAGCTCAAAAGCACCTTTGATATTATTTGCCAATTCCATTTTTTCTGAATCTACAGAACTTCTCGTTAGGCAGAGAATAGAGTATTTATTGTCCTTAATTAATACTCTCGCCAAATTATTAGAGGTTTGAACCAGGCCGGGAATATTTGGGCTCATCCTAAAAACACCATTTGGACAGGCACCCAAACTTCTGAGAATTTTGAATTGAAATTCTTCAGCCAATACTTCTTGCTTGTTTGAGGATTCACTCAACAGGATCTCTAAAGAAGGGTCAGTATCTTTGTTTTCATTTTTGATAATAGAGCTCAACTCAGCAAAATGCTTTTTAAATGAATCAACATGTGCATTATCCAAAGCAACAATAGCTTTTGACTCCCTAGGAATGGCATTTCGCAAGCCGCCACCGTCAATTTGACTAATTTTCAAATTGTGTTTGTCGGATGAGTCTAATAAAATGCGGTTCATTATTTTATTGGCATTTCCTCTGCCCAGAAGAATATCCATTCCTGAATGACCACCGGTTAAGCCCTTTATGCTAATGCTGTAAAATGTATAGTTGCCATTTAGCTTTGAGCTTTCATATTTTCCGGAAGCACTTATGTCGATTCCTCCGGCACAGCCAATTGTCAGTTCCTTATCATCTTCTGTATCTAGGTTTAGAAGTAGTTTTCCGTTTAAATATCCGGGTTTTAATTCCTGTGCGCCAGTCATCCCGGTTTCCTCATCAATTGTGAAAAGGGCTTCCAAAGAAGGGTGTTGGATATCTTTGGACGCTAGTAATGCCATTATTGTGGCCACGCCAATACCATTATCTGCTCCTAATGTTGTTCCTTTTGCTTTAACCCAATCGCCCTCTACAAACATATTGATACCCTGGCTGTCAAAATCAAAATTGGTATCTGCATTTTTTTGATGAACCATATCAAGATGACTTTGCAAGACAACTGTTTGTCTATCTTCCATACCGGAACTTGCAGGCTTTTTAATAATCACGTTTCCTATGTCATCAACGATAGTTTCCAGATCAAGGCTCTCACCGAATGCTTTCATAAAGGCGATGACTCTTTCTTCTTTTTTTGAAGGTCGGGGTACCGCATTCAAATCTGAGAAATAATTCCACAATGCTTTGGGCTCCAGACTTCTTATTTCTTCGTTCATTGTACTGATTTTATACTATTATAAGGCCTTAAGTTAGAAATAAGTTTAATGAGTATTAAAATGAATTTAAATTTGTCCTAACTAAATTTCTCCTATTCTTTGCAAGCCAAATGAAAAACTCAATTATAAGGCGGAGACAGGTATTCTTCTTCTCAGTTTTAACTTTTTTATTTTCAATTCCTCTGCAATCCTACGCTCAAATAATTGTGGTGGAGGCTCGCCAATTAACCGACACGGCAAGGGGTTTTTCAGGGAATGTAGATTTGAACTTTAATTTTGTCTCAAATACAACACAATCGCTTTCCGGCGGACTGGGTTCTGAAGTTTATTATTCATGGAAAAAAAACAAAATCATATCTATTAATAAGTACAACGCCCTACTAAATATTAATGATGCAGGTAATGCAGCAGTGAACCAAGGCTATCAGCATCTTAGATATACATATGATTTCAGCTACAAACTGACCGGAGCTTTGTTTTCACAAATTCAAACCAACCCCGTGCTACGTATCGATCGGAGGCTTCTATTTGGCGGAGGACCAAGGTTTAGAATGCAGCCATACGGGAAAAACTCCTTAATGTTGGGCACAATGTTAATGTATGAATATGAGAAGGAGCTCGATACTGCTATTATTCATAATGATGTGAGAGCGAGTATATACCTTTATTACAAAGTGAAAATTGGTGAAAACGCAAGGGCTAACTCTGTAACTTACTTCCAGCCAAGGCTTGATAAATTTACTGACTATAGAGTTTCTACTACTTTTGATTTCAGCATAGCTATAAGCGAAAAAATTAAATGGATGATTGTTGCTAATTTGCTTTACGATGCATTTCCTGTTTTCGACCCGGCCATCCCAAACCTTACTTATAGCATTCAAAACGGACTAAATTTTAATTTCTAAAATATTTTTTATACATTTGGTTTATATTATAAACTACTTTATGATAGTTTCGGTTGATCTAAGAAAAATTGAAATAATATGAATATCTATTATGACTATACCGGCTTACTGCATTTTGTGTCTGCTTGCATTTCTTTGGTTGCAGGAACACTTGTTTTAGGCATAGAAAAAGGAACTCGTGCTCATAAAATAGTCGGATATTTTTACACTGCCAGTATGCTTATTGTGTTTTCAACTTCATTTATGATCTATAGGCTTTATAATGGCTTTGGCATTTTTCATGTTTTTGCAATCATTGGAACTTTAACCCTGTTAAGCGGAATGGTTCCGATTCTATTATTTAAGAAAAATGAAAACAGCATATCACTTCATATGTCTTTTATGTATTGGTCAGTTATGGGGTTATATGGAGCATTTGTATCTGAAACAGTGGTGCGATTAAGAATAGCCTCTTTTTATGATATGCTTGGAGTTTCATTAGTATTTGTATTTGGCCTTGCGGCCTATTTTTTTATTAAACTAAAAGACAAGTGGCTGAATATTTACACTTAAAATCACAGAAATGAAAACAGAAGAAAATTACCAATCAAGAATAAGGTTGATCGAGGAAATGATCAATAGTACAAAGTCGGGTCTAACTCAAAACAGCTTCCCCTACTTGCTCTGGGGCTGGTTAGTTTTTGTAGCAAGCATATCACAATATATTTTAATGAACTTTATCAATTACCATCGCCCCTATTTGATATGGCTATTAATGCCGCTTGGTGGTATAATCCATTTTATTTATATGATGAGACAAGAGAAAAAGACGACTAGTAAGTCATATTCAGACCACGCTCTGAGTGGTGTCTGGATATCATTTATAATTTCTATATTTCTTTTACTTATTGGAATGTATGCCTTTAGCCCTCAAATTATTTATCCCTTTTTCATTATTCTGTATGCCATTTCCATATTTGCAACGGGCTATATTCTTGAGTTCAAACCCTTTTTATTTGGGGCTGTATCAAACTGGATAATTGCAGCTATATGTATGTTTCAGCCTTTTCAAAACCAATTATTATTATTAGCCTTGGCAATATTATTGAGTTATATTATTCCCGGATATATGCTTAAAGCAAAATATGGCAAATGAAACTTCCCAGCCTTGACCCTCTTCTTCATTCGGAACTAAGACTTAAAATAATATCATTATTGATATCTGTAAAAAATGCTGAGTTCAAATACATAAAAGAACAGACAGGAGCTAGTGCAGGAAATATTAGCGTCCAACTGAATAAGCTTAAGGACGCAGGCTATATAAAGGTGAAAAAAAGTTTCTCAAATAACTATCCAAAAACAGATTGCAGAATAATCCCAAAAGGAGTTTCTGCATTTGAAGAGTATGTTAAAAACATACAGTCGTATCTTAAAAAGGATTAATTCGTTAGAATTAGAGCATTGGGGCCTTTAATTTTTAATGAACCGTTTTTGGTTATTTCATCGGTTAGCTTGCTAAACTTTTCAAACCTTAGAGTCCAGTCTCCTTCAGGCAATTGAATTGTTTCCTCAGCATCACTTCCAACAAAAATGAAAAGTGCATTGTTAAAACCGTTTTCTTCTCCGCCCTTTAATTGGTAAAATATACCTGATTCATTATCCGCATCTAAAAACTGCAAATTATTATTTACTTCTTCCTCTGTTTCCAACCAAAATGCAGGGTTTTCTTTCCTAAATGAAATCAGGTCTTTTATGTACTGAACAGCCTCCGGGTTTTCCGCAGATAAAGACCAGTCTATCATATTGATGCTATCTGGAGATTCATAGCTATTGTGGTCACCATATTTTGTTCTGAAAAACTCTGTTCCCGCATGTAAAAAAGGAATGCCCTGGCTGGTTAATACAATGCTCTGAGCCAAGAGATGCATATTCTTTAACTCTTCAGCACTTGATTCAGGAGAAGAAATTTTTAGTTTATCGATGAGCGTATGGTTATCATGACAGGAAACATAATTTATACATTGCCAAGTACTTCCTGCCCAGGCAAAATTTGAATTGTTAACTCTGCTATAATCAATCTGGTCGTGTTCAATACCACCGGCTATTCCAAACTTTACACTTGGCTTTAAACCTGGTTTTCCGGAAACAAAACCTTTGTCTTTTTCATCGGACCAATGACCTTTAATTCCATCTCGAATTTCATCGCTGAAAGCAGCATAATCCGGTATCATTTTCATATTTGCCTTTACTGCGCGAAGAGAATCCGGTAGGGGACTATTTCCGGCAAGCCAGCCCTCTCCGTATAAAACAACACCCGGGTTTATGGCCTCAAGCTCCTTGGAAATTAAATTCATTGTTTCGGTATCCATTATGCCCATTAGGTCGAAACGAAAGCCATCTATATGGTATTCCTCAACCCAATATTTTAATGATTCAATAATTAGTTGACGAACTTTTTCTTTTTCGGTAGCAAGCTCATTGCCACAGGCTGAAGCATTGGAATAGCTCCCGTCTTCATTTTGCCGATAGTAATACCCGGGAGCCCATTCCTGAAAATTCGATTTATCGAGATAATAGGTATGATTATAAACAACATCCATAATAACGCCAATTCTGCGATCGTGAATCGATTTTACCATAGACTTAAATTCAAAAATTCTACTTTCCGGATTACTTGGATTAGTAGAATAACTTCCTTCAGGAACAAAATAATTTTGAGGATCATAACCCCAATTATAATTAGGGCTATCGAGTGTTTCATCAATGCTGGCAAAATCGAAAACCGGTAATAAGTGAATATGAGTAATCCCAAGAGACTCTATATAGTCTAAACCGGTAAGCTGATTGCTATTTCCTTTTGTGCCACCTTCTGTGAATGCGAGATACTTTCCTTTATATTTCATTCCCGAACCGGGATCCATTGAAAAGTCGCGAACATGGAGTTCGTATAATACTATTGGCTCATGTTTGGATCGTTTAATTAATTCATCATTTGGCCAGTTTTCCGGGCTGATCTGATCAGTATCAATAAAGGCACCTCGATTGCCATTTGCACAAACGGCTTTCACATACGGATCAACAACTTCTTTAGACGCTTTTCCATTTCTAATTATTGTAAAAGAAAAAGATTTCCCTTCAAGTGTGTCAGATAGTATTGCTTTCCAATTGTCTTTTCCCTCTTTTATCAAGGAGAGTTTCGCAATTGTTGAATTTGAAAAACAATCCTCATATATGCTTAGAATAACATCATCTGCGCCTTCGGCAAAAACAAGTGCTTCAATCTTGTTGTTAGTAAACGTTAATCCATACTTAAGATCTTGATTGTTAATTTTGGAGTTATCGCAAGCAGTAAAAAAAATATTACTTAAAAACAGGAGAGAAGAGTAGAAATTATGGTTGAAACTTTTCACGTCAGCATTTTTGGATTGAAATTTCTATTAAATTTATGAGTTAAGATGGCTAAAATTCTAATAATTTATTTTTTTATTGTTTTCAGTTTTTCCCTGAATAACTCAGAAGCCGCTTCTGATACGTTATATATTAACTCGGGTGATATTTCTTTTCACCCTCTTGGATTTAATCCCTTCCCATTTATAGCCTTTAATAAGGATCCTCTATTTGATAATACCAACTCCTTTCTGGAGTGTCAAAGAAATGATACTATACAGCTTTCAATTATAAATAACGATAGTATAGAACACATCATTCATGTAAATAATGGGCAATACAGCACGGGACCTATTTCTCCAGGCTCTATTTCCACAATTAATTTAACCTTTGCGAATAATGGGCTTTATAGTATTTCTGACAGCTCTGAGGCGGGTCGCTTTTTAGGCTTAAGCACTTTTTTAAAAGTTTGGGACAGCACTGCCAATAATTTTTACTGGAATCTCAATGAAATTCAAAGCGATCTTCAATTAAAAATAAGGCAAGGAATTCCTTTCGACTCCGATACATTTAATCCGGATTATTTCATGATAAATGGCAACACCCACCCATTTATTGGGAATGATTCTCTTGCCACTGTAAATGGGCATGTCGGTGATTCCATTTATATTTTTGTTTACAACAGTGGTAAAATGTATCATGCGATTCATTTTCACGGATACCATGTGGAGATTATCGCATCAAACTCGAACCAAAGTGATGTGGGGAGGATAAAAGATTCTATTCCAATTAAACCAGAATCATATCAAGTTTACCTACTTATACCAAACCAGAGTGGGATATTTCCGGTGCATGATCACAATTTGATAGCGACAACAGGAGGAGGAAACTACCCGAATGGAATGATGGTTATGATGAACATAAGCCCATGAGAGGATTATTATTAGTTTTCGTGCTAACGCAATTTATCCCGAAAGCAATAAGTCAAAATGTAATTACATATGACTTAGAGGCTAGTATGGATGCCTATACTCAACTTTGGAATAACGACAGTTTATTGTTTTGGGGCTTTAGAGATCTAAACAATACCGGAACTAGCCAAGCAAGCCTTCCCGGACCAACAATTTACTGTGAAGAGGGCGACTCTGTCATAATAAACATGACCAATCCAAGCTTTGAAGCTCATACAATTCATCTTCATGGATTGGATGTTGACCAAAACAACGACGGGGTTCCAAGCACATCATTTTTTGTACAACCAAATCAAACGGGAACCTATTCCTTCAAGGCCGATTATTCAGGAAATTTTCTATACCATTGTCATGTAGGCACAGTGCTGCATCTGCAAATGGGAATGTATGGCGCAGTAATAGTTAAGGCAGCAAATGGGGCCAAAGAAGTTTATACCGGTGGACCTAACTTTGATAGAGAGTTTATGTGGCTTACCAATGAAGTGGACAAGTCATGGCATGATGACTATACTTCAATAGGAGCTTTCACCAACTATTTTCCGGATCATTTTCAAGTCAATGGAAAATCAAAGCAATTAATTAAAAGCGACAATTCCATTTCAATTTACGGGGCCTATGCAGGAGAAAATTTGCTCGTTCGACTTTTAAATATGGGTTATGGGCTGAATAGATACATCTTTCCACAAGGTACCAACCCACAGATATTAATGTCTGACGGAAGGGTGCTAAGCAACCCCTTTAGTTCTGATACTATTGAGGTTTTCCCCGGTGAGCGCTTTGGTGTATTAATTCAACCTACACAAATATCTTTCGACAGTGTTGAGGTCCAATATTTATCAATGTTTAGAAAAAAATTATGGGGTAAAGAGTATATACCCTTTAATGTAACTTCATTATCGAATATTGCTTCAGCTGAAGAAAACATAGTCAAAGTATACCCAAACCCGGCTTCTAATGAATTCTATATTCAAGGGCTTCAGACGGCTGATGTTTTTATTAGAGATATACATGGCACAGAAGTTAAAAAGCAAAAATATGATAGAACGACAGGCGGAATTTCTATCGTTGATTTGAAACCGGGGGTTTATGTGGTTCAGTTTGTTACAACTAATAATGAGCAGGGTTCACGATTGCTCATAAAAAAACCCCATTGAAAAAATGGGGTTTGATATAATAACTTTTTAAAAAGTCTATCCTCTTCTTTCTTTGATTTTGGCTGCTTTTCCAGCTCTTCCTCTTATATAATAGATTCTAGATCTTCTCACTTTACCTTTTCTAACCAATTCTATTTTATCAATAGCCGGAGATAATACAGGGAATATTCTTTCTACACCAACACCATTAGAAACTTTACGAACTGTAAATGTTTCGCTATTGGAGCCTTCATTTTTTCTTTGAATAACAGTACCCTTAAATTGCTGTATTCTTTCTTTGTTTCCCTCTGTAATTTTTACGTGCACATTGATTGTGTCACCTGCAGAAAAACTTGGGAAGTTTTCTCTTGTATCCGGTGTTAATTCTTTCTCTACGAGTTTTATAATTTCGTTCATAACTGACGTATTAGGGCCATTTCCAAAAACGGACTGCAAATATAGAAAATTAAACTTTTATTGAGCTATTTATCTTTAGTATTTATTACTTTTTGATATAAGTCGGGCCGTCTTTCTTTTGTTCTCTTCAAGGCCATTTCCAAATTCCAATCTTCTACCTTTTTTTGATTTCCGGATGTAAGAACTTCAGGCACTTTCCAGTCTTTGTAGATTGAAGGCCTCGAGTAAACCGGAGGTGCAATAAGGTCGTCTTGAAAGGAATCGCTAAGCGCTGATGTTTCATCATTTAACACACCGGGGAGCAGACGTATTAATGCATCGCTTATTACTGCCGCTGCCAACTCTCCTCCGGATAAAACATAGTCTCCAATGCTAATTTCAAAATCGACAAGGTTTTCCCGAACTCTTTCATCTACCCCCTTATAATGACCGCAGAGCAAAATGATATTCTTATACTTCGATGACCATTCGTTGGCGATACTTTGACTAAA
Organism: uncultured Hyphobacterium sp.; assembly: GCA_964351965.1. Classification (GTDB taxonomy): domain Bacteria; phylum Bacteroidota; class Bacteroidia; order Cytophagales; family CCMP332; genus CCMP332. The sequence continues at coordinate 497,577 of CAYGPM010000001.1, read as the reverse complement.
AACTTTTCCATCTGGAGATAGATAAATTACGGCATCATATTCGCGTTCGGATTTTAGTTTATTAATGCAGTCATCTATCGGTTGAATTTGCAAAACCATACCCGCACCAAAACCATAGGCATAGTCATCCACCTTTTTGTGTTTGTCGGAGCTATAATCTCTCAGATCGTGGACATTCAGCTCTACAAGCCCTTTTTCTTTGGCGCGCTTGATTATGGATTGACTAAAATAGCTATCTAAAATGGTAGGAAGACAAGTAATTATATCAATGCGCATATTTAAAGGTCTTCATTTACACTACTTAAACCTTCGGGTAAAATCATTTCCAAGATATTCTTATCTCTGTAAAAAAAGGGCTCGAATTCATCAACCAAGGGAATGAGCACCTCAACGCCTTTTCTTTCCACTCCTAATAAAACCTGACTGGTTTGGTCATAGATTAATTGAATGGTACCAACTTTCCCCTCGACCTTATCAAAAAGTTCTGCACCGATCAATTCATGATAATAGAACTTACCATCTGAAAGTTCGGGCAATACATCTAGTGGCAATAAAAGCGAGGCACCAACAAAACGCATTGCTTCATCCCGGTCGTCGATATCCTCGAATTTGATAAGAGGCCCATTGGGGGTATGACGAATATATTCAATAAAAAAAGGAACCGGCTTATTCTCTAGTTCGAGAAAAACCGATTCCAATTCATCATATTGCTCTGGATCATCTACATCTAATTTGATGTAAACTTTCCCGTCATTTCCGTGGACTCTGGAGATATGACCGATTTTAAAAAATTGGTCGTCACCCATAGTTTCTAAGGATTTAGTCCTTTTTTTCTTCTTTAGGCTCTTCCTTTTCTTCAGCAGGAGCTTCAGATTTAGCCTCTTCTTTTTTCTCCTCAGCAGGAGCTTCAGTTTTGGCTTCTTCTTTTTTATCTTCTGCAACCGGCTCTTCTACTTTAGCCTCTTCTTTCTTTTCTTCTGCAGGCGCTTCTTCTTTTACTTCTTCCTCAACTTTTTCTTGTTCAGGAGTTGCAGGAGCTTCGGTTTCTGCTACTTCTTCAGCATCTTCTGACATTTCCTCATCTTCAGGACCTTCAGTGATTTCCTCTTTAAGTGCTTCAATAGCTTCTTCCTTTTTCTTTCTTAAGGCTTCAGCCCTTGCTTCGTTAACTTTCTTCTCAGCAGCAATTTTGTCTTTGCGCTTTTTATCTTCCGCTTCAGCAAGACCGGATTTCTTATTCTCGATCACAGTTTCTTTTTGCTTCAACCATGTATCAAATTTCTTATCGGCATCTTCCTGAGATATTGCTCCTTTAAGAACTCCGATTTGTAAATGTTTTTTCAAAAGAATTCCACGGTAAGACAGCATTGCTCTAACTGTGTCGGTAGGTTGTGCACCTTTCATGACCCAGTCAAATGCTTTGTCTTCGTTAAGTTCTATAGTTGCGGGATTGGTATTGGGGTTGTAGGTGCCTATTCTTTCGATAAATTTTCCATCCCTTGGAGATCGGGAGTCGGCTACTACTACGTCAAACATGGCCAATTTTTTACGGCCTCTTCTTTTCAGTCTTATTTTTACTGCCATTATTTTTTATTTCAACATGATGATGGAACACGTCCATCCAAAAAAATCAGGCTGCAAATGTCAGTATATTTTTATTTCTGTCAAAATAATGCTCTAAAAAAACTTATTTATTAATTTTTGCAACAGAATACTCTGTTTTTGCATTAATAGTATAAACTAAGAGGAATGATGAAACCAAAAAAAGATTTACAATATCCAATATTAACAGAAATTGCCAATAGGTGGAGCGGGAGAGCGTATTTAGATAAGGCGCTAGATAAAGAAACCGTTTTACAAGTTCTTGAAGCAGCACGCTGGGCGCCCTCTAGCTATAATGAACAGCCATGGTCATTTGTTGTTGGCCTAAAAGGCTCGGAAAACTTCAATAGGATTTTTGAAACTTTAATGAGTGCAAATCAAGATTGGGCACAGAATGCCGGAGCTTTAATACTAACAGTTGCCTGCAATGAGCTCGAAAGAAACGGGAAAACCAATAAATATTCATGGTATGATTTAGGGCAATCTGTTGCTTATTTAAACTTGGAAGCGGAAAAACTTAATTTAAATGTTCATCAAATGGGAGGCTTTGATAATGAAAAAGCTAGCGAAAATTTGGGCATTAAACATCCTTTTGAAGCCGTTAGTGTAATTGCCATTGGGTATAGAGCTAGTGCAGATCAATTGAATGAAGGTTTAAGAGAAAAGGAATTATCAGCGCAAAGTCGAAAAAGCCTAAAGCAAATAACTTTTTTCAACAGTTTAAAAAACTAAAATTATGAATATGAAAATGGATATTCACAAAGCGAATTCAAGAGGTCATGCAAACCATGGCTGGCTGAACTCCTATCACAGCTTTAGTTTTGCGCATTACCATAACCCTCAAAGAATGGGATTTGGATTACTGCGGGTTTTAAATGACGATGTAGTCGCAGGAGGAGCGGGATTTGGAACGCACCCTCACGATAATATGGAAATTGTTTCTATCCCATTAAAGGGAGCGCTAGCTCATTCTGATAGTACGGGAACTGAAGGCATTATTAAAACAAATGATGTCCAAATTATGTCGGCGGGCAGTGGCCTGACGCATTCGGAATATAACGCGTCAAAAAATGAAGAAGTCAATTTTCTTCAGATATGGGTTTTTCCTAAAGAGAAAAATATTACACCTCGTTATGAGCAAAAAACGTATTCACCTGAAAACAGATTGAATAAGTGGCAAACAGTTGTAGCACCTGATAATGGTGAGGCCTTGTGGATTAATCAGGACTCCTGGTTTTCATTGGGAAAGTTTGAAAAAGGAGCAAGCACTAACTACAAACTGAATAAATCAAATAACGGAATGTACTTATTCATAATTGAGGGCTCTATTAAAATAAATAATGAAATTCTTGAGAAAAGAGATGCATTAGCCATTTCCGGTGGAGAGGATATTCAAATAGAGATATTAGAAGATGCAGAGTTGCTTATGATTGAGGTTCCGATGTCTTAGTTATGCTAGAGTCTGTTTTTCCGGCTTTTTAGCCGAAAATTATGGCTTTTCACAGAAAGCCTTACATGGTCACTTGATTTTGAGTCATTTAGGCAACCTTAGATTAGCCTATTTGCGTATGTTAATGAGCTAAAATGCATTTTTACTACGTTTAAATGACCAATTATGGATTCTGAATTAATACAAGCCTATACCGAAACAGATTATCATATTCTTCCAATTGAGCTAATTGTAAAAATTGGGAAGAGAAACGCAAGACTTGATTTTGAAATGGATAGACTGTCATTGATGAATTTTATAATCATTACAGCCTGGAACCCCAGATCTGTTGAAGCAGAATATGAGGATAATCTAATTCAGAATTTAAAACTACTAAAAGACCTTGTTGAGGAAGATTTGTTGATTTATCCGGCTTTGGGAAAAACGAAAGAGAACATCTGGAAGCCCGAGGAAAGCTGGTGCATTTTTAATGCATCCAAAGAACTGGGTTTGGACTTGGGTGTCAGGTACAACCAAAACGCCATAGTCTATGGCGAAATTAATAAGCCTTCCGAATTACTGTATTGCTTTGAGTAATGAACAATTAACTCTCTCCCAGCAAGGATTCTAATTTACTTCTTAGTTCTTCACCTCTGAGCTTATGAGCAATAATTTTACCTTCCGGATCAACAAGAACTGTGTGGGGAATACTATTTACACCATATTGGCTTGCCACAGCATTTGACCAACCTTTAAGGTCTGAAACGTGAGGCCAAGTGAGCTCATCTGCTTCAATTGCTTTTATCCAGTTCTCTTTAGAATCATCCAAAGACACGCCCAAAATTTCAAAGCCAACTCCTTTATCGTGAAGTTCGTTGTACATCGCAACGACATTCGGGTTTTCTCTTCTACAAGGGCCACACCAGCTTGCCCAAAAATCGACCAATAAATATTTGCCCCTGAACTGATCTGAGCTTATCTCATTGCCGCTAGTATCACTTTGTGAAAATGCCGGCATCTGTGCACCGATTTCAACACTTCGCAATGTTGTAATCCGCTCTTGTAGTTTCAAATAGTACTTTGTTCCCACAAGAACCGTATCGAAGGCCAGATATAGCTCTTCAAATTCCGGTAGGCTCATCGAATAGTTTAATTCAGAAGAAACGGCTAGGTAAGGCCCAAAAGCATTGGTGTTATTTTCAAATGCGTAATTCTTGATATGAGCCATTTTTTCATCATCAAGCTTTTCCCAGATTGTATCTATTTTGGCCATTTTGGCCATATCACCAGTAGAATCTGCTAGCATATAATCTTCATAAAGCTGTTTCATTCTGGCATCATAGGATTTTAAACTGTTTTGATATTCACTATAAATAGAGTGCATTCCTCCTCCCTGTATGTAGATGTCATCCAAACTGTCAAAATTACCCTCGATTGAGAAATCAGAATTTTCTAGGAAAAGCGGAATCATATTTCTTCTGCTTTCCCCGATTCTCACATAATGCATTTCCGGCTCTGATAAAACACCCTCAAAAGTGAAACTTCCATTTTGAATATTTACAGAATCTAAAACCTCCCAGGTATCACCACGAGCCATCAGGTAGGCCATGGCTGAATCTGAATTTGATATACTTGCAGTTATAGTAAACCTGGGCTTCTCCTCAGCGGATTCTTGTTGGCATGAAATGTTGAATAGGATGACTGCAAAAACTAATATTAAGTTTCTCATGGCGTTTTATTATATATGCAATATTACAAAATACCTTTTAATCAATTTTAAAACTAAAAACCGCATAATTCGTAAATTCAAATATGAAAAAGTTAACGGCAACAACTCTAGGATTATTATTATTCGCTTTTGCTTATGCTCAATACGAAAGTGAAAGAAAATTTGACACATTCGAAAAAATTGAAATCAGCGATGGGATCACCGCCAAAATATTTATCTCAGACGTTCATAAAGTGGTTTTGAATGTAAGTGATATGCCGGAAACAAGGGTAATGACCGAATTATCAGCCTATGAGCTTTCAATAAAGCTTGAACCCGGGATTTATGAAAAAGGGCAGGTCTACGCGGAGATATACATTAAAAACCTCAAAGAGCTAAATATAAAAGACAATAGTAATGTGTCTTCAGGAAAAGTGCTCAAGGGTGATGCTCTTCTAATTAATGCTTCCACCTCAGCGAAAGGCGATTTTGAATTAGACTATAATTACATAGAAATTAGTCTTAGCACGAATGCCAGCCTAAGTTTAAAAGGAAGCTCAAAAGTGGTGGATGTATCTTCAGGCACTAATGCTTCTCTGAAAGCCTATGACCTAAAATCAGAAAACTTCAAAGCAAAAGTCACCACTCAGGGGGAAGTGTTTATGAGTACAGAAAACAACCTGGAGGTTCAAGCCGTAACAGGAGGCAAACTATACTACAAAGGAAAACCCGCGCATATTAAAGAAAAGTCAAGCTTGGGAGGCGATGTTATTGATGCTAATTAAAAAAAACCAAAAAATTAGTCCTAAGCAGACTCTAAACAGACCTAGAATTCTATCACAGAATAGCAATAAAAACAAATAATATCAGTGGATTAATGCTAAAGTCCATACATACTATTAACTTTGAAAACTCTGTTTACTGCCTGCCTTGTAATTTCAATGCACTTTAAGCAATTTATTTAACCAAAAAACATTAATGGGAAGATCACAAGAAACATTTAATAAGAAAGAAAAAGAAAAGAAACGTTTAAAGAAACGACAGGACAAGCTAGCAAAAAAAGAAGAGCGAAAAGCCAACCCAAAGGCAGGCTTCGAAGACATGATTGCCTATGTTGATGAATTCGGAAACCCAACCGATACCGCTCCTGATCCTACAAGAAAAAAGGAAGTAATAAAAGCAGAAGACATAGAAATTGGTGTTCCTAAAAGAGTTGAAGAAGAAACGGAAGCTGTGCGTTCCGGTAAAGTTGAATTTTTCAATGATGAAAAGGGCTTTGGTTTCATTAAAGAAAACGAGACCAATGAAAAATTCTTTGTTCACATCAGCAGTTTAACTGAAGAAATAGCTGAAAACGATAAAGTTACTTTTGAGCTGGAACAAGGAATGAAAGGTTTGAATGCCGTCAGAGTAAAAAAGGTCTGATATTTTTAAAGCAATAGCCAAGAATACCACTTACTTAAAGGCAAGCAGTATTAATAAGTGATAAAATTTATCTCACCGCATTTTATCATAATATCTATGGCTGACACTCAGAGAAAAACAAAATTGAAATTGTTGAGAGAAGGATAGGAGAATTAACTCTTCAAAAGAGCTTATTCAATTACACTTTCATGGAATTCCTTGATTATATCATGAAATCGCTTATCCTTTCTAACAAACTCCCAGATAGGGTTTATTTGTAAAAAGAGAATTCCACCGAGTCTGCTTTTTAAAGCATTTTTAAGGTGCCGGAATGCTTCGTCCATCCGGTCTAAACCAGCATTTATTATTGCAAAATCAACATCAAGACTTATAGAATCATCTTTTTTTGCTCTCTCTGTTAATTTCTCTAAAGCTTGTATTGCTTCTTCTTTATATCCACCCTTTCCATAAGCAAAGCCAAGACCGGTCCAGCCTTTTAAAGGATCAGTAAGGAATGAGCGATATTTTTTAAAGAACTCAATGGCCTTGTCGTAATTATCATTGGCAAGCTCAATCCATGCAAGCCCCTCATATGCACTCCTTGTAGATGGTTCGAGCTCCAATATTCGCCTGTACTGAGCGCGAGCATTTTTATAATCTTTTGAAACGAAATAGGCTTGTGCCAAATTCATCATTATCTCAATAGACAAGGGGTTCAAGTCATGTGCTTTTTGTTGATACTCCAAATGCTTAGTGAAGTTTTCAATCAAAAGATAATACCAACCCAAATAGGTATATGGCTCAGCCAAACTAGGATTTACTTCAATTGCTTTTTCAAAATAAATTTTGGCCTTAGGCAAATTCCATTTATAAAAAAGGTTAATAACACCAATGGCCACATAACTCAAAGAATTTTCCGGGCTTAGTTCAATAGCTTTATTTGCAAGCTTTTCTGCATCTGGAAATACTTCCATTGGTTTCATTTGCCCTGTCGCGCCCAAGTAGGTCAGACTACTGGCTTGTCCTGCATATGCCGGACCATAATTTGGGTCAATAGAAATGCATTGTTTGAAATTTTCAATTGCTTTTCGGGCATCTTCGGGGTTGTACTTATAAAAATGATGCATACCTTGTAGGTAAGCTTTATAAGCATCCATATTTTTAACTTGTGTTGGATGTTCGGAGCTGCCTTTTTCCTCATCGATTTCCGCTTGAAGTTTCGAGGCAATCTTTTCGGCTATTTCATCTTGAATTGCAAAAATATCACTCAGCTCCCGGTTATAAGTTTCAGACCAATAATGATAATCATCTTCCGTGTTTATTAACTGAGCTGTAATTCTAACCTTATTGCCTGAACGTCTTACACTTCCCTCTAAAATTGTATTTACATTCAGAGCTTTTCCGATACTTTTTATGTCGTCTTTGGTATTTTTAAAAGCGAATGATGATGTTCTTGACGTTATTCTTAAACCTTTAATCCGCGTTAAAGCATTTAGAATTTCTTCGGAAATTCCATCGCTGAAATATTCGTTATCCTTTTCCTGAGACATATTTACAAAAGGAAGAACAGCAATGCTTTTTACTTTATCAGAGCGAATGGATGCAAAGTCTTTTACATCCGGCACCAAAATTTTATCATCTATTATGGCATAAATGTCGATTGGTTTTTTAACATTTTTAAACTCAAAAGGGCCCAAATATCGAGTTTGAATCTGGTTATGATTTCTTATTTCATCATGCACTTTGTTTGACACAAACACACTTCCCGGCGTGCAAAATGACTCTATTCGACTTGCCAAATTAACGCCATCTCCAAAAATACCGTCATCTTCAATAAGGACATCTCCGGTATGGATTCCTATTCGCAAAGGGATTACAGGCTCTTCTCTCAATTCAGACTGAATTTCTACTGCACAGAGAACTGCATCAACTGCGCTATCAAAAACTATTAGCGTACCATCTCCGAAATATTGCAGAATTTTTCCGTTGTGTTTGTCTGTAGCGCTTTTCTGAATTTCTCTATGTCTTTCTCTTTTTACTTTTGCCTGACCTTCATCCTCCTGTACTAATGCCGTATAACCGACCATATCGGTAAACATTATAGCAGCTAATCGGCGTTTTGATTTTTCCAAGATTTAGAAAAGAGAGTTTATGAAATACAAATCTAATCAAAGAGCCGTAACTATTCAGTCCGAAGAGCATCAACAGGATTATTATTTGCAGCTCTTAATGCTTGAAAGCCTACTGTCAGTAAAACAAAAAAGAGCGCAATCATTCCGGCATATAGAAAAGAAAGCGGTTGTATCTTGACATGATACACAAAAGAATCATCGAGCCAGTTTTTCATCATGAAGTAGGAGGCTACAAAAGCAATTCCCATTGAAATAAAAACCAGAATGAAGAAATCTTTGGTGAGTAAGAAAATAATGTTTTTCTCGCCGGCACCAAGAACCTTTCTAATGCCTATTTCTTTGGTTCTTTGCTCAGCAGAATATGATGCCAAGCCCAATAGGCCAATACAGGCAATAAATATTGTTATTGCAGAGAACAGGGTAAAGACCTTAGATCTTTTGGCATCTTCTTCATAGGATTCGAAGAAGCGCTGATCAAGAAAGTAAGAATCAAATGGTTGACTTGGGTATATCTTTTCCCAAACCGTCGATACTTGAGCCTGTACTTCATTTATTTTTTGAGGTTGAAATTTTATGTGGACAAAAGGTAAATTTTCACCGTAGAAAAAAGCAAGGGGTTCCAACTCCTGATATAAACTAAGTTGATGAAAATCCTCCATCACTCCTACAACGTATAAATACTCTGCCACCTCATCTTCTTCATCACTTATGCGTATTCTTTTTCCAATTGGGTCATCCCAATCCATACGCTGTACAAATAGTTGATTAACGATTACAGCATTGGAATCTGAAGCCATGTCTTTTGAGAAATTTCGACCTTCAAGCAATTGTATTTCTAAAGTGGGAATATAGTTTTCGTCAACGCGATAAAAATTAACACCCTTTTCAACAAAGCCATCTTTTGACTCAATAGGCATAAGGTTTTTGGGATAGCCTCTACCGGGAGAGGACATGGAGCTTGAAACAGAAATTATATCTGAATTTTGCGATAATTCATTCATAAATACATCGTATTTTTCCGACATCGACCTATCGGCAAGAGGAACAACCATTATCTGGTCTTTTGCAAAGCCCAAATCCTTATTTCGTAAAAATGACAATTGATCGAAAACAATAATTGTGCTTATTATCATGGCGATTGATATAGCAAATTGGGTTATCACCAGAACTTTTCGCAGAGGCACAGAACCCTTTTTACTAACAAAGCGGCCCTTTAAGACTTTGACCGGTTTAAAGCTGGAAAGATAAAATGCCGGATAGCTCCCACCTAATACTCCAAGTAAGACAACTATTGCTATAATGCTCATGATAATTTCTGTTTGAAAAATATCCGAGAAGAAAAACTCACGCGAAGTCATTGAATTAAAGGGCTCCAAAAACAGATATTCTATTGATACCAGACTTATAATCAGAGAAGTGATTGTTAGAATCATGGACTCAGATATGAATTGTAATACCAACATCCACTTGTATGACCCCAGTACTTTTCTAATTCCCACTTCACGCGCTCTTCTTTCTGAACGAGCTGTAGCAAGATTCATATAATTTATGGCTGCAATTGCCAGCATGAATACAACAACGATGGAAAAAATATAGATGTAGGCAATGTTTCCACCACCTTGTTCGCCGTCGGTGTCTGAGAACAAATGAATGCCTGCGAGCTCTTGCATTTCGTATTCAATCTTAACACCATATTGTTCAAATATTGGATCAACATAATTTGTGATTACCTCAGGTAACTTTAGTTTAAATGCCTCAGCATCTACATTTTCTTTTAAAAGGACAAAGGTTGTCAAATAAAAGGAGCCCCAGCCTCCACCCAAATTTTCAATGGAATTCAAGGAAACCAATCCGGTCAACTCAATATGCGTATTTCTGGGAAGATCTTCTATTACAGCAGTTACCTTCAATGATTCATCATCAGAGTCTTTAATTGTTTGACCTACCGCAGGATCGTCACCAAAATACTTTTCTGCTAAACTTTTTGTTAACACTATTGAGTTAGGTTCATCAAGACATGTGGAAGGATCACCTTCTAGAAATGTATGGGTAAAAATGTCAAAATAGGTGCTGTCGGCTAGCACAAGATCATCCTCGTTGTAAACCTCATCTCCAATGGTCAATTTTGTGTTATTGCCTAGGCCGTTGAGCCTAACAAACTCTTCAATTTCAGGGTAATCTGCTTTTATTTGCTTTCCCAAAGTGGGCTGGGTCGATGCCCATGAAAACTCATCATCTCTTTCCTGGAAGTGAGAAACGATTCTATATATGCGGTCTTTTTTTACATGAAAGTCTTCGTAACTGAGCTCGTGGTTTATGTACAAAACCAATAAAAGGCTCGCTATAATACTAACACTAAGACCAAGTAAATTTAACAGGCTATAGCCTTTGTCCCTAAGTGTATTTCTCAGGGCTGTTTTAAGAATATTTTTTAACATTTGACCTTATTTGATGTTAAATTGAGTCTTTTGAGACCTTTAATCCCAACGCTTTTACATGAGCGGTTGATATATCGTATAATACATATCTAGGTATTTTTTTTTAGCTTTCAGAATCTAGAAGTAATTATGAAAAAAATTCTAAACAACATCATTCCACTTTTTTTATGTCTGCTTATAAGCTATTCTACTGCTTGTCAAAGCAAGGAAAAGAGTAAATCCTTTGACTTGAAAAGTTTTTATGAAAATTCTCCGGAGCTGGATAAAAAAGTAAACGAAATATATTCCGGGCTCAGCAATCAGGAAAAAGTAGCCCAAATGATTGTAACTGCAGCAGGCAAATATGGCAAGCCTCATGAAGACGTCACCAAGCTGGTAGGTGAAAATATTGTGGGCGGCGTATTATTATTGAATGGGACAAAAGAGGGCTTTTCAGACTTGGTCAGACAGCTCAACGATTTGTCAGTTAAGAATGGAAGTATACCTCAGATTTTCAGTGCAGATGCTGAGCCTAGCCTAATGAATAATAAAATAAAAGGAACTAAGGAAGTGCCTAAAACATCAAGTATTCAAAGCATTGAAGAAAGCAGAGCAGTGGCCACGAGTATTAGTAATGAATTATTAAACATTGGGATCAATCATAACTATGCTCCTGTAATTGATATTAGTCAGTCGAATGAAGCCATTGGAAACAGAAGCTATGGTACAGAGCCACTGAAAGTAATTAATCTGGCAATGGCCTTCATGGAAAAGAGTCAGGAAATGGATGTTGCGGCAACCATTAAGCACTTTCCCGGGCATGGAAATGTAAAAGGAGACACACATGAAAAGCTTGTGTTTATAGATGGCGAAATGACCGAAGTCCAAAACTATTCTCCATTTATTGACGCAGGAGCAATAAGTATTATGGTTGCACACTTGGCTGTGAAAAATAATAAGAACTATAATACGGAAGGATTTCCGGCCAGTTGTTCAAGAAGCATTGTTACAGATCTTTTGAGAAATGAAATGGGTTTTGAAGGCATCATAATAACAGATGCAATGAATATGGGAGCTTTGAAGGAATTTGGAAACGCACCCTTATTGGCCGCTCAAGCTGGCTGCGATATGATTTTGATGCCCAATGATGAAAGGAAGCTGAACACAGAATTACAGAAAGCACTTAGCGAAAAAAGCGCATTTAGGAATCAATTAGAAAGCTCTATTAAAAGAATAATAAGACTAAAAGTTTGCCTGGGAATGATCTAGATTTTATATAGGAGGTTATGAGGAAATATCTTAAAATGGTATTTTTGATCATAAGCCTTTCAATTACCATTTGGTTACGAACTATCCCAATCCCGCACCCTGTAGTAAATACAGGGTTAGCGGGATTTTTTTATAGCTTGGGCGGTTTCAAATTTCTAAAATGACCATTCATCTTAATTTTGGCTTTCGAATCTTCCAGATTTTGGAGCGTTGGAATAATCTTGTTTAGATGAAGAATCAAAAAGTCTTGCCTCTCACTTTCTTTTTCTAAGAGCAGCATTTTATACTCTTCTTCCAGTGGTAGTGCCACATGATGACCAATTTCAAAAGTTGAAATATCTGTTGGCTTCTTTTCGAATTTCCTGCTCACATTTAGAACGTTAAATAATTCCTGTAAAAGGTCCCAAAGAAGAATTCTTTTTCCATAATCCTCATCTTCTATGTTTTCGGCGAAATCTATAATGGCTCCCGGATACAATTTGCCTTTGGCCTCTTTGTAGAATTCTGAAATGCGAAATACCCTTAAGCCCAGCAATCGAATGTCCATTTCGCCATTTGGATAAACTTTTTGAATTTCACTTAACTGCATTTCGACTCCATAATCCATAAGCATATCCTTGATATAGGGAACAATGCCGAAATTCATTTTTTCAGTATTGCAATCGTGAATCATTTGCTTATAGCGGTCTTCAAAAATGTGAAGATTCACCTTTTCTCCCGGAAATGGGACAATGGAGAGGGGAAACATAGGAATCTGTTTCATGCAATTTTATAATTCAAACTCTTCAAATTTTTGAGGAATTACCACATTCGCATAGCCTTCTTCAGCTAAAGAGGTTTTAAAATCTTCCATTGTTTTTTGTTCACCGTGCACCAAAAAGATTTCTTTTAGTGAGTCTTTAGATTGATTTTTCACAAAAGATTTAAGATCATTTAAATCTCCATGGCCACTAAAAACATCTGTAATAAAAATATTCGCATCCACAGGATATGAACGACCATTATTATAAACTGTTTTTCTTCCATTTATTAAATCGTAACCAAGAGTGCCGGGAGTACAATAGCCAATAATCATAATTGTGCAATAGGGGTTTGTGATATTCGCCAATACGTGTTGGGTTACCCTTCCTCCTTCAATCATTCCGGATGAAGAAATGATTATACATGGTTCGGTATGGTTATTTAATGCCCTGCTTTCTTCAGTACTTGAAAGGTAAATGAGGTTTTCAAAGTCAAAAAGAAATTCATTCTCTTTCTTAAAAGCTTTTGCTTCCTCATTGAGCAAGCCGGAGTAGTGTTCATATATTTTTGTGCTTTTCATTGCTAGTGGACTGTCAGTAAAAACCTTAATTTCAGGCAGTTCACCATTTTCTGATAATTTGTGTAAAATGTAAAGTAAGGCTTGTGTTCTGCCAATACTAAAGGCAGGAATTACGAGTCTTCCTGATTTTTCTACACATGTTTCATGTATTACTTTCTTCAATATTGCTTCCGGACTCTCCTTATCGCTGTGCTGGCGATTTCCATAAGTTGATTCACAAACAAGGTAGTCGAGTGAATTCGGGAGACTTACAGGATCTTGAAGCAAAGGGTAATTTTTCCTTCCAATATCTCCTGAAAAGCCAAGCCTTTTCTTTTGACCCTTTTCTTCATATTCTATTTCGACATGAGCGGCTCCCAGCAAATGTCCGGCAGTGTGAAATGTCAGATGGACTGAATCGTTGATTTTAATTTTTCTGTCAGGGTCAATAGTGTAGAAATGATCCAATGTACGCTCTACATCATTTTTAAAATAAAGTGCATAGGGATCTAGGGGCATGATTTTTTTCTTGGGCTTGAATTGGTTTTTTTTAAACCTATCGTAAGCTTTTCTATTAAGAGAAGCGCTGTCTTTTAATAGAATATCGCAAAGGTCGAAAGTAGCGTGTGTACTATAGATTTTCCCTTCAAAGCCTTCCTTCAAGAGGTTTGGTAAATTTCCACTATGATCGAGATGAGCATGAGTAAGCACAACTGCATTTATCATAGAGGCCTCAAATTCAAAAAGCCTTTTATGCAGGTTTTTCTCCCTGTTTTTTTCAAAGTCAAGTCCACAATCCACAAGTATTCTGAAGTCATTTTCAAACTCCAAAAGAAACATGCTTCCTGTGACTTGTCTTGTGGCTCCGTAAAATCCTATTTTCATGAATATAACATCTGAAAAGATTAACGCATCTTGGCACCTTGCTGTTTGTCAAAAGTAATTTTTTTCTAAGGCCAACAAAACAGCAATTCATATTTATGACATGAAGGGTTTCAGACCAAAGTTTCGATTTACAAAAATTGTTTCGTTAATAATAGCAAATCGAAAATATCTTTACATTCAAACAACGTAATAAGACTGAGCTCGTTTAAAGAATAAGACAACAATAAATGGTGCTTTGATTTATCCATTTACATTCTGACTCTATGCAAGTTAAAAGTCTGACTATATTATTTCTATTGCTTTTTTGTGTTCAATCTACAATGCTGGCACAGCAAGCTGATCCAAGTAAAATTAGAATAACAAAAGGAAGAGTTGATTTTCATTCCAATGCCGAACTTGAAGTAATAAGAGCTCATACGGAAGAGGTATCGGGAATACTAGATCGAAAAACGAATGAATTTGCAATCTCAATTCCAATGATTTCCTTTCTAGGCTTTAACAGCCCATTGCAAAGAGAACACTTCAACGAAAATTATTTGGAGTCAGAAAGTTTCCCAAAGGCCACTTATGTTGGTAAAATAGTTGATGATTATGATTTGATGAATGAAGGTACTACCGACCTTATGACAAAAGGGAAATTATACATTCATGGTATTGCTATTGAAAGGGAAATCCCGGTAAACCTTGTAATCCGTCATGGAATTGTGGGGGTCCGATCCAAATTTCAAATTACACTTGAAGACTATAAGATTAAAATCCCCAAGGCAGTTGAAGGCAAAATTGCCGAGGTTGTTGACGTTGAAGTATATGCAATATTTCAAGGAAATTAGTTAAGCATTTAGTCTGATTTCAATTCAAACCATTTAGTTCAAAACTTCAAAGTTTAAACTAACCTCGTTGCCCATTTCATCAATTAAATGTAATCGATGTTTTCCTTTGGATGCATTAATTGCCATTTTATGGCCATTCATGGTTTGGCCAAGATAGCTGCCATCAAGATGCCAGTACACACTAGTATTTGGATTTAAGTGAGAGAGTTCAAATATTGCCTTTCCTTTTTTACCATCTTGTTCAAGGGGTATAAATATCTTTGAATTGTTCATGGGGTAAATCATGGCCATTGGTCTAAAGGCATTAGAGGCTGAACAGCCGGCTTTAAACTCAGGCAGAAGCACATAATTTGGATTGTAAGTTTTATAAAACCGAGCCTGAACAGGGGGTAAAACAAACCAATTTTTTCTAGCCATTTTATCCAAAGGATAACAATCAGCAGTCACACGATACTGCTCTTTTTCATCAAGAAAAATAATTTTATGAAAAGCACATAAAGGTGAATCTTTTAACTTATCGGAAATTAATAGGGGCACTGTTTCTTCACAATTCAGACCGGCTTTCATTCCGCTTTGCTCGCAAGTTTCAATTTCTGTTCCATAAGAAATGTCAAAATTGGAATTGCCGGGAAGTAAATCAAAAAGATTAAACATTATAGGTGCTGCTGCTTTGACCCCCACAAGTCCGGGTCGCCCTTCGCCATCAGCATTTCCAACCCATACACCAACAAGATGATTATTGCTGAAGCCTATGGCCCAAGCATCTTTAAAACCAAAGCTTGTTCCTGTTTTCCAGGCGATTTGTTTATCTCCCTCAAACTGCTCCCAACCATACTCTTCTTCAGGCCTTTTTAAGGATTGCAGGGATTTTAGTGTATAAGAAATTGCTTCATAAGAAAGTAGACCTTTATCGTTAAGCTCTTGTTCTGCTTTTTTTTGTTGGGCCAAAAAAGAATGCATAGTGAAATCGCTATTTGAATAGCCTTTGTTAATAGGACGCTCAGGAAAATTATCATAGGTTCTAACAAGGCCGGCGAAAAGAGATGTGATTTCCCATAAGCTGGTTTCAGCTCCGCCTAAAATTAGGGACAGCCCATAATGATTAGCAGTTCGGTCCAAAGACTTCATACCCATTTGCTTCATCTTCCAATGAAACTTTTCATAACCGTAATCTCTCAAAAGATGGACAAAGGGGACATTTAAACTTCCTGCAAGCGCTTGATCTGCCGGAACGGCACCGCGAAATTTTTTGTCAAAATTCTTAGGTGCAAAACCCCGATAATACATTGGAATATCGGGTAGGAGCTGTCTTGGGTAAATTATACCTTCATCAATACAGGCCGCATACAAAAATGGTTTTAATAAACTTCCCGGACTTCTTTTGGCCTGAATTATATCAACGAAAGGACTATGTTCATTTCCTGTTGACACATTTCCTTTATATGCCAAGACCTTGCCACTTGGGATATCCACTATAATAGCAGCAGCATTATGGATTTGGTTGTGTTTTAAACTTTGAGCGTATTGTTCAAGCCGATCATTTACTTTTTCCTGCAGCTCCAGTCTTATGCTCGATTGAATGTTTTGCCCTTCAAATCCCTGTGCTTTTGCAGTATGCAATAAATGATATGCTAAATTCGGTAAATTTTGAGCCGGGTGAGGTAAGGGTTCTTGTTTGGAGAGAATGCACTCCACCGAATCAATAATTTTTCGATCTAATAACTTATCCAATAAACGATCGCGATTGGTCTTGAAAACTTCGCGATTACCACCGGGGTATGCATATGATGGGTTATTCGGAAGGACGGCCAAAGAGGCGGCTTCCGACCAGGAAAGTTCTTGGGGAGACCTTTGAAAATAAAACCAGCTCGCAGCATTTAGTCCTACAATATTTCCTCCAAAGGGTGCATGAGAGGCATAAAGATTAAGAATTTCATTTTTTGAATAATGCAGCTCAAGTTTTAGGGAAGAAAGGATTTCCAGAAATTTTTGTTTATAGGTTCTTTTTTGATTCCCAAATGCCATCCTTATCGTCTGCATACTCAAAGTACTTCCCCCCCTAATTATCCTCTTCTGTTTAAAGTTTGTATAAGCGGACTTTATTATGGAAAAAGGATTTATTCCCAAGTGATATTGAAAGTATTCATCCTCAAATAGGATAAGAGCTTTTTTGTATTTCTCGGGAATGGAATCTGATTTTGGAAATCGCCATTGCTCATCTTCAGCTATGGAAGCACTTAACAAAGCGCCCTTTTCATCAAAAAGCACTGTTGAATAGTCTTGCTTAAAAAGAGGCTTTGGAATTGGAATCAGGCCATAGCATATAAGGACAATGCTTAAGCCTAATATTACTAAAGAAGTTCTTTTTAAGGTCATTTATTTGGCAGAACCAATCAATCATTTAATACCTCAACCCATTTCCCTACAGTATTAGCTCTAATTTGATCGTCGTACATGGCTTCTACTTTGCAAAGTGGCAGGTAATATTTACCAATATAAGCCGCCTGAAGCAAGACCTCAAACCTTACAGATTCTCCTGGACTTAAATCAAAATAATGCATTACCCTATCGTCTCGAATGTCGGTATAATCGGCTTCTGATATATCATAATTTACAGAGTTGTCGAGACGTGTATTTACAATCTCCCAACCCGAAGAAAATATTTGAGACAGAGCCAAGTCGGAATATTTTTTCGATTGACTGGTATTCCTTACTTCAACTTTGGCTTTAAAGCTAGTGCCCTGTGTTAATTTATCAACGCTGAGTTCCTCACCCTTGGAATCGAGGTATTTTACCGAAATTGAAATATTATTCTGCTGAGCCTTTTCATTTCCTTCTAGAGGAATTCCTGAGCTAATTAAACGAACAAAGACAGGACTGTTGCCATTATTTTTAAAGTCAATTTTTGCGCTCCTTTCCGGATCTTCAAGAGCTTGAATTTGAACGTAATTTTCTATTTCAAGACTTTTTGTTTTCCCGGCAATATTTAACCTGATTCCGCTTTCATTTTCTACAGGGTTTTGCTCTATATATTTAGCCAAAGCAATAAAACAGTAAGCAGTTGTTTGCGTACTCATCCATCTATTCCCATCTGCCATTTTTTCGGCTATTTCTTTGGCCTGTATAAATGCTTTTTCGTTTTCTTTCAGGTTCACAAGTGTTTCCAGCATCATCGCTTTGTCTCGGATATCTGATCCATAAGTATATCTGTAGCTATTTTTTTCATTAATTGAACCCGAATTGATAGTTTTTATAATTTCATCAGCCCTATCATTATAACCAACAATAGAATAAGCGAGAGCCAATCGCCATTTAGAGGATGCTTTCAAATTGGATAAGGACCTCATTCTGTTCATAGCACCATATTCAGCCTGACCTGCTAAAGCAAGAGTATAAAGTCTATAAGCCTGAGTAAAATCCTCGTTTTCATAAGAATTCAAATTGACCCAGGAATTCGCAGCCTTTTTTTGATATTTCAGCCAATTCTCTAGCATATTATTTGGAATGAGATAACCTTTTTTCTGAGCTTCAATTAAAAAATGACCCGCATAATTTGTGCCCCATGGACTTACATAACTACCTCCAGGCCAATAGCTAAAACCTCCGGAAGAGGTTTGAAACCCTTTGAGTTTATTGATTGCCGCAATAATATTTTGTTTAATCTCAGATTTTTTATCCAAATCAATATTCGCAAGCTCATCAATAAATAACTGAGCAAATACAGCGGATGTGGTTTGCTCTACACAGCCATGTGGATATCGAATTAAAAAACCGAGACGTTTTTCAATATTGAGAGGAGGCAAGACGCTTACTTCTATTGAAGCATTATTTTTACCGAATAAACCTATAGGGTTATAATTTGTACTATAAGATTCGGAAGGCTGAAGTATTTTTTCCTGAATATTTACAATCTCAGTATTTCTTGGAATAACCTCAATATCAATATCATAAACGGCCCTTTCCTTGCCACTAACCGCTACCAGTTCCACCTTGGCCTTGCCTAGTTTACTCTCTGATTTTAAATCAAAATAAACTAAACCGTCCTCACCTGATTCTAAATAAATGGACTTGGTTTTTGCCCCGAAGACCTTTAATGCCCCGGTTACATTTACACTTATATCTACATTTGATGCTTTTTTATCCCAAAAGACATTTACGGGAAGCTTCACAGTTTCACCGGGGCCTAGCACCCTCGGTAAAGTAGGAAGGATCATTAGGGCTTGCTTTACTTTAGAAACTTTATGTGCACTTCCGTAGGCTCCATTTTGAGCTGCGATTAGCATGGTCTTTACGCTGCCCACATATTGAGGCATTTTCAACCGATGTATTGATTTTTCACCGGCTTTTAGCTTAAATGGTCCAATATATTTAACCACAGGCTTGAAACGATTGCTTTCTTGCTTTTCCGGTGTTTCAATTTCTCCATCACCTCCAATGGCAAGCAATGAATACATATCTTCGGAAAAGGCGCCAATAATCTGATCATAAAGATCCCAGGTTTTTATTCCCAGAGCTTCCTTGCCATAGAAAACAGACCATGGGTTTGGTGTTTTAAAATTGGTTATATCCAGGAGCCCTTCGTCCACAACGGCAATTGTATAAGCCATTTCTCTTCCATCCTTTTCTGAAACCTCAATTTGAAAATGCTCTTCCGGCTTGATTACTTCGGGCATAGAGATAATTGGATTCAGCTTGGTTTCAGGATTTATAATTTCAAGTGACTTTATTCCATATAAGCGAATAGGCAAGTCATTTAAAGTATTAGCATGTGGCTGAATCATTGTGATATGAGCATAAACATTTGGCGACATCTCTGCTTTTGCTTCAAACTCAATTGTGGTATTATCTTTTTTCGAGTCAACCCAAAATGTATTTACTATTTCCGATCCGCTTTCAAGGCTTACAAGAATTCGATTTCCTTCTGTGCTTGGAATAGTAATTTTTACCTGTTCACCAACATTATAGGTGTTTTTTGCAATGTCAAACTCCAGCATACTGGCGCCGTCTAAAGCTCCGGGTCTTGGCTCACCGGCATAGTTAGGCCAATCCATATAAATTATTTTTCCGGTAGTATGACCGGACTCCTTATCTCGCACCCGAATTAAAAATCTACCCCAATTTGGATGATCTACTTTTAGTTTCCACGTAGCGATACCATCAATAGCTTGGACATTGGCAACTTGCAAAGGCTCCTCATAACTGGACTCCAAATAATTACTAGTGTTTTCTTCAGACTTATCCCACCACCAGCGCCAGTTTAATTTGTACAGCTTAACCTCAAGTTCTTTTTTTGATGTAGGATTTCCTTTGGCGTCAACTGAGGCAATTCGAATTTCGTGTTCCTTATCAGTTAATAACATGCCTTTTTTATCACCATCGGGAGTTTTAATGCCAACTAAACTTTCATACGGGATGTATTTGATACTATTTGTTTTAATGCTGAAGTCTCCTCCTGGTTCAAATACTGTTCCGTACAAATTCACCTTTAAGGCACCGGGCGCATTATCAATATTTTTCAGATTGAAATTGATATCCAGCTTTCCTTCTGAATTAAGTGATCCGTCGAATAATTTTTCACGACTATGAGAGAAACCACTAAATGGGTCTTCAAAGACGAAGTTTGGATAATTTTCAAATTGCGTTTTTATCGCTTCATACTTCACTTCATATTGTGTTTTTAAACCTCCCGATTTTGCACCACTTAGCCATCTTACATCAAGGTGACCTGTAATATTTTTATCTTCAGGATAAAAAACATCTTTGTCAAAGTCCAGATTAATTTTTAATCGGTTTGGCTTAACCGTTTCAACCCGAATTGTTTTACTAAACTCCGCACCCCCAACTTTGATTTTTGCTTTCCAAAATCCGGTTGGCGCATCTTTTTCAGTCACAAAGTCAAATCGATAAAAATTATTTACAGGTTTAGAATTGATTGTTCGTGTAATTCGCTGACCTAAGGGATTGTATAGTTCGGCAATAACAGGATGATTTTGTGGAAGGCTATTTGAAGTGTTTTCAAGTATGAAGGCCAAATGAATAGTATCGGCGGGGCGCCACACACCTCTTTCTCCGTAAATGAAGCCTTTTAGACCCTCTTGTACCTGAGTACCACTTACCTCGAAATTGCTTAATGATAAAGATGAGCCATCGTCTAATCTAAGGTAGCTTATATCATTTCCCGATTTTGCAGATAGCATAAAGGCTTGCCCATTCACTTGAAGAGTGGCGGTACCTTCTGAATTCGTATTTCCCTCACCAATAATCTGATTTTGGAAATTGTAAATTTTAACATTTGCTCCGCCAATCGCTTCTGCAGTGGTAATATTATTTACAAATACCGACACAGCTCCATTGTCTGCTTTTTTTGCAATAAGACCTAGGTCTGTAGAAAATATTATTTTTTTGATTATCCTTCTTCTTCCATAATATGAATTGCTACACGGATTGTCTCTTTCTTGCCAATCATAATCATCATAATAATAGTCGTCATAATAAGAGTACTGTCCGCTGTAGTCCCAGTTTACCTCTTTGATCTCCTCTTCTTCCCCTTCCTCATTATCTGCTGGACACTCATATATGGATTGGGATTTTCTATAACCTATTTCCACCTGATATATAGCCCCCGGTTCCGGCTCAATCAGCTCATTCAAATCGATCGAAAAAGTATTCCATTCGTTTAGGTCGACAAGTTTTTTGTCATTAAGGGCCACAGTTTTTTCAGCGATAGGCCTGGCCACCCTTTTAAGTTGAGAATTGTTTCCCAGATTATTGACCTGAAAGTATTGATGCGTATTGTTTGCAAATATTTTGATAATACTAATGTCAACAGCTTTTAAGGAAACGGCTTTGAACGGAATTATTAGTTCATTTGATGATGGTATTATCGACTTTTCCTTTGGGCTAATGAATTCAATATTTGGCTTGAGCTGCTCGAATAAAAACGAGTTTTTATAGCCCTTTAATAGTTCGTAACCGGCACTGTTTTTAATTGATTTATCTATTATTAACTCTGCCCGACTTCCTGTTGTTGAACCCAAGTACACTTTAAGCTCATTTGAGTTTATTACTACTCTGGGTGCAGTTGTTATGCCTTTAAGCATTACAAGACCGGTAAGATCCTGATCTTGCAGCAATGGATCTGAAAAAATTATCGAAATATAGGTTTCATTATCCTTTACTAGAGTAGAGGAAATAACTTTAAAATCCTTGAGAGAAGGAATTTCGTAATCGAATTCGAGCTTTTTATCAAGACCCAGACTTTGGCCATTAAAGATTAATTTAATTTGAGAAGCCTCTTCATATCTTTTGACTCCACTAATATTAAAGCTGAATTTATTATTTAAATTAAGATCAGTCCAATTGACTTTCAGCTCGGTATTACTCTGGTCCACCTCGAGCATTTTTTTGATTTCCTGTAGTGAGGCGAGGTCAGAAGTGAATAACTTACCGTGAACCTGAATATTTTCAAGATCTTTTGGATTCTTATATCTTAAACCCTCAATTGAAACATCGAAATCTTGTTTTATACAGTGAAAAATAAATTTAAATACTTTCCTGTTTTCGGGCAGGTCGGGGATTAACTCTGAGAGCAAAAACTCTGTTTTGAATTCCTGATCATTTGGTAAATATTCATCCGGTTTAAAGACCAGCGTAAACTCATCTTCCCAAAATGTAACACCATCAATTGAGGGTGTGAATTGAAATAATTTTTGATAGATGGTATCTCCCGGCGCGGCGAGATTGTTTGCTTGACTTAAGCGAATTCTTATTTCAGATGACTTGGAAACTACTCCGCTAGTATAGGAAGTTATATAATTTCTAAATTCACTTGAGTCACTTTCAAAGTCTTCAGTTTTCTTTCTACAAGAAATTGAAAGAGCGAGAATTATTATCAAACTGATGGAAAAACGAAGAAATTTCACGGCTTGGGGAGCTATTTTAACATAATTTATATAGTGAAATTTAAATACTTTTTTATTAAAATATATTGATTTTTAAATTATTTTTTCGGTTTACTAAATATTGAAAAAGGCATATTGAATCAGTTGAGAGGATAATTACAATCTCCGATTAAGGATTAATGCGGTATTAGAAGATCACAAAATTTTAATTTCCAAGGCGCTTGAATGGAAAATAGCAGAACTTAAAGCTTAGGCTTAATACGTATTAACCTGAGCTAAGGAAGGAGCTCTATTTTCATTTATTTTTTTATGCCCTTTTGAATTGCCTTAACTTTGCGATTGAATAAATACAAATTATTATGTCAAAAGCAGAAACAGGAAATTCAGTCGCGGTACATTATACAGGAAAATTAGAGGATGGAACGGTATTCGATTCTTCTGAAAATAGGGAACCACTTTCTTTTAAAATTGGAGAGGGTCAAATGATCAAAGGGTTTGAAAATGCCGTAATGGGAATGGGCATAGGAGAAAAAACTACAGTTTCTTTAGAGCCAACAGAAGCTTATGGTGAGAGGTCAGAAGAAAGAGTTTTGAAAGTTCCTAAGACAGAAGTGCCACAAGATATTCCAACTGAAATTGGAACACAGTTATCTATAAATCAATCAAACGGCCAACAAATACCTGCGATCATTACAGATGCTGACGCTGAGTCAATCACTTTGGATGCTAATCATCCATTAGCAGGTAAAAAATTAATTTTCGATATAGAAATGGTTGAAATAAGCTAAATTTCTTTTAGCCGAAATAATTAAGAGGTGCTTTTGGAATGTCTTTCCACTAGCACCTTTTCTATTTCATGGAAGTCTAAATTTTTATATCGCAATAAGACCAGCATATGATAAAGCAAATCTGCCGCCTCGTTTTTAAATAGTTCTTCGTTATTGTCTTTGGCTTCAATAATTAACTCTACCGCCTCTTCTCCTACTTTTTGTGAAATTTTATTAATTCCTGAATCAAATAATGATTTTGTATAAGAGTTTTTTTCTTTAGAGTTTTTTCTGTTTTCAATTATATAATCCAGTTCATGGATAAAACCTTTCGATTCTTTTTCACCAAAACAAGAATACCGGTTTAGATGGCAAACATCTCCTTTTGGAATTACTTGAATTAAAAGCGCGTCACTATCACAGTCTTCCTTGATAGATACCAATTCAAGAAAATTGCCTGATGTTTCACCTTTTGTCCAAAGACGATTTTTGCTTCTACTGAAAAATGTAACTCGCTTTTCAGAAAGCGTTTTTTCCAAAGCCTCAGAGTTCATATAGCCGAGCATTAAAACTTGTAAGTTTCTTTGATCCTGAATTATTACCGGTACTAGTCCGTCCGCAGATTTACTAAAATCTATATTCATCGTATAGCTATGTTATTATTTTTTAAATGTGTTTTTAAGTCTGCCAATCTTATTTGGCCAAAATGAAATATTCCTGCAGCCAAGGCAGCGCTTGCATTTGTATTTCCAAATAATTCTATAAAGTGTTCTTCCTTTCCGGCACCACCTGAGGCAATCAAAGGAATGCTAATCTTACTTGTTGCTATTTTTACAACATCGATAGCAAATCCGTTTCTTGTGCCATCATGATCCATGCTGGTAAGAAGAATCTCGCCGGCACCGAGTTTTTCAGCTTCACATATCCATTCTATTAATTCGCGCTTAGTCTTTTGGCTGCCACCATGAGAAAAGACGACATATTTTTCATCAATTTTTTTAATGTCCACGGCGAGAATTATAGATTGAGAACCAATTTGCTCACTGAGTTGACTTATAAGAACGGGAGAAGATAAAGCAGCAGAATTAATACTTATTTTATCGGCACCGGCTTCAAGAACATTTTTTGCATCTTTCACAGAATTTATTCCGCCGCCAACAGCAAATGGAATATCAATTGTTTCAGCAATTTTTGAAACCAGATCCAAAAGTGTATTTCTTTTCTCCTGACTCGCTGAGATATCCAAAAATACTAACTCATCCACACCTTGCTCGGCATATTTTGCAGCTAATTCTACAGGATCTCCGGCATCTTTTAAATCGACAAAGTTTGTTCCCTTTACAGTTCTGCCATCTTTAATATCAAGACATGCTATGATGCGTTTCTTTATCATAATTCTGCAATCTCCTTTAGGTCGATTCGATTTTCATAAATGGCTTTTCCAACAATCGCTCCCGAACAGCCAATTTCTTTTAACTCTATCAAATCTTCTTTTGATCTTATTCCTCCACTGGCTATCAGATTAACTTTGGAAGCACTTAAAATTTCTTGGTATAAGTCGATGTCCGGTCCGGTAAATACACCATCATGAGTGATACTTGTACACATGACTTCTTTTACACCTTTTTGATTCAGCCCTACAATAAAGTCAATGACATTAAGATCAACTTTTTCCAACCAACCACTGATTGCAATTTTTCTGTCTTTGGCATCTGAAGCAAGAATGATTTTCTCAGAACCATATTTTTCCAGAATCTTTAAAAAACCAATTTGATTTTTGATTGCCATACTTCCGATCGTGACCTTATCAGCCCCATAATCGAATGCATTTTTTATAGAATTCGAATCGGAAAGGCCACCGGAAAAATCTATGATTAAATCACAATTCGATCTAATCTTTTCTAACACTTTCAAATTCTCCGGATAGCCATTTTTTGCACCATCTAAATCGACCAGATGCAAGTGCTTCAAACCATTCGTCTCAAATATTTTAGCCATTTCAAGAGGCTCAGATGCGTACTCTTTCTTTTTTGAAAACTCTCCTTTTTCAAGACGGACACATTTTCCGTTGATTATATCAATGGCAGGAATGATATTCATAATTCTAAAAAGGATTTTAAAAGTTGTGAACCCGGCTTTCCTGATTTTTCAGGATGAAATTGTGTTCCGTAAAAATTGTCTCTTTGTAATGCGGCACTAAATGGCAAAAGATAATCGCATTGAGCAGATGTGTATTCTGACAGCTCTGCATAATAGCTATGCACAAAATAGAAATCCTCGTTTTCTGTTACTTTATCAAAAAGAGGAGTCTTGAGAACCATACAATTATTCCAACCCATATGAGGAACAATCCCTTTTGGAGGAAACTTTCGAACCTTTGCATCAAATATGCCCAGGCATTTTGTGTCGCCCTCTTCAGTTTGCCTGCACATGATTTGCATACCTAAACAAATTCCGAGAAATGGATTTTTTATATTCTTTATTACTTCATCCAGACCGACACTAATCAAATACTCCATTGCAGATTTAGCTTCTCCTACACCGGGAAATATTACTTTGTCTGCATTTAATATTTCTTCCGCATTCGAAGTAATTATGCATTCATAACCCAAACGGCTCAACGCATTTTTAACCGAAGTGCTATTGCCAGAATTATATTTTATAATGGCAATCATAGGCTACCTTTTGTGCTCGGTATCCGGGCGTCTTCATTTTGCTTAATTGCCATTTTTATGCTTTTAGCAAATGCTTTAAAAATTGATTCGATCATATGATGTTCATTTTCACCTTCGCATTTAATATTCAAATTGCATTGAGCATTATCTGAAAAGGACTTAAAGAAATGCATGAACATTTCGCTTGGTACATCACCTATTTTTTCTCTTTTAAATTCTACATCCCAAACTAACCATGGTCTGCCACCAAAATCAATTGCCACCTGTGCCAGGCTTTCATCCATTGGAAGTGTAAAACCATATCTTTCAATACCTTTTTTACTCCCTAAGGCAGTTTTGAAGGCCTTGCCCAAAACGATGGCTGTATCTTCAATGGTATGGTGCTCATCCACCTGCAGATCGCCTTTTACATTTATAAAAAGCTCAATTCCTGAGTGTTTGGCTAGTTGGTCAAGCATATGATCAAAAAAGTGTAGACCGGTATTAATTTTGAAATCACCCTTTCCGTCCAAATTGAGCTCTACTGAAATGGAAGTTTCAGCTGTTTCGCGTACTTCTATATGTTTTCTATTCTCCGTTTTTAACAATAGATAAATGTCTTCCCAACCATTCACTTCACCTTCTGCCGCTTTACCCTCAACAATTTTAATTGCCTCGCTTCCTAAGTTTTTTGCTAATTCCACGTCAGAATCGCGATCGCCAATTACATAGGATTTCTTCAGATCATATTTTCCGTGGATGTATTTTTGCAAAAGTCCGGTGCCCGGCTTGCGGGTATCAGCATTATCTTCCGGACGCGTTTTGTCAATTAATATTTCTGAAAAATGAATCCCTTCATTTTCGAAAAATGAGATTATTTTATTTTGAACCGGCCAAAATGTATCCTCAGGAAAAGTACTTGTTCCCAAACCATCCTGATTTGTAATGATTACAAGCTCATAATCCATTTCATTTGTAATTTTTCCAAGATACTTAAAGACATTTGGAAGAAATTCCAGCTTTTCGAAGCTGTCGATTTGTTCGTCTGCAGGCTCTTTAATTAATGTGCCATCCCGATCTATAAATAATACTTTTTTCATTTTCCTAGTTCTTTAAGCAGGATATCATTTTCCATTGGCGAACCGATTGTAATTCTCAATGTGGATCTTACCTCTGAGGATCTGTTTCTTACAACAATTTTCTTTTCGAGCAACTTTTTAAACACCTCTTCATGATTGGAAAAGCGGATTAGGAGAAAGTTGGCGTCTGAGTCAAAAACCGTTTTTACATTACTCAGCTTAGATAATTCAAGAAGCATTCTTTTCTTTTCTCCTTTTATTATTTCAATGTTTTTCTTGAAAATATCAGCATTTGCCAATGCTTCAATTGCCGCTTTTTGATTTAGTGAACTGATATTATAAGGAGGTTTGACCTTATTGAAATAGCTGACAATCTCCTTATTCGCAAATGCCATTCCTATGCGAATTCCCGCATGTGCCCATGCTTTACTAAAAGTTTGCAATACAATTAAATTGGAATAATTATCAAGTTGTAAAAGAAATGAAGACTTGCTCGAAAAATCTATATAGGCTTCATCAAGTATTACGATTCCATTGAATTGTTCTAAGATAAACCGGATATCATTTTCATCAATTGAGTTTCCGGTAGGGTTATTTGGAGAGCAAATGAATATTAGTTTTAATGAGGGGTCTTGAAGTTTTACTTTAAGTAAATCCAAAGGAATTTTGAATTCTTCATTCAATTCCAATGAGTCCATTTCCACATCATTTATATCAGCGCTTACTTTATACATGCCATAAGTGGGTGTGAATTGCAAGGCCTTGTCTTTTTTTGGTTCACAAAAAACCCTGAAGCAAAGGTCAATAATTTCATCGCTACCATTTCCAAGAAAAATATTCTCAACCGATACTTCTTTTTGTAAAGCAATTGTGGTTTTAAGCTCTCTTTGGTAAGGATCCGGATATCGGTTTTGTGCACCAAAAGGATTTTCATTTGCGTCAAGCATTATTCCTCCATTACCGGTATACTCATCTCTGGCGGACGAATAGGGTTTTAAATCCTTAATATTTTTGCGAACTAACTTCTCTAGATCAATCATTTTCCAAAGATTTAAGTCTGATCGAAATCGCGTTTTTATGAGCTTGAAGACCTTCAGCTTCTGCCATTAGTTCTACCGATTTACCAATTGAAACAAGCCCTTCCTTTTCGATTTTTTGAAAGGTGATTGCTTTCATGAAGCTATCAAGCGACACGCTGCTGTAACTTTTGGCATATCCGTTAGTTGGCAAGGTATGGTTAGTGCCGCTTGCATAATCACCGGCACTCTCAGAGGAGTATTGTCCAATAAATACAGAACCCGCATTGATAACTTTTTCCGCCAGATCATCTGCATTTGTGGTATTGATTATTAAATGTTCAGGTGCATATAAATTTGAAAAGTCTAAACAAGTTTCCAATGTATCAAAAACAATAGCCCTGCTATTTTGAATTGCGGATCTGGCAATTTTTTCTCGAGGTAGGGATGAAATTTGTATTTCAATTTCAGTTAGTGTCTTTTCAATAAGAGCCTCAGAATTACTCAAGAGAATGACCTGGGAATCTTTACCATGTTCGGCTTGAGACAATAAATCGGCTGCTACAAATCCAGGATCAGCTTTTTCATCAGCAATAACCAAAACCTCACTTGGTCCTGCCGGCATATCAATCGCAATGCCTTCCTCCTGAATTAGACTCTTGGCAGCAGTTACATATTGATTACCCGGTCCAAATATTTTATCAACTTTTGGAATTGTTTCGGTTCCATAAGCCATTGCAGCAATCGCCTGCGCACCGCCACATAGATATACTTTTTCAATTCCAAGTATTCGACAGGTTTCAATGATGGCTGCATCAATTTCGCCCGATTTATTAGGTGGAGTGCAAATGACGATCTCTTTACAGGCTGCGATTTTAGCCGGAATTGCCAACATTAACAAACTGGAAAATAATGGAGCAGTTCCACCGGGGATATAGAGCCCTACTCTTTCAATAGGCACATATTTTCTCCAGCAATTAACGCCCGGACTTGTAGTGACTTTTTCAGAAGATCTAATCTGAGACTTATGAAAGGCCTCAATATTTCCTTTGGCAATTTGAATTGCTTCTTTTAAATCAGGGCTTATATCTTGATTGGAATTTGAAACATTGAATACTAATTGTTCCAAATTTACCGAATCAAACTTCTGACTAAAGTTTATCAATGCTTTGTCTCCATTGAGCATTACTTCAGAAAGAATATTTTTTACACTTTGATTTAGTTGCTCTCTATTTAGAGCGGGCCTATCAGTGAGACTTGACCATTTATCAAATTCCGGATTAAAATACTTTCTCATTGTGTTATCATTTTCTCAATTGGAACAACGAGTATTCCTTCAGCACCCTTTTCCTTTAATTGATCAATTATTTGCCAAAATTCATCTTCAGGTACTACAGAATGAATGCTAGACCAACCTTTTTCAGCAAGTGGTAAAACAGTCGGACTTTTCATTCCGGGAATTAAATTTGAAATCTCATTTACCTTATCGTTGGGAGCATTTAGCAAAATATATTTATTGTTTTTTGCTGCGATTACAGATTCAAAGCGAAATTGTAATCTTTTAAGTATCGCTGCATTTTCCGGACTTAAGTTTTTGCCGGAAACCAATACAGCTTGGCTTTTAAAAACAGTTTCTACCTCTTTCAGCCCATTCATGATCAAGGTGCTTCCTGTGCTAACTATATCAAATATTCCATCTGCGAGACCAATACCCGGAGCAATTTCAACACTGCCGCTAATTTTCTCTATTTCTGCATTGATTTCATTTTTTTTGAAAAACTCTGATAAAATATGAGGATAGGAGGTGGCGACTTTCTTTCCTGAAAAATATTGTGGACCCTTATAATCTACCTCTTTGGGAATAGCTAAGCAGAGCCTGCATGATGAAAAGCCCAATTCTTGTATTATTGATATTGGAAGGTGTTGCTCTTCTACTTCATTTAAACCCACAATTCCCGCATCTGCTACACCTTGCTCAACATATTGAGGAATATCATCATCTCTTAAAAATAGTATCTCAAGAGGAAAATTACTCGCAGCGGATTTCAATTTTCGATTACCATTGGAAAACTTAATACCGGATTCCTTTAATAATTCAAGAGATTTTTCGCTTAAGCGACCGCTTTTCTGTATTGCTAATTTTAGTTTGCTCATATAATTCATTTGTGCTGAGCAAGCCATAAGGGAATAAAAAAAACCCGCCGGAATGCTCTGGCGGGTTTTGGAATATTATTTATAACATACCATTCCTAACTCGCCGCTTTGCGATAATGAGAATGGTGATGATGTGAAATTGTTCTAAACATTGAGTCAAAACTATTTTATTTTATTTATTTCTTCAAATTATTTGATGAAATGATTTATTTCACTCGCTTTTCGATGTATTTGGAGTTCATAATTCTAAGCACTCCAAAATAGTCCATTTCGAATTCCAATAGATCGCCAACCTGATAGTTTTCCTCGTTTTTATCAAGGTCAATCACAATCATATCAGATGAGGCCCCAACGATCTTCAGTTTTTTGTTTTTAATTTTTATGTGATTTTCGTCAATATCCAATAAACCTAAATCAATGATGGCGCGATAGGATGTTCCCGAATAAGTATCTTCAAACTTTTTAGTTTCCCCTAACAGATTTTCCCCAAATTCTCCCATTGGAACTTTGGGTTTCTCTATGAGCTCAATAATTTCAGCGAATAATTGGAATACGTCATGTTCCATGGTTTTAAAGGTGCGATTATGATAAACATCCGTACCCAAATAAAGTGTCTCGCCAACTCTAAAATGATTTACGCCGGCAGGCAACAAACCTTCAAAAATCAATGGAATAGAAACAGAAGAGCCGCCTGAGACGAAATCAATTTTTCGATTAAATTTTGCTTCAATGAGTTGCTTGTACAATGATAACTGAATTAGTTTATCATGACTCGGCAATACTCCATACATACAAGTCAGATTGGTTCCAACACCGATCACTTTAATATTGGGGAGTTTGAAAATATGTTCATAGAACTCCAAAAGATCATCTCTCATTACGCCCTCACGCAATTCGCCCAGCTCAATCATAATAATTATCTTATGAAGCTTATCCTGCTTTTTAGCTTCTTTAGAGAGCATTTCTATGGTGTCAATTTCCGTATTGAAACTAATATCGGCATACTTTACTACACCGGGTATTGAGCGCTTAGGAGGAGGTTTTATATAGGTAGTTTCTGCATCGGGGTTTAGCGACTTGATCATTTGAAGATTAGAAACCCTTGAATCACAAAAATTTCTGATTCCGAGTTCTAACAGCTCTTCGATGAATATTTTTTCTCCACAGAGCAATTTGGACACCACAGCCCATTTAATATTTCTTGGGCTAAACACATTTTCAAGTGCAGTATAATTTTTCTTTAACTTTTCTTTATCTAAAGTGATAAATGCCATATAATCAGTTGATTACCTCTCTTTTAATGTTTTCAGGCAAATGTGCCAAAACTTCGTAATTAAGTTCATCACTGTAATTGGTAAAAGCTGATACTTTGATTTCCTGTTCGCCTTGCTTGCCAATTAAAACAACTTCGTCTCCAATATTAACACCGGGAACGTCAGTGATGTTGGCTATAATCATATTCATATTTATCACACCGATAATATCACAGGAATGACCATGTATTAATATACGACCCTTGTTGCTGAGCGATCGATTATATCCCTTGGAATAGCCAACCGGAATAATGGCAGTACTTATATCCCTTTGACTAAGATAAGATACCCCATAACCAACGAATTCGCCCTCACCCACATGGTTTATAGACATCACTTTGCTTTTCCAGGTTATAACACGGTCCAATGGGTCTGTTTTATCTTTTCTATTCTGCACATAAAGTATAAGGGATTCATTGCTTGGCCAAAAACCATAAAGCATAATGCCAATTCTAACTAAGTCGAACCTTGCTTTTGAATAATTAAAAGCACCGGCAGAACATGCGGCATGTTTGTATTCAGGCTCTATATTTTTGTTTTTAAGAGTACCGACAACTGAATTGAACTTTTTTAGTTGACTTATTATTCGTTTGTAGTTAGAAATACTTTCAGGCCCTGCTAAATGCGTGCAGACACCTTTTATTTCTATGTACTGCGCATTATCTTGAATCAATTGAATTACTTCTTCAATTTCATCTTTAAGAAGCCCAACACGGTTCATACCGGTTTCAATTTCTAAATGAAACTTTGCCTTAAGTTGTAATTCCTTGGCATGCTGAAGAGCTATTTTCAATCGCTTAGGGTTAAACACAAAAAATTCAAATCCTTGAATTAATGTATCCCGAATATCTTCATCTGAAATCCAGCCCATAATCATTATATCACACCTGGATTCAGTTACAAGTCGAACCCTCATAGCCTCAGTATAATCAAAAACCGAAAAGTGATCTATTCCATTTCTCTCAAAAAGTGGAACCATCTGTTCGATACCATGACCGTATGCATTTGCTTTTACAACCGCAGATATACGTATATCAGGGCCCATTTTGTTTTTTACAAAGGCTACATTTTTGGAAACAGCGCTTTCAGAAATAAGAACGTTGGAAGTACCACGCATCCTTAATAATTATAATTTTCACTAATCTTAAAAAACATTTTCGCACCTGTATCTATAATTTCATCAGGGAAATCATAATCAGGGTTATGAAGAGACGGCTGCGATTCACCTGAACCTAAACCAAAATATCCACTTTTGAATTTCTCTGAGAAATAACCAAAGTCTTCGGACCATTTGAAGGGTTCATCGCGCTTTATCATATTTAAGTTATGAAATTCAGCAGCATTTTTTATTTTTTCAAGACATTCATCATTATTGGTGGTTGCGGGAAAGACCTCTGTATATGTTATTTCAGATGTAAGTCCTTCTTCGGAAGCAATGGTACTAATTAAGTTTTCAGTCTTTTCTGTTAGAATTTTCATATCTCTATCACGAAATGCTCTTAATGTCATTCTAAGCTCTCCGTATCCTGCAGAAGTTCCAAAAGCAATTTCTCCAACATGAACATTCACAATGGTTATTAATACAAGTTTTTCATAAACATCTTCCTCTAAAATATCCTTAAGCTTTAGAATTATCTTGGAAATTGCCACTGAAGGATTAATACCATTTTCAGGCTCTGCGGCATGAGAAGTTTTTCCTTGAAGCTTTAGTGTTAAACCTTTAGATGCGGCGGCAAAGCTTTTTTCTTTGATAATAATGCTATGCAATGACCTGCCAGGAATATTGTGTAAAGAATAAGCGTAATCGGGTTCGATAGTTTGAAAATTTTTATCGGCAATAACATCTTTAGCTCCCTGTCCGGTTTCTTCAGCGGGTTGAAATAAAATTATTATTCTCCCTTTTTTGGGTCTATTGGTCGAAATTATTTCGCCTAAACGAAACAAAATAGCCATATGACCATCATGGCCACAGGAGTGGGCGATACCTTCTGTATTGGATTTATATTGGAGATTTCCTTCCTCATGAATTGGAAGAGCATCGAGTTCTGCTCTAAACAATACCGTGGGGCCATTACTATTTCCCTTAAAAATAAATGCTTTTCCGGTTTCAGCAAGTACAATTTCCTCCTCAGGAGAGAAAGACCTCATCACATTTGAAACATATTCTGAGGTTTTGCGCTCTTTTCCTGATAACTCGGGGTTTTGGTGAAGATACTTTCTGTGTTCTATAATTTTCTGCAAACTATTCTTTTTTAAATATTGAAATGGCTATAAAAACTATTGCAGATAGGCTAATTCCAAAATAGTTTTCATCCAAGCCAAAGGGCAAATCAATATCTGATAATATTAAGACAAGTGTTGTTAGGCCACCAAATATCATAGCAAATAATGCGGCAAGCGATGATGGTTTTTTAAGAATTAAAAGTCCCAGTACAGGCACGAATAAGCCCGATACCATAAAAGCATAAGAGTAGAGCATTAGCTCAAGTACGTTTTGCATCATCGTTGCAAGAAGAATAGCTAAGACTCCAATTACCAATGTAATGATCTGGGAAAACTTGATACTGTTTTTCTTTTTCTTCTTCTTCTTGGAGATACTCCCCATTATATCGGTAATGAAATTTCCGGATGCAGCCATAAGGCAGGAATCTGCAGTAGACATTATTGCCGAAAAATAGGCAGACATCATTAAGCCCATCAAACCAATAGGAAGAATATTTCTTAAAAACATTGGCAAGCCTAGTTCTGCATCTATTTCGGCTCCCGGAGGGAAACCCAAGTCAGTAAACATCCCTTTTTGAAATGCAATTTTGGCAAAAAAACCAAGTATAACTCCCATAAACGCCATTATTGGCCATTCAAAAACACCGGCGATAAACCAGGCTTTTTTTGCAGTTTTGACATCCTTGCAGGCATAAATTCTCTGATAGAGCGTCATTCCAACAAACCAAATTGGAATTATTGTAATGGCCCAATTGAAAATTTGGGAAAAGGATAAATTCAAAAGTGAAATATCACCCGGACTGAGAAAACCTTTGATTCCGCTCCAACCACCAAGTTTCATATACCCCATAGGAATACCAATAAAAACCAGACCAATCATTAAAATGATCCATTGAATTGTATCAGTATGAATTACTGCTTTAATTCCTCCTATTACGGTATAGGCAACGGCAATTACACCCATTATTAATACTGCATTTTGAATGCTTATTGAAGGGAAAGTAGAAGATGCCAATTTAGCTCCGGCAAGAATTTGTGAACTCGTAAAGCCAATATAACCAATGAGGGATATTATACCTGCAATGAAGGCTACTCGATCATTGTAAAAATGTGATAATGCCTGGGGAAAACTTAGAAATTGCTTTTCCTTGGCAAAGGGGATAAATTTTTGGGATCAAAAATACTGCACTAAGCCAAGCACCGATTAGTCCGGTAAATAGCATCCAGCTTCCTGATATTCCCATAACGAAGCCCAGCCCACCCAGTCCTATGGAGAACCCGCCGCCAACATCTGTCGCAACTACTGAAAGTCCGATATGTCCTGCCGACATGTTTCTGCCACCGACATAATAGTCATCATCCGATTCATTCTTATTTAAGAAATAGACGCCTACACCCAACATAAACAAGAGGTAGACAATGAAAATACTTAGGTCAATCCAATGTATATCCAAAACTTTTTTAGCGCTTTAGTCTCATTTCCAAATAGGGGTTTGTAAACCCAAATTTTTCATAAAGAAATTTAGCAGGGTTGTTTTGCTCAACATGCAAAGCAATATCACCATTAGCATGATCTAATGTAGCTTCCATGAGCTTTTTCCCTATTCCTTCTCCTCTGTGCTCTTTGTGTGTAGCAATATATACCAGAATATTTTCAGGAATATAGCCACCCATGCCGGTCTGATTAACAATAACAGCCCCCAAAATATTTTGAGACTCCATCATTACTAAAGTGAAGCCACCAAAAGAAGTTGATTCCTTTACAGAGTAATTAATGGCTTTAAGAATATGTTCTTTTGGATCGCCATACTGTTCCAAGTTGTCATAAAGAAAATCAACTATCTGATTTTTTTGAAGTGTTGTTGGTCTTTCTATTGCGTTGTATACTTTGATTTCTGACATAATATAAGTTTTGTCCTATAACTAATAGATTTTAATGAACTAGCAAAAATAAATTATGAATTGAACGCTTTTGGCTATTGAACAAAAGGTGTTAATCCTATAATATTTTTCCGTGCAAATAATTTTAAATACTCTAAGCGCTATGCTTGAATATGAAATTGGCAATGATTTTTGAGCCATCGTAAATTGAAACAATGGGGACTCAAAAATTTAACTCGGAAAATTAAATGAAGACAGTTCTTCTGCCTTTTGAACTGATAGTTATATCAAAAAGGCAAACTACAGTAGAAACACTTTTAAAGAAGTGCTGTAGTAATTAAAAGAAAAACTACCGGGCATAGGCCCGGTAAATAATTTATAGAAAAAAAGACAATTTAATATCTTCCACCACCACCTTCACGTGGGTTGGCTTGCTTTACCACAATGGCTCTGCCTTCTACTTCTTTTCCATTAAGATCGTTTATGGCTGCTTGTGCTTCTGCATCATTTGCCATTTCGATAAATCCAAAACCTTTAGAACGGCCGGTGAATTTATCCATAATGATTTTTACAGAACTTACTTCACCGAATTGTTCGAAAAGGTCCTGTAATTTTGATTCCTGGATTGCATAATCCAGTTGAGCTACGAAAATGTTCATTTGAAAAAAAATTAAATAATAATTGATTGAGTCTTAATAATAGGGCTATATGTATAAAAAATAATTTAAGTAAAGAGCCCTTAAGAATATTTTTCTGTGGAGTCTGATTACTGATGTCTGTAAAAATAGGTATAATTTTATCAATAGAGCGCAGAATACATAAAAAAAGCCTTGCTGATATATCGGCAAGGCTTTTTTTTATGAAAATATGATCATTTCTTAAAAATCATTCTTGTGATATAAATACCATCACCATCTTGTTTTCCAGCATCACTTTCTGCAGCACTGGTAACAAAAACTAATTCCCATCCATCAGCTACTACTGAATTGATTTTTGAGGTCATAAGAGCATCATTTGAAGCGATATTTTGAAAATTGATACCAACCACGCTGTAAAAGTTTAGTAATTTTGCTTCAGAAAATTCATCAATTTTAGCATCTCCTCTTTTAACATCTCCTTGGTCACTTTTCTTGCCATCAGTTCTTTCTGTAGTAAAATCGTCAATGTTTAATTGTGTTTTACTTTCGATCAATCGCGATCTACCTAAACCACCCGGAACGATGGACTCAACAACAGTTATGACTTTGTATTGTGTTTGGGCTTCGCTGAAAGTAAAGCCTGCCATTACAAAAGCCATGGCTACTAATAATTTTCTCATTGTAAAAAGATTTAGTTAAGTGTTGAAATTAGTACAAATTCTTATTAAACTATGTACATAAGCGAATTAATGCCAGCTGTTCGATTAAAATCACCGAATAGTTTTGCGTTGAGCTAGACTTTTAATTTAATCGAATGTGTTTCACAAAGTGAATTCATCTCTTGAAAAAGTGCGTTTTTATCTTTATCAAATTTTAAATTGAACTTTTCATCATCGTAGAAAAGTATTGCTCCATAGCCTGAATCATTAATATCCATTGAACTAACCCTGGAATTGACCCTTTGACGAGAGCTTACTTTAGCAATTTTTATCCCCTTGATCTTTTCTATTTTTGTTTTACTACCTATTGGTATTCCGAGGAAGCTATAATATATAAATAGGGTCTTTTTTTCAGGGTCAAAATCGCTGTACTTTCGAATAAAATAGAATGGAAAAGAAAGCCCTAAAAAGAAAAGCCCGGGAATATATTGGCGATTGATCAATGCGTAAACACCAAAAATCCCAAGAATAATTCCCAGAACAGTGCTTTGCATTCCGATTATTGATTTGTGTCGATATTTATATATCATCTTGTTTTAAATGGGTAAAGAACTTGAGGAATTATTTCTTGATGAAACGTTTGGAAAAGCTTTCCTCTTTTGTGTAAATCTTTAAAATATATGTCCCTTCGGGAAAATCAGTAATACTAATAGATTTACTTTCATCAAGAACTCCGCTTTGAATCATTTTGCCTAGACTATTGCGAATTTCATAGACTTCATAACCTGACCATTCACCATTTAAGTAGATACGATCTTTAGCAGGGTTTGGTATTAAAGAGACGGTATTGGTATTTTCTTTGACGGCTATTGAACTTGGGAAGCTATCGCAGCTCAATGGTATAGCCGTGTCAAATAGAGATTGAAGAGAATCAATTGGCTCTATACCGGCACCGTTGGCAGTCTGAACAGAAACTAAAAAAGAAGGGCTACCGAATGTGTCACTTGCTTGTGCAACCTTGAGAAAAGCAAAAAGTGATGATGAGCCATTTGAAGCACACCTAGAGTCTGCTCCAACAACATTTGCTCCTTGCATAGCATACATTAGCCGACATGCTAAATCTCCTTTCGCGCGTAAGAAGCGGGCTTCCATTGAATCTAAAATCTCAGGACCCAAAAGAATATTTCCCTGAATAGAATAGTCAGAACCTACACGCTGACCTGTATAGGCATTGGTTTGTGAACCGGTGAATGCAGCTGCTTGTGGAGATCCATTAATCAATGCGGCAATTCCGTACTGTCTTATTTCCGGATTAGATTGGACGTCGTTATTTTGGAGCCATTGAACAGCATTATTTGGCGTATTGCCCAATATCAATTGATTGCGTGCATTGATCTGGTTGTTTTCCAAATAAAAAGCCTGAGTATTAATTGCACCTAAACCGGGCAGCAACTCTCCTAAAAAATCAGTTGAGAATTGAGGAAACAAAGTTAAGTCAACACATGATGCACCGGCACTTCCAACTTCAGATGTAGATGAGTCAACAGCAACAATTGAAAATGTATCCTGCGCATGCAGAGCAAGAATTTGACACAGCAAGAAGCAAAATAAAGATAAGTGTTTGATCATTTTTAAATTGATAAATTTTTAAGAATTAGATGTCCTAATCAAGTATTAAAACCTTTTGTCGTTTTGTAGAAGCATCTATCATTTTTATATAACTGACTTTCTCCCCGCTTTTTTCGGAGATATAAAACCAATTATCTTCTTCTTTTACAAGAGTGCATTCATCAAGATCGTATCTCAAGGATTTAACCTTAATGCCATCAATTAATGGCTCGCCGTTAAGATCTTCTAATATAATGCCGGGGGATTTTTTCTTTTTAAAGAATTTGAACATCCATTAAAAATAGATATTTATATCGAATTAGACAGAACTGTGCTGAATCTGGATAAGCTAGTTTGACAATTTATCCGCAAAAACCTTTTTAAACTTTTCAACCTTTGGCTTTATTACAAGACTGCAATATGGCTGTTCAGAGTTATCATTAAAATAATTTTTATGATGATTCTCGGCCTCATAAAAATTAATGAGCTCTGAAATTTCTGTTACAATAGGATCATTATAAGCACCACTTTTATCGAGCTCAAGCTTATAATATTCGGCTATTTCTTTTTGAGCTTCATTGTGATAAAATATAGCTGAGCGATACTGTGTACCAACATCGGCGCCTTGTCTGTTCAGAGTGGTTGGGTCATGTGTTTTCCAAAAGACTTCAAGAAGGTCTTTAAATGAAATGATTTCAGCATCAAAATTAATTCGCGCAACCTCTGCATGACCTGTTCGGCCTGTACATACCTCCCTGTAAGCCGGATTTTTGATATGACCACCGGAATATCCGGGAATTATATTAACAACACCTTTTAGATTTTGAAACACCGCTTCTACACACCAGAAACAACCAGCTCCCAGTGTAGCACTTTCTAATTTAGCCATGTTGATAAAACCGAGTTTGAGAAGATAAGTTCAGCGCTTAAGCTACTTTAAGATCTTTATGATGACCAAACTCTTTCAGCATATGCATATGTGATCGAATAGCTCCAATAAAGGTTTTGTGTGAATGATATGGCAAACCATATTCCTCCGCCGTTTGCTTTACAATTGGTGCGAGCTTGGTATAATGAATGTGACAAACTTTGGGGAATAAATGATGCTCAACCTGAAAATTTAAACCACCAAAAAGGAAATTTATAACGGGATAACCTGTGGCAAAATCTGAAGTTGTTTTCATTTGATGCGCAGCCCAATCGTCATTGATTCTGCCCTTGTCATCCGGCTCAGGAAATTTTGTTCCTTCTACTACATGCGCTAATTGAAAAATCAAGGCAAGTGTTAATCCCTCAACAAAATGAAGTGCCACAAAACCGATTAAAATTTGATACCAAGCCAAATCAATTACAACTAATGGCACAACTAAGAATAGGAAATAATAGATCAATTTAAAGCCAAATAATCTTACGTATTCTATAGCAGGATTTTTCATTGTATGACTACCCACTTTATCTGCGAAGAATTTTTTATAATCCTTTATGAATACCCAAGAAATAGAAGTTAAGGCGTATAAGAAAAATGTGTAGATATGTTGAAATCTGTGAATTTTCCAAAGTTCTTGCTTTGGGTTTAATCTGATAATTGGAATTTGATCAATGTCTTCATCATGATCAGGAATATTTGTAAAACTGTGATGAACGATATTGTGTGAGATATTCCACATATAATCGTTAGCTCCGATAATGTTGAATATTACCGCAAGACTCTTGTTAACCCATTTTTTTGAGGAATAAGATCCGTGAATCGCGTCATGAGCAATGTTCAGCCCAATAAGTGCTGCCGCAAAACCATTTAGCATCGCCAACAATAGCATTTGCCAAATATTGAATTGATTACTCAATAAAAGCAAATAAGATCCAAAAAATACACTTAGGATTAGCGCTGTTTTGAAAATCATTTCGCCATTTGCATGTCTCGAAATATTGTTGCTTTCAAAATAATCATTTACGCGAGCTTTTAATACATCGTAAAACCCACCTTTTTCCGCCTTCAAAAATCTAACCGCTGATATATTACTCATTACAATAACTTAAATTTAAAAATCAATTCATCCCATTTTAAGAGGGACGAAAATTAAAGGGCAAAGATACGGATAAAAGCTTTAAACATAGAATGGAATCTGAAATGAATAAAAATGTGTTTAGAATAAACCTAACAAAATGGATATTCATTACTCTTGTTTCACTACTACCAACTTCTGCCTTTTCACAAATACAAAACCTTTCAAATGGATATAAGTTTCTTGCGCTAGGCGATTCTTATACAATAGGTACCTCGGTACCAAGCGATATGCGTTGGCCTTCGCAATTGGTAGATTCTTTAGGTTCCAGAGGCATTTTAAATGATACGCTTATTTATATCGCTCAAGCAGGCTGGAGAACAGATCAACTTCTTCAAAGTGCTACAAATGCAGGATTAGCAAATGATTTTGATATTGTCAGCCTTCTTATCGGAGTAAATAATCAGTTTCAAAGGCGAAGTATTTCAGACTATAAACGCGAATTGATTTTACTACTTTCTTTTGCAAAGGAAAAGGCGAATCAGTCTTATTCAAATGTTTTGGTATTGAGTATCCCTGATTATGCTTATACCCCTTTTGGACAAGCATCAATCGCTTCGGCCCAGATTAGCGCAGAGATTGATTCATTTAATTTGGTGAAAAAGCAAGTTTGCGATAGTCTTGGCGTGACGGCTATAAATATAACAGGCATTTCTCGCTTAGGTCTGCTCAATCCTTTATTAGTGGCCAATGATGGCCTTCACCCATCAGGAAATCAATATTCTCTTTGGGTCGACAAAATACTCAATGAGGTTACAGCCATTTCAAAAAACGAATTTTTTAACGAAGAGAATTTATTTTACCCAAATCCCGTGAATGATGAAATACGTTTTTCAGAGGATGTCAAATCATGGAAAATTTTTGATTTAAATTCAAGAGAGGTATTTAATTCAGAAATGAAAGAAAGCTTGGAAGCAGTACAGCCGGGAATGTATATAATTGAAATGAGTTTATTTTCAGATGGAATCGCAAGAAGAAAGGTTACAATTAATTGACCACAAGCTTTTTAAAATAACTTCCCTGTCCTTCAATATTTAATTCAAGGAAATATACTCCCGGGCGCAAATAGTCTATATCCAGATCCTGAATGCTATTTCCATCAAGATCAATTGCTGCAATTCTTCTTCCTTCAGAATTTATAACACGTAAATAATCCAATCTGAGGTTCAGTGGAATTTTAATTCTGACAAAATTATTTGCAGGGTTTGGAAAAACATAGATTTCATCTTCTAGATTATCGCCTCCATAAAAGCTTATAAAATCTGAAATCTCGCTTTCACCACATGAATTTATTACTTGTAAGGTATATTGACCTGTTTCTGTTGGAATTATAAAGGGCAATCCCCCATTGATTATTCTTTCACCATTTAAATACCAAACATTATC
Organism: uncultured Hyphobacterium sp.; assembly: GCA_964351965.1. Lineage (GTDB taxonomy): Bacteria > Bacteroidota > Bacteroidia > Cytophagales > CCMP332 > CCMP332. The sequence goes on along the minus strand of CAYGPM010000001.1, from coordinate 455,259 downwards.
TCTTTGCGAATTTGAAATCAAGCTATCTCCTTGCACCAGTATTTGTGGTTCACTTGGGAAGGAATCAACGATTATTTGCTTAATTATTGGTTCAGAAGTTCCACAGCTATTGTCAGCACTTAAACGCAATTGAAATTCCCCCGCTTTTTTCCAGTTAATAAGGGCAGTGTTTTCTTGGGCGCTTAAATCGCCACCTTCGTTAAGATTCCACGAATAAGAGAAGCCTTGTGTAAAGCTCACAGTATAGGTTTCGTTAGAGCCTAAACAAATCTTATCGCTACCAATAATGTTTCCCTGAAAAACAGGCACAGTTCTGACATTGACCTCTAGATCCGTTTCCGGACTTGCACCACAATTATTTCTTGCTTTAACCAAGACTAACTGCTCTCCACTTGTTCCCCAATTAATTAAGACAACAGAGCTATCAGAATTAATTGTATCTCCATTTTCTATTCTCCATTGATAGGTGAGACCGGGTTCTTCTTGAATGGAATATGATCTCGTATCTCCGAGGCAAACACTTGTGGAGCCTGTCAAACTTGATGGCCTTTCCGGCACATCACTTATGTCTATACTAATATTCAAAATAGGACTTAAGCCGCAGTAATTTTCCCCTCTTGCATTTATATTTTGGGAACCGGGAGAAATCCAATTTACAATTGCAGAATCGCTAATAGCATTTAAAATACCACCTCCTGAAATTGACCATACATAATTACTCGCATCTGTTGAGTTAATCAGGTAGGTCTCATTTTCCAAACATGGTTCTACATTTCCCGAGATAAAAATTGGTAGGGAAGGAACATCATTTACAGAAATACTTTCAACATTTGTAGGGCTGGAGCCGCAAAAATTAAAAGCCGATAGGCTAATATCAAATACTCCTGTATTTGTCCAATTTACAGTAAACTGATTACCATTGCTCGAAGAACCACCCCCTCCACTAAGATTCCACAAAAAGTTCACATTTGTTTGAGGAGAAGCTGTATAGGTTTCTGTACCAATGCACGACAATGTATCTAGATTTAAAAATTGAGGCGTACTTGGAATGGAATTTACATCTACTTGTACAGATTCCGAAGGCCCGGATCCGCAAATATTTACCGGGTTTACCTGCAATGTGTAAACACCCGGCGTGTTCCATGTTACAAAGGCTTGATTATTTACTGAACTAAAATTACCGCCCCCATTGAGTGACCAGCTATAGCTTACTTCGGGTTCCAAGTTGACTGTATAGGCTACATTACTCAAGCAAACTAAAGTATCAGGATTAATGAAGCTTAAAGTATCCGGCAATGTTTTCACTCTTACATTTAGAGTATCTGACGGGCCAGTACCACAGTAATTTGAGAGGTTGGCTATAAGGTCCCAATTACCGGTTTGGTTCCATGTTACGGTCGATTGATTTGCATTTGCGACAATTGTTCCTCCGCTAGGTAAACTCCAGTTATAGCTTAGTCCTGCCGAAGGCTGAATACTGTAAATTTCATTGCCAATACAGGTAAGTGTATCACCTGAAACAAATTGAGGTAATCCCGGAATGTCAGCAATAGAGATGGATTTGGATTGAGCCGGACTAGTTCCGCAAAGGTTTGAAGCCGTTACGGATATAATAGAAAGACCGGTATTAGTCCAATTTACATTGGCAATTGCTGTATCACCTGAGATAAGATTGCCATTGGCACTTATTGACCAGGTGTAATCAATATTGTTTAAAGGGCTTACGGAATACGTTCTACTAACTAAACAAACATTGACATCTCCATTTATGGAAGATGGTTGCGAGGGAGTAGTTCTAACCTCAACATCAATTGTATCGATTGGACCATTTCCACATAGGTTAGAGGCTTGAATATAAATTTGATAAGATCCTGTATTGGTCCAATTAATTGTTGCAGAATTATCTAGGGCATTCAGTATTCCTCCTCCTGATAAACTCCAAATGAAGCTTTGATTTTGTCTTTGAGCAACCTGATAAGAGCTGAAGCCTAAACAAACAATTGTGTCGCCTTGAATTAATTCAGGCTTTGATGGAACTTGAAAAACCTCAATACTTTTTTGAGCCGTAATTCCTGTTCCACAGCCGTTGGTTAGGTTTAAACTTAAATTATAATTGCCGGTATCGCTAAAGGAAATAGAAGCTGTATTCAATGAATCGCTCAAAATGGCAGAGCCACCAATTGACCAATTGTAATTCACATTATTATCAAAGATTGTAGTGAATAATACCGTGTCTAAACATACTTGAGAAGGGCCGGAAATTTGAGGAATTCCAGGAACATCATCTACTTCTATTTTCAAATTGCCAGAGGGCCCGGTCCCGCATAAATTAGTTGCACTAACTGAAATATTAGCAATACCTGTATCAAGCCATTGTACGCTGGCAAATGTGTCAGAAGGGCTGATCAAGCCCGCTCTATCAAGAGTCCAGGAATAAGACTCAAATATTTTTGAATTGAGAACATAAGCTTCTGTCTGACCTCTACATAATAGAGTATCGCCGGAAATGAATACAGGTTCCAAAGGAATTGTCAATACATTCACTTCCTGAGTTTGAATCGGACCGGTCCCGCAGAGATTTGTGGCTGATACTTCTACATTATAAGCTCCGATATTAGTCCAATTTGCTAGGGCAGCATTTCCAAATCCACTAATGTTTCCCCCGCCTGATAGAGACCAATTAAAGGTTTGTCCACTTTGGGGATTTACAGCATAAGACTTGGTTCCCAGACAAACGACTGTATCACCATTAATTGATGAGGGCTGAGTCGGTATATCTTTAACTTCAATAGGCAAGGTCTTGGTACATCCATCGGAACTTGTAACGCTTAAAGTATAATTTCCGGTATTTTGCCAAATTACTTCTGCGAGGTTTGAATTTGCATTTAAAGAACCACCTCCTGAAAGATTCCAGTTATAACTAAATCCTGTAATTGAAGGAACATTATATAAACTGGTATCAAGACAAACCAAATCGTCGCCATTAATACTAAGTACCTGGTCATTTACATTTTTAACGTTGATAATTTTTGAAAAGGCTTGTCCAAATCCACATTGGTTTTGAGCCCTTACTGTTAATGTATAATTACCCGGAGTATTCCAGGAGATAGTTGCAGAATTTCCATTTGGAGCGATTATTCCACCACCACTTAATGACCAATTAAAGGTGATGTCATTTCCGGTTTGTGCATTTGAAACAGAATAGATTTGATTACCAAGACATACGGTATCGATACCTTCTATTCCTGCGATATCCTCAGGGAGATCCTTTACTTCAATTGGAAGAATTCTCGGCGTTCCATTTCCACACTGATTCGAAGGAGTCACAATAAGATCATAGATCCCATCAAGTGTCCAGTTGATCGAAACTGAATTATTCGATGGGAATATTTGTCCGCCACCCGAAATAGACCAGTTATAAGTTATTCCACTTTCGGCGAACACATTATAATTCTCCAGCCCAAGACATACTTCATCACCTCCAAAGATGACACCGGGTTGGCTTGGCACCGTTTTTACTTCTACAACTAAGTTTCTCGAAAGCCCCTGACCGCAGTCATTTAATGCTGTAACTGTCAAAGTATGAAAGCCGGTTTGCGTCCAGTTTACACTTGCTTGATTATTCACAAAATTTAAATTTCCACCAGAGCTGAGAGACCATTCATAAGTTTGATTTAACTGTGGAGCAACAGAATAGCTTTGTGAACCAATACAAACTGAATTTGAGCCTGAAATAGGACCGGGCTGAACTGCTGATGATCTCACCTCAACATTGAATGTATCGATTTCGCTTTGTCCACAAGAATTTTGAACTGAAGCTGTAACAAAATAATTGCCGGGGTTTGTCCAATTGACGATTGAAGTATTTCCTAAGTTGATAAGGTTGCCACCCCCTGAAAGAGACCATAAATAAATCGATCCGGGTATACTGGGTAAAGAAAAAGATGAAGACCCAAGGCAAGCTACAGAATCTCCACTAATTGATCCAATTGAAGGACTTGCTGAAACATTAACTATTTTACTCGAAGTATTTCCAGTTCCACAGATATTACTTGGAGTAACCTGAATAATATGACTTCCGGATTGAGTCCAATTTACAACAGCAAAACTGTCGAATTCAGTAATTGTACCTCCGCTTGTCAAAGACCACGAGTAACTGGTTTTTACTTTAGTATTGATCGAAAAGGTATCTGAACCAATGCATGTGGAATTATTTCCATTAATGACAATTGGCACAGAAGGAAATTGAACAACAGATATTTCTAAACTGTCTATTTGGCCAATACCACAAGTATTTACTCCATTTACTTTTAATGTGAAAACCCCGGGATTTGACCAAGAGACCAGCGCTTGATTGCCAAGAGGGACAAGAGCCCCTCCACCACTTAGAGACCAATTAAAACTAAGGGCATCCGAATTGGAAGCAATATAAGTCCCGAGCCCTAAGCAAATACTAGTATCACCTGAAATCAGAGATGGCCCCGGTACATCTTCAATATCGAATTGTATGGTTCTTATAGTACCTTGTCCGCAAATATTGCTCGGTATTATTTGAAGTTGATGAATACCTGAGTTGGTCCAAAAAACTCTAACTGAAGCTCCCGATGTATCAATGATACCACCTGATAAAAGATTATATGAATAGTCGGTGCCAAACTTATTAACCACTATTATTTCAGATGAATCACCAATACAGACACTTGTATCAACAGAGCTTTGGAGGCGGGGCAGGCCCGGTTTACAATCAATTGTTGCTAAAAATGCATCAGAAAATCCAAGACTGGTTAGGTTTGTATTTCCAAATTCTGCTATGCTGCTAAAACCACCAGATAATACTATCTTCTCATCGTTTCGCACCTCAACGTTTACTCCGACATCATCACCATTTCCTCCTGCTTCTTCAACCCAATTGAGATTACCTTGAGAATCAATTCTAAGTAGGAATATATCAAACTCTCCTCTTGGGTTAAGAGCAACGTTATCAACACCTGGTGTACCCTTATATTTTCCACTTGCATATACTGTGCCTGTTGGACTAGATGTTATTGCTAAACCATCAATATCCTGACTGCCAGAGACCAATTTTACATAATTGAGGGCTGAAGCGTCCGGATTTAACTTCAAAATAAATGCATCAGAAACTTCAGAATTTTGGCCATCATTTATTGCTGTAGCTACTACGGTTCCTAGAGGCACAGCCAGATTCCCATTAAATAAGCCTGTGGCATAAATATTACCAGCCCCGTCTAAAGCTATATCAACGACCTCTTCCTGAGCAGTGCCACCGAATTGTCTGTACCATCCTAAAGTTCCATTTGTAAGGATTTGTCTAAAAAATAAATCACTATTCTTTGAAATACCTCCACCGCCGATCGAAACGGTAATATTATTGTATCCAGCAACAATTATTGAATTTGTTATTGGATTATAAACTATACTTGTGCTTAATGAAAATGCTGAACTAAATGTTGCATTTGGATCCGATGCGCTCCTTATCCATTGTTCATTTCCATTTAGATCATACTTACCCACAAAGTCTGTTGCGGCAGATTGCGCAGGACCATTTATAAAAGGACCAAAAACTATTGATTGTCCACTCGAAACGCCAGACACATAAATCCCATTACTATTATCAAAAGCAATGTCTAATCCTCTATCCTGATATGTGCTACCATAAAAATCAAAAATTCCACCGGCTTTTTTGGCCCAGACAAAATTCCCTAATGTGTCGACTTTTACTGTAAGTATATCAGATGATCCATTTATTACTAAAGTGCTTCCTGCAATTGTAAAAAAACCACTGTATAGACCAGTGATATATGCATTTCCATTATTATCGGAGACAATTGCATTTCCTAAATCCGCCGATGCACTCCCCCCACTGACCGCATAAATTAAATTTCCGGAAGAATCATATTTTACAACAAAAAAGTCTGTTGCTCCATTACTCGTAAGGAGAGTATTTCCAAAAGATGCACTTCCCGAGAATGAACCGGTAAGGTATACATTCCCCTCATTGTCAAGGTGCATATCGCTAAACACTTCATTACCACTACTCCCTCCATCAGTAATTAACCTATCCCAGCTTTGGGAAAAGGAATTATTGATCGCACTGAGGAGAAGCAGAACTATTAATATTTTGCTCAACCGTTTCATTCACTTTTGTATATCAAATATATAAATACATTCGAATATGAATTGTTTTATAAAAAAGAAAGAATGTGAAATTTTTTATTGATCTAACTCTTTGATTGCCAGCCAAGCCATAAGTGCTGAACCGAGCTCAAGGGCATCTTCATCGATATCAAAAGTAGGGGTGTGAACGCCTGATGTAATGCCTTTGGATTCGTTTGCCACACCAAGGCGATAGAAGCAAGCATCCATTATTTGAGAATAGAATGCAAAATCTTCGCCGGCTAACCATACATCCAGGTCAACAACCTTTTCTTCACCAAGAAGATCAATGGCAGCAGCTTTCATTCTTCTGGTTAATTCGATTTCATTTTCAAGATAAGGATATCCTTTGCGCACCTCTATTTCGCATTTTGCTCCAAAACTCTCGCAGATTCCATTCGCTACTTTTTTGATTTGCTCATGCGCCTTTTCTCTCCAAACTTCGTTCATGGTGCGGAAAGTACCTTCAATATAAACCTCATTTGGAATAATATTGGTAGCTCCCTTTGCTTCTATTTTGCCAAATGAAAGGACAGAAGGAATTTTGGGAGGGGCATTTCTGGATATCACCTGTTGTAAGGCGGTAATCATCTGAGCTTGGATTGTGACAGGGTCTATCAGGTTCTCCGGCATTGCGGCATGACCGCCTTTACCAATAACTTTTATGTAAATCTCATCCGCGCTTGCCATGTACATGCCTTCCCGAAAGCCAACAGTTCCTACCGGTAAATAAGGCATAACATGTTGCCCGATCATACTTTTTGGTTTTGGATTTTCAAGTGCACCGGCTTTGATCATTAAAGAAGCTCCACCTGGTATTTTTTCCTCTCCGGGCTGAAAGAGCATCTTAATTGTGCCTTCAAAATTATCTTTTATCGCATTTAAAATCAGCGCGGTTCCGAGCAATGATGATGTATGGACATCATGTCCACAGGCATGCATTACTCCATCAACTTTAGACTTATAGGGAACGCTATTTTCTTCGACTATTGGCAATGCGTCGATATCTGCACGAAGAGCCACAACTTTTTTATCAGGGTTTTTACCCTCTATTAGAGCAATTATTCCTGTATCAGCCACTCCATTTTCATGCTTTATATTGGCAGAACTAAGCGTTTCTGAAATGAACTTGGCGGTTTTATATTCTTGAAACGATAATTCAGGATTTGAATGTAAATGATGTCGATATTCAATTACCTTTTGCTTATTTTCTGAGGCCAGTTTTAATATTTCTGATTTGATATCCATTATTGAAACTGTATTTTTCTTAAGTCTATGACCTCAGGAACGAGCAATGCTGTAGGTATTGCAGATTTCAGTTTTAAATAGGTAGAATAGGCCGAAATCCTGTTATAGTAATTGCCAACTTTTACCTTGAAATATGGCCTTTGATAATTCATATAAACCTCGGTTTCATTATCCAGAAGTTTTAAGGCTTTACCTTTTTCGAACACAGCTTTTTGCCTATCCGAACCGGTATATAACACTATCCTATATCCGTAATAAGGAACAGAGTTATTCAGTATTGATAATGTATCCATCAAAACTGATAAGCTGTCGGAAAGACGATTATTGCTCATAAATACCTCAGAATTGAGAAGAAATACTGAATCTTCTTTTTCTTCAGTATTTGAGACTTTTAAAGAGTCTATCCGGAATTCAGGGAAAGTTGGCCTGAGACTATCAAAATTTACATAGCCTACTTTTTCAAGCGGATTTTTTTGACTTTGCACACTTTTGCAAGCCAAAAAAGGAATCAAAATTACCAATATCCACTTTGAAAATAACTTCATTTTAATCTATCAAAACACATTTATTGCTTATAACGTCTTGCTCTACTGTTTTGAATTTCACATCTTTTTTAATCCTTCCATCAGGATACTGAACGCTAACTCTGTCATTTCTGCCAGCCACTTTTTTAGATTTTACCGGCTGTGTAATTGTAGGAGCCTGAGTTCTGTTGGCCTGAGTTCCTCCGCCTCCGGAAAGTATTGATCCTGCTTCCTCTTTTTTGGTATTAAGCTGCTCCTGTTTTCTTCTTACTTCTCTTGCTTCTCTCACATTTTGAGCCTGTTCTTTAGGCAAGTCAGCTTTTAATAAGAAAGATGAAATTTCACGATTGATCCTAGATAGGAAAGCTTTGAATAATTCAAATGCTTCAAACTTATATATCAATAATGGATCTTTTTGTTCGTATACAGCGCCTTGTACAGATTGCTTCAGATCATCCATCTCTCTTAAATGCTCTTTCCAAGCCTGATCGATAATTGCAAGGGTAGAGAATTTTTCAAGAGAAAGCACCAAGTCTCTGTTATTAGTTTCGACCGCTAATTTTAAATTACTGACAACCTGAATCTGTTTGCTGCCATCTGTAAATGGAACAACAACATTTTCAATTGTAGCGCCTCTTGTATCAAATACATCTTTGATAACCGGAAAAGTTTTTTCAGCGATTTGCTTATTTTTTTCCAGATAATGTGAATAGGCTTGCTCGTATAATTTTTCGGTGAGCTCAGGCAAATTGGCTTTTCTTAATTCATCAGCATTGATGGCCGGATCAATGGAAAGAAGAGTAATACAATCGAGTTTGAAGCCTTCGTAATTTTCAGATCCCCCATAAGAAATGACTAATTCTTCCGAAATATCATAAATCATATTCATGATATCGAAAGCTAATCTTTCACCGAACAGGGCATTCCTTCTCCTTGCGTAGATAACCTCTCTCTGGGAATTCATTACATCATCGTATTCGAGCAATCTTTTTCGAATTCCGAAGTTGTTTTCCTCCACTTTTGTTTGGGCTCTCTCAATTGAGCTCGAAACCATAGAATGCTGAATTACTTCTCCTTCTTCCAAACCTAACCTGTCCATTACCTTGGCAATTCTATCCGAGCCAAAAAGTCTCATTAGATTATCTTCCAAACAGACGAAGAATTGTGAGGATCCTGGATCTCCTTGCCTACCGGCTCTACCTCTTAACTGCCTGTCAACACGTCGGGATTCATGTCTTTCAGTACCGACAATGGCGAGACCACCGGCTTTTTTTGATTCCGGCGACAGCTTAATATCCGTACCTCTACCGGCCATGTTGGTAGCAATTGTAACGGTTGATGGTTTTCCGGCTTCAGCCACAACTTCCGCTTCCTTCTGGTGTTGCTTTGCATTCAAAACCTGATGCTTGATGTTTCGCAAATTCAACATCCGACTTATGATTTCAGAATTCTCAACCGATGTGGTACCAACCAGAATTGGTCTGCCGGCCTCAGCTAATTCTGATATTTCATCAATTACGGCATTGTATTTTTCACGAACAGTTTTATAAACCTTATCCTGCCTATCATCTCTCACAATCGGCACATTGGTAGGAATTACTACAACATCGAGTTTGTAAATTTCCCAAAACTCACCGGCTTCCGTTTCGGCAGTACCGGTCATACCCGAAAGCTTTTTATACATTCGGAAATAGTTCTGAAGCGTTACTGTAGCATAAGTTTGTGTCGCTTTTTCTACTTTAACATTTTCTTTGGCTTCAATAGCCTGATGCAATCCATCAGAATATCTTCTTCCATCCATGACACGCCCTGTTTGTTCATCGACGATCATGATTTTATTATCTTGGATGATATATTCTACATCCTTTTCAAATAAGGTATATGCTTTTAAAAGTTGATTAATGGTGTGGATTCGTTTTGTTTTTTCACCATAATCTTTGATCAGCTTTTCCTTTTGCTTTGCTTTTTCTTTTGCATCTATGTCATCAGCATTTTCGATAGCGCCAATTTCAATCGCGATATCAGGAAGAATAAATAAAGATACATCTTCGCCTTCTCCGGTAATCAGATCAAGACCTTTCTCAGTAAGTTCTATATTATTGTTTTTCTCATCAATTGTGAAATACAAAGGTTCATCGGCCTCCGGCATCATTTTGGAGTTATCCTGCAAATAGAAATTTTCCGTTTTCTGCAGTATTTGCCTCATTCCCGTTTCACTGAGAAATTTTATCAAGGGCTTGTATTTCGGCATACCCCTATAGGTACGGAATAAGGGCAAACCAGCCTCTTTATTGCCTTCTTTAATCAGTTTTTTTGCCTGAATTAAATAGTCGCTTACCAATTTTCTTTGTGCCTCAACTAACTTGGCTATTCGAGGTTTTAGCTCATGAAATTCATGTTTAGCCTCACTTTCCGGTACCGGTCCTGAAATAATCAAAGGAGTTCTTGCATCATCAACAAGTACTGAATCCACCTCATCGACCATTGCATAGTGCAATTTTCTTTGCACAAGGTCTTCCGGACTCCTCGACATATTATCTCTCAGATAATCAAATCCAAATTCATTATTGGTACCGTATGCGATATCTGAATTATAGGCTTTTTTTCTTCCCTCCGAATGTGGTTCATGTTTATCGATACAATCGACACTCATTCCATGAAATTCGAAAATAGGACCCATCCATTCGGAGTCCCTTGTTGCCAGATAATCATTGACAGTTACGATATGGACACCTCTTTTAGAAAGCGCATTTAAAAAGGCAGGAAGTGTAGCTACTAGTGTTTTACCTTCACCGGTCGCCATCTCAGCAATTTTTCCCTGATGAAGTACAATACCACCGATTAGCTGTACATCGTAGTGAAGCATGTCCCAGGTAATGCGGTTCCCAGCGGCCTCCCATGAATTGGACCAAATAGCGAAGTCGCCCTCTATTTTCACATAGTCCTTGTTCTGAGCCATTTGCTTATCGAAATAGCTGGCTTTTACCTTAATGGTTTCGTTTTCTTTAAAACGCCTTGCTGTCTCCTTTACAATTGCAAAGGCCTGTGGAAGAATTTCAAGCAACTCTTTCTCCAAAGCATCAAAGCGCTGATCTTCCAGAGCATCAACTTGATTAAAGATTGCTTCTTTGTCGTGAATACCCAGATCCGGGCTATCAGCAACTTTTTTCTTTAAATCTTCTATTTGTTTGTCGAAGCCCGACAATGCTTTATCGAGATTGCTACGCAAGTTATCAGTGGCAGCTCTAAGCTCATCATGGCTTATTTTAGAAAGCTTTGAATATTCCTCATTGATTTTTTCAACAAGTGGAAGAATTTCTTTTATATCTCTTTCGGATTTTGTTCCGAATATTTTAGAAAGACCTTTCGTGATTAAATTGATCATTAAAATCGATTTTGGAGTGCAAAACTATGGTTTTTAGCTGAAATATTAGATTGCTGTGCACTGAATTACTTTGAGATAATGTGTTAAAAACAAATTTATTATAATTTGGAAACCTTATTGCAAGCAATTAATTCATTTAGCTACTTTACAAATAATAAAAATAAAGAAATGACCTCCGAAGGAAAACAAAAGCTTAGGTCTATAACACACCAAATAGACAAGATCAGTGAGAGCCTCAAAGATTTGCTTTCAGAAGAAAAAGAGGAAGCTGTGACAGAAGAAGATGAGGAAGAGTTGGATACTCTTGATAATATCAGTGAATGGTTAGTGCAGCACAATGAAGATCTAAAAGAAATTTTATGGGAAAAATAATCCATTTATGTATTGTAATATTTATTGGATTAGTTCCCGCCTACTCTCAAAATCTTATTCCCAATGGAGGTTTTGAATCTAATACTGACTGCCCACAGGAAAAAGGGAAAATTGACTTGGCAGAAGGATGGATGAGCCCTAATACCGGAAATCCCGATTATTTTCATGAATGCTATAGCACTACTAATCCTATTGTAATGCGGCGTGATGGTGCCGGAGTACCTGTGAGTTATATGGGCATAAGCAATACACACAGTGGTAAAGCAATGGCAGGTTTATATTTGCATAAAGTAGAAAATGGTCTGGTACCATGGAAAGAGTATTTGCAAATCAAACTGGATGCTAAAGTCAAAAGAAAAAGAAGCTATTGCTTTAAAGCATATGTTAAGCTATCTGAGTTTTCAAATTACGCCATATCTAATTTTGAGGTGGTTTTAAGTAAATCGAAGATTAAAGAAGAGCATGCTTTTACTATTAGAGAGAAGGCACAATTGAAAATTGACTCTGGAAATTTTTTAAATCTAAAAGAGGAATGGATGCAGATTTGTCTTCCTTTACCTGCACAGAAAAGTGCTAAATACATAACAATTGGGAATTTTCAGCCTGTAGACTTTACAGAAAAGTTAGTTGTGGCTCCTAGGAGTTTCAAGGAGAGAGAAAACTATGCATATTATTTTATTGATGATATAAGTCTTGAAGAGGTAAGTAATTTACAAGACTGTGATTGTGAAAATAGCTATGATTATAGAACGCATAAGGAAATCACTGACGATTCATTTGCTTTACCTTTAAATGAGCCATTGATTATTGAAAATATTGAATTTGCAGTTGATTCAAGCCATTTCAAATTAATCAGCGAATCTCAAATCGCTAAAATACTCGAAGTTCTAAAGGAAAATGAGAGCTTTTATCTGAGTTTGGTTGGATATACTGATGACTCGGGCGATAAGAAGCACAATTTCGATTTATCTCTGGCAAGAGCAGAGGCAGTTAAGACATATCTTTTAGAAATGGGAATTGAAGGAGATAGAATTTTTTGTAATGGCCTTGGCGATGCTTTTCCTTTGGCAAGCAATGCAGAAATAGAAGGTCGTTCTCACAATAGAAGAGTTGAGTTTACAATTCTAAGAAGAATCCCCAACGAATAAGTGAAAGTTTTTCAAAAAGAAATTGCCTTGGAAGCACATTCAAGAGGCTTTCATCTAATTACAAATACCATTCTTAAGAACATTCCTGAAATTAATGAGATAAAGGCAGGAATATTACAAGTTTTTATAAAGCATACATCGGCTTCACTGAGTATCAATGAAAATGCAGACCCAACTGTAAGAAGAGATTTTGAAAGTCATTTTAATAAAATGGTTCCAGAAAACGCTTCTTATTACGAACATGTTTTTGAGGGCTCAGATGATATGCCTGCACATATTAAAGCATCTTTATTAAATTCTTCTATATCTATTCCAATTACTGAGGGAAGACTAAACTTGGGAACTTGGCAAGGAATTTATTTATGCGAACACAGAAACAGCGGTGGAAGTAGAAAACTTGTGCTAAGCGTACTTGGAATTTAAATCATCGCCCCCTTTTCCAACGGATATAATAAAGAACCGCGAGTGCAAAAAAGAAAAAAGCCAAAGGATACCAGGTTGCCCAACTTTCGGCGATAGTAGACCTAATGCTTGATGCAATTAAAACTGCAAAACCTGCAACCAGATTCAATATAAAGCCCAGTCTAAGCCTGTTCACTCTTGATCCTTTCTATTCTTTCATTCATAATCTTAAACCAAAGCGGTGGAATAACCGATAGTAACATCATTCCGGGATAACCTGTAGGCATTTGTGGGGAATTATCATGATGCCTTAAAACCTGATATTTTTTACTTGCCTTAAAATGATGATCGGAATGCCGAGAGAGCTCAAAGAGCATCAACCTACCAATAACGTGATTGCTATTCCAGGAATGAATTGGCTTTACTCTTTCATAATGTGTTTCATTTACCTTTTCCCTGCTCAAACCATAATGCTCAATATAGTTGACAGTTTCAAGCAAAAGAAAACCAATAACTGCTGCTGATGTATAGTAGAGCATGATTTCCAAACCAAACATTGCGCCTATTATTACCAATAATAAAACTTGAATAATTTGAAATTGAAGCATTTCATTTTTTAGGGAAAATTTCGAGAAGCCTTTTTTCTGCATTCTTGAAAACTCAAGTTTCCAGGCAGAGATATAACTATAAATAATTGATCGAACCCAAAATGCATATAGCGACTCATTAAATCTTGAAGAGGCGGGATCTTCTTGTGTACTAACATTTTTATGATGTCCTCGATTGTGCTCAATAAAGAAATGCATATAGAGTGAAGTCAGCAATAATGATTTGGAAAGGAATTGCTCGAATTTGGAGCTTCTATGACCAAGTTCATGTGCAACATTTATCCCCGATACACCACATAATATTCCCAAGGAAGAAATCCTTCCCAATTTTTCCCACCATAGTAAAGGCTCCTGCATAGAGAATAAGAAGAAAACAAGAAACACATATTGCACAGGTACAACCAAATAAAGCATCCAATCGAATATCGGATCTTTGCTCCTTACTTCTTCCTGCACTTCATTTAAATTGGAATCATCGGCACTGATAAACAACTCAATTAAAGGAATAATCATGAATGCCTCTATCAATGTTAAATAGGTAAGCCAGCCAAAATTTGTCAATGCGATATACACCGTCACCGGAATACTGAATACAGATAAATACTTGAGGGCTTTGGCTCTTTTCATAATTATGCGGCTCTAAATTTCAGGATTGTGTGATTTAAAACCAATTAAAATGACAAAATGAGAGTAAAATGTCTCAGAAGCTAAATCAATTCAAAATCATCTCATATAAATATATAGATCAGCTATTTTTAAGGTGTTAAAACAAAAAAAACCTCTTCTAAATCGTCTGTAGAGCTATTCAAAGAAAGAAAACTAGGAATGTTTTGACAACAGCAAAGCCGGCTTATTTTGAAAAACCTGATATTTGACTGAAATTTATTCAACAATTCCTAAAACTTCTATGATCCAAAGAACTTCCATCTTAATGCTTTTACTAACAAGTATCAGCTTTGTTGCTTCAAGTCAAAGTTGGAATGAGGTAATGAGAATAAGTGCTTCCGACAGCAAAAAAGATCTTCAATTAGGTTATTCTGTAGATATAGACAGTGATTATGCCGTAATAGGTGCCAACGGAGCAGAAGGGGGTTCTGTTTATGTTTTTCAAAAACAAGCAGAGGGGATTTGGAAACAAATTCAAAAGTTAAAAGGCTCTGATACTAAAAACCTGGATCAATTTGGTGTATCAGTTGCCATTGATGGCAATATCATTGTAGTCGGTTCGGCTTGGTCTGATTTAAAACTGGGAGAGCTTACTTTGAAAGACGCCGGCTCGGCATACATTTTTGAGAAAAAAGGTGATAAGTGGGAAGAGGTCAAAAAAATTACTGCGGATGATTCTTTTAACGAAGATCAGTTTGGCACAAGTGTAGACGTGTCCGGACAAAGCATTATTATAGGTTCAATATGGAATGATCTTGACGAAAATGGAAAGAAAAGAAGACAAGATGCAGGGGCGGCATATATCTTCGAAAAGGAGAATGGAAGCTGGGTTCAAAAACAAAAACTAACGCATGATGACAGAAAGCCATTCGACCTTTTTGGTGTCTCAGTAAGTATAGATGAAAGCTCAGCAATTATTGGTTCTTACAGACAGGGTTTTAATTCCAATAATAAAGACTATATCGAATTTGCCGGAGCGGCTTATTTCTTCCAAAAGAATTCTGAGGGCTTATGGGAAGAGAAACAGAAATTGACTGCTAAGGATAGAACAGAGGGTTCATTTTTTGGATATTCTGTTTCTCTTAAAAATGATGTGATTTTAATAGGAGCTCAAGAACATAGTCTGGATGCGAAAGGCATCAATAGTTTGCGTGGGAGTGGTGCAGCTTATATTTTTAAAAATACCGGCACAGAATGGAGTCAAGCTCAAAAATTAACTGCATCGGATAGACAAAAGGACGCATTTTTTGGGGAATCTGTTTATACTGATGGAAGTAAATGCATAATTGGTGCTTGGGGTCAAAAGTTAAATGGAGATGGTCAAAACGCTCTTGATACCGCAGGTGCTGCATATATATTTGAGGAATCCGGTAATGGAAATTGGGTGGAAAAAGAAAAGTTGACGCCGGTTGAAAGAAATATTGGTGATCAGTTTGGTATATCGGTGGCTATTGATGGTGAATATGCAATTGGAGGCGCATGGGGTTTTGACCTCAATACTGATGGAAATGATTTAAGCTGGACAGGTTCCGGATTTATATTTGCGAATTGCGAAAAACCGAATCTGAAAGTCTCTGCTTCACAGGACTTTATTAGATACGGTGAGGATGTTATTGTATCAGCTTCAGGAGCAGATTATATAGAGTGGGAATCCGGTATAAAAAACAATATTTCATTCACACCGGATAAAACAGATATTTATAAGGTTCTAGGCAGAAATTCAAGTGGGTGTTATTCTGAAGGAGAAATCGAAATATTTGTAAGGCAAACAGAATTGGATCATGTTTCTGTTAAGAAGGTTCAAGTGAATAATGTAAAGCCCGGTACAGTTAATGATTTTAGAATTATTCAACTTTCAGACAACCGAACTCTCGCGGCAAGCACTGAAGAAATAGTGCAAAAATTTAAAGGTCTAACGATATTATCAAATCTGAAGTTTAATGATTCCAATGATCCTGCAGCTAATGTTAATGTGCTTTTGCTCGATGATAATGGAATGATTTTAAAGCGAGGTGTGACCGATTCAAATGGTCAGGCAAAATTTGAAATGCTCGACCCTGATATGGCCTACAATGTAGTCATTGATAAAAATGATCCGCAGTTGGAATCTCAAGTACAAATAGGAGGAAAAGAATTAGCACTGAAGAAAAAAGAATTTATTGAAAATGTAAGCGGTTATGCATTGCTTACTCATATTGAATTCAAGGAGTCATCTGAACCTGCTTCAGATATATATGTATTGCTTCTTGATGAAAATGGATTTGTGCTTAAAAAGGGTAAAACCAATAGCGAGGGAATTGCATATTTCGAAGCGCTGAAAAAAAACAAGAGTTATCAGGTTATTATAGACAAAAACCATCCCTCACTGAATGTAGATGTCAAGTTAAACGGTCAGGTAATAACAATAGATACTAAAAGAATTCTTGAAAACTTTGAGAGACTTACTATTTTATCGCGACTATCTTATACCAATTCAGAGGATCCTGCAGCGGATGTTCCTGTAATGCTAGTGGATGAAAAGGGAATAGTGCTCAAAAAGGGAATGACAAATTCCGAAGGTATAGCCATGTTTATGGTACCTGATGATCAGAATAAATACACAGTTCGTATTGATGAAAGTATGATGGGAGGAATAGTGACCAATGAGGACGAGAATTTTAAATTCGATAATATATATTTTGATTTTAATTCAGATATAATCAGAAGTGAAGCCAAAGAGGTTTTAAAACAAATGGCAGCTGTTTTGAAAGAGAAGAAAGATAAAAGGATTATTGTTCACGCACATACAGATGCCTTGGGAACGGATGAAATAAATAATCACCTGGCCGAAAGACGAGGTAAAAGTGTAAAAAGCTTTTTGATTAGTCAGGGTGTGGATTCTTCAAGAATTCAGATTGATCCGGTAGGAGATGATCAGCCTATTGCTAGTAATGACAAGGATATCGGCAGACAATTGAACCGCAGAGTTGAATTTGAAATTTTGAATTGATCGTTTTACTGGTTTTCAGATTCCTGTCTCTTTTGTTTCCTCCTGTAGAATAGCCCTAGAAATAAAAAAAGCAAAGATAAAACTAAGAATTTCCAGTAATGGGATTGGCCATCGTAATATGCATATGCGCCATTAATCAAAAAAAGTGCTGCTGCAAGGAAGTTCATGCCAACAGCAATTTTAAGTAAATTCATTTTTCGTATTATTATCTTACAAGTCTAATCATATACAATGGCTTTTTTCAGCAAAGATTTCCACACTTTTTTTATTGAGCTAAATAAAAACAACAACAAAGAATGGTTTGATGAAAATCGAAAGCGCTATGAAAAGGAAATAAAGCTTCCCTTTAAAAAATTTGTGGAGCATCTTATCTCTAAAACACATGATATTGACCCTGAGGTTAACATAGAAGCTAAGGATGCCATAATGCGAATCAATAGAGATATTCGCTTTTCAAAAGACAAAACCCCTTATAAGACTCATTTCCCTGCTTTAATTTCAGCCGGAGGTAAAAAGAACATGTCAGTCCCCGGTCAATTTTTTACCCTAGGCTTGAATGGAATGGAAATTTATGGAGGTCTATATCAACCGGATAAAACTCAGTTGTATAATCTGAGGCAGCATATTAGCTATAATTTAAAAGAATTTGACCGATTGATTTCGGATAAGAGTTTCAAGAAATTATTTGGAGGCTTGCAAGGTGAAAAGAACAAAATTATACCCGCAGAATTCAAGGAAGATGCGCAAATTCAGCCACTGATTTACAATAAAAGTTTCTATTACAATTGCACATTCGGGCCGGAAATAATATGCAGTGATGATCTGGATGAAATATGGCTGAATTGCTATAAAACCGGCAAGTCAATATGTGATTTTTTGCACGAAGGATCCTTGGGTTGAAATCTAAAATTTTGATTTCAGCATATAATAGATATATTTATCTAATGATGTGTCACCTTAAAATGCACCAGAAAACGCTTTTAAGCTATATTTTAAGCGTTTTTTTATTATTATTCTCGACATCTTGCAGCGATGAATCAGATGATTCATACAATTCTGAGGAAGACCAAGTGGCTATTCCAGCACCCATCGATTTTGGTTTGGAAAAAATCAAAGAGCGGGGTAAAATAATAGCCTTGATCGATAATAATTCATTTAGCTATTTTTTATACAAGGGAAAGCCAATGGGCTTTGAGTATGAGCTTTTGAAAATGTTAGCTGAAGAGTTAAAAGTCGAACTTGAAATCAAGATTGTTAAAGACATTGATAAAATGTTTAGGATGCTAAATGAAGGTGAGGGAGACATTATAGCACATAATCTTACCGTTACAAAGGAACGAAAGCAGTTTGTAGAGTTTACAAAGCCATTGGTTTTAACAAAGCAGGTATTGGTTCAGAGAAAGCCAAATGGGTGGAGGCAAATGAAGGTACATAATATTAAAGACAAGCTCATTGAATCTCCGCTAGAGCTAGTAGGAAAAGATGTTGTCGTTCGAAAAAACTCATCTTTCAGTAGGCGTTTGGAAAATCTTTCAGATGAAATAGGTGGTGATATTAATATTATTGAGGCGGATGCAGATGTGGAGACAGATGAATTAATTATGAGGGTGGTAGAAGGGGAAATTCAATATACAGTAGCCGATAAGAACGTGGCAACAATAATCGCAAATGAAATTCCGGATATTGATATTAAGGTGGAATTGAGCACTTCTCAAATGATAGCCTGGGCGGTAAGAAAAAATGCTACGGATTTGTTAGAAACCATAAACAGTTTCATCAAGAGGAAAAAGCAGCAACCTACTTTCAATGTGCTCTACAAAAAATATTTCAATAGCGTTAACAGGAAAGATGTCAAGAAATTACTCTATAGCTATTATGAAAAAAAAATCTCCAGCTACGATGAAATTTTAAAAGCCTCGGCAGACAGCCTCAACTGGGATTGGCTTTTGTTAGCTTCCATGGCATATCAGGAGTCACGATTTGACCCAAACGCAAAGTCATGGGTAGGAGCAAGAGGATTAATGCAGGTGATGCCCGCTACTGCAAAGGGCTTTGGTTATTCGGGAGAATCGCTTTATGACCCAAAGCAAAACGTTCAAATGGCTACTGAATATATTCAGCGTTTAGATAAAATGTGGGCTAAAACTGTTAAGGATTCCGTACAAAGAATCAAGTTTGTTCTTGCCTCATATAATGTTGGTCCCGGTCATGTAATTGATGCCCGCAACCTTGCAAAGAAATACAATAAAAATTCTACAGTTTGGGATGAGAATGTCGAAGTAATGCTATTAAAAAAAGCATATAAAAAATATTATACCGACCCGTCCGTCAAACATGGTTATTGCAGATGTTATGAGCCATATAACTACGTGAGGGAAATATTTCAACGTTACCGTTCTTATTTGCAATTGACTGAGAGAGAAGAGGACTTTGATTCAGACTCAGTAACAATAAATCAAAAAGCCCCTATGTAAAACAAAGGGGCTTCCTGTAATTTATATTTGAACTATTTTTATTTAGCTCCTTTTTTTGCTTCTGCTATCATTTGTTTTTTGGAAGTCTCAACTACGATAGGAGTAGCGATAAAAATTGATGAGTAGGTACCCACAAGAATACCTATCAGCAATGCGAATGAAAATCCTCTCAAGGCTTCACCTCCGAAAATAAACAAGATTAATACAACTAATAGTGTTGTTACAGATGTAATAAGAGTTCTACTCAATGTACTATTAATTGATAGGTTCAAGGTTTCTGCGAGATTAGACTTGAAATGCTCATGTAGGTATTCTCTTACTCTATCAAATACAACCACGGTATCGTTTATAGAATAACCAATAATCGTCAACATAGCCGCTATAAATACCTGATCCACTTCATAGGCAACTCCTAATAATCGCATAATAGACATCATGGAAAGCACCACTAATACGTCATGGAATAAAGCGACCACAGCACCCAATCCAAATTGCCACTTCCTGAATCGAATAAGGATATAAAGGAAAATTACAATCAAGGAGAAAATAACCGATTCTTGTGCCGTACTTTTAATATCATCGGCAATTGTTGCTCCAACTTTCGAAGAACTCAATACCTCGGGGTTCATCTCAGAAAACTCTTCTAAGCCAGCCATTAATGAAGTATTTACTTTCTCATCAGCTTCGGCAGATTCATCATCCACTAGATAACCTGTTGTGATTTTGATGGTATTATTTGAGCCATAAGTTTTTACTTCCACACTGGAATTGTCAAAACTACTCGATAAGCTAGTACGGACATTAGGAACAGAAACCGGCTCATCAAACTGGACAACAAAAGATCTACCTCCAGTAAAATCAACACCTAAATTCAAGCCATTTTGCAAGAAGATTGTTGACATTCCAAAAGTGATTAGGATCGCTGAACCAATGTATGCGAATTTTCTTTTGCCAATAATATTCAGATTCAGATTGGATAGAAGGTTTTTAGAAAGGAATGTATTGAAGTTTATTCCGTTTTCTTTATTCTTTCTCGTCATCCACTCAACAATTACTCTTGTAATAAATACTGCAGAGAAGAATGAACAGGCGATACCAATCATTAAGGTAACAGCAAAACCTTTAACAGGACCGGATCCAAATGTATAAAGGATTACTCCTGTTAGGAATGTTGTAACGTTCGAATCGAGAATTGAACTAAAAGCTTTTTCATATCCAAGCTTAATCGCATTCAATAAAGATTTCTCAGCTCTCAACTCTTCTCTGATCCTTTCGAAAATCAAAACGTTGGCATCAATAGACATACCAATTGTCAATACAATACCTGCGATACCCGGTAAAGTAAGTGCAGCATTTAATTGTGCTAGAATTCCTAGTATGAAAAAGATATTGACGAATAGAGCAATATCAGCTACAACGCCACCTTTGTTGTAATACAAGATCATGAAAAGAATTACCAAAACTAAACCTGCAAAAATGGAGGTGATCCCTTGGCGGATTGATTCCTCTCCAAGAGTGGAACCAACAATAGCTTCCTCAACGATTCTTGCCGGAGCCGGTAAAGCACCTGCTTTCAAAATATTGGCAAGGTCTTTTGATTCTTCTAAAGTAAAGTTTCCTGAAATAGCAGATCTTCCACCCGGAATTTCATTTTGAACGGTAGGGGCTGAATACACTCTATTATCTAATACAATGGCAATTTTTCTATCAATATTTTCAGCAGTTAATCTCTTCCAAACTTTGGCTCCTCGAGAATTCATCTGCATATTGATTTCATAACCTCTACCATCCTGAGCGATATCATTATTGGCATTGGTTATTACATCACCCTCGAGTGGTGCTTTTGCATTTCTTCCTTTTTTTATTGGGAATAGCTCAAATATCTCTTCGCCTGCTTGAGATGTTCCTATTGGCTTCACTGACCAAAGAAATTCAAGATTTGGAGGGAAGAATGCTTTAATTTTTGTATCACTCATCAAAGCATTTATTTCAGCAGTATCCTTTCCGGGGAAAAATAACCTTCCACTACTTGGATCAACACCGGTGAGAAGGATAGAATATTCTTGTTGTGCCAAGGAATCCTGTGGAGAGTCACCTGAATCAAGAGCTAAGGCAGAGGAGGTATCATCGTCAAAACCCAAGCCTTCAAGAGGCTCATCAGTTGAATCTTCTTCAACCAAACTAAGTTCATCATCAGAATCAGCATCAATATCCAGTGTTATTGGTTCGTCAGATATACCCAGATTTTCAGAACTTGTAGAACCGGCAAGCTCAGAAGCTTCATTTCCTTTTTCTAAAGCCTTTTCAGCTTTTTCTTTTTCTACAAGGTAATCATTAGCCTGTGCGTAGAATTCTATAAATTCATTTGGCTCATATACTTCAAAGAATTCCAATTTGGCTACCCCTTGGAGTAATTTTCTTACTCTTTCCGGATTGTCTACACCTGGAAGCTCAACTTGAATTCTATTAGTTCCTTCAAGTTGTTGAATATTTGGCTGAGTAACACCGAATTTGTCAATACGTGTTCTAAGAATAGTAAAGGTTCTGTCAATGGCATCATCAATTTCAGCACCTACTACTTTCAACACTTCTTCATCTGAGGAAGAGTAATCGATTCTGCCTCGATTAGCAGTATTTGAAAAATAGGAGCTGAGTTTAATTCCGGGATTTACCTTTTGATATTCTGCATAAAAAAGGTCAATATATTTTTCCTGACTATTTTTTTGTGCCTCTCTTGCATTTTGCAATGCCTGATTGAATTTCGGGTCGGTACTGTTTCCGGCCATTGTCTTGATTATCTCAATTGGAGACACCTCAAGAGTAACATGCATTCCACCTTGAAGGTCAAGCCCAAAATTTAATTCGGTTTGCTTAATCTCTTTAAGCGTAAACTCCAGTCCCAACAAGTTATAAACCGGTGCAGTCCAGAGTGAATCAAGATATTTCTGTTTCTTGCTAAAATCAACAGTTCCTGTTGAATCCTTAGCAAATTCAGTGGCGTCTTTTGCCACATTTCGCGATACGAATGTGAATGATAAATAGTACACACAAAGTAGTGTGACAATAATGGTCAATGCGACCACAAATCCTTTGTTTTTCATTTTTAGAGTATTAAATGTTTTTGAATATTAAAAAAGAGCTGATAAAAGGAATATTTATCTAGGGTGCGTTTACCTGTATTATTTTAGTAAATAGCTTTTTCCAGGTAACAATAGAAAAATCTCTTAGAATAAATAATATGTTGGTTTTGTCAATCTTGGAAACCAAGAATAATTTCGGAGAAAGAGAAAACGATTGGTAGACATTGAATTGAAAAGTTGAAATTATAGCCTCTGAAGAGGTACTGATATCCAAAATTTCTGATGTTGAATCATCCTGTTCTCCGGTAGACTCACTTTGTGCATGAACTTTGTCTGTTTGGAAGTGCAACTTGGGCACTGCCAAAGAAACGCTCAAAGAGATGAGCCAAAGAATTGATATGTAAAGAGTTAATCTTTTCATTTTGGGGATGCAAAAGTATGTATTATTCCTTAGCATACAAGTATTTTGCCCTAGGTATTAATTTCTACGAAGCGTGCTATATCGTAGTGCTTACCCATAATAATCAGGATATCGGTGTCATAAAGAAGTGTTTCGCCATGAGGTACACCTACAATGTGTTGCACTTCCTGAAATTTACCATTTACTTTTTCTTCAAATGTTCGTTTTACAGTGATCAGGTTTAAATGGTAATTTTCTCTAAGGCCAATATGTCCTAATGTCTTGTTTACAACTTTTTTGGGAGTTTTTATTTCGACAATTTCATACTCATCCGGCAGTTGGAGGAATGACTTCATGGTAGGTTGAAGAAGCATTTCAGCAACAGTTTTACCAACCTCGCCCTCGGGAGAAAGGATTTCCTGAACACCAACTTTTTCAAGAATAGCGTATTGTTGTGAATTAGCGGCTCTAGCAATGACACGCTGAACTTTTAGCTCTAGTAAAAGCACCGTTGTCATTAATAAACCTTCGAAATTTTCTCCTATGGCAACTACAACAGCATCCATTTCATGGACATTTTGCGACATCAGGGACTTGAGATCAGTCGAGTCCATGGTTACGGCATGTGCTACGTCATCCTTAATTGATTCTACCTTATCATGGTCATAGTCAACCGCCAGAACTTCCGCGCCACGTGCTGCAAGCGTTTTGGCAATTGAAGTTCCAAAAATTCCTAAACCGATAACAGCAAACTTTTGAGAAGCCATTATAATAAACTTTTAAGGTGTGAAATTAGCACATTCATAGCCTTTTCGAAAGAGGTATGATTTGGGACAATCAAATCGGCTTCAGATTGAAAGGGCTTCACATATTTTTCATAGGTTGGAGACACATGATTTTCATATCTGTACAGAACATCATTGAGGTCATATCCCCTTTCGTTATTATCTCGATTTATTCGTCTGAGAAGTTTTATTGGCTCACTTGCTTCAATAAATATTTTTAGGTCATAAAGTTTTAAGTACTCCGGCTTATAAAAAGCAAATAATCCCTCCGCAACAATTAAAGGGGAGGGGCGAAATGTAAGTATCTGACTCTCCTTGTTTTTATTATTGAAAGTATATTCCTTGCGCTGCACTTCTTTTCCCTCTAATAGATTTTCTAAATCTTTTTGAAAAGCGGCATGATCAATGGATTCCGGAAGATCAAAATTTTCAATTCCATTTTTATCTTTTGGCTGGAACTCGCGATCGCGATAATAGTGATCTTGTGAAACCAGGCAGATGTCTTCAGGAGAAAATGAATTAATAAGCGTATTGATAAAAAGGGTTTTACCCGAGGCGCTACCACCGGTGATGCCTATGAGATATGGTTTTTTCAAAAGCTAAATGGTTTTTAAAAAGTCTATTAATTTATTGACAGCCCTTGCTCTGTGACTAATTTCATTTTTTTCTTCAACAGACATTTGTGCAAAGGTGATAGAATTATTTTCAGGATAAAATATTGGATCATATCCAAAGCCTTTTTCACCTTCAATTCTTTCAGATATTCTGCCATTTACATTTCCCTCGAAATAGTATTGGTTATCATTTAAAATTAAAGCAATCACTGTTCTGAATCGCGCTTTTCTGTTTTTAATTTCCATCATTTCATTCAGAACTTTAGCCATATTCTTTTGACTGTCAGATGGCTCTCCGGCATACCTTGCAGAAAAAACACCCGGCCGGCCATTGAGAGCTTCGATTTCTAAACCTGTATCATCAGCGAAGCAATCCAAACCGAATTTTTCTTTAACATATTGTGCCTTTGCCATTGCATTTTCCTGCAGCGTTTCAAAAGGCTCAGGAATATCTTCATTACAGCCAATATCCTCCAGAGATAAAATTTGAAATGGATGTTCTTTTAAGATTTCTCTTATTTCGAATAGCTTGTTTTTATTATTAGTCGCAAATACTAATTCTCTCATATTTAAAATTTAAGATAAAAATCTTTACACAAGTTTATATATGAAGAATGAAAATCATGTCTTTCTTCATTCTCGATGTAAAGATGGGTTTCAATAATGCCGGCTGTTTCTTTTTTTGTGAATTCCATGACACAGCGATGAGCCTCGCTTTTAAGTTTTGGATGAATTTTCAAAATGGAGGATAATTTTAAGCCTTGTTCATTGGCAAGGGTCACCATTTTCTCTATTTGATCGAATGGGTAAATAATCGAAAGCAGACCATCTGCACTCAAATTATTTGCAGAGAAATAAAAAATATCTTCAGGTAGGATTTTTATGCTATGCTTGCTCCTGAGTTTTGTTTCGTCAATAGGTAATATGCTATTATTAAAAAATGGGGGATTAGATACAATCAAATCGAACAGAATACTTGACTTATATTCTTTTAAATCCATATTAACTGCTTTCAATCTTGTACTAAAGGGACTCTCTTGAAAGTTTGTTTGAGCCTGTATTGCGGCTTCAGAATTAATTTCAATTCCTATAACACTTGCCAAAGGATGCCTTTGTGCTAGCATTAGGGCGATGACTCCTGAGCCTGTACCTATATCAAGTATATTTTTTGGATTTAAATTTTGCCCTGCCCATGCACCCATAATTACTGCATCTGTTCCAATTTTGAATGAATTAAAACCGTGATGGAGGCCGAACTGTTTAAATTTGAAATAGTTGTTTTCGTATTTTTGAATCACAAAAATTTTCAGATTGTAAAACAAAATTGATCTTTAATTATTAAAGAGATACAGAAGTCATTGAATTTTTAGTGATTTACTGATAGTTCACCATTTTAAGTTGATATTTAGCATTGAGGTGAAAGAATATATTTAGGCTGAGGCATGGCGGAGTATTCAATTAAGGATTTAGAGAGATTAACTGGCATTAAAGCCCATACTTTGAGGATATGGGAAAAGAGGCATACTATTATTGAGCCTAAAAGAACCCCTACAAACATCAGGTACTACTCAGATGATGATTTAAAGAAAATCCTCAATATCTCCATTTTAAATAATAATGGTGTTAAGATAAGCACCATAGCCGATTTGAGCGAGGAAGAACTGAATGAGCGTGTGATGTCAATCAGTCAGGCTTCAGATAAGTCATCCAATTTTATTGATCAGCTTACGGTTGCAATGATTGAATTGGATGAGGGAAAGTTTGAGCGTGTACTCTCGATAGTTTCACTTAAGATGGGTTTTGAGAAAACGGTTACCGGAGTACTTTATCCTTTCTTAGATAAAATAGGCATCCTCTGGCAAACCGGAAAAATAAATCCCGCCCAAGAGCATTTCATATCCAATCTGATAAGGCAAAAATTAATTGTTGCTATCGATAGTCTTCCAAATCACTCTGTACCCAAGTTGCCCGCGGCTCTCCTTTATCTTCCCGAGAATGAATTGCATGAAATTGGATTACTTTTCTATTCATATCTGGCCAAAAAGATTGGGTTTAACATCGTTTACCTTGGACAAAGCGTTCCTTATAATGATTTACAGTCCGTTGTGTCAATCAGGGATCCGAAAATTATTATTACGAGTATTAGCTCACCAATCCCCGTTTCATCTCTTAAAAATTATTTAGGACAGTTATCCGAAGATTTTTGTAATGCTCAAATCTTCATCTCAGGATATCAGATAAACGAAAATACTGTTAAGCCTTTTTCAAATATCCACAGAATCCCCAATGCAATTGCATTGAAAGAAAAGCTCCAGGAACAAGCTGATCAGTATTAAGCCCACCAAGGTTAAACAAAAAATCTCATTGTTTAATATTTCAATTAAACAATTAAACATCTATAATTATCATATAATCAAACAATTATGTTAAAATTGCTTACATATTACTGTTCGGCGACAAAAAAAGCAGTTGAAATATTTTGCAATTTGTTTAACGTTTTATTAGATTTGTTAAACAAACCAAAATGATTTTATCATGACAGCTATAGAATTCAACTCTCAGGTAACAGGACTTTATAAAACATTGGAATTATTTACAAGACGTTTTACTCATGATCGAGATGAAGCTTTGGATCTTGTTCAAGAAACAGTTTTAAAGGCCTTCAAATACAGAGATAAGTATACTCATAATACTAATCTGAAAGCTTGGTTATTCACTATCATGAGAAATACCTTCATTAATAATTACAGAAAGGCTTCCAAAATGAAGTCGACAATTGATACAGATCAGGAACTATACTATCTTAGTGTGGAAGACAAGAGCAGTTTCTCTACACCCGATCAAAAGTTGCAGTACAAAGAGATCGAGAAAAATATTAAAAAAGTAAAAAAAGATTTCAGATTACCATTTGAAATGCACGTTCAGGGATATAAGTACAATGAAATTGCTGATAAATTAGGAATTCCTTTGGGAACTGTAAAAACGAGAATATTTTACGCAAGAAAGGAAATTCAAAAACATCTCAACGTAGCATAGTGTCGAAAAAGGTTGTCGTAATTGGTTCGGGATTCGCCGGGATATCCGCAGCGGCCAACCTTGCTAAATCCGGTTTTTCAGTAACTGTTCTTGAAAAAAACGATCAGTTGGGCGGCCGGGCAAGAACGTTCAAACAGGATGGCTTCCTGTTTGATATGGGTCCGAGCTGGTATTGGATGCCCGAAGTGTTTGAAAATTTTTATAAGTCATTTGGTAAAACAGCCTCTGATTACTACGATTTGATCAGATTAGATCCTTCTTATCGCGTTTATTTCGGTGAGAAGGATTTTTTGGATATACCGGCCAAAATGGAAGAGTTGGAATCTCTCTTCGACGAGCTGGAACCCGGCTCATCTCAAAATCTTAAAAAGTTTCTTAAAGAATCTGCCTACAAATACGAAGTGGGAATGCGGGATTTGGTTCACAAACCGGCAAAGTCACTATTAGAATTCGCAGACTTGCGTTTGTTGAAAGGAATGTTGAAAATGCATGTCTTTCAAAGTATTACTGATTATGTAAAAAAATATTTTTCACACCCAAGACTTATCCAGCTTCTTGAGTTTCCTGTACTTTTTCTTGGAGCAACACCATGGAAAACTCCGGCTTTATACAGCCTGATGAATTATGCTGATATGGCTCTCGGAACATGGTATCCTATGGGAGGGATGCATAACATAATTTATGCTATGAAAAGCATAGCCGAGGAGCAGGGTGTTGTTTTCAAAACTAATACCAATGTTGAAGCTATAAAATCTGTTGGGAGAAATGTTAAGGGCGTATTTACCAATAATGAATACTACGAAGCAGATATCGTAGTAGGTGGCGCTGACTATCATCATGTGGATCAACATTTACTTGCTCCTAATGTGAGAATGTATTCTGACGATTATTGGCAAAAGAGAGTCATGGCTCCTTCTTCCCTTATTTTTTATTTGGGAGTGGATAAAAAAATAGATGGACTTCAACATCATAATCTATTCTTTGACCAAGATTTTGTAAAACACGCCAAGGAGATTTACGAATCTCCGAAATGGCCTGAAAACCCATTATTTTATGTATGCTGTCCTTCAAAAACAGATCCAAATGTTGCTCCTGAAGGAAAGGAAAACCTTTTTATTCTCGTTCCTGTTGCTCCTGATTTGGAGGATAATGAAGAAATAAGAGATCATTATTACAATTTAGTCATGTCGCGATTGGAGAAACTAATTGGACAGGAAATAAAGGAGAGTGTTACCTTTAAAAGAAGTTTTGCGCACAACGATTTTATTTCAGACTATAATGCATTCAAAGGAAATGCTTATGGTTTAGCAAATACTTTGAAACAAACGGCATTATTAAAGCCGGCATTAAAGAACAAAAAGCTCAATAATTTATTTTATACCGGGCAGTTAACTGTTCCGGGACCGGGAGTACCTCCCTCAATAATTTCCGGGCAGGTTGTGGCGAAAGAGATAAATAAAGCATTTAAGGCTTAAAACTATGAAACAGCTCTTCGACGAGGTATCATTAAAATGTAGTCAATTGACTACCAAGTCTTACAGTACTTCATTTTCCATGGGTATTCGTTTACTAAGCAAGGAAATTAGAGGCCCTATTTATGCGATCTATGGTTTTGTTAGGTTCGCCGATGAAATCGTGGATACTTTTCATGATTATAATAAAGAGGAATTATTAAAAGAATTCAAGTTAAGTACTTATAAATCAATAGAGAGCGGCATTAGCCTAAATCCTATTTTGAATTCTTTTCAAAAGGCTGTTAACGAATATAATATTCCAATAGAACTTATAAATCAGTTTCTGCACAGCATGGAAATGGATTTGGACTTGGATAGTTGCGATCGCAAAGACTATGAAGAATATATCCTTGGCTCTGCCGAAGTGGTGGGTCTGATGTGTTTAAAAGTATTTGTTAAAGGAGACCCTGTTGAGTATGAGCGTTTAAAGCCCTTTGCAATGGCGCTTGGGTCAGCATTTCAAAAAATTAATTTTTTAAGAGATCTTCATGCCGACTATAAAAACTTGGGAAGATCATATTTCCCGGGTTTAGAAGTTGAAAATTTTAATGAGAGCAATAAAAAACTCATTGAGGAGGAAATTTCAAAGGACTTTAATAAAGCCTATGAAGGAATTATTCAACTACCTAAGAAGGCTAGATTCGGTGTGTATTTAGCCTATGTATATTATTTGGCGCTTTTCGAAAAGATAAAGAATACTCCTTCATCAAAGGTTATTGAATCAAGAATTAGAATACGAAATGAGCGGAAATATGCCATTTTAGTTAGCTCCTATGTCAGACATCAAATCGGATTAATATGATGGAAGAGCATGTCATATTAGTAGATGAATCCGATAATGAACTGGGCACTATGGAAAAACTTGAAGCCCACAGGAAAGGCGTGCTTCACCGTGCTTTTTCTGTTTGTTTGTTCAACGAAGAGGGCGAAATGCTGATTCAAAAACGATCTTCATCTAAATATCATTCTCCGGGATTATGGACCAATGCATGTTGTAGCCATCCAAGAAAAGGCGAAGATCTTCTGGAAGCGGCGAATAGAAGATTAATGGAGGAAATGGGAATTCAATGTACCATTGATAAGGCATTTTCTTTTTTATACAAAACACGACTCGATAAGGGGATGATTGAACATGAACTTGATCATGTTTTAATAGGCAAATTTGCGGGCAAGCCAAGAATTAATCTTGAAGAAGTTGAAGACTGGAAATATATGAAGCCCGAACATATATTAAAGGAAATGAGGGCAAACCCGGAGCAGTGGACAGAATGGTTCAAGATTATTATGCCCAAAATAGATTTATATTATTCACCAATTTTTGTTTGATATGTTTGGATTATTTGGAGGCGGAGAGAAAAAGAAGTTAGAAAAGAAATACCAAAAATTGCTGGAAGAGGCAAGAGATTTGCAACGCAAAGGCGACATCAAAGCCTATGCTATAAAATCAGAAGAGGCTGATAAGATTGCAGACCAATTAAAATCGCTCGATTAATTGTCGAATTTTTCTTCAGATACCACTATTTTTTGGATGAGACGAGACTTAAGGTTATTTGATAACCATGGTCTTTTTCGTGCTCTTAAAGACAGAGGAAATGTTGTCATAGTATTCATTTTTGACAGACATATTCTGGACGAACTCGAAGAAAAGGAGGATAAAAGACTGCTATTCATTCATCAGGAGCTAAGCAAAATTAATAGTGAACTGAAAAAATATGGCAGTTCTGTCATAAGCTATTACGGATATCTCGAAGATTTTTTTAAAGAGCTTGACGTATCTGCGGTTTATACCAATACTGACTATGAGCCTTATGCCAGAGAAAGAGATAAAAATATTGAAGAACTGCTTTTAAAAAGAGGAATCCCCTTTCGTAGTTTTAAGGATCAAATCATTTTTGAAAAGAGCGAAATCTCAAAAGATAATGGAGAGCCGTACTCTGTTTTCACTCCATATTCAAAAAAATGGCTTGATGCCTATCGTAAAACAGATATTGAATCATATCCATCTGAGAAATTAAGCTCAAAATATAAACAAGTAGATTTTAAGGAAATCATACCATTAAAGGAAATGGGATTCCGGTACTTTGATTTTGATTTCCCTGACCGCTCGCCTGACGCTAATATTCTAAAAGAATATGCTGATAAAAGAAATTTACCTGCAGTAGATGGCACAAGTCAGCTTAGCGTTCATTTTAGATTTGGAACAATTAGTATTCGGGAAATGACCAAGTTGGCAGATCGGCATAGTTCTACCTGGTTAAACGAGTTAATTTGGAGGAATTTTTATATGGTCATTTTATGGCATCACCCTCATATTGTAAATAATTCATTTAAGCCGGCATATGATAAAATCAAATGGAGAAATAAGGAATCGGAATTTGAAGCATGGTGTAATGGCCAAACCGGTTATCCGATAGTTGATGCGGGTATGCGCCAATTGAATGAAACCGGCTTTATGCATAACCGGGTTAGAATGATTACAGCTAGTTTTCTTACAAAACATTTACTGATTGATTGGCGATGGGGCGAAGCTTATTTTGCTAAAAAACTTTTGGATTATGAATTAGCTTCTAATAACGGAGGCTGGCAATGGGCTTCCGGAAGTGGATGTGATGCTGCGCCTTATTTTCGAGTTTTTAATCCTGAATTGCAAACAAAGAAGTTTGATCCAAAAATGGAGTATATAAAAAAATGGGTACCTGAATTTCAGGAGTTTACTTATCCCAAACCCATTGTGGACCATAAGTTGGCTAGAGAAAGAGCTCTTGACACCTATAAAGATGCTCTAAACAACTGAAAAGACTGTTCAATCACATATTTAAGAAAAAGAATAAATTTTTTAGAAAATCTAAACATTATCGAAAACCTGTGGTTTATATGATGAACGTAATAAGTTTCTCATAACTAATAGTTTCAATTCCATACTTTTAATTGCGAAAAAAAGTCTTCGGGTTCCGGAGACTTTTTTTATTTAGTTTTGTTAGTTAATAAATTCTTGAGCTCAACCTGTACAATATGATGTTATTTATTCTGATAACAGCTTCCACATTTTTCTTCATGGAATTTATGTCATGGTTTACTCACAAATACGTGATGCATGGTTTTTTGTGGATTTTGCATGAAGATCATCATGTACCTCACAAAGGAATTTTTGAAAAGAATGATGCATTCTTTCTCATGTTTGCGATTCCCAGCTCGCTATTAATGATATTTGGTTCTCTTGAAGGGCTGGATTACAGATTTTTTATTGGCTTGGGGATTTTACTATATGGCAAAGCCTATTTCTTAGTTCACGAAGTCTTGATTCATCAAAGACTGCCATGGTTTAAACGTACAAATAACATTTACTTCAGAGCAATCAGGAAAGCGCATAAGGTACATCATAAGCACTTAAGCAAAGAGGATGGCGAATGCTTCGGAATGTTACTGGTTCCGATGAAATATTTCAAAGAAGCCTCGGAAAGCGCAAAGAAATAAGCGTAATCAATGAACTATCTCTACCTTCTTATTAATCTATTTACAATTTCAATTCCTTTGATAAGAAGTTTTGAACCGCGAATACATTATTACAAAAATTTCAAAGCTCTATTTTTAGGAATTGCTATCGCAGGTACAATATTTATTGTTTGGGATATCATTTTCACAATCAACGGAATTTGGGGATTTAACCCTCGTTACCTTACAGGAATAGAAATTTTGCATTTACCAATCGAGGAGTGGTTGTTTTTTATAACAGTTCCTTTTGCCAGTGTATTTATATACGAGGTTTTGAATTACTTTTTAAGAATAGATCAGACAGGTAAAAGAAAGCATCCATTTGGAATTGGGCTAGCTCTTGTATTATTCTTATTCGGAATCATTCATTTGGATAAATGGTATACATCAGTGACTTTTTTATCCACAGGGGTCTATCTTTTTTACCTTTCGTATTTCATGAAAGCAGAGTGGCTTAGTAAATTTTTCAGAGCTTATGCTGTTGTATTAATTCCATTCTTATTTGTAAATGGTGTCTTGACGGGCACGGGCATCGAAGATCAAATAGTTTGGTATAATGATGCCGAGAACCTAGGGATTAGAATTTTTACGATTCCAATCGAGGACAGCGTTTATGGAATGCTATTAATTTTGATTAATGTCCACGTACTTGAAAGTTTCAGAAAGGCGCCTGTAAAACCTATATATTGATTTCACCGACCATATAGGTCACCGCTTTACCCTTTATTTCAACTCTTTCTCCAAGATCAAAGCATTTTAACTTACCGCCTCTAATAGATAATTGCTCTGCATTCATTTCTTTTTTAGCAAGCTTTTTCGACCAATACGGAATTAAGGTAGTATGAGCTGAACCTGTAACAGGATCCTCATTTACACCAACACGGGGGGCAAAAAAACGAGAAACAAAGTCTACCTTATCGCCTTTAGCCGTTACGATAATTCCTCTTGTATCAACTTTGTTCAGAAGATTGAAATCCGGTTTGATGTCTCTCACCTCTTTTTCTGAATCCAAGACCATCATGTAATCATCATTTTTATATAGCTCGACCGGTAATGCGCCGAGTCCTTCAAATAGGCCATCAGGTAATTTGGCAATTTTAAAAGATTTGGAAGGGAAATTTAAAACAAGATCATTGGCCTCTTTTCTTACTTTGAGTTCACCGCTTTTCGATGAGAAGACAATTGTTTTTTTATCGTAATTCAAATAATTAACAATGACAAAAGCTGAGGCCAAAGTTGCATGACCGCAGAGATTGACTTCAAGTCTTGGCGTAAACCATCGAATCTCAAAAACATCATCTTTTTTTACAAAAAATGCGGTTTCAGCAAGATTATTTTCTCCTGCAATCTCTTGCATTTTTTCATCGGGAAGCCAATTCTCTAAAGGTATAATGGCTGCAGGATTACCTTTGAAAACTTCAGAAGCAAAGGCATCTATTTGATAAATTTTTAGTTTCATGCTATTAATTGAATGTCAATGTTAGAAATAATATTGCTGATTAGAGCAAATTGTAAACAATTGTGAAAATTACCTTGAACTGGCTGTTGCTGATTTGATGATGCTATCGTTTTTAATATAACGTTGTTCTTCAGCATTTCGATAATCGAATAGCATATTGCCTCGTTCATCCCATTCATACATTATGAATGCTTGCTCATCATCTTTTCTCGGATAGCTAATATCCATTTTTCTTCTTTGTGATCCCGGATGATATATTCTCCAACGGCCATATTTTTCATTATCCTTATAGGTTCCGGTTACCCGCAGCGTGCCGTTTTCATTAAAAAAAACGTAATCCCCATCTTTTCTTCCCCATACAATTGGAACAACCTCTTTTACTTTGGTTCTTTCTATATCGTAATAGGTAATATCAGATTCTTTTGGCCATCCTTTATAGTAATACTCCTTATCCACAAGCACTGTGTCCAGATCGTACTTCACCCAGCGGCCATGTTTAGTACCCTTATAAAAATCACCTTCCTCAACTACCATTCTGTTGACATATTTTTTATATGGTCCATGCAAAATGCGCATGACTTTTTTATCGTTAACAACCTTTGAAGCTCTTCCGGTACCTATTTTTCTTTTTTGTACGTCAAACCAGTAAACCTCTTTTACATAGGGATCCGGCTCAACAAATTCTTTTAAAACATGATAGGTTTCAATGGTGACTTTTCTTCCTTTTTTAACGGCAGGCGTAAAAGCTTTTTTGGTTTTCAAACCATAGAATACTCGCTTCTTCTTCCTCTTCTTTTTTTCCTTCTCTTCTTCATCTTCCTTTTCTTTTTCAGGATCTAATTCAAGGGTAGGCTTAGCATCTTCACTAATAAATATTTTTCCTTTTTCCTTGATCTGCCCATGCGCAGTTTGAAAAAGAGTCAATAGTAATATTGCAGAAATAAATTTCCAGCTTTTCTTCATGTGGACTTACAACGATTTTTGTTCTAACTTATTGAAGAGGGCACTTTTATAGAGCACCTCTCAGTAAGAACAAAGCCGCGAAGGCAATGATTGCATATAATTCAGGAAAAACGGCCATAATGAGTGTCTGACCAAAAACATCATTTCCGGAACCAATGCTATCTATTCCACTGGCACATACACGCCCCTGGTAAATTCCTGAAAACAATGCAGCCAAACCTAAACCAATACCACTACCAAGAATGGCAGCAGCCTGAAGCATGGTGATTTCAGGTACCAAAAGGTCTTTCATTAAAAAGAAGCCCGCAAAGCCGTATAGACCCTGTGTTCCCGGCAATGCCGCAAGCACAATAAAAGAACCAAATGCTTCTTTTCT
The DNA here is from genome assembly GCA_964351965.1 of uncultured Hyphobacterium sp. Classification (GTDB taxonomy): domain Bacteria; phylum Bacteroidota; class Bacteroidia; order Cytophagales; family CCMP332; genus CCMP332. Next base: position 419,550 of record CAYGPM010000001.1, on the reverse strand, counting down.
CTTTTTAAGAGCGCCTACAGTGGTCATAGCTCCTAAGGCTGTTCCAATTGCACTACCAATTCCGGGCAAGCCTACGATTAATCCTAAACCGATTGCTGCTAATATTAAAGGAAGATCAATACTCGTTTCCATATTCTGTTAATTTACCGATTCTGTTGATGTTTTCTTAAATAGTTTAAACTCTTTTCCACCGCCTTCAAATTGCGCATTGCCGTAAAACTCGACAAATGTTAATCTCAAAGGGTGAATTAATGCACCTAAAAATGCAATTGCAAAATTGAGGGCATGTCCAAAAATTAAAAATATTACTCCGCCGATTATTCCAATTACACCCGATTCCAATAGCGGCGCCCCAATTTGATTTACCACAAGTCCCAATATACCGGATGAAACCCCAAGCGCAAATAAGCGAATGTATGACAAAGAATCTCCTAAAATGCCTGTGAACACAAAAAATACTTCTAAGAGTCCTTTCATTACCCTGCTAAAAATAGGGATACTCAAATCATGAGTGAATAATAATATTACAATACCTGCTATTAGGGCAATTTTTGAAATGCCAATAAAAGGCACTAAAAGCTCCATACCTTGCGATGCTCCTAAGAATAATGAGACAGAAGAGGTAATTATTAGAAATTTGGCTACCATAGGAATTGCCATGGAAAAGCTTTGGTATTTCAATTTTCGATAAAATGATAAAATGACTCCAACAAGAATTTGAACAAGGCCAATCATCAAGGCAACATTGAAAGCGTTGAAAATGAAATCTTGGTCGTCCGTAATGAATATGTATTTGGAAAGGGAGTCAAAAATGGCGATGTCTTTTGTTTCAGCAATACTTAAGCCAAATACAGTTCCGGATTTAATTATTCCAACTACTGTAGTGGTAATTCCAAGCACAAGACCGAGAAGAGCTACAGTTTTCATCTTTTTAAGAGGACCAAATAATGCCCACAAAGCAAGAAAACTTAGCACTATACCATAGCCGGCATCCCCGAGGCAATAGGCGAAGAAGATCGGGTAAAAGAATCCTATAAAGGGCGTTAAGTCTAATTCGTTATAATTCGGTAATTGGTAGACTTTTGTGATATTTTCAAAAATCTTATTGTATGAATTATTCTTTAAAATTACCGGCACATCATCTTGCTCATCCGGTTCTTCAATGTCAAATGCCAGATCCAGCTTATTTAACTCAGTTACGATTTCGCTTTCTTTTTCAATAGGAAACCACGCCGTGATATATTTAATTCTACCTTCTCCCGCTTCATTCATAGAATTCGAGGCATTTAATACCATCAGTTCATCTATTTGCTGAAGAAGATGCTCTTTCAAAACATTTTTGTACTTAGCTAAAGAATTAATGCTTTGATGAAGCTTGGTTATTTCTTCTTCCGTATGCGACAGAAGACGGCCAACTTCTCCCAGTGGTTTTTTCGGTAAATCTAATTGCTCGAAAGGCAAGCTTTTCGATCGCTCAAGAGGTTGAATATTTACAAAATAAATATTGCCTCCTTTTTTTGCCACCTCTATGATATACGGATCATCCGCTATCTGATTGAAAGAATTGGTAGGAGCTATATAGAAGTTAAATGACCAATTGAATTCTTCAATGCGTTTGATTTTTTTCCAATTGATATTACCCCAAGGTTTTAGCAACCTGAAGTCCTTTTGATATTTTTCACGTAATTCTGTGTGCTCTGATACTTTTTCTTTGAGAAGGTCATAGTCCTTAAGCACTTCCTCGGCTGATAAGTCATCACTCTGTGCCACAAGCTCGTCGAAACCTTCAAGAATTGATTCTATTTTTGAGATGTATTTTGAAAGCTCTTGAGATTCCGGGTTCTCCTCACTTGACTTAACCACAAGATGCACTTGTCCCTTTTCTTGCAACTTATCCAGAATACTTTGGGTATCTCTATGATAAATCATGAAAGTGGCTTTTTTCATTTTTGCTTTCATTGGGCCACCTCCTTTCTTTGATTTCTCTCTTTAACAATTTTCTGAGCCGCTTTGGCAATATTATCCTTGTCTTCTAGAAATCGCTTAATCTGATTTATTCCTCTTTCGAAAGCGGGAATTTGCACTTTCTCGTATAGGTTTACTTTTTGTGTTGTCTTTTTCCTCGCCACATAAAGTATATCATGTTGCTGTTGTAATATCTGCTGTTCTGTTTCGAGAGCAATAATTTTTTTTAGAATTTCAATTCCTTTAAGCAACCAGATAGGCTGATCAAAATCGATGAAATTATTCATCTTAAATTGAATATCATTCAATACTGGAATCTTGGTACCGGCCGTATTTTTTATACTTATATCGATTGAATCAATTTTTAAAACTTCAGGATACCTCGTCCAAAGAGGAGTTAAATCCTCAATTTCATCATGAAATACATCCTTTTCGTGCTTCAGTACTTTAAGTTTTTCTGATATTTTTTTGACTTCAACTCTCAGGGCTGTTTCCTTACTCTTTAATGTAGGCAATACCTTTTTTCGTATAGCAAGCTGCCGCTTGATATATGTTAAAAAAGTTTTATTGTATTGAACCTTAAGAGCCATGTTATTATTCTAATGCGGCTTTTTCTTGTTCTTTCCAGTATTTTTTTACGAGAGAGTCTTTTATACCTACTTCGTGCTTTTCAAAAAACGTTGCCATCAACTCCCATCCTGTATCCAGCATTTCGTCTGTGGAAACATTAACATCAACGGCTAAAAGGCGATTGGAATACTCCCTGGAATAATCCAGACAGCGCTGATCGTAATCCGTAAGATCGAATCCATTCTCTTTTTTGGTTTTCGCGGCCATTGCATCAGCATACAAACGCACCAGAGTATTCATTACTTGAGGATGATCTTCTCTTGTAACTTTACCGATCACATTCTGCTTAAGTCGTGATAAGCTTCTAAAAGGATCTATAATTACTTTACCGATTTCAGTATCTCTTCTTAAAAAGAGCTGTCCTTCGGTAATATAACCCGTATTATCCGGTATGGCATGCGTGATATCTCCTTCATTAAGGGTGGTTACAGCAATGATGGTCAAAGAACCACCGTGTTCGAATTGAACAGCTTTTTCATAAATCTTAGCCAAATCACTATATAGGGAACCCGGCATGGAATCTTTCGAAGGGATCTGATCCATTTTATTGGCTACGATTGCTAATGCATCTGCATAAAGCGTCATGTCTGTCAATAGAACCAATACCTTTTCTTGCTTGTCATTGGCAAAATATTCGCCCGCAGTACAAGCCATATCCGGCACAAGCAATCTCTCCACCGGCGGGTCTTCAGTTGTATTGATAAATGAAATAATTTTATCGAGTTGGCCCGCATTGGTAAAAGTATCTTTGAAAAAGAGATAATCGTCATTGGACAATCCCATTCCACCTAAAATAATTTTATCGGCATCTGCACGAAGAGCCACTTCGGCTAATACCTGATTATACGGCTGATTAGCATCGGCGAAGAATGGAATTTTTTGACCGGTTACCAATGAGTTATTTAAATCTATACCGGCTATTCCGGTCGCTAAAAAATCAGATGGCTGCTTTCTTTTTACCGGATTTACGGATGGTCCTCCAATAGATCGAACTTCTCCTTCAACTTCAGGCCCATTATCCAAGGGTGCGCCATAGGCATCGAAAAACCTCCCGGCCAATTGCTCGCTTACTTTCATACTGGGTGGTTGTCCGGTAAAAAGCACTTCAGAATTGGTATGCAATCCTTCTGTTCCTTTAAAAACCTGAAGAGTGACATTCTCACCCAGCATTTTTACTACCTGAGCAGGTCTGCCATCCACGTAAGCTAATTCTTCATAGCCCACACCTTTTGCTTTGAGACTACAAGTTGCTTTTGTAATCTGGCTTAGGTTCGTATATTTCTTTTGAAATGCTTGTGTTTGCATATCAATTTTCCTTTTCGGCTAATAATACTTTCAATTCTTCTTCGTATTTCTTGAAATCTTCGGAATTATATTCCGAGTAATTCATTTGTCTCATGGTGTTGATCATTTTTTTATAATAATCGCTTACCTCTGTAAACACTTCAAATTCAGGATCCATTTTACAAATGGACATTACCTTATTAAACATAAACTTCTGCCTGTCCATCTCGCAGTTCATATCCACATCGTCGAAAGAATCTTGTTGTAAAAAGACAAAATCTAATAGTTCACTTTTCCAGAACTGACGGTGGTATTCGATTGGAACGGCATCATCACCTAAAATTGCGATCTGGTCTCTTGCTTCTGCACCCCTGATCAAATAATCTTTAGCATTATTTACAAGTCCGGTCCAACCTTCTTGAATATGTTCATTGGCATATTCCTTAAACTCTTCATAATCGATGTATTTGGAATAGGAATCTACTGTTTCAATTGCAGGATACCTTTTGGAATCTGCCCTTGCCTGATTCAATGCGTAAAAACAGCGAGCTACTTTACTGGTAGATTCAGTTACCGGTTCTTTTAGATTACCACCCGCAGGCGATACTGTTCCAATAAAGGTAACAGAACCTGTCTCTCCGTTATTTAAATAGACAAAGCCGGCTCTTGAATAGAAATTGGCAATAATAGCCGGAAGATCGACAGGGAAAGCATCGGGTCCCGGAAGTTCTTCTAGTCTGTTAGACATTTCTCTTAAGGCCTGTGCCCATCTCGATGTTGAATCTGCCAGCAGCAGAACTTTCAAACCCATGCATCGATAATATTCCGCAATGGTCATACCGACATATACTGAAGCTTCTCTAGAGGAAACCGGCATACTGGAAGTATTACAAACGATGCAAGTTCTTTCCTGAAGTGTTCTTCCTGTTCTGGGATCAATTAGGTGAGGGAATTCTGTAAATATCTCAACAACCTCATTGGCTCTCTCGCCACAAGCCGTAACAATTATAATATCTGCATCACCATTTTTGGCTATTGCGTGTTGTAATACCGTTTTACCTGTTCCAAAAGGACCGGGAATGAAACCTGTACCACCTTCCGTGATAGGATTCATGGTATCAATTACACGCATACCCGTTTGCAATATTTTGAAGGGCCGCGGTTTATTATTGTAGGTTTTAATCGGAATTTTAACCGGCCATTTTTGCATCATGGTAACCGAGTACTCTTTGCCTTTTTGATCTTCGAGTACGGCGATTTCATCCAGAATGGAAAATGAACCTTTCTCAACGATTTTTTTGACCTTAAAATGGCCTTCAAGTGCGAAAGGCACCATTATCTTATGAGCTAGGCTGTTTTCGATTGTTTCGGCCAACCAATCAGCGGCAATTACAGTATCGCCTACTTTCGCCAAAGGAGTTATTTCAAATTTTTTGCTTCGATCAAGAGCGTCAGAAATAATACCTCTTTCAAGGAAAGTGGAATCCAGTTTATCGAGATTATTTTGTAATCCATCAAAATTCTGAGAAAGCAAGCCCGGCCCCAATTCAATTTCCAACATATGGCCACTGAATTCTACATCATCACCTATTCTTAGGCCACGGGTAGACTCAAAAACCTGAGCAAAAGCCATATTTCCGATAACTTTAATTACCTCTGATCGAAGTTTGGTATCACCGGAGATGACATAACAAATTTCATTTTGCCCAATAACACCATCTACTTCAATAGAAATGAGGTTGGCTACAATATTTTTAATTTTTCCTCTAGTCATAATTACATCACCGAAGGTATTTGAATTTCATTAATCAATTCTTGTTTCAGGTATTCGAATCTATTTTTGCCATTTTCAATACTCATCTCACGCCATTTAGCTCCAACTAGAAGTTTAAATGTGTAAAAAAGAAGATGCTCCATATCAAATGGCATATGACTCAATAGTGCCTGACTTTTTCTAATAAGCAAATCGTCGCACCAGGTTTCTGCATCCCAAGGTTCTGCATCGAGCGATTTGGATTTGAGATTGTTAAAGTTTTCATGCTCCTGAGCCATTCCGGAAAGCGTAAGTCTACCCGATTTTAAATCTTCCAATTGGGATTCATAGCCAATCCAATGATCCCATAAGCCAAGACCAAGATTTTTACTGCGTATCAAACCGAGAATATCATGCATTATCACATAATTCTGCATTAATTGTCTTAAATACGGCTTCATTTTTTCCAGCTCTACATAATAGGCTCCCCAAAATAAACGGGTGAGTTCTGTTTCACTCATATTAGGCATTTCAGCCTGATTATCTTCCATTAATTCAACTAAGAAATCCGGCCATTGATCTTTATTCAAAGTCCATTCTTCGATATCTTGAATATTCATCAGAGATGGCCGGTAGGGCATTGAGTTGCCTGTAAGCCCACCATTCTTTTTTGCATAAAAATTGACAATATTTCGAATGTCATTTTTTACCAGAATCATTTGAATCTGTTCTTTATCCTCTCCTTCAACATTGCTTAAAATCGTATTGATTATTCCTTCTACATCCAAGGGTGTTTTGGTATCCAGAGGATCAAACTCAGGCAGGGTCGCTATCAGGTAATAAAGCCTACTCAAGGATTATTCAAAAATAAGTTTATGAGTTTTTTCTTTAATAAAAGGCTTCAGGAATTCACGAAACTGATCTTCAGTAAAGGTAATTTCGAAATGTTCTTTTTTATCCTCGATTATGAAACCGGTTTCAAGGCCTTTTGCGGATTTTATCTCCATATCTTTTAAGGCATCCTTCAGACTTGGCTTAAGAGCTTCTTCTACTTTAGACTTAATAGAATCTGAAATCTTAAGATCCATTCCATTTTTTGAAGACCAGCTTCCTGCAATTTCAAGTATCAGGCCTTTAATAAATTCGGGATCTTTGAAAACCGTTTTAAGACTTTCATCCAGTAATTTAATAGAAACCTGATCTTTAATTCTTTGCCGAAGTGTTTCTACCACTTGTTCAGAAGCTAATTTCAACTCAGAAGAAATTATTACTTTCTCTTTTGAGGCTTTATCTTCTGCGTCTTTTATGATTTGATCGGCTTTTTCTTTTGCAGACTTAATAATCTTTTCAGCTTCGGATTTTGAAGAATTTAGAATACTCTCACTTTCCTGCTGTGCTTTCTCCAACCCTTCTTCATATATCTTGCGGGCTATTACATTGATTTTATCACTCATTGAAAAAGGGTTTAAACCTGATTCGCGGATTTAAATTACTGTTAAAATTTAGGCCTAAGCAACAATTTTGGATTATTTATCAACTAATGTTAATAATGGAATACTAATGGTAGCGGCCATGAGTTCGGATATGCTCTGATGGAATAATTTTTCAAAGAAACTATGCTCAGCAGGCATGACTGCAAGCAAATCGACATTATGGTCATTTACGTACTTAATCAGCTCATGCTCAATGTCATTTCCAAAAACACTTTCGAAATCATGCGATATATCTTCTCCTAAATAAAGCGATATTTTCTTTTCATCTTTTAACCGCTCTTCCCCTTTAGGATAATTATGCGCTCTTACATCAACTATTCTAATATGAGCCTCAAATGCTTCAGCTAATTGCTTCAAGGTGGATAAAGCATAGATATTTTGATCGGCCTTTTTAAAATCGTAGGCAAGACAAAACATTTTTGGCTTTTCAAGTTTTGAGCCATCAGGAATTACAAGTATTGGTCCCTTCAATCGATTTATCAGATTAGTAGTTTTACTTCCCCACATTAACTCAACTCCTTTAGCACCATGTGTGGCTAAAACCATGAGGTCAATGTCCATACTTTTAAATGCTTTCTCAATATTCTGAAGAGAAATGCCTAACTCGTATTTAATCTCATAATCGCAATTTTTTAGTTCGGAAATATTTTTCGAGAATACTTCAAACTGCTCTTTGATTTTTTCTTCCTTAGACTTTAGGCGGAACTCTTGTTCGTAAGTACTTAATTCAGCGATATCAGCCGGTCGGGAATAAGCATGATACAAAATCAGTTTAGCTTGCTTAGATTTAGCAATTTTTGTTCCCTGAATTACAGCATTGATTGATCTTTTACTGAAATCTACGGGAATTAAGATTGTCGATATTTTATAATTTTCCTTCATTGAACCTTAAAATTGATACATTTATTAACAAATCTATATGATCAATTTCAAAGATAGAATTGATATGTATCACAATCAATCCTTATTTTTATTTAAAGATTAGCATTATGCTTGAGCAATCATTTAAAAGCGTGCTTTGTTGCCTTGATCGCAGCGCCGCAGATGAAAATATTCTTACGTTTACTTATGAACTTAAGAAGAGAGGGATTATTGAGAAAATAAAACTCTTACATGTGGTTAATAATGATTTGGAGGAAAAAGCAAGACAATACACTGACAATGAAACCTGGAACAATTACAAGAATGATATAAGGTCAGGAATTGCAAAGCAGGTTAAATCAATATTCAAAAGTGAAGAGGATATTGATGTAATTGTACGTGGAGGCAGTCCGTTGGAAGTAATAAATGCCAAAAGCAAATCAGAGGCTGTTGATTTGGTCATAGTTGGGAATAAACCGCGAAATCATGGCTCAGGAATTGCCGGGCATCATATCGCCAGATCAGCATTATGCGATGTGCTTTTTGTTCCGGAGAATTATTCCTCGACCCCTGAATCAATTTTATGTGCTTATGATTTTTCAGAGCATGCAGAAAAAACGATGTATATAGGACTTGAGTTTGCAAAGGCCTTCGATATTAAGAGTAAAAAAGCCTTAAATATATTAGCAAGTCCATCGGGATATTTTAAAACGGGTAGACTTCATAATGACTTTGTAGAATCAGAAAAGGTAAGTCTTGCTAAAAAATGGAAGAAAGAAATTGAGCTTCACCCTGAGTATAAGGATGTAAAATTTGAAATTCTGGAAAATGAGAAAAATGATATTTCTCATTATATACAAGTTGAAAGTACTAAAATGGAAGCCCCAATTATTTTTGTTGGGTCTAAAGGAAAAACGGCGAGCTCCTCATTTCTTTTAGGGAGTGTAACAGAGAAAATGCTGATGAGGGATATCTTAGTCCCAATCTGGATTCATAAAATGCATGGAGAAAATTTCGATCTATTCGATGCATTATTCAAAGGAGATTAAAATATAATTTTATCAATACAAAACAGCGGATCAGTCAATTTTAACCATGTCATATATAATTAATCAAATAAATCATTCTGATTTAGGCATAGTTTTCAAATAAATAATACTTTTGTACGGGTACCATGAATTATGACTAAAACAGTTTTGCTAGATAATATTAACGCTATTGATACCACCGCAGCTCGCTTGTGGGCACGGCAGGACGGTGTAATCGTCATTCAAATTAAACCAAGAGTTCATCTAGGTAAAGAAGAAAGCTCGGAAATCTTAAGTGCGAGAATGGAGCTTTATAAGTCTCAACCGCAGCGTGTACTTGTTGATGCAAGGGAAGTTCGAAGCTCTGACCCAAAGGCATGGGATTTCACCCAAGACAATGACAAATTACAGATCACCAAAGTTTTGGCCTATCTCGCTCATAGACCTGTTGAAAAAGGATTGGTGAGTTTTTACTTTTCGCCTAGTCAAGGAGCATTATTTCAAAGCAGACTTTTCATGGACGAAGGAAAAGCTTTGGAATGGCTCGATCTTTTCAAAAGAATAGAACTTTAGAGAATTTATTTTGAAGTTCTGATCTACATTGGTAAAATTCAGGGGATGCAAGATTTCATCAATTATCTTCTAGGATTTCATGTAGCTGCAGGCACAGTAGCTTTTATTTCCGCACCCATTGCCATTTATTTTCGAAAGGACGCCAAAAAGCACAGACCGGCAGGGCGGATTTATTTTTACGCCATGCTTTGCATTTTTATTTCTGCAATTGTGCTAAGTATTTATGGGAAAAATATTTTTCTCTTTCTCATAGCATTTTTCAGTTTCAACTTTGCCTGGAATGGATGGAGGAGTATTAAGGCCATGAAAAATAAAGGCTCACAAAATCTCGATATTTATATCAATTACTTCGCTTTACTCTTTAATTCTGCATTGATTTTTGTCGGGCTTTATATGCTAATATCCGACTCTGAAATAACAGTAGGTATTTTGTCATTGGTTTTCGGCCTAATTGGTTTTTTAAATGCTTTGCGATTTAATAGTTTATTAAAAAATGGTATGAAAGCCAGTGGCTGGCTCGGACAACATATAACGGGAATGGGTGCGGCCTATATTGCTACTGTCACCGCATTTTCAGCCACAAATCTTTACTTTTTGCCTTATATTTTATCCTGGCTTCTTCCTACAGCCATTGGGTCGTTAGTGCTGTCACTTTACATGAGAAATTTTAGAAAAGCACAAAAAGCCTGATTTAGCTTTTCTTCAAGGAAGCTTCCATCACGGTTTTTATTTCATTGAGCTTTAACAAAGCCTCTACAGGTGAAATTCTATTGATATCGAGTTTTTCCAAAATCTCTTTGACCTTCACGTAGTTCGGATCATTGGCTTCAAACATGCTCATTTGAAATTCTGCACTCTTTGGAAGTTCTTTCAGTTTCTCACGATTATGTGCGCTAGCTTTATCTTGTTCTAAACCAATCATTATTTCGTGGGCTCTTAATACCACTTCATTTGGCATTCCGGCCATTTGCGCTACATGAATTCCGAAACTGTGCTCACTTCCACCGGGCTTTAGCTTGCGCATGAATATGACTTTGTCGCCGACTTCTTTTACAGAAACATTATAGTTTTTTACACGCTCCATTTCACCGGCCAATTCATTGAGCTCATGGTAATGACTGGCAAAAAGGGTTTTGGCTTTTTTATCACTCTTATTGTGGAGAAATTCTACGATCGACCATGCAATTGAAATCCCATCATAGGTACTCGTACCACGACCAATTTCATCCATTAGAATCAGACTCCTATCAGATAGGTTATTAAGGATACTTGCGGTTTCCGTCATCTCTACCATAAAGGTTGATTCACCTTTGGATAAATTATCAGAAGCGCCGACTCTGGTGAATACCTTATCAACCAACCCTATTTCAGCTTTTGATGCCGGTACGAAACTTCCCATTTGGCCCATCAAGACAATCAATGCCGTTTGGCGAAGCAATGCGGATTTACCCGACATATTTGGTCCTGTAATTATGATAATCTGTTGTGATTCATCATCGAGAAATACATCATTCGGGATATAGGCTTCTCCCGGTGGCATTTGTTTTTCAATTACCGGATGTCGACCATTTTTAATATTGAGGGCTTTTCCCGAATTGATAATGGGTTGCGTATATTTATTTTCTTCTGCAGAATGTGCAAATGAAATCAGACAATCCAGTTGTGCCAATAATCTGGCATTTTGCTGAATTTGTTGAACATATTCTCCCGCTACTTCGATTAGCTTGATATAAAGGTTTTGCTCAATGATTTTTAGGCGATCATCCGCATTGAGAATTTTTTCTTCGTAGGATTTTAACTCTTCGGTTATATAGCGTTCTGCATTTACAAGTGTTTGCTTTCTAATCCACTCATCAGGCACCTTATCTTTGTGTGTATTGCTCACCTCCAGATAATACCCAAAGACTCTATTATAGGCTATTTTAAGTTTGGGAATTTTAGTTTTTTCAGATTCCCTTTGTTGAATTTCAACTAAGTAATCCTTACCACTTCTCGCGATTTTACGCAGCTCATCAATTTCATCATCAATGCCATCTCTGAAGATATTTCCCTGATTGTAAACCATTGGTAATTCATCGAGCAATTCTTCATCTATCTTCTTTAAAAGTGCTTCACATTTATTGAATCGATCAGCCATTTGAATAAGTAAAGGCTCTTCTGAATCCACCAGATAATCAATAACCGGTAAGGTACTCTGAAGGGCTTTTTTAAGCGAATACATTTCCCTTGGATTGATTCTTCGGGCAGCAACTTTGGCGATTATTCTTTCAAGATCACCAATCACTTTTAGATGGCGAACAATATTTTCTCTTAAACTAGGCTGATCCACAAACAGCTTTACTGTTGAAAGTCTTTGATTGATTCTAATCTCATCTTTTAGAGGCAATACCATCCAATTGCGCAGCATCCTGGAACCCATTGGAGTTTGGGTTTTGTCCAGGATTTCTACCAGTGGGATACCATCTTCCCTTTGAGCATAAATAAGCTCGAGATTTCTGATTGTAAATTTATCCAGCCAAACATAATGCTCCTCCTCGATTCGGGAAATTGAATTGATGTGATCAATATTTTTATGCTCTGTTTCATCAAGATATTGAAGGATGGCTCCTGCTGCTGTAATTCCTAAATCCTGATTTTCTACGCCGAATCCCTTAAGATTTTGTGTCTTGAAATGATTGATTAATGTCTCATGAGCGAAGTCATAGGTATAAATCCAATCATCCATGTAAAAAACATGATATTGTTCATCGAGCCGGTCCTGCCATATTTTTTTATCGCTTTTCCTGTATAAAACTTCTCTAGGCTGAAAGCCCTGCAAGAGTTTTTCAATATAATCAGTACTTCCTTGAGCCAACATAAATTGGCCGGTTGAAATATCAAGGAAAGCAATACCGTTTTTATCGCCGTCATGATAAATAGAAGCGAGGTAATTATTTTTATTTTGATCGAGAACATTATCGTTGAAGGAAACACCCGGAGTTACTAATTCAGTTACTCCTCTTTTAACTATTCCTTTCACAGTGCTCGGATCTTCAAGCTGATCGCAGATGGCCACGCGCTGCCCGGCACGAACAAGTTTGGGAAGGTAGGTTTCTAAAGAATGATGCGGAAAACCTGCAAGAGCGACTTCTGAGGCTGAGCCATTTGATCTTTTTGTAAGTACAATTCCAAGTATTTTACTGGCTTTTTCAGCATCTTCAGCAAAGGTCTCATAGAAATCTCCAACCCTGAAAAGCAGTATCGCACCGGGGTGCTTTGCCTTGATGGCATAGTACTGTTTCATTAATGGTGTTTCCTTTTTATCCTTTGTCTTGGGCATGTGCTTGGCAGGTGTCTGCAAATATGTTCAAATTTGTGTGGATATTCAATCTGAAGATATGCGAAAGTTAGAAATGCTCGAACTCAATAGGATTAGCGTTGAGGAATATAAAAATGCTGATAAAATTCCGGTCATTGTTGTACTGGACAATATTCGCAGCATGAATAATATTGGTTCTGTTTTTAGAACATCCGATGCATTTATGATAGAGAAAATTCTGCTATGTGGGATTACGGCAAAACCACCACACCGAGATATCAATAAAACTGCATTGGGCGCGGATCAATCAGTGGATTGGGAACATTATGAAAATGTTCTGGAAGCGGTCAAAGATTTGAAAGAAAAAGATTATCAGGTTATTGGCATTGAGCAAACGGATAAAAGTGTTGAGCTGAACGAATTTAATATTGATGCGAATAAGCAGTACGCTTTAGTATTCGGAAATGAAGCGTTTGGAATCAGCGAAGAAATTTTATCACATTTGGATGCATCCATTGAGATTCCTCAATTTGGCACTAAGCATTCATTAAATATTTCAGTATGTGCCGGAGTGGTACTTTGGGAGTTTCTTAAAAAATTCAAAATTCAAAGTTCAAAGTTCAAAAGTTCAGAAATCTAATATGGAGAATTCGATTGCATTTAGTCATACTAACCTTATTGCAAAAAACTGGCGGAAGCTGGCTGATTTTTATATCAAAGTTTTTGATTGCAAGCCGACTTTTCCAGAGCGCGATATTAAAGGACAATGGATCGATGACATGTGCGCAATTGAGGATGTACATTTGAAAGGAGTGCATTTGCAATTGCCCGGTTTTGAAAATGGCCCTACCTTGGAAATTTTTGAATACAATAAAAAAGGAGAGGATCACCAAATTCAAATCAATGATTTCGGCTTTGGTCATATCGCTTTTCATGTGGCGGAGGTTGATTCAGTCTTACAAAAACTACTTGATCATGGAGGGTCGATGTATGGCAAAGTGGTGGAGGCAGAAGTAAAAGGAAAAGGGATGTTGAAGGCAGTTTATACTAAAGATCCTGAGGGCAATATTATTGAGATTCAGAATTGGAAGGAGTTACAGGGCGATTAAAGATAAGCTACGCTAAAGCTTCGGTTATTAAACAAAACGAAAAACGAGATCCGATGCTCCAAGAGTTTGTCATTCCAAGACGAACAAAGTGAGTTCTTGGAATCTCCTCTCTTTTCCGACAATATTTCTTATATTCATAAAAGAAAAAGCATTTTATGGGGAATAAAATATTAAAACACCTTTCTATTTTTTTCATACTTTTTCTTATAAGTCTCCAAGCATATACTCAAAATATTTTATTCAATAAGATCTATCCAAAACCCAATGGCATTGACCTTGAAGCCGTAGCAGCATATCAATTGCCATCAGGAAATTATTTTGTAATAGCCAGACATGACAACGGATCCTATTTTGCGAGAATGGATTCCTTTGGAAATAAGATTTGGGAGAGCATAAATAATGATAGGATGGTTCCACATTATAGTATAAAAAGGAAGAATGGCAATTTTCTGATTTCAGGAGATAGTTGTTGTAGTTACCCGTTAAGAGTATTTGTAAAAGAAATCGATTCAACCGGAAATACTATTTGGGATAAACAACTGGGAACTCAACATGAGGCTGTTGAATGGGCTATATCTAGCAAATTAAAGGAGTATAGTGATTCAAAAATTAAGTTGATTACAACAGATCATAATCCTTTATTTATAAATCTACCTAGTTTAACAAATCAGCATAAATCTTACTTTTATACATTTGACTCCATTGGAAATGCTCTTGATACGACGGTTTTAATTGGATCTTACTCAGACTTCACCAATTCCGACGATTCCGGATTTGTACTAACAGGCGCCTATCCGGTATTTGATCGAGTTACTCCTTCGAATGACACTTTATGGTCATATGAACTGGTAATAACAAAATTAAATGATATAGGGGATTCTATTTGGGCCAAAAAATATGGTCAAAATCGATATTTGTCTGGTTTATTTGGACAAGGGCCTTGGTTTGGTCAATCAATTATAAGAACGGAATCAGGTTATTTGATTGGAGGAAATACCAGACCACCTTTTGAAGCAGGAACAGAACCTGGTTTCCTTGACTATTTTGATTTTAATGGAAATCCAATTAATAATTTTGGATCATTTCAGTTTCCCTTTCTTTTCCCATTTGAAAAGAAGACTTCCTCTTTCTTAAAACGCACTAGTAATAATGGTTTTTTTTATGGTACTAGCACTTCTTATTGCGATAATCCAGGTGATTGTTTTTATGCTGGTGCTTATTCTTATTTCATGAAATATGATAGCACATTTAATCAGGAATGGGCAGATTCTGGTAGTGTATCATGGTTTGGAACAAAAAGCATTTCCGAAACAAAAAACGGTGGTTATATTGCAGTTGGTAATACTTCTCAATACAATTATTTACCGCCTTGGGATATTGGTAGACTAAACCTCTGGAATTATGATAGCCTCGGAAATTCCATTTCATCCTTAAATCATTCATTAGGAGAAAAGCAGAATATATCTGTTTTTCCAAACCCGGCACTTGATCAATTGAATTTTGCTTTTTCATCTGCAATGTTTCATTCGGCTAATGTTGATGTATATTCACTTCAGGGAGATTTATTATACAGCACTTCTCTAAATGAAGAGGGCTATTCAATTGATATTTCCATTCTTAGTCCCGGAATATATTTATACAAAATCCAATCGGGTAAACACAATTCTGTAGGGAAGTTTATTAAGCAGTGAGATTCCAAGAATTTCGGCATACCGAAATCTTGGAATGACGGCTGCTTTTTTATCTAGCCTCTATATCGGAATAACGAAAACTATTCTTGCTTTCTGTTCTTTTATTAAATTGGTAAAGAATAAACCTTCATCAGCTTTAGAAAATGCAAAATCTATCTAAAATTTTAAGTTTATTATTCTTGGTCACAACCTTTGAGGCTTGTTCTTCTGATAAATCTTCTACCGACAATATTGAATCAAATTCCCCTGTAATTGACAAACCGGACCTTCCTTTAGAAGATATCATTCTACCTCCGGGATTCGAAATTGATGTTTATGCTAAAGTCGATAATGCCAGAAGTTTAGCCCTTGGTGATAAAGGGACTGTCTTCGTGGGAAATCGCTCCGGATCATCTGTATATGCTGTTCAAGATGAAGATGGAGACAATTATGCCGAAAAGGTATATGAGCTCAAAAGTGGCTTAAACTCCCCAAACGGTGTGGCTTATAAAGATGGCGACTTGTATTTTGCAGAAATCAGCAAGATCTGGAGAATTAAAGACATCGAAAGCAAACTGGAAAATCCCGGAAAAGCGGAGTTGATATATGGAAAATACCCTACAGACGGCCACCACGGATGGAAGTACATTGCTTTTGGACCTGATGGCTTGTTATATGTACCGGTAGGTGCACCCTGCAATATTTGCGAAAGCGAAAACTCTATTTACGCTTCAATAACAAGATTAGATGTTAATAATCCGAATCCGGAAATCTACGCTGAAGGCATTCGAAACACGGTTGGTTTTACCTGGCATCCTGAAAGCAAAGAGCTGTGGTTTACAGATAATGGCCGAGATTGGCTTGGAGATGATGAACCACCCTGCGAATTGAATCGCGCGGCAAAAAAAGGATTGCATTTTGGCTATCCTTATTGTCATGGAGGCACAATTTCAGACCCTGAATTTGGCACTAAATTTCCTTGTTCAGACTTTCAAAAGCCAGTGCAGAACTTGGGTCCTCATGTAGCACCATTAGGATTAAAATTTTATACAGGTGATATGTTTCCTGAAGCATATAAAAATCAAGTATTAATAGCAGAGCATGGCTCATGGAATAGATCTACTCCGATCGGATATAGAATAACAATGGTCAGTCTGGATGGCAACAGATCGCAGGGCTATGCAGACTTTGCCACAGGCTGGTTAAAGAAAGATGGCACAGCATGGGGAAGACCTGTGGATGTTTTAGTAATGCCCGATGGTGCTTTATTAGTTTCCGATGATAAAGCCGGCGTGATTTACAGAATAATCTATAAAGGCTAAAGCGTCAGTTTAGCACCGCCTGAACTTACTTCCGAAATACAGAATTGTCCAACAGCAGCCTTCTTTGAATTCGGATTTACGTTAATTACATTCGTCCTAACATTTGTAGGAGGAGTTGCAAAAAGACCACCATTATTCACCTCTGCTTGTATTTGCTGCAAGAAAAATAATGTTGATTCATTGATAGACCATATTTCAACATAAATGGAGTCACCTTCGATGATCGTACCATCAGAGAGGGTGTCTTGTGCAGTATAAGGAACCTTCGGAACATATTGATTTGGATCAGCACGAACTTCATCCTCATCGTCATTAATGGGATTTATACCTGTTCTAATTGGAAGAATAAATGGAATGCCATCGGAAGAAGCTCCCGGTGTAAAAGAAGCATCATAAGCCACATTAATTTCAGCTGCCTTGCTTAAGTAAATACCATTTACCCAAGTGCGAATCCAATAAATATCGCCTTGACCGGGAAGATCACTGGCTTTTAATTCTGCATAGTAACCCTCATCAGTAAATGTATTGCCTTCTTCAAAAACAAAAACTACGGAGTCGACCGGAGTGGTTCTTTTTAAAACAGAAACAGAAATAAAAGTATCTGATTCATTGACGATAGCGAGGTTCAATGTATCCCCAATATCTCCAAACCTGTTTTGTCCGGCTACCTGATTGATCCACTCATAGTGGCCCGGATTATTGGAGTTTTCTATAAAACTGAAAATAGATCCGCTGTTAAGATTGAAAATAGCGACTTCAGCATTTCTAACTGGTGGGGGATTCGTTGCATCAAAAAAATCAACAGTTTCAGTCAATATGATTGTCTTAACGCTATCATCATTATTAATGAAGGCATCCACAACCATTTGACTTTCGCCTTTTTCGATATCAATATCGTAAGGCTCCTCACATCCTGAAGTAAGAATCATTAAAACAAGCGAGGTAAAAAATAAATGCTTCATGATTTAAAATTCAAAGTTGTAAGAGATGGAAGGAATTATGCTGGCAATAACCGAGTATTTAGTTCCTTGCGGAGCAAATGTTTCACCGGGAAGCAATTGTCCGGGTTGAGTTTGTAATTTTCTTCTTTCGAAGTCAAACTGCTGCTGGAAAATACTAAATGCGTTGGCTCTATTATATACGTTATAAATTGAGATGACCCAATAATCGCTGTTTTTTCTTGGCTCACCGTTTTTCTTAACATCCTTACCATTAATTGTAAGAGATAAATCTAATCTGTGATAAGCAGGGTTTCTATAGTTATTTCTTCGTCCGTCTGGATTGTGAGGCACGTAAAAGCCTTGCACATAGTATCCATTTGTAGCAAATGTGGCCGGTGTGCCACTAATTAATGTAAAGTTGGCAGATGCGGAAACACGTTTTGAGAAATCGTAAAAGCCTACCACACTTATATTATGAGTTTGATCAAATCTGGAAGGATACCATTCAAAATTATTTACTCCCTCTGTTCTTCTTTCTGATCGTGCAAGGGTATAGCTTATCCAACCGTTAACTCTTCCGACTTTTTTCTTTAAAAAGAATTCAGCTCCATAAGCTCTTCCCATTGCAGGAAGAAGGTCTGCTTCAAGAAATTGGTTAATCAATAAATCAGCGTTGTCGATAAACTCCAATAAGTTTTGACTTTCCTTATAATATACTTCTACTGAACTTTCATATGCATTGTCCTTGAAGTTTCTAAAATACCCAAGGGCGACTTGATCTGCCACAGCTGGTTCAATATTGTTTGTACTTGGGTTCCAAACATCCAGTGGTATTGAGGCCGTGGTATTTGAAACAAGCTGAACATATTGTGCCATTCTATTATAGCTGGCTTTGATGGAGCTTACCGAATTCAGCTCATAGCGAATAGAGAAACGAGGTTCAAAGTTGTCATAAAGTTGAATGGTTTCCCATCTACCATAATCTTCCGATCCTATGATCGGCTTACTGCCTGCATTAGGTTCAATGTATCCAAACTCATAAGCTGTACCGGGTCCCATATAGTCAAATAATGAGTATCTCAGGCCATAACTAAGAGCAATCCTCGGCCCAACTTTTTGTTCGTTAGCAATGAAGAAAGCTGTTTCCAATCCGTATTTATTATCCAGACTGATATCGGTAGTAATGCCCTCGCTTACTCCGCCTGCATTTGCCGGTTCAAAATCGTAGAGAATGCTCTGAGCTCCAAAAGTGATGTGATTATTATTGTTTAAAAACCAATTAAACTCCGGCTTAATACTATAATTGAATAATCGGCTGTTCCAGTTAAATTGATCGGCACCGCTACCAAAACCTAACTCATAATCATAATCAGAATAAATAAGAGAAAGGTTAAAAAACAGTTTATCGTCAAAAACATGATTCCATCTTAAAGTACCGGTTGCATTACCCCAATTGAATCTAAAATCTTCTCCGGCAGCAAACACATCGCGTCCAAAATAGCCCGACAGGAATATTCTGTTATTGTCATTGATTTTGTAATTGATCTTTGCGGATAAATCATAAAAATAGAACTGACTCCCGGATAGATCTTCGTTTAAGAATGGTTTGGCCAAAACATCTGCATATGATCTTCTCCCTGCAATTAAAAATGAGGCTTTGTCTTTTATAATGGGAGCCTCAAGTGTCAGACGGCTAAAAATTGCTCCAACACCACCTTGCGCTCCAAATTTCTTAAGATTTCCTTCTTTATTTCTGATATCCAACACTGAAGATAAACGACCACCGTATTGTGCGGGGATACCACCTTTAATTAATTTAACATCTTTTACGGCGTCGGGATTGAATACCGAGAAGAAACCAAATAAATGAGAAGAATTATAGACGGGTGCTTCATCTAATAAAATAAGGTTTTGATCTATACTACCACCTCTTACATTAAATCCACTGGCACCTTCACCGACAGTAGAAACACCCGGTAATAATTGAATACTTCGAATAACATCCACTTCACCAAGTAGGGCAGGCATTTTTTC
Organism: uncultured Hyphobacterium sp.; assembly: GCA_964351965.1. GTDB lineage: Bacteria > Bacteroidota > Bacteroidia > Cytophagales > CCMP332 > CCMP332. The sequence goes on along the minus strand of CAYGPM010000001.1, from coordinate 399,589 downwards.
TATGGTGCGTATGTCCAATTTATTTACACTCATTTCGGTGCTGGTAACATTCGCATCTTGTCTTTCAGCGGTAACTACAACTTCTTCAAGTGTCTCTTCCTCCTGTGCCATTTCCACATCGAGTTTTACATCTGAATTAAGTTCCACCTCTCGGCTGATGGTTTCATAACCCAAATAGGAAATATTGATAGTATATGAGCCTTTTTGAAGTGTGAGTGAGTAGAAGCCATAAAAATTGGTTACGGCACCATTTGAGGTTCCCTGAACAGTTACTGCTGCACCTATCAGATCCTCACCATTAGATGCGTCTTTTATATTACCACTTAAAGTGTATTTTTCCTGAGCAAAGGAGGAAAAGAATGTAATAAAGAGTATGAATAATAGAACTATTTGCTTTAGCATAGCATTTTAACACAAAACTTAAGTTATTGTTGACTTTCCGACCGCGAAATTAGAAGATTTTACTGAAAAGTAATAGCGGAGCTTTTAAAGCTAGTTTAAATTGCTGTTAATTTTTAACAATACGCAAGACTTCAAAAGAGTTATTACCCGAAACTTTTAATGGTTAAATGCCCTGGAAAAAGCCATCTCCTTCTATCCATACAACAGTATTGCAAATATTAATGACATTGCAGTTTCCACCGCCTCCACCGGGCATAATCAAATTCCTACTCGTTTTAAAAGCCAAAATACCTTCTACCTGTACATACATTATTGGTTGAGCGCCACTGCCATAATCACTGCCATTGGCGAAAATAGTTACGGTATCTCCGGCTTTTATTATGACTGTATCTCCGTTGGTAATATCCCTTAGAGCCGGGTAGGTGGTGCTGTCAAATTCCCAAGTATTGTTATCAAACCAATTTCCATTCTGCTGAGATATGAATATTCCCGCATCAGAAGTATTGAAAAATAGCAAGGCTACCGAAAGTAATATGATATGGTTTATTAGATTTTTTATGGTCTTGTTATTAAAGACTTAGTTTAACGTACCGTTATAAGATTAGTTTTAATTATTAATTGTATAAATACGCTCAGCGATAATTTTTTTTTATGTTTAGATCAAAATCCAATTCTATGAAAACAATTAACTACTTATTAATCCTTAGCATCGCTATTGCAAGTGCTTCTTGCGCAGGTAAAAAGTTTGATTATCAATCAGCTTACAAATTTAAAAGCCCAAAAAGCCAACATTTTGATTATCAATTAAATGACCTTAGCGCTGCTAATTCTACTGACATTATATCTAAGGGATTAATTCTGAATGACACAGAAATAGATTCAAACAATGAAATTAAAAAGGCGACAGTAGAAAGTAGTCCAAAAGTGAACTCTAAACGAGAAGAAATTCTTTCTCAGCTTAGCAAGAAGGAAAGAAAAATCTTTAGTCGTGTTGAAAAGAAAATCGAACGCAAACTGGAAGCAAAGCCAGCTGCAAGTAAATCTGTAAATGCTAAAGTTTATACAGGAGTAATTGTTGGGGCTGCAGGACTTGTACTCATGATTTTGACGAGTGGCACACTCGGTGCAATAGGAGGTATCGCACTACTTGTTGGATTAATATTTATTGTTTGGGGATTGTTGGAATAAAACCCTTATAATCAATAATAAATCAGATCTATATGATAAACGTGTCTGATAAATATCGAGAGCTATTGCTTGAAACGCTAGAAGAATCTCTTTATAAAATTGCCATAGATATGGAAAAACTCAAAGGTGGCCCCATGACTCCGGCAAGAAAAAAGTTAGATAAAAAGCAAAAGGATTTGGAGGCCTTGCAGCATGAAATTTCACTGCAATAGAATTTATTGAATGATTTGCACTGATTTTTTTTATTAAAGTGTTGCTATTATTGACCAATTACATAGTTTTGCATTCCGCTTTTACACAGAAGGTGTAAATTTGATTTATTGCGAGAGTAGCTCAGCTGGTAGAGCACGACCTTGCCAAGGTCGGGGTCGCGAGTTCGAACCTCGTCTCTCGCTCTAAAAAAGTGAGCATTGATGTTCACTTTTTTTTTGAATTTGCTTGAGTAAATCGACAGGCCGTGCCTGACGAAGCTTTAGCGAAGTCAGGCTCGGGTGGTGGAATTGGTAGACACGCAGGACTTAAAATCCTGTGACCGTTGAGGTCGTGCGGGTTCAAGTCCCGCCCCGAGTACTTTTACAGAGTGAGAATGAGAATCAGAAAGAATTCCGTTTTCACTTTTTTTTTGCCCAAAACTTTTTGGTAGACCCAGAAGAAAACCTTCGGTTAATTCTGGGCAAGCACGCAGGTATAAAATCCTGTGGCAGTTAAGGCCGTGCGGGTTCCCTGCCGACCGGATCCCGGATTTATTCCGGGAGTAGGTGGGAAGTCCCAGTTTGCCATTCGAAGCTTCAGCAAAGAATGGCCCCGAGTACAAGATACCTTCTTAGTTAGTTCTAGGGAGGTTTTTTGCGTAAAAGGGGATTGATTGGGGAAAAATAATATTATTAAATAAATAAGAATAATTTGAATTGTTATACTATTTCCCTTTTTTCATAAATTGAAAACTTGTTACCGAATTTCTTGGTTATTCTAATATACTCTTAAATCAATAGCAATGAGTGAGAAAAAAAACGATTATTTAAAAGATTATGAGATAATTAATCCTTCAGAAACTCGAGAAATTGATCAGAATCAAGGTGTATCAATTGAATGGAAGACTAAAGGAGACACATTTAAAAAATTCTCCCTTTACAAGACAAGCTCAGCAATTTCATCGACAAAAACACAATTAATTTAAATGCCCGGTTGGCAAGAAATCGGAGAAGAAATTGACAAGTATGGGAAATTACATCCCGGTCAAAATCCAATCGATCCTATCAGAAGAAAGTATATAAAGAAACTCTCTGAAAAAACTAACAGAAATGTAATTTGCTATTACTCCGGTTGGCTTCAAAAACCGGGTAATGAGGCTGTAATTATCAATGATAAGGACAAGCATTCGTTTATGGTCACTGTTCATAAACTTGATAGAACAAAAGGGCTTGACCTATTACTACATACACCCGGAGGTGATATTGCAGCCACAGAATCAATAATTGATTATTTGCACAAGATGTTTGATAGCGATATACGTGCAATTATTCCTCAAATATCAATGTCTGCGGGAACAATGATTTCACTTTCATGTAAAGAAATTATGATGGGGAAGCAATCTAATTTAGGGCCCATAGATCCGCAAATTGGAGGAGTTGCCTGTCATGCTGTTTTAGAAGAATTTTATCAAGCTAAAAAAGATATAACTAGTAATCCTGATTCAAGATTTCTTTGGCAAAATATAATTGGTAAATATCACCCTACTTTCTTAGGGCAATGTCATAAGGCTATCGATTGGTCTAAAATTCTGGTCAAGGAATGGTTATTAAAAAATAATGTAAAGGAGGAATTAGCAGATAAAATTATAGACGAATTTTCTGATCACGCAGAGCAAAAATCACATGCTCGTCATATCTCAATCGATAAGTGTAAAGCCTCTGGTTTAAGTATTTTAGATATGGAATCAGACGAGGAACTTCAAGATTTAATTCTTTCTGTACATCATTCATTTGTTCATACTTTTAATATGACTAATGCGATAAAAATTGTTGAAAATCACAATGGTAAAGCCTTTATTGAACAAGGCCCTCCTCCAATGTGAGGGTTCCGTGCCAAAGGAAAGTAACTTTCAATGTAATACACTCTCTATTTTCCAGTAAAAAATATCATTCTGAATACGCCTCAACTCGCCTCGTTTGCAAGGAGGCCGGTTCTATTTCCCAATCGCTTTAATAACTCGATCCTCTTGAATCAAAACATCTCTCATGATTAAATTGTATGGGAATACCTTAAGCTTTGATTGTTTAAATCCATCAAGAATTCTTTTAAGACTATTTGCGCCAATTAATGAAAGATTCAATTCATAATCCAATCCACATTCTTTTATGAAATCATCTGAGAATTCGGGGGCTATTAAAAGAGACTTAATCACCTTATAGTTATTCTTCTCAACTAATTTCATATAAGATTTTAATTGCCTTGAAACACTGGAAAATTTATTAAATCCACTTTCTTTATTCGTTTTACATTCAACAAGAATTAAATTGTTGTCACCAACATTTATTAAGACATCAATCTTGTCTTTATTTGTATTAAGGGATTTTTTTAAAGCTTCATCAACATTTAATCCTAGTTGAGTAAATATACTTTTAGTCAAGTCCTCGAAAATGATTCCTAAGTCTGCCTCTTTAACAACAATTCCATTCTCCTTTAAACCTTTCAAGTCACGATATCCAATCAAATCAAAACTTTCTAAAAAAAGGTTATCAGCATCTTTATAAGATTCAAGAATATTCTGAATTAATTCGCCTCTTTTTTTTATCTCTTTCTTTTGTCCGAACTTTTCTAAATCAGCTGGCTCTATTAATTCTAGTATATCTCTTGGTTTGATATTGTAATCAAGTAAATATTCACTTTTTAAAACGTCTTCTTCTTGCAATTCAAATTCTTGTTTGATTAGTTTATTCACCTTTGGTAAAATTTCTGCAATATCACCTAACAACCTTTCATAACCTTCAATTGCAATTCCTACCTTATCATCTTTTTCTAATTGTTCAAAATATTGAATTAATGCCTCAATTTTATCATCTAGGGTAACTCCAGTTATTTTTGAATTTAATTTCAATCCTTTTTCCCAAAGCTCATTAATAAACTTTTTCTTCTCTGTCTGATTAGTGCCTTCCTTATAAATATCAATACTTAAAATGCTTTTAAATGATATTCCTTCATTAATGATTTCCTTTATCTTTTTGTCTTTACTTAGTTTCCTATCTATATTATGTTTTCTAGCGATAAGGATTACTTGAGAATCTTTAAGCGCTCTTAATACTCTTCTAAAATATTTATCTGCTATTACCTTTCCTGAAGCTTGTCTGGTCAATCTAACCATTTCATCAGCGATATAAATTGTATTCGTTTTCTTAGAATACAAAATAATCCCAAGTGCTTTTAGCTGATTAATAACTTCATCTATACTTAAATGCTTTAAAGGAAGAATTGAATAATTTATTAGCCTTATCTCTTCTCTCGATAAATCTAATTGCTCTGCAAGAGATATTAAGATTGACAGTTCATCTGAGGTAATTTTTCTTTCTTGATTATTGGCATCATCATTAATAAAAGCTGTATTCACACAGGCTTTATATATTTGATAATCTCTTATTCTTAATTCATCAAAACTTGACTTATCACTTTCCAATTCACTTGAGAAAGTCTTTATATTCTTCTTCAGCTCTTTAATTTCATTTTCGTATAGTCTTGATAGCCAATCTTGCTTCATTATGCAATTGCCATCACGAATAAGAATATCTGTTAGAATGCTGAGTTGAGATGTGGAATTTTGTAGTTCAGTTTTTATATAATTTTCAAAATCTTCTGATATTAAATTGAAGACTTTTGCAATGTTAATATTATCCATTGCCTTTAAATCTCTACTCTGATCACTTAATATTTTATCAATCTCTTTTATGTTTTTAGGATTGTCATTTAGGATATTATCAATTATCTTAATTAAGGGATTCTTTTCAATTGAATTGAGATTATCCAAAATCCTTTCAAGTTTCATATTTAATTTATTAAGTGACTTGAACTTTAAATTCCATAAATAATTGGTTTTTTCCTAGAGTGAAATAATAAAAACAGTCCTTATCAATGATCAAATGCTCCACTCCCCCAACCACTCCTCGTCCGCCTATGGGCCGATAAATTTAGCGGAAGCGTATAGAGGATTATCTTAAAATGCATTTTCAAGACATTATTGAGATAACAGAAATTCACCTTCTTTCGCCTCAACATCTCTTATTATAATGCCGTCCATCTTCCTTCCTCAACATTCTATTGTGTAAATACCAATTTTCATTGTGTGAATCACTATTTTTGATGTACGAAAACTAATTTCCGACATCTATTGAAAAAAAGTAATCTTCATTCCCGGCTTTATCATTTAAAAGCGCTGTTCTTAATCCTTTTATCTCTTAGCTTCTTTTTTGAGCTTAATGCCCAGGATTCAGTCTATTATCAGACAGCCTTCAATTCTTCTGGCGATTCATTAAAATCGCTTCTTCATAATATCATCAAAGACCACACAGAATATACCTATACGTCTTCTAGCACCGATGTTTGGGATATTTTAAAGGAAACGGACAGAGATCCAAATAATCCCAATAATGTTATACTGATCTATTCTAACAGAAGTGTGGATGCGGCTCAAGAATACAACAGTGGCAGCGGTTGGAGCAGAGAGCATGTTTGGGCAAAGAGCAGAGGCGATTTTGGGACATCGAGAGGAGCGGGTACAGATGTACATCATTTAAGACCTTGCGATATAAGTGTGAACTCCACACGAAACAATAGAAATTTTGATGACTGCATAACCTGCGTTGATGTAATTGATAATGGATTTAATACAGGCTCTAAAACAGATGCCAACCTTTATACTTTCGAACCACCTGATAATGTCAAAGGCGATATTGCGCGAATGATTTTCTATATGGCTGTGCGCTATGAGGGAGATGGTTCAGAGCCCGACCTTGAATTAACCAATATTGCCCAAAGCAATACCGATAAGGCACCTGTTCATGCTTTTTTAAGTACCCTTCTGGTATGGAATAGACAAGATACTGTGGATGGCTTTGAGCGAAACAGAAATTTGGTCATACATTCCTATCAGGGGAATAAAAACCCTTTTATAGATTATCCGGAATTGGCGGAGTATATATGGGGAGATAGCCTTGGACTGATCTGGAAACCTGAGATAGTAGCGGGTTTAAACAATATAGCTTCCAAGAATTTAACTGTATATCCCAACCCTTCATCAAATGGTATTTTTAATCTAAGTTCAGACGAAAAGGCCGATGTAATTAGGCTGTATAATCAGCTTGGACAGGAAGTATTAGTTCTTTACCCGAACTCGAAAAATGCTTCAATCGATATTAGCCAATTCAATAAAGGCATTTACACGCTCGAAGCAGATTTTAAAGGTGAAAAAGTCAGAAGAAAGGTTTTGAAGACCTTTTAGGGTTTTTGACCTATTTCATTTTCTGAGGATTACCCAACAATCCCTGAAAACACTTTCCAAAGCAGACCAATTCCAAAAATAAAGGTCAAGACAATTGGAATAGCCACTTGCACATGCCGCCTCATCACAATAGCCAATAATTGGATCATCAGCCAGAGATAAACAAGTAGTCCGGGGCTCAATGATTTCAGGAGATCTACAAATAATCCATGCCGGTTTTCGGGAGACCAAAAGATGGCCAATGAGAAATTGTGAAAATGGTCGAGGTCGAATTCGGAATAATCTCTATTGATAAAACCAAACCAAAGAATTTTTAGAATCTGTGGCACAAAAAAGGCGGCATAAGCCAGAGTGGAGATTTTCAAGGAAGCCTTGAATTCAATTTTATACCCGAAGGTGAAAGTCCCGACCCAGAGCATTAAGCCCGTAAAGAATATCTGAGTGAGAATCTTTAATGGAACAACTATATACCCTCCAATTTCCATTAGACGGAGCAACCAGTATAGCATACCAACATTTCCGGTGTCTTCCAGCAAGTCGAAAAAATCAGCTCTAAAACCGATAATGTCTTCTTGAATAAAGATAAGTGCTACCTGGAAAATGCAAAGCGCCAAAAAAATGACCCTTCCATCCTGATCAAGGTAGGTAATGAGCCAATTTTTCTGTGAACTTTCCATCATTTTTCAATTCCAAAATCAAAAAGAGAAATACGAATATATATTCAATAGTCAACAAAAGATAGCTTTCCTGCCAATCGGGCTGACTATAAGCAAAGTAACTTAGAACAGCCAAGAAAGTCCATAAAACAACAAAGCGATAATTGGTAAATATACCTAAGGCCAAAGGCAGCGTCAGATACCAGGGGTGTATTGTAGTGCCGAAAAAGAGATAAATGCAAAATGCCCATAGCATTAATAATGGCAATTCACTTTTCGGTTTCATTCTATTTTTCCAGCTTAGAATTAGAATTGCAATAAATGTTATCAGCGCGAATACAGGTCCTATTGTTTGCACAAGATCATAGCCTTTCCATTGAAAACCCAAATTCCTAGCGATATAAAAAAGAGAGGCATTGAATTCGAATTTTTGGAAATAGAGATCAATACTGCTGAAAAGGTTTTTGATTAAATCAATATCCATAATAGGGATAAAGGTTATTGCAACTGTAAGCAAGCAAATAGAATAGTACTTGATTAGCTCGTTAAGTTTCATTTTGCCGAAAAGCAAAGGCAGAAACATTAGGGGCCAGAGCTTGGAGGAGATGGCCAAGGCCATGAAAATAGCTGAAAAGACCAATTTATTTCTTAGGAGCATCCAAAATGAAAGCAATAAAAAGGCGATTAACCAGGCTTCAAAATGTAGATTGCCGCTCAGTTCAATAATAACCAGTGGATTTAAGGCATATAATGCAAGCCTCTTTTTTGGGAGATTCAAGCTGTCCAGAATCTTAATTATTGTAAAGAGAGAAATGATTTCAGCAATAATTATTGATATACGAATCAAAATGATTGAAATCCACAAATTTTCCACATTGAAGCTTGTGGATAAATAAAAGATCAATTGATTGACTGGAGGGTAAATGGTAAAATAAGCTTTGGAATTTAACTTTTGATATAGGTTTTCATCAATTCCATTTATGTGGATATCATTGTTGATAAAATAGCTAGGTAAATGCTCAAAGGGGTTTATGCCTGCATGCCAGAGTCTTCCATCCCAAATAAATCGATAGACATCATCCGAGAGCGTGGGTTCCGAAAAGAGAAAAAGTAACCTTAGCGCAATGGCTAAAAGGACAAGCCATTTAGTATTTGGTATTTTGAGCTTTAATATCTGAAAGGCATAAATGAGAAAGAGTAAACTAAAGCCTGAAAAGAGAAGGAGGAAGTTTGTTCTGTCTAAAAAATATCCAAAGAATATATAGACAGGTAACATCAGCAATGCTGACAAATAGAAGGGCCAATGCTTATTTCCCGAAGACATTCGAATGTCTTATGGTATAAAAAACGATCAAACTAAATCCCATAACCAACATGAAATGATAGAAGACCAAGGCATAGTCATTGAGCACAATTCCAAGATAAATGCCGAAGACAAAATAGGCAGCCAGAAGTATTTCTACGATATTCAGAAAAGAAAATTTCGAATGCACGTAAACATTATTTCTTCCTTTATTCTTTAGACCGACCACGTTGAATTTTGGCGTTCTGACAAATGGTGTTTTGATGCCCAAAAACCCTTCAATAGCAGCAATAGAATTATGGAGTGAAAGTCCCATCATCACAGAGAGAAATAGGGGAAAGTTTTTGAAGAACATTTTGAATTTACTCTTCCTATTTTGATGTTCATGTGCCATGGTTTCCCAAAATAGAAATCCTAAAATTATCAAACTGACAAGAAAGAAGGATGCAAAATGAAAGTAGTATTTATAAGCCGGATCATGATGTTTGATCCAGAGCATTGGCACACTCAAAATGGCAGAGAGCAATACGCAGATGAAAATAGTGCTATTGAGTAAATGAAAAATAGAATGTGTTTTATGCATTTTTCCCATCGGTGCTGCCCATACTTTTGGCAAAAGCTTTTTGGCTGTTTCAGCCGCTCCTTTGGTCCAGCGAAACTGCTGTGATTTGAAAGAGGTAATCTCAACGGGTAATTCTGCAGGTGATTCTACATCTTCGAGATATTGAAATTTCCAGCCTCTGAGCTGGGCTCTATAGCTTAAATCAAGATCTTCGGTAAGTGTATCCGCTTTCCAGTCTCCCGAATCGATAATACAGTCTTTTCTCCAGATTCCGGCAGTGCCATTAAAATTTATAAAATAATTAGCGGCATTTCTTCCTCTTTGCTCTACAGTAAAATGCGCATTTAAGCCAAAAGCTTGTAAGCGAGTTAGCAAGGAATAATCTTTGTTCAGATGTCCCCATTTGGTTTGTACCATTCCAATTTTCTCTTCGCGGAAATAGGGTAGGGTAGTTTTGAAGAAGGCGGGATGAGGTAAAAAATCAGCATCAAAAAGAGCTACAAATTCTCCTTTGGCAAATTTAAGTCCTTCCTTTAATGCTCCGGCTTTATATCCTTTTCTATTTGTGCGGTGATGGTAGGTAATATTAAAGCCTTCTTTTTCCAGCTGAAGAACCTTTTGAAAAAGGATATTTCTTGTTTCATCGGTAGAATCATCCAAGACCTGAATTTCCCATTTGTCTTTAGGGTAATCCAATTTGGAGATACAATCCAACAATCTTCGGGCAACATATTTTTCATTGAAAACAGGTAACTGAACGGTTACAAAAGGAAGCTCACCTTCCAGACTCATCCAGGGGGAAGACATTAGCTTTGTTTTTCTGGATTTTCTATAGTGAAATATCAATTGCAATTGCACCAGACTGTAAAAGAAAATTACAGTGAGACAAAGTGTATATACTATGATAATACTCAGATTCACAATCAGCTGTATTTAAAAATGGTATATAATATTTTATATCCTGCCATTACCGACCCCTTTAATGTACCACTTACTTTTGACACACCTATTCTCTTTCTATAAGAAACAGGAACCTCAGAGCATTTCAAATTGTTTTTTGCGGCTTTTAGTTGCATTTCAACCGTCCAGCCCCAATTTCTATCGCGCATATCAATACTTTCCAAAGAAGTCCAGCGGATCGCTCTAAAAGGACCAAGATCACTAAATGTGATACCGTAAATCCATTTCATAAGGGTGGTTGCCAACCAATTTCCAAATACCTGTTGAGGCGTCATGCTGCCTTTTTCTCTATTGCCCAATGCCCGACTTCCGATTACCAGATCCGAACCTTTTTCTATTTCTTCCAAAAGCAGTGGCATTTCTTCGGGATGATCGGAATAATCGGCATCGAGAAATACAATAACATCGGGAGCATTCTTTTTATTTCTGACATGCTCCATTCCTTTAAGACAAGCAGCTCCATAACCTTTTTCAGCTTGGGAAAGTACAGTAGCACCGGCTTTTTCGGCCATTGCAGAAGTCTGATCGTTTGAGGCATTATTTACCACGATAATCTCCCTTACCAAATGTTTTGGAATATCTCCAATAACAAGCCCTACAGAATCCTGCTCATTATAAGCAGGTATAATTATATCTATGATCATTATACAATTGGCGAATATCAAATATATTCAAATGGAAGGTTGTCATGATTTTAACAAATCTAGATATAGATTTTTCGACAATAATTGGAAATGGCAAAGTAAAGACTAAGAAGTATTAATACATGAATTCCGGAGACAAAAAATATTGCCAAATATGGAATAGCTAAAAACTCCAATGTCAGAATATTCATAATCTCTGATTTGAAGATGTACCAAAGAGTCATTCCAATAAATAGACTGAGTAAATAGGCCATAGCCGGAAATGGGATTAGAAAGGCGAATATTTTTTTACTAATGGCCTTTGGGTGGAAACCATTGTAATAAAGCAATTGGATATTTTCCTTTTGCCGTTCCAACAGCCATTTCCATTGCAACCAAAAATTTGAAACTGATAAAACAATAAACATTGCCATCAGGAAAAGCAATCCGCTGCTGATAGGATAAATCAAAGAAGCAGCTTTTCCCATTCGCAAACTTTCATTATTGATGTGCAAAGATTCAGCCTCAACATAATTTTCAAAGTCGGAGATATAGCGCGGATCAATCAATACAATGGCCTTATCTCTTCTCGATTCTGAAGAACCTGTAAAATAGGTATTAGCCCAATTCATAAAGGTTTTGGGAACGAAAATACCGGAAAACCTATCGCTCAAGCCGATTACCTCAGCGGTGAACTTCTTTCTTTTAGATCCCGAAAAAAGAGTGATTTCAACTGGTACCATTGAAAGATTTTCGATGGAAACCGGCGGCAAGCCGACTACCGGTGCATAAACGAAATTGTATAGTTGTAGGAAGTCTGAGGAAATAATAATCGGAACCTCTTTTTGACCTTCTTCCCAATAATGTCTGTAAACCGGCCCATCCATCATAGAATTGGGAATGGCTTCCAATATAATTTCAGAGCTGAATTTCCCTTGTTCAAAAAAACCGGCCACACAATTGAATTTTGCTTTATTGACAAAACTCAACTCTTTGTAAAAGGCCTGACTTTTCAGCGCTTCAATGTCTTGCTCATTAAATGAAGAAGTAGAGCCCATTATCGTATTTCCCAAACCGATAGACTTACTTAAGTTGAAGTACAAATTGTTATCGTCCTTCAGAATTTTTTCTTGATAAAATCCGGAAAATACAGACAGGATTAAAAAAATCATCAAAGTTGAAATGAACAGAGCTGCTGTACTCAAAATTAATTTCGATTGAAAGCTGATTTTTGGAAATATGATGGGGTTTATATTCAAAGAATTATTTTTTGATAAGAATTATAAACCGGACTATCCTCAAGATCCAGAATAATGAGCGAAGCATTTTTACTTTTCACATCATTTTCGATTAGTTCTATTGCTTTTTCCTTCAAAGCACTATCCAGGTGGCTAAAAGGTTCGTCCATGATTAAAAAATCATAGTTCTTGTTGAGCGCCTTTATAATGGCCAGTCTTTGTCTTTCTCCATATGAAAGTTGATAGGCAATACCGTTTTCTTTTCCACTCAGTCCAAGGAGTTCAAGCTTTTCTTTACAGTCTTCAAAATTTCCGCTGACATCGAGGTTTTCTTTTAGGGTTAGTTCTGAAAAAAGCCCAAGGTTTTGAAATACCAATGACCAGTTTTCAAGCCGGAGCCTAGAAATTGTATTGATTGGGGCTTTTTTTAACAGAATATTATTAAAGCGAATTTCTCCCTGATAGTCAAAAGAGATTCCACAAAGCATTCTAAAAAAAGAGCTTTTGCCTTTTCCGGAAGGTGCTTGAATTAAATAGTTATTCTGATTTTCTAATGAAAAGTCATTGTTCCAAATCCGAGACTCGGAATTTGTATCGAAGAAATTTGGCTTAAGTCCGGAAATTTGAAATCCCATCAGGAATCAATATTCTGCGAGATCTTTTTGAGTGATTTTGCTAAAATGGTAAGACTATTTTTATCCTTGTTTTTGAATAATATATATGCCTCTCCATCAGATGTGCCATCCTGGATCGATGACTGAGCAAAATACATTTCTTCAATTTCATCAGAATCGATTGGCCAATTTTTCCAATAAGTTTTGAATTTATCATAACTCTTTGTTGGCATGCGTTTTAGATCCAAATAAAAAACAACTGGATTATCATCCAACTTGGTAATAAATTCATTTTGCGGCACGCCAAACTCTGACTTTTCCAAATTTTCAGCCAGACTTCTATCTGTTGTAAATACCAATCTGCCTGTTCCCTGATGAATAATGTATTCATTGAAAAGCGTGTAGTAGCCATCAATTTTTCGAATAAACCCAATTTCATTCAATGATTTAATAATCTTAGCACAGGTCGCCTCATCTTTAATGCCTAAAGCGATAAAGAAATCAGTATCATCCTGATTATCCAATAATACTGAAGCCATATCTCCGCTCAGCATATCCAAAATCTCTCTTGTATTTGTATTCATTAAATCCAAATAGGTTTGAGTGCTATCAAGCATTCCATCTTCTTTCATCTGGCTGCGAATGAGTGGTATATTCAATCCCAAATTAAAGGATCCGAGTATTCGCTTTTCTTCAATTCCTGTCAGAAGATTCTTATTAACTGTTTCTTTTAGCACCAATGCGCCATCTCTTTTGGTCTGACTCTCTGTTTCGCTCACATAATATCGTGTACGAACATTCATTGCTCCTTTTTCAAAATCTATCCAGGCATTATAAATCCCTTTTGAAACTCTTTGACCGGGTATTATCATTCCAAGAGGGTTGCGATATTTATTCAGGCGATTTAAATCCATCCAAACAGAGATATCAAAATCTTCCTCTTGTGCTTTTCTAAAACTTTCGTTTTGCAAAGTCATTTGATTGGATTCGGGAAGATCAAAAAGGCGAAATAACTCAGAGGTAATTGCCGCTTCATTTTTTACTGATTGATTCAGAAGGTAAATAGCAGATTCAGTATTCCAACCTAAAATGGCACCATCGCCAACAATCACATAAGACACATTAGATGTTCCCTCTCCCGGCTTTTTTATGGCATAGGAAACAGCGAATTCTCGGAATTTATAAGGGTCGTTGAGAGGCATAATAATCCCGACGTAATTATCAGCTTCATTATCAGCAACATGTGCAATGATATAAGACTTGTCAAGGAAATCTATTCCCGACTCTTCGATAGGAACAGTCTTCTTTTGATTTTTATCTTGTTCTTTCTGATCGAACATATTCTGTTCCAGAAGAAGACTCATATCAAAAGCCTTGATCGTCATTTTTTGAACGTCCAAAACAGCCACCACTGAAGCATTGCTGGGAATGTGTTTTTCGTGATTAACTTTTTTAGAACAAGACGTATTTATCACCAGAGGCAATAGTAAAAGGCAGTAAATACAGGATTTCATTGCTGTTCTAAATAACATGGAGAAACTAATTAGCCAATTTTCTGTCAATTAAGGAAATGTATAGAGAATAACTTATATGTTTTTTTCAATTAAGTCTTTTTTGCGTCATTATTTTTACTCGGCACAAATGGTCTGATGATGAGTCTGGCACCTCTGTCGTAGGTAAAATAATTCCACATCCAGTTCATCAAAGTTACCACTCTGCTTCTTACACTATATATGGACATCAAATGAACAAACATCCAGACTAACCAGGCAAATGCTCCTTGAAACTTCCAGTATTTAAGATCTACCACAGCCTTATTTCTCCCAACTGTAGCCATCGACCCTCGGTCCGTATATTTAAATCGCTTAAGTTCTTTTGACCTTTGCGCTCTTGAAAAATTCTTTGCAAGATTTTTGGCTTGTTGCATAGCTACCGGCGCTAATTGCGGATGTCCTTTTGGATAATCTTTTGTTTCCATCAAAGCGATATCACCAATCGCATAAGCGCCTTCCATTCCTTTTATTCTGGAGTAATCATCAACGATTAGTCTGTCGCCTTTGCCCATGCTCGATTTTGGAATGCCTTCAAGCACATTGCCCGTAACTCCGGCTGCCCAGATCAGGTTTTTTGTCAAAATACTCTCTCCGCTCGCAAGTTTTACTTCGTAGCCATCAAATTCTTTGACCATTTTATTCAACCATACCTGAACTTCAAATTTGCCTAAATATTTTTTCGCTTTATCACCGGCTTGTTGCGACATTCCGGAGAGCAAACGGTCAGTACCTTCTACCAAATGAATTTGCATGCTTCGCAGATCAAGTTCCGGAAAATCTCGGGGAAGCACATGTAATTTAAGCTCACCCAAAGCTCCGGCAACTTCAACACCCGTTGGCCCACCTCCTACAATGACGAAAGTCATAAGCGCATGTCTTTGGTTGAGGTCATTAACCAAAACTGCCCTTTCAAGATTTTGTAAAATATTACTTCTTAGGTCGAGAGCCTGGGGTACTTGTTTTAGAGGAAATGCGTATTCTTTAATTTTATCATTACCGAAATAATTGGTGACAGTGCCGTGGGCAAATACCAGATAGTCGTAACGGAGTTCACCAATTGAAGTATGTATTTCCTTTATATCGTGATTAATCGATTCGACTGTGGCCATTCTAAAGAAAACATTCTTTTGTTTTTTGAAAAGCTTTCTCAGTGGTCCGGCGATGGAATCCGGCTCGAGACCTGCTGTGGCTACCTGATAAAGCAATGGCTGAAAAGTGTGATAATTATGTCTATCAAGTAGTACAATTTGAAAATCACTCTTGCGGAGGTTTTTAACCAGTTCTATTCCTGCAAAGCCGCCACCTATGATGACAATTCTTGGAAGATTGCTCGCCGGAATATTAAATGAAAGTTCTTTACTCAATTGAATTAGAAATGGTTATTGTAAATCTAACTAATCTTAAAGCAAATATTGAAATGATTTTAATTATGAATGGATTCTTCGGATTATGCTCTAATTTTGCAGCGAATTTTTGAGACTATGTATAGAACAAATAACTGCGGCGAGTTAAGAAAGAGTGACGAAGGGAAAACAGTCACATTATCGGGTTGGGTACAAAAAATGCGTGACAAAGGTGGCATGATCTGGATCGATTTACGCGATCGGTATGGAATAACTCAATTGATTTTGGAAGAGGGCAAAACACCAAAAGAGGCCATAGAAACTGCCAGAAAAACAGGTAGAGAATTTGTGATTCAGGCAAAAGGTAAAGTGATTGAGCGTTACTCGAAAAACCCAGATTTAGAAACCGGAGATATTGAAATACAAGTTGATTCACTTAGCATATTAAACGCATCTAAGGTACCTCCTTTTACCATTGAAAAAGAAAGCGATGGGGGAGAAGAACTCCGCATGAAATATCGTTATCTCGATTTGCGAAGAGCACCTTTGCAGGAAAGTCTGAGATTACGCCATAAGGTGATGAGATCTACAAGAAATTATATGGACTCTCAGGAATTTATGGAGATTGAAACGCCTGTTTTGATAAAATCTACTCCCGAGGGCGCAAGAGACTTCGTAGTACCTTCCAGAGTTCATGAAGGCGAGTTTTATGCCTTGCCACAATCTCCACAAACCTTTAAGCAATTGCTTATGGTGAGTGGATATGATAAATACTACCAGATCGTGAAGTGTTTCAGAGATGAAGATTTAAGAGCAGACCGCCAGCCGGAATTCACGCAGATAGACTGTGAAATGTCTTTTGTGGAACAAGAAGATATTCTCAACACATTTGAAGGATTGATGCGCGCCATTTTTAAAGATATTAAAGGCGTAAATCTGCCGGCATTTAAGAGAATGACTTTCGCCGAAGCGATGGAGAAATACGGAAATGATAAGCCGGATTTGCGATTCGGAATGGAAATTAATGAGCTCAGTGATATTGCAAAAGGAAAAGGGTTTAAGGTATTTGATGATTCTGAGGTTGTTCTCGCCATTAATGTAAATGGTGCAGCAGAATATAGCAGAAAGCAATTAGATGCTTTGATAGACTGGGTAAAAAGGCCGCAGATTGGAGCAGGCGGTATGATTTATGTGAAATGCAATGAGGATGGAACATTTAAATCTAGTGTAGATAAATTTTTCGATCAGAATGAATTGAAAAAATGGGCAGACAAAGTTGGAGCTAAGGCAGGAGACTTAATCCTGGTGCTATCCGGAAAAGAAAAAGCGACTCGTTTTGCGATGTCAGAATTAAGACTCGAAATGGGAAACCAATTGGGTCTAAGAGATAAAAATACCTTTGTTCCGTTATGGGTAATCGACTTCCCATTGTTAGAATGGGATGAGGATTCAAAAAGATTTTACGCAATGCACCACCCTTTTACTTCTCCTAAAAAAGAAGATATATCCTTACTCGAAAAAGACACCGGAAAAGTAAGAGCCAATGCCTACGATATGGTGTTCAATGGTGTTGAGCTAGGTGGTGGTTCTATTAGAATTCACGATAGAACGGTACAAGAAAAGATGTTTGAAATTCTTGGTTTCAGCGATGAAGAAGCCAAAGCTCAATTCGGATTTTTAATGGATGCCTTTGAATACGGAGCACCACCACATGGAGGTATTGCTTTTGGCTTCGACAGAATTTGCGCTATGCTCGGAGGATCGGATTCTATAAGAGACTTCATTGCATTTCCAAAAAATAATGCCGGTAGGGATGTGATGATCAATACACCAAGTCCGATTAGCAATGAGCAATTGCATGAGCTGCATTTGAAGGTTAATCGTTCTTGATAAAATTCTTTCGAATGACCTGATCGGAATTAATAATCTCGATGATATAAATTCCATTGCTTAATGCTTGGATGTCAATTGAGGCATCGGTATCTGCATCTTTGGTCATGACTACTGTGCCATTTAAATTCAAAACCCTGATTTGGGATGCTTTTTCTACTCCTGATACTTTCAAATAGGAATTGGCAGGGTTTGGAAAAATGTTGATACTTGTCTCTATTTTATCAGTGATATTCAAGAAAACAACTGAATCACAATTCACATTAGGATGCCATAGACTAAAGGTCGGGTTTGTATATAAACCTAAAATTGAATCTTCATAACATCTCAATTCAAATTCATATCGGTCTGAATTATGAGGAGTAGGAAACATTGAATAATTTCTTCCAATACCCTGAATATTAGTTCCACCAAACCAATCGAGCCAAATAGCGTGCATTGAACTATCCATGCCCTGAATTACATCCTGAGCCTTTCGATTAACACCATTGATATTTATCGTATAAACCGAGTCTACAATGTTATAAAAACGAACCGTATCCGGAATCAAAATATCATTCCAGGTATAAAAAATAGTATCTCCTACCTGTTTGCTGAAGTCGTATAACAAATTCCATTGGTCGAGTGGCTCATCATAAAAAAAGACTTTATCCAAGGAATCATAAAAGTAATGCCTTGTAAAATAGTAAAGCGAATCATTTTGATGATGGTAATCAAACTCTCTACACATACGTGCAGTTTTCCCTCCAATAATTGTGTCTTTTATTGATTCCATACCATGATAGCCAAGATATGGAGCCCAGCCATATCCCTCACTCATATGCCATTTAGCACCTACTGGAGCCCATTCTTGAGCCTGAAGAGAATTTGGCATCAAAAAGAAACAAAAAAGTAAGGAAAAAAAGAGCAGCTTTTTCACTTTTTAAATATATAAAAAAAGGTCGACCAAAGGCCGACCTTAATTTCTTAAAGAAAAGCTGAGTTTATTTACTCGCTATTTCTACGCTTCTTTTAACAAATTCGCTCAAATCTTTTCCACCAAGCAATCCCTGAGAAAGCAAGGCTAAATCAATTGCTTGTTTTGCATAAGACTTTTGGGTCTTTTCGGTTTTGGCTTTCAGAATTTTCTGAATGAGTTTATGGTTTCCGTTGATTTGCACAGAATAGCTATCGGGCATATTTCCCATAAAGGCCATTCCGCCACCGCCCATGGCTTGCATATCTTTCATTCGTCTGATATACTCCGACATTGTTACGCTCACAGGAAGCTCATCTTCAGGAAGTGATTCTACTGTTACAGAGTAATTCTTACTCGGCACCACTTTATCAAAAAGCACTTTCACTTTCTTTTGCTCATCCTCCGTCAGCATATGTTCCATTTTCTCATCTTTTTCAATGAGCTTATCAATGATATCAGAGTCAATTCGTTTGATGGCCGTTTTATCGAGCTTCATCTCGATATGATTGATGAAATGATTATCTAATGGTCCGCCCAACTGAATTACATCATAGCCTTTTCTTTTGGCAGATTCGATAAAGGTATGCTGCTTATCGAGATCAGAAGAATACAGCCAAACGACCATATCATTTTTATCTTTTTGGCTTCCTTCAATTTTGGCTCTATACTCATCGAAAGTGTGGTATTTTCCATCAAGATCTTTTACAAGAGCAAAGTCTTTCGCTTTTTCGTAAAACTTCTCATCACTGATCATACCGTATTTTACAAATACATCGATATCATCAAATTTTGATTCAAAGGCTTTTCTGTCATTTTTGAAGATCTCAGCCAACTTATCAGCCACTTTTTTGGTGATATAGTTATTGATCTTTTTGACATTACTGTCGGATTGCAAATATGATCTCGAAACATTCAATGGAATATCCGGAGAGTCTATCACACCGTGCAGCAATCGAAGATATTCGGGTACAATATCTCTTACTTCATCGGTTATAAATACCTGACGGCTGTAAAGAAGAATTTTATTTCTATCGAGCTCGATATTGTTAGTCACCTTAGGGAAGTACAATACACCCGTTAGGTTAAATGGATAATCAACATTCAAATGAATCCAGAATAATGGATCTTCAGAGAAGGGATGTAATTCCTTATAGAAAGCCAGATAATCCTCATCCTTTAATTCACTAGGCGTTTTTGTCCAGATTGGATTAGGATTGTTGATGATATTATCAACTTTTACAGTTTTGTATTTTGGGTTTCCGTCTTTGTCTTTTCCGTCTTCAACAGAATTTTCTTTCTCGCCAAAACGAATTTCGACCGGAAGGAATTTGCAGTACTTGTCTAAGATTCCCTGGATTCGAGCATCTTCCAAAAACTCTTCGGAATCATCAGCAATATGAAGTACTATTTCAGTACCTCTATCTTTTTTCTTTGCCTCAGAAAGTTCAAAGTCTGTTTCGCCTTCACATTCCCATTTGGCAGCTTTTGTTCCTTTTTTATAAGACTTCGTTATGATATCCACTTTTTTGGCTACCATAAAGGATGAATAAAATCCCAATCCGAATTTACCGATGATTTCTTTGGCATCGGCGGCATCCTTAAACTTCTCAACAAATTCAGTAGCTCCTGAGAATGCAATTTGGTTGATGTATTTTTTAACTTCCTCACCTGTCATACCGATACCTCGGTCAATAACTGTGATTGTTTTTTTCTTCTTGTCAACTTTTACATCAATGGTAAGGTCACCGAGGTCTTCCGTATATTCTCCTAAAGATGAAAGTCTTTTAATCTTTTGTGTTGCATCTACCGCATTAGAAATCAATTCTCTCAAAAAGATTTCATGATCTGAATAGAGGAATTTTTTAATTATCGGAAATATATTTTCCGTGTGTATTGATATCGTTCCTTTCTCCTGCATTTTTTTAGTGTTTAAATTTCAAAGGACTGATCAAATAGTATTCCAAGATGATTTTCGTCATTGTATGTGACAAGATGACATAATTATATTAGCATAAATGAAAAAATTGTATTATTTGCCATGTGCATGATTTATTAGTTGAAATTTATTTAAATTTTCAAGATGAAAATAAAGCAGGTATTAGTCGCTCTTGATCTTACAGATATGGATGAAAATCTTATCCGATACACCTGTTTTTTGGATAAACAATTTCATTTTGAAAAAGTCTATTTCCTTCATGTAGCCAAAACCCTAGAATATCCGCAAGAAGTATTGGATCGCCATCCGGAGCTTTTAGCACCATTAGATGAAACTTTTAAACATGACATTCAATTAGAGCTGACCAAATGTTGGAAAGGCAAGATGGAAAAAGCGGAGTTGAAAGTAATTGATGGCAATCCCGAGGAGCAGGTTTTGAAATGGGCAAAAATCAAAGGCGTTGATTTAATCGTCTTAGGACGAAAAATGGAAATGGCCGGTTCAGGATTAATCCCGGGGAAAGTAGCCAGGGCAGCACCTTGTTCTATTATGCTGGTACCTGAAAAGGTCAGATTTGAAATGAATAATATACTTCTCTCGGTAGATTTTTCACGACATTCATATCTTGTGGCGGAGCAATGTTTGCATCTAGCAAAAGTTAATAAAAAATCGAAACTTATATTTTTTCATGTATATCATGTGCCATCCGGATATACTAAAATTGGGAAAACATTTAAAGAATTTGCGGAAATAATGAAAGGGCACGCCAAAAGGGATATGGATGAGTTCATTCAAAAGTTAGATCTTGAAGGTCATGAATATGAATTTCAATATGTATGTAGCCATGATAAGGATGTTCTTGATGAGATCATGGAATTCTCTAATAATAGCAATGTCGATATGCTTGCCGTAGGCTCAAAAGGAAGAACTAATGCCGCATCGTTTTTATTAGGAAGTCTGGCTGAAAAGGTGGTAAACCGAAATGCTCAAATTCCATTTTTAGTAGTAAAACAAAAAGGCTCCAATATGGGATTTCTTGAAGCCATTTTTAAACTATAATTTACTTGAGTTTTTCTACTTTTATCGTTTTCTGAGTGTCATTGTTTTTGATACTCAAAATATAGGTTCCTGATGGCAGACCATTTAAATTTAGAGTGCCATTGTTTTCTCCTGTTTCCAGATTCAACTCAAATGTTTTCAAATTTACTGATCTGATATCCATAAGGTCAATTCTGTATAGGCCGGCTTTTTCTATATCGATATTATAATTCAATGTAGATTCAAAAGGGTTAGGATAGAATTGGAAATTATCGTGGCCCAGGCTCGAATTTAAACTTGTGATAATTGTCAATAATTCACAATACTCATCTGAGCAGCCATTATTATTCACCGTCAAGCAGACATTATAATTTCCACCTGATGCATAGGTATGAACAGAATTCTGATCAGTGGATGTATTTCCGTCATCAAAGTTCCAAAGCCAATCCGCTGCATTTACTGAGCTGTCTGAAAAATTAGCAGTTTGAGCAGAAATAACATATCCATAAGCGGATTCAGGATTTGATTTCACTTCAATATCCTTCATATCTTGTCCCGCGCAAGTGTTTGCATCAGTGAAAGTATATGTGATTTGATGAATACCTGCCCCTGCAATAGAAGGATCAAAATTTCCATTTGTAACACCATTTCCGGAGTAAAGACCACCGCTAGGCAATCCTCCGCTTAAAGCGAATGGAATGTCATTTTCACATACTGCGAGGAATGTATCCAGACTTACAATCGGGTTCGAATTGACGGTTAATGTATCAGTATCCATTCCCATGCAGCCACTGCCATTAGTGAAAGTATAGGTAATAATAAAAGTACCGGTTCCACTTATAGAAGGGTCAAAGCTAGTACCGCTAACCCCCGTTCCGGAAAATGTTCCTCCGACCGGAACACCGGATAATAGTTGTGCTGAAGCATTTTCGCACATATCACTTGTAGAGTTTAAAACTACAGTCGGTGCGTTTATTACATTTACCCCAAATACAACTGTATCAGAACAGCCATTGGCGTTAGTGAAATAATATGAGATTGGATGCGAGCCGATACCTGCAACTTGTGGATCAAACTGATTTCCTGAAATTCCAATCCCGGCATATGTCCCGCCCACCGGTGTTCCACCTGTTAAAGTAGACGCAGAGTCATTTAAACAGAAATCCTGTACGGCACTATGACTTACAATTGGAGCAGGGTTTACCTGTATATTGGCCGTAGCTGTATCGCTACAAAGATTGCTATTGCTTACAATGTACGATATCGTATGAGAGCCTGTTCCTGCCAATGCCGGGTCAAAACTTGTTCCCGAAACCCCCGTTCCTAAATAAATTCCACCGGTAGGTGTTCCTCCATTTAAGGAAATTGCGCCTTCGTTTTCACAAACAGTCTGAGTTACAGTTACAGATGCCTGTGGTGCAGCTATTACATTAATGCTCTTAGCAACAGAGTTTGAGCAACCATTTAAATCTGTATAATCATAGCTGATATTAAATGTACCGACCCCTGTGATAGAAGGATCAAACTGACCCGAACTTACGCCTGTTCCTGAGTAAGTACCACCGGTTGGATTTCCTCCCGATAGTGTAATAGCTGGTTCATTTTCACATATATCTGAAAAATTTAGAAGATTGACTGAAGGAAGCGCATTTACCTGTACTGTCAGAAGCATTGAATCCGAACAGCCATTGCTATTTGTAAAAGCATAATAAATAGGATGAATTCCGACCCCGGTAGTTTGAGGGTCAAAGCTATTCGCACTGACACCACTTCCGCTATAAGTTCCACCTGCAGGTGTACCACCGCTCAAAGCAAATGCATTTGCATCCACGCATACATCAGGGATAGTATTGTGGCTTAAAACAGGCTTCGGGTTTACATTAAATGTCAAGCTGGCGGTATCAGAACAACCACTTACATCCTGATAGGCATATTCTATTATATGCGATCCAAGGCCTGCCGCTACAGGGCTAAAAGTAGAACCACCCACACCGTTACCTAAATAAATACCTCCTGATGGCGTGCCACCACTAAGTAAAACAGGCGAATCACCTTCACAAAATTCTGTATTTGAATTAAAGCTAACTGTTGGTTTTGGAGTAATTGTGACAGACTGTATTGAAGAATTACTACAACCTGTTCCATCTGTATAAGTGTAAGTAATTATAACAGATCCACTACCGGCAACTGATGGGTTTAAAACTCCATTTGTTACTCCAGTTCCGGAATAGATTCCTCCTAATGGTGTTCCGCCGGATAAATTAATCGGGTTATCACTTTCGCAAAGGTTTGGTATGCCCGAAAGATTTACAATTGGAAGTGGATTGACGACTACAGTTAGTTGAGTAGTATCAGTACAAGAATTATTATCGGTATATGAATAAACAAGGTTAAATGAACCGACACCGGAAACTTGTGGATTAAAATTATTTCCGCTAACGCCAATACCCGAATATGTTCCCCCCGATGGAGAGGCACCTATCAATGCGAAGGAGGTCGCATCTTCGCAAACCGCAGGCACATTAGAATGGCTGACGTTTGGCTTGGCATTTACATTGAAAGTGAGACTCGCTGTATCTGAACAACCATTTACATTTTGGTATTCATAGCTTATTGAATGATTTCCGATACCGGCTGATACAGGATTGAATTGACTTCCAATAACCCCATTACCAAAATATGATCCTCCGGCAGGTGATCCACCCGATAGATTAATGGCAGCATCGCCTTCACAATAATTCGTGTTTTCAGCAAAACTCACGTTAGGTTTAGAATTGACCGTAATTGATTGCACGTCTGTATTTTCACATCCAAACCCATCAGTATATGTGTAGGTAATATTGAAGTTTCCGGTTCCTGAAACTGAAGGATCAAAACTTCCGCCACTTACTCCTGTACCACTATAAGTACCTCCAATTGGAGAGCCTCCACTAAGCGTAATGGCCGCATCATTTTCACATATTTGAGCAAAAGAACTCAGCGTAACATTTGGCAATGCTTTCACTTCAATTGTAATGGTGTCAGCATTGGAGCATCCACTCATATCCGTATAGTTATAGAGCACATCGTGAAAACCTACACCGTTTGCCCCAGGATCAAATACTCCACTCGCACTTGCGCTTCCACTGAATATCCCACCGGAAGGATTCGCATTTAATGTCACTGCATTATCGCTAACACAAAGGGGTCCTGTATTTGAAATTTGAACCTGTGGAATAGGGTTGACTTTGGCTATAACCGGCACTCTTGAAGATTCACAACCGGCGTATTTGGTATAATGAACTGTACCATTAAAAGCTCTTGGATTAAAGACCTGGTTGAAAATTGCTCCCATGCCTTTGCCCATTCTTATCGAAATGTCGTTGTTGTATAAAATGGTATCAGTAGAATTAAGGTCAGTATACCTGATTCCTCCTTGTGCTGTATGCACTAGAATTCCATAAGTCTGTTCCTGATTTATAACCAGACCTCCAACATCTACAAAAGTTGGTAAATCGAATCCGGCAGGCATTACAGTATCAACGCCGAGCAAGGTCCAGGCAGAAGAATTGGTTTCGAAACCTTCAAAAGTTCCGGTTTTGTAATAAACCGCGACTTCTCTAAGCGTTGTTCCTGTAAGGTTCACACTAAAGCCTTCGATGCGAATATTTTTGGCTGAAAAGACATCAAAGAGGTTTCCACTAGCGCCATTGTCCGAAGCAAACCATGTTGTTTTTACATTTCCTGTACTCTCATTACTCGCAGCTACATAGTATGTTTCTGTTGAAGTGAGTACGGAAGTTGTGTACGTATTTCCTGTAGTGATTAAAGTATCATTGCTTAAATCTGTGTACCAGTTCTTTGAATTTGATGTGCCTTGAACGCCAAGAGTCATTGCACCGGATCCGCAAACCGAATCATTTAGAGCCAAAGGAGTATTTGGCAAAATGCATAGATCACCGGAAGGAATGATTTCAATTTGATAGTCTTCGGTTTCACCCCAGGTGTATTGAGCACATGGACTCATATTAGGTGTATTGTATGAAGCTCGAATTCTCATTCCATAAAAGCCTGTATTCATACTCATAGGAATGGGTACCAGAAATGAATCAGTTTCAAATGCAGTTGATGATTGAAATTCACCAATTTTTTCACCCGGATCTGTATAATCTCCATTTTGATTCCAGTCAATCCAGGCGGCATAATAATCAGTAAAATAAGAACCACTGGTAATTTTTAAATAATGAGAATCCACCTTGGCCACCTGGCAAGTTAAACTGCCATAATCATTAAAATTCGGTCCTGTCGTTGACCCGGTTCCGGTATTAGACATATTGCCAAATTCAACGCCATCAATAAAGTCTCCGTCGCTAGTACCGACAGTGAAAGTTGGCGAGCAGGCCACAGCGCTAGTAATTACCACAGTATAATCCTCCGTTTCTCCCCAGTTATAATCTGTACAAGGGTCCATATTCGGAGTGTTATATACACATCTGATTCGCATGGTAGTAGAATCAAGCTGCGCTGTTAGAGGAACGGTAAATGAAATATTTGTGGTTTGGAAAACGGCAGAACTTTGAAATTCTCCTAATTTTTCTCCCGGATCATCAAAGTCGTTGTCTTGGTTATAATCAATCCATGCAGCAAAATAATCAGGACTATAACTACCGGAAGTTATGGCAATACTCTGATTTGAATTTCTGGCAATATCAGTACTGAGATTTGTGTAGTCATTGTATGAAGGTCCTGTGATGCTACCGGTATTTTGATTATTTATCGTGCCTAATACCACACCATCTATATAATCACCATCTGCGGTACCTGTTGCGGGATCGGGAATACAATATGGAATAATTGTAATATAAGAGCTTTTCGTTTCTGAGTCAGATCCATTTGAATTAGTTGCGGAGAGACTGACATCGTAGGTACCCCGGGCAGAATAAGTCACAATAGGATTTTGAATGCTTGAAGTAGAGGGCGTTCCGCCGGGAAATGACCAGGCCCAGGTATTTGGTGCCCCGCTGGAAGCATCGGTAAAAGTGATGGCTTGACCAATTACACCTGTAGTGGCAGATGCAACGAAGTTGGCAACAGGAGGTAGGTTTCCATTATTTCCTGAATATGTATCAGATTCCCAAAGACCTCTTCCATAAGTTGCCGCTCTAATTTTACCAATCGAATTAACTATTTCAAGCTCGAGTACTCTCACACGAGGCAGGTCGGTTAAGAAAGGTATCCATGTTCCTAAAAAGTCATCTTTATAATAGACTCCTGATTGCATACCGACATAAATTCCATTTTCTGCTGTGCCATCAAGTAATACACAGTTTGCACCAATATTTGGAAGGTTAGCTGTTATATTTGCCCAAGAATTTCCTCCATTGTTTGATAGATAAATTCTTGATCCATTACTTGTAGCAACAGCCACTCTTTGTGGATCATTGGGATCAACAGAAATATAATTTATTAAACCTGATAAAGACGATGACACATTTGTCCAATTGGCTCCCCCATCCGTTGTTCTAAATAATTGATTCGAAAAGGAAACATAAATTGTATTTGCATCTGAAGGTGCTAATGCCATTTCATCCATATTCCCGTTACTGAAGCTGGAAATAGACGTCCAACCGGCTGCTCCTCCGGTTCCACTTGTTGTGTTTTTGTAAAGCTGGTCAAAACCAACATAAATGGTGCTTGGTGTGATGGGATCAATTTCAAAAGGAGTAACCCATTCTCCATTACCTACCCCGGTTGGTTTTGATATACCTGTACTTGAATTTCCCTGGTTTGTACTCCTATACATGCTCCCATATTGACTGGTTCCATAAAGATTATTTGCATTGTTATAATCAATAAATGTTTCCATCCCATCTGCTCCAAGCCAATCAACCCAATTTCTTGAAGGTCCTCGCATTACAGAAGTTCCATTATCTTGTGAGCCACCACTTACAACATTAGGATCTGTTTGAGAGCAGCCAATTCGATAAAATTGACGGATTCCAAGTCCGGCGGTTAAGTCAGTAAAATTGGACCCATTATCGTTGCTATTATAAATACCACCATCAGAACCTATAAAAAGGGTATTACCCACATAATCCAATACTTCCACGTCAGCGTGAACATAGCCCAAAGAATTAGGTAAAAACCACTCAGTTAAAGGTGTATAATTATCACCTCCATCAGTTGATTTAAATAAAATGATACCGGCAATTATTATTTCTTCTGCATTGGTATTTGAAACAGTTATGGCCATATCTCTTGATGCTTGACCTCTGTTATCAGTACCATTAGAACTATAGCCCAAATAATTATTGGTGCTGCCATCATACTCCTCTCTTATGGTAAAGCTCACTCCACTATTCGTAGACCTGTATACTCTGCCAAAAATGTTGCCTGATGCCTGAACGATATAAATATAATTAGGATTTGCCGGGCTTACATCCATTTTCATTCTGGCACTTGCAGTGATTCCACTGGTTATTGTAGTCCAAGTAATCCCACCATCTGTTGATCTTTGAAAGTCGCTTCCACAGCCATAGACGATATTTGGGTTTCCGGGCTTGAAGCGCAAGTCCTCAGTATTAACCGAGCTTACTTGAGACCAGCTTGTTCCACCATTTGTTGATCGGTAAATAGCACCGGAAATAAAATTGGTTCTGGCTGCAAATACAATATTGTTATTGGTAGGGTGAATGAGTATATCTCTTATCGTTCCTCCTATGCTTCCGGTTTGATTCCAGGTTTGTCCACCATCAGTTGTCTTTAATACACCTCCACCGGCTGTACCCATATAAACTATATTGGAATTGGTCGGATCAATTTCTACAGACCAAATATCCATAACGGGAAAGCTATCAGTTAAAACCTGCCAGTTAGCTCCACCATCTGTTGTTTTCCAAAGACCTCCGGTAGGAGAACCAACATAAATCAAATTTGGATTACTATCATCCACATCTATGCACACTATACGGCCTACACCGGGATTCCAGCCACTTGTTCTTTGCCAGTCATATGGCCCAAGCGACGTCCAATTTCCTGTCAGTGATTTATTGGGTCCTTTTTTTTGATGGGCTTGTGTTGATGAGTAATAGTTTCTTAGAAATAAATCTTGCTCGTCCCAGACTTGTTTTGCTTTAATGATAAAGCCATTGTCATCAATTTCTTTTTGATGAATGTATTCCCATCGTTTAAAGTGCTTATAGCCTGAGCCACGCCCTTTGTCTTTGTTGGCGAAATATTTTTCGGCAAATTTTTGTACTTCGAAAAAATTGACATTTTCCTTTTCCATCAATTGGAGGTATTCCTGCGGAAAGGCAATCGTACATAGGAAGACTAGGGAAAGAAGCAGTAGATATTTTCTCATAACTTTTAATTGCGCAATATTCTTCTTAAAAAAAGAAGTAATTTATTGCTTTAAAATGAGTTACGAAAATTTACTACCCAAGGTTAGGCTAGAGCTTATATTTATCTATTAGATAAATGAGTGAAGAAAGTGCTGCAGAGCCCAATTGTAGTTCTCTTTTATTTACTGTTTCAAAGACATCATTTGCAGTATGATGATAGTCAAAATAGCGTTGAGAATCCGGGCTTAAGCCTATTGTTGGAACTCCCAATGGCCGAAGCGGACCAATATCGGCACCACCGCCACCCCTTTTAAATTTAAAAATGTCATAAGGCAAAAAGAGGGGCTGCCAGGACTGAAATTTATCCATTTGTTCTTCTGTTCCCGAGCATCCAAAGCCCAGTGGTCTTAAACCTCCACCATCAGACTCCAGTGCAGCAACATGTTTTTCTTTCGTTAATTCAACGATTTCCGCATATTTTTTACCACCGGCCAATCCATTTTCTTCATTCATAAACATTACTGCTCGCAATGAATGTCTTGGTTTTATACCAAGGGCGATGAAATTTCGCAATGCATCAATCGACTGTACACAACCGGCGCCATCATCATGTGCGCCTTCTGCTAAATCCCAGGAGTCGAGATGTCCGCCAACGATGATATACTCATCAGGAAATTCAGAACCTCTTATTTCTCCTATTACATTATGAGAAAGCACAGAATCTGCCATACCGCAAGTCGATTCCAAATACATTTCAATGCTAGGCTCAGCTTTTAGGAGAGTACTCAAATACTCAGAGTCATTTGTACTAATACTAAAGCCCGGTATTTTAGGAAGATTGAGTTTATAGCCCATACTGCCGGTATGTGGATAATCATCCAATGAAGTTGTTAGGGCACGATTCACAGAAGCCAATGCTCCGTATTTTGCTGCATCAGAGGCTCCATTCCATCGTATCTTACCGGCCTCACCATAGGCTTTTCCGGTGTTAATGTACCTTGGATTCATTGGAATATTATAGAATACAATTTTGCCCTCAATTTTTTCACGGCCAAATTCCTCCAATTGGTCATAATCTGTTATTTCAACAATTTCTGCTCTGATGCCTTTACTACCGGTGCCTATAGAATTTCCTAGAGCAGTAATCAACAATGGCTTTTGTGCAAAATTTTTCGAACCTGTAAGTATGCATTTTTCAGGTTTACCTCTTTCCCATTTTGGCACCATGACTTCTTGAAGATAAACTGTATCGAAACCCAGATCCTCCATTACCTTTTTAGTATAAAGCACTGCTTTTTCGGCATTTTCGCTTCCTGTAAGTCGAGGGCCAATATCCTTGCAAAGCCCTCTTAATATTTCGTATGCCTGTCCATTGGCTAGACTTTCATCGAAAATCGCCCTGATTTGTGTAGAATCAGAAATGGCGTAGCCATTCGAAAAAGCCATAATGGCGATCAAAAAAAGATATATTTTCTTCATTATTATTTTTCCAAGATTGATTTTAAATCCGGTGGACTCCAAAGGTCTGATTTCAGCACCTTGCCATCTTCGCGGAATATAGGATTACCATTGGCATCCAATTTACTCATATTTGATCTCTGAACTTCAGTAAATAATTCTACGAACTTTTCCTGAAGACCGAATTCAACAACCGAACCAAATAGCACATATTGTAAATCTGTCAAAGCATCAGCCACTTCAACTAAATCACCTTTTTCAAAGGCATCGCGGAATTCTTCCAGTTCTTCACGAATTAATTTATATCGCAATTCACATCGCTCCTTCTCCGGTATCACAGGAGAATTTTCCACAGGTACCTTAAATGATTTGTGGAATGTCGCCACCATTTCAATATGATCTTTCATCTTTGACTAAATTTGACAATCGGCAATTTTAATGGAAAGAAAGATTAAAAAGAAATTCGAGGAAATGGAAATGGATAAAAAGGCCATTTTCCAAAAGATAAATTCACTAGATGATGAATTTCTAAATAGACCTCCTGCACCTGAAAAATGGTCAATAATTCAAATTCTGCATCATTTGATTGATGCTGAAAGTGGGACATTGATTTATATTAAAAAGAAGACGCTTAGTCCTGATAAACTTGAAAAGTCCGGATTTAAGGAATGGTGGAAATCTAAAGTTTTAAACTTCTATCTGAAAGCCCCAATGAAATGGAAAGCTCCCGAAATGGTGGATAAGGTTCCTAAAAACGAGACCTATCAAAACACCTTAGATCGATACAATAAGACCAGGGAAAAATGGGCTGAGTTCTTGGAAGAAATGCCTGATGATTGGGCGAAGAAGAAAATATTCCGCCATCCGATTTCCGGTCGACTCGATATGCATATGACGCTTGATTTTTTGGACCTTCATGCGAAAAGGCATTTTAACCAAATTGAATCAATCCTCAATTCAAAATTGAGTAAGACCCCTGCCTGACACATGGCGGGCAGAATAGTATCCGGGATAACTCTTTTATTTAAATGGCTAAAAGGGAGCACCTTTCTCTGAGCGACTCGTCCGCCGAAGTTTGGCCGAGACGGAAAGCGAAGAGACCCTACTAATATCTCAATTCAGACTTAATTTTCGGCAGGCTGGATTGAACAATCTTAAATTCGGGGGATCCCGGATTGAATCCGGGAATAACTGCTCTTTTGAATTTTAATATTTGGAGTCTAAACAGACCTTAATCTTGAATCAACCATAAATCAATAACTATAAACCATAATCTCATTGCTTCTTCAAGCTTCCAAAATACCTTTCATTCATAATCTTTATATAGTTCTCAATTGGCGATAAGCCTACTTTTGATCTTCTTTCATTCAAATCCTCTGGGTTTAATACCGGCATGGGTTCATAAGAAGTAGAATCCTGATTGAGTCTCATTTGAGTACCATAAACTTGCAATTCGCCCATATTTATCGCAACTCTATCGGTTAAATAGGCAAAATTTGCCCTAGAAGCATTATTTTTTTCAGTTTCAATCTTCATTTTATCTAATACTAGCTTTGGAAATTCAGGATGTTTATCCTGATGCTGAACTAATAGCCAAAAGTTATAAGAACCATTTTCACCAACTAAATTGTATCCTGGAAACCCATAAAAATCAAATATTCTTTTTACTTCTAAATAGTTTAGACTGTCGGTGATTCTGACCATTTTAATGGCCTCTTTTTTGTCTAAAGAATCAATGTCACCGTTATTGATTTTTCTAATCGACTGCCTCCATTTCTGATCAATGTTTTTTAAGGAATCCAGTTGACTTACTAAACCTTCATTTACTTGACCGAGGATAATTCCACTATAAAAAGCTAATAAAAGGGTCATTAAGGCTATTTTCATTTTGAAATATATCGAAATTTTAATTCAAGGTCTTTACTTATTTAAGTTACAGATCTAAAATTCATGAGATCCCTGCCTGCCGGTTTGCATGCCTAAAGTCAAGCATTAATTAAAGGCATTGAAGGCAGGTCGCAATGCACTTTCCGGAAGTACTCAATTGATAATTCGGGACGCGCGCTGCGCTGAACAACTGAACTGGGGGTAAAAAATGTAGATTCTTCGCTACGCTCAGAATCAGAACAACATTGCAGCCAGGCTAAAAGTGAGCAGCTTTCTCCGAGCGACCTGTCCACCGAAATTTGGCGAAGGCGGAAAGCAAAGAGACTACAATCTGTAATTAAAGTCAGGCTTAGTCCTCTCTTTCATACGCTCCTAAGTCTGGAGCTCCATCATTCCGCGAATTATTATTCAGATCAGGACCGATCAAATTGGAGATTTGAACATTGCCCTGGTCTTTGGCGGGGGAGAGTGTGTCTAATTGGAAATCGTACTCTCTGAAGTCGATAAATGATAAATCATTGGTATTATCTCTAATGATATTATTGCTTGCTCCGAATGCTAATTGCAGATCCGGATCATTGATTTTTAGGAAGTTATAATCCACATTAAAGCCATTGCCCACACCCTGAAAATTAAAGCCGATTTCATCAGCTTGATCGCCCCAAATGATGTTATTCTGAACATCGGCTTGTAGCGGATTAACTTCGATTCCGGCTCCTGTTGAATCGGGGAAAAAGTCAGTAAAAAATATTCCCGGATCTTCTCTGCTGAAGGAAAAGGAATAATTCGCAATCGTATTATGATATAATATGTGATTTCCTCCCAAAAGAATAGAGACACCTGTAGCACCACAATTCGTAATCAAATTATTAGTGGCAATCAGATCGCCGCCAAATGAAATAATTCCATCGCCGGCCATATTTTTGATTATGGTATTTTCGAGTAACAGATCGGGTCTTTCCGCATCATAAACACTACCTAGCCTAATGGCGGTTGTGGAGTTTTTTATTTCGGCCCAGCGGATAATATTATCTTTCGAGCCATCAAAAAACCAGATTCCGTTTCCAAAAGCATTTCCCCATTGTCCGGGAATATTATCAAAATCCTCCTCTAGTCGAATACCACAAAAAGTTATTGGATTTTCTGCAGTTCCATTGGCTTCAAGCGTTCCAAAAACAAGAATGCTGGATTGATTATCCAGATAAATTTTAGTCCCGGCCTCAATAGTCAATTTGCAGTTTTCCGAAACCCCAACTGATCTAATAATGACGATAGGTTTCTCATTGGTCCATGTCAAATTACAATCCAATAAAGAATCGGTGTAGAAAATTGCATCCTGACCCCAGCTCTGAAGTATGACAGATTGAATATTTCCATTGCTGAAGAACTGTATTTGATCTTCGATCACAAATGGACTATTGACCGGCTGTGGTGTTGGCAAATCTATATTGACCAAAACATAAATGGAATCCTTACCTCTGATAAGAATATCTTTAAATGCTTTTCCTTCTTCTCCATTGATAAATAGCTGATAAGGGGAGTTTTCTCCACTAGCAATCTTAATTTCAGAAAGGTTGATTGCATTATTATTTCTGTTATAAACACGCAGTCTTTTGGTGACATTTCTGATTTCGGTAAATACCGTATCGAATAAAACAGAATCTTCCGAAAACTCTAGTTTCGCACCGGAATCCGTAGTAACGATTTCAGATCTCGGTTCACAAAACCAGAAAAGGCCAACAATAGAAATAAATAAAAGGCTTTGCCTCATTGCACTGAAACGCATTGGTTTACTTAAAATTATAAAGCGTTCTCCTCATTCATCTTTTCTGCGTTTTCAGCCATACGCAAGGCTTCAACGAATTCTCCGAGATCACCATCCATTACGGTGGGAAGATTATACACCGTTTTACCTATTCTATGATCTGTAACTCTTCCCTGAGGGTAATTATATGTTCTAATTTTATCCGAACGGTCGCCGGATCCAACCATTGACTTTCGCTGCGCACCAATAGTATCATTATGCTTTTCCATTTCTATGGCATAGAGTCTGGCAGCGAGTTCTTTTTTAGCTTTCTCAAGATTTTTCAATTGAGATTTCTGATCCTGGCACTGCACAACCAATCCTGTTGGCTCATGTGTTAAACGAACGGCTGAATAAGTGGTGTTTACCGACTGCCCACCGGGTCCGGATGAACAATAACGGTCGATTCGCACATCACCCATATTTAGATTTACTTCTACTTCATCCATTTCGGGAAGTACCACTACAGAAGCAGCCGAAGTATGAACTCTTCCTTGTGTTTCAGTTTGAGGCACACGTTGCACCCTGTGTACACCGGATTCGAATTTCAAATGAGCGAATACATCTTCACCGCTAATATTCGCAACTAATCTGCTATAGCCTCCGGCATCTCCTTCATTGTGATCACTTAGCTCTATTCTCCAGCCTTGTTTTTCAGCATAGCGCTGATACATCCTGAAAAGATCTCCGGCAAATATAGCCGACTCGTCACCCCCTGCACCGGCACGAATTTCCATGATTACATTTTTGCCGTCATTCGGATCTTTTGGAATCAGCATTTGTTTAATAAGCTCTTCTAACTCTTCTTTTTGAGGAAGCAATTCATCCAATTCCATTTTGGCCATTTCACGAAATTCGTCATCCTTCTCATTGGCTATGATTGCCTTAGATTCCTTGATATTGCTTAGTACGACTTTATATACTTCGTACTTTTCTACGATCTTCTGAAGATCTTTATATTCTTTTGAGAGCTCTGCATAACGCTTCATGTCTTTGATCACCTCAGGATCAGCAATTAGAATTGTTACCTCTTCAAATCTTTCTTTTAAGTATTCCAGTTTTTCCAGCATATGTGGATTTTTTTAAGTCTGCAAAGATAAACAATGATGAAAGAAAAGAATTAGAACATTCAAAGCTTGTATTTTGTAAATTTGAATTATGAGATATTTATACTTTGCCATTTTAACAGTTTTAATTATTTCTTGTAACGATAAGCCTGCAAATACGAGCGATGAGGCTTTTAAAGATGAGATGAAGGACCGTCAGATTAAAAAAGTTTCTGATGGAGCAATAATAGATGCTGCCATGCGCAGAGGTGAATTAATCGCCGATTCTGCTCAAAAACTTCTGGGCTCTTCATTAAAAAAGGCCTTGGAAGAAGGCGGTGTTCAGGGCGCGATTAAATACTGCAATCTATCTGCCTATCCCATAATGGATTCTCTCGAAGCATATTATGGCGCAGAAATAAGGAGAGCTTCCTTAAAAGTCAGAAATCCGGATGACAGTCCAACAAAAATGGAAAAACAACTTTTAGAGGCTTATCAATATCAGGTAGAGATCGATGATAAACTTTCCCCGAATGTTCAAAGGCTTGAAGATGAATACTTGCTATATACTAAGCCTATTACTATTCAAAATGCAATGTGCTTAAAATGCCACGGCGAAGTTGGAAAATATTTGAAAGAAGAAGATTATGCTTTAATCAAATCCCTCTATCCTCAAGACAATGCTACCGGACATCAAATGGGAGACCTTCGTGGGATGTGGAGTGTCAAATTATCTAAAAAAGACATCATTAAGAGTTTGTGAGATTCCACTTTTTAATTCTGATATTTTTTAACCTGAGTTCCTTTGCTCAGGAAAATAAAGTTCAACAATATTTGGATACGCTTTGTAGCCCTTATATGGCGGGAAGGGGCTATGTGGATTCGGGTCATTACAAAGCAGCAGAATTTATTGCCAATGAATTCAAGGAAATAGGCTTAGCGTCTATCAATGATTCCTATTTCCAAAAATTTCCAATTAATGTAAATACATTTCCCGGTGAGCTCAGAATTAAAATAAAAGGTAATGAGCTTCAAGAAGGAAGAGATTTTATTCCCAAACCGTTTTCAGGATCCGGGAAGGAAAGAAGAAAAATCGTCAGACTTGATACCATGATTTTTAGCGATAGTTTGGCGGCAAAATCTTTTCTGCAAGAGAAATTGGATAAGCGGGTTTTGGTTTACTCAAAAGATGATTATTCCAGATTAACAGAGCTTCCTTACGACTTTGTAGAAAAGGCCTTTACTTCTATTGCGACTATCGAATTGAAGAAAAAACTAACCGCGGGCTACTCGAGTGTGCAATACTCCGGTGCAAGTTTTGAAATGCTCGATTCTTTATTTGATAAAGATGCAAAGCGTCTAAAATTTGAAGTGAAGCCAAAACTTCAGGAAAATCTGATCACTCAAAATATTATTGGAGTTATA
Source organism: uncultured Hyphobacterium sp. (assembly GCA_964351965.1). Taxonomy (GTDB): domain Bacteria; phylum Bacteroidota; class Bacteroidia; order Cytophagales; family CCMP332; genus CCMP332. The sequence continues at coordinate 362,895 of CAYGPM010000001.1, read as the reverse complement.
CCTGCCAAAGTCGAAACGGATAAATACATTTTAATTAGTGCCCACTATGATCATTTAGGAAAAATGGATGAAGCTTATTTTCCCGGAGCCAATGATAATGCTTCCGGTGTTTCTATGATTATGGACTTGGCAAGGCATTATGCGATCAATGAAAATAATCTTGAGTATAATTTGATGTTTATTGCCTTTGGTGCTGAAGAAGCAGGATTATTAGGCTCGGAATATTTTGTTAAAAATAGTCCCATCCCTCTATCTGACATCCGTTTTGTATTAAACCTCGACCTAATGGGAAATGGTGAAGGTGGAATTACCGTAGTAAATGGGAAGGTATTCGAAAAGGAAATGGCGCTATTGGATTCACTCAATTCTGCCAATAATTATTTAACACTTATCAAGAAAAGGGGAAAAGCAGCCAATTCTGATCATTACCACTTTAGCGAAAGGGGAGTGCCGGCATTCTTCATTTATACACAGGGTGGTCAACCTTGGTATCACGATGTTTATGATTTACCGGATCAGTTAACGCTTTCTAAATACAGCGAAATTCTCAGATTGACGCAAGATTTTTTTGAACATTTGGATTAAAGCACGTTCAAACTTTGTTCCTTGATTTTTTCCAGTTCGTCTTTCATGCCCACCACTATTTTCTGAAGTGTGGCATCATTGGCTTTTGAACCTATGGTATTTATTTCTCGGCCTATTTCCTGTGATATAAACTGAAGGCGCTTTCCATTGCTATCTTTTTGCGCTATTGTGCTTTTGAAATAATCTAAATGCGTTTTCAAGCGCACTTTTTCCTCGCTGATATCGAGCTTCTCAAGATAGTATATCAGTTCTTGCTCAAATCTGTTTTCATCGATTCGCACTTTGTCTTTCAATTCATCAAGGGCATCTTTCAATCGTGTCGATTGTCTTTTTCTGCGCTCGGAGTCCATATTTTCTACTTCTTCCAGGCCTGTATAAAGACTATCTAAAGAAGAATTGAATTGTGCTTCTAAAGATTTGCCTTCATCGGCTCTGAATTCATTGGCTTTTTCTAATGCCGACACAATAGATGATTTAATCCAATTCCATAGACTTTCATCAATAGCATCGTCGCCACTCTTTATAACGTCAGGCATATGCATGGCTAATCGAAAAAGGTCAGATTTTTCTGCTTGGTTTTTATCGGCTAATTCGCTTAGGGTTTTGAAATATTTATCAAAAAGCTCCTTGTCAATAATATCTGAGGCGCGGTCTACTTGGTGGAGGTGCAAATCAACACTCAGCTGAACTTTGCCTCTTCCCAGCCCATCAGTAAGCATTTTTCTTATTTCCGCTTCTTTTTCCTGAATCTCTTTTGGCATACGCAGATTGATATCCATGAATTTAGAATTCAGGCATTTTATATCGACGCTGAGGGAATGTCCGTCTTTTTCACTTCTTACAGAACCAAAGCCTGTCATTGATTTTATCATGGAATAATTATTTGCGTTATTTGCCGAATAATAAGCCGGCCTGCAAATATAAATATTCAAGAGCTATGAAATTTGGTGTTGTTGTTTTTCCAGGATCTAATTGTGATGATGATATGCTATATCTCATCGGAACCAAACTAAAACAGGAAGTTGTAAGAATTTGGCATAAGGATACGGACCTTCAGGGTTGTGATTTTGTAGTACTTCCTGGAGGATTCTCATATGGTGATTATTTGCGTTCAGGAGCAATTGCTCGCTTTTCACCTATCATGACTGAAATAATCAAGCATGCCGAAAATGGTGGTTATGTGATGGGGATTTGCAATGGATTTCAAATATTAACCGAAAGCCATCTTCTACCGGGCACACTTTTAAAGAACCTCAACAGAAAATATATCTGTAAGAATGTTCAGCTCAAAGCAGCCAGCAATAGCAATATTGTAACCCGACATTTAGATCAAAGCAAAACATATACTGTTCCTATCGCTCATGGCGACGGACGTTTTTATGCCGATAATGATACCATTAGAAGAATCTGGGATAATGAGCAGGTTCTTTTCCAATATTGTGATGCCAATGGCGAAATAAATGGTTCTGTTAACCCTAACGGATCAACCGATAATATCGCGGGCATTTGCAATGAAGGAAAAAACGTATTTGGAATGATGCCACACCCGGAGCGCTCAGCTTATGAGGAATTTGGTAATTCTGATGGAATGAAAATCTTCGAATCTATATTGGATATGGTTCCGGCTTAAAAGTCGTAGCCGAGAGAAAAATGCAAGACAGGTTTTTGTCTTTTATAATTTTCAACTCCATAAGCCAAATCTGTTTTTACATAATAGCCCAGCATAGTAGTGTGGATTCCTGCGCCATAACTATATAAAAATGGGTTTTGGTAATTTGTAGTCGTAATTATAAATGGGTTTGCTTCCTTAATTTCTTTATTGACTGTGTTATTGGGGTTCAAAGGATTAATTCCTGTCCAGGCCGTGCCAAAATCTGTAAAGCCCGTTAATTGCATATTTCTAAAAAATCCACTCCCAATCGGTTTCTTGGAGAGGTATTTAAAAATTGGAATTCTCAATTCTGCATTTGCTAAAAAGTATTCTCTTCCCCGGGTTTTATTTAAAGGAAAGCCACGAAGCGTCGTTGCATATTCGGTAAATAATAAATCTTCTCTATTAAAAAAGATTTGATCCTGTACAAAAGGATCAAGTGGCCCTTCCGCTAATTGTCTATTCGTAATAAACCAATTGTCGATTCCACCGAGCAAATAATTTTTAGGATTTCTACCAAAGAAATTTCCATAGCTAACTCTCGTAGCTAATGTAATTTCATTGTGAATTGGTTGATAATTTCTGAAGTCCATATAGAAATTATTGAAGCTTTTTTGCCTCGCTTGCACGCCGTTATAATTGTTTAAACTCATTTTAAAACGGGTACCCTGCTTTAAGTTAATGCCCTTAGTAATAGAGTTATCAAATACCAATTCCATTCTTGTACCAAAATAATGTGTAATAAAATCACTTGTTTGAAGCACATAGGAGTTTTTATATCTGGTCTGTGTGAATACGGGTGCCGCACTTATTCTCAGCGCATCATTAATGGGATAAGAAAAGTCAACAGATCCTTGGTGTTTGAAGTAGTCATGGAAGTAAGTTACCGACTCCGTGGATACATATCTAAACTTTTGTCTTTCAAAACGGGCAGAAACATCTATTCTTGATTTGAGGTATTTATACTCGGCATATATATCATGACTATTCAGGTCGAAGAAAAGCATACCGCCGATTTTGAATTTGTGATTGCCAAAAAGATCTGACAAACCGTATTCTGCAACTGTACCAAGTCCCCTTAAGTTATCCCTGACCAGAGCAAATATTATATTTTCAGCGCGTATTCTATTTTGCCCTTCAAATGGACCTATTATTTCCATATCGTCTTCCTGATTCTTCTCCAACTTGGATAAAATCCTTTCGATTTCACTCATTGACTGATCCGGTTTTTCAGGCAAGCGTTTTTTCTTTTTCTCAGATTCAAAAACAATATCATCCAGATCTATTTTTCCTTTATCGATAGCTTCAAATTGCTTCTCGGGTAAAATTCTATTGATGTTTATTAGATTATTGGAAATATTAGATCGATCATTAGAGTTATTTCTTCCTTCCAGAATCCAATTATTACGATCTGTTTCAATGGATTGATAGTCTTTTTCTAAATCTAAAGATGGCATCAGATAAACCAATTCAGAGTTGCCATTTCTCATTACTGCAACCCATTCTCCTGTTTGACGATTATAATCGTAACTTTTAATATTTTGTTGAAAATCGGTTAGTTGCTGAGTTTTCCCCGAATTGATATTTAGTTTATAGACATTAAAAATTCCGTTGATATCACTTAAATAGAGAACTTCAGTTTCACTAATTGGAATAGGATTTTTGTTTTGAAAAAACGTTTCTGTTTGTTTTTCTACGCTCTTCTTTGCTTCTGAAGGATCAAAAATGAATAGGTTATAGGTATCGTTAATATCTATTTCTTCATTTTTTTTGATATTCAATGTGTCTGTGGTGCGGTTGGAGGCAAATATTATTCTTGAATTGGAATTCGGAAAAAATTCCGGTTGTATATCATCAAAATAATCCGCCGTTACTCGTTTTAAATTATTGCTTCGAACATAATAAATATAGATATCCGTCATACCGTTTCGCTCAGCGCTCAGAATGAGACTTGTTCCATCATCTGAAAATGAGGCATCATTAATATTGCTGAATATATATGGACTATATCTTTTGAGTTTTTTGTCTTCAGTATCGTAGGAATATCTGTGAAGTCGATTGCTTTTTAAATCGATAAAATTTAAAATTTGATTGTTCTGCCATGCAAGAATTGGCATCTCATAATTCACCCTGCGATCGTCGTTTTTAAAACCTTTTTTATAGATGGTTTTCTTTTTACCGGTAATTAAATCTTCGATTATGATTTTGTATTTACCTCTATTATTTTCAGAGTAGGCAAGATAATTTCCATCCGGGCTGAATTTTACATCATGATAAATTCGGCGCTTACGGTTTTTCTTTCTTAATGCATATTCTTCTTCTGGCATATCCGACTTGTCCAGCACATTATAAGCCTGGGATGCATAATAGTTTTTCCATTCATTGATGAGTGCTTGGTAGGGAACGCCTAGAGTATTGGAGATGCTCGACTCCGTATTTTTTAATACTCTTGTCAGATTAAGAACACTTCCGATATTGTTTTTACCAAAGCGAATAGCAATATAATTCCATAGTGATTGACCCACATATTTAGCATCTCTTTCGTCAAATTCAGAAGGCTTATTAAACTCGTTGGAAATAATAAGATCGCGGATATAATCGTCCATTTCTATACTCCAGCCTCTTGAGGCATATTCGGCTGCACCATCTATAAACCATGTGGGAAGCGATAGTAGGTATGAGCTTTGTACTACATCCTTAAAACTGCCACCGTACATCATTTCATTAATAAGTGTTTTGGCGATACCAAATTTCAGGTCGTATTCAAATTCTTCATTTGTACCCGGGTAAGCTACTTCAATGGAGCGATTAACAAAGTTTGTTTCTCCACCGGCCTCATAATAAGGGATGCTATAATCTATATTGCTTTGCTTGAGGTCATTTTTTGAATTATAAATGAATAAGCGGATTCTGGTATATGGAGCAAAATCAATGAGATCAGTGATTTTCTTAAATTGACTTTCAGCATAAAGCGTAGCAAAACGCGCATGTCTCTGACCACCTCGATAATAATAAATCTCGAAATTCTCAGACAGAAAAACATCCCAATCCACTTTTTGGTAATTAACCCTATTCATACCAAATACTTCATTGGCATTTTGGGCATCAACTTCTGTCATGAAGAAGGATGCAAAAAATGCAATCACAAGGGACGATTTGAGTATTTTTCTAATCAAATTGCTAAAAATGGGAACTAAATTAACGAATTAAAGCGGGCAATATTTACCTCAGGCAACAATTCCTTCTTGTTGAGCAAATGATCTGCAAAGGCCCTGGCCCAATATGGTGCTAATGATACCCCCTTGCTGCCTAAACCATTAAATATTCCAATTTGTTCATTTTCCGGATGAAGTCCCAGTAAAGGTTTTCGGTCTCGGACTGTTGGTCTAATACCCGTATAAGTTCCTTTTTCTTCATATTCTTCATCCGTAATTCCTTTTATTTTGGAATGAAGTTCCTTTAATCCCTCAGCGCTCATCTCAGAATCAAAACTGTCTCGTTCATATGTAGCGCCAACCCAAAATCTCTGATTTGCTCTAGGCATAATAAATCCATTTTTATTATAAATAAATTTATCACTGAGCTCTTTAACTTCCACTTCAAGTATTTCGCCTTTGTTTGGCACGAGAGGCAGGTATTCAAAATAGGGGTTGAATTTTACCTTTGCACCTTCACAAAAAATGATTTTATCTGCTGAAATATTGCCATAAACAGCCTTTCCATCTTTTAATTCTAACTTTTCAAATTGGAAACTTTCCTCAATGATCATATCATTTTTGGATAAGTAAGCGCGGTATGTATTTATCAGTTTTGGCACATTCACGAAGCCGGATTTTTTTGTTGCATAGAGTCCCATAGGAGCTTTAATATTTCTCGGTATTTCAGCTTGATTCGTTTCCAGGAAATCTTCCACACCCGGTCTTTCCATTTGAGCATACCAGTCGTTTACCTGTTTTTGAGAATCAAACATTCTCAGTACAGGCATAAAATGGATTATTTCTGTTTGCAGTAGATCTTCTAGGTCTTTATAAAAGCCGGGTAAATAATTGAATAATTCCCCTGCCATCCATGTTTTGCGCATCTGCCGGCCGGTAATAGGATTGAATATTCCTGCAGCTGCCTGAGAAGCAGTATTCTTGATTCCGGCGTCGATAAAAAGAAAGGATTTACCTCTTTTATTTAAGGTATGAGATAAAACTGTGCCGGCCAATCCTTGACCAATTATGAGAAAATCAATATTCAATGGAAATTTGCTTTTGGAAACTTATAAAATGGAATTACATTTCAAATTCAATGAAGATCAAAATTAAGGTATTTGTATTCAATCCTTTTCAGGAAAACACATATGTATTGTCTGATGATAGTAATGAAGCCATTATTATCGACCCCGGATGCCATGAATCTTATGAAAAAAAGGAGCTTCAAAGCTGGGTAGAAGAAAATAAATTAAATGTAAAAGCGATTTACAATACGCATTGTCACATTGATCATGTATTGGGAAATGATTTTTGTAAAAATACTTTTAAGGCACCGCTTTTAATTCCCGAAGGAGAAGATCAAGTGTATAAAGCCGTAAAAACATATTCTGATAGTTATGGAATAATGGGATATCATGAGGCAGAAGTGGATACACTTATTGATGAGACACATATTATTAAATTTGGCCACACAGAACTGAAGTCCATGTTTATTCCCGGTCATGCTCCGGGTCATCTTGTATTTTACAATGAAGAGGAAAATATCTGCATTGGAGGAGATGTTTTATTTCAAAGAAGCATTGGCAGAACAGACCTGCCCGGTGGAAATCATGATGCTCTAATCACAAATATTCGCGAAAAACTTTTTCAATTGGATGATAATATGCAGGTATATCCCGGACACGGACCTGTTACCACTATTGGAGAAGAAAAGAAATACAACCATTTTGTTGGAATAAATGCATAACTGGAAAATAGCCATACCGTCAGCATTTACACTTGGAAACCTGTTTTGTGGCTTTTTGGGAATTATTTATGCATTTCGAGGCGAGTTTCAGATTTCTTTTTGGCTGATTTTGCTTGCGGCTTTTCTGGATTTCTGGGATGGACTGCTCGCCAGAAAGCTGGGGGTAGATGGAGAACTTGGTAAACAACTGGATTCACTTGCCGATGCCGTTACTTTTGGTGTTCTCCCTGCCATTTTGATATTTTCACTTATGTCGGAAGGCGGAGTTTTTCTAGATTTTCTCAAGCCTATTCGCAATTTCTTGCCTTATTTTTCCGGCTTGATTTTGCTTTCATCAGTTTGGAGGCTGGCAAAATTTAATATTGATTCAGAGCAAAGTACTTATTTCAAAGGTTTGGCGACTCCCGCCGGTGCAATTATGATTGGAGCTATTGCAAATAGCTTTTATTATAAAGGTTTTTACTATCCGATATTTTGGTTTAATGAGGTAAATATCATTTTTATCCTATTTCTTTCCTGGCTTCTAAACTCCGGAACTCGCTTGCTGAGCTTCAAATTCAAGGAATACTCCATCGCCGGAAATAAATCTCGCTATCTTCTTATACTTTTAAGTCTCTTATCTGTGTTTTTTTATAGTTTTGAGGCTATTCCGGTTATTGTAATTCTTTATATCGGAGTTTCTATTGTTCATTTCAAAACGAGCCATGAGATTTAAAGCAGAAATTCGTGTAATGCCCAAAAAAGAAATCCTTGACCCGCAGGGAAAAGCTGTGATGTTGGGCTTACAAAACCTTGGTGTTCAGAACATTGATGATGTTCGGGTAGGAAGACATATTGACCTTGAACTAGAGGCGGAAAACCAAGAGGAAGCCGAAACCAAAGTGGAACAGGCATGTAAAAAGCTATTGGCAAATGTCATAATGGAGACCTATAGCTATACTGTTTCCCAATTTTAAAAACATTTATGCAATAAAAACTCTCTTTTAGTTGTTATGTTTATCATAATGAGGGTATCAACTATATAATTGGTATTTAAAGAGAATCTTATCTACTGCATGAGTCTGTTTAAAAAGAAAATCATATCAACATTTTCCATTCTCTTATTCTCTGTTTCCCTTTTTGCAGGGCAAATTGAATTGAATTGGAGAATTGAACAAAGTCCCGGTTTTGAAGACAAACTGAGCTTTGAGGGCGCCATTGAGAATCCAATCGAAGGAATACCCCTTTTTGTAAAGAAATTTGAAGGCAAAATAATTGACGAGGCATACCTTGAAAATGAAGTATATGCTGTATTGAGTAGCCGGGAGTTAGCGGTTCTTAGCCAAACTAATTTTGACGATAAAATTAGCATCCATACCAGCTTAAATAAATTTGAAGGAGAAATCACATCCTATGTGGAAATTTTTCCATTTAGAAAAAATCCAATATCTGGGATACCCGAAAAGCTTGTTTCATTTGATATTTCAACAATTGAAGCAGTTAATCATACCATATTAAATAACTATTCAAACGCCAGAAAGTCAGCTAATGTAAGTAATTCAGTTCTTGCCAGTGGAGATTGGTACAAATTGGGAATAGTTGAGTCGGGGGTCTACTTATTGAACTACAACTATGTGACGGGCCTTAATTCTTTATTTGCGGGAGCCCAAATAAATTCAATTAAGCTTTACGGAAATGGCGGTGATATGCTTCCCGAGAAAAACGATGATCCAAGAGTTGATGATCTTTACGAAAACCCATTGCAGATTTTTGATCAAAATGGAAATGGAATATTTGAATCAGGCGATTATCTTTTATTCTATGGTGATGGCACGGAAAAATGGAATATAGCAGATGGTCAGTATAAAAGATTGGTAAATATCTATGCAGATACGAGTTATTATTTTCTCACTTTGCAAGGAAATAATGCAAACAGAATACAATCAAGGAATTCTTCCAATGGTTCTGCTCAAGCAATTTTTACTTCATTTGATGAGAGAGTACAACATCAGCTGGATGCGGTAAACCTTGAAATATCAGGAAGGGAATGGTATGGAGAGTTATTTGATTTCAATTTATCTCAAAATTTTAGCTTTAATATTCCCAATCTGATTCAAACTGAAGAAGTATGCTTAGAAGTAAATACAGTGGCAAGGCATACACCAAGGACAACCACCTCGATTTTCAGAGTAAATATTAATGGCAATCAAATTGGAAATGATATGCTTATTAGTGGTGTATTTACCGGTTATGGGCAAAAATTCAACTCCAATACCCAAAGAGAATGTATAAATCCTCAGAGCCTTTCTTTATCCGATAATTTCGACGTTAATATTAGCTATGACAAAAATGGCAGTGTAAATGCGAAAGGCTATTTAAATTATATTACGGTTGAAGCCAAAAGGGCCTTGCAGTGGACAGGGAATACTTTGCATTTCAGACATAAGCAAAGTGAGCAAGGCGGAACTTATCAATACCAATTAAGCAATGTGCCAAATGATGTAGTAATCTGGGATATTACGGATCCGTTAAATCCAATCAAGCAGAACTTCAACCAAAATGGAAACCAGGTCAATTTCAAATTCGATGCAACACAAGGCATAATCAATGAGTTTGTAGCTTTTTCTTTGACGACAGTAGGAAATCCTGCTTCTGCTAAAGCCATTTCCAATCAAAACATTCACGCTCATCAAGCAAAAGAGCTAGTCATTATTACTCATCCTGCTTTTTTGAGCGAGGCAGAGCGATTTGCAACGTATAAAGAGGACATTATGGGCTTGAGCGTGCAAGTAGTTAGAACTGATCATATCTATAATGAATTTTCATCGGGTAAGCAGGACTTAAGTGCTCTTCGCGATTATATGAAAATGCTTTTTGACCGCAATTCTGATGCCCTCGAGAATGTGCTTCTTTTTGGTGATGCTTCTTATGATTATAAATACAGAACACCGGTTAATACCAATTTTGTACCTGTATATCAGTCTTATATTTCCCTGCATGATGTAAATAGCCATTCCTCAGATGATTATATCGCATTTTTGGAAGATGGGTTAGGAAACTGGTGTTATGATGTCTCTTGCCAAAGAACTCATAAAATGAGTGTAGGAGTAGGTCGTTTTCCGGTAAAATCTATTGAAGAAGCTAAGATTGTAGTTGATAAGGTTATCTTTTATGAGGACAAGCGCAATTTATACGGCGATTGGTTAAACAAACTGACTTTTGTAGCAGATGATGCTGACAACAATACGCATATGTCAGATGCTGAAAGTGTTGCTAACCGTGCTGCTCAGGAAAATCCGGGACTAGATATTCAAAAAATTTATGTAGATGCTTATCCGGAGGTATCCTCTCCATCGGGAGCCTTAACTGTAGAAGGAAAGAATGCATTTGATAGAGCTATTCAAGAAGGAACTCTTATTGTGAATTATTCCGGCCATGGAGGAGAAGTTGGCTGGACCGAGGAGCAAATACTTAGATTAGATCAGATTTCACAATGGAAGAATTACGAAAAGCTGACCTTCTTTTTTACGGCAACATGTGAATTTGGTAGATATGATGATCCGGGAGTAGTTGCAGGAGGAGAATTGGTTCTTTTGGAAAGGACCGGGGGCGCAGTTGGGATAATGACTACTACAAGACCGGTTTATTCCAGTGCTAATTTGTCAATTAACAATGCATTTTATGATCATATTTTTGATAGAGAAAATGGAGAACCAATTAGTTTGGGAGAAGTGATCCGCAGATCGAAAAACCAAAGTGAGCAGATTAATAATAGAAATTTTGCATTGTTAGGCGATCCATCTATGAAATTAAACTATCCGGAAAAGAGAGTTATAATTACTGAAATCAATGATATTTCGCCGGATGTTGAACAGGATACACTTAAAGCTCTATGCTTGGTAAATATTAGAGGTAAAGTCGCAGACTTGGACAGCTCCATCATTAGCAACTTCAATGGCTTGGTTGACTTAAAAGTATTTGACAAAAAACTACAATTGACTACACTGGGAAATGCGGGTTCAAAGTTTCCTTATAGCGTTTATAAAAATCTTCTTTTTAAGGGCAAGGCCAGCGTGGTGAATGGAGAATTTTCTGTTGATTTTGTGGTTCCTAAGGATATAGATTATACCGTGGGATTGGGAAAAATTGGAGCTTATGCTTACGATATTGAATCCGGAATAGATGCTAATGGCTTGGAGACACGTGTTTATGTAGGAGCCAGTTGTGAAAATGTTATAGCGGATAATGAGCCTCCGAAAATAAAAATATATCTAGATGACACCACTTTTAGTTCCGGAGATTTGACTTCAGCATCGCCTGAACTTATAGCCTATCTTGAAGATGATAATGGAATAAACTTTACAGGCACGGGAATTGGCCATGATATAACTGCCAGTATAAGCGCAGTTCCGGAAGAGAAAATCATTCTTAACGACTATTATTTATCTGAATTAGACAATTACCAAAAAGGCATTGTTAACTATCAGCTAAAGGAACTACCTGATGGCGAGCATACGCTGACACTTAAAGCTTGGGATACACACAATAACTCTTTTCAGGCTACCGTTTCTTTCATTGTTGCTTCAAATGAGGCGATGGCTTTGAGAAATGTTATGAACTATCCGAATCCATTTAATGACGTCACTTTCTTCTCTTTTGATCATAACTCAGCCGGAGAGGATTTAACACTGGAACTGAGCATAACTGATAGAATGGGAAAATTGATTAAATCTTCGACTTTAGAAATTCCGGCAAGTGCTACTAAGGTTGACGGCTCAAACTATGAACAACTTAGATGGGATGGGACAAACTCTCAAAATGAAAAAATTGGTTCAGGTCTTTATTTTTATGAAATAAAGGTAAAATCCAAAAATCTGGGAACAGAAACCCATGAAATCAAGCGTTTAGTATATATCAAATAAATTACTTTTATATTTGCAGCTCAATTATTTAGGAATGTCAAGAAGGATTTTATTAGCAGCACTTGTTTGCGTAGTTGGAATGAACACTGCTATGTCTCAAGGATCTGGTACCAACGTTGGTAGCCAAGATGAAGAATTATATACATTAACTACAGCAGTACCATTTTTGACTATACCTGTCGATGCGCGGGCAGCCGCAATGGGCGATGTCGGCGTTGCCACAAGTCCTGATGCACAATCCATGTTTTGGAACCCCGGTAAATTGGCATTTATGGAATCAGATTATGGAGGTTCCATTTCTTATACTCCATGGTTGAGAAACTTGGTAGATGACATGTCTCTTTCATATATCACTGCATTTACAAAAATCCGAAAAGAAGATGCTATTGGAGTTTCATTGACATATTTTGATCTTGGTCAAATTCAATTCACTGATCAGCAAGGAAATAATTTGCAATTAGTTGATCCAAATGAGTTTAATATTGCGGTTGCCTATTCAAGAAAATTAAGTAGAAGTTTGGGTGTTGCATTGGGCTTGAAATTTATACATTCAAATCTAACAGGAAGAATAGAAGGTAATAATAGCCCTACCGGCACAGATTTAAAACCGGGAAATACAGCAGCAGCGGATCTTGCTCTATTTCACCAAAATGATTATGTGATCTTTGGTAATAATACCAATGTCGCATTTGGAGCCAGCATAAGTAATTTGGGCCCTAAGATTTCATATTCCAATAATGACTCTGCTGATTTCATCCCTACCAATCTGAGATTGGGTACTTCTATTGGCATGGATGCTGATGTTTATAACAGATTCACTCTATCTATCGATTTCAATAAATTAATGGTTCCTTCTGATGCTAATTCTGATAGAGGAGTTGTTGGAGGAGCATTCGCTTCATTTGGTGATTCCCCAAATGGACTTGCCGGGGAACTTAAAGAAATTGCTGTTTCAATTGGATTGGAGTATAACTACGATGATAAATTCTTTGTTAGAACCGGTTACTTCTTCGAAGATGAGCTTTACGGAGCAAGAAAGTATTTCACAGTTGGTGCCGGAATTAAATATCAGGTAATTGCTCTTGATATGGCATACTTGATTCCTACTTCAAGAAATCATCCATTGGAAAACACACTAAGATTAACTCTTGGTTTCAATTTCATGAGACCTGGTGAAGTTGAATCTGTGCAAGACGAATTAAACTAGTTTGTCTCTTCCTTAGTAGGTTCTGTCTTTTCTTCCGTTTTAAAGAATTTATTCTGAAAGATTAGAATGGCCAAAACGCCGCAAAAAATTGAGGCATCAGCTATATTGAAGATTGGCCATAAGCTATAATAATTTCCTCCGAGAACCGGAATCCAATCGGGAGCGAAGCCTTCCCAAATATCAAGATAAAACATATCGATTACCTGACCATGAAACCAGGGCGTACTAGAATCAGCGGGGGCATTATTAAGTAAAACACCATAGAAAGTGCTATCAATAACATTTCCAATGGCACCGCCAAGAATTAAAGATATACAGATAAGTAAACCGGTAGGAGATGATTTTTTTATAAGCGTATAAAGATAGAATGCTATTCCCCCCATTGCCAATAATCTAAATAAGCTTAAGGCAAGCTTTCCGTATGAAGAGCCCAGTTGTAATCCAAATGCCATTCCGGGATTTAAAGTATAATAAAGTTTAAACCAGTCATCGAAAACTTTTATCTGCCCAACCGAACCATAATCCATATTGAAATGAACAAGCATTTTCACCGACTGGTCAAGTACAATAATAGCCAGACTAATTAAAAAATATTTCAGGTACTTCATTCGCTAATACTTAGGCTGGTTTTTGCAATTTTTAAACCAATTGAAATTTCATCAATTTCAATTTTATTCTCTTCTAAAGGCTCCTGCTTTATAGTTTCCAGTTTTAAAGCTTGTGTTTCCTTCGAAATATATTCGCTGAAATCACTGACCGAATTTATAACGAAAGAATCTTCAGAAATTATTTCAACTTTGATTTTATCTTGAACTTCCAATCCTGAATCTTTACGCAAATTCTGAATGCGATTTACTATATCTCTGGCGAAGCCTTCACTTTTTAGCTCATCAGTAATATCGATGTCGAGAGCTACTGTTAATCCACTATCACTGGCTACTGACCAGCCCGGAACATCGTGGGTTTCAATAAGAATATCACCTTTCTCCAATTGGATATGTTCGCCATCTACATCTATTGAAAATACACCGTATTGCTCATATTCTGAGATTGCATCCTGATCCATTTTTTGAATATGGGGAACAATAGACTTGAGTTTGGGACCAAACTTTTGACCCAATTCACGGAAATTGGCTTTAGCTGTTTTAGTTATTACAGAATTATCACCCAGTAGTAATTCTACTTCTTTTACATTGACCTCATTTTTGATCATTTCGGAAACCTGCATGATTTGCTCTTTTGCAGTTTTATCAAGCACAGGAATCATGATTTTTGAAAGAGGCTGTCTAACTTTTATGCGCTCCTTTTTTCTTAAAGAGTGAACAAGAGAAGAAATTCTTTGAGCATATTCAATCCTCTTTTCTAATTCTTTATCGATGATCAGGTTATTTGCCTCCGGAAACTCTGATAAATGGATTGAATCAAAATTATCTTTTTCAGTTACTTGATTCAATTCTCTATAATAGTGCTCAGATACAAATGGAATAATTGGCGCCGATAGTTTTAATATGGTTTCAAGGCAATTATAAAGCGTTTCATAAGCCGCTCTTTTATCTTCGGTAAACTCCCCAACCCAAAATCGTTTTCTATTAAGTCGAACATACCAATTGCTCATATCATCAATAGTGAAATCTTGAATGAGTCTGGCAGCTCTGGTAGGGTCATAGTCAGCAAATGCTTTTTTGACTTGGCTTACCAAAGAGTGCAATCGTGAAAGTACCCATCTGTCACTTTCGGGCAATTTGTTGAAGGAGATTGGTTCAGCCTTATAGTCAAAACCATCAATATTGGCATAAAGAGCGAAGAAATTATAAGTGTTGTGCAATGTGCCGAAAAACCTTCTTTGCACTTCTTTTACACCTTCAAAATCAAACTTTAGATTCTCCCAAGGCGGGGCATTGCTAATCATATACCAGCGGTTGCAATCAGCTCCGTAAGTATTGATAGCATCAAAGGGATCCACAGCATTTCCTAGTCGTTTAGACATTTTATTGCCATCCTTATCCAATACCAATCCATTGGCGATTACATTTTTAAATGCAACTGAATCGAAAAGCATAACAGCAATAGCATGTAGAGTGAAAAACCAACCTCTAGTTTGATCAACTCCTTCAGCTATAAAGTCTGCCGGGTAATTGGCTTTGAATACTTCTTCATTTTCAAATGGATAATGCCATTGAGCATAGGGCATTGCTCCTGAATCGAACCAAACATCTATCAAATCGGGCTCACGGAACATTTTCAAACCACTTGGACTAACTAAGGTGATATTGTCAACATAAGGACGATGAAAATCGAAATCCTTCTCCAATTCTTTATCCATGAAGCCCACTTTGACCGCTTTGGCAACTTCATTTTTCAGCTCTACTCTAGATCCAATACAGATAGATTCTGATTTGTCTTCTGTTCTCCAGATTGGCAATGGCGTACCCCAAAATCTTGATCGGCTCAGGTTCCAGTCAACCAGGTTTTCAAGCCAGTTACCAAATCTTCCTTTACCAGTTGCGGCAGGTTTCCAATTAATGGTATTATTTAATTCTACCAGTCGGTCTTTATAGGCTGTGGTCTTAATAAACCAGGAATCCAAAGGATAATAGAGTATTGGTTTATCAGTTCTCCAGCAGTGCGGATAACTGTGTTCGTATTTCTCTACTTTAAACGCCCTATTCTCTTCTTTAAGTTTTATGGCTATGAGTACATCGGTTGATTTGTATTCAGGATCACCTGAAACTTCCTCTTCTTCATATTCCTCTTTGACATAACGGCCGGCAAAATCAGTCACTTCTTTTACGAATCGACCTTGTTTATCAACCAATGGCATATCATGCCCATTCTCATCTTTGATAAGTACTGCAGGAACGTTATTTTGTTGAGCTACTCGATAGTCATCTGCTCCAAAAACAGATGCAGTATGGACAATTCCTGTACCTTCTTCTGTCGATACGAAATCACCAATTATAACTCTGAATGCATTTGCCTCAAGATCTTCATTGCTTACATATGGCATTAATTGCTCATATCTCATTTCGGCAATTTCCGAACCCAGAAATTCAGCGCTTACTTCCCATGGAATTATTTTATCACCCTCTTTATAGTCTTCAAGTGAAATTTCTTTTCCTTTTGGAGAAAAGAATTTGTTTATCAAATCAGCACCGAGGATTACAGAAATTGACTTAAATGTATAGGGGTTAAAGGTTTTAACCTTTACGTATTTTATATTCTTTCCAACTGCCAGGGCACAATTTGAAGGCAACGTCCATGGAGTAGTGGTCCATGCAAGAAAGAAAACTTCTTCATTTTCGGAGTCAAATAAAGACTCAGATTTGTCGGTTCTTTTTGCTTTAAACTGAGCGACAATAGAAGTATCCTTTACTTTACGGTAGGTGCCGGGTTGATTTAATTCATGAGAACTCAATCCGGTACCCGCTTTAGGAGAAAAAGGTTGAATTGTATATCCTTTATACAATAGGCCCTTATCAAATAATTTTTTTAGTAAGCTCCAAAGACTTTCGATATAATCATTTTCAAAGGTCACATAAGGGTCATCCATGTCAACCCAATAGCCCATTTTTTCTGTGAGCTCTTCCCATTCACCTTTGAATTTCATGACTGCCTCACGACAGCGCTGATTATATTCTTCAACAGAAATCTTCTTTCCTATATCCTCTTTGGTAATACCCAGCTCCTTTTCCACTTGGAGTTCTACGGGCAAGCCGTGCGTATCCCAGCCACCTTTGCGCTTAACCTGATAGCCTTGTAGTGTTTTATATCTGCAAAAGATATCCTTTACAGTACGTGCCATTACATGGTGAATACCTGGTGTGCCATTGGCAGAAGGAGGTCCTTCGTAAAAAGTAAAGGTCTCTTTGCCTTCGCGTTCACTTACTGAGCGTTCGAATATTTTATTCTCTTTCCAGAATTTTAAAACATTCTTCTCAATTTCAGGAAAGCTAAGCTGTTTATACTCTGTGTATTTACGAGCCATTAGAATTTGATGAGTTTTTCGGCTTGCAAAAGTAGGTAATTTTTGCTTCCGTTAAAGATTAATTACTATTGGTATTGTCCCTTTCGTCTTCAACTTCATCCACCGGGCTTTGTCCCGCAGTTCTTACTTCCATTTGGCTGAGGTCAATTTCCTCATCTTCATTTTCATAATAGAACTCGTCGTACATCTCAATAAGGGGATGAGCATTTTTATTCTTTAAGCCTTTGTCGAATGACATTATTAAAGAAGGCAAAATTATTAGGTTGATAAGTAATGCGACTAAAAGTGTTAATGAAGTAAGTACTCCTAGAGCTACGGTTCCTCCAAAAGAAGAAAAAGCGAATATTATAAATCCTGCAAAAAGCACGATAGAAGTGTACATCATGCTAGAACCGGTTTCTAATAAACTGATAGAAACACTTTTAGAAATCATGTTGCCATTGGCTAATAATTCCTGTCTGTATTTGGCGAGATAGTGAATAGAATCATCAACTGAAATACCAAATGCAATACTGAATATCAAAGCCGTGCTTGGTTTTAAATGAATCCCGAAATAGCCCATAATTCCCGCTGTGATTAATAATGGAATTGTATTTGGGATAATGCTTATCATAATCATTCGGACTGACTGAAATAATATCGCCATGATTATTGCAATCAAAATGAAGGCAATGATCATGCTTTGAAGGAGATTTTTGATCAGATAGCTATTTCCTTTTATAAAAATAAGTGTGGTACCCGTCACCATCATTTCAAGATCGGAACCTTCAAAAAGAGATTTTGCTTTAGGAATTAATTTCCCATTGATAAGCTCGTTCAAGCGAATTGATCCCATATCTTCAATCCTGTATGAAAGCCTCATTTTTTGACCTGTAGAATCGACGAAACTGTTAGCTATCTCCGTATTATCATCGGTATTTTTCAGATAGCGATATAAAAAGGCTCTATCTCTTTTGGATGGTAATTGGTAGAAATCAGGGTTCTGATTGTAAAAAGCATAATTTGCCGCTTTCACAACATTCAATATCGATACCGATTTGGAAACATTCGGAATGGAATCAACATATTCGTCAAATTGATTCACCAACCGGAGGTTATCGAGCTTTGTTGTTCCTCTTTTTTTATTTGTATCAATTATAATTTCCAGCGGCATAATACCGGCAAAGTTTTCTTCGAAAAAATGAAGATCCCGGATTATCGGAGAGTCTTTTGGAAGATCATCCACCATATAGGATATGGCCTCGATCTTAGTGAGTCCAAAAACTGAAACGATGATTACGATGGCTGTACTTATATAAACTGCAGGTCGGTATTTGTGAACAATCACGTCAAAACCTTCTAAAAGAAATCGCACAAATTTAAATTCAAGATGCCTTAAATGCTTTTCTGAAGGCTCGGGTAGTAGTGCAAATGTTGCAGGAATGAGTATGATACTCACTACAAAAGTCGCCATGATATTGATTGAAGCGACCAAACCAAATTCAGTAAGTATAGCTATATCTGTTGAAGTCAATACTCCAAAACCAATGGCTGTTGTGAAATTGGTGATCAGTGTAACTATACCAATTTTTCTGATGATTCTGCTTAAGGCCAATAATTTGATGCCATGCTTACTAAATTCCTGATGATACTTGTTGATGAGATAAATACTATTAGGGATTCCGATTACCACAATGATTGGTGGCAAGAGGGCTGTAAGCAAGGTTAATTTATATCCCAGTAGAACAATGGTTCCCATGGTCCATACCACGATTACACCAATTAAAAGCATTGGCACAAATACGGCAGTAAAGGATCTGAAAAAGAGAAATAATATTGTAGCGCAAACGGCAAGTGAGATGTATAGGAAAAAAGAAAACTCCTCTTTGACTCGATTTGAAACTTCTGACCTTACATAAGGGATACCCGCATAATGCAACTCAATACCTGTTTTTTCAGTAAACTGGTCACCCGCCATTCTGATATCAGCGATCAAAGGATCTCTCTGAGCGGAATTGACATAATCTTTTTCTAATGTAATGATTATCAAAAGCGCTCCGTTTTGGCTATTGATAACTTGTCCATCATAGAATTTTATATTTCCGGCAACCTTGAGAAGACTATCCAATTCTTCCTGTGTATCCGCGGTTTTGGTAAAAACGGGGAGATATTCAAATTTCTTTTCAGAGGAATTTTTAGAGACATTCAAGATGGAAGCGATAGATAAAATCTTATCTACACCCTCTATTTGTCCCAGAGCTTTGTCGAGATACTGAAGTTTTGTGAAGTTATCTAATTTAAAAACATCTTCATTCTTCAGGCCAATTGCCATTACAGTTCCATCTTCCCCAAAGGTTTTTTTAAACTCCCTTAGGTATATCATGTCCGGGTCGTCGTCTGGAACAATCTGGGCAAAATCATAGGTCAGCTCGATTTTTCTTGCCTGATTGGCCATAAAGCCCGTAACAATAAGTATAGCAGCTAATAGCGCGTAGCGATACTTAATAATTATATGTGCTAAACTAGTCCACATTTGAGCCTGCAAAAGTATTGATTTCTAAGGTATTTGAAGATTTTTCTTGATAATAAACCGACACGTATTCATGAACATCAAATATAGGTAATGGTTCATATTTGAATATGTTGTAAAATCATATACTATTGAGGTCTTTTTATTTACTTTAAGGTGCTCTTCAAATTTTGAATATATGGGAGATTTAAATGTAAGAATAGTATCTAACCAAAGGCAGCTTAATAATTTCACCAAATATCTTTTAAGGGATTTGCAGGCATTAGAGAAAATGCTTGAAGATGATTGGTTCAATGCCAGCCCAATCCACATTGGTGCGGAGCAGGAAATGTGCCTCGTCGATGAAAATTATAAACCTTCGCCAAAGTCGCTTGAGATTTTAAGTGATTTAAATGATAGTACATTTACCACCGAATTAGCCAAATTCAACCTTGAGGCCAATATTGACCCTTTGGTATATGAAAAAGACTGTTTTTCAGTTCTGGAAAATAATCTTAATGATATTTTAAAAAAGGTAAGTGATGTGGCGGCTAATCATCATAGCGAGGTGGTTTTGACAGGTATTTTACCCACCATTAGGAAATTTGACCTGGATCTTGAAAACTTAACTCCACTCGATCGTTATTTTGCCTTGGTTAAAGCCATCAACAAACTAAGAGGTAAAATTTATGAATTGAGGATTGCGGGAATTGACGAACTGAATATTAAGCATGACTCAGCCATGCTCGAAGCTTGTAATACCAGTTTTCAGGTTCATTTACAAATCGCCCCGGAAGATTTTGTAAGAAAATACAATGCTGCACAGGTTTTAATGGCACCGGTTTTAGCGATTTCCAGCAATAGTCCAATGCTTTTTGGAAAACGTTTATGGAAGGAAACAAGAGTTGCCTTGTTTCAGCAATCCGTTGATACGCGTGTCACTACAGAGCATTTAAGGGATAGAAGCCCAAGAGTAACTTTTGGAAATCAATGGCTACAAAACTCAATAATTGAATTGTATAAAGAAGATATTGTGCGGTTCAAGGTGATGCTCATGACTGATATAGATGAGGATGTATTCAAAAAAATGGATGAGGGTATTACTCCTTCCTTACGCGCTTTGATGATCCACAACTCAACTGTTTATAGGTGGAACAGACCCTGTTATGGAATTAGTCCAAATGGTAAGCCGCATTTGAGAATTGAAAATCGATGCTTACCCTCAGGGCCTTCAGTTATAGATGAAGTTGCCAACTCTGCTTTCTGGATAGGTTTAATGTCAGTCTTTGATGAATATCACCCCGACATTCCTATAAATATGGATTTTGATGATGCCAAATCTAATTTTGTGGCCACTGCTAGGTTGGGCATGGATACTCAATTAAACTGGTTTAAGGATAAAAAGTACGCTGTCAATGATTTGATTGAAAAGGAACTTCTTCCAATGGCAAGAGAAGGTCTTAAGAAAAATAATATCAATAAGGCCGATATAGATAGGTACATGGATGTCATTCGAGAACGAAATGAAAGCCGAAAAACAGGCGCAAGCTGGATGCTTAAATCATTTACCAAACTCAGCAAAGTGACTTCCAAAGAGGAATTATTAATTGGTCTTACGGCCAGTATTTTGAAAAACCAAAAGGAAGGCAAAGCAATTCATACATGGGATCTGGCAAGTTTAGAAGATATTATGTCTTGGCAGCATTCTACCCTGCTTGCAGAAGAATTCATGACAACCGATCTTTTCACAATTATCAAAGATGATATACCAGAAATGGTTGCAGAAATTATGGATTGGCAAAAGATTCGTTATATGCCCGTTGAAGATGATAAAGGGAAATTGATCGGACTAATTTCTTCGAGAATGCTTTTACGCTATTTCAGCCGTCTAAATAAAGGGGAACTGAACGAAGGAAAAACAGTCAAGGATTTAATGATATCCAATCCTATTCACATTGGACCGGAAACCACGGTAATAGAGACCATGAATATTATGCAGGAAAAGCGAATTGGCTGCCTGCCTGTAGTAAAGAATGATAAACTTATTGGAATAATTACTGAAGAAAACTTCCTGAATATCACATCGAGTCTTTTGAACAGGCTTGGCAAAGACAAAGGATTAAAGTAAATATTGGGTTAAGACATATGCCATTTCAGCATTAAAATATCCCGATTCGTCAGGCATACCTTTTATATATGCTTTTCTTGACCAACCTTTGGATTCACCATTGGAGGTCAAATTAAATTAAAAGGTCATGTTCAGTAAAGTCTATAGTTTTTTAGCCCTTGTAACATTCGTATTTACAGGGGCTTTTTCCCAAAGCGATAAAGCATTTATTTATGGAACTGTATCCACAATTGATGGAGAAAAGTTTAAAGGTCAAATTAGATGGGGAAATGAGGAAGCCATGTGGGAGGATGAATTCAACTCTACCAAAAGAGAAAATCCTTATAACCGTTGGGCAAAAAAAGATCAGATACAAACCATGAAGATTGATGAGGGCAATGGTCAGTGGGAATTTATAGGTCTTTGGAAAGATAAAAACTGTTGTGATTATCACTGGCAAAATCATCAGTTTGTGTGCCGGTTTGGAGATATCAAAGCTATTGAACCTGCCGGAAGATCGGAAGTATCGCTAATAATGAAGGATGATTCCCGAATGAATGTTGCAGGTGGCTCAAATGATATTGGAGCCAACTTACTAGTATTGGATCCGGAATTAGGGGAAGTAAATATTCGTTGGGGCAGAATTAACAGAATCGATTTTGAATCAGGACCATCGAAATTGAAGTCAAGAATTGGTGACCCACTTTATGGAACGATAAAAACACTAAGAGGAGAATTCGAAGGTTTTATTCAATGGGATCATGAGGAGTGCCTGAGCATCGACAAACTCGATGGGAATAATAACAATGGAAGAATTTCAATTGAAATGGGAGATATCAAGAAAATTGAAAGATATGGTAGGGGCTCTAAGGTCACACTAAAATCCGGAAGAGAAATAGAGCTTTTCGGTACAAATGATGTTGATGCTTCTAATAGAGGAATTGTAGCAAGAACAGAAGATTTTGGAAAGGTATTAGTAGAATGGAGAGACTTTGAATACGTTGAATTTACTGACAACATTCCAAACGGGAAGATTATGTCATATGATGATTTCCCAAAGCCAAAAAGATTGAAAGGAGATGTTCTAACAGTTAAAGACGAAACAATAAGTGGCTTAATAGTATATGATATTGACGAGACTTATGATTATGAGATATTGGAGGGCACTGATTATAATGTCAAATATTCAATTCCATTTAGAAAGATCTCTTCAGTAAAACCGAAGAATTATAATTATTCAAATATCACTTTAAAAAGTGGCAAAACAGTCTTGCTGGGAAATTCACAGGATGTATCAGATCGAAATGATGGTTTGATGATCTTTAAAAGTGAAAACGATGATGAGCCCATATTAATCCCTTGGGAAGGAGTGAAAGAAATTAAATTTCAATAGGCTCCCTCGGTAGTGAATTATTCGATCTTTAATACACCTAATTATATGTCTGGCCGGCGCAATGCCAACACATTGCAATGGCTTGGCATTATTGTTACAATAGCAATTTTAGGAGCAATAGCTTTTCTTGGCTATTTTTCCAAAGTGGAATCGCTTTTAGTCACCATTGTTTTTTGGATAATAAATGTAGTTTTCTTCATTTGGGCAGGAAACCGTTTGATATCCAGGTGGCTTGATAAAAAATTACCCTGGGACATTTATGTTTCCAGGCGTTTTTTTGTTCAATTATTATCCAGTGGTATTTACAGCCTGCTGGTGGTAAATTTTACATTCTACTTTTTTAGAACTCTATTTACTGAATCGGCACCTGATTTTGAGCAAATGGCTGTAATGAATATTTATGGCTTGCTCTTCGTACTACCTGCAATTTCAATTCATTTTGGCATTTATTTCATGACGCAATGGAAGAAAACTAAGTTGAAATCAGAGCAATTGGAGAAAGAGAATATTCGAACGCAGCTTGAAGTACTAAAAAGTCATATTGATCCTCATTTTCTTTTTAATAATTTAAATATTCTCTCATCCTTAATAGATGAAGACAAAGAAACCGCAAGGAAATTCCTGGATAATTTTGCTGAAGTTTATCGTTATGTACTCAAGAATAAGCAAATAGAATTAGTGACATTAGATGAGGAACTGGAATTCCTAAACAGCTATGTTTATTTGTTAAAGAATCGTTTTGGCGAAAGGTTGATTTTTCAAAATGATATAATTGGCGTAACTGAAAACTTAATGATCCCACCTCTGGCATTACAGATTGTGGTTGAAAATGTTATCAAGCACAATAAAATCGACGGTGAAATGCCTTTGACAATTGAGATGTTTACGGAAAAGGATAAACTGGTAATAAAGAATAATCTTCAGAAGAAGAAAGAAAATGTTACTTCCTCTAATTCGGGCTTAAAAAATGTTAAAAAACGTTTCGAGTTTCTTTCCGACAAGGAAGTAGATATAATGAATATTGAATCACATTTTATTGTAAAATTACCCTTACTAGAGGTTGAGAGATGAAAGTTCTGATTATAGAAGATGAAGAATTAGCGGCAAGGAAGTTGAGTAAAATGGTCAATGAAATTGATTCTTCTATAGAAATAATTAAAGTATTGACTTCTGTAAAGGAGTCGTCTTCATGGTTTGACAAAAATGAGCTTCCTGATCTTATATTTTCCGATATACAATTAGGTGACGGACTAAGTTTTGACATTTTTGAGAACCTTGATTTAACATGCCCAATAATTTTCACCACAGCTTTTGATCAATATGCTATAAAGGCATTTGAAGTGAATAGTATTGATTATTTATTGAAACCTGTTCAAAAGGATAGAATTAAGGCCAGTCTTGACAAATACGAGTCGAAAAGAAAGGCTTGGAATCCTGAAGAAAGCAGGCTTGATGTAAAGTCTTTATTGGAAGCCATTAATGAGGCGAAAAATAATTACAAGTCGCGTTTTCTTGTGAAGTTGGGTAATAAAATTCACCCGGTGAAATCTGAGGATATCGCATATTTCTATTCGGATAGTAAGCTGACATTTCTTGTTGATCGCGATGGAGGCAAATATCCAATCGACACATCATTAGAAGAAATATCGCAACAGTTGAACCCCGAATTATTTTTTAGGATCAATAGGAAGTATATAATTCACCTTGATTCTGCAGCAGAAATCAAACCTTATTTTAAGGGAAGATTAAAGATTATCTTGAATCCTGATCCGGAGGATGAAATAATAATAAGTGCTGATAAAACCCCCGCTTTCAAAGCCTGGCTTGATCATTAATAATTAGATACGATTAACTTTTCGCTAAGAAGTTGAAGCATGATTATTCTGGAAGAGGGATATAAATATGCTGCTTTTTTGAGAAGTGTAGATGCTTTTTCGAATTCACCGGAATTGAATGCAACCACGGCCTTATTGTAGTATTGCAAACCGGCCAATTTTATAATGTCTATTTCATTTGTGAAAATCTCCTCAGGATTATTATTTACATTACCCAGGCCTTTCGCAATGAATTCACTTTCGCCTTGAGCGTACTCCTCTCTTCGTGATTCCACCCTTTTAATTTTATCAACAACACCAAAGGCGGCATCGGTTGATTCGATTAGTATCATATCTCCATTTTCAGCCTCCACTTCCAAATAAGCATGATAGGGTGTTTCGAAAATATGAACATTATAACCCATTTCAGATAAGAGTAATGCGTAAAAGGCTGTGCCTGAAATACAGTTAAAGTTGCCTTCTTCAATTAAATCTGCATAAGAATTATACAGCTGATACCTTTTGAAGTATTCTTTTTGAGTCTGCTTAAATATATACTTCAATTTCTTTTCGAATTCCATGCCTTCAAATCTTGAAGAATTAAACTGCGATGGAATTGATTTAATTAGAAGTGTCATGTCCCTGTAATCCGCAAATAATTTATCCTCATCCGCAGTTACTAAAAAGGTGGCCGGTGCTATTGGTTTGTTTTGAACGATTTGCTCAAAAGCCTTTCGCTCAAACTCAGAATGAAAGTCAGACACAGAAAAATACTGAGCATTTGCACCAAGGCAAATCAGCAATAATCCATATGTTAAATATCTGAGCATTCTTCAAAGTTATGCAAATATTACTAAAAATTAATATTCACAGCTAAAAATTACACTAAATATGAATATAGTAATATAAAATTGTATAATAATAATAAATTTTAATAGTTATTAATGTTAAGATGATCTAACTATTAAATATATACCACCTTTTAACTCTATTTTTGTCATATGCAGAATCTTGTTTTCCTATTAATACTACTTTCTTTTTATTCATGTAATCCGACATCTCAGCTTAGCGAGGAAAAAGATGAGCACAGTAAATTGGGGGTAAGGGTTATCATTGGCGAGAAATATAAACCCGGAGATAATGTTGTATTTATTTTGGAAAATAATTCCGATAGCATCCGCTATTTATTAGAGCCTTCTCGATTACAAATTCAAAGGAAAATAGATACCCTCTGGTATGATGTTAGAATTCAGAATTGTGCATGTGGAGCGCCTTGTGCCCCACCGCATTACGTGCCTTTAGAACCTTTTCAGCAAATGGATATTGCTTGGAATCAAAAAGAAAGTTGGTGCGAAGGGGGCGATATTCCCGGCAATGATAAAAGTGCCTATGTAAAAAGAGGCACATATCGATTCATAATAACAGTCAATGATTCTCCGGAAAGGGAGCAGGCTGATGATGAATGGATATATGCCGAATTTAAAATACTCTAAGGGTTTTTTAAGAGTTTGTCAGCTTTTTGCCTTGCTTCTCTCATTAACTGATCTGCTTGGCTGTTAGCCTCATTTTCTACTTTCCTTGCATTTTTTTCGCCCTCACTTTTAATTTTCTTGGCGGATTCCTGGGCTACTCGCTTGGCGATTGGATTATTAGCTTTTTTAACTAAATCATCTGCTTGCTTATTTGATTGCTCTCGAATGAGATTAGCAGATCGTTTTCCTTCTGCTCTAATTTTATCTGCATTTCTCTTCGCCTCTGCAAGAATTTTGTCGGCTTGCTCTTGTGCTTTTTTCCGTGCATCATCACTTGCCTTATTTTTAAGGTTTGTCACTGTAGTTTTTGCTACGTTCTTGGCAGAACCATCCTCGGAGTTCATTCCCAATAGTTTAATTTTCGGGTCATCTTGAGTTCCCGTAACACCAAAGTTTAATGATACTGGTCCGGAGCCTGAAAAACTAGATCCCGTTAATGAATTTAAAGCACTGGCTGCTGCGCCTGTAATTGCACTTGCGGCAACATCAGATTTTACTGTATAATCCAAAGCCCCATCTAATCCGTAATTACCGCCGATGGTCATTGCATTACCTGCTGCATTTACCGTGAATGGTTCGAAAAACACCTTTCCATCGCGTATTTCAGCTTTTACAAGAAAATCACCTAAAGGATAATTATTTGAAGAACTGGTATTGAAACCGGCAAAACTCGCAGCGCTGTTCAATTTGTTGATTAGTTTGAAATCTTTCATCGCAGCTTCAAAAATGTTCAGCAATCCACCGCCTGTCAAACTTCCTAAATCAGGGTCGTAGTTCTGCAACAATCGACCTTCAACATGAAAGTCAGAATTGACCTTTCCGCTCATATTTTTAGCCATTGGTGCCATTTCCTGAATACTTGCAAATGCAGAATAGGCCTTTGGTATTTCCAATTCCTTTATATCCAAATCAAATGAAAAATAAGGGTTGAGCGAATCGCGCGTATCGTATTGCCCGTTTGTGACAAAGGTTCCTTCCAGCATTGTAAACCTGGTTTGATTTAGGCTGACAACGCCATCACGAATGACGATTTGACCTTTAAGGTTTGTTAAATCTGATTGGTCATACAGTATTTTATTCATTGAGGCGTCAAGCGTGAAATCGATATTTCTCGGAATCGGCACTACAACAAGTTCTTCTTCTGCTGTTGCTGTTTCTCCACCTTCTGTTTCTTCCTCATCAGTCATCCACTCATTTAAGTCGAAGGTGTTTGAGTTGAATTTTAGATTTCCAACAAGTGTTTGATCTTTCAAAACATAGCCTATGTAGTTTTTAAAGCTACCCGACATTTGCATATCGCTATTGCCCAATGTTCCATTATAATTATTCAAAACGGCTTCTTTTGGGTTGAATTCAAAATTGGCCGATTTGATGCTCATGCCTTGTGGGAGATCATCGCTTTTAAAAGCGAGATTGAATACATTGATTTTTCCTGAGGTAGGCAATTGATCATAGCGCTCTGCGTCGATGTCTGACATTTTACCGGAAGTTTTTATATCTGAAACTAATATTCCGCTTAGTTCCATTCCTTCCTGAGGAAACATTTTCATTAATTTCCCTAGATCAATCTGGCCTTTAAAACCAGTATTATACGTGTAATTTTCAAAGTTTTCCAGATGCAGGAAGGCTTCTATAGGGTTGCCGTCAAAGGTCATTTTGAATGTTTCGACGTCTACAGAACTATTCACAAGATCTCCTCCGGCACTTTTCGCTGTTGCAAGCATTTGAATGTTTTCAAGAGGAGCAGGCACGTCTGAAGATTTCACAAAACCATTCTCTAGTTTTAGATCAGCCTCGATATTTGGCATTGCTGTTTCGCTATAGGTACCATTGACCTTCGCCATTAGCCCGAATATTCCTTTTAGCTCAAGACCTTCAACAGGATAAAATGAGGAAACTTCTGCCAGATTCAAGTTGATATTGGCATCAACATTCATATCAATTGTTTCAATCCCTTTAGTTTTTGCTGTAATATCAACAGGATTGTTACCGAGATCCATATGGAATTTTTTCAAATCAACTGTGGTTGCCTCCAAACTTTGCCCTTCTTTCTTAATGTTCATATCAAGATTGACATTTTTTACAGCTGCCGGTAAATCAGGATATTGGAACATACCATCATTAACTAATAAATTAATTCCAAAATCAGGAAGATCATCTCCTTGCGATTTGCCTTTTACAAAACCATCAAAAGACATAGAACCCGATGTTTTTAACGATTCAAAATCCTTTTTGAAAACAGCAGGAACAAGAGAAAGAATGTTTTTAAAGGTGGCCTCTTTTGAATTGAAGGTCAGGTCGTAATCTTGATAATCATCGCCTAAAACGATTGAGCCATCAAAACCAAAAACAAATTGGTTTAGAGTGATGCTATTTTCTTTGAATATATAGGTGTTATTATCCAAATTCATATTGAGAATCAGATCCGCATTTACAGAATTGCCTCTCAGATAATCAGTTCCTTCCATACTGAAGTCTATAGACTCAATTTGAGTATTTGTATTAAGATCAAATACCGATTGAGTAAAATCACCTGAGCCTTTATGCGTTAAGTTTTTGATGAATGCCTTCATATCGGATGAATTATCGATATATCTGATGTTAGCATTTACGATTTCCCAGTTATCAATTGAAATGGCAAATTGAGAGGATTCCTCCGGGGCAGTTTCTTCACTTACTTCCTCTTCGGAAGCCTTAGCGATGTCATAATTTGCCTTACCGTTCTTTAGTATTTTCACATAAATATTTGGTTCAATTAGATAAATACCATTGAGCTCGATATTATCTCCAAGAAGACTCATAACATTGATGGCCAATTCGAATTTTTTGACGTCCAATAAGGTATCGCCTTGAAAAGGGGCATTATTTGCAATACCAAAATCTTCAATGCCCACAGTAAGACTAGGGAAATGTGAGAAAAACGAAAGTCCGAATTTGGCAGGATCAAAATAGACCTGTGCATCCACATTTTCTGCAACAGCATCATCTACTGCTTTTCGAATATCATCTTTAAAAATGATCGGCACAGTTACCATTACAATTAGAAGAAGAACAATCAAACTGAAGAGGACAATCAATACTTTTTTCATTACAAATTATTTTGTTCGGATATTGCGAAGGATTGAATTAATGAAATTCATTTGAAAAATCTCAGTAAATGCAATCTGTAATACCAATTTTAATTTTTACTTAATTTAAAATTAAGAATTTTTAAATGCCTTAAGAGATGTCAGAAAATAAAGATGGATTTATTAAATACGAAAATGAGTCATTTTCGGAAAATGAAATGCTGGAACGAGCGCGAAGCCTTCATAATTTTGCAGAAAAACGGCGTTCTATAAGGACTTTTTCTGATAAGGATATTCCTGAGGAAGTTTTAGAAAAAATTATACTTACCGCAAATACGGCACCTTCCGGAGCGCATAAACAACCTTGGACCTTTTGTTTAGTAAAAGATAGTGAGATCAAGAGAAAAATTAGAGAGGCCGCAGAAAAAGAGGAGTATGATAGTTATAATGGTAGAATGAGCGAATCCTGGTTAAAAGATCTCCAGCCTTTTGGTACCGACTGGCATAAGCCTTTCATAGAAACCGTGCCTTATTTGATCATTGTATTCAAACGGGTTTACGAATTGGAAAACGGAGAAAAGAAAAATAATTATTATGTCAATGAATCCGTTGGCATTGCCTGTGGAATGCTGATTAATGCCATCCACAATGCAGGTTTGGTAACGCTCACCCATACACCTAGTCCCATGAATTTTTTAAGTAAAATTCTAAATCGACCGGAAAATGAAAGACCATTCTTACTTTTACCGATAGGTTACCCTGCGGAGGGAACAGAAGTTCCTAACATCAAACGCAAATCACTTGAAGAAATACTCGTAAAGTATTAATGAATCTCAGCAAACAATATCACGAAGCAAAGAGTATTGCCGGAAAAGTAAGTTTCAAAAAGCTTAGGAATGTCATTGAAGTTTATCAATCATACAGAAACTCAAAAAAGACAGGCATTGTTGAGCACCCCGCAAAACCCTTCGCTCTTTCTATAGAACCTACAACTTCATGTAATTTAAGGTGTCCGGAATGCATTAGTGGATTAAGAGCATTTACCAGACCTACAGGAATGCTTGAGCTTGATCTCTATTCAAAGATTATTGAAGAAGTGAAAGAATATATTATCTATCTAACGCTTTATTTTCAAGGAGAACCGTATCTCAATAAACACTTTTTTGACTTTGTTAAAATAGCATCAGAAGCAGGTATTTATACAAATACAAGTACCAATGCACACTATCTTAATCCTGAGAATTCCGAAAAGACTATAAGAAGCGGTTTGGATAGAATAATAGTATCTATCGACGGTCTTGATCAGGAAACTTATGAGAAATACCGAATTGGCGGGAATCTCGATAAGGTAAGCGAAGGACTCAATAACCTGGTTCTTATAAAAGAAAAGTTAAAATCGCGGAAACCATTTATTGATTTGCAATTCATAGCAATGGGAACCAATGAGCATCAATTAAATGATGTAGATGCTTTTGGAAAAAGTCTTGGCGTTGACCGCGTGCTAATTAAAACTGCCCAAGTATATGATTACGAAAACGGCTCAAAGTTCATTCCCAGCGATGATTCTCTTGCACGCTACAAACAAATGGAGGATGGACGTTGGGTTTTGAAGAATAGAATGGACAACCATTGTTGGAAAATGTGGCATTCCAGTGTAGTAACCTGGAACGGCGATGTTGTTCCCTGTTGTTTCGATAAGGATTCAAACCATTCAATGGGAAATCTAAAAGAAAGTAGCTTTGAAGAAGTTTGGAATAATGAAGCTTATAAAGAATTTAGAGCCAATCTGTTCAAATCAAGATCGGAAATAGACATTTGCAGCAATTGCTCCGAAGGAACAAAAATCTGGAATTAGGAGTTTTGCACTGCTTCAAATAGCAGATCAAAGTTTATGGTAAGTTCTTCATGAACTTTTACAAGACCCATAAATTTCACAGGAGGATCGATGCTATAATTATGTAAATTTAATTTCGTTTTACCCACATAGTGGTATTTCTCACCCGCTTTAATGGCCTTCACTACTATTACTTCGTTATGAACCTGACCTGCCATAAACACTTTTGCATTTACAGTCAGCGATTGATACGGTGTGGCTTTCAGTTGAGGAATAGCCGATTGAAAATCGATGGACACATTGGGGTACCGATCAGCTTTGAGTAAATCATAAAGATCATTATTCATGATTTTGTGACCGCTATCAAAACCTTTTACTTTTAGTTTCAGGACTGCATTATTAAATGAAATTCGTTCTGAATTACTTTTTACAGAAACACTCATACCTTCTTGGAGGTATTGAGGATTATATTGGAATGAGAAGGTATTTACATTGGATTCCCCGAAAATTTTTAGTTCACTTTGATCATAAATACGGACATTATAGGTTACCGGGTTCTGGTTTTCCCAACCGAAAAATGCAAAAGCAAAAAGTAAAATGATCATATTTTAAATATAAAAAGGGAAGTTGATTTCTCAACTCCCCTGTAACAAAACTTATTCAAAAATAATTTAGAAACTTATTGCTGCTTCAAGAACTATACCGTTCCATTCACCACCATCATAGATAGTGTTTTCCCATGCACCACCACCATATGTGTTAGTAACATACTCTAGTTTGGCAAGCATATTTCTTGTCATGAACCAACCTGCACCAGCATTAATTCTTGTGATTTCTATGTCTGTTTTTACACCATCAGTGTTTGTTTCAAATGGATCACCGGCAACTGAGTTATATCGTCCACCAACAAAGAATCTTTCGTCAGCTCCAAATCTGTAAAGTAATTCAGCACCTAATTGTGTGACAGTTCCACCTTCACCATTTTCTGCACCATTTTCAACTGCGAAAGCAACATTATTACTTGATGTTTCGAATACACCAAAGAATTCTAAGCCTTTGAATTTCACGAATGGGTTAACCTGGATTGAAGTTAATGAAGACCAACCCGGATTGAATCTTGGTGCAAAGTCAGAAACGTCGTTTCCAAATACTCCATAATATCTACCACCTGCACGGTCACCACTGTATAGGTATTCTCTTTTTCCACCAGGACCATAATCGCCTGTATTAGAAGAACTAGAGTAGAATGAACCGGTAAATCTCAATCTTAGGTCATCATTCATTTGTTTGTCGTATCCAAGTTTACCATAAATGGTAGGTCCTTGGTCATTATTTTGAACAACGTTTTGGTTCAAACGACCATTAGAGAAACCTAATACACCTATGAAACCTGATGGGTGCAATACATTGAATTCTATGAATGGCTCTGTAGTAAATGCATCCATGATATAATTACCTACGAAAGGATTGAAAATGGCTCTACCATTATCAGTTCTTCTGAAATGCACATCACCATAGTTGATTTCGTCATAACCGGCTTTAATGAACATAACATCCATGATGCCAGATAAGAAATCTTCTTTGATAAAATCAAGTTTGTCTATTCTTACATAACCACCTTTTACCCAGCCTTCAGCATGGTGTCTTGAAGAAAGATAAGTACGTAAATGTAGTCTCACACCGTCGTATAACTGCGCATCAATATTTAGGTTTGCAGTTGGAAGGTTGAAATTTGGATCTAATTCATCTAGAGTATCACCGGTAAAACTGGTTGATTGAGACAATGCTTGCCATTGAACAGCAAAATCACCACCTACTCTTAAACCAAAACCTCTATAAGGAGTGTCTGTTTTTGGAGCTTCAAATACATTTATACCTCTTTGGTCATTGTATCTGAAGTTTTGCAACTCTGCGCGAGAGTCCTCATTTTCATACATATCAGTTGACTCTTCCTGAGCCATCGCTGTAAACCCTAACAGGAGGGTAAAAATGAACGTTAATTGGAATACAAATAGCTTTTTCATATCGATAAAGTTTAGTTTTTTTTAAATTATTATTTGAAAATTAAGTCGTACTCAATAGTTACTACTTCTCCAACTACGATTGTTCCAAACATGGCTGTAGGAGGTTCCATATTGAATTCGGTCATATTGATGTCTTTTTTACCGGAAATTTTAAGTTGATTTCCGATTAGGCTGTATTTGCCTTTAACCTCAATATTTCTTGTAGCTCCGGCTATGGTCACTTTCCCTGAGGCAGTGATGTAGCCTGCGCTAATACTTTTAATATCATTTAGGTCGAAGACTATATATGGATGCTCTTCATATTTGAGAGATTCATAGGTAAGGCTATTCATTTTGCCTTTACCACTTTCTATAGACTCTACTTTTATTTTTATCTTAAGAGTTTTAATGTCTTTTAAATCACCATTTAGATCAACTTCAGCAGTAGCAGTCATTTGTTCTACAATACTTGTCCAATCATGAAGAGTAGAAGTTCCATGAACGTACATCATAGAAGAATTATCTAATTGCAGCGTTTTCTGCGCCAAGCTTAATTGAAGACTGATAAAAATTAGTGCGATTGCTGTAAGGCTGCGTTTGATAATCATTTCGGTTGTATTATTTGGAATCACAATTCGAAAGTAGAAAGCTTTTGAAGCTCGAATCTTAGTATTTATCAATTTTCAAGATGATTTATATCATCAAAAAATGACAAATCCCTCAAAAACATGAAATTATATATCTAAATAGACAATTTTGAGAATCTTGAATCAGTCCTTCGAGTGTAGAACTTTGGTAGATTGTTGTGTTCCAATCATTATTATTGCGAAGCCTGTACCGAACATTATCAAACTGTAAATAGCAGCAGGAATTGCAAGAGGAGAGCTATTGAGAGCTATTGTAGCCACACCAATGGCCATAGTTCCATTTTGGATACCAGTTTCAATGGATATGGTAATGGTTTGAGGCAGACTAAGTCTTAAAAGTTTTGCTGATAAAAACCCTAAGAGCATAGTAGTCAAATTCAATGACAAGGCTAAAATCCCCGCCTGTTCGAAATAGCCGATCACATTTTCTTTTTCTTTCAAAATTATTCCGGCAATCACCAATGCAAGAACAATTGCTGAGGCTATTTTGACACTTTTTTCCATTTTATCTGCAAAATCGGGTTTCTTAGCTCTGATCCACATTCCCAGTGAAATTGGGATAACTGTGATGATGAGCAATTGAGCAAAAACCTTTGGGATATCAAGATCAAAGGTTTTATCTAGTCCCATAAAATAGTTTAGAGAAAAGGATACTATTAGTGGAATTGAGATAATAGTTACCAAGCTACTTATTGCTGTAAGTGTCACGCTCAATGCTGTATCACCTTTTGATAAATGTGTAATGAGATTAGAAGTAGCTCCTCCGGGGCAAGCTGCTAATATCATTATACCCACCGCTAATTCGGCGTTTACATCAAGAATAATTGCAATGGCAAAAGCTACCAAGGGAAGGACAATCAATTGGTTTATCAAACCGGTTATGACCGCTTTTGGAAACTTAAGTACTCTTTTGAAATCTTCAGCGCTTAGGGTAAGCCCCATACCGAACATAATGATAAATAGTGCGGCGATTAAAACAACAGTTCCAGTTTGATTCATATTTCACATTTGATAGCGAAATATAATAAAAACAATATATGTGTTGCTAAATTCTTACTACTAAGCTTGAGGAAAATAGTTATTCAGTATGGAATCCAGTTCCTTTTCACCTTTTATTACCATATCCACAGCATTCCTTATTTCCGTACTTAATAATGTACCGAGAGGCTGTTCCATTGAATTAATCTTTCCAAAGACCTTGGCAATCT
This sequence comes from uncultured Hyphobacterium sp., assembly GCA_964351965.1. Taxonomy (GTDB): domain Bacteria; phylum Bacteroidota; class Bacteroidia; order Cytophagales; family CCMP332; genus CCMP332. The sequence continues at coordinate 327,528 of CAYGPM010000001.1, read as the reverse complement.
TCTTATCCCACACTTTATAATATTTCAGCAAATCATCGGGATACACGTTTTTCCTTTTTGTATTTTCATTTACTGCTTTAAATGGACTTGTGATATTCAGATAGCCGTAGTCATCAGTAAGCTGCTCACCGGGCTGTATATCCCGAATTGCAATTTCAAAATCATAAGCAGTTGTCAGACAATTCGAATTAAAACTGTGGTTTACATAGCGGCCATTATCCCAGCAAAGGATCAGATTCCCTTTATTATTGCGGAAGGTATAAATATCTAGAATTTCTTGATAAATGGGCTCCATTTCCTGGAATTGAAGAGGACTGAATTCTCTATCCAGTTTGTCTAAAACCCATGTAATTGTTCCGGCAGGAATCAATTCTGTGGCTACAACACCATAGCCGATGTCATTACTGATGAACTTTAATTCTGTTTTTGGATGTATCATTTTGCAACATTAATTAGCGTTGAAAATCTACATAGAATTAGAATCTAATAGCTCATTTATTGTGAGAATATTTTCATTGCTATCATCGCAATAAAGTAATATTTCAGATTGCTAATTCAAGCTAATTGCTTTGATATATTAGATAATAGGTATATCCAAAAAACACCACAAGTAGAATTGCCGCTTCCCAGCGATCCAATTTTTTCTTACCGCCGGTAAACATGGCTATAAATAGAAAAAGAGTTCCTCCCGCTATTAAATACAGGTCTCTATTAAAAACTTCGTTATATTGAATAGGGTTAATTATTGCACTAATGCCGAATATTAACAGAAAGTTGAAAATATTTGACCCTATAATATTCCCTACAGCTATATCACTTTTCTTTTTTAATGCTGCTACAACTGAGGTAGCCAATTCAGGGAGTGAAGTTCCTGCCGCAATTACTGTTAATCCAATAATTCTTTCGCTTACACCAAATTCTTTTGCAATGTCTATACCATTTACCAAAACAACCTTTCCACCGATGACCAGACCGGCAAGCCCCGCGAAAATGAGGACTGTGATCATAAGATTGCTCAATTGTTTTTCAATAAGCTCAATCTCAGAAGGATCTGATTTTAATTGAGAATAGACATAATAGAGAAAGACAAAAAACAAGGCGAGTAAGATAAAACCATCAAGTCTTGTAATAATACTGTGCTGATCAAAAAAGAAGTTATTCCCAAAAACAAAAATGAGCACGATTGCTAAAAGTGAGAATGGTATTTCTTTCCAAACGGTGCTTGACTGAACTTTTAATGGAATGATAAGACCGGCTACACCGAGAATAAGAAATAGGTTAAAGAAATTACTTCCAATGACATTACCCAAAACCATCTCATGATGTCCTTCTACCGAAGCGAAAGAATTTACTACCAATTCAGGTGCTGAAGTCCCAAATGCCACAATTGTTAAACCTATGGCCAAATCCGAAACATTGTATTTCTTAGCTAGGGCCGCAGCTCCGTCCACAAGCCAATTGGCCCCCTTAATAAGAAGGATCATCCCGAGACTAAGAAATAATAAGTTTAAGGCCATTTCAATTAATAAAAATCAAAATTAGCAAATACTTATATTTAATTTAGTTAATCGGCTTCAGTCTTCAAGACCTTTAATTTATCGCTCAATATTTCAATTGAATTATATAAAAAGTCCATGGAGCTAATAGTATAATAAAGGTTCTGAATCTCGCTTGTCACAATTTCTTTAAGCAATATTTCATCCAAATCGAAGGTCTTTATAGTAACCTCTTTATTTTCATAAATATGCTTTGATTCACCATAAGAAGAGATAATTCCCGCTCCATATATTTGAGGGTCTTCATTTTTTCCCAAGAGACCAAATTCAATTGTAAACCAATACAAGCTTCTTAAGCCATTAATGACTTTCGGGTAATCTTTATATTGAACACCTAATAGACCTATTTCCTGCATATAATCAGCGTATTTCCGATTCATGAGTAAAGGTATGTGCCCAAATATATCGTGAAACATATCAGGCTCTTCCAAATAATCCAATTGACTTTTTTTCCTCAACCAGGTTGAAGAGCAAAACTTCTTTCTTGACAGTAGTTCAAAAAACTCAGAAACGGGAATTAACCCGGGGACAACTTCAATAGACCAGCCGGTTTTTTCATTGAGTACATTGTTGAGATTTTTAAAATCAGGAATTGACTCTCCGTAAAGATTAGTGCCCAATTGATCCAAACAGTCATTATATTCCTTGCTGGCCTTGTTTACAAGTTCTTTTTTCTGTCTGTCGAATAAAATTTTCCATACCTCAAAGTCTTCCTTTGAGTAATTTTCATAGTGCTGTTTCATACAAAATATTTCCAGTCTCCGCGGTGCCCAATCCACACATAAATATTAACAAGCGCTAAGTTAATTCACAAACCATTTTTTTCTAAGCGCATAAATCAATTCATCCTGATATTCTTCATTTTTATACAAGGTATTTTCAAGATGCGCTTCCAATTTGTAGCCGGCTTTTTCCAAAGCTTTTTGCGAGGCTATATTTGTTCCGAATGGTCTTGCGAAGATTCGCTCGATATCAAATTTTTTGAAACAGTAATCCGACATCTCTTTTATTGCTTTTGAAATAATTCCCTTACCCCAATAAGGCTCAGCAAGCCAAAAGCCAAGCTCTCCATTTTTTCTCATTATATCATTTTGAGGATGTAATCCAATACTCCCAACGGCTTCCCCATCCACATCAATGGCAAGAATTAATGGAGGATCTTTTGATATAACCATATACAGAAATTTCTCACCCTCCTCTTTGGTATAAGGGTGGGGGAAAGTATCCATCATGTTTTTTGCTATTTCAAAATTATTGGCATGCTTAACTAAAGAAGAAAGGTCTTCCTTTTTCCAAGGTCTCAATTTGAATTTCATAATATTCTCTTCAATTCCGACACCAATTTAATAATTCCTTGGAGGAGGAACAGGATTTATCAAATCGCGAATGGGGATTTTATTTTTTGACACCTGAAGAAGGTCGATATCAGGATCAAAAATGTATTGAGGCTCAGAACCATTAAAAGTCACTTTGATTTTTGACTTCACCATGCAATTTTGAATTCCCATTTTTTTTGAGGCGGCAGTTTTCAAAAATTCAGCGAATTGTATTACCATATCAGGATGCATGGATAGCTGCTGATACTGAGATAGATTGAGAAAATTTTTTGGATCGACTTGATGAATTTCCTTCTTGTTATTATCAAAGATTGCAAATTTCATTTCTTCGATTTCTCTGTTTTGAATTTTCATTCGCCATGCAAAATACTGTCCCTCACCGGTCCAATCCACATAGCCCGGAAACAGAAAATGCCTGAAGGGTAGGTAAAGGTGAATGGCAAAATAGATTATCAAGACTATTGCACCCAAGCTCGATAGCATTTTTGGCTTCAGTTGATTCTTGGGAGCAGTCAAATTTATACTTTGAGTAAAGTGCAATACACGCTCCTGGTCCATGAAAAGAATTAGAGCGGCAATCATAAAAAAGGGGAAAATATTTATATCTCTGAAAATCCAGGCATTACTCAAATTAAATAATACAGCCATTACCAAAGCTACTTTTCGGGTTTTTTTATACCAAAGCAAAAAGGGAATGCACAAATCAAATATCAATCCACCAGCCATGATAAAATACTCAATGAAATCAGATGTGAGAAGTTCAAGCCTGGAGTTCTTAGCGCGTATTTCCAGTATTTCCCTGACGGGATGCATATTCAGCCAATAAGGATTGATTTTAGCGATTCCTCCAAAAAAGTAAACCATTGCTATATGCAGCTGAATTATTAGGTATTGCCAGGCCGGAATGATAGAACTTTGTCGTTTTTTACTAATACTAAATGCTGCATCGGCATTTGTAAATGATAATATGAGCAATAGCAAACAAATCAGATATAAGTGATTATTATAAAGCCCTTTGTCTAAAAGAAGAATATAAGAGAGTGTAAAAAATAGATAGACTGAAGCCCAGCGAAAATACAAGCCTAAGGTTATTAAAATTGTGCTTATAAGCATTCCGGCCAGCATGATTTGCATAGTCGATTCGCTCAATGGAGTCAATGGAAGAAAATGATAGTTAAAAAGCGTGGAGGGAAGGAAAATGAAATTGTCGAGAAGATCAACCCTATAAAAGTAAATTATCTCCCACAGCATTATAATTCCAAAAAGAATCCTGAAAACCCCTAAGCCTGCAGATGCTTTGGGATGATTTAGCCGATTTATGATTTCATTTTTCCCCATATTTTAAAAAAATGAATGGTTCAATTTTTGAATATACTTTCTTCCGGCCTTCGAAATAATTGATTTCAAATCGCTTTAGAGATTTAAATTTTGTTAAATTTCATTTTGGTAATGTCTTTAACGCAGTTAATTTAATTTAAATGGACATTTAACCGAATATTATACTCTTAATTTTTTTATATGCTGAGAGATTTACAATTAAAAGTAAGTAATAGCCTTTACTTAAAAATCATATTAATCGCAATTTTAAGCTCATTAATGAGCTTTCAGGTCTATTCACAAACCATCAGCAGTTTCCCCTACATTGAAGACTTTGAAAGTGGAAATGGTGGCTGGACTTCAGGAGGATCAGGAACATGGTCTTTCGGAACGCCATCAAAATCAGTGATTAATGGTGCAGCATCGGGCCTTAATTGTTTTGTAACGGGATCTTTGGGTGGGCAGTATGGTGCCAATGAAAATTCCTTTGTTGAATCTCCGGAATTTGACTTTACGAGCTTGCAACAGCCTATAATTCAAATGAATGTATTTTGGAATAGTGAATTCTCTTGGGATGGAGCAGTGCTTCAGTCAAGTATTAATAATGGAGCCAGCTGGCAAAATGTTGGTAATCTAAACGATCCAAATAACTGGTATAATGACAATACAATCAACGGAAACCCGGGAGGGCAGGCCATCGGATGGACGGGTAGAGGAGCATCGGGAAGCGGTGGCTGGGTACTCGCCAAGAATGGCATGAACAATTTGATTGGCCAAACAAGTGTCAAGTTAAGAGTAGCATTTGGTTCTGATGGAAGTGTACAAGACGAAGGCTTTGCATTTGACGATGTGTTAATATTTGATTTAAAAGCTTTGGATATTGGGTTGTTGAATGTTATTTCTCCTACTCAGGATTGCGGATTGGGACAGGAAAATGTAACTGTCAGAATCAGAAATTTTGGATTTCAAACACAAAGTAATTTCAATATCTCTTATCAAATAAACAATCAAACGCCCGTTACCGAAGCATTCAATGGTAGCTTAAATCAGGATCAGGAAACAACCTTTACTTTTTCACAACCTGCGGATTTATCAGCAAGCAATAATTATGTAATCAGCGTTTGGACAGATCTTTCGGGAGATGAAAACCGCGTGAATGATTCCACTTTAAACATTGGATTGAAGACGATTTTACCAATTGCACCGGTAACTTTTGATGGATTCACCGGAAACAATATTGATGAAGCCGTACCCGGATGGTCTGAAGCCAAAGGAACAATCCCATCAGGTGTAAACTCCAATTGGACAAATGCAGATTCAATTCAAAGCCAATTTTTTGGAGTAAATACAGCGAGAGTAAATTTATCCGGCATTAACCAAAGAGAATGGCTAGTAAGTCCAATATTTAGAGTTCCACAAGCTTCTATTATGTATTTCAACGCTGCTGTAACTGCTAAAGATGGCACTAGCACTACAGCTATGGGTTCTGACGACAAACTGGAAGTAATGCTCTCAAATGATTGTGGAGCTACATGGACAAGTATGCTCACCTTGAACGCATCAACTGGCTTGGATAATATTCTTCGGCAATATGCACTGCGACTTGATAATTATATAGGGCAGGAGATCATTTTAGCATTTAGAGCTAGTGATGGCCCTACGAATGATCCGGAAGATTATGATTTACATGTCACCAATTTTGAGGCGCGTTTTATTTATCCAAATGATGCGGGAATTGTGAGTTTCAGAACAGATAATGGCACTCAAACTATAAATGCCAATACCGGAACAAATGTCTATGTAAGATTAAAAAATTACGGTGCTAATACAATTAATAATATCCCGGTAATCGCAAAGGTGGGAAATGTTAATTATCAATTCGTGAGATATAATAACCTTGGTCCAAATCAGGAAGTAGAAATAAACCTTGGCGGATATTATGCTTCAGTTCAAGGTGCAGCCCAGGTTCCCTTTGTAGCATATACCATGTTCCCAAGCGACACAATTAATCAAAATGACACCTTAAGAACATTTTTAAATGTAACAGGTGCAATTGGCGTAGGACTTGAAGATGCGAAAGCAGACCCTATAAGCATTTACCCAAATCCTTCCAGTGATGGCCAATTTTTGATTAACTCTGAAACCGTTTTGGATGGACTAATAAATGTATATGATTCCAAAGGGCGCAAGGTTTATTCCCAAGAGGTTGAAGGAAAATCTATTCGATTGAATTTATCAGAATTTAATACCGGAGTGTATATTCTTAACTATAAAAATGCCGGTAATGATATAAGCCGAAAGCTGATTTATAGATAAAGAAATTGCCTACTGACTGAAAACTCTTATTTTTGATTGAATAAAGATTCAATCAATGAGAATATTTCTACTATCTCTGGCTATTACGTTCAGTTTTTCATCATACGCCCAAATAAGTACTTTCCCATATACACAAGACTTTGAAAGCTTTTCAAATTGTTCAGGAGCATGCGCCGGCCCTTGTAATTTATCAGGCGGTTGGTCTAATGCCACAAATGATGGCGCGGAATGGTTTGTTGATGAAGGTGGAACAAGTTCTTTGAATACAGGCCCCAGCCAGGATCATAATCCCGGAACTTCAGCGGGAAATTATTTATACACAGAAACTTCAGGATGTAATAATTCCTCTGCTTTATTGATAAGTCCAACCTTCGACTTTTCTCTTTTAAGTAATCCAACAGTAGAGTTTTGGTGGCATATGTTTGGCGCCGCTATGGGAACCATGCATTTTGATTTAGACACCGGAACAGGTGTTTGGATTCAGGATGTCATCCCTTCTTGGACAGCAAATACGAATCAGTGGCAAAACAGACAGGTCAATCTGACTAATCTTGCTGCCTTTAATTCTAATGTAAAATTTAGAATCCGTGGCCTCACTGGCACTACTTTCACAAGTGATATGGCGATAGATGACTTTAGAATTTTTAACGATATACCCGATGATTTGGCAATAACTGAGGTTGTAAGTCCAAAGCAGGATTGTGGTGTAACAGGAATTTTACCAATAGAAGTTGAAATCACAAATCTTGGTGCCAGCGATCAAAATAATTTCTCAGTGGCTTACCAAATAAATGATAACCCGGCGGTTATTCAGCAGTATATTGGTTTATTACCATCAGACCAAAAAGCTAATTTTGTTTTTCAAAGCACATTTGATTTTACACCACTTCAAGACTTCGAAATCAAAACCTGGGTCGTTTTTCCTCAAGATTTGAACAAAGCCAATGACACATTAAGCGAAGGAGTGAAAGAAGCATTCCCACTCGAGGCAATTGATTTCAACAATTATACAGGAGCTAATCTTGTTAATGCATTTCCGGGATGGAGAGAAGCACGTGGAAATAATTCTCCGGGGGCAAGCTTGAATGCAAATTGGAAGAGTGCTGATTCATTACAGCAGTTGTTTTTTGGAACGCCTACGGCAAGAATTAATTTATCCGGATCGCAGAACTCCGAGTGGATAGTAAGTCCACCGGTATTGATATCAAATTCAGCCAGATTATTCCTTAGCGTTGCTTTAACAAGTAAAGATGGTACTCAAGCAGCAACTATGGGTAGTGATGACAAATTGCAAGCCTTTATTTCGACAGATTGTGGAAATACGTTTACAAATATTCTAACGCTAGATGCATTTTCAACTCTAAATAATTCCCTGAGACAGTTTGCTATTAATCTAAATAGCTATGTTGGTCAGGATGTAGTTTTTGCATTTAAGGCTTCAGATGGCCCGGTTAATGATCCTGAAGATTACGATTTGCACTTAACCCTGATAGAAGCCAGAAGAGTTTTCCCAAATGATGTAGGTATAATAGATTTCAGAACACAAAATGGCGATAAAATTATTCCTGCAAATACAGGCGAAAATATTTTCGTCAAATTGAAAAATTTTGGGTCTAATACAGTTTCCAATATTCCTATTGTAACAAGAGTTGGTAATGTAAATTATCAGAATGTATTTACCGGAAACCTGGCTTCCAATGCAGAAACAGAAATAAATATCGGTGCATATTTTGGTGACCCAAATGGATCGCCAAGGATCAATTTAAGATCATATACACTTTTCTCTTCTGATACAATTAATTCCAATGATACACTCAAAACCATTTTGAATGTGGATGGAGCCACAGCACTGGATGATATGTTGAAGGAAAATCTTCAGGTATTGCCAAACCCTTTCAGTAATGATTTTACCGTGAAACTGGGTGATATGTCTGAGAAAGTGCGTCAGATTAGAATTATTGATTTGAGAGGAAAAGAGATAGAAAATATCATCTGGAATGGAGAAGAAGAATTTAATTTTAAAGCTCCGGATTTAGCTAAAGGACTCTACATAATTAATATTGAAGGAGATGATTTTGTGCATAGATTAAAATGTATCAAGGAATAAAGAATCTAAATTCCAATAAATCTGAACTTTAGCGTTTAATACAATTATAATCCTGTATTTTTGCAGCCTTTTATAAGAAAATGCTAATGAGGTTTACCCTTTTTATTTTAATTTTTATTTCCTTTTCTCAGGTTGATGCGCAAATCATCAACACTTTTCCCTATATCGACAATTTTGAAGGCAGCATAAGCAACTGGCAGGCGACAGGAGCTGCAAATACCTGGAAAAGAGGAGAGCCATCTATGACTCAAATCAATTCTGCCTATTCCGGTAATAAGGCTTGGATGACTGATACCTTAAATATTTATCCAAATAACAGACTAGACTTTGTTCAGTCACCTCTTTTCAATTTTTCAAATCTAACACAGGCGCCTTATTTGAGGTTTAAATACAATATGAAAACCGAATCATGTTGTGATAATGTAAAACTTCAATTTACACTTGATGAACAAAACTGGATAACGGTAGGAACTCATAATAGTGGACAAAACTGGTATAACGATAGCACAGTAGATTATTGGAGTGGAAATTCCAATGGTTGGCAAATTGCTTCTCATATTCTTAATGGAATTCCGCAAACACAAAATGTGCGGTTTAGGTTTTTGTTCTTCTCGGATTACAGTCAAAGAGATGAGGGCTTTGCCTTTGATGATTTTGAAATCATACAATCATATACTGATGCAGGAATAGTTGATTTGCTCCAACCTGCTCCGGCTGCTTGTGACTTTTCAAATGCGGCAAGTGTATCTGTTGAGGTGGAGAATTTAGGACAGGCAGTTTTAAATAATATTAGCGTTTCATACCAGCTCGATAGCAATGCGATTGTCACTGAAACTCTAGCTCAGATTAATGAAGACACTTCAGTACAGTTTGTCTTTAGTCAAGGAGTAGATCTCTCAGCAGACAGCTCTTATAAATTAAAGGTTTGGATCAACGCGAATAATGATACTTACCCCATCAACGATACCATAGTAAGAACCATTATCAATTTAGAAGAGATCAGCCAGTTTCCATATTTTACGGATTTTGACTCCGGGCAGGGAGAATGGACAGCAGAAGGGGAGAATAGCACTTGGGCATTTGGAACACCAATGAAATCCATAATACGCTCAGCCAATTCAGGAGACAATGCCTGGGTGACAGGGAATACAGGTTTTGGACTTTATAATAATAATGAAAATTCATATGTATTGAGCCCCTGTTTTAACACTTCATCATTGACAAGCGGACAAGTTAGAATGGCCATATGGTGGGAATCAGAAAGTGATTATGATGGTGCTAATCTTCAGTTTACAACCAACGATGGCCTGACATGGCAAAATCTAAATAAGCCAAACGCGGTGAATTGGTACAATAATACGCAGATAGATGGTTTACAATTTACAGGCAATACAGAAGGATGGAGTGGAAATACTAGTTTTAACGAAGGTAGTGGATCTTATTTACCTGCTTCGATTGAAGACAACCTTTTGGCCGGGAATTCATCATTAAGGTTTAGACTGAATTTCGGTTCTGATGTGAATACACGAGATGAGGGTATTGCATTTGATGACTTCTATTTTGGAGAAACTTTGGCTAATGATATGGCAGTAATTTCAGCGAATAAATTGAGGTTTGATTTATGTCAAAATGAATCAGATTCACTTTTTGCTACTATTCAAAATTTTGGTTCAAATGCCTCGAGCAATTTCTCTGTCAATTATGAATATGGAAGTAATTCGGGCTCTGTAAATTATTCAGCATCATTGAATACCGGCGCTTCAGATGAGGTTTACCTCGGTTCAATAACTGCCACTGATACCGGCGATTTTATCATCAAGATTTTTCATAGTCTTTCAGGAGATGGTTTTAATCAAAACGATACTTTACTCATACCTCTGACTGTATATGCTGATAAGGCGAACCCCATCTCAAATAATGTTCAAATTTGTGATAGCTCAAGAGCCTTACTCATTGCTGGCGGAGATGGTCTTGTGCAATGGTATTCAGATATGACAAGAAATAATCTTGTATTTGTTGGCGATACATTTCTTACCGGCCTGATCACAAGCGATAGCACATTTTATTTAAGCAATAGTATAGGTGAAATCGATACGCTTGGACCGGTAGACAATACTATTGGAAGCGGTTCTTATACCAATGTAGATGCCAGAACCAGAATTCAAATTACGGAATATACATCCATATTAAGCGCCAAGATTTACGGTACCTTCATAGGGAATTTTGACATTAGTATTGAGGATGAGCAGGGAAATACGCTTCAAACAAAGACATTCAATGTAAATGGAGGAGTACGAAGAATTTATCTCGGCTTTAACTTAACACCGGGGAATTACATAATGAGAGTTCACAACTTTGGCGGACTACTTACTTTATACAGAAACACATCAGGAGCTGAATATGGCACTTATTCAACCGGATATATCTCATTGCTGGGTAATAATTTTGATCCGGAATTCTATTATTATTTATATGACCTAAGAGTTTCAAATTCTGAACCATGCGAAGGGGAGTCGAGTGTGCAAGTTAGCAGAGGTAATATAGCCCCGATTGCAGACTTTTCAATTGACAGGGAAAAAAACAGGTTTACATTTAGTAACAGGTCTCAATCAGCACGCACATTTACCTGGTTATTTGAAAACCTTAGCGATGGAACCTTAGACTCTAGTTCTTCTATTAATCCGACGGTTTTTCTTGATTCAGGATCTTATATTATTTCTTTAATTGCGAGGAGTGATTGTGGAACAGATACCATATCAAGAAACTATGAAATTAGTGAAATCAGTGTAATTGAAACATTTGATATTAGGGAAGAATATAAGTTGAAAGTATTTCCGAATCCGGTAAATGATAAATTCACCTGGCAAACTGAAGCTCCTTCAGGATCTTATGAAATAAGTGTAAGGGATATAATGGGGCGGGAAGTTTATAAGTCGCATTCAAATATCGGCAGAGGTGAGATTTTAACTCAAGACTGGAATTCAGGCTATTATATATTGCAAATTTCCTCCGAGCAAAGTGAAATGAGAACAAAATTTATCGTTCACTAGTCTTGCTTTAAATACTTCTTATAAGCTCTATATAAATCCTTAATCGATTCGGATTTCATTCCCTTTTTTCTATTGAATTCGGCAATCTTATAAATGTATTTCCAGTGTTGGAAGATAGATTTATAGGCTTCGAATATTGAAGAATCAGGCTGATATATATGTGCAGGTTCAGAGTTTGCTCCGTTTACTTCTAAAACCTTAAAGTTCTTTCCGGATTTCAAATCTTCCCAAGAAGCAGCACGAATATCCAATCGACCATAATTAAATCCGCGTACAGGTATTAACAGATCATTCATTACCCTTGTCAAATTGTCATCGATCTGATCCATGCAGTTTAAAAATACTGTACCGCGATTGTGATTACCAATTGGTTCGATCAAAATGACTTCCCCTTGAGCAGGAATTAATTCTGTTTTTTTGGGATAATGAGTCTTGACTTTTTTTGCATATCGCTCTAATCGGGAATCCTTAGAAAGTAATTGAAATACATTTTCTTTTCCATTTCCTTTAAGCTTTAGCAGCGACCTCTCCATCAAAGATGAGATAAAGCCTTTATTGGATTTCATATCTCTGATCCAAAACACACCGAGTTCTAAAGGCAGGTCAATATATTCCTGCACTATAATGTCAAGCTTATTCCAATAGGGATATTTATGAAAATCCTCCTCTGTTTCAATAAATGCCACGGCTTTTCCGCGCTCACCATAGTCTGGTTTTAGGATTAACGGAAATTGAATTCTTTTTTGTTCACAAAGGAGAAAAGCGTTTTGAGAATTATTTTCTGAAGAAATCAAAAATTGAAGCGGGAGCTTTTGCTTATCTAATGACTGAAGTATTTTGAATTTAGAATAGGAGAATAACCCTCCCCATTTCATTATAGGATTAGATAAGGAAAAGAAGGTAGAGCTTCCCGATTTGAGCGCCAAGAAGATCACATAGAAATAGACCGGAAAATAAAATAGCCAATGCGGCCAAAATTCCCATTTAGGAATAATCGGTCTAGCCGCCATTATTAAAAAGAAAACCTATATAAGCAGAAATTACCTGATGAAAGCGATCGATGGAATTATTTATGGTAAACATACTTCTTTGATAACGCAGCCCGCCTTGTACTCCGCTCGGGTTGAAAAAGTTTAGTTCAACAGCATATCCTAATTCCAGTTTTCGAAGGTCGCCTTCCTGAAATTCAAAAGGAACAGAACTACCAACATATTGCGATTCCAATTTTGTATCGATGAGATATGCGCCATAAATACCACCGCCAATACCAATCCCCTTTGTAAATTCAAAACATCCCATTACAGGTAATTCAATAGTGTGATAGGTTTGTAATATGGAGCTTGGCTGTGCATTGCCATCTGATACTCTTGCACCTTTCTGACTGTAAAGGAATTCAGTGCGAATATAGAACTGCTCCATTGCGGTAGATTCCAGAGAAAAACCAGCGCGTAATCCAAATTTAGGTTCATTTCTAACTTGCACATTCCTGCCAACAATATCAGAAAAATTGCCACCTGCCACAATTCCCCATCCATCGCGAACAGTATATGACTGTGAATGGGCGAATGAAATGAAGCTTAGAAAAATCAGAGTAGAAAGAAATATTTTTGATGTATTCATAAATATTGGTTACAAAAGAAATTTTGTATATTCGAAAGCTGTCAGGCCGATTTCAATACGATTTACTATAAATTAACAATCCATTAACCTAAAAATATTGGCAAAAATTTAATTTCGCCAATTTAAGATATATGATAGAGATTATACCAGCTATAGCAGTAATGAATAATAAAGTCGTAAAGGTAGCGCAAGGCAACTTCAAAAACGTGGTGACTTACGAAGATGCGCCTATAGATGTGGCTCAAAAGTTTCAGGACATGGGGATCAAAAGGATTTTACTCATTGATCTTGATGGTGCTAAAAAAGGAGTAATAGTTAATTATACCACTCTTGAAATGATATCGAGATATACAAAACTGGATATTGATTTTACCGGAGGAGTGACCAATGATGGAGATATCCGACTCGCATTTGAATCCGGCGCAAAGCGAATTGCTTCATCTAGAATTGCGGCCAATTCTCGTGAATTATTCAATCAATGGATAGTCACTTATGGCAGAGAAAAAATCATTCTTGCAGCTGATTCCAGAGGTGGAAAAATCACTACGGGAGATTGGACAGCTACTACAGAACTTGACGTAATCGATATGATTGGTCAGTATCAGGAAAGGGGCATTCTTTATGTAAAATCTACCGATCTCTCAAAAGATGGACAAATGAAGGGGCCTGCTATAGATTTTTATAAAGAGATACTTGAAAAACATCCGGATATTAAGCTTATTGCCAATGGTGGTGTGCGATCAGCAGATGATATTCGTGAACTTGAAGAATTGGGAGTGCATTCTGTTGTCATTGGCAAAGCCATGCATGAAAATCTAATTGACCTAAGTCAGCTTTCAGAAATCATGGCATAAAAAAACGGAGAAGGAAATAAATCCATTCTCCGCCTTTCAATCTCCTATCGAGATTTCTTAAATTATTTTACATCTATCAAGTCAACTTCAAATACCAATACGGAGTTTGCCGGAATAGCCGGGCTTGGGCTTTGTGCTCCATATGCCAAAGATGAAGGTATATAAAGGACACCAGATCCACCTTTACTCAACAATGGAATTCCTTCTTGCCATCCTCTCACTACACCTGATAGTGGAAATGTAACCGGCTCACCACTCATACCTTGTCTTTCTGGCATGTTAGCAGGAATAGAAGAATCGAATACAGTTCCATTCAATAATCTTCCTGTATAGTGAACAGTCACTTGGTTTTGAATAGTTGGATGAGTTCCATCACCTTCTTTAGTAATTGTATAATAAATACCTGATTCAGTCTTTTGAGCATCTATTTCATTTGCCTGAAGGTATTCCTGAATCAATTGATCATCAATTTGGATTTGCTCAGCTTGAAGTGCTTCTTTCTCAGCTTGAACTTCGGCCTGAGTCTGGATATTTTCCATTTTAATGGTATAGCTCAAGAATTTTGCGCCTACCAAGAATGGAGGAATATTATTCATTCTTCCTTTAAAAAGTGAGTCTATTGGCACTTTGAAGAAAGCGCTATCTCCTACACTCATAAGCGAAAAACCCTCGGAGATATCACCATTGAAGGAAGGCTCTTGCAAAGGAGTTTTAACCGGGTTGCCGGTTTCCCATGTGCTGGTAATAACGGAGTCTTCATTTTTATACAAAACCATATTGAAGGTTAAGATATCACCTGCATTGGCTACCGGACCTTCTGCATCCGTGATAATCATATACTCCAGACCTTTTTCTGTGGTGGTAAATTCTTTATTTCCACCATTCGCCAGGTTATCGCAACCAAAGCTGGCAAGCATAATAATGCCTAATACTATTTTACTTGTAATTTTTAACATAATGTGTTTTCTAATTCTGATTGTTTAATTAATTCGTCTTTGTACTCTGAAAGGCTATTTTCGAATTTGCTGAGCGCATTTTCCAGGCTACCCTCAATCCTTCCACCTGCTGCGTTTTTATGACCGCCGCCATTAAAATGTTTCCTTGCGTATTCATTCACATCAAAATCTCCCACAGATCTGAAGCTGCATTTTACACCGCCTTCTGTTTCTGTGATTAATGCTGCAAATACTACTCCTTTAAGAGATAATGCATAGTTAACAAGACCTTCGCTATCACCGGTTTTGTATTCAAATTTCTTTAAATCCTCTTTGGCAAGACTGATATAGGCCGTATTTGATTCGGGCATCAACTTGAGCTTTTGACTCAAAGCAAATCCCAATAATTGAAGCTTTTTCAATCGGTTATTGTCATAAACCAATCTGTGGATCTTGGAATGATCGATATCGTATTCCATAAGATCGGCTACGATCATATGTACTTTTCTTGACGTTGCCGGAAATCTAAATGAACCGGTATCCGTCATTATTCCTGCATAGATAGCCTCTGCCTCATGTTTGCTCATCTTATCCGATAAGCCCATTAAATGGATGAAGTCATAGATGAGTTCCGCTGTAGATGAAGCCTTAGTTGACCAAAGTTCATAATCAGCAAAATCTTCTTTGCCAATATGGTGGTCGATTAATACTTTTTCAGCATTGCTCTCTCTAACCATTGGCTCCAAAGCTTCGATGCGTTTCAAAGCGCAAAAGTCTAGGGCAAATATTAAATCGGCTTTTTGAATAAGGCCCTTTATAGCCGGGGCATCTTTTTCACTGTATTGAATAACTTCATCCTGACCATAAATCCAATTCAGGAAAGCAGGGTAGTCCGTCGGTGAAATGACATTCACTTTATGTCCTATCTTTTTCAAAACCGACATGAGTGCTAAACTCGAACCTAATGCATCGGCATCGGGCTTTGTGTGCGGCAGAATAACGATTGACTTTGGGCTTTGAAGTTGATGTTTTAACTCTTCTAAAGATCTCATAAAGACAGAATCCTTTGAGGATTCTTTTTTTAAAGGCTGCAAATTTGGAATTTTTTTAACTGATAACCAATCTTAATAGTTCAGGGTGTAATAAATAGAATAAAAGTTTAGTTTTGCACCCGAATTAAAAACGACAATAACAATGGCTGAAAATATCACATTTTCAATGATTAAGCCGGATGCAGTAGAAGCCGGTAATACAGGAGCGATATTAAAAATGATCGAAGAGGCGGGCTTTAGAATCGTTGCTTTGAAAAAAACAAAACTAAGTGCAGAGCGCGCAGGTGCTTTTTACGAAGTACATAAAGAAAGACCATTCTACAAGGATCTTTGCGCATATATGTCTTCCGGACCTATTTTTCCTTTCATAGTGGAAAAGGATAATGCAGTTGCTGATTTCAGAAAACTAATAGGAGCAACTAATCCGGCAGAAGCAGCAGATGGAACCGTTAGAAAATTATTTGCTACTTCAATTGAGGCGAATGCCATTCATGGATCAGATTCTGATGAGAACGCGATGATTGAAGCAAGCTTCTTCTTTTCTAAAACAGAAATGTTTTAAGAAATCCTTGAAACACAATCCGTGATCCGATAGAATTCACTTCGGATTACGGATTTCTAATTGCCGAAGCTGTTGCGAAGATCATCGGTATTCGGTCGATTTTAAAAGTTTCATCTCTCTCTCAAGAATTCTTATTCAATAGGCAGAGCTAATTGTTTTCTTGTTTGTGGAAAATAAATCTGCTTAATCTCGCCAGACTTCAATTAAGATGCTGTAATATCCTTGGAGACTCAAATATTTTGGGAAGTTTGAAGTTGAATCCGGACCTCGTTGCATCATACTCGTAATGCGACCCTCAACTCTGTAATAATTTGTATATTCAGTATTGCCGTTTAATTCGAAAGAATTGCCGTTTTGCTTTACCAGTTCAACCCGGTCAATAATATTTTGATGCCGAATAGAATCTCCCGGCGGAGTCCAAAAAGAGCTATAATAAATACGATTATCTTGCTTTAAATCGAAAGTATAATCCAGGCCAAATAAATTATCTATAGAAGTAGACTCAGGAGCTGAAATATAAATTTGGTCAGAAGTATCCGGCAGACTTAGTTGATTCATTAAACTACTCCTTGCAGGTATTGTCATAATTAAATCAACAGAAAAGTCATTATTATTAGATGGAGTGGGATCAAGACTTAAAGCGGAAACATAATCGTATTGAGTTGCATCGAAACCGGTAAAATTACTGAGTTGGTTTGGGTAATAAATCCGGTAGGCATCTTTGTAATCGCTTTCCCATTCACTGACTATTTCACCATTTGAAAATACAAATCTATACCCATAAAGTGCATTCGACGAAGGATTTACATCTTGACTTTCATTTTTCTTGCAGGCGCTGTTTAAAACAAGAAGTGCAAAAATTATAAAGACGAAGTAGATTTTCATTAAATTTTAAACTAGTCAGACAATACGTTCATTAAAAAAATCTGCAATCCTTGATCCGCTATATTTTTTTGCGGAATACGATCGTATTTCGTATTCGTCATTCTTTATTTCAATAGAGCCATATCTCTCACAAGAATTCTTCGTCTATCAAAATTGATGACATTCTTCTCTTTTAATTCATTAAGTACAGTGGTGACTGTCTGACGGGAAGTTCCGGTAAGATTGGCCATATCCTGATGGGTCAATGGATTTCTGATCAGCGTTTCGAAGCCTACTTTCTGACCTCTTTCTTCACCCATTTCCTTTATAAAATCTACGATACGGGTTCTTGCGTCTTTGAATACTAAAGACTCCAATCTCCTTTCAATCTTTCGAAGTCTTAAGCCAATAATTTTTGTGAGTTTGATACTAAGTTCTTTATTATCGAGTAAAACAGATTCCATTTCAGATAAAGACAAAGGACATAATTGGGTATCGTTTTCAATTGCCTGAGCAAAATCGTTTCTTCTATCCTCGCCAATCAATGCCATTTCGCCAAATAATTCCCCCGGTGTCAATACTGCTTTGAGAATTTCCTTGCCATCGGATGAATAAGCTCCAATTTTTACCTTTCCCTGATGAATAAAATAAATGGTATCGGATGCATCATTTGGGAAATAGATGAATTCATTTTTCTTGTATGTTTTCGGTTTATAAACATCCGAAGCCGCACTTTTTTTTGGGCAGAATACGTTGAAAAGATTAACGTTTTCTAAATACCAAAGTGATGATTTATCCTGCATACTATTCGATTAATTCAAATTTATGTAAAAATTATGCTAATCTTCTTTTTTCGCAAATGCTTTACTCATATAGAGTAATGTGCATAAAAAACCTTAATCTGTACAAATTAATTCAAAATCTAATTTGGTATTCGATTCTCTTGTAATATTTAAATTAATCTTTGACCATTTTTTATTTTACCTGAAGTAGTTGCCAAGTTGATGTGCTCATCATTATCTTGAAACCCAGTCACCAATACCTCCGACATAAAATCAGCAATTTGCTTGGGTCTGAAATTGCAGACGCAGATTATCTGTTTTCCCGGAAGTTCTTCTAATTTATAGTTATGGGTAATTTGTGCTGAAGATTTTTTGATACCCAGCTCTCCAAGGTCGATCCATAATTTATAGGCCGGCTTTCTGGCCTTCTCGAAATGCTCCGCTTTGGTAATGGTGCCGACTCTTATATCTACTTTTTCAAAATCCTCCAATTCTATGTAATTCATGCGCTTGAATTATTGTTATCTTTCTAAACCTAAATTTAAAGAAATGAGATTTCATCGTGAAAACACCTCGGCAGTACTAATTGATGTTCAGGAGCGCCTTTTTCCACATATTCATAGACATGATGAATTGGCCAACCGAACGGCCATTTTATTGCAGGGTTTAAAAGCCTTGAATGTTCCTATACTTGTTACCGAACAATATGTCAAAGGATTAGGGGCTACCATACCACCACTCGCTGAACAAATTGAAGGGATTAAGAGATATGAAAAAATGACATTTTCCTGTTGTGGAAATGAAGATTTTATGGAAGAGATTGTTCATTCAAAAAAGAAGGAAATTATCCTATTTGGTATTGAATCACATGTTTGCGTTTTGCAGACTTGTCTGGATTTGTTGAGCAGAGGCTTAAATGTGGTTATCATTGAAGATTGTGTCTCTTCCAGAAAACAATCAGACAAGGAAATTGCTATACATAGGATGAGACAGGAGGGAGCAAGAATAAGTACATCTGAATCTATTCTGTTTGAACTTTGTAAGGCAGCGGGCAGTGATACATTTAAACAAATTTCAAAATTGGTTAAATAAAAAGATTTGAAGGGATTTCAGTTTTCAAAATATATACCACCTCAGAAAGCCGCCAACGCGAGTTTTGAGAGTTTAAATAATATTTTTCAGCAATTGGTTGTAATGACCGGAGGCAATGTAAGTGAAGCTCTCAACTGGCTCACACAACTCGATAAGAAATACAACCTGACTGATGAAAATTACGGAATTGGTGATTTTATCGATGATCTGAAAAAGAAGGGCTATATAGAAGAAAATGAAGATGGAAGCGGTGGGATGCGTATTACTGCAAAGTCGGAAATAGAAATAAGAAGATCCGCTCTGGAGGAAATCTTCGGGAAATTAAAAAAGTCGGGACCGGGAGATCACAGGATTAACGACTCCGGTCCGACGGGAGAAATTACACCTGATTTAAGGGAATACAATTTTGGTGATTCCATGGATCAAATTTCCATGACAGATTCGATTCGCAATGCTCAGATAAATCATGGAATAGGTGATTTCATGATTACCGAGAATGATCTCCAGGTAGCCGAGAAGGAATTTAAAACCACCACTTCAACGGTCTTGATGATTGACATTTCGCATTCGATGGTGCTTTATGGGGAAGATCGAATTACACCGGCTAAAAAAGTAGCCATGGCTTTGGCTGAGCTGATGAAACAAAAATATCCAAAAGATACCCTGGATATTATCGTATTCGGGAACGATGCCTGGCAGATAGAAGTAAAGGATTTACCTTATCTGGAGGTTGGTCCTTACCATACCAATACAGTCGCCGGATTGGAGCTGGCCATGGATATTTTGCGAAGGAGAAAAACGAACAATAAGCAGATCTTCATGATCACCGATGGCAAACCAACTTGTATCAAAGAGGGTTTGAGATATTATAAAAACAGTTTTGGCCTGGATCAAAAGATTTTAAACAAAACATTTAATCTGGCAAGATCGGCTAGAAAATTAAAAATCCCGATAACCACATTTATGATTGCCTCTGATCCCTATTTGAAGCAATTTGTTGAGGAGTTTTCATATGTCAATGGTGGCAAAGCTTATTATTCCAGTTTAAAAGGTCTGGGACATATGATCTTTCAGGATTATCAGAAAAACAGAAGAAAAAAATTATAAAATATACATATGCAAATTGACAAAATCCCTGTAAAGGAATTGATAGCAATACATACGCTTGGAGAATTAAAAGCGATAGGATACGAAAGCGTTTCGATTAAGGATGAACTGAGAAATAACCTGATCAAAAAGCTTCAGAAAAAGGAAACCGTATTTGAAGGCATTTACGGTTATGACGACACGGTAATTCCCGATTTGCAGAGAGCCATTCTAGCCAGACATAATATCAATCTTTTGGGATTAAGAGGTCAGGCCAAAACGAAAATGGCCAGATTAATGGTCGGCTTATTGGATGAATATATTCCGGCAATAAAAGGAACAGAGATCCACGATGATCCATTAAATCCTATTTCACGACAGGGAAGAGATTTTGTAAAAGAACACGGCGATCATACTCCGATTATCTGGATTCATAGAGATGAGCGCTATACAGAGAAATTAGCGACTCCCGATGTTACTGTTGCTGATCTAATTGGAGATGTAGATCCGATTAAAGCAGCCACTTTAAAATTGCCATATTCTGATGAACGTGTAATTCATTATGGATTAATTCCAAGATCACACAGAGGAATATTTGTGATTAATGAATTGCCTGATTTACAAGCCAGAATTCAGGTGGCTCTATTTAATATTTTGCAAGAAGGTGATATTCAAATTCGCGGTTTCAAATTGAGATTACCACTGGACATACAATTTGTATTTACCGCAAATCCTGAAGATTATACCAATAGAGGTAGCATAGTCACGCCACTAAAGGATAGAATTGATTCTCAAATTATCACACATTATCCTGAGGATATTGAAATAGGTAAAAAAATCACCAAACAAGAAGCGCGTATTCCCGAAAATCTGGAAAATCAGGTTCACGTTGGAGAATTGGCCAGAGATATGATCGAACAGCTGGCATTTGAAGCCAGAAATAGCGAATACATCGATGAAAAATCAGGTGTATCAGCGCGATTAACTATTTCGGCTTATGAAAATCTATTGGCAACCGCAGAAAGAAGAATGCTCATTAATGGAGAAAAATTTTCTCATGTGCGCGTAGGTGATTTTATTGGTGTCATTCCTGCGATTACAGGAAAAGTGGAATTGGTGTACGAAGGAGAGCAAGAAGGCGCCGGCGATGTAGCCTATAATATTATCGGCAAAACCATTCGAAAATTATTTGTTCAGTTTTTTCCAGATCCCGAGCAATTCAGAAAGCGCAAATCAGATCAGCCCAACCCTTATAATAAAGTAGTGGCTTGGTTTGGTGAAGGAAATACCTTAGAAATGTTGACCGATACTTCAGATAAGGATTATGAAAAGGCCTTGTTGGCTGTACCGGATCTGAAGAAACTGGTAGCTCAATATGTAAAGAAAGTAGATAAAGAGGAGTTGAATTTCTATATGGAATTCGCTTTACATGGTTTGGCGGAGTTTTCATTGGTTAGCAAAAAGCAATTGGGAAAAGGATTGCAATTCAAGGATCTCTTGAGCTCAATGCTGAGTGGGCAGGGCTTTGAGGATATGGAAGATGAAGACTAAAGAATTACGGATTACGGATAACGGATAACGGATAACGGATTTCGGATTCCGGATTACGTTCCGATAGCTATCGGAAACGGATTTATAATTCTAAAGACATTTTAATTTCAAGTGAAGATAAATTTGCTAATCATTTTCATTGACTGAAATATTATATTTGTTTGATTACTCATGAAAGTAGTTAGTAAACAAACAGTGAAGTATGGCTCCGGTGGGAGTGAAGAAAAACCTGATCTTCTGGCTATTGAAGAGCCTCTGGAAATAAGAATTACCTTTCTTCAAAGTTCAAAACGCGTAGAAAAAGCGCTCTCTGTTACCATGCGTACTCCCGGAAATGATGAGGAACTCACTATGGGCTTCTTATTAACTGAGGGGATAGTCAAATCTCCTAAAGAAGTAATATCAATCAAACATTGCTTGCAAGTGCCGGCTGAAGCGCAGGGAAATGTTATTCGCGCTATTCTCAAAGATGAAGTTGATATCAAATGGGAATCTCTTCAGAGACATTTTTACAGTTCTTCCAGTTGTGGAGTTTGTGGGAAAAGTGCCTTAGAAAATATTGCCTGTGATATTCCGAACCGCTTGGGAGAGAAATTAAAAATCAAAAAATCCCTCATCGATTCTTTAAGCGATCGAATTAAAAATGCACAACAGATTTTTAATTATACAGGCGGAATTCATGCTGCTGCTATTTTTGATGATAATGGGAGTGTATTGAGCTTGAGAGAAGATATTGGCCGACATAATGCTGTTGATAAAGTTATCGGTTATGCAGGATTTGAAAATTTTAATTCAGATAAAAAGCAAATTCTATGGGTCAGTGGTAGGGCAGGTTTTGAATTAGTACAAAAAGCCTTGGTAGCAGGATTTCAAATGATGGTGAGCGTAGGCGCGCCTTCAAGTCTGGCAGTGGATTTAGCGAAAGACAACCAATTAATTCTTATTGGTTTTTCCAGAAATGAGCGATTCAATGTATATTCAGGTACGGAATTATTAGAAGTAATATGAAACTGCGTTTGCTGGGAAATAAAATACGTTTGCGTTTGAGTGAACCCGAAGTATATGCCTTGGCTGAAGTTCATGAGGTACAATCCTTTTTGCCTTTAAATCCTTTGGATAAAGACAATTTTCATTATTCCATACATAGCGATTCAAAAACTCTGACTCCTAAAGCCGGATTTGAAAAAAATGAATTAAGAATTGACCTTCCGCTTAGCGAAGTAAAAAAATGGGCGGGAAGTAATGAAGTAGGAATTGAAAACATCATTTTGAGCAACTCAGGAGAGGAAATAGTGATTTTAATTGAAAAAGATTTCAAATGTCTCTCCGATCGTGGAGAAGACGAGTCTAAACTATTTGAGAATCCTGATAAGAATAAAAACTGCTAGACAGACAGTTCGGGGTTAAGAGCTAGTAATATGTTACTCAATTAGCAATCCTCAATTAACAATTTATTGAACTTGATTTATAATTAAATGTTACTTCAACATGCGACTAATTTATGTTTATGATGCACTATGTGGTTGGTGCTATGGTTTTTCAGGAATAATCACAGAATTCGTTAAAAATCATCCTGAATTGAAAGAAGTTGAAGTTATTTCAGGAGGTATGGTTCGCGGCGATCGGGTAGGCCCAATAAGTAAAATGGCTGATTACCTTTCGAAAGCTTATAAAGATGTTGAAGACAAAACAGGAGTAAAATTTGGAGATGCTTTTCTCAACGGAACCTTGAAGGAAGGAACGATGATTCTAAATTCTATGCCGGCTGCAATTGCTATGAACATCTTTAAAGAGGAAAATAATGAAGATCAGCTAAAATATGCTTCCGGAATTCAAAAGGCTATTTATTACGATGGCCAGAAGCCTGAAGATCCCGAATTGTATTCAGAATTAGCTTCAGACTTTGGATTTGATATGGATAGTTTTGAAGCAAAAATGGAAGATGCCAAGTATCGCAGTCTGGCCGAACAGGATTTTGCTATTTGTCAGCAATGGGGAGTAAATGGATTTCCAACGGTGGTCTTAGATTTGGGTGATCAATTAGTTTTAATGGCAAGAGGAGCAGCGAGCTTGGAAATGCTTGAAGATAACTATAAACAAATACTGGAGTCACCTGAAGCATAAAAGCTATTATCATTTTATAAGATCCTTTAGCTGAATTCCTTTGAAATGTGATTTTTGACATGAAACTCAATTGGAATGCAAATTCCAATTGACTTATCTTTATAATTGCTCAATTTATTTTCATGTCAAGAAATAAGTCATTTAACCAATCCAAAGTATTGCGAAAGGCCATGTTGCTTTTTTGGAAAAAGGGCTATCATGCAACTTCAATGCAGGATCTGGTGGATTATTTGGGAATCAATAGAGCTAGTATTTATGATACCTATGGAAATAAATGGGGCTTATTTAAAAAAGCATTTAATCTCTATACATTCGAGTATACTGAAAATCTGAGCAGAAGTCTCGATACTGAAATTGACCCTAAGGACTCTCTAAATAAGTTTTTTGAAGATACAATTAATGAGTCCCTGAAAGATAAAGATCGAAAGGGTTGTTTTATAGTCAATGCCAGCACTGAATTAATTCCCGGTGAAAAGGATTTTGAGAAAATGCTCGATGAAACTCGAATGATTGTTCAGAATCATTTTCAGGAATTTATAAAACGAGGAATGGAACATGGAAAAATTCCAAAAGAAAAAGACCCTGAAGCCATCGCATTTGTTTTGTATTCCTATTACAATGGTCTAAAGGTCTTATTAAAAACAAATCCCGATAAATCAGCAGCAACTAACTCCATTGCTTCTGCTCTTCAAATACTAGACTAGCAACAACCGGCTCCCGGTTCACAAGCGCCTTGTGCTTCAGTTTCTTTTACTCTGGCAAATTTCTTAACAGTTTTACCCGGCTTTTCTGCATAAACAGTTATGCTGTAAATTCCTGTACCTCCATTATTGAAATCCTGAATTTCTTTTTCACTTAAATATTTTGACAGAATGTCATTAGGAATAATAACAGCTTTGTCTTTTTGAATGGTGATATTTTTAAAACCGGACTCTTCGATATAGCCTAAATACTCATCCTTCTGAATTGCTCCAGCCACACATCCGGCATACATTTCTGCGTCTTTTTGAAGTGTTTCGGGTAAATCTCCAACCAAAACAATATCTGAAATGCTAAAATGTCCACCGGGTTTTAAGGTGCGGTATATTTCTTTGATCACTTTTTCCTTATCAGGAACCAGATTCAGAACACAGTTACTTACAATAACATCAGCTGAATTATCATTTACAGGCATATCATCAATATCGCCTTCTCTAAACTCAACATTGTTCAAACCGAGTTTTTCCGCATTAATTCTAGCTTTATCAATCATATCTCTGGTAAAATCAATACCGATAACTTTTCCTTCCGGTCCGGTCTCATGTCTGGCAACAAAGCAGTCATTTCCAGCACCTGAACCAAGATCTATTACTGTATCCCCTTGATTTATTTTGGCAAATTGTGTTGGAAGACCGCATCCCAAACCTAAGTCGGCGTCGGAGGCATAACCCTTTAGCTCATCATACTCTTCAGACATAATATTGTACACTTCAGTCGATGCATCTGTAGCACCACAACATGATGCTTTGTTTGCTGTAATATTCTGTTTAGCAATTAACGAGTATTTGTCTTTTACTATCTGTTTTAATTCCTCTGTACTTTTCATGATCCTTTATTTTATCGTAATGTAACGATGTTCAAATTCAAATTTTTTTAACAGCAATTTGGGTCATTACATTCTATGGAATTAAAGATCTGATTGAACTGACTTTTAATTTCATTCCACCTACTGTGATTGATACAGTAATTCATTTTCACACCTTCCACTGTCCCCTGAATAATACCGATGTCTTTGAGTTCTCTGAGATGTTGTGAAATAGTAGCCTGCGCCAGTCCCAGTTCCTGAACTAGATCTCCATTGATACATGCATTTGCATTTAATAAGTATTCAATAATTGCAACACGCGCAGGATGAGAAAATGCCTTAGCCGCAGATGCGATGTCGTTTTGAGATTCTGTGAATAACTGAGCTTTTGTAACTCCCATTGTTTTTAATATTACATTGCAATAATACGATTAATATTTTAAATAGAGAAATCAATCCTGAATTTTCAAAAGAAGAAGGTTATAGCCAACACAATTGAGGAGTTAATTATTTGAACTGTTTAATCTATCTAAATCATTTTTAATAAATAAAGAGTCTAAGGTTTTAGAATCCTTATACTTAATTCGAAGATTTTTAAGACGTTTTTCAAGTTCTAATCGAATATTCTCATATTCGGGATTATCAAATTGGTTATTCATTTCATTCGGATCATTCTGAAGATCAAATAATTCCCATTCGTCAATATCATAATAGAAATGAATGAGTTTGTAGCGATTCGTTCTTATTCCATAATGCCTTTTTACCATATGAATCCCTGGATATTCATAATAATGATAGTACAATTCATCTCTCCAGGATTCATTATTTGATGTAAATAGGGGAAGAAGAGATTGACCTTGCATATCATCGGGAATCTCAATACCTGCAATTTCTAATATGGTAGGAGCAAAGTCAATGTTCTGAACTAAATCTGTATTAATCGAACCTGCTTTGATCAGACTCGGAAAGCGAATAAGAAGAGGTGTTCTGAATGATTCTTCATACATAAACCTTTTGTCAAACCAACCGTGCTCGCCGAGGAAAAAGCCCTGATCTGACGTATAAATAATCAAAGTATTATCAGCTAAATTATTTTCATCGAGATAATCCAGAACATGTCCTACGTTTCTATCCACACTCTTAATGACACCTAAATAATCTTCTAAATAGCGTTGGTATTTCCATAGCGTTAAGGCTTTGCCTTTTGGTAAATTTTTGACAAAATCTTTATTAATAGGACCATAAATAGCATTCCATTTTTCTTGCTCAACCTTGCTGAGTCTATTAAATCTTTCTGTGTAAGCACCAGAATACCAGTTTAGAAACTCATCGTAGTTGAGTTCTTCTAGAATTTTAGGATCAATCTTATTATCCGCACTTAGTGCCATGTGTTTGGAAATTTGCATTTCAGCTTCTTTAGAGGCTTTTCCACGGTTCATATATTCATCAAATAAAGATGCTGGTAATGGTATTTTTTCATTTTTAAATGCATTTAGGTCCTGCATACTTGGCCACCATTGTCTGTGAGGAGCTTTATGGTTATACATCATCATAAAGGGTTTGCTCTTATCTCTTAGCGAATCCAAATAATGCAAGGCTTTCTTGGTGATGATATCTGTTACATACCCTTTTTCCCTGGTCTTACCTTTAGAATTCAAAAATTCAGGGTGATAATAATGGCCTTGATCCGGTAAAATTTCCCAATGATCAAAACCTTTAGGCTCAGACTTCAAATGCCATTTACCATAAATTGCAGTTTCGTAACCATTTGCTTGAAGCATTTTGGGGAATGTTAATTGCGTAGTATCAAAGACATCAAGGTTATCCCGAACAGAGTTTAAATGAGAAAATTTACCGGTTAAAGCTACTGCTCGACTAGGTGAACAGATCGAATTGGTTACGAATGCCTTTTCAAAAATCATTCCTTCTTCTGCCAATCGATCTATATTTGGAGTTTGAATTAATAAAGAGTCATAGGCACTTAATGCTTGATAAGCATGGTCATCGGTTATTATAAAAAGGATATTCGGACTCTGTTGCTCGGTAGATTCATCATGTTTTGTACATGAAATTGAAACCAGAAATACATGAAGTAGAATGATAAAGAGCCGGGATAATTGTTTCATTGATTTCTTTTAATCATGAACATAACCATGTGAATTTATTAATACACCTTTCAAAACTAATAGAGAATAGGATTTAAAGGGGTATTTATAATTTGACCTACCCTAGCTTCAGGGCACCAGGTCTTCCAATCATTTTTTTGATTTTCATTTTCAGGCTCTTTTAACTTCATGTCTTTATCCATATAGATGATGGTCATAACCTTTCTTGTTTCTTCAGTTAAATTAGCACCTGCTCGATGAAAAACCCAGCCGGAATGGAAACTTACTTCACCCACATCAAATGATTCTATAATATGTGGAAGGTCGGTTATTTTTAGTCTAGCGGAAATTTTTTGTTCACTTTCGTCGCTAATTATAAGATTTCTGCCTTCAGTAATTTTGTGACTTCCCGCACTGAATTCCAGAGGCCCCATTTCTAAATCTGTTTTTTGCAATGGGATCCATGCCGTTATTGTTTTATTACTATCTAAAGGCCAATAATATTGATCCGCATGCCAAGGGGTAATGCCACCGCCTGGGGCTTTAAATAATGCCTGATCATGATACAGTCTTACTCCTATTACTTGCATAAGCTTCGCTGCTATTTGAGCTAATTTTTTGTTAAAAACTAATTCCTTTATGCGTTTATCTTTTTGCCAAAGATTGAAATGTTGAAGAAATGCTTTTGAATAAGTGTCTCTTTTTTCGATTGGTCGAGTCACTGAATTTAGCTCATCAACTTTATCAGATATAGTAAGATTATATTTATAAATTAACTCAGGATTCAGTACATTTTTGAGTTTTATGTAATTGTACTTTTTATAAAATGCGATCGCGTCCTCATCAATTGGATAGTCTTCAATTATTTCTTTAGTATAAGCATTCATAATGCAATATTTATTTAATTCTAATTTGAATACTATTCAGATTTTATCAATTAATACGCATATATTAACATTTATAATAATTATATTTAATTATTTAGGTGAATAAATGACATATGAAGCCCGTTTTAGAAAATACTGCATATAGTCAGGATCGACACTCACTGAATATTTTTAGCTTAGAAACTGAGAAATTTGAGCCCTATTGGCATTATCATTCGGAGATTGAAATTGTGCTTATTAAGAGTGGATTTGGCACGAGATATCTAGGAGGAAATATTGAGCACTTTAATTCTCCTGAATTGGTGATTCTGGGTTCTGGGATTCCTCATCAATGGGTCTCCGCAGAGAACTCCCCGACTTGCAGAGCAATAGTAATTCATTTCCATCG
The DNA here is from genome assembly GCA_964351965.1 of uncultured Hyphobacterium sp. Classification (GTDB taxonomy): domain Bacteria; phylum Bacteroidota; class Bacteroidia; order Cytophagales; family CCMP332; genus CCMP332. Next base: position 298,379 of record CAYGPM010000001.1, on the reverse strand, counting down.
TGACTTATTTGAACATATACCTTCTTGTCACTCGATTTTATCTTTTCTGGATAAGAGTAAAACCGGCATGTATTTTGAACCAAGCCCGCACATAATACAACTTTTTGAAAATGCTGTAGATAATGAAAGCTGTTTGCAATTTTCATTTTTGATTGGAATGCTCAGTTATTTGAAGGAAATAGAAACAAGGACATTAACTGCGCCTATACTCAGTAATCAAAAAACGAGAAAAGCTCAAATGGATAAAACTAATAAGATAGTAGAACATATAATGCTGAACCTTGACCGTCCAATAAGTCTTAATGAAGTGGCAGATATTGCACACCTAAGCAGACCTTCATTTTGTCGTTGGTTTAAGGGAGCTACGGGGAATACTTTTGTTAATTTTCTTAATCTAACTAGAGTTGAGAAGGCCGGGCAATTGCTTATAAATTCGGAGGATCTAATATCTCAAATTTGCTTTTCATCAGGATTTGAAAGTATTAGTCAATTCAATAGAGCATTTAAAAATTTCAAAGGTGTTTCACCGAGAGAATACAGATCTAAATTTAAATGACAATAAACTAAAAGGAAGGTAAGGAAGGATCAAATCAACTTTTCAAAGCACAAACTATTTTCCATATCCTTATACTGACCATAGTTTGTAATTAACTTATAGCCTCTTTTAGGATAAAGCGCAGCAGCTTCAGTTTGTCTTTTACCTGTTTCAAGGATGCATTTATTATAGCCTAAGTCTTTAGTCCACTTTTCTAACTCCATTAGCATTTTACTTGCAAGGCCTTTATTTCTATGTTCCACAAGAGTGAACATCCTTTTTATTTCCATTGTATTGGAATCAAATTCACGAATAGCTCCGCAAGCGACAGCTATACCATTTTCATAGGCGAGCAAAACATGGTTAATTGTATCAATCTTATTGTATTGCGCATAAAATGCATGTTCATCACCGTCTTTGACTGCCAAATATTTGTCCAACAGAGTATTGAGATGGATAAAATCAGGATTTAGAGAATCAGTCCGATTAAAAATTAATTCATTCAAAACTTAAGGTGCTTAACAGTTTCAGCCCGATTTTTTAATTTATTTAAAGATTCTATCCCGATTTCTAGGTGGAGTTTAACAAATTGAGAACTCACCTTTTTATCACTTTCATCGGTTTTAACTCCTTCAGGAATCATTGGGATATCAGAGACCAATAATAAGGCCCCAACCGGGATTTCATTGAAGAATGCTACGGTGAAAATGGTTGCGGTTTCCATATCGATAGCCATCACCCTAAGTTTTTTAAGATATTTTTTAAAGCGCGTATCATGTTCCCAAATTCTCCTGTTAGTAGTATAAACAGTTCCGGTCCAATAGTCACAATCCCTCTCTCTTATGGCAGTCGAGATTACCTTCTGAAGAGCAAAGGCCGGAAGAGCAGGCACCTCACTTGGAAGATAGTCATTGCTTGTTCCTTCACCACGTATTGCAGCTATGGGTAAAATAAGATCACCCACATTATTCTTCTTTTTAAGACCTCCGCATTTACCCAAAAACAAAACAGCGGCCGGCTTAATGGCCTTCAGTAAATCAATGATGGTAGCGGCATTTGCGCTTCCCATACCAAAGTTTATTATTGAAATATCTCCAGCTGTAGCACTCTGCATTGTATTATTATGTCCCTTGACCTCCACACCATGGATTTCGGCAAAGAGTTCTACATAATTGAGAAAATTGGTGATTAAAATATACTTACCGAAAGTATCCAGAGCTTGCCCGGTATATCTGGGTAACCAGTTATCAATGATTTCTTGTTTTGTTTTCATAAATGATAAGTTTTGTAATCTGACCTACTGAGAAAATGCACATCACAAATATCTTGATTAAACTTTCTCTTTTCTATGAAACTGAAGCCAAGTCTTTGATAGAATCGAATTGCATCAATATTATTTTCTAATGGATCAATCAAAATTCCTTTGACTTTTGGATCAGAGAAGCAAAGTTCAAAAGCCATTTTCATCATTTGTGTTCCATAGCCTTTTCCTAAATATTCAGGTTCACCAATCCAAATGTCTATTGCGCGCATATTTTGTTCAACATTCCCCCAATATCGCGTTTCTTCTTCAAATGGGTCAATAATTTGTAAAAAGCCTATAGGTTTCCCATTTATCTCGGCCATTAAGTTTTGACGCCAATTATGGTCCTTCATTAATTCATTCTCATAATCTCCATCATCATTTGGGTTGGCATTTATCACATGCTCTTGTGTATCCCAATACTTTAATATCATCAAATCTGATAAATCAGCCTTACGAAGTTTCAATTCCGGTTTGCGCATTTTACATCAATTATATCTAAAAAAATGAATGTATAAATAATACATTTTAAATACATCAGCATCACTGCTTTGATCAATAAGAGCACTTAAAGGTCTAGATTACATCTTACAGTGAAATATTAAACTATTATTATGAAAAAAATTTACTTAACAATTTTAAGTCTTGTTCCTTTTTTGGGACTAAATGCGCAGAATATTCCTATCGATTTTGAGACCGGTGGCCATGGTGCCAATTGGAATTGGGCTGTTTTTGAAAATACCGATAACCCTCCTTTGGAAATTATCGCCAACCCGGATCCATCGGGAATAAACACTTCAGCAACAGTGGCCAAATTCACGGCAAGACAGTCAGGAAATCCTTGGGCCGGATGCGAATCCCTTCATGGAGCAGGTATAGGCACCTGGACAATCACACCTGGTACTTCGACCATCAGAATTATGGTGTGGAAAGATGTTATCAGCGATGTTGGAATTAAATTGGTTAAGCCGGATTCATGGTCTTTAGGTGAAATTAAGGTAGCCAATACGCTCACCAATCAATGGGAGCAATTGACGTTTGATTTTTCTTCTCACATGGATACGAGTTATGACCAAATCGTACTATTCCCTGATTTTGATTTAGGTGGAAGAACTTCTGACAGAGTCATTTATTTTGACAATGTATATGGCGCAACTGCAAACCCTGTAGGATTATCTTCGGTAAAAGAAAGCAATCTTGCCGTTTTTCCTAATCCTGTAAATGATCAGTTGAACTTATCATTTGATAGTGAAATTGAGAAGGTTTTCATTTATGACTACAGTGGTAAACTTATTATGGAAAAAGCGATCAATGCGAATGAAGCTTCAATAAACACAAGCGATTTGAATCGTGGAATGTATGTCCTTAAATCCCTGAGTTCAGGCGAGATGAATGTTCAGAAATTCATCAAGAACTAATCTGAATTAGCAGAAAGGAAAAAGCCCTGGTCATTCATTTGATCAGGGCTTTTTTTGTGTTTTGAAATGGGTAAATAAAAAGCCCCTGCAAAAGCACTCTGCGGGGGCTTAACCCTAAAATTTCTTTCAGGGTACACACCAAAATGAAAAATTAACTTCCACAAGCCTCGCACTCATCCGGATTGTCCAATGAACAAGACATATCCGCTTGATTTTGTGCGATTACTTCCTCTTTTGCAACCATTGGTTTCTGGAGGGTAGATTTATCAACAGTGAATTTGATGGCATCCGTTGCAGCCTTAGTTCTCAGATAATACATACCTGTTTTCAAACCTTTCTGCCATGCATAGAAATGCATAGAAGTTAGCTTACCGAAATTCGGGTTCTGCATATGGATGTTCAAACTTTGACTTTGGCAGATATAAGCACCTCTATCCGCAGCCATGTCGATGATTGTTTTTTGGCTTATTTCCCAAACAGTTTTGTAGAGATCCTTGATATCCTGAGGGATACCGGTAATCTTCTGAACAGAACCATTTTCAGAAACAAGTTGATTTTTCATTTCCTCGTTCCACAACCCTTCTTTGATCAAGTCTCTCATTAAGTGTTTGTTTACAACAACAAACTCTCCTGAAAGAACTCTTCTCAAATAAAGATTGCTCGTATATGGCTCAAAAGCCTCGCAATTGCCAAGTATCTGAGCGGTACTTGCAGTCGGCATAGGAGCTAAAAGAAGGGAGTTTCTCACACCGTTTTTCTTCACTTCTCTTTTCAGGCTTTCCCAATCCCATCTTCCGGAATCAGGTGTAACACCCCACATATCAAATTGGAATATTCCTTTTGATACAGGAGAACCTTTAAACGTTTCGTATGCACCTTCTTTGATAGCGAGATCCTTAGAAGAGGTCATTGCTGCGAAATAAATGGTTTCAAATATTTCTCTGTTCAGCTTTTTCGCTTCTTCGCTTTCAAAAGGATATTTCATCAAAATGAAGGTATCCGCCAATCCTTGTACTCCCAAACCAATCGGTCTGTGGCGCATATTAGAATTTCTTGCTTCTTCAACAGGATAATAGTTTACATCTATTACCTTGTTAAGGTTTTTAGTTACGGTATAAACGACCTCATAGAGTTTGTCGTGATCGAAAGTGCCATCTTCCTTGATGTATTTTGGAAGAGCAATAGAAGCCAAATTACAAACCGCCACCTCATCAGGAGCAGTGTACTCGATAATTTCAGTACAAAGATTTGAAGAACGAATAGTTCCTAAATTCTTCTGATTTGATTTTTTATTCGCCGCGTCTTTGAAAAGCATATAAGGAGTACCTGTCTCAGTTTGAGATTCTAAAATGGCGAACCACAATTCCTGAGCTCTTATCTGTTTTCTGTATTTTCCTTCGCGCTCGTATTTTTCAAATAGTTTCTCGAATTCTTCTCCATACGAATCGGCCAATCCCGGAGCTTCATTTGGATCGAATAATGACCATACATCGTCATCCTGAACTCTTTTCATGAATAAATCCGGAACCCAAAGCGCATAGAATAAATCTCTTGCTCTCATTTCTTCTTTACCGTGATTTTTCTTCAACTCCAGGAATTCGAATACATCAGAATGCCATGGCTCAAGGTAGATAGCAAAACTTCCTTTTCTCTTACCACCGCCTTGATCAACATAACGTGCTGTCATGTCAAAGTTTCTAAGCATTGGTACAATTCCATTAGAAGTACCATTTGTTCCTCTTATATAAGAACCTTTAGCTCTTACATTGTGTATGCTCAAACCAATACCACCTGCAGACTGAGATATTTTGGCACATTGCTTTAATGTATCATAAATACCATCAATGCTGTCATCCTTCATTGTAAGAAGGAAACAGCTCGACAATTGCGGTTTTGGAGTTCCTGCATTAAACAGGGTCGGAGTAGCATGGGTAAACCATTTCTCCGATAACAAATTATAGGTTTCGATAGCAGCATCCAGATCCTCGCCGTGGATACCAACAGAAACTCTCATAAGCATATGTTGTGGTCTCTCCACAATCACTCCGTCAAGTTTCAATAGGTAAGATTTTTCCAGAGTTTTAAATCCAAAAAAATCATAAGTAAAATCTCTCTCATAATCAATGGCCGCATCCAGCTTGGCTGCATTGTCTTTGATTATCTTATAGGTTTCTTTAGAAAGAAGAGGCGCGTTGTCTCCTGTTTTGGGGTCTACATAAGAATACATTCTCTTCATTGTATTTGAAAATGAAGAAGACGTTCTTTTATGAAGATTAGACACTTCGATTCTGGCCGCTAGTTTAGCGTAATCCGGATGTCTTACTGTTAAGGAGGCCGATGTTTCAGCAGCAAGTCTGTCCAGTTGTTCAGTGGTTACACCATCATACAAACCATCGATAACTTTTTTAGCAATCTCGATAGGCTTGATGTAGTCCATATCAAGACCATTGCAAAGTTTTTCAATTCGGGTGGTGATTTTGTCGAATCGGACAGACTCTCGTCTTCCGTCTCTTTTGATTACTAACATGTTCTTTTTTTCTTAAATAGTTTTCTCAAAAATCTTCGTCCATAGTGAAGTCAAAGCCTTTTTTGTCATTATTCATAACACCGGCTTTCTGATATTCGGCAACTCTTTTTTCAAAGAAGTTGGTTTTACCCTGAAGCGAGATCATCTCCATAAAATCAAAAGGATTTTTAGAATTGAATTCTTTCTCGCAATTCAGTTCGGATAGCAATCTATCGGCAACAAACTCTATATATTGTTTCATCAACTTGGAGTTCATTCCGATCAAATCCACAGGCAGTGAATCTGTAATAAATTCTTTTTCTATTTCTACAGCATCGAGGATGATCTGTCTTACTTTCTCCTCCGGCATTTTATGCTCTATATAATTGTTGTAAAGAAGGCAGGCAAAGTCGCAGTGCAACCCTTCATCTCTTGAGATCAATTCATTTGAAAAGCTCAACCCGGGCATTAATCCTCTTTTCTTCATCCAGAAGATAGAGCAAAAGCTACCTGAGAAGAAAATTCCTTCTACAGCTGCAAAAGCAATAAGTCTTTCTTTGAAATCACCATTGTCGATCCATCGCAAAGCCCAGTCAGCTTTTTTCTTAACGGCAGGTACTGTTTCAATCGCATTAAGAAGGTGATCTTTTTCTTTAGGATCTTTAATATAGGTATCTATTAATAAGGAGTAAGTTTCGGAATGGATATTCTCCATCATGATTTGGAAACCGTAAAAGCATTTTGCTTCAGGAAACTGTACTTCATGTAGAAAGTGTTCTGCAAGATTCTCATTTACAATACCATCGCTGGCTGCAAAGAATGCAAGTACATGAGACAGGAAGTGTCTTTCGCCGTCGTTTAGGTTATTCCAGTCTACGAGATCCTGGTTTAGATCGATTTCCTCAGCCGTCCAAAAACTTGCCTCTTCCTTTTTATACATTTCCCAGATATCGTGATATCTGATAGGAAATAATACAAAACGTTTTGTGTCTTCAGTTAGAATGAGTTCTTCGTGCTTTTCCATTTTGGCGTTTAGGTTGTCGGTTAAAAATTAAAAAAAAAAGGTCTCTTCGGCTTGGTTTCGTGTTTCAGATACCCTACCTAGTGAATCCTCAGTAAATTGTGCTTGATTTTTTAATCAGGTGCTTACAAATATTGTAAAAGCTCGACATAAGTCAAAGATAATAAAGCAAAAAAACTTTAAACAACTTTTCCACATACTAAATTGTGGATAACTACCTTAATCGACAGATAAACAGAAAGATACAAATGTTAATTAAATTTAAACTTCGGTGAATACAATGTGTATAAGCCAGTTATAAATTATCCACATTTCCACATTGGGTATAAATAATTACAGACGCTTGTGAATTAATAAGTATAGGATTATCTTTGCACTCCATTTTTGAAAAAAGACACCTAATGTACGCAATTGTTGATATCTCCGGTAAGCAATTCAAGGTTGAGAAAGACCAGAAGATTTTTGCCCCTTTATTAGAAGGTAAAGAAGGCGCTAAAGTTGAATTTGATAAAGTAATGTTGATTGACGATAACGGAAAAGTTACTGTCGGGGCACCTACTGTCAAAGGAGCTAAAGTTTCTGCTAAAATTCTTGAGCATGTTCAAGGAGATAAAGTAATCGTCTTCAAGAAGAAAAGAAGAAAAGGATACAAAAAGAAAAACGGTCATAGACAGGATTTCACACAGATATTAATCGAAAACATTAAATAATATAAACCATGGCACATAAAAAAGGAGCCGGAAGTACTAGAAACGGAAGAGATTCGGAAAGTAAACGACTCGGCACAAAAATATACGGTGGACAGGCTGCTGTTGCAGGAAATATTATTGTACGTCAAAGAGGTACAAAACACCATCCGGGTAAAAATGTAGGATTAGGAAGAGATCATACATTATTTGCTTTAACTGATGGCATGGTAGAGTTTAAAATATCAGGACTTAAGAAAAAGTCTATAGTGTCTATCATTCCTCAAGAAGTAGTTTCGAAGTAAGGAATTATTTATCCACAATATTGAGAGCCCGGTTGTTAACAAGCAGCTGGGCTTTTTTTTGATTAAGAAATCCGAAATCCGAAATCCGAAATCCGAAATTTCATTTTCTTATAATTTTCATTCTCCGAGTGAAGTGCCTGTCGCGAATACGAAGTACTTAGGGGAAGAGACAACAATTGGCATCCTTAAGGGAGTTTCTTCCCTAAAGAAGATTACATCTTTTAAGTACATGCGATTTCACTCAGAATAAGAAAAGCCTTTTGTTAGATTTTGGGATAATAGATATCCCGCAATAAATGCGTGAATAGCCTTAATTATAAATGCTGTGGAATTCGAGTATAGGGCAATTTTAATCTCTCCACTTTGAATTTTCAATTTCTTCTCCACACAAATCGATCTCCTTTTTCCAATCCATAGAGATCAGAAAAACCGGCAACAACTTCTATTACATATAGAGCAGGATCATAAGAAAGAACCGGGTCTTCCGAATAAGGGCGGGTGTTTTTTTGAATAGTGACGATATTACCCTCGGCATCGGCGAAAATAATGTCGAGTGAGATATAGGTATTTTTCATCCAGAAACTCCTGGGTTCTTCTTCATCAAAGACAAAAAGCATGGTCTGAGTATCACTCATTGTACCGCGATACATTAATCCCTGAGTTCTTTTTTCTTCTGTATCCGCTATTTCCAATTCCATTTTTCGAATGGTATCGCCTTCAGCAGAGATAAAGATTAATTCACCCTGATTTTTAAAAGGTACTTCATATCTATCCCCGGATGACTCAATCCGCGATTTTTTTTCCGAGCAAGAAATAATTAGAGAAGCAAGCATAAGTATCAGGGAGAGCTTTTTAAGGAGGTATTTCATGGTTTGAAAATTCATTATGTAAAAATAGAAACCATTCATTAATAGCAGAGTTTATTTTGCATCAATTGATTTTATATTTTTGCGCCTTCTAAAAATTAACGATGAAATTAATCAACCTTATACTTGCCCTTTTTATTATCACTGCATGCTCTGAGCAGAAGACCGAACAACAAGAGGAAAATTCAGAAATAATCAATGACAGCACCGCTTCTGTTGATTTATCATATCCGGAGGAAACACATTTTAAAAATTTACGTCAGCTGACTTTTGGTGGTGACAATGCTGAAGCCTATTTCAGCTTTGACAATGAGAAATTAGTCTTCCAAAGTAATTATGGTGAATGGGGCGTATCATGCGATCAGATATTTATGATGAATGCATCAGAAGGAGCTGAAAATAAACCGCCGATGTTGAGTACAGGATTAGGAAGAACAACCTGTTCTTATTTCTATCCCGATGGCGAGCACATTTTATATGGATCAACTCACCTGGGTGGAGATTCATGCCCTGAGGCGCCACCATTTATGGAAGGCAAATACGTTTGGCCGATTTACGATTCTTATGATATTTTCAAGTCGGACCTTGATGGAAATATTGTTGAGCAATTAACAAACAAACCGGGTTATGATGCAGAGGCAACTATTTCCCCCGATGGAACCAAAATCGTTTTTACGTCTACAAGATCAGGAGATCTAGAGCTTTGGACAATGAATATTGATGGGACGGATTTATTTCAGGTGACCGATGAGCTCGGTTATGACGGCGGAGCGTTTTTCTCTCCTGATAGCAAAAAATTAGTTTTCCGTGCTTCAAGACCAATAGCAGAAGAAGATGCCAAAACGTATAAATCACTTTTGAAAAGAGGATTTGTGCAGCCGACTAATCTGGAAATATTCACCTGCAATATTGATGGAACAGACATGAAGCAGATCACCAATCTCGGAAAAGCCAACTGGGCACCATTTTTCCATCCAAGTGGAGAAAAGATCATCTTTGCTTCGAATCACAAATCAGAATCAGGCCGACAGTTCAATTTGTTTATGACCGATCTTAATGGAGAGAATGTAGAGCAAATCACATTTGATCCTGTTTTTGATGCTTTCGCGATGTTTTCATTTGATGGTAAGCAATTGGTGTTTTCATCAAACCGAAACAATGGCGGAGGCCGCGATACTAATGTATTTCTTGCCGACTGGATAGACTAATTATTATGAAAAACTATATAGCCCTTTTTTCTCTCGTTCTTTTTATTGCATGTAATTCATCCGATAATCCAAAGCGTATAAAATCTAATTTCCAAAGACATATTGAGTATTTGGCTTCCGATGAATTAATGGGAAGAGAAACAGGTACTGAAGGCGAAACGCTTGCGGCAGACTACATCGCAGAAGAATTTAAAACAATGGGTCTGGAGGCCAAAGGAACATCGGGTTATTTTCAGGAATTTGAATTCTTAAGTGGAAAAACGTTTGGTGAAAACAGCTTCTCTGTAAATGGAGAAACTCTTATAAAAGACAAGCAATATTTTGTAATGAATTTCTCGGGAAATGGTGAAGTACGTTCAGAATTGGTCATTGCAGGATTTGGAATTCGGGCTGAAGAATTAGGACTTGATGAGTATAAAAAAATTAAGAAAGCCGAAGGAAAGGTTTTTCTAATTGATGTTTCCTCCCCGGATGGAATACACCCACATTCTAAATACAAAGCCTATCACGATTTAAGAAACAGAGTTAGAACGGCTAAGGAAAATGGTGCTGCAGCAGTAATTTTTCATAATCCGGGAGAATTGGCCAATGATCCGCGAAGGAATTATGCCAGAAAAATGGAAAGATTGGATATTCCTGTATTATTCTATTCTGATTCAATCGAGTTAAAAAATGGTGATTCCATTAGCATTAAGGTTGAAATGGAGGATGAATTTAAAAAAGGAAAAAATGTAATTGGATTTATCGACAAGAAAGCGCCATACACAGTTGTAATCGGAGCGCATTACGATCACCTTGGAATGGGTGATGAAGGTTCATTGTTCCGTGGAGATGAAGAAGAAATTCACAATGGCGCAGATGATAATGCCAGCGGAACTGCAATTCTTATGGAATTGGCAAGAAATATTCAGCAATCCAAAAACCTGAAACAAAATTTCCTTTTTATCGCTTTTTCCGGTGAAGAGAAAGGGCTTTTAGGTTCAGCGCATTTCACCGATGAGCCAACGATCGAATTAGATGAAATCAATTATATGGTCAATATGGATATGGTTGGCCGCCTGGATTCCTCGAACACATTAACTGTATTTGGTATCGGTACCGCACCGATATGGGATTCACTAGTGGATTCAAAGTCGATGACTGAAACGCTTAATATTGTTGAAAAGCCGGATGGCGTAGGACCTTCAGATCATACGTCTTTTTACCTCGAGGACATTCCCGTATTACATTTATTTACAGGTGCGCATTCAGATTATCATAAACCAAGCGACGATTTCGACAAGATCAATTACGATGGTATGTACGAGGTTTATGCCTATTTGATGAATATCATTACTGCGGTAAATGATCAAAAATTAGAGTTCACTAAGACCAAAGAAAGTGATAATCAGCAAGCTCCAAGATTCTCCGTTACACTGGGTGTAGTTCCTGATTATACATTTAGCGGAAAAGGAATGCGTATTGATGGTATTACTGATGATCGACCTGCTGCTAAAGCGGGACTCTTAAAAGGTGATGTAGTGATTCGTATGGGTGAAAATGAAGTTACAGATATGATGGCCTATATGAACGCATTATCGATGTTCAAAAAAGGTGATACAACACGCGTATTGGTAAAAAGAGGATCGGAAGAAGTGAATGTTGAGGTCGTATTTTGATTAATCCTCACACTTCTGAAGTGCATCAATTACTTCATCTTTTTCTACCAAGCCTTCATCATTCGACCAGGCATTTAAAATGTAGGTACTGATATGGGCGATTTCATCTTCCAATAAATCAGGATTAGCTGGCATAATCTGATTATAGTTTATTCCATTCACAACGATCGGACCTGATTGTCCATTTCTGATAATGCAGGCTAAAAGATATCTGTTCTCAACAAGGTAATCCGATGAATCGAGTGGGGGATAAAGTTTGCCAAGGCCTTGCCCTTTGTCGCCATGGCAATGCTGACAACGTTGATTGTATATCTGCTTTCCAATAGACATATTCTTTTTGAATATGATTTCCTTTTGATCCTGGCATGAGGGAAAGGAAATAAGTAAAAGTGAAATCGCGGATGCGACAAGAATTAGGGAATGTATTTTATTAGGAACCTTCATACTCCGATATCAGAATGTCCATATCTGTCATTAATTTATTGACATCTTCTTCAATTGTGCCGTCATAATAGCCACGGATTCTTTTTTCTTTATCGACTAAAATAAAAGCGCCACTGTGGAGCAAACCACCCGGAGCAAGTGAATCAACCATTGCCGAAACCAAATAACCTTCCTGAGCTACTTTGAATATAGAATCCATATCTCCTGTAAGGAAAGTCCAGTATTTAGTATCGATGTCAAGTCGCTCTGCATAATCTTTTAATACTTCAACTGTATCGTGTGTAGGATCAATACTGTGGGATACAATATGAATATTATCATTTCCAAGATATTTCTCATGAATACGTAGCATTTGCGTTTTCATAATAGGGCAAATACTCGGACAAGTCGTAAAGAAGAAATCAGCGACATAAATTTTGCCCTCAAGATCTCCCTGAGTATAAGTCTCCCCATCCTGATTGGTAAAATGAAAATTCGGGATAGTTGTATAAATGGTATCTGTCACTTCTTCTCCATCAATAACCCTCACCTCAAACTGCTTCGGTCCCATAATCGGGAGCTTTTTGTTTTGATTACAGGCGAGCAGAGATAAAAGTATCGCAAGCGATAATATGCTTTTCATATTCATATAACAGATATTTTAAGAAATGTTTAAAGACTGTCGAGTTCCGAAAGTTTTGCTTCAGCTTGAGGTAATATTTCAAAGGTTTGTTGTTTGACCTTTTCCATGATGTCAATCTGTGATTGATAATATTTCACTACATCTTCCATACTAATACTGTCTGCTGGTCTTTCAAAATTGTACATCCAGTTACGCATACCGATAATGGCAGTATCGATAGAATTAAAAGTATTTTCGTAAGCTAAACCTGTAACAGAATCTATTTCCACAGAATCTAGTCTGGATGCAATTTTCTTTTTAAGTTTTTCTAAAACCAGAGTTTGCGGCATAATTTCATCGTGAATATTCATGACTTCTTTAAGCAATGAATCTGCAACAGGTTTTAGGTTTTTGCTAGAATTTGCTTGTTCGCCGCTTTCGCATGAAAGAATAAATAGACTAATAACGAATAATAAGAGTAAGTTTTTCATTGAGTTATTTAAAGGTTGTTGAAAATAAAATCGCGCATTAATGTGTGAATGTGAATGGTTGCTCCACCAGTAGAAATTCTATGGTTACTACCCGGATAGTAAAAGGAATCAAATTGTTTACCCAATCTGATCAATTCCTTCTGAAGTTCAACGGCATTCTGAAAATGCACATTGTCATCGGCTGTTCCGTGAATGAGAAGGTATTTACCTTTTAGACTATCCGCAAAATTGATCGGTGAATTATCATCATATCCACTCGGATTGTCTTTTGGTCTTTGCATATATCTTTCGGTATAAACATTATCATAATATCGCCAATTGGTCACAGGTGCAACAGCAATTGCCAAATTAAAAACGTCATTTCCCTTAAAGAGGCAAGAAGTAGACATAAATCCACCATAACTCCATCCCCAAATACCAATACGATTTTCATCGATATACGAGCGCTCTCCTAATTTTCTAGCCACTTCCACCTGATCCATGGTTTCATATTTCCCCAATTCCTTGTAGGTGATTTTCTTGAATTTTGTTCCTCTTCCTCCTGTACCGCGATTATCAAAACAGGCAATCATATATCCGTTTTGGGCCAGCATTTTATGATATAATTCTCTGTTGCTTCCATCCCAGTCTTTCTTTACCTTCTGACTTCCGGGTCCGCCATATAAAAACATCATTAGAGGATACTTTTTTGTGGAATCAAAATCAGAAGGTTTGATGATATAACCATTTAATTCGACCGAATCAAAAATAGTCATGGAAATGAATTCCTTGGGATTCCATTCCATCGCATTCAAGGTTTTGTTCACCTCGGAGTTATTTTCCAAAACCTTGACCAATTTTCCTGATGAATTGTATAAGCTGTATTTTGGAGGCATGCCTGGACTTGAATAATTATCGATATAATATTTACAGTCATCACTCATATCGATTGTATGCCAGCCATCTCCTTGCGATAATTTCCTTTTCCCTTTTCCATTAAAGCCAATGACATATAAGTGTCTTTCCAAAGGACTGTCTTCTGTAGAAGTATAATAGAGAAGTTTTGATTTTTCATCGATACCAACGAGTTTGTCTGCTTCCCATTTCCCTTTGGTAATAGCGTCCAAACTCTTTTTTTCCATATCATAAATCCAGAAATGCTTATAGCCACTTTGTTCAGATGAGTAGATAAATTGCTCCCCATTTTCAAGGTAAACAAGGTCATCGCAAAAATTGATGTCGAAATACTGCTTATGGCGCTCGAGTAATTCAATCTGCGACATGCCGCTATTTGCGCCTATGTGAACAATTTCAAATTGCTGCTGAAGACGATCCATTCTGATCAATGAAAGAAGATCATTATTTGTAGTCCATTGCATTCTTGGAATATATACATCCGTAAAACCACCCAAACTAGCTTTGACATTGGACTTGTTTTTCAAATGATAGATATGGATTGAAATTTCGGAATTTCTTTCACCTGCTTTGGGGTATTTGTACAGGTAATCACTCGGATATAAGCTATCCCACAATTGCATATTGTATTGCGAAACCTTAGACTCATCAAATTGGTAATAAGCGATTTTGTCGCCTTTTGGAGACCATTGGAAAGCCTTGACAAAAGCAAATTCTTCTTCATAAACCCAATCAGTGGTTCCGTTTATTATTTTATTTCGCTCACCATTTGTTGTAATCTGAATTTCCTCATTACTGAGCAGATCTTTATAAAACAGATTATTACCCCGTGCAAAAGCCACTTTGGAGCCATCCGGAGAAAATGTAGCATACTGCTGAGGACCTTTTTCTGATAACTCCTTTAATTCCATCTTTTCTATGTCGTAGATATAGTACTCAGCAGTATATGATCGCCTGTATATTTTTGTTTTATGCGTAAGAAGAATCAGTTTATTTTCATCATAGTTAAATGAATAATCGCTAATCCTTAAGTTGTGCTTATCCCCATCAAAAATAGTTTCTACGAGTTCGCCTGTGCTTGTATTGTATTTGATAATCTGATTATCAGACTTCGATGTGTAATTCTTCCCATCTTTCATCCAATTAATGGAAGTAACTGACTTGACCGTAATGGCCGGCTTTTCAAAAATGTTATCGAGATCAAATTTCTTTTTTTGTGCGCTTGTTGGTAGGGTGAAACAAATAAGTATTGTAATAAGAAAATGTATCGGCTTGATATATCGCATTTTTGAATGTATTTGGCCGGCAAATTTACAAAATAGATGAATGCCTTTGGAGGATTCTTTTTAGAATAATTAATCACTAAAATTATTTCCAAATTGCTAAAACATCTTAAAAAGTTTATATTTGCATCCCTTTTTGAAAAGGAAAAAAATTAAATTAAATATCAATATGAAAAAGTTAATGAATTACATGTTATCAATGCTTGCAATTGCAGGTATGTTATTTTTATCATCTTGTGGTGATGACGAAGAAGATCCGGCTCCAAAGGGTGCTACTGTAGGCCTTATCGCTACTGACTCTTCTGTTTCAGGTGATGTTACACTTACAGTGGGTTCTCAGTTCGGTATTTTAGTATCTGCTTCTAAAGGCGACAGAAACATGGACACTTGGTCTATTCTTAGAGATGGTGTGGCATTGACAAACTTCCAAGATTTAGATGTTCCTGATGCTGATGCATTTACAGTGCCTGTTTCTGGAATAGATGTTCCTCTTACTGCTGGTTCTTATACTTATACTTTCCAAGTAACAAGTAACGGTGGTGCTACTGGTTCTGTATCTTGGGTTGTTACAGCTGAAGCTCCTTCTTCATTTACTGAATTTTCAGGAGTAGAGTTAGGAGGTCAAACCAACCCAACATTTGGAAGTTTTTATACTGCAAGTAATGGGGATGTCCAGCTTGTAAGCGAAGCAAAACCAGATGGAGGTGCAACCGTGGATCTTTTCTTTTATTTTGGAACGACTAACGGTGCTACCCTATGGAGTCCTCAAGATAATCAGGCCTTAACAGCAGACTTATTCGGAAGTGCCGGATTTGGTCTAAGTACTTGGACTACAAGAAAAGATACAAAACTTGATAGAACGACTTCTCTGACATATGATAGTGCGACACCTGCAGATGTAGCAGCTGCATCAGTTACAGGAACTAAAGTCACTATGCTGACTAATACAGATGTAATTTTGTTTGAAACAGAAGAAGGATTGAAAGGAATTATAGAAATTCTTTCAGTTCCAGCAGATGGATCAGGCACTTTGACATTTAATGCTAAAGTTATTGACTAATTCTTAGTCAAGTATTTAAAGCTGAACCCCAAAGTGAAATCTTTGGGGTTTTTTTATTTTTGAATTCTGTGAAATTATTTAATGTTTTCACGTTATAAATAATCAAGCTTGACAGTTATGATATCAAAAATATTTATTATCCACTTTTCGTTGCTCTCTTTGTTCTTTTTTTCATGTTCTGATGATGAAAACTCAACACCCATTGGTACTGCTCCAATTTCTCCTACTGTTCAACTTATTCAGGTTGACACCTTATTAGTTCTAGTAAAGGATGGAGACGTTTTTGAACAAACACAGAGTTTTAATCTGGCATTTTCTGCAGTCAGAGGCGATAACCCAATGAATTCCTGGTCGCTTAAACTTGATGGTAACGTATATAATTCAAAGAATGGGTTAGTTCCGGACATTGATAACTTTTCATTACCATTATTCGATATTCCTGTCCCCATGGAAATTGGGAATTATACTTTTGAAGTGGAAATTATTGATAATGCTGGAATAATTGGAAGTACTGATTTTGAAATCACCGTCGTTCGCAGATCTACTTTTTCAAATTCAGTAACATTTTCGCTTGGTGCGCAAGGTAGTACTGCTCCTTCTTTTTATAATATTGATAAACAGACTGTTATAAATACAGTTGAACCAAGTGAAATTGACTTCTTTTATTATTTTGAGAGCTCTAATGGCAACTCCATTTGGTCGCCGAATGATCAGGAGGCCAGAAATTTTAATTTATATGGTGTAGATTCTTGGTCAGTAAGACGAAGTACAAAAATGTCAAGAACAACATTAAATTTTTCTGATGCGAATGCAACAGATGTATTAAATGAAAATATTGTTGGTTCTAGAGTAATAAATCTGGAGTTAGGTGATGTTGTATTAACAGAATCATCAAATGGCACAAGAGGGATATTAAGAGTAATCTCAATTGCCTCTGGTTCTGATGGATCTATTGAATTCGATGCTAAATTTGTTCAATAATCAGAACATAGCTTATTAAACAAGAGCCCGTAGAGAAATCTTCGGGGTTTTTTTATTTTGGACTATGAATAAAGGATTAGCACTCATATTTCTTTTTTTCTTGATCGTTTCATGCCGCGACACAAATGATATGTACCTCGGTCCGAATATTCGTGTGGACTCAAGCCCGGTTCAAGAATACTTTGTAAAGGATGATAGTATTTTTTTCCAATTGACATTAAGCGCAATTGAAGGCATAAATACACTTGAGGTAGATCATGTAAGCAGAAATTTTCCCATCCTCCGAATTGGAGAAACTACATTTCAGAATTCTAGCAGTCAGTTTATTGGTTTTTTTTACGTGGTCGACAGTCTTGAAAATACCGGAGATACGGCTTTAATTTCATTTCGAATAATTGATAATCAAGGTCAATTAAGCGAGACAACTTATGAGTATAAAGTTGCTGAGGAAATTGACACAGTAACTAGCATTTTTGGAGATCAACTAAACACCAACTTTGGTAATTGCATTTCTATTGAAGATATGAGAGTCTATACTATTGCTGAAGCAGTTCAAAATTCTGAAAAAATCGACTTCTTAATTTATAGAGATTCAATTCTTAACTGGACATTGATTAGCCCCTCAGATGATGCAGGAAATAATTCTTTAATAGCCGAGCTACCTTCATTTACAACCAAAAGGAATACACGATTTGATGATGGTATATACACTTCTGATTTTAACTCTTTGGTTAACGATGGACCATTGGTGGCAATTGATAGCGTACCTGTTACAAAGTATATTGATTCGGTAAATTCTACATCAACTTTTTATTTTCTCACAGAAGAAAACAAACGGGGCTTATTGCAGCTGAGAAATTACAGCGATACACTAGGGAATTTCGGAACACTTGAAATTAAGGTTCAGAGATAAGGCTTAAAAGAAGACTGCATGCTTATTCGTGCATCGGTGCTGTCCCATTCTATTATATCTTCTTTTGGGTATTCCAGTTTATTGAGTTGCTTCTTATATTTCTTCTGCACTTTTTTAAATGCATCCATATTCGCTTCTGCAACAGGTTTGGAAGGTGGAATTTTCTCACGGAAAGGATCAACCTGAGCACCGTTTTTCCAAAACCTAAAACAACAATGCGGTCCGGTAGCCAGCCCTGTGCTTCCTACATAACCGATCACATCTCCTTGTCTTACTGTTTTCCCGGGTTTTATCCCTGATTTTATATTCACCATATGGAGATATTGTGTAGAATAAACACTGTTATGCCTGATTTTAACATAATTGCCATTGTACTTTTTGTATCTGGCTTCGACAATTACACCATCCCCAACAGCGTAGATTGGAGTTCCTTGAGGGGCTGCATAATCAGTACCCAAATGCGATTTATAGCGTTTTTGAACGGGATGAAATCTGCGCATTGTGTATTTTGAACTTATCCTTGAATATTTCAAAGGCGCTTTGAGAAAAGCTTTTCTTAAACTTTCACCATTATCATCAAAATAGTCATGCTCAGCATCCTGATGGAAATAATAGGCGCTAAATTCATCTCCGAAATGTTCGAATTGCGCTGCGAGAATTTTATGAAGACCAACAGATTCTCCATCCACAAATAATTCATCGTAAATCACTTTGAATTTGTCGTTTTTCTGAATTCGAAAGAAATCTATTTGCCAAGCATACATTTCAGATAGAGCATTTACCAATTGGATATTTCCTTCATTTTCCAAAATGGTCATGTAAAGTGAATTGTAAATAACTCCGGTAAGACTTTGCCTGATTGTATCAACAGGTTTGCTGGCTTGGTAAATGTTTAGTGAATCTCTAAGATCGAAAACCACGTATTCTATTGGGTTTTTCTCATAGATCATGAATTTTGCAGATGCATTTGAATCTTTTTCACAAAGAAGCGTATAAGAGTTGCCCGTCTTTATTTTTCGTACATCAAATATCTTTTTTGACTTCCTGGCCAGCTGATCGATGGTTTTATAATCAACATTTCTAGGATTGAGAATCTCAGATAAATTCTGATGCCGCTTTACTTTATCTTTCTTTACCTCGAAAGAATCTATTTGGATACCATAAAGGTATTTCGGCTCAGGTATTGGTTCAGGTATTACCTCCTCAGTTTTCTCAGCAACAGTATTTTTCTTTTGTTCCTGAGAACATGATATTATTAATAGGAAAATAGAGATCAGTATGAATAACTGATAAGCTGGTTTACGATAGCTCATTAAAATGATTTGGACCTAATTACAGCACAAAATAAGATAATAAGCATGAATTCTACTAATCCATGCTTATTATCTTAAACTAATCAAACTTTCCAAATTTTAAGGATACATTGGCTGTCCAACCTGATAGATCCGAGTCGGAAAGGTTTACAAGATCTGTACCATAGATATAGCGATAACCTCCGCCAATACCCATTTTGAAGAATCTCGCCATATTGATTTCGATATTTAAACCCGGTTCGGCAACAAAAAATGCTGAACTTTCAATGCTGGGTTTCAAGGTGAAATCGTTATTACTAATGGTGATATTATCATCGGTTAGATCAACACCTCCAGCCCCAATTAAAACCGGGAAATCAATATGAACTAAACTGTTGGGACTAACTGTATAACCCAAGAGAATTCCGCCGTATCCGAAACCGGATAAATCCATCCTAATATCGCGATTTGGATCAGTTTCAGGCAGCCTGGCATCCAGGCCATTGAATTTTTCTCTTGTGGATAGTCCGTAACCGGCAACTCCTACATAGGCGTGTTCATTAAAAATAACTGCGGCCTGACCTCCTAATATCAGATTGATATTATCTCTTACCGGGCTAACTTTCATATCGAATGCACCAAAGGCTCCACTTAATCTGCCGTTTCCAAATAGTGTTTGCATTTCTTCATCCTGAGCCATTAATGAAACTCCAATACTTAAAGCAATAAATAATGTGATGTACTTTTTCATTTTCTTAATTTGTTAAAAGATGTATTTAGCTGAAACCCCAAAATCAAAAACCCTGGATCGTAGATATCGCATGCCAATTAGTTCTACTGCAGGCTTAAAGTCCACAGCAATGGCCATAGGAATTGAATAAATATGATATTCAACGCCGACGATTGCGTCTAATCCCATTGTGAAAAAAGTCTTTCTTCGTATGTCAATAATCTGATATTGAAATTGACCACTGGAATCGCTTCTTAGTATTACCGGCTCAGATTGCACATATCCCAAATGAGCGCCAAATCCGTAATAGCCGTAAAAATTTTCTCCCAAACTCATGGCCATTGGTTTATGTTTTTCATAAAGCCCTGTGATTTGTAAGCCACGTTCTCTTCCGCTCATCATAACTTCAAATGCCTCCAGATTGGAAAACATTTTTCTATATGTCAGAGCTGTGGTTCCGCCCAGTCTAATCCCGGCCTGGCTTTCAATATTCTGAGCAAAGCTTTCATTGCCCAATGAAATGATAATAAGTACGATTAGAAAAATTGTGTATTTCATGTTTTCTACTTTTCAAATATGCTTAATGAACCTCCTTGATTGTCTATATGTATTTGTGCCGGATTTTCAGTTTTTATCTGTCCGGAAATTCTTAAATATTTGTTTTTAGAATCGGTGTAGTAAGATTTTAAAGATTTCCACTCAAGCGGGATTTCGAGTCTATCTTCTTTTGCGATCAAATCCAGATCATAGGCATTTTCAGAATCTACCCAAATCTTTATATCTGTGGATTTCGTATTCAGATTTATAATTTTACCTTCTTTGGCAAAGGATTCAATATTGAGATCTGAATAGTTGGCATTGGCCATGATCTCCTCTTTCAAATTACTGATATTGACATTGCTAAACGTAGCTTCGCCACTTAATGAACCTACATTTCGCAAATAGTATTTATCGTTTCGCGAATCAATTTTCAACCTATCCACCTCATGAATATTTACTGTAGAGGAGGATGAACTAATGTCTAATTTTCCGGCTTTAGCTATAGTTACTTCGGCAATTTGTAAATTGAGATAAGCCAAACTTGTGCTTTGGATACTGGCATTTCCAAATTTCAAGTCCAGATTTAATTGCCCGCTCTGATTACTAATTTTAATATCTCCTTGCGACAAAAGAATTTTTGATCTTCCGGCGTATTCATTGATATAAATGTCCCCAAATTTATTTTCCAGATACATATTCGATTTTTTAGGGATAAATATTTCATAATCAATGTTCAAATTGTTTTTGTTGATCAGGACTTTTGAATAATCACCTAAACTATTCCAGAACTCCTTAAATGAACCGGATTGGCGATCAAAGATGGTTTCGAATTTTAGGAATTTTCCACTGTTCGTATGGTCAAAGCTCACGCGTTCGATCAGCTTATCGACAGATTCATCATTTTTTCCAAATGCTGTGATTTTAATATTGAAACTAACCGAATCCTTATCCCAGGTATTCACAATAATATCTCCGTATTTATTACTGAGGTCTACCTGAACATTAGGCGATACCTTAAAAGATCGGACATAGCGCTTTGAGAGCTCAACGTCTTCGCTCGGCCTTGCAATTCCGGAATAAGCTATGCTTATCAGGATGGCAATGATTGATATTTTATGACTCAATCTTTTCATTTTCTTCTTGCTCTAGCTCAAATTGAATTTTTTCAAGTATTTCCAGTTTGATCCTGTAATTCACGATCATGGCATTAATGACTTCTTCATTATCAATATTATCCTTGAGATCGCCTTCAAGCTCTTTCATTGCTTGATCCAATGCATCCAAGTCTTCGAAAATTTGAGGATCAATTTGGTCCCGATAATTATTGATTTGCTGCATTCTCGCATCGATCATGCTGGAATAATACCCTTCTGCTTCTGCCAATTCCGGCGAAAAGGAATACATTTCGCTTAGCCGGCTTTTGTTCTCACTAATTGGACGCACCACGAATAGCCAAGCCATTCCAAAAAACACAAGCATAATTGCTGCTATTCTCCAGACATCTCTTCTCCAGAAAAGATCTTTTCTATTTTCCTTATCTACTCTTGCAGAAATATTGAGCCAAAGACCGTCGAGATCTTCTTGTTCAATATCAAAGCCTTCGCGATTATTATCGACATACTTTTTTAATTCATCCTTCATAATTCTTCGGATTCAATTAAGTGTCTGATTTTCTTTTTAGCCTTGGAGTATTGTGCTTTTGAGGTTGACTCAGTGATATCCAATATTCCTGCTATTTCCTTATGATCATATCCCTCGAAGAGATAAAGATTCAATACTGTTTTGCAACCTGCACTAATTCGATCGATTGCATTTAGAATCTTTCCGGCACCAATTTTCGCATAATCACTGTCATGATAATCTTCTGCAAGCTGATTTTCGGCCTTATCGTTGATTTCCTCGAAATACAATTTCTTCTTATTGAGAGCATTGAGGCAGTGATTAATCACGATTCTCTTGAGCCATGCACCGAAAGTGGACTCTCGGTTAAATGTGTTGAGTTTGGTAAATGCTGAAACAAATGCATCCTGAAGGATGTCTTTGGCTTCCTCTTCATTTCCCATCATACGTCTGCAAATATTATACATGGCATTTGAATACAACTTATATAACTCGAACTGAGCCTTGCGATCTCCTTCTATGCATTGATCTACCAAATACAGATGTACGCTATGCTGGCTCGGTTTCAATTTCGGTTGCTAATTCATGGGAAAGACAAGGTAAAAATGCGAAGGTTGCCGAATGATTAAAAAATTGTTTACTGGAACGAAGATTAATGAATTTGAATGGTAGGTAATATCATTTTGTAACCATTGTTTTTTTATCTCCGTAAAACGATATATATTTAATATCAAAATAATATCATTATAAATTATAATAAAATGACGGAAAGAATAACAAAACCTGTTTCAGGCTATCCTATGGCCTTGATTTGTGTCATTCTGACACTTGGGCCAATATTTGGGCTTATCCTTTTTAAAACTCCATGGATGTTAGCTCCTATTGTGCTTGGCTTATTTCTTACAATTGGTTTTATGATCGTGAATCCAAATGAATCTAAGGTGCTTATACTTTTCGGTGATTATAAAGGAACCGTAAAAGCCAATGGATTTTTTTGGGTCAATCCATTTTATATCAAAAAGAAAATCTCGCTTCGAGCAAGAAATTTCGATTCAGAGAAGGTGAAAGTCAACGATCAACTTGGTAATCCAATAATGATCAGTATTATCCTAGTATGGCAAGTTAAGGAAACTTTTAAGGCTGCTTTTGAAGTAGATGATTACGCCAATTTCGTTCGTGTACAATCCGATGCAGCAGTGCGAAAACTAGCGGGATCTTATCCTTATGATAATTTCGATGATGAAGAAAAGGAAATTACATTGCGCTCGGGCTTAGAGGAAGTAAATCATGCATTAGAAGATGAACTTAAAGAACGTTTAGAAATTGCCGGAATACATGTCATCGAAGCGAGAATTGGTTATTTGGCTTATGCTTCAGAAATAGCAGGGGCAATGCTGCGTAGGCAGCAGGCCACGGCAATTGTTGCTGCCAGATTAAAAATTGTAGAAGGCGCAGTTGGCATGGTGGAAAGAGCCTTGGAAGAATTGAGTAAAAAAGAGATAATCCATTTGGATGAAGATAAAAAGGCTGCCATGGTCAGCAATCTGATGGTTGTGCTTTGTGCAGATAAAGATGTAAGTCCTGTGGTAAATTCCGGATCATTATATCAATAATCATGCAGGCCTTTTATAAAGAAGAAAGCAAATTAGGAGCCATATTTATATGGCTGTTTATATTAGCGGGATTTGTTCCGTTTATTGGTGGTTATGCCATGATGCTAAGTTCGGGGCAAATGGATTCTGATTTACCTTATTATGTTCAAGTAATTGTCTTGTTGATCTTAATAATGGTTTTCATAATGATGCTCAGCATGAAACTTGAGTTTGAAATTCGAGAAGGTAAGTTGCGTTACAAAATGTATCCTTTTAATTTCAAATGGCAGGAAGTACCGGTCTCCGATATTGAATCCTGGACTGTAAAGAAAATAAATCCCATTTTTTATGCAGGTGGTTGGGGCTTTAGAAGAAGGTTATTTCAAAAGAAAAAGGCCTTAATTACCAAAGGAAACAAAGGTCTTGAACTGAAGTTAAAAGAGGGTAAAACACTATTTCTAAGCACCACAAATCCCGAAGAGTTGGAAAGAGTGATGACAAAATTGATGCAAGCACCACATGGCTAAAAAGAAACCATTCGTGTTAAGACTGGATCCTGAAACATTCAAGGCTCTGGAGAAGTGGGCGGCAGATGAATTTAGGAGTACCAATGGTCAGATTGAGTACATATTAGATAATGCTTTGAAGGCTGCCAAAAGAAAAAAGTAAAGCAAACTCGTCGTTCATAAAGAAATATGGTCGTTTATAAAGAAAGCCACATCTAAATAGAAGGAACGGAAAGAATTGTATATGTTCATATATTAAATATGACATTATGAGATTCTTAAAACTATTTTCCTACTTCTCCTTCTTTCTCTTCATTCTCAGTTCATGTGGTGATGATGAGGAGCAGCTTGAACCCTTTCAAGCTATAGTAACTGTTGATTCAGTTTATAGTCCAGGTACAACCGTAACCCTTGATGCATCTTCAGCACAGGGTATTAGTGGGGCATCAGTTGAATGGAGAGTAAATGGACTTCCATCAGGTATGCAGGAAAACGACCTTATCAGCGCTGGTTTCGAGAGCAATGCTGTGACCACCTCTTTTACAGTTGAGCGAATAGGCACCTATAATTTTTTACTGCAGATCACTAAAAACGGAAGAATTTCAACAGCTAATGCAGGTTTTACTGTAAGTGGAATATTGGAGATTAACAGTATTTCAGATTTAAATGGAGAAGGATTCAAAAATCTTGATGGTTTGTCTGATGAAGTAGTTGGCGATTATTTGATTAATACAGTATTGACAATCGCTTCAGGTGAAAATATACCTGTTGAGCCAGGTACTACCTTAATGTTTGGACCGCAAGGTGGACTGGATATTCAAGGAACCTTGAGATCCGGTGATAATATGGGAAATACCGGTGATATATATTTGACCGCCCAACAAGATGGATTCAAAGGAGTGCAACTTGCCGGTTCAATCGATGCCCCGGTTCTCAAGATAATTAAAGGAGGAAATGCTTCTTTCACTTCAGATCCGAATGATGCAGCAAATTTGTACATATCTTCAGGTTCATTTGGAGTTACAAATTTTTATAGTAGCAGTAGTATTGGCTATGGATTAATTCTATCAAAAGATTTTTTTGGTTTGTCTAGTAATACCACCTTGAATTTTGAGAGTAATATCAATACTGCTAGAATGGATAATGGCTCTTTTATAAATTCTTTTATTACAGCAAATGACCAAGTTGGGGCGAGGCTGGAATTATTCTATAAAGATCTGATTCGTCAGAATATACAAAAGTCGCTTGGTGGTCTCACAGTGATAATATTGGATAGCCTTGTAATTCAACCATCAAGTTCAGGATCGAATTCGCAAATTCTCGATGGGACAATCCTTCTTGAAAAAGAAGCTTATATAAATATTACGGAATATTCATTCTACTTCAGAGATTTGGTAATTGGCTCCGTTGATGAAGGTTTTTTAAATCGAGGAAGCGGAATAGCAACAACAGCCGGTATAATAATGGAAAATTGCACAATAGAAAACTTAGGTTTATCTCCTCTTCCTGCAGCACCTGAGCAAGCGGCAGTATTTATTCGGTCAGCCGGTTTAAGTTCTGTTTTTAGAAATTGTGTTTTTGATAATCATTTGGGAACTGCCATTTATGCGAATAGTGGAATTAGTATTTTAGAAAACTGCACTTTCACAAACAATTCTCTGGCCTATATTCAGATGCCTTTTCAAACCGCAGGAAATATAATGGCCGACAATACATTTGATGATCAGACTCCGGGAACTGTGGCGGTGAAATTATTTGAAACAAGCGGAGGTACTACTAATTTTTCGACCACTTGGAATGATTTAGGCGGAAATAATTTTTACCAGGTGGATGCAGATATGTATTGGAATGATTGGACTTTAATGCCGGGTGTAAAAATTGAAATGAGAACAGATAAGTCAATCAGAATTGGAAATAGTTTTGATGCCATAGGAACGAGCAATCAGCCAATTACTATTAAAGGAGCCATTGCAAGTGCGGGATATTGGAAAGGGGTGAAAATTGAAGGAAATGCCAACATGGATTATGTAAATATCAGTGATGCAGGCAGTAACAGTGGTAGAAGCTTTTTTAATAGCCCTTTTGGTGCCGGATTGGTTGTGGAATCAATTTCTGCTCGTAATGTGAATGTGACGAACTCTAGCATCATATCGAATGCCGAATATGGTGTAGTTATTAAACAAGGGGCAGGTGATTTTGCTATTGACTCAGTTTCTTCTAATAATACACTGCAGGGTAATCTTGGAGGCTATTATGATGATAACTAATAGAACCACGATTCATGTGTAAATTAATATCATACCTTTTTTTATCAATTACTTTGCTTCTGACAGCTTGTGGAGATGATGATTCTTCCCCTAATCCGGTTCCTGCCAGTTCAATCTATGAAGATCAAGATTTACAAGGAACTGTTTTTGGACAAAGTTGGATATTCAAAAGTGGAGCTCTAGTTTCAATTAATGGTGGAATTAATCCCGGCAATAATTTACATATTCTCACAATTAGGTCGGAGCCAGATACCAATATTTGTGCCAAGACAAACAATGGCATATCTAATTTATCTTTAATTGGCGAGAGGTATTTAGGAATCTTTATAGAAACTGATAAGGAACTTTTAGAAACAGGAGTTTATGCATTCGCAGATGCAGGTAGTTTTGGAGATGCAGCATTCTATTTTTATGATTCCACTGCTGTGAATAGTGTCAGTCAGGTTGGTACTACGAGTGGTTCTATGTTAATCACAAGGATAGATACTGAGGCAGGAGTAGTTGAAGGAAGTTTAATTGCCAATGATGAAGAATTTAATACCAATTCTAGTGTTAATGGAAAATTTATAGTTGACTACTGCAGGCCATGATTTGATTTATTTAAATACGAGCTCTTTTATTGAAAGCCCGGAATTCACCGGGCTTTTTTTTATAAACAACGCTTTTTCTTCATGAACAACATATCTATATTATTATATGTAAATATCTATTGATTAGATTATTCAATATGAATTTCAAATTTTTCAATCATTGTATTTCCATCGCTGTCTTCTGATACAAACTTCATATAGTAATTGCCATCTTCCATGTCACTTGGTATTGTCATCTGACCAGCATTCATTAAATCAAATGTGGTAACACCATCTTCGAAATCGTCTTTATCAAAAAGTATTATGGCTTCATCACCAACTTTACCGTGATCGTGACCCTCGTGGTCTCCTTCTTCTTCCATATAGATTTCGAAGCTTTTAATACCGGCGTCATCAATTAAGGTTCCTTCCATCGTAAAGCTCATACCTTTATCCATATGCTCTGTATTTTCAAGATCCGGACTCACAATACTTAATTCCGGTTCTGTACCATTTGATAATACAAATATGACTTCAGAAAACTCTGCACTATTACCAGCAGCATCCGTTGCATTAATGATGCAATGATACTCACCAGCAGTAGCATCAGCTGGAATTTCTTCCAGATCAACTTCTATTTCCTGCATAGTACCGCTCGTATTTCCGGATAGAATGACTGAATAACTTGCCATAATTTTTCCGTGACCATGGCCATCAAAAGCATCGTGAATATCAACTTTCCAGCTTCCCAATTCTCTATCGTCCATTAATTTGAAGTGTACTTCGCCTTCTTCACCAGCGATCACTTTTTCATCATCACCACTTCCAATTTTACCACCATGATCGTGGTTTCCTACATGCACATCTGAAATTACCGGAATCGATGTATCCTGTGGTTCTGCATCATCATCGCCACAAGCTGTCATTAAAAACACGGTCATTGCCGCGAACAAGAATGTTTTAATTAAATTTTTCATTTTTATTGATTTAAAAATTGATTAATAAGTTTAAAATTATGTCTCTGCCCTGCTCCGGTAGATTTAACAATCTGTACCGACTCAGGTGATTAAAGTATTTAGTGTCAAGAAGATTGCGCACCTGTACATAAAAACTAATCGAACTTTTACCAATTTTTCGATTGATATTAGCAGAAAGTCCAAATAGTTGATAACCAGGTGTAGTCAATTCATTTCTATCCACATTATTTTGATCAAAGTAATTCTTCACGTTTCCACCAATTGAAAAGCTTGTTTTTTGCCATTTCCAATCGTAATCCATGCCCAGATGAATTGAAGGTGGTGGAGTAAAAGGCAGTGGTAATTCAGTATCCAAATTGTATTTATACACATATTCAGCTCCGAGTTCCAAATGCCAGTGGCTTACGAAATGATAGTCGGCCAGTACTTCAAATCCAGATATAAATGCGTTATTCTGCTTATACTGAAAAGTCTGACCTGCCTCGGGAAGTAATACCAAATTCCCCGTCTGATCGGTATAGCCAAAGCTACTTGTCGGACTGAGATAGATATAGTCTCTGAAATAATTCAAATAAGGACTTAGACTGAGTTGAACTGTTTTTTTATTATAAACTATGCCCAAATCAGCTTGATATCCTATTTCAGAATTCAGATCCTTATTTCCTAATTCATGACGAAAAGTCCCATGATGAACCCCATTGATCGATAACTCTGCAGCCGTCGGAATTCTAAAACTTCTTCCCAGATTAACTTTCAGGTTTAGGTCAGGATCTGGAAACCAAGAAAAACCGGCCGATGCTGAATAGTTAAAAAAGGTTTTGTCAATTTCAGGATTTCTTTGGCTGTAATAATCTATGCTTTCCGCATTGATCCAAACAGGAGAATAAAACTCTTCTATCTTTATTTCTCCATAGTCAAGTCGAATTCCACCGCTCAAAATAAATGAGGGCGAAACAGAATATTGGCGCATGGCATAGATACCAGTTTGACTTGCATTAAATGGCGATAACAAATGTTCATAGCCAGACTCATCATTTAATTGATATTGAGTCGAAATACCATAAACATCTTTTGTTTTATCGTTTACTCTCCTTCGCAGCCTTGAATTAAACGTAAAGGTCTGTAAGGTGAGATTTAATGCTAGTTCTCCCTCTGGTACGGGACCTACTCCATGAGCATGTGGAAGTGTATGCTCCTCACGATCATTATTTTGATATCCAATCTGAGTTTCAAGCCAGTTATTTCCAAGCTTGACGAGTGAATTCAAAACGATCTTGTCATGTGTAGTTTGTTGTCGTGGCAAATCAATGTTTCGAATGTCGCCATCATCATTGAGATCATAAGACCTTGGAATACCCACTGCACCTGCGAATAGTCCTGCCTTCTGATCAAAACGGGTATAGCTAATATTTGCCGATCCCCAGGATTTTCTAAGACCAAGCGTTAAGGCGGAATTTCGTTCTCTGCCCGCCGTATTTTTTAGTCTTTCATTGACAATGTTAAGACGGTAGGTATTGTACGTAAATTCAGAGGCCGGTACTCTATAGTCTGCAAAATCCAATGTTGAAAAACGAGCTCTTGCATAGATTGACTTTTTAGCTCCTTCTACCATGAATGATGTTCCATAAGCTGCATTATTGCTACGAAAAAGGCCTCTTACTTCGCCATTTACCTCACCCGATGAGGGTATTTTATTAGGCAAAATATTGATTGCTCCACCTAATGCATCTGAGCCATACATTAAGGTAGCCGGTCCTTTTACGATTTCCACTCTTCCAACATTGAATTGATCGATTTCCAGTCCGTGATCCGAACCCCATTGTTGACCTTCCTGCTTTATTCCATTATCATTTACCAAAACACGGTTGAAACTCATCCCTCTTATTACAGGTTTGGCAATGCCTACACCTGTATTGATTGCAGAAATACCCGGAATTTCCTCGAGAGAATTAACAAATGAGCCCCCTCCTGATTTGATGAGACTTTCCTTATTGACATTTTGTATGCTCTGTGATGAAACAGCCACATCGCTGTTCATAAAACTAGACTCTACTACTACTTCGTCCAATTCCTTATAGGCCTCTTTGAGCTTGATAGATAGATTTTGATTCGAATTGAGATCTAAATCCAAAATCTGCTCCTGATAGCCTATAAAATTGACATGTAAATGATAGAATCCGGGTTTTAAGCGGCTAAACTTAAACCGGCCTTCTTCATCACTCACAATATTTATGTCGGGTTCATGAAGATGTAGCAGTGCTCCGGGCAAAGCTTCGCCATTCGAGGACAGAACCTGCCCTTCCAAAGTCAAAGTCTGCGCATACAGGCAATGTGAATACAATAGCATCAAGACCAATAAGGCCTTATGTCTAAGCATGACAAAATGGAATAAATTTGAAAATCGCCTTTAATAAAGGCTAGAAATAAAGCGGATTAGGAAATGGAAGGTGGTCCGCGGTTGTTTAATTCAAAGTAGGGGTTTAATGATTCTTGAACTAAGTCAAAAGAATGTACGCTATTTACAAAAGCCGGTGCTTCAAAAATTAGCGGCGAAGCGATATCATATTGAATGGTAGCATGAATTTCACAAATACTACAGAGTTCATCATAAGTTTGATCGTGCTCACCATCATGTGCACATTGATGACTTAAAACTTCTAAGGAGTGCTCATGTAAAAGATAGAATCCTCCCTGCACAAATAGAATTATTGCGCTGAATAAAATGGAGAAAAAATATCTTTTTAGATTAGTCATGAATACAAAACTGTAAATTCGATAAGATTTAAACAAGAAATTCGCTAAAACGTTCAAAATCGAATTGGATGAATTTTGATGGGCATTTGCATTATATTCTTTAAAATTGAAGAGTATGCCAAATAGAAAGGTCAGCAGATGTTTTTGATAAATTGAAAAAGGCGAACTTTTAAAAATCAATGATTAAAAAGTATTATCACATATTTTTTATTATCTCCTGCCTGGGAGTTATTTCATGTCGTTCTTCTGATGCCGAACCAGAAATAGATAATATTGAATTCTTTAATCTAGTTTCAGAACGTTCAGATTTAAGTACATTCAACGAACTTTTAAACTTAACTGAAGCTTGGAAAGATTTTGAGCCAAAAAAGGTTGTATTGGCTCCAAACAATAATGCATTCGAAGAATATTTGGATTCAGTGGGTGTTTCTTCACTTTCAGAGTTATCAGAGTTTGACCTTTCCCTACTATTAAATCGTCTTAACTCTAATCTAAGATCTTATAATGTTAGCACAACTTTTCCTCCGGTCAGCGGATTTTATAATGTTTACGATATAAATGACTTTCCTAATTCACCTTCAATTAGTAACATGGAGGTATTCAATTATAGCGTATATTTTGAAAGCGATTTTTTTTCAGTTCAGAATGATCTAGGTATTTCAATAAACGGAGGAGAGAAACTATATGATATATTAAAATTTAATCAAATTCATTATGGAAATGAAAATATCGGCTTCAGCACTCAAAATTTAGGTGAAAAATCACTTGTTGTAATTCCAAATATTTTTGGACCTCTTCAGCCTTATAAAATTCTTGAACTTGAAGAGGACTATAGTGAGTATAAAAATTGGATAGATTACTCCGAAATGAAGGAGTTTATCAATCAGCCAACCTCTATGCACATTTTGGCGCCGGTGAATTCCGCAATACTTAATTATTACTCTGAAAATCAAATACAATCTGTATTTGATATTCCAAAAGATACAGTGAAAAGTTTGATTCAATTACATAGCCTAAGAATCAATGGTAATCTGGAATCAGGCAGTTTTCGAAATATAAGCAACCGTTCTGAACGCCTCTCTTTCTTAGTTCGAAATTCAGAATTAGTAAAAATTGAGATTATACAAGAGAATTTTGTGTATTCTGCAAAAGTTGAAGGTTACGAGCTAAGCACTACTCTTGATCATATGGAAATTTCTGGGCTAAGTGACTATATTCATGGATTAGAAGGGGTTCTAAAATTACCATGAAAAATAGCTTAAATTTATTTTTGATTTTTTTACTCATAATGGCTTGTAGGGATAATAATGTTGAACCTCCTATTGTTGTACAGCCTCCAATTGATGAGGAATTAAATCCACCACCTGAAAACAGCCCTTTCTTTGTTGCTGATGCCTTTAGCCCTTCAGGAAAAAAATCGTTAGCCTGGTCTATTGATCTATCTAAATGGGAATATTGGAATAATGGTTTCGGAATTGGGCGCAGTATAGTCGAAAGGAATGGATATATTATTTACTTGAGAAATTCCGATTCACAGAATCCAAGTATATTTTATACAGAAGATGGTTTCAAAAATTCTTTTGAGTATAAAAACGCTCCCGTTTCAAATTTTGAAGATGCGATTTGGGAAAATAATATTTTAGTTTTAGTTGAAGGAGCTTATAACCTGTATTATACCAAAGATTTTGGTGAAAACTGGATAAAAAAGGAATTTGATTCACAGTTTTATGAAATAGAATTTGTGAATGACTATTTTCTAATTTTTGGTAACAATAATATGCATCTGAAATCTTCGGATTGTGAAATCTGGACCGCCAATGATGATTTCGGATATTATCCTACGTATTATGATTTAAATGAGAAAGTATATTATCCTGGAAACCAATTCCTTTATGTCTCCGAAATAGGAAGTGTTGGTTTTGAAGACAGTATTTCAGTCAAAAGAAATCTTAATTCAAATATAGAGACAATGTTCAATTGCCATTTCATAGTGGATGAGGCCGGAATAACAGCATTAGGCACCTTTAGGGACGCTGCTAAAATAAATGCTTATTTGGGAAAAAGTGATTTAAACGGGATCAATTGGGATATAAAACAGACTTTTTTGCCAGAAAGTGAAATCAACAACTTCCCAAATCTTCCTAGAGATTATCCAGGTTTTAGCAAAGCTGGCGATGTTTATCTAATCAACCTTTATAGTTATTCTCTGCAGGCATTTACCAGCTTTTATTCAGAGGATGGAAAAAATTTTGAAAGGGTAAACAATGATATTTTAAATTTAAAGAATAAAAGCGTTTACTTCATAGACTGAGAATTCAAATTCAGGTCTTATTCAAGCTATGTAAATTCACCCAATTCATTTATTTTTCCGAATACTATTTAGAATTCAAATCGCACTAATCATGAGAAAACTAAACCTGACTTTATTAGTACTACTATTTATATCAATTGCTTTTGCTCAAGAAAGGCTAAGCCCCGAACTCCTATGGGAAATGGATAGAATTTACGGAGTGGAAATTTCTCCGGATCAAAAATCTATGATTTACAGCTCCAGGTCATACGATTTGGCAACCGACAAAGGCAAAACAGTAATCTATAAATATGACTTTGCAACCGGCAAAAGACTTAAAATTATTGATGGTGGAGATCAAAGTATTTCCAATGCACTTTGGCGACCTGATGGGAAAAAGCTGGCATTTATGAAATCCGGACAGGTGTATGAAGTTAATCCCGACGGTAGTGCAGAAAAGCAATTAACCTTTTTTGATGAGGCTATCTCAAATTTTGCCTATGCACCGGATATGAAACATATCTCCTTTTCTAAGGAAGTAAAGCTGGATAAGACACTGGTTGAGAGATATCCGGATGTGCCAAAATCAAATGCCATGGTCATTGATAACCTGATGTACCGACACTGGACGCAATGGCAGGATGAGAAATACTCTCATGTTCACTTTGCTCCATATTCTGACAGCATTGCCAATTCGACTATAGTTGATATCATGCCAGGAGAAAAATGGGATACACCAATACCACCATTTGGAGGGTCCGATGAAATTACCTGGTCACCAGATGGTCAGAACATCGTGTATGTCGGTAAAAAATTGATTGG
Organism: uncultured Hyphobacterium sp.; assembly: GCA_964351965.1. GTDB lineage: Bacteria > Bacteroidota > Bacteroidia > Cytophagales > CCMP332 > CCMP332. The sequence continues at coordinate 264,247 of CAYGPM010000001.1, read as the reverse complement.
CAAGGATTGGGCGGTAAGTACCAATAGTGATTTATATCAGTACAATTTGGCCTCGGGCAAAACGAAAAATCTTACTGAAGGCATGATGGGTTATGATAAGAGCCCAAAATTCTCCGAAGATGGGAAAAAAATAGCCTGGCTTTCAATGGCAAGAGATGGTTATGAATCGGATCAGAATGTAGTGTATACCATGGATATTGCCTCTGGTAATAAGATGGCATTAACTAAAAATATGGACGAAACTGTTGATGATTTCATTTGGTCTGATGACGGTAAGACTATGTATTTTATGGCACCAATAAATGCCACTTATCAATTCTTTGAGCTCAAGGTGCCGAATACTTTGGGTAAGAGCGAAATTTCGAAAGAATCTATTCGTCAAATTACAAATGGAGATCATAATTACAGGAGTTTGGCGCTTGCCGGCAAAAATCTTGTAGGCATTAAGCAAAGCATGTCAATGGCCAGTGAGGTGTACAATGTGGAGATTAAAAGTGGAAAAGACAAAGCACTGACTGAAGCCAACAAAGAAATTTATGATAAAATTAAGATGGGTAAAGTTGAAAAGAGATTTGTCAAAACCAGCGATGGCAAGGACATGTTGACTTGGGTAATTTATCCACCAGACTTTGATCCAAACAAGAAATACCCGGCATTGCTATACTGTCAGGGAGGACCACAAAGTCCGGTAAGTCAGTTTTTCTCCTTTAGATGGAATTTCCAATTAATGGCTGCCAATGACTATATCATTGTGGCACCAAATAGAAGAGGCTTACCTTCATTCGGAACAGAATGGAATGAACAAATAAGTGGAGATTGGGGTGGTCAATCTATGAGAGACTACCTTGCAACTATCGACGATGTTGCAAAGGAGGAGTATGTAGACGAAAATAGACTAGGAGCAATAGGTGCGAGTTATGGTGGTTATTCTGTTTATTTCTTGGCAGGCATCCATGAAGATAGATTTAAAACATTCATTTCTCATTGCGGATTATTCAATTTGGAATCGTGGTATGCGAGTACTGAAGAAATGTTTTTTGCCAATTGGGATATTGGTGGCCCATACTGGCAAGATGAATACAAAGAGGAGTACACTAAAAATTCACCACACCATTACGTAGAAAATTGGAATACTCCGATGATGGTCATTCACGGTGCCTTGGACTTCAGAGTACCAATAAATCAAGGAATGGAAGCATTTCAAGTGGCACAACTTAAGGGAATCCCTAGTAAGTTTCTATACTTCCCTGATGAAGGTCATTGGGTTTTAAAACCACAAAATGGTTTGGTATGGCACAGAGAATTTTTCTCTTGGCTGGATCAGTGGTTAAAGTAAATTGATTTTATTTTAGATTGAAAACCACGCTGCTCCTTATTGAATTGGGACGAGCGTGGTTTTTTTATTCTACCTGCTCTCCTTCGAGCTGCTTATTATATAATTCTTTATAAGGACCGTCTTTCTGCATCAATTGTTCATGGCTGCCTTCTTCAACGATATAGCCATCATCCAAAACGAGAATTTTATTGGCCAATTTAACAGATGATACTCTGTGTGAAATAATAAGTGTAGTTATATCATGTGAAACTTTACTCAAGCTATCCAGAATGGCATTTTCTGTTTTGGTATCAACAGCGGATAAGCAATCATCCAGGATTAGAATTTTAGGTTTTCGAATCAATGCTCGGGCAATTGAAGTTCTTTGCTTTTGTCCTCCAGAAAGCGTAATGCCTCTCTCACCTAAATTTGTATCAAAACCCTGTGGAAAATCTTTAATATTATCAAATAAGTCAGCATCCTTAGCCGCTTTTTCAATTAAATCTTGATCCTCGTCTACCGACCCAAATGCAATGTTGCTTGAAATACTATCGCTAAAAAGAAATACATCCTGAGGCACATAGCCCATTTGATTTCTTAGGTGAGTAAGGTCAAGTTTTTTGATGTTCACGGCATCTACTTTCACTTCGCCACTTACCGGATCGTACATTCTTGTCAGAAGATTGGCAATAGTTGATTTACCTGAACCGGTATGCCCAACTATAGCAATTGTTTCACCTGATTTTGCTTTGAAACTAATATTTTTCAAAGCTTTTATTCCCGAATCCGGGTAAGTAAAGCTAACGTCTTCAAATTCTATGTCTCCTGTAATTGTTTTGGTGTCATCATCTCCTGAAATGATTTCAGATTTTGTATCGAGAAATTGGTTAATCCTTCTTTGTGAAGCGTCGGCTCTCTGAATAATAGAACTGATCCAACCAAGTGAAGTCACAGGCCAAACCAGATAGTTAACATACATTACAAACTCTCCGATATTTCCAACAGTAATACTTCCTCTGGCAACTTCTAAACCTCCAATATAAATAGTGAAAATTGTGCTTAAGCCAATCAAGGCCATGATCAAAGGGAAAAAAAGTGCATTTACAAAAGCTAAATCCAAAGACTTTGCTTTGTATTCATTGCTCTCCTTGGTGAAATTATTCACGGAGTCTTTTTCTCTGACAAATGATTTTAAAACACGTATCCCTGAAAATGCCTCCTGAACATATGTTGAAAGGTCAGAGAGTTTTTCCTGAATGAGTTCTGATTTTTTATTGATCAGATTATTAACGAAATAAATACTAATGGAAAGAATAGGAAGCGGAGCTAATACATAAAGACTGAGTCGGGTATTGATGCTGAGCATTACAGGAATACAAATCATAAACAGAACAATCAGATTCAATCCGTACATAATTGCAGGGCCCAGATACATCCTGACTTTACTTACGTCATCAGAAATCCTGTTCATCAAGTCTCCTGTATTATTTCTTCTGTAAAAAGACAAAGGCAGGGTTTGATAATGAGCGTAAATCTCGTTTTTGAGATCGTATTCAATCAACCTGGATACGACAATAATAGTCTGCCTTGTGAAAAAGAGAAAAATACCTCTTAACACTACCATCAAAAGAATAATCAAACCATAAAGCAAAGCACTTGAAATGAAGCTTTCTTCGATGGGAGTTTTGAGATCGGTGCCTTTAAAAAATTGCAATAGATCGTAACTCTCGCTCATTAAATCAAGAGCATGTCGCACCAATGAAGCAGGAATGATCTGCAGAATATTGGATATAATTACAAATACGACCCCGAGAATTAGCCGAAACCTGTATTTGAGCAAATATTTATTGAGATATTGGAGTGCTTTCAAAGCTTAACTAACCTTATAAAATAAAAGAATGTTCAATTGCACTCATTATTTTTAATTTAACCTCAATAGGGTAATTTTGCAGCGCGCAATTAAAATTCAAAAATACGATTAACATTAAGAATATTCCCATGTCAGATACAATAAGGGCAACAAATGAGGATTTCTCTGTTTTTAGTGCGATTACGCAATATGAACATGAGCAATTGGTTTTTTGCAATGACCCACACACAGGATTAAAAGCCATAATAGGAATTCATAATACTGTACTCGGACCGGCTCTTGGAGGCACCCGAATGTGGACTTACAAAAATGATAATGATGCAATAGTGGATGTTCTTCGTTTATCCAGAGGAATGACATTTAAAGCTGCCATTTCAGGTTTAAATCTGGGTGGCGGAAAGGCTGTCATTATTGGCGATTCCAAAACAATGAAGAATGAGGCCTTACTACGCAGGTTTGGCAAATTTGTAGATAGCCTTGGCGGTAAATATATTACTGCAGAGGATGTTGGAATGGGAGAAAAGGATATGGAATATATCGGCATGGAAACCGAGCATGTTACAGGTTTGTCAGAAAACCTTGGCGGTGCCGGAGATCCATCGCCCGTTACCGCTTATGGTGTATATATGGGCATGAAAGCCAGTGCAAAAAAGGCATATGGCAACGATAGTTTAGAAGGCAAAAAAGTTCTGGTACAAGGAGCCGGTCATGTTGGGAGCTATCTTATTGATCATTTGATCAAAGACGGCGCCACAGTTATGATCTCTGATATTTTTGATGATAAGATTGAAGAGGTCACAAAAAAGTATCACAATCTGATTGTTGTAAACCCTGATTCCATTTATGATCAGGATATGGATATTTATGCCCCTTGTGCATTAGGAGCAACCCTTAATGATGAAACTCTATCAAAACTAAAATGTCAGATTGTGGCAGGTGCTGCCAATAATCAACTGGCCATAGAAGAAAAACACGGAGATATGTGCTTAGAAAAGGGAATCATTTATGCGCCGGACTTTTTAATTAATGCAGGCGGATTGATGAATGTTTACGCTGAATTAATGGGATTCAGTAAAGCAAGCACCTTTGAAAAGGCAGAAAATATTTATGATACCACGCTTTCAATTTTGAAAAAATCAGAAGATGAAGGCATAAATACTCAGAAAGCGGCATTGGCAATTGCCAAAAAGCGGATCGAGGAAGTCGGTAGAATCAAGCTAACATTTTAAGGAAGAAAAAATAGTCTTTCCTTTTCGTTTATTTGCATATGCTTAACAGGCGAATCTTACGTTCGAAAGCCTTACAACTCGCTTATGGCTTTTACTCTAGTAGAAAAGCGAACCATCAAATGGCCCTCGATAGGATCAAGTTGTATTTTGCACCTGATCTAAACTCTCTTGAGCATCAGGATAAGGATGAGTTAAAGCTAAAACAAAAAGAAGCTATTGGGCTTTTCAACAGGGACGATTTTGATTCTGATGATAAAGACATAGTAGCAGCGCTCGACGATGCAAAACATTTTTATGAGGAGCAGACAAAAAAAGATGCAATATCCTACAAAAAGCAGTTAATAAAGCACACCGAAAGCATTTACGATTTATATCTGAAAGCACTTTTGCTTTTTATCAAACTATCGGAAATGGTTAATAAAGAAGCAATTGAGACGGTGAGAAATCGTCCAATGGCTCCTATGCCTGATGAGGAGAGTTTGAAATTTTACAATAACAAAGTCGTAGAATTGATCAGAGGGGATAAGGAGTTTCAAAAAGCCTGTGAAGAAAGGAAAATAAGCTGGGGCGATGACCAGGATTTTATCGATACAGTTTATAAAGATGGACTTAAGAAAAATGAAGCTTATAAAAAGTATTTCGAACGCAAAGTGTCAAAGCTGCGTTTTGAAGATGAACTGGAAATAGCAAAAGTGATTTTAAATGAGGTGATTTTGAATCATCCTGCAGCGATTGCTCAATTTGAGTCGATTGATATTTCATGGTTTCAAAATAAGAGCATAGTCAAGAGCATGCTGAAGTTTACACTTAAATCCATTGAGGAGGAAAGTGACAAATTTCCATTTGCTCCATTGGCTAAAAACTGGGAGGATGATAAATCCTTTTTTGAGAAATTATTTAATTTGACAATTGAAAATGATGCAGAATATGAGGAATTGATCGCATCAAAGGCTAAAAACTGGGAATCAGACAGAGTTACAATGATGGATAAGATCATTTTAAAACTGGCTTTTTGCGAATTGGAACACTTTCCCAGTATACCTGTTAAAGTAACAATCAATGAATTCATTGATTTATCCAAGCAGTATAGCACGCCTAAAAGTAAAGGCTTTGTAAATGGTATCTTGGATCAGGTAAAGCAGGATTGGTCAAAAAGTAAAAGAATTAAAAAATCCGGAAGAGGATTAATAGATAACAATTAAATAAAAATATTATGGCAAGAGGTAGTGGTTTTTTCGCGTTTCTGGTTGGTGCCGGTTTAGGTACAGCACTAGGAGTACTTTTCGCACCCGATACCGGTGAGAATACACGTAAAAAGTTAACATATCAATTAGATCTTTACAGAGAAAAACTCAGTAAAACAATTGATGAATTAGGCAAGGAAGAAAAGATGATGGGAAAATCTGAAGCAAAAGACAGGTCTGCAAAAGTAGTTTCCGATGCCAAAAGCAAAGCCGAAAAACTTTTAGCTGATGTGGATCAGCTGATGAATCAAATAAAAACTAAAGAATCATAATTAAATCGATAGAAATGAGAAAGTTAAGTGCAATATTGTTATCAACGCTGGCATTGTCTTTTTATTCTTGTGACGAACCACAGAACAGCGATAGCTCAATATCAGCAAATAGATTAATTGCAGTTCCTGCAACTGCAGACGAAAGTGTAGACCCGGCAGATGTTGAGGTGGCGGCAATTTCATTTACACAAACAGAATATAACTTCGGTGAAGTAGAATCAGGAGATGTTGTTGAGCATGTTTTTGCTTTTACCAATTCCGGTGAGGCGCCATTGATCATATCAAATGCAAAAGCTTCTTGTGGATGTACGGTTCCTGAATGGCCTAAAGATCCAATCGCACCGGGTGCTGAAGGAAAAATCAAAGTTCGCTTTGATACTAAAGGAAAATCCGGAGTTCAAAATAAAGTAGTTACAATTACTGCTAATACACAACCAAGCCAATCAGAGGTACTGATCAAAGGAATGGTAAAATCACCAAAACCAACAGCTGAGCAACCATCATAATGACACATAATCTATTTATATTTTTGCAAAGTGCCGGTGGTGGAAATGCCGGAATTATTCAATTCCTGTTTTTTGGCGGGATTATCCTGGTCTTCTATTTTTTTATGATCAGGCCGCAGCAGAAAAAGCAAAAAGATGCCAAAAAATTTCAGGAGGAAATTAAAAAAGGATCTCAAGTTGTGACAGTGGGAGGAATTCACGGAAAAGTTTTTGAAGTTCTGGATCACGAAGTAATTCTGGACGTAGGAACCAACACAAAACTTAAAGTGGATAAAAGTGCACTTTCACTCGATGCCTCAAAAAGAATTTCAGAAGAAAAGTAATGGCTGAGTCCGGCAAGCTAAAGGACTTTGGTGATTGGTTTTTACGACCATTTAGAAAAGAGAGCAAGAGCGTATGGCGCGTTTTTGCTCTTTGTTTTCTTACAGCGGCAATATTCTGGGTATTCAATTCTCTGAATAAATCATATACAACAGTAATTAATTTTCCACTTAATGTCGTTTACGACGATGAAAATTTTATTCCTGTAAAAGATTTGCCCAAGTCGGCAAAGATGGAAGTAAATGGATTTGGATGGGATCTTTTGAGATGGTCATTTGGAATAGGACTTGAACCAATGACCCTGATTCCGGAAAATTACGATCAGAATTCTACAAGCCTAAATAATTACAGAAATTCAATTACTGAGAAATTAGGACAGGTGAAACTGAATAAGTTCATAAACGATTCTATCTACCTGGACTTTGACAAAAAAATCGAGAAAAAACTTTCGCTTAGTATCGATGAATCTTCTCTAAACCTTAAAGAGGGCTTTAGAATACTCGACAGTATAAGAATCGTCCCTGATTCAGTGAGTCTCCAGGGACCGAAATCAATTCTGGAAAATCTACGTGACAATTTCTCAATTAGTCTTCCAGATCGTCAGATTTCACAAGACTTTGATGAACAAGTAGAATTGGATTTCAAATCAAACCCTTTGATAAGTCTGGGCAGGGAGTCGGTGAATGTTTATTTCAAAGTGGAGCAGATCCTAGAAAAGAAAATCAGTTTACCCATTAGAAAACTAAATTTCCCGGACTATGAAGCAACAATAGAGCCTTCGTCTGTTGAGCTGAACTATAAAGTTAGCAAGAGCAAATTTGAAAATTTAAATCTGGATAGTATTGTTGCTATTGTGGATTATGAAAACCTAAATGTTCAGGATTCGAGTATATCAGTCGAGCTGGAAAATGTTCCTGAAGTATTCGAAGAAGCTGTTTTGTCGCAAGATTCCGTTCTTTTAATCATCAAATAATGCTAAAGGTAGGAATCACCGGAGGTATTGGATCGGGTAAGTCAATCATTTCCAAAGTGTTTTCATCCTTGGGTGTCGGAATTTACGATGCGGATACGAGAGCAAAGTGGCTCATGTCAAATGATGAAAAGCTGAAAGCGGGAATCATTTCAAATTTTGGCGAACAAGCTTATACCAATAATGGAGAATTAAATCGTGCTTATTTGGGCTCCGTGGTTTTTTCTGATCCTGAAAAGACAAAAACTATTAATAGTCTTGTACACCCTCGTGTTGGTAGTGATTTTGAGAATTGGATTAAAAATCAATCAGGAAATTATATCGTTAAAGAAGCAGCCTTGCTCATTGAATCAGGGTCGTACAAACAGCTTGATAAACTTATACTTGTTACTGCGCCTATTGATTTAAGAATTAAGCGTGTTTTAAAAAGAGATCCTCAAAGAACAGAGGAAACAGTTCGGTCTATTATGGATAAACAAATGAAAGAGGAAGATATGATTCCCTTTGCAGATTTTGTTATTGATAATTCTGGAAGTAAAGCTATTCTTAAGGAACTTTTAGAATTGCATAAGACTTTTATATCCTTAAAATAAATTTATCCTTTTTGTGCATTTAGGGTTTAAATCCTGAACTTAGCGATAGGACCGACAGACAATTTCGGCCCTTATTTTTTTATCTATGAGCCTTACAGAACAAGATTCTTTATACGATAATTTGGAAAACAAATCCTCTCGGGAGATTATTGAAATGATCAATACTGAGGATAAAAAAGTGGCTCAGGAGGTAGAGAAAGTTCTGCCGAAAATCGAAGCGCTTTTAGAAAACCTTATACCGAAGATGAAATCCGGTGGGAGAATTTTTTATATAGGTGCGGGAACCAGCGGCAGATTGGGGATTTTAGACGCATCAGAATGTCCTCCGACTTTTGGCGTAAGTGAGGATCTGGTGATTGGGCTTATTGCCGGCGGAGATGCTGCTATTCGAAAAGCTGTAGAATTTGCCGAAGATGATAGGTCACAAGCATGGAAGGATTTATCAGTGTATAAAATTTCCACTTTAGATGTTCTGATAGGAATTGCTGCATCAGGAAGAACGCCATACGTTTTAGGAGGTCTTGATGAAGCTCAGAAAAATGGAATTACCACAGGATGTATAACCTGTAATCCGGGTTCGGAAATAGCGAAATATTCAGATTTTCCCATTGAAGTTCCTGTCGGTCCCGAAGTAGTGACTGGTTCTACCAGAATGAAATCAGGAACAGCCCAGAAAATGGTTTTGAATATGATCAGCACCGGAGCCATGATCGGTTTGGGAAGAATCAAAGGGAACAAAATGATCGATATGCAGTTAGCAAATAACAAGCTATTGGAAAGAGGAAGAAAGATGATCATGAATGCGCTGAATGTGAGCGAAGAAGAAGCAAAAGAATTACTAGCCGAAAACGGCTCCGTAAGAAAAGTTCTGGAGAAGTTTAATGCATAATATAGAACCACATTATCGTTGGCTGTCGCTGTATGACTCCTCTTTTGACCCATTATCACCATTTGATGGCAAGGAGTATAATTATGACCTTTATAAGGATACTATTTATGGATATTATATAGATCCTGCCTGGGATTATATGGGTTCAGAGACATTATATATCAAAATCCTATTTATAGATTACGATAGAAATTTCGCAATAATCGAATTCATAGGAGAGTGGAATGACGCCATTGAAAACGATATCATGCAACTCAAACGCAATATCATTGATCATTTATTATTGCAGGGAATCAGTCAGTTTATTCTGATTGGAGAAAATGTATTCAATTTTCATGGTTCTGATGATTGTTACTACGAAGAGTGGTTCGATGAAGTGGATGAAGGATGGATAGCAGCTGTGAATTTTAGGGATTTTATTTATGATGAGTGGAGTAATTATGGAATTGACAGTTTTATAAATTTCGGTGGGAATCTTCAAATAGGTAATTGGAGAACCTTGCACCCAAATCAGCTTTTTGAAAAAATAAGCTCAGATATCTCCAGAAGGATTGGAGCTCTCTAGTTCAATTGTAGCAATCGAGGAAATTGTGTATTTGCGATTATCGGGAAGCGCATAGCATAAATATCTAGTTCTTCTTTTGGGCCCTTTAACAAACCACTTTTTGCCAATTTTAAATTTCATTCCCTCATCTACATCTTTCAGGAAAACACCTTCCTTATCATACTGGAGTGCATGATAAAGCTTTACATCAGCTGAAGAACTTGCCTTGGGGTTTACCATATGCCTCTTCACTTCCTTTTGAATAGTATCAGGAAAAATATTCATCAATAGAAAAGGTTCCAGCAATTGCTTGAACATATCTTTCCAAGCCTTTCCATGAGGGCTTTGTCTTCGTTTATATGAAATTCTCACCCATTGATGGGCGATTTCATGCACAAGGGTAAACAGAAACTGATATTGATTAAGACTTTTGTTTACACTTATGAGGTGTTCTCTGTTTTCGGGAATGTAGCGATAGTCTCCACTTTTTGTTTGACGATGATTACTCATCTTCAAATGAAAGGGATGCTTTTTCCAATAAGCATTGATGATCTCAATGCTGTTTTGGGGGATATGATTTTTTAGTTCTAGAGGTAAATGCATAAAAAAACCACACTTTTCCCGCAAAATTGCGGGAGGTGTGGTCATTTTTTTTATGAATGAAGATTAGTCCATTGTTTCTTCTTGGGCTTCTTCTTCCATTTCTTCGCCTTCCATGTCATCCATTTCAGTTGAATCTGATTCCATGGTTTCTTCCTCCATTGGAGCTTCTTCCATCATTTCATCAGTTCCTTCTTCCATTGTTGTTTCTTCAACTTCAGCACTTTCGGCTTCACCTTCAGATGAACCTCCACCTGCACAAGCTGAGAAGAATAGCATACCGGCGATAATTAATAGGGATAATAAATTTTTCATAACAGAGTAATTTTTAAGTAGTAAAATTATGCAATTCCATTGTTGTAATTGAACAAATATCTATTTTTTTTTGAATATGAGACTTATTGGAACGCCATCAAGCCCAAAATGCTGTCTTAATTTATTCTCTATGAAGCGCTTATAAGGGTCTTTAATTTGTGTAGGGAAATTACAGAATAGTCCAAATGCAGGCGTTTTAGCACCTAATTGGGTGATATATTTTATTTTGATATGCTTATCTCTATAAGATGGAGGTGGATTCTTTTCTATTTCAGCTAATAATTTTTCATTCAATTGTGAAGTAGGAATTTTACTCACACGATCTTCATATACCTTAATAGCTACTTCAATAGCCTTCATTACCCTAACTTTTTCAGTTATGGAAGTGAAAATGATTGGAATATGAGACATGCCGGCTAATCTTCCTTTTATCTCTCTTTCCCAATCTCTGGCGGTATTGGTTTCTTTTTTAACTAGATCCCATTTATTTACCAAGATGACAACTCCTTTTTTGTGATTTTGGGCAAGAGCAATGATATTCATATCCTGAGCTTCAAAACCTCTGCTCGCGTCGACCATGACAATACATACATCCGCATCTTCCATAGCCTTGATGGTTCTCAAATTGCTATAGAACTCAATATTGTCTTTCATTCTGGACTTTCTTCTTAGTCCGGCGGTATCGGTCAGTATAAATTCCTTTCCAAATGCATTATAATGGGTGAAAACGGAATCTCTGGTAGTTCCAGCGATATCTGTTACGATGCTTTTATCTGATCCAACCAATAAATTCATTAAAGAGGACTTTCCTGCATTTGGTCTTCCAAGGATCGCAATTTTTGGAAGATGAGCATAAGGATCTTCTATACCTTCAGTTTCAAAATGTTTTACAATTTCATCTAAAAGGTCGCCTGTCCCTAATCCATTTTCAGAGGAAATTGGGAATATATCATGAAATCCTAAAGCATAAAATTCTGCTGAGAGGATAATTTTATCATGCATATCTGTTTTGTTTGCAACCACTAAGACCGGTTTCCCACTTTTTCTCAAAACATTGGCGAACTCCTGGTCAAGACCGGAAATACCTGTTCTGACATCCACCATAAACAAAACCACATTTGCTTCCGAAATGGCCACTTCTACCTTTTCTCGGATAGCTTCTTCAAATACATCTTCAGAACCTTTGACATAACCTCCTGTATCAATAACCGAATAGAACTTTCCTTGCCATTCAGCCTGGCCGTAATGATTATCGCGTGTTACACCACTCTGGTCATCCATGATGGCGTCTCTTTGCCCTACGAGTCTGTTGAATAATGTTGATTTCCCCACATTGGGGCGGCCGACAATGGCTACGATATTTCCCATAATTAATTATAACCGAGTCTTTCGAGTTTACTTTTATTTTTTCTCCAGTCCTTTTCGACTTTTACATAAGTCTTAAGAAATACTTGCTTGCCAAAAAATGCTTCAAGGTCTTTACGCGCTTCAATACCCACTTTTTTTAGCATTGATCCACCTTTACCAATCATGATGATTCTTTGAGATGTTCTTTCTACTAAGATTGAGACGCCCAGATGGAGGATTTTGGCTTCATTATAAAATTCCTCTACGATAACTTCGCAGCTGTATGGAATTTCTTTTTGGTAGAGCGTGAATATTTTTTCACGAATTATTTCTGATACGAAGAATCGCTCAGGTTTATCGGTAAATTCTTCCTTGTCAAAATAGGCCGGATGCTCAGGCAATTGCTCAATAATTTTAGTTAGCAATTTCTCAGTATTGGTACCTTGTTTGGCTGAAATTTCAAAATACTCCTTTGCTTTGATGGAGTTATACCAAATTTCCTTTTGTGCTTCAAGCTTTTCCTTTTCTATTAAATCTATCTTGTTAAGAAGAAGATAGACTGGCATTTCCAGTCTTTTTATTTTATCCAGGAAATTGTAGGATTCCGGATCGTCTCTAATATCTACCAGAAAGAGAACGATATCCGCATCTTCAAGCGAAGATTGCACGAATTTCATCATATTCTTCTGAAGCTGGTAGGCCGGATCAATAATTCCCGGAGTATCAGAATAAACGATTTGGAATTCATCAGAATTTAGAATTCCCATAATCCTGTGACGGGTTGTTTGAGCCTTAGGAGTGATGATGGAAATTTTTTCACCCAAGAAATGATTCATGAGTGTCGATTTCCCGGCATTGGGTTTCCCAATAATGTTTACAAATCCTGCTTTATGTTCTGCCAAGGAGTATTTTTTTACAAAAATACCTCAATTATTACGTTTTCTTGGTTTTTCGGAGGGGAATATTAATTGAAATCGAAAATAAAGCATAGTCAATCTTGGAAAAGCGTACCAATTCTATATACCTTTGCAACTATATCGCGGGGTGGAGCAGTTGGTAGCTCGTCGGGCTCATAACCCGAAGGTCACTGGTTCGAGTCCAGTCCCCGCTACGAGGAAGTTGAGCAAAGCTCAACGACGAAGCCCCAAATCAAATTTATTTGACTTTGGGGCTTTTTTCATTTCCTTTCTGCTAAGTGCAGCTTTGCTCAATTCATCGCAAGCGGTACCCTGACATTCGCAAGAATCGTCAGGGTATTTTTGTTTCTACCCACTATATACTCTCTTGTACTGACATGCGGCAGCATCGTCAGAATCATGGCTAGCTCGTTTATCTTCAATTTGTATGTTCAGAATATTTGAATCATTCATTTGTACTTCGTCTTTGCTTCGCTAGGGTATTTTTTGATTTACAACTCTTGTACTAACAAGCTTGCTTCGTCAGCAGCAAGCTGATCCCCTCGAACGTGTTACTAACCAATACCTACTGTTCGCATATCGAATTAAGATACTCAAACAACTATTCTAAATAATGGTGTAATATTCTTCAATTTTAACCAATGCATTGGGTTTATGTCCTCTATTCAAAACGAATTGACAAATTTTATAAAGGCATTACATCAAACACCACTTCCAGACTAGTTTACCACAATAATGGTCGGAATCAATCAACAAAAAAGGGAATTCCATGGATATTAATCTGGGCAACCGAGAAGCCCGACAAATATGAAGCTGCAATTCTTGAGAAAAAACTGAAAAATCTAACAAGAAAGAAACTCTCAAGATTCATGTTGAAATATAAAGAAGGTATAATTGATGACAATTACGATCTGTGGTTAGAAAATATGGCAATCAAATAATTTCGATTTTAGTTTAATCTCTGTAGCTCGATAGGATCTTGCTTGAGAAGTCCACACATAACTTTGTAAATATTCGGGTTATAATTACGGACTTCTTTAGGTCGTTCAAAGAAATTTTCTAATGCAATCGCAAAAAATTCATACTTGTCTGTGGCGGCGTATTTCCTGAACAAAGTCTTTTCTCCTTTTTTGATTTTTGTCCGCTCGGATTTTGAAATTTTTACAAACTCATTTTTCCATTTGGAATGGAGAAAATTATACTCACTGTTGAGGATGCGATTCTCCAAATGAAGTGCATGAGCCATTTCATGTATTGCTAGATTTATACCGTCATTTTCCACTATAAAGCCCTCCAGAAAGTTTTTTAATGAAAGAATAATATATCCTTTCATGTGAACTGAGCCTTGGTGGTATTGTTGTCGCACCGTGGAATAATAGCTGTCAGGATAGACAATGATCTTTTGGAAATGCTCAAAATAGACACCTGGAAATCCAAAGGTGATTTGAATTGCTGATGCAGCAATCAGTGTTTTCATATCTTCACTTACCTCATTCAGCCCACCTCGAGCAACAAAGGTTTTCATTTTCATGAATTTATGAACCCTTTTTTCAAAAAGTATTTTGTTTCGGTCATTGAGTCGCCGATAATAGGTAAAATATTTTTCCAGATATGCTTTGTTCTCTTTTTCAATCGGCCAGATTAGGAAATAGCGGTTGAAAAATCCTTTAAGAAAATAGTCGAAAAGGGTTTTAAAAATCCCGAATACATTTATCAGCGCTCTTCCGAGTATGAAAAGTATTATTGTAAGGAATACTACAAAGGAAATGTTCAATGGTAAGGTTTTTGGCAATTGCCATTACAAATTTAAATCTTTTCACCGGACCAGGAATAAATTTTACGGTCTAAAAAATCGTCGAGGATTAATATCAGTTGAAAGGTCAAATCTTCCAATTGCCCCCACCTAGCCCTAATGTTTCAAAATAAGAAAAAAATTGTAGACCTCGCCCGCCTGACCGGCCGGCAAGTTTAGCGCAGCGTCCTGTAGGGATCTCTTTGGGGTAAGGAGGATTTTTTAGACTGGTGTCTGCCTGCCGGATCGTGGATCCTCATCATGAGACGAGGACCAGATTTTCATATTTATTTTAGAAGACGAGCACGAGAGGGGCAAGCGATCACGCTCAGAGAAAGAAACTAAATCTGAAAGAACTCTTCTATTGCATCTTCATAGAATTATAAGATTCCGAGAATCTCTACTTAACAATTTTTCCAAGAAAAGTCCTCCTGGTAGAGTCATTATAGAATCTATAATTTGCAGTAACTGTTCCCCTTTCAATATCCACATCTAATCTCCCGTCAAGGCCACCTAAAGGAGGGTTTTCCGCAATTAGAGCTGAATTTGCCAATCCTACCACATCAAATAATAACATCAAAGTGTCATTATTACCACCAAAATTTATCATGTGCAAACGTGAACTTTCACTACAAAACTCATTTCTGCCTTCATTCCAATTGATTATTTCCAATATGATTGAATCCTCTGGAATCGATTCATATATACCTTTGAATTTATTGACTATAGCTAGATCACATATATCTACTTTCGTAAAGAATTGAAAAACAGAATCAATTCCGTCATCAGCAGGAAAACATACTGTATCTGGATTTTTCTGAAGAAAAAGTGCTGCAGAATAAATTCCCTTAGATAAATTATTAATTGTTCTGAATACTGTATGTTCATCAGGCCCTTCTATGATTTCAGTACCTAAATACCATTTATAATAGTCAGCTTCTTGATCTACGGCTTCAAATTTTAGTTGACCACCATAAAATGCTGTATCAACTAAAAAGCTATCCGAATATGCCCCTGCAAATGCTAATGCCCCAGAAATTTTGAATTCGGCAGTTGTTGGATTCAATCCAAAGCAAGGATCATAATTTGGACAATTTATATTAGAGGGGTCATTACAAGGTGCCGAAACAGGTTCAGAATTATCATCATTCCTACATGAAATGAGAAAAATAAAAAATGTTAGAACTATGTACTTGAAAAAGTGCAGTTTCATTTAGCATAAAAATAGAGAGAAAATGAGAATGGTATAATCTAGTCGTAATGAAATCTGCATTTAGCAATAAAAATTTCATCATTTTTTACTTGATAAATTAGTCTGTGTTCGCCATCAATCCGTCTTGACCAAAATCCTGAATATTTGTGTTTTAGTGGTTCCAGTTTACCTATTCCATCAAAAGGATTTCGAGCAATATCCTTTAAAAGTGTATTTATTCGATTTAACTTTTTCTTATCAACTTTCTGCCAATACAGGTAATCTTCCCAGGATTCATCGACAAAAATAAATTTCATTCTTCAAGAAGGTTTTTACTAAAAGTAGTTCCGGACTTTATCTTATCAATAGCTGAATCTAAGCGTTTCTCATTGGTTTTAGAAGATAGCTCATGATGCGTTGCTGATAGTGAATTATATTCGTCTAATGACATAATCACTACCCCCTTATCTTTCCCTCTGTTTATAATTAAGGTTTCAAAGTTGGATGTTACCTTGTCAAGATATTGCTTAATGTCTTTGCGGAAATCTGATATTGTGGTAGTAAGCATAATTTGTACAATTAATTGTACAAATATATGTACAATTCAGATCAGATCAAATTTAGGTTTGAGACTCCAAGATCCCGATAATTATCGGGAACCTGGAGTGAGGTCTCGGTTTTTCCTTTTTCATAACGAAGCGCTTGTCGCGAAGAGATGAAATCTCCTTCGTGGGAGAAACTATAATTAATTAGAAGGCTTGGTAGAGTCTCTTCGCTTCGCTCAGAGAAAGGAACTTCTATTAGGATATTTTTTTGGGTTGTTTATTTTTCAGAACGAGGCGCTTGTCGCGAATAGATGAAATCTCCTTCGTGAATGAATCTTTATTAAGGCTGTATTGTCTAGTCTCTTCCCCGAAGAACTACATATTCTAGGCGAGCGCTCACGCTCTGAGAATGAAACTAATTGTGAAAGAATTCTACAATTGATTCACAGTATTTTTAATAGCACAAAAAAAGTCCCGATTCAATGAACCAGGACTATTATTAGATTTGATTTACTAGAGAATAATTTAACTCAGTACCCCAACTTCTTTCTTTAAATTTTCAATACTTAAATCGCTCAAATTTTCCTTTTCGGAATTATTTAATGTAGAATCGTAGTTAATACCTTTTGTCAAAAGCACTGCTCCCATGGCTATTAACCAAAGTACTTTAACGTGGAATAATGGTTTGTAGAATTCATAGTATTCAGGAATAAATAGAATGATACCCATAGCGGCAAGTCCAAGTAATCCTGTAAATGCGCCCAACCATTTTGGAAGCATATTCCATTTCAAGAATCCTGCGCCTAATAATACCAAGCCTACGCCTGAAAATATTCTACCAAAACGAACAAAACAAGTAACATACTGATTGGTGAAAATTATCCCATCCATAAAGGCCTGAACTTCTTCGGGAGACTTTCCGGCAGTTTTACCCACGCCCCATGCGCCATAATTATAATAAAATGCTGCGGCGATGGCCAGTGTGAAAGTACCCACTACAACCATACCGATACCCGGCAACATAACCACTCGAAATGGTTTTTTAGCTACCAAAGTGGTAAAAGCAAACATGGCAATACCCATAGTCACCCAACCAAAAATGTGAAATCTGTACATCCAGATCCAATACCATACGTCTTCACCGATGGCTTCAAAATCTGATGCTACAATGTATTCTCCAATGTGATGTGATGATAAGGCCCAACCACCCCATAATAGTACGGCTGCGATAATAAAGGACCAGCCTGTAAATTTCGATTCGAAATCCTGATTCATATGCTTAGTATTAGTATTAGCTTCTTAACAAAAGCATGCAAAATAATATTGACAAAGAAATCCTTCGGTAACATTTGTAACATAAGCCCTTCTTATTTCAATATAACTTGTGCAGTTTTATAAATCCTCGGGATTAAATAATTAAAATTGAGAAGACGCGATTTTGTTAAAAAAGCAAGTCTGAGCTCTTTCGCAGCTCTTTTAGCTACCGATATAGTGTTCGGTGCTTATATGCCAAAAGGCTATACTCCATTAGCACTTGAAGATTCCGATCCTTTTGAAATGTTCAATAAAAACAAGGATATGGTGATTCTCAATGATAAGCCATGGAATATGGAAGCGCAGGCACATCTGCTTGATGATGAGGTGACACCAAACGCCAATATGTTCATTAGAAATAATGGACTAATACCGGAGAATATAGACGCAAAAAATTGGACTCTAACTATTGATGGCGAATCTGCTAAAAAAACCAAAACCTATACGCTTGCTGATTTAAAGACAAAATTTACTCATCATAGCTATCAATTGACTTTGGAATGTGGCGGAAACGGAAGAAGCGAATTCGATCCACCGGCCAAGGGAAATCAATGGACCATTGGAGCTGTACATTGTGCAAAATGGACCGGTGTGAGATTGAAAGATATTCTCAATGATGTTGGTATAAAAAGTGACGCTGTTTATATCGGTTACCACTCAGCAGACTTGCATTTGAGTAAAGCAAAAGGAAAAGAATCTATATCCAGAGGTTGCCCAATGAGTAAAGCGCTTCAAGATGAGACCATTTTGGCCTTTCAAATGAATGGAGAAGATATTCCTTTGATTCATGGCTACCCACTTAGATTAGTTGCAGGTGGTTGGCCTGCTTCTGTTTCCGGTAAATGGGTAAACAGAATAAGCATAAGGAATAAGGTCCATGATGGAGCCAAAATGACCGGTGACGCCTATAAAACGCCTTGTGAACCCGTAGCTCCGGGGGAAAAGGTAGCAGAAGAAGATATGTGCATAATCGAATCGATGCCGGTAAAATCCTTAATAACTTTTCCGAAATCAGGTGCCATGATTAATGAAGGAAAATCACTAAGTATAAGAGGACATGCCTGGGCGGGCGAATTGGAAGTGACAGAAATGGAATATTCCATAGACTTTGGATCTACCTGGAATAAATGTTCTTTGAAGAGTCCGGCGAACCGTCTGGCCTGGCAAAATTTCTCTGCTGAAATTCAATTTCCTAAAAAAGGC
The DNA here is from genome assembly GCA_964351965.1 of uncultured Hyphobacterium sp. Classification (GTDB taxonomy): domain Bacteria; phylum Bacteroidota; class Bacteroidia; order Cytophagales; family CCMP332; genus CCMP332. The sequence continues at coordinate 245,269 of CAYGPM010000001.1, read as the reverse complement.
TATTACGAGGTTTGGGCAAGAGCAACAGATTCCAGGGGAAATGCTCAACCAATGTTAGTGCCGGGATGGAACCCGAAAGGCTATCTAAATAACGCATGCCATAGAATAGCTATTAAGGTCAAATAATGTTTCAGGAAAAAGATTTCATCAAGCTTCTTAATAAGATCGTCTATTTCGTGATCTTTATTTTCGGCATGCTGGCAATTTTAACAGCTATATTCAGCTATTATGCTTATGATCCAAGCTTGTCTGCTTTTCAGTCCGTTAAAGAAGTTGTTGAAGTAATACCTGAAGAAGATCCCGATAAAATTGAAAATGGAATTCATGTGAGAACGGGTTTGGTAGAGGCAAAAGGACTAATGACTGTGGTCAATAATTGTACATCATGCCATTCTTCCAAATTGATTATTCAAAATAAAATGAATGAAGAGCGCTGGAACGCCACCATCAAATGGATGCAGGAAACGCAAAATCTCTGGGATTTAGGACCAAATCAGGCAGTTATTGTGAATTATTTGGTGACAAATTATCCACCAAAAAATAAAGGCAGAAGAGAAAACCTAACAGATATTGATTGGTATGAATTGGAAGATTAATATCATCATATTTCTGATTTTTAGTCTTGCGTGTAATCAGGAAAACAACAAGACTACTGAGACCCTTGAGCCAAATGAAGATAGTGTTCATTTTTCAGCTTTAATCGAGGCTTTTGAGCTAAAAGAATCATTAGATAATCCGCATGTCAGAGTTTTAGATTTCCGAGCATCAGGAGAATATGAAAAAGAGCACATAGGAGGAGCAATCAATATTTCCAGAAAGGATATTACAAATGATTCATTTCCTTATGGTGGAATAATGGCGAGCGCGGATCAAATTGAAATGCTGTTTAGCAAATTGGGAATTCAAAATGATGATACAATTGTCATTTACGATGATCAAGGTCTTTGTGAAGCGGCCAGACTTTGGTGGATTCTTCAAAACTACAATTTCACGAATATAAAATTATTACATGGCGGCTTGACTGCTTGGAAAGAAGTGAATGGTATTACAAACAATAAAATGCCTCTAATAAGTCCCTCAGAATTTAGATTACCCAATCAAAGGTCTATGAAGTACTACGCTTCAAAAACTGATGTAGTGCTAGCTATTGAAAATACAACTTTGATACTAGATACACGGTCAATGGATGAATTTTCCGGTAATATGAAAAAGAAAGGCGCATTTGATGCCGGTAAAATTCCCACAAGTAAAAATATCGATTGGGCGGAAGCAGTAAATTTTAATGGAGATAAAAAATTTAAAACAGCTCAAGAACTGGAGACGCTTTACAGTCAAATTGCTCCAAACAAAAACGATGCAATAATTGTCTATTGCCATAGTGGAGTTCGCTCCGCACATACAACTTTTGTATTAACACAATTGTTAGATTATAAGAATGTAAGAAATTATGATGGCTCCTGGATTGAGTGGACTTATCATAATCAGTTGAGTTTAAAGGAGGATTAGATCTAAAATAATTATATAGAAATGTCAGAATATATTCACGCATTTATAAATGCATTTTCGGGAACAGTAGATTGGACCTGGAAGTCGATCCTGTTCGAAGTGCCATGGTACACCAATTATTTTTGGGGTTTAATTGTGATTTCGCTTTTTGCATGGGGTCTGGAAATTGCTTTTCCTTGGCGAAAAAGTCAGTCTATTATCCGAAAAGACTTTTGGTTGGATGGCTTTTACATGTTTTTCAACTTTTTCATTTTTGCAATCGTCATAAGTGGTATTTACAAAATTTTGGAATTGGCCTTTGCTGATTTAAATATTACCATGAAAAGTCTGGCCATAATTGATATTGCAGAATGGCCGGCATGGTTACAATTGCTGGTTTTTTTCATCATCCTTGATTTTGTGCAATGGTTTACGCACGTATTGCTTCACAGATATCCATTCCTATGGAAGTTTCATAAAGTACATCATAGCGTAAAGGAAATGGGTTTTGCTGCTCATTTGAGATATCATTGGATGGAAAATATTTTATACAAACCTCTTAAGACTTTTGGTGTAATGATTCTTGGCGGTTTCGAGCCTCAGCAGGCCTATATCGTCCACTTTTTTGCAATTACTATTGGACATTTAAATCATTCTAATGTCAAAATCACCTGGGGACCATTGAAGTATATCTTTAATAATCCGGTCATGCACTTATACCACCATGCATCTGTACTTCCTGAAGGGAAGAATGGTGTCAATTACGGTATCAGCCTGAGTCTTTGGGATTATATTTTTAAGACGAATTATATCCCGGAGGAAAGCGGTACAATTGAAATTGGATTTAAAGGGGATGATAAATTCCCGAAAGATTTTATCGGGCAAAATATATACGGGTTTAAAAAGGGTGAACTCTGATCAAAAAAAGTATTTCTTACATTTGATATCTGTTTGTTAAATCAAATTCTGCCAAATGAAGTTTTTTCGACCATCTTTAAGAATGCTTTTTGTTTCACTTTTAAGTTCGGTTCTAATCTTTTCTTGCGGTGGTGAAGATGAACCAACAGCCATTAACCCCGGGATGGGAGTGCCAAATGATACAATACAAATAACTTATTATGGAGCGGATCTTTCCTACGTAAATGAGATGGAAGATTGCGGAGCCGTTTATTTTGATCATAACGGAAATGAAAAAGATCCCTATCAAATATTTAAAGAAAATGGCTGCAATCTGGTGCGCTTAAGATTATGGAATGATCCATCTTGGTTTACCAATTATTCAAATTTTGAGGATGTGAAGAAATCAATCCGTAGAGCAAAAGCACTGGATATGGAGGTGCTACTTGACTTTCACTATTCCGATGATTGGGCCGATCCGGGTCGCCAGACTATTCCGGAGGCGTGGAGGCCGGTAATAAATAACCTTCCTGCGCTATCTGACTCTCTGTACAATTTCACTTTTAGTACTTTAAAGAAGTTATCTGATGAAGACCTTTTGCCTGAAATCGTTCAGGTAGGAAATGAAACCAATCCTGAAATCTTACAAGCAGGTGAGCCTGTACAGTGGCCAATAAACTGGAACAGAAACTCAACACTGCTGAATAAAGGAATCCAGGCAGTTAGAGATATTTCTGCTGAAACAGGAAAAAATGTTGAAGTTATGCTGCACATCGCACAACCGGAAAACGGACTTTGGTGGTTTGACGATGCCGTTGACAATGGTGTAACCGATTTTGACTGGATTGGCTTGAGTTATTATCCATTGTGGTCAGATTATGAATTGGATAATGTTGGGAACGCATTAAGAGCACTTCTAAATAAGCATGATAAAAAACTGATGATCGTCGAAACAGCATACCCATTCAGTACAAGAAATGTAGATCCTGCCGGCAATATATTGGGGATTGATGCAGCTGTTCCGGGAATTGAAATTTCTCCTGAAGGTCAATTGGAATACTTGCTCGAGTTAGAAAAAGAAGTCTTTGAAGCAGGTGCAGACGGCATCGTTTATTGGGAGCCGGCATGGGTTTCCACTACTTGCAGCACACAATGGGGGCAAGGATCCCACTGGGATAATGCTACATTATTCGACACTGATAAGAAGGCAAATGAGGGTATGAAATTCTACCGAGAATCATTGAAATAATGATCAGGAAAATATTAACACTGATCTTTTTCTTTTTACTTTTTACTGAACAGATATTTTCTCAGGAAAGAATCGTCGAAACACTACAAACAGGTTGGAAATTTTCCAAAACTAATCCTGCAAATGCTGAAAATCCGGAATTTGATGATTCAAATTGGGAAAAAGTAAATATTCCACACGACTGGGCAATTGCAGGACCTTTTATAATCGATGGAGATGGTAACACAGGTAAATTACCCTGGAAAGGGGAGGGCTGGTACCGTCGCTCATTAGAAATACCAAAAACATATGGAGGCAAAAAGGTCATTCTCATATTTGATGGAGTGATGGCCTTTCCGGAAATCTATATCAATGGAAAATTGGCAGGCAAATGGGATTATGGCTATAACTCATTCTATGTAGATATCACTGATTTTATTAATTACGGCGCAAAAAATACCCTGGCTGTATATGCCAATACTGTGAATCACGACAGTCGATGGTATCCCGGCGGTGGAATTTACCGCAAGGTTCAAATGCATGTTTTAAACCCGGTACATGCTGAAATCTGGTCAACCTATATAACTACACCCATTATCAAAGCCAATTATGCCGACCTGAGAATTAGCACTCGAATTGCCAATGAAAGCTCAGAGTTTCAAAATATTTTATTGGAATGCATAGTAAAAAATCCTGCCGGAAAGGAAGTATTAAAAGATACCATGTCTGGAGAAATCAGTTCTAATGGATCGAAATTGATGGAATTCAATATGCAGGTTTTGCAGCCCGAGCTCTGGGATCTTGAAAACCCAAATTTATACAGCATAGAAATTAGAGTGCTCAATGGAAATACATTGCTCGATAAGGTAAATGAGCGCTTTGGTATACGAAGTATGCGCTTCACCGCTGATGATGGCTTTTATTTAAATGATAAACGCATTCAATTTAAAGGCGTGAATCTTCATAGTGACTTTGGACCGCTGGGTGTGGCATTTAACTCCAGAGCCATGGAGCGTCAATTGCAAATCATGAAAGATATGGGTGTTAATGCCATCCGGAATTCACATAATGTTGCTGCGCCTGAACTATTACAAATGTGCGATGAAATGGGTCTTCTATTTTTCAATGAAGTATTCGATAAATACGATGCCAAAGCGGATATACTTGACACTACCAATTTTGAAGAATTTGCAGAAAGAAATATTCGAAATTTTGTAATGCGCGACAGGAATCATCCTAGTGTATTCCTTTGGAGTGTAGGAAACGAAGTAGGTGATGTTCAGTGGAATTTAGATAATGGTTTTTACCGCTTGCATACAATGTTGAATTTGGTAAATAAATACGATCCAAGCCGACCAACAACATTAGTGAATGATGCGATGGAGAGCGCCAAGTTGAGGCATTTTGATTTGTATGATGTGCACTCTTGGAATTATAATAGAAGATACAGATTAGCAAGAAAATTAGAGCCAAATAAATCGGTTATAATTAGTGAATCGGCTTCAACTTTAAGCACCAGAGGCTTTTACGAATTCCCTCTTCCTGAGGATAAAACCAATTTCACTAAATCCCTGCAAGTAAGTTCTTATGATCTCAATGCGCCTTATTGGGCTGAAATAGGCGATGATGATTTCATGTGGCAGCAAGATGAGCCTTATGTAGCAGGAGAATTTGTTTGGACCGGCTTTGACTATCTGGGCGAACCTACACCTTACAATAATAAATATGTCAAGGAACTGGGTTTTACAGATAATGAAGCTTCCAGAAGTTCCTATTTCGGGATCGTTGATTTGGTAGGTATTCCAAAGGATCGTTTTTATTTATATAGATCTTATTGGCGTCCTGAAATAGACCATACCCATATTTTACCACATTGGAATTGGGAGGGAAGAGAAGGCGAAACAACACCAGTGTTTGTTTATACAAATGCTGAATGTGCAGAGTTATTTGTGAACGGGAAATCGCAAGGTAAAAAATGTAAGGATCCGGATTCAGAAAATTCAACCGAGCGTTTTCGTTTAATGTGGAAAGGAGTAAACTACGAAAAGGGTGAAATAAGAGCTGTTTCATTTAAAAATGGCCAGAAATCATCTGAAGCTAAAGTTGTGACAGCCGGCGATGCCTATAAACTAAAGCTAAGTGCAGACAGAAAAACGATCAAAGCAGACGGTCAAGATTTGTCCTATATTTTAGTTGAAGCATTCGATAAAAATGGTATTCCCCATCCTTTGGCCAATGATGAATTGACTATTTCGATAAGCGGCCCGGTCAAAATTGCAGGAGCCGGAAATGGTGATCCTCAATCTTTTGATTCTTTCGGAGACAATAAAGTCAAGTTATTTTATGGTAAAGCCATGATTATAATTAGTAGTGACTTCAAAACCGGCAAAGCAAATATTGCTGTAGAATCCAAGAACTTGAAAAAGGACTCTATTCAATTAACCATTGAATGAGCAATCAAATAGCGATGTGCAAAAGCCTATATTAAAGCGCTCTGAATTCGGTGTATTTCAAAGACAGTCAGTTGAAAAGATTTCAATAGATTTTCCGGAAAAAATCCATGTTGCCATTATCAATTATGGCGCAATCATTACAGACATCCATATTCCGGATAAAAATGGTATGCTTGAGAATATTGTTTTGTCTTATAACAGTCTTGAACAATATATTGAGGATAAATACTACATAGGTGCCGCGATTGGGAGATCAGCCAATAGAATCGAAAATGGTTTTTTTCAGTTGAATGAGAATGACATTCAATTAAGTCAAAACGCCGGAAAACATCATTTGCATGGCGGAAATAATGGATTCAATAAGGTTTTATGGAAAATTGAATCGGTGAATCAAAAAGCTTCTCATGTTGAAATACACATGTCGCATTTCAGCAAGGATGGAACTGAAGGCTACCCGGGAAATCTGAAAGTTGATGTCTTTTTCAAGGTATTTCCTGAAATGCTTGAGATTGAGATTAATGGGATTTCTGATCAGGATAGCATTTTCAATCCTACACACCATTCTTATTTTAATTTATCAGGCAACGACAATCTAAATATCAACAGTCATTCTTTAAAAATTAATTCAGATGAATATGTGGAGGTGGATGGTGGAGGAATAGCCACGGGAAAATTGATTCCGGTATCAAATACAGATTTTGATTTTAAGAACGCCAAGTTAGTAAATGGGGCTTATGATAATTGCTGGGCTTTAAATGGAGATGAAAATCAAGCTGTTTTAGAGCATAAGGGATCAGGTCGCGTTATGCGATTATCAACAAATTCACCCGGGCTTCAAGTATATACAGCGAATGATTTTCTAGAAGAAGGTGCTGTACTATTCAAAAAACATCATTCTATTTGTCTGGAACCCGAGTATTTTCCTAATTCACCAAATCATTCTAATTTTCCGGACGCAAGTTTGAAAGCAAACGCTTTAAGGAAATTTACTTGTGCATATAAATTTGGCCTAATCTAAGTCTATGAATTTTTCAACTTTAGATATTATTGTTTTTGCAGCCTACGGTGTTTTAATAATTACAATAGGGCTATGGGTTTCACGAGATAAAAAGGGGCATGATAAAAGTGCCGAAGATTATTTTCTTGCCGGGAAGTCTCTACCCTGGTGGGCAATTGGTGCTTCATTGATTGCAGCAAATATTTCAGCTGAACAATTCATTGGAATGTCGGGATCGGGATTTGCCGTGGGCTTATCCATTGCTTCTTATGAGTGGATGGCGGCTATTACCCTTTTGATTGTAGGTAAATATTTTTTACCTGTATTTATAAATAAAGGACTTTATACCATTCCTGAATTCGTTGAAGCGCGTTATGGAACGCAACTGAAAACAATTCTTGCTGTTTTTTGGATTGCGCTTTACATATTCGTCAACCTTTCTTCTGTTCTGTATTTAGGTTCTCTGGCACTGGAAACAACATTGGGAATACCGATGATCTACGGAGTATTAGGTTTAGCACTTTTTGCAGCTACTTATTCATTATACGGCGGGCTCTCTGCTGTGGCCTGGACGGATGTGGTACAAGTTGTATTTCTGATTTTAGGAGGTTTGATAACCACATACCTGGCTCTTAACGTCGTGTCTGATGGCGGTGGCGTCATGAAAGGCTTTAGCCATTTGATAGATGCTGCTCCTGATAAATTTCACATGATATTGGACAAATCGAACCCTGAATACCAAAACCTTCCGGGAATTTGGGTATTAGTTGGTGGACTATGGGTAGCCAATTTATATTACTGGGGTTTCAATCAGTACATCATCCAAAGAACGTTGGCAGCAAAATCTTTAAAAGAAGCCCAAAAAGGAATTGCACTTGCGGGTTTCTTAAAACTTATTATTCCATTTATAGTAGTAATACCGGGAATTGCCGCTTATGTCATTGTAAACGATCCGGAAATAATGCTTCGACTTGGAGAGCTGGGACAATCCAATATTCCTGCTGCGGGAGCATCTGATAAAGCCTATCCATGGTTACTTCAGCTGTTACCTTCAGGGTTGAAAGGAATTGCATTTGCAGCTTTAGCTGCTGCTGTTGTATCATCATTGGCTTCCATGCTTAATTCGACTTCTACAATATTTACAATGGATATATATAAACCATATATCAATCCAAAGGCCGAAAACAAGCAATTGGTGAGGACAGGTAGAATCACTGCAGCGGTTGCATTAGGAATTGCTTGTATTATGGCTCCATTACTTGGTGGTATAGATCAGGCATTTCAATTTATTCAGGAATATACCGGAATTGTAAGTCCTGGAATCCTTGCTGTATTTTTATTAGGACTTTTCTGGAAAAAGGCTACCAATCAGGCAGCTATTTGGGGAGCACTTCTATCAATACCGATAGCTGTTGGATTAAAATTTGTTCCGGGAATGCCATTTATGAACCAAATGGGATTAACGGCATTAGGAACCATGATCGTAATTGTGATTGTGAGTTATATCACAGGACAAGGTAAAGATGATGTTAAAGGCATTGATATTTCAAAAGGGTATTTTGCCACCGGGCCGGTATTCAATATCTCAGCTTTTGTCATTTGTGTCATTACAGCTGTTCTATATGCATTATTCTGGTAATGGATCCAAAAAAAATTCTTGATTTTTTCATTGGTCGTTTTAGTGGAAACCCTCGAATCTTCAGATCACCCGGTAGAATTAATATAATCGGAGAGCATACTGATTATAATAATGGATTTGTACTTCCGGCTGCAGTAGATAAAGATATCTGCATAGCCATTCGCAAAAATGAAAAGGGTCTTTTTAGAATATTCTCCATAGATACTGACGAACTTATAGAATTTACATCTGATACCCTGGAGCAGGTTCATTCCGGATGGCCGGATTATATTTTGGGTGTAATTGTTGACTTAAAAAAGAAGGGGCATAGCATTGAGCCTTTTGATTGTGTATTTGGCGGAGATATACCATTAGGAGCCGGGATGTCCTCATCGGCGGCCTTGGCCTCTGTTACCACCTATGCGCTCAATTCCATTTTTAAGCTTGGTCTCGATAAAATTGATATTATTAAAACTGCTCAAAGAGCGGAAATTGATTATGCAGGATTAAACTGTGGTATAATGGATCAGTTTGCTTCGGTACTTTCAAAAAAGAATGAAGTTATAAAATTGGATTGCAAAGACCTTTCGTATGAAAGTGCAGTATTGAATGATGAAAATATTGAATTTATCCTTGTCAATTCAATGGTAAAGCACAAGCTGGCCGATTCAGCATATAATGATCGAAGAAATGATTGCGAGCAAGCTGTGAAAATTCTAAATGAACATTATCATGAGGTCGAATCTCTTCGCGATGTCAATATTAAAATCCTTGAGGAAAAGCAGGCATTTTTATCAAAAAATCAATACAACAGGGCAGTTTATATCATCAATGAAAATGAGCGCGTTTCTGATGCTGTCAAGGCATTGCATCAAAATGAATTTGATAAGCTTGGGACATTAATGAACCAATCTCATGCCGGTCTTCGTGATCAATATGAAGTGAGTTGTGAGGAATTAGATTTTCTTCAAGCGGAAGCACTAAAAATTAAGGGTGTATTGGGTTCCAGAATGATGGGAGGAGGGTTTGGCGGCTGCACAATTAACCTTATCGAACGAAAAAATTCTGATGAATTTTTAAATACTATTTCTAATGCGTTCGAGCAAAAATATGCTCAGATTCCCGCTGTTTATCCCGTAAAAACTGCCGATGGAAGTTCGGAATTAATTTTAGCGCCATAGATTAATTGGCTTTAGTAATTGAGAATAAATTCTGTGAGATTTTGTGATCGTTCCAAGTCCAATTTTTTTCTCAATCGGTATCTGGCAATTTCAACGCCGCGCACTGAAATATTTAAAAGATTAGCGATTTCCTTAGTCGATAAATTCAACCTTAAGTAAGTACTTAATTTGATGTCCTGAGGGCTGAGTTTAGGGTATTCTGCTTGAAATCTTTTCGAGAAATCACCGTGTACTTTGTCAAAATGAATTTGAAAATTGGCCCACTCATCTTCATCCTGTACATTTTTTTCAATTTCCTTGACTATTTTATGAATATTGGATTTTACCTCTTCATTGGTACTTTTTTTAACCACAGATTCGAGGTTGGATTTTACACTATTGATAAATTCATTTTTATTTAGCAGATGCATGGTATTTGTGGCCAGTTCTGAATTCATATAGTCAATTTCAGAATGAAGCTTTTCATTTTTCAAACGCTCTATTTCGCTTTCGCTTTTTTTCGTAATGGAATCCAATTGCATCTCCTTTTCATTCAATTCTTCCAGTCGTTTTTGATCCAATTTCTTTTTTTCTTTTTCGTATCGTTTGTCTAAGGTCACAATTAAACCAATCAATATTGCGATGCCCAGAATGACATAAATGGCATAGGCAAAAGGAGAGCGATACCAAGGAGGCAAAATTTTAAATGAAAACTCTTCAATTTGACTTTGCTGATTATTGGCATTTTTTGATCTGACTTGAAAAGTGTATTTGCCCTCTCTCAAATAGGTATATTCTTTATAATTTACTTGAGTCCATTTACTCCACTCTTTATTAAAGCCGAGAAGTTTGTATTGAAATTCGGAATTAGTAGTTGTGCTAAATGAGGTTGATGCAAATCGCAGGGTAATATTATTTTGCTCATACTCTATTTCCGGTAAAACTTGTTTTGAACCAATAGGGTTTAAATGCCTATTTCCCGCATCAATCAATAAGATTGTGTCACGTGAATTGCGTACGTCACGAATTAGGGTATGGAAATTTTCTTTGTTTTGAATACCAAAATTATTTCGGTCAAATAAAACGAAACCTTCTTTTGCTCCAAATAGAACTTGATTTGGATTGATAATATTAATATTTGGCAGATCATCATTAAGCAGTTTTCGGACTTTATTAAAAGGCTCATAATGTTTTATATAGTCATTCGGCCCTATTTTCTCAAGAAACCCCATCGAGGAGCTTGTAATAAAATATATGTTTCCGAAAACATCACTTTTTAGAACATTTATTTGGCTTCCCACAAAATAATTACTCAGGGTTGAGTCGAGAATAAAACTTTTGTCTTCGGAATTGTAATTTAAAATCCCTTCCTCCGATATAACTTTCAGTTCCCCATCAATTTTGATCATGGTATTATGGAAATTCGTTGGCAGCCCATTTTCTTCATTGAAGAAGTCAATTTTGGGATTGAGCAAATCATCTTCTGATAAGACAATCCTGTACAATCCTTTATATCCATGAGAAACCCAGAGGATACTATCATTTTCTATTGTAAGGATTCTTGATGACTCACGAAATGAATTTAGTTTTCCAATGGGATTCTCTAAGGTATTTTTATAGATATAAACCCCGTCGTAAGCACCTTGAAGATAATAATCAAACCAATTGACGAAAGTCCAGGAGCCTGTTTCTGAAAAAAATTTATTGGCTTGCTTTCCGGAAATAGAAAATGCACCCTCGTTGTGATTTAATAATATTTCTCCGGAGAGATTTTGTAAATTATAGGTTTGTCCTTCAGAGCCCTCAACCAACATTGGGTAATTTTCAAATAGGTATAAACCATTATTAGTTCCAAGATAAAGGCCATTTCGACTTTGAATGGCTGAATAGCCGGTTCCCGGGAGACCAATATTTTCATCAATTTCTCTAAATGGTGATTGTACTTCCAAAAAAGAGATTCCATTGTTTTGACCAACCCAAATGTTTTTATTTTGATCTTCAAAAATGCTCAAAACAGTTCTGCTGATGAGTCCATTTTCTTTATTAACATTAAGGAGAATATTTCCTTTCAAGTCGATGATATAAATCCCATTATTTTGAGTCCCTATTGCCAGATTTCCATTGGAAAGTAATTGAGCGCAATTGATAAAGGACTCTTTAAAAAGAATATTTAAATCCACATCGAATTGCTTTACTCCTTTTGGCCCTAGTATCCAGATTCCGTTTCTTGAAGTTGTTATTAATAGCTGACTTTGATCTATTCTGATAACTGAAGACACTATTTTATCTGAGAAAAAGGTCATATGTTTTTTGGAATTAAACCTTTTATTCTCAACCAAGTGCAATCCTTTTCCCGGGATATGGGTGTAAATATTGTTTTTGGACTCAAAAGATATGTCTATTACAGATTGTGGATCGAGCACTTCAACACTGTCTCCATCAAAAACATATATATATGAGAAAGTACAGAAATAGGCTTTTTCCTTTATGAAATAAGTTTTCCAGGCTTCATCTACCTGTTTGTATTTTGAAGGAATCTTGGATTTAAGCGAATGATAATAAAGTTCACCAACTGAGTCTGCCTGGAAATAACCGATATCACCTTGATATCCTGCGTAAATTCTGCCATCATTGCCCATGGCCAGACTTCTCATTTTTGTTGCTTCTACTACATTATATTGTCGCCAATCATTACCGTCAAATTGAAGTAATCCAAAGTTATTGGCAACGTAAATTATCCCCCTGTTATCTTGACTAATCTGCCAGTTCTGAATGCCACCTTGATACTCTTCCGGATGGAAGTTTTTAATTAAAGGCAATCCCGGAATTATGTCTCCATAACCATAAAGCGATAGGGTTAGAGAAATTAGTATGATGAATTTTATTTTCAGATTAGTGATTTAAAAAATATATATGATGTATTCGCTAAAAGCCCTTTAAACTTTAAGTATACATTTTTTTTCAAAGATTTGACGTATTTATGATGTATTGATTTAAAAATAGTGATGTATTTATGATGTAATGTAGTATTTGCTAAACAAGAGGTTAGAGTCCATATTTGAAGACGCTTTATTGTTCAATACGTAAAAATATGATGAGAAACTATACACTACTACTGGCTTTGTGGCTCTTTGTAATTGTGAGTCCGACAAAGCTTTTCGCGCAAGGAATTCAGATTACCGGAAATGTAACATCGGCAGATGGAGAGGTTCCCGGAGCAAGTATTTTAGAAAAGGGAACGATGAATGGAACCATTACCGATTTCAGTGGTAATTATACTATCACCGTTCAAGATACCTCAAGTGTCTTGATTTACTCTTTTATAGGATACAAAAAGCAATCTGTTAAAGTTGGATCAAGAACAACGATTGATGTGACTTTGGAAGATGATGCGGTACAACTGGAAGAGGTTGTTGTAATTGGATATGGAGAGCAAAAGAAAAGTGTTTCCACTGGTGCCATTTCAAGTGTTGGCCGTGAGGAAATAGAAGGTTTGAATTTCCAGAGAGTTGAGCAGACTCTTCAAGGTCAGGTGAGTGGTGTTTACGTTTCACCATCTTCGGGTCAGCCGGGTGCGGCACAGGCAATTGTAATTAGAGGTGTTGGTACAAATGGTAACAACAATCCTCTATATGTGGTTGACGGTCTTGTTACAGATGATATCTCAAATATTAATCCCAATGATGTAGAATCTGTAGAAGTATTAAAGGATGCTGCCTCTACAGCTATTTATGGTGCAAGAGGTGCAAATGGTGTGATTATATTAACCACAAGAAGAGGAGATTCGGATAAGGCAACTTTTGAATACAGTGGATTTGGAAGTACATCATCGCCATGGCGTCTGCCGGAAATGATGGAATCTGATGATTATATAAGAGCAATTCGTGAAAAATTTGAAAATAGTAATTCCCTTTCTACTCTAGACCCTACTTTCCCTGAAGTTGGCCAAGCCCCAAGAAATGTAGATTGGATGGAGGAAGTTGTATCTCCGGCACAGACTATGAATCACAATTTATCGATTGGAAGAACAACTGATAAAAACTCGTACTTCTTCAGTTTTGGTTACTGGAAGCAAGGTGGAGTTATCGGAGGCGACAAATCAAATTTTGAAAGATATACTGCAAGGATTAATTCTAGTTCATATGCCAACAAATATTTAATGGTTGGACAGAACTTATCTATCCTGCGTACCGAAAGACAAACAGTTCCTGAAAATAATGCATTTGGATCAGTACTGGCGGATGCTTTTAATTATGATCCTATTACGCCAATCAATGCGCCTTATAACGACAGTACTTATGGTTATGCCATATCTCCATATGTTAGAAAAGAATACATCAACCCTTTTGCAAGAGAGTTTATAACCAATAATAGAAATAGAACACATCGAGTTCAAGGAAACGTATATGCTGAAGCAATTCCTTTTGAGTGGCTGAAATTCAGATCAGATGTTGGTGTAGACCTTTTGTTTAGCAGTGATAATTCATTCACACCAACCTACTTTTTTAGATCAGATTTCCAGAACCCCAATAACACTGCTTTTCAAGGCAATTATGCAGAAAATACAATTCGTTGGGAAAACTTTCTAACCTTTTCTAAGAAGATCAGATTCCACTCCATCGATGCAATCGTAGGTATGGTTTATCGTGAAAGAAATGGAGACTTCGTTGGTGGGTCAAGACAAAATATTCCTCAATCTCAGCAATTTAACCCTAACTGGTGGTACATTGATGCCGGTGTAGATACTACCGATCAAAATTATGGTGGAGCGCTGGTAACAGAGGTAATTCAAAGTTATTTTGGTAGAGTACTTTATAACTTCGATGAGAAATACTTATTAACTGCGTCCTTAAGAAGGGATGGATCTTCAAAATTTGGTCCAAATAACAGATTTGGCATATTCCCTTCATTTTCAGCAGGTTGGGTACTTTCAAGAGAAAATTTCTTTGATTTCCCAACATTAGACTTCGTAAAACTTAGGGCGAGTTGGGGTGTTAATGGTAATGATAGAATAAACAACTTGGCTTATACATCAATTGTGAGCGATGACAGATTTACATATCAATTTGGCCGTCCGGGAAATGAATCTCAGTATTTCGGCGAAGCTCCTGTAGCTATTTCAAACCCTGACATTAAATGGGAACAGAGTGTGCAATGGGATATTGGTTTGGAAGTAGATCTCCTTAGCGGAAAATTATCTGCTGATGTTGATTACTACTCCAAAACGACCAAGGATCTTCTAATGACAGGTGTTGTTCCTGGATTAGTAGGAAACAGCGCCCCTATCTTGAATACCGGTGAAATGCGAAACAGAGGTATTGAGTTTGCATTAAACTACAATAACAGATGGAATGATATTGGATTTTCTGCCGGAATGAATTTTACCAGAAACTGGAACGAAGCACTTAGAGTGGCCGGAGAAGGTGAAAATCCATTCATCGAAGGTTATTCTTGGCCTGTAAGAAATTTCACGATCACAAGAATGACACAGGGGCTACCTGTAGCACATTTTCGAGGTTACAAAACCGATGGAATCTTTAAGTCTCAAGAAGAAGTATTTGCTTACATCAATTCTAATGGAGATTTAATTCAACCTGATGCTCAACCGGGTGATATCAAATTTGAGGATATAAATGGTGATGGTGTAATTGATGAAGGAGATGTCACAGATATAGGAAAACCATGGGCTGATGTGTTGATGGGTTTCAACTTTAGTGTTGATTACCGAGGCTTTGATATCAGAATGCTTTGGAACGTAAGCATCGGGAATGATGTATATAAAGTATATGAGCGACAGGATATTCCATATAACAATTATCAGGATACTTGGCTTGACAGATGGTCAGAGTCTAACCCTGATGGTGAATATCCAAGACTAGTATTAAATGATGCTAATCAAAATCAGAGACCTTCAGATTTTTATGTGGAGGATGCGAGTTTTGCGCGATTGAGAAATCTTCAAATAGGATATCGCTTACCCCAAAAAATTCTGGAAAAGGTACTTATAGCAAAAGCGAGGTTTTATTTATCATTTGATAATCTATTGACAATAACAAGATATACCGGCTTTGATCCGGAAATTGGAAGCAATAATTGGATATTGGATACAGGTATTGATAAAGGATTTTACCCTCAGAACAGATCTGTGGGAGCAGGGTTGAATGTGACGTTTTAATTAAATAATGATGAAGTATATTTTACGAATTAACTTAATAGTCGCGCTGTCATTGATATTGATGGTGCAGGCATGTAAAGAAGAAAACCTGGAAGTAGAACCGGTTGCTTCTTATCTTGAAGCTAATTATTATAAGAATGAGCAACAAGCATTTAATGCTCTAGTTGCTGCTTATGATCCACTTCAGTGGACAATGCATGGAGGATTTTGGGTTAGCCCTGTAATGTATGGTGAGATTAGATCTGACAATGCAAATGCAGGTGGAGATCCTACTAACTCGGATCAACCGGGCTGGCAGGAATTTGATGATTTTAACAATAGTCCAACAACCAATGAAACAAACTGGATTTGGAGCAGATGTTATTCCGGAATTTACAGAACCAATCTTGTGCTTTCTAATATTGAAATTGAATCTCCAACTGTAGATATATATAAAGCAGAAGCAAAATTCTTGAGAGCATATTATCATTTTGATGCATTCAGGCATTATGGACCTTCGCCTATTGTGGACAGAGTGCTGCTACCGGATGAATACAATCAGTCAAGATCTTCGATGAACGAGATGTTCGCATTTATGGTAAAAGATCTTGAAGAAGCTATTCCTGTACTGCCTAACACGGTATCTGAATCATTTAAAGGTCGGGTAACCAAAGGAACAGCACGGGCTCTTTTAGGTAAAATTTATCTGTATTGGGCGGATCTTGATAATGATAATCAAGAGAGGTTTAGAAAAGCAGCAGATGCGCTGAGAGAAGTTGTAAACAGTGGCCAATATCAGTTATTAGATGACATGCGTGAATTATATGCTTATGGTAGCAGTAATACGGATGAATCTGTTTTTGAAATTCAGCAATCAAATATTTCGCCTTCTAACTGGAACTGGCAAAGTAGTTGGATAGATGGAAACGTATTTGCCCAATTATGTGGTGTTAGAAGTTTATGTGAAGCTCATCCTTCTTATAATCCGGGATGGGGCTTTATGCTACCTACTCAAGGTTTGTATGATCATTTCTTAGCTGATGATTCTATTAGAAGAGACGCAGCTATATTATCCTTACAAGAAATTGAGGATGATATTGAGGCAACTAGCCCTGGTGCATGTGGATCTACTTATGTTGATCTGGCAGACCAAAACCAAAGCGATTTTACCGGTTACTGGCAAGAGAAATATCCCATTTATAAGGAATATACAAATCCAAATGGTGGCGATGCAGTACTTACAATAGATGCTAATGTATTTGTAATAAGATATGCAGACGTACTTTTAATGCTTGCTGAAGCTCTTCATAGAGGTTCAGGTGCTGATGGCGAAGCTCAAATGTATATCGATATGGTAAGAGAAAGAGCTGCGGGACCCGGCGATAATACCGGTAATTTCAGAACTGTATCTCAGCTAATGAGCGATCAGGGATGGACATTATTGGAAGCTATCTGGTATGAAAGAAGAGCTGAGTTAGCCGGAGAAGGAGATAGATGGTACGACCTTGTAAGATCAGGAAGAGCGAACGCAGACTTATTCCAAGATGATCCGGCAAAGGCATCCAATTTTAATCCGGAAGATATATGGATACCTGTTTCTCAAAGAGAAGTGGATGTAACAGATGGAACTTTGACAATTTATCCTAGTCCTTCTCTGTTACCCTAATTGAAGATTAATTAAATGTAAAAACCAATAATTATAAATTAAGTATTATGAAAGTAAATAGTTTTTTAAAAGTGTGGTATTTGCTACTAGCAATGCCTTTTTTGATGTTGACATCATGTGGTGATGACGACGAGGATAGCAATCCTGGAACTGGAGCTACTGTAGCTAGTTTCCAGTCTGAAGTTGATACTAGCAACTTCTTATTAGTGAGATTTACTAATTTTTCTCAGAACGCAACTTCTTATTCATGGGATTTTGGTGATTCTGAAACTTCAACTGAAGAAAACCCAGAGCATACTTATGCTACTGCGGGAACTTATGATGTTACCTTAACAGCAACTGGTGCTAACGGTACTACTTCTTCAAAAACAAATTCTGTTACCGTAAGTGATCCTAATGAAGCTTTAACTTTATTGACAGGAACAACTTCAAAAACATGGAAATTGTTTAGAGAAGGTACTTCTATGTCATTGGGAGAAAGTGCAGAGATTCCAAATAACTTTTGGCCAGGCTTGGAGAATGACGGAACAAGAGATTGCTTATACGAGCAAACTTTTACATTCGGCAGAGATGGATCATTCGTTTTTGATGATATGGGTAGTTTCTGGGGAGAATTTGGTGTTTGGGATCCAGCTGATCCTAATTATGAAACTTGCTTTCCTGCTGAAGCCGGAAATATGACAAACCTTAATGGTGATGATGTTAGTGAGTGGTTATCTGGTACATACTCATTTTCTTATGATGCTAATTCCGGTGAAGTAACATTAAACGGAACTGGTGCATGGATTGGTATACCTAAATTAGGACCAACCGGTGAAAGTGTAGTTCCTTTGGAAAGCACAACTTTCAGAATCGAGTCAATTGTTCAGGAAACAGGCTATGATGTTATGACTTTAGCATTTGATTATGGTGGTAACTATTGGAAATTTGTATATGCAAGTTATTCAGATCCTTCTTTAGAGCCGGATTTAGGTTCTGGTGGTGGAGGAGGAGGTTTTGGAGAAGACCTTCCAGATGAAACTCCAACTGCTATGTTCAATACTTTTGCTTCAACTGATGCAGCAGATGTTCAGGAATTAGTTCCTACAGATTCAGAAGTTGTTCTTACTCCTGGAGTAGCTGATCCTGATGGTGGTGCTACTGCTGTTGGTGAGTATGTTAGAGGTACAGGAATGTTCTCTGACTTAAAATTCCAATTAGCTTACGATGCTCAGTTTGATAACTTTGATAGCGTAGTTGTGGAAGTCTATTTCCCAAGCACAAATGATTATTCAGGTGCGCTTGACCAGAGAGTGGATGTTTTCATTGCTGATGCAAGTGCGACTGAGCAATTCTGGACTGACTGGGTATTGTTTAGAGCTGAAGATACTGGTTCAACACCTCAGGACACTTGGGTAAGATTTGCTTGGGCACTTGCAGATGTTGAGGCAGGAGTTGATCCTAAAACAAGAACAGATCTTGACTTGGTTGGACTTAAAATTGGAAATGAAAACCATGCAATTGACGGAACGTTCTATGTTAGAAATTTCGAATTCAAATAAGAATTTTTTCTAGTTCATCATGATTAATTGGGAGCCGTTTACGGCTCCCTTTTTATCAAAAACCTAAAACAAAAGAAATTGAAAATTTTAAGATACTTTTTACCTATACTATCAATAGTTCTGATGTCTTGTCAGGATGATGATGAAACACAAGTTGAAAACCTTCCTAATGTCAGCTTCGGTGACATTCCTACATTCGTAGAAACTGAAGAAGACGTAACTTATCTGATCCCATTTAGCATCGACAGAGAATTATCTACAACTGCAAGTATAACAGTTGCCGGTAATGATTATACTGCGGAATTCGGCTCGGATTTCACCTTTGAAAACCCAAGTGAAATAGTGTTTAACCCTGGAGAAACACAAAAGAATTTAGAAATAACCATTGTCGGAGATGATGTATCGGAAGAATTAGAAGAGTTTATTCTAAACATCACAAATGTTTCCGGGCTTAAAATAACTCAGGGTTCTGCAAATGTCTTAATAAGAGACAATGATGAAGAAGTTAATAATGACACTTTAATTATACCGGGAACCGGATATACAACCCCTCTAACATATCCTAACATGGACCTGATATGGCAGGATGAATTTAACGATGGAAGCCTAAATAGTGCAAATTGGACACATGAGCTTGGCCGTGGACAATGGGGCTGGGGAAACAATGAATTGCAATTCTACAGAGAGCAAAATACCTATTTTGCAGAGGGTAATTTGATTATTGAAGCTCGAAAAGAAAATATTAGTTACGGTGGTACACCTTATACATCTTCCAGACTTATTACCAAGAATAAATTTGACTTCAAGTACGGTAGAGTAGATATTAGAGCAGCACTTCCTCAAGGTCAGGGTATTTGGCCTGCACTTTGGATGCTTGGTAAAAATATTGATCAAGTTAGCTGGCCTGCTTGTGGAGAGATTGATATCATGGAACTTGTAGGTGGTGGAATTAAAGATTCTGAAGTTCATGGTACAGCTCATTGGCAAAATGCCTCTAATACACATTCTTTTTTAGGAGAAGTTTATCGTTTACCTAATGGAAAATTTATTGATGAATTTCATGTGTTCAGTATAGAATGGACACCGGGATTTATTAAATGGTATGTTGATGATGAGACATATTATACATTTAGTACAACTTCTTCAGACAGAACAGAATTTCAGGAAAACTTCTTTTTAATATTCAATGTGGCTGTTGGTGGTAACTGGCCGGGAAACCCGGATGCTACAACAGTATTCCCTCAAAGGATGATCGTTGACTATGTAAGAGTATTTCAAGAGAACTAATTTTTTGGGAGGCATTGACTCCCAAAACTATTGGTGCTAAATAGTAATAATGGGAGTATGGAATATCGATTAACCGGATTTTCTGAAACATGAATTTTGGGAATCAATAAGACTGCGCCTAATTTGATTAACAAAATTTTAAATGGGAAAGAATAAGTTTATTGTCCTAACCGCCTTGATTGTTGCACTAGGCGGGTTCTTAATGGGCTTTGATGCCTCAGTCATATCCGGTGTTAATAAATTTGTTGAACTTGAATTTGACCTTACCAAGCTTCAGCTAGGTTGGGCGGTTAGTTCTCTGACATTATCCGCTACTCTGGCCATGCTAGTTTCCGGTCCTCTTAGTGATAGGTTTGGTAGAAAAAATGTTCTGACCATTGCCGCCATATTATATTTCTTTTCAGCGCTAGGTTCGGCAATTGCCCCAAATTTTATATTTCTTGTTATTGCCAGAATGATCGGCGGTATCGGTGTTGGTGCTTCTTTAATAATAGCACCAATGTACATAGCCGAAATATCTCCTCCCGGCATGAGAGGAAGAATGGTATCTTTCAATCAGCTCAATATCGTTCTTGGTATTTCTGTGGCATTTTTCACAAATTATTTAATTCTACAACTCGGAGAATCCAATTCTGCCTGGGCACAATCACTGAAATTTGATGCCTATAATTGGAGATGGATGCTTGGAGTGGAAGCCATCCCGGCTATTCTCTATTTCTTTGGTTTATTCCTAGTTCCCAGTAGCCCGCGTTGGTTGGCAATGAAAGGTAGGTACGATGAAGCTTATGATATTATGATAAGAGCTACTTCGGAAGAAGAAGCAAGGAAGATTATCGACACTGTTAAAGCCAGCATTGAAGCAGAAAAGGATTCCGAACCAAAAACGTCTCATTTTAGAGATCTTCTAAAACCGTCTTTAAGACTTGTTTTAATAATTGGCCTGGTCATAGGAATATTACAACAAATTACCGGTATCAATTCGGTGTTTTTCTATGCTCCAATGATTTTTGAACAGTCAGGAATAGGAACGGATGCATCATTTGTTCAGGCTATTCTCGTAGGTCTAATTAATTTGGTATTTACGGTATTGGCCATCTCAATGATCGATAAATTTGGTAGGAAGCCTTTGTTGATCCTTGGAACGACGGGAATAGCAATTTGCATGTTCCTTTTGGCCTACGGTTTTAACAACGCCTCATATACCTTAACGGAAGAATCAATGAAAACGCTTCCGGAACAAGTAGATAAAGTCAAATTAGCGTCAATTGTTGGTATAACATACGATAATGACTTAAGCTATAAAAAGGCGATTAATGATGCTTTGGGAGAAAATATCGCTCAAACTTACGAGTCAGAGCTGATTACTTCTGCTGTAACAATGAATGCCTATTTAATTCTATTTGGAATTTTAGGCTTTGTTGCCTCTTTTGCCATATCAATAGGACCGGTTATGTGGGTTCTTTTTTCAGAATTATTTCCAAACTATATCCGTGGATTGGCCATCTCTTTTGTTGGACTTGTTAATTCGGGAATCAGCTTCGGAGTACAATTAGTATTCCCGTGGGAACTTGCTAACCTCGGTAGCTCTCTTACTTTTCTTATATATGGGCTTTTCTCGGCAGCAGGTTTGATTTTTATTCTTCTGGTTGTGCCGGAAACTAAGGGTAAGTCTTTAGAGGAACTGGAAAAACAACTTGTAAAGTAGTATTTGTAAATAAGACAATAATGAAAAATTTCTTTAACGCCATTTCAATTATAAGCTTCTTCTTTCTTGCATCTTGCTCAAATGAGACTAATAAAGAAAGTGAGGAATCAGCTACTAATGAAAATATAATCACGGTTGAAGCCGAAAATTTTAAAACCAAATCTGAAAGTGTAATTAAGACTGAGAACGCCCTGCAATTTGAGGAAGCCGGAAGTAAATTCGATTTTGATGTTGATGTTGCGGTTGCCGGAAGGTATCAGGTAAAGATCTATGCTAAGTCTGATGAGGGGAAATCAGTTTTATGGATTGAGGATTATAACGACAATCAAGATGATAGAACCTATAATATCACAGGGAATTTATCTTTTGAAAATAATGATTCTGAAGAATTCACAATTGCTTCGGTGGATGGAAGTCCACTAAATGAAGGAGTCCATTCTATGAGTTTACATTTAAGTGAAGGAAAAGCTGCTGTAGATAAAATTGAATTTATTCTGATTAAGGAGCACCAAAATACGCCTCAGGTAATGAAGCAAAATATGGAAGGCGATTCATTGGAATTGGTATGGTCCGATGAATTTGACGGAAGCGGAATGCCCGATACTACCAAATGGACATATGATGTTGGAAACTGGGGCTGGGGAAATTATGAACCGCAGTATTATACAGTTAAAAGACCTGAAAATGCTCGATTGGAGGACGGAAACCTAATTATTGAAGCAAGGAAAAATGATATGGGGCAAGAGTGGACTTCCGCCAGACTGACAACCAGAGAGAAGGTTACATTTTTATATGGAAGAATCGAATTTAGAGCCAAGGTGCCACCGAATAGAGGAAACTGGGCAGCCGGTTGGACACTGGGTGATGAATACATCGATGAGAAATCATGGCCATATTGTGGTGAAATCGATATACTTGAAAGTGTTGGATACGAAATGAACGATACTACAGGAAAAGGTATAGCCCATGCTTCCATACATTGCCGTGCGTATTATTTCAAAATAGGAAATCAAAAAACAGGTACTATTGATGTTGACAGCATGTATCAAAATTATCATATATATGCTATTGACTGGAGTCCTGATGGAATTGTGGCTAGCGTAGACGGTCAAGAATACCTAAGTTATAACGACACCAGTTCAGCATTGTCATGGCCATTTGACAAACCTCAGAATATAATTCTAAACCTCGCAATTGGCGGAGGCTGGGGTGGCGCTCAGGGCATTGACGAAAACATGACAAGTCAAAAAATGACACTTGACTATGTTAGGGTATATGGAAGAAAATAGAATCTGAATATGCATTTTTTGAGACTCGGTTTCTATATCTTTTTTTTTTCTCTTACACTCATTTCATGCAATCAGCGCGAAATAACTGTTAATCGGGAAGAGGCTTTTATTGATTCTCTTTTGGATTTAATGACTCTTGAAGAGAAAGCCGGTCAGATGACCAATATAAGTCTTATTGCACTTGCTAAAGGAGAGTTTTGGGCACATAGAGATACAGTAGAGTTGGATCCTGAAAAAATGGCCACACTTTTAATCGAAAAGCATGTTGGCTCAGTTCAAAATCTCGGCACTTATCCATTTGGTGTTGAAGAATGGCGAAAAGTTATTTCTGCACTGCATAAATACAATAAAGAAAATACTCGACTTGCCATCCCGATCATTTACGGCATTGATGCCGTTCATGGTGCGAATTATACGGCAAAATCTACAATTTTCCCGCATCAACTGGGTCTTGCTGCAAGCTGGAATACTGAATTAGCAGAAATTGCAGGTTCAGTTACATCTTATGAATTAAAAGCTTCCGGAATCCCCTGGAATTATGCTCCTGTTCTGGATGTAAGTAAACAGCCATTATGGGGAAGGATTTTTGAGTCCTTTGGCGAAGACACTTATCTGACAAGCGAAATGGGGAAGGCTTTTATAGAAGGTTCACAAGGCGAGGACATTGCCGCTCACGATAAGACTGCCGTCTGTTTGAAGCATTATATCGGATATGGTATGCCTTATAATGGTAAAGACAGAAGCCCGACCTATTTACCTGAAAGATTGATACGACAATATTATTTACCTCCTTTTCATGAAGCGATTAATCAAGGAGCTTTGACAGTAATGCTAAATTCGGGTTCGCTAAATGGAATGCCATCTCATGCGGATAAATATTGGATAACTGATGTTTTAAAAAATGAAATGGGTTTTGAAGGATTTACAATTTCAGATTGGGAGGATATTGCAAATTTGGTTAAAACGCATCGTGTAGCTAAAGATGAGAAAGGGGCTGTAATGTTAGCCGTAAATGCCGGAATGGATATGTGCATGGAACCTTATGATGCCAGTTTTGCTGATAATTTAGTGGAATTGGTAAAAGAAGGTTTAATTGATTCTGCCAGAGTTGATGATGCGGTAAGAAGAATTTTGCGAGTTAAAAAGCGACTTGGCCTCTTTGAAAACACTTTAAGTGATCCCGATAAATACCCAGACTTTGGGTCAGAAAAATTTGCAAATGATGCGTATATAGGAGCTGTTGAAAGTATCACGCTTCTGAAAAACAAATCATCTGTTTTGCCTCTGAGTAAAAATTCTAAGGTTTTACTATGCGGTGTAGCTGCCAAATCTATCAATTACTTAAATGGAGCCTGGACCAGAACCTGGAGTGGTGAGGATACAAGTTATAATGATTTAGAAAAATTAACTGTTCTAGATGCCTTCAAAGAGCTAATGGATCCCGCTAATCTCAGCTACGTTCAAGGAACGACTTATGACGAAGACATCAATAGCAATTTGGCTTTATCGAAAGCCAAAAATTCAGATGTGATAGTGATTTGCTTGGGTGAAAAACCTGCGACAGAAAAACCCAGCGATATCACTGACCTTAGAATGCCGCATGCACAGGTGGAAATGGTAAAAAAACTATCCAAAGCAGGCAAGCCAATTGTTCTTGTTTTAGTGGAGGCGCGCCCTCGTATTATCAGCGAAATTGAACCTTTGGTCGATGGTATAATTATGGCCTACTTGCCCGGAAATGAAGGAGGAAGAGCAATAGCAGATATTATTTATGGAAATGCAAACCCTAGCGGCAAGCTTCCAATTACTTATCCGAAATATACAGGCTCAATTTGGGCATATGATCATTTGAGATCAGATGAACGCGATGCGGGCTTTGGATTTGATGGTTTCGATCCCCAATTTGAATTTGGCTTTGGATTGAGTTATACCCAATTTGAATACAGCAACTTTACGATCAATTCAGATACTTTTGGAGTAAAAGACAGCATTCGCGTGAGCGTCGATATTAAAAATATTGGAGAAAGAGATGGAAAGGAAGTCGTTCAGCTATACTCCAGCGATTTGGTGGCAAGTATTTCCCCGGCAGTTAAGCAATTAAGACGATTCAAGAAGCTATCCTTGAAAGCGAATGAATCCACTACTTGTACATTTACTTTACCTGTGACCGACTTGAGTTTCGTTAATATGAACAATGAAACTGTTCTTGAAAATGGTTTATTCGAATTGAAGATTGACAGTTTAAAAACACAATTTCATCTAAATTCGCGCGACTAATTATAGTTTGTATTTTTAGACAAATTATTTTCTGTTTCGAATTCCACTAAATTGAATTATTTATAATAGAAAAGATTAATTGTATTTCTGATGTCCCAACAATTATTTGTCGCCAATAGTCCAATTATTAATGCAGAGCATAAGCCTATCAATAGTGAATATGCTCGAGTAGGGGATGAAGATTTTTATAAAATCTCCAATAGCGATCAGATGTCGCCCTTTTTTATGACGGTGGTGAGTAATTCGGATCACTGGCTGTTTATTTCGAGTACAGGAGGTTTGTCTGCAGGACGGAAGAACGAAAATTCTTCCTTGTTCCCTTATTATACCGACGATAAAATATCCGACTCTTTTGAAACTAGTGGTTCAAAGAGCATATTTCAAATTAGCAAAGAGGACAAGACAGTACTTTGGGAACCCTTTTCCCAACGTTATCAAAACTTATATAGAATTAAGCGAAATATCCTCAAGAGTATATCAGGAAATAGAATTGTGTTTGAAGAAATTAATGAAGATCTGGAATTAAAATTCTGGTACTCTTGGCAATTTTCAGATAAATACGGCTTTGTCAGAAAATCATCTATTGAAAATTTTGGAAAGCAGCCGGTTCAAATTAACCTTCTTGATGGCATCCAAAACCTATTGCCATATGGGGTTAATAGCGGATTGCAAAATGAAAGAAGTAATCTTGTCAATGCTTACAAGAAAAATGAATTAGAAATAGAAACGGGGCTTGGACTAATCCTCTTAAGTGCCATTATAGTTGACAAAGCAGAGCCAAGTGAAGCGCTCAAGGCCACAACTGTTTGGTCTTCGGGAATAGAACCTGATCATTTTCTTTTATCGAGTCGCCAACTAGATAAATTCCGTAGAGGTGGGCAATTAACAACGGAAATAAATGTTAAGGCTGAGCCGGGAGCGTACCTTATAAATAAGAAATTCGACTTAAATGCCGGTGAAACTTCATCATGGCAAATAGTGGCAGAACTAAATCAGGATAGCACCGCAGTAAATAATCTGAATTCTGACCTTAAGAATAATAAGAATGCTCTTTTGTCAGATTTGGAAAAAGATATAAAAGAAGGCACGAGAAAGCTCCGGCAGCTTGTGGGTTCTGCAGATGGAATCCAAATTACTGACGATAAACTAATTGACGGGAGACATTATACAAATGTATTATTCAATATCATGCGAGGGGGTGTTTTTGATAATGGATATACCATCGATTCGAAAGATTTTGAATCATATTTAGCTACTGTAAACAAGAATGTTCATTCCAAACAAAAAGATTTTTTAAAGAATCTTCCGGAAGAAATTTCTTATCAGCAGCTTCTGGAATTATCAAAGAAAACAGAAGACCTTGATCTTATAAGAATCTCATACGATTATTTGCCTCTGACCTTTAGCCGCCGTCATGGAGACCCGAGTAGACCTTGGAATAAATTCTCCATAGAAACAAGAAAAGAAGACGGCACAAAAAATTTGAATTATCAGGGAAACTGGCGTGATATATTCCAAAACTGGGAAGCACTTGCACTTTCGTATCCTGAGTTTATCAATTCCATGATATCCAAATTTGTAAATGCTTCCACCATGGATGGTTATAATCCCTATCGCATCATGCGTGATGGTATAGATTGGGAGGTTATTGAGCCGGATGATCCTTGGTCGTATATCGGCTATTGGGGCGATCACCAGATAATTTATTTACAAAAGCTTTTAGAGATTTCTTACAGGCATTCGAAATCTGATCTTGAGGAACTTCTTGATAGACCGAATTTTGTTTATGCAAATGTCCCCTATGTTATCAAGTCTTATGATGATATCGTATCAGATCCTAAAGACACCATAGTTTTTGATCAAGGCGTAGAAGCCACAGTTGAAGAAAGAGTGGAGAAAATTGGTTCTGATGGTAAAATGGTTATGGCCTCTGATGAGAAGCTCATCAAAGCTACGCTGACAGAAAAACTGCTTGTCAGCTTATTGGCCAAGCTATCCAATTTTGTGCCTGAGGGTGGAATTTGGTTAAATACTCAAAGACCTGAATGGAATGATGCCAATAACGCACTAGTTGGTAACGGTATTTCCATGGTGACACTTTACTATATCCGACGCTATATAAATTTCTGTCATGCTTTATACAAGAATGCGGAGAAAGAAGAATTTAGACTAATGGAACCTATATCCGTTCTTTTGAAAGATATTTTCAGCTGTTTGAATGAAAACAAACACCTCCTCAATGTATCTATTAATGATGAAGACAGAAGATCAATAATTGATAAACTGGGAAAAGCGGGAGAGGCTTATCGGAATAAAGCATATTCTACCTTTGAAGGTGAAAGCTCTACATCAATTAGTAAATCAGATCTCCTTGAGTTTTTCAATCTTTCTCTTGAATATATTGATCATTCAATCAAATCGAATAAAAGAAATGATGGACTGTATCACTCTTATAATCTATTGCATTTAGAAAAAGGGCAAGCGTCTATTTTACCTCTTTATGAAATGCTTGAAGGCCAGGTTGCTGTTCTGACCTCCGGTTTCCTCAATGCTAATGAAGTTATTGATCTGATGGATCGGTTAGAGAAAAGTGATATTTACCGCAAAGATCAGTATAGTTATTTACTCTATCCGGATAGAGAGCTTCCAAGGTTTCTGGACAAGAATAATATTCCTGCATCCTTTATTAAATCCTCAAAACTTGCACAAAAGCTTATCAAAAATAATGATGAGAGTTTCCTGACTTGCGATAAGAATGGAGAATGCCATTTCAATGGAAGTTTTACCAATGCAAATGGCCTTAAAGAGGGGCTTGAAAATCTCAAGACCAAGGGATATGAAGACCTTGTTCAAAGTGAGTATGAAAGTTATCTGGAAGTATTCGAAAAAATGTTTAACCACCGAGCTTTTACAGGACGCTCAGGAACATTTTTTGGCTATGAAGGACTTGGTAGTATTTATTGGCACATGGTTTCAAAGCTCCTTCTCGCCGTTCAGGAATGTATTGAAAATGAAATAGCAAGGAATGATATTGCTCGTATAGAGGAACTCAAAATGCACTATTATAAAGTA
The DNA here is from genome assembly GCA_964351965.1 of uncultured Hyphobacterium sp. GTDB lineage: Bacteria > Bacteroidota > Bacteroidia > Cytophagales > CCMP332 > CCMP332. The sequence goes on along the minus strand of CAYGPM010000001.1, from coordinate 216,440 downwards.
AGAAAAGGAATTGGAGTACATAAATCTCCTGAATTATATGGTGCTTTTCCTACAGATCCTTATTCTCATACGCCAGCTAGTAAAGGTGCTCAGCAGCCCGGAATGACCGGTCAGGTTAAGGAAGATATTTTGAACCGATGGGCTGAGTTAGGGGTAAAGGTTAATGATGGTAAATTGAGATTTCAGCCAACTTTTTTAAATCAGGAAGAGTATCTCAGTCAGCCGGTTGATTTTGATTATTTTGATGTTAAAGGCCAAAGTGAAACCCTTAAGCTAAACGCTGGCGAACTTGCATTTACATATTGTCAGGTACCTGTTGTTTATTCTTCAAGAAATGGTTCAAAGTCAATTTCGGTCTTGACAAAAGATAATAATGAAATCAATATTGATGGATTGGAATTGGATGCAGATTTATCTTCAGAAATATTTAACAGATCCTCTTATGTTAGGTTGATTCGCGTCAATCCGAACTCTTGATTGCCAAAGGAATCAGAAGGCTAAACAGAAAATAAAAAGCTGTGAGCATTAAATTCCCGAGTATCAGCTGTATGGCTAATGTTTGTATTAAAAGAAAGATTGGGAATAGAAAGATGCCCACCGAAAATTTAATTGAAGCCAGCATTACAGGATCTTTGACTTTCTTGGAAATCCATTTCCAAATTAATAAAGGGAATATATAATTGACCCTGAACAAGTACCAAAAGAGTGATTTTCCCGGTTTAGAATAAGTTGATTCTTTGCTTTCCTTCAAATTGGCTATTAATTCCATTGTCTCTTTCAGCTCAGAAAAATCCGGATTGAAGCGTTTTAAATCCGCATACTTTTCTTCGTATTCCGATTCATCAATATGGACTATTAATTTTTTCATTTGCTCAGATAGAGCATCTCTCAATTTAAGAGAAGCATTATGGTCATCGGGCCCCGAATAAAAAGGTGCAACCTCCAATGCTTTTCCATAATGAATAGAAACCTTTGTTCTAAAACCCTGATGACGATTATAATTGATGCCCACCGGCACAATTTTGAGCTTTAAATTCGGATGCTCATGCAATGTTCCAAATGCGATTCGTGTAAAGCCCTTACTTAGAGACCTAAGTCGACGTTCAAATCCATGATTTCCTTCTGGAAATATTAAAAGCGCATCATCATTTCCTAAAATCTTAAAACAGGCTTTAAATATCTCTTCGTTGTTATTTAATGCATTCCAGCCATCCCTGATTCTGTAAATGGGCATCATATTAATGAGCGACATAAGCCACTTGAAGAATGGTTTTTTAAACACTTCAGCTCTGGCAAGAAAGTGAGTATGTCTGCCATTATTCCCCACTATCAATAGTGCATCCAAAAATGCATTTTGATGATTTGCAGTGAAAATAACCGCTCCATTTTTTGGAATATTTTCCCTCCCAAAAGTTTTATATGAACTAAAGTAAAACCCTAAGCCCAACTTAACATAGGCTCTGAGAATAAAATAGATAAGCTTTTTCATGATCTCACAGGGGTCAAAGACTTAGTTCTTGACCAAAAATAACCGATCGACAGTCCCGAAATTATATGCCAAATTCCCCACCATGCAGCAACGATTGCCATGCCACCCATTCCGTTGAAAAATGTAAAAATGATGATGAGGCCTAGTCCGGAGTTTTGAATACCGGTTTCGATCGTTAAGGTTTTACGGTCTTCTAAATTCAAACTAAATATACTCCCGATAGTATAACCCGTAAATAGGGCAACGGCATTATGAATAAGAACGATCCACACTACATACTCAAAATATTCAAGGAAGATATTGAAGTTATTTGCGAAAGCGATAACTACAAAGGCTATGAAAATGAGCATGGATAGCGGTTTTAACACTTTTTGCAGAGATTTTGCAAAATTTGGTTTATGAGCATTTGTAAGCATTCCCAGTAGCAAAGGAACCCCCAATATCAAAGCAATAGTCTCTAAAAGGTGCAAGGGATCAAGACTAATTTCAGTTAATAATGCTTTTGTAGGTGGATAAAAAGATGCCCAAAAAGCAAGGTTTAGTGGAGTCATTATAAAGGCCAATAGGGTTGAAAATGCAGTTAAGGTTACAGAAAGAGCTGCATTACCTTTTGCCAAATGTGTCATAAAATTTGAGATATTGCCTCCGGGGCATGCGGCAACCAACATCATTCCCAATGCTATACTGGGTATTGGTTGTATAAGATAAATCAAAAGAAATGTTAATGCAGGAAGAGCAATAAATTGAGAGAAAATCCCGAGAAGAGCGGGTTTTGGAATGCTTGCAATTCGTATGAAGTCGGAAATCTTTAAATCCAATGCCACGCCATACATTATAATGGCAAGGCAAATATTCAATAACAACAAAGAATCGCTGTTGAAGTTAAGCTTTACTAAATCTATGTTTAAGCCAGGCTCCATTATTCAAATAAATTTTTTTTCATCTAAACTAAGAGATAGTTATCATTTAGGAATTTGGCCAATATTAACCTAATTGCTTGCAAAAAGTACTTTTAACAATCTCTGTAAATCTAAAAACAGGTATCCAAATTGCCGCTCCAATAAATGCGCCGATATATTCTTCAACCCCATTAAACTCATAGTATTGATCAGGTAGAATCAAGTAAGACAAAAATTGATCAGCAACTGGAATAATGAAGTTTAAAGCATAGAATATGCTAATCAGCAATGGAATACTGGTTCTTCGTTGAAAAAATTGAACTGCAATGAGGATTGAAAAAAATATCATTAACAGATTGACACATTGCTCCAAACCCACTAAGGCAATCCATTCAAATTTATTATCAATATTTGAATTAATGAGATTATTCCAAGTATCGGGGTTGAAGAAACCTAATTGAATCGTTTGATAAGTTTTATAAAATGGAGAGAATGCGACTCCTATCGCCGGAAGAATAATTAAGCCTCCAATAGGTTTGTTTTCGGCATATTTCCAAGGTTTAGGGTCATAACTTCTATTTAATTTCAAGCTGTATTTAATGCCGAAATAGGACATTAAAACGAGTAACACATAGGGTAAATAGGAAATATCTATTGACTTGGCATTTGAAAGATATTGCTGGATTTGATAGGCCGAATTGTTATTGATTTTTTCATGCCCTTCAAGGAATTCATTTACATATTTGGGTTCTAAATTATCTTTGGTTTGCTGATAATAATACTCCACGTAAACAACATTTTCTTTATTATAAATACTATCAACGTATAAGAAACCTTCAGAACTAAATTTATTGCCGATTGGACTAATTGGCCACTCGTAAGGTAAAACAACCTGACTGTGTTGTTTATAAAAATATTGTGAGCCCAATTGATAGGGCATAGTTCTTTTGGCTGTAGATGGCAAGTTAAATCCGGATGTTAAAACATAAGGTTCAACAGAAGAATATAGAATACTTGAATCCTCGTTATATGTCCAAAATGAATCGATCACATAAAATTCTTCAATAATAAACTCATTCTTTCCAAACCTTTCGTAATCATAAAAGGTCAGTGTATCCAGTAATCGAACATTATTATAAAGACCGTTATAATAATTGAGATAATCCATTTGCATTACTTCAATTCCATTTGATTTGAATGTACTTCTTAGATTATCTGCTTTTCTTCCATAGTATTTTGTTCTAATAAAATAGCTTGCCGAGCCACCGATTGAATCGCATTCAAAGATTTCAGTTAAATCAATTCCGGTTTTATTTTCAAAAGGTATTTCCGTTAATTCATTATTACCATCTTTTAGTATTAATCCGGCCTTATAATCAGGAGATTCAAAGTGAGCCAAATCTCCACCTTGATTGTTAATTGTAGGATCTACAAAGTATTCTTTTCCGGAATAAGTAAAATTCACAATACAATGATCGAAAGTTGAAGATGGGATCTGCTCAAGTATATTTTCGGAAATCTGAGTGTTTACAAGACATGGATAGGATTCGATGCCTTCAGAACGTAGCAAGGCAACAAGAAGCAAGGATTTGTCTTTACAATCACCATACCTCTGGGTGAATACTTTAAGCGGATTGTTTGGTGCATAAGCACCAATACCTGATTCAAAGCCAAGATACCTTATTTCATCTTGTACAAGTTTTATATAAGAAAGTATTTGGTGTTCCTCTTTATGATTGAATTGGATCTTATCAAGAATTTTTTCAACATCCTTTTCGCTATAGGTATAGTATTCATTAAATGTATTGACTACATCTTCCCAATCTTCATATGTAGAAAGCAAAATTCGTGGATGTATCTCCAGCCAATAAGGCACATTCCCATCATATAATTTGAATTTATCTGCGCTTTTGTTCCATTCCAAGCAGATCAAATTACTTTTACTCCTCGACTTAATAGGTTTTTCAGCTTTATCGAAAAGTTTGTAAAAAACCGGCTTTTTTTGATCGTATAATATTTTACAATGAATTCGATTGATTGGAAAAGTATATTGCAGATAATAGTAATTTGAGTAATTACCTTTGGATACAGGATTAAAGCCTATTATTGAATATTCATAGTCAATAATATCTCCAACTCTCAAATCCTTTAGATCAAGTATTACATTTAGGGAGCCATCATAAATAGACCTCTCCAGATTTTTTTCACGCTGAAGTACTTTTATTTCTTTTTCAATTAGTTTATCAATCTCCGCCCCATTTCGAATTATTTTGATGCTGTGCAAAACCAGCTTTTGATAACTTGGATCATAGTTGAAATCAAGCTTCGTAAAATTTTGTAAGCCGTCAGTGTTTAGAATTTTAATTGCCAAATGTTGATAATGACATTCCTTTGCTACATTGTCTTGATTATCAATTAATTGATAATAATATGATTGATTACTTTTTGGTAAACTGCTATAATCAGGCTCAATATAATTGACCCAGACAGGCCGATGATTAATTTCATAACCTTCAGAGTAGCTACATGTAATCTGAAATATTAAGAAAAAGGTTAGGGAGAGTAATTTTTTCAATAGATGGAATGAAGTCAAAAATTAATAAAAAAAGAGATAGTTTTTATTAAATTGATAAGGAAATTAAAAGATGTTCTTTAAAGTTATTACTTCTTCTTCAGCTCATATACATCTGTTCGTCTATCTCTTAAATTTCGAACACTGCCGAATTCATGCAATTCTCTTAAAGAATCCAGATCAACATCTGCGATTAATATCATTTCGGTGTTTGGTGTTGCCTCCGCTTTAATTCCATTTGCAGGAAATGCAAAATCGCATGGCGTAAATACCATTGACTGAGCATATTGAATATCCATATTATGAACTTTTGGCAAATTGCCCACACTACCGGCAATGGCAACATAACATTCATTTTCTATAGCTCTGGCCTGAGCACAATTTCGAACCCTGGAATAGCCGTTTTGAGTATCTGTTAGAAAAGGCACAAAAAGTATTTTCATACCTTCATCAGCTAGTAGCCGACCTAACTCTGGAAATTCAACATCATAGCAAATTAAAATCCCGATTTTTCCGCAGTCGGTATCGAATGTTTTTATCACTTTACCTCCCTGAGTTCCCCAGACTTTTGCCTCATCAGGGGTCACATGAATTTTTTCATATTTTTCAATACTGCCGTCTCTCTTACATAAATGCCCTACATTATATAAATGATCATCTCGAATTTCAGGCATGCTTCCGGTGATGATATTGATATTGTACGATACTGCCAGTTTTGAAAATCGCTCAACTACTTCTTCTGTATAGCTGGCAAGAGCTCGAATCGCTTGTGCTTCACTTAATGCATTATGCTCAGCCATAAGCGGGGCGTTAAAATATTCAGGAAACATAGCAAAATCGCATCTGTAACTCGAGACAGCATCAATGAAATATTCAGCTTGTTGCATAACCTCATCAAGATCTTTATACAATCGCATCTGCCATTGGATCAAGCCTAGTCGAACCACAGTTTTATTGGCCATTGGGCTCTTAGAGGGTTTTTGATAATAAATATTATCCCACTCCATAAGCACAGCATACTCATTTGATGCATCATCACCTTCAAGGTAGTTCTTAAGAATCCGTGTCGGTCGGAAGTCGTTCGACAGTTGGAAGTTTAGCACCGGATCATGAATCTCACGATTTCTGACTTTAATAATATAATCTTTAGGGCTGAGTTCACTAGAGTACTTATAATAGTTTGGAATTCTCCCACCAAAGGCAATTCCTTTCAGGTTTAGTTTCTCACACAGTTCTTTTCTATAATCATAAAGTCGCCTTCCAAGTCTTAAGCCTCTGAATTTTGGTTTTATGAATACATCAAGGCCATATAAAATATCAGCATCAGGGTTATGCGTTTCAAAAGAATAATTATCAGTTATTTGTTTGTAAGAATGTGGCTCCTGAACCTTACTCTCGTCAACAATTATTGATGAAGCACTACCTGCAAGATCGCCATTAACAATAATGACTACTTGGCCCTCTGGGAATTTGTTAATCAGATTTATAATGTCCTTTTCTTCCCAATGAGAATTTGGCAATTTGCCGTAAGCTTCTATCATGGCTTTTTTCAAATCATGATAATCACTAAGACTCAAATACTTCAGCTCAACATTTTCAATCTCATCAACCCTAAAAACTGGATATTTTAATTGGCAAAGATACGAATCAACAATTCCTCACTTGGTATATTTCAAACAATTAATAAATCTGGAACAGATAATGGTTCTTTTGAGCATTTGAAATTTTGATTCATTTCCTCAATTAATGTCGCTAGGATGTCATTTCGCAATATTTGGAACAATTCTTGAATTAATTTTGTAAAAGTCTACAGTATCTTAGTATTTTTACCAAGTGAAAACAAGCACGACAATGAAAAAATTAGCAGCAATCGTTCTTTTAGCCCTTTTTGTATCAGCATGTGGATACCATACATGTCCTACTTACGCTAAAAAAGCACCTGTTCAGAAGGAAAATCAGGATTTAAACGTCTAAAACGTATTAATCTTAATTATTTTTTATTAGGCCTCCAACGGAAGGCCTTTTGGTGTTTATAAGTATTTCTATTTTTACAACGCCATTTTTAAATATTCCCTTTAGAATATAAATTATTTCTAAGGGAATGATATTTTTGAACCTCATTCACCAAAGACTCCATAAACAATGTCATCATACCAGGTAACAGTAATTGGTTCAGGTCCCGGAGGATATGTTGCAGCGATTCGCGCAGCACAACTTGGGCTAAAAACAGCCATAATTGAAAAATATCCAACATTAGGTGGAACTTGCCTCAATGTGGGTTGCATACCTTCCAAAGCGCTATTGGACTCCTCAGAGCATTACCATAATGCCGTTCATACGTTCAAGGAACATGGTATTGATATCTCAGCTCCAAAGGTCAATATGAAACAAATGATCGACAGAAAAGCGGAGGTAGTAAAGCAAACCTGTGATGGTGTTGAATTTTTGATGAAGAAGAATAAAATTGATGTTTATACAGGACATGGTTCTTTTGTTGACAAGAATACAATTAGCATCAAGAATTCAGATGGGAAAGAAGAAAAAATAAGTACTGAAAAGGTAATTATAGCTACAGGCTCCAAGCCCGGTTCATTGCCATTTATCGAAATTGATAAGAAGAGAATTATCACCTCTACTGAAGCTCTGGAACTAAAAGAAGTGCCCAAGCACATGATAGTAATTGGTGGTGGAGTAATAGGGATGGAGCTGGGATCTGTTTACCGTCGACTCGGTGCTCAGGTCTCTGTCGTTGAATACATGGATAGAATCATTCCGGGAATGGATGGCACATTGAGTAAAGAACTGTTAAAAGTTCTCAAAAAAGATGGCATGGAATTCTATTTGAAACACAAAGTCACTGAAGTAGGAGCAAAAGGAAAAACAGTAACTGTAAAGGCTGAAAATTCCAAAGGAGAAACAATAGAGTTAAAAGGAGATTATTGTTTGGTTTCAGTTGGAAGAAAGCCATATACTGATGGACTTGGTTTGGATAAGATTGGTTTAAAAACCAATGATAAAGGGCAGATTCCTGTAAACGGACATTTGCAAACTAGTGTAGATGGCATTTATGCCATTGGAGATGTGATAGAAGGCGCAATGCTGGCACATAAAGCTGAAGAAGAAGGCGTTTTCGTGGCTGAAACAATTGCCGGACAACATCCTCATATCAATTATTTATTGATTCCCGGTGTAGTTTATACCTGGCCTGAAGTTTCAGGAGTAGGCTATACAGAAGAGCAATTGAAAGAGAAAAATATTGAGTATAAAATTGGTTCATTTCCTATGAAAGCACTCGGAAGAGCCCGAGCTTCAATGGATACTCAAGGCTTGATTAAAGTGCTGGCCGATAAAAAAACTGACGAAATACTCGGTGTTCATATGATTGGTCCAAGAGTAGCAGACTTAATTGCAGAGGCGGTAGTAGCCATGGAATACAGAGCAAGTGCTGAAGATATTGCAAGAATGTCGCATGCTCACCCAACTTATACGGAGGCAATGAAAGAAGCTTGTCTTGCAGCGACAGAAAACAGAGCCTTACACGTTTAATTAAATCACATGATACAAAGAGTTCAAACTATATTTTTGGCTTTGATTGCCATTCTAATGGCTTCAGTGACCGGATTTAACTATTGGCAAAAGATTGCTGCTGATGGTTCATCAAAAATCTATCTCAACGCTATCGGAAAAGCAGTTTTTGAGAAGGGGAGTGAAAGTGGAGTATTAGAATATTTTCCATTTACAGCTGTAGCAATACTTGCACTCTTGTCTTGCGGGATCGCCATTTATGAAATTTTCCAGTACAAAAATAGATTGCTTCAACTTAAATTAGGAGCACTTAATTCTCTATTCATGGGTGGAACACTTGTTTTAATGGTTGTATTCATCAATCAAAACGAGTACTTTGTTGATGCCAATAGAAGAGCACTTCCAAGCGTAGGGTTTTATTTACCTGTTGCAGCTATGATACTCAATATAATTGCTAATCGCTTCATAAGAAAAGACGAAAAACTCGTTAGATCTGCAGACAGAATGCGCTAATATGAGATTTATATTAATTTTTCTCCCTTTTATTCTCTTTTTATCCTCCTTTAGCGGAGACCATCAAAAAATGGTCAATGTACAAGTGCGAGAAGGAATTAAAGTAAAGCTTCCGGAAGTGTTTTATAAAATGCCGGACAAGGATATATTAGAAAGATATCGCTCATATAAGCTTCCGATCGCCATGTACTCAGCTGATGACAGGCTGACTGAATTTGGGGTTTCTATCTCGGATAACTTTTGGTCGGGGAATGATCTTGAATTGCTTTTAGATTTTCAGAAATCCAATATCATGGCGCTATTTGATAAAGTGGAATTCAAAAATCAGGGGATTAGACAAGTTCATAAAAGCAATATGGCATTTTTTGAGTTGGAGTCGAATACGCGTTATTCCAGACAATTTGAGAAAAAATACACCCTTTTGCATTATGCTGTAGTTGATAACCGTGTATTGGTTTTTAATTTTTCATGTCCAATTGATCAAAAAGAAAAATGGTCTGAAACGGCATGGAAGATTATGGATTCTATTCGGTTGAAAAAAGCCATTTTTTAATATGCTGACTGTCCACAGTCCGGAGCATTATATGAAACAGGCCCTGAAGGAAGCAGAAATTGCTTTTGAAAAGGGCGAAGTTCCGGTAGGTGCTGTTGTTGTTTGTGAAAACAAAATTATCGCTAGGGCTCACAATCAAACTGAGCTTTTGAATGATGTAACGGCACATGCTGAAATTCTTGCAATAACAACCGCCAGTAATGCCATGGGAGGAAAATATCTTAGAGATTGCTCTATTTATATTACCTTAGAACCATGCCTTATGTGCGCCGGAGCTTTGGCCTGGTCGCAAATATCCAAAGTGTACTTTGCTGCGGATGATGAGTTGAAAGGATTCAGTAATTTCACGAATCGGAACATTTTTCAGCCAAAAACACTTATAACCAAGGGCATCTTAAGGGAAGAGTCTTCAGAGATGCTCAAAGAATTTTTTAAAAAATTACGTAAAAAATAATTTTAAACTAAAACAAACAATTATGTCTTTTGAATTACCAAAATTACCATATGCATTTGATGCATTAGAACCAAATATAGATGCAAAAACGATGGAAATCCATCATGGAAAGCATCACGCCGGCTATGTTAGTAAATTAAATGCTGCCATTGAAAATTCTGATATGGCTGGAAAATCTATCGAGGATTTATGCAAGCAAAATTCTGATATTGCTGCTGTGAGAAATAATGGCGGTGGCCATTTCAATCATTCACTTTTCTGGACTGTAATGAGTCCAAATGGTGGTGGAAGTCCAAGTGGAGCTATTGCTGCTGCAATTGATAGAGATTTCGGATCATTTGATTCGTTTAAAGAAAGCTTTAGTAATGCTGCTGCAACAAGATTCGGCTCAGGCTGGTCTTGGCTTTGTGTTATGGATGGTGGCAAACTAGAAGTTTGTAGTTCTGCAAATCAGGATAACCCATTAATGCCTGGTGTTGGCTGTGGAGGGCATCCGATTTTAGGTCTGGATGTTTGGGAACATGCTTATTATCTCAACTATCAAAATAGAAGACCTGATTATATTTCAGCTTTCTTCAATGTTATCAATTGGGATGAAGTGAATCGCAGATACAGCGAAGCTCAATAATCTAAAGAGGTAGTAAAAAAAGAAAACCCTGACGTTTCAGTCAGGGTTTTTTTATGCATTAAAGGTTGAAATGGATTAGCAGCCTAATGTGCCTGCTCCATTGACAAAATTGAAATCTTCAATATCTTCAATTTCTAAAAAGTCTTCATCAGAAATTTCAATTTCTAAATATTCTCCTGAAAAAGTGATGTTTCCACCGTTTACATCAAGACTTCCATCAGAAGAGAGATAAATAAATCCATTTTTAAAATCGAAAATATAGGCATATGCCTGCCCTCCGAAATCCGGTTCTTCATCAAAATCCTCAAAAGCATCAAAGAAATTGATTACGTCGTAACTTCCACTTGCCCTGTCGTCAAATACTACGTAAAGAACCATAGCTTCTAGACCAAGAAAATCATCATCTGAATTTTCATCAATGTCTCCACTGATTCCCAGAACAAATGAAACTCCCTCGATACCGGCATCAAGAAAATCAATTATATCCTCACCTTCTCCGTCATTGTCGTCAGATGCAGCAAGGCAGAAAGTTTGACTTATATTATAAGTGTTACTACCTGCTGTAACTACGCCACCTGCGTTACTTCCAAAACCGGGTGTGGTTACTATAATATATCCTTCATCTGAGGTATATGTATTTCCGGAAGGATTGGCAAAATCAAAACCTCCGTTGTCGTTGCTAAAAGAAAATCCATCGCTTTTACCACCCTTGCCGTTGTCTTTTTCCACCACAACTTTAAACTTGGGCAGTTTATTGATGATTTTCGGTAGCTCATTAAGCATTTTCTGCTTGTTTATCTCCTGCGAACTTGCAGGGGCAACAGAATCAGAGTCATTATCTGTTCCGCATGAACTAAATCCTAAAAAGATTGTAAAAACAAGCCCTGTAATCAGGACTTGTTTTAAATTTTTGATTAAAATCATAATTGTCTGTTTTTAAAACAGGAACCCTAATCTAATTTGTCCCAAAACATTTGGTCCAAGATTAAAACTGCTTCCTTGCTTTTGTGGATCAGGAGCTGTGAAACCAGGAGCATCGCTTTCCACTGTAACATCAGAGTTAGAAGTCAATGAAAAACCAAATCCAAGTTCAGTTCCAAGATATAATTTCTGCGCGATGTAATAGTCTACACCTGCGAAACCATTCAAACCGAATCTTACAAATCCATCCTGTCCTTTTATAGTCGTAGAAACTACATCAGCTGCTGGTTGAGATTGTGTTTCAGAACTTGAAGTTTGTAATGCGAAATCAATTTCACCACCTACATAAGGTGATAATCTTTTTGTCCCATTAAAATGTTTCTCATAACCCGGTCTCAGACTAATAGTAAAAGAATTATCCGTGTCTTTTAATTCTTTTAAACTAGCTCCTGAATTTTCCTGCTGCGTAATTGTAGACTCAGAAGAATAGCCAATAAATACAGTTGCTCTGTAGGCTGTCTGATCAGAAAGGAATGCTCTGTATCGAATACCCCCAATACTAATTGGACTTCCACCAAGTGGAGCAAATTGTACCTCAAGATTGCGATTTCCACTCTCTTGTTTCATTACAGATGATGATTCATCTTGTGCACTAGCAGTGAATACAATTCCGGCTGCTGTAAAAATTGATAGTAATACCTTTTTCATGTTTCGTATAATAGTTGGTTATACTCTAAAATTACAGCTTATATAATGAAATCAAAATATTTCAATGTATTTATTCAGTGCTAACTTTTCTTAGTATAGTGCAAGGTATAGCGCAAGAATAGGTAAAGCTCTAGTATACTAGTCATCCGGATTTGCGGGAAATTACTTTTGAAATGAGATTTCAATCATTTTGGCTAATAAATGATTTTCATATAATGGTTATGAAAATGGCTGCCCGGTGGAAATTTTATTCTAATATTATTTTTTGATTAGACCGTTCTTACAAAATACTTCAGCATCAAGCTTCTTTTTGTCCAGCATTTCTATATTCTTATCAAGTACTTCTTGATTATAATGGACAGGGTGATACAAATGATATTCAAGACAACTATAAATGATAGATTCAATCTTCATATTGGCTTTAATTAATCGCCATTCGACATCTGAGTCTTCACCAACTCCGGAAAGTTCGTAGTCCTCATCGAATCCATTTATCGCAATAAGGTCCTTTTTCATTATCCCCCAATTGCAACCGAGCAGGTGTTTAAAACCCGAATTGAGTCTTTTAACATTGGGTAAATACAAAGCTTTCTCAGGATATCTTGCAGCCTTGACTAATAGTGATATGAAATCCAGGGCATAGATTTTATTTTTTTTAACCATGGATTCGGTATGTTTTTTACTTAGCTCTATACGTCGGCCTGCACGAACAAGTCCGGCTTTTAGACCTTGATCATAGTTCATTAAAAAATGACGGTGGATAATACAATCGCCATCGATAAAAACAAGCTTTTCAGAAGATGAATGCCGGATTGCCTCGTTTAATATTTTATTCTTTCTGAAGCCTTTATCCTCTTGAGAAACATGTTTTATTAAAAAGGAATGCTTTTTGCGTGCTTTATCTAAAAAGGATATTGTTTCACTTTGATTATCGTCTTCAGCAATAATGACTTCAAAATCTTTGAATGATTGTAATTCAAGGGATTGAAATACAAGTGATAAGAAATCGAGTTTTTTGTAGACGGCAATAATCAGACTAATATTCATAAACTATGAATCAAAATTTAAAAATATCGCTTAATCCGAGGATTAAAAATTCATGTATCTTTGATTTGGGAAATATGAAAAAAGTTATTCCACATATTATATTGACTTTAGTTTTAATTAGCTCAATTCTTATTGAAATAAAAGCTCAAAGCGCGGAATCAGAAAATGCAAGAACAGCTCTAAAGGCAGGGAGTAGCAAGGAATTGGCAGCAATGCTCCACAATAGTTCTGAAGTAATCATCTTTGAAAAAAAGTATAGCAAGAATAATGCTGAGCCTGTTCTAAAAGATTTTTTTCTTAGTCACCCGGCAAAAGATTTTAAATTTATTCACAACGGATCTTCTAAAGATGGCTCATTGATTTATTCCATAGGCCACTATGAGACCAAGGGTCCAAAATTTCGTATGGTTATAAGATTCAAGAAGTCAGAGGGTGAATTTAAAATTCACAAGCTCGAAGTTTCCGAATTCTGATTCTTTTTGAAGCGGCTTTTTTACATTTGCAGCCGTGATTTACAATTACCTCCAAAAATCTGCAGTAGAGCATTTTATCGATGAAGCCATTCGAGAAGATATCGGTGAAGGAGATCATTCTTCTTTGTCGAGTATTCCTTCAGATGCAAGCAATACAGCAAGACTAATCATAAAAGATGATGGTATAATTGCCGGGCTTGAATTGGCCTATCAAATATTTCATCGAATAGATCCGGATTTAAAAATTAAAAGTTTTATTGTTGACGGCGATGAGGTAAAAAAGGGTGACATTGCCTTCGAGGTAAGTGGTAAATCGCAATCCATATTAAGTTCTGAGCGTCTGGTTTTAAACTGTATGCAAAGAATGAGCGCCATTGCAACAAAAACGCGAAAGCTTGTCGATCTTATTTCTCATACAAAAGCAAAATTGCTCGATACCCGAAAAACTACACCGAATTTTAGAATACCTGAAAAATGGGCTGTTAAAATTGGAGGAGGTACAAATCACCGTTTTTCCTTATACGATTTGATTATGATCAAAGATAATCATGTGGATTTTGCCGGAGGAATTGAAAATGCGATTCTCGCTGCTAATAAATATGTTCGGGATCAAAACAAAGACCTCCAAATTGAGATTGAAACAAGAAGCATCGAAGAAGTAAAGGAAGTATTAAGGGTAGGGAAGGTAAACAGGATAATGCTGGATAATATGTCCGTTGACCTAATGAATCAAGCCTTAGCTTTGATCAATAATAGATTTGAAACAGAAGCTTCAGGTGGAATAACTGAAGAAACAATAGTGCCAATTGCTGAAACGGGTGTAGATTTTATTTCCGTAGGGGCGATTACGCATTCTTATAAGAGTTTAGACATGAGTTTAAAAGCCATTTAACATGATTATTAAGACAAAAAAGTACAAATTACCCACTAAGACATTTATAAAATTTGCCATGTTCAATGTCCTCCGTGAACAATGGTGGGTTTTTCTAATTGCTATCGCAATTGCTGCATTGACATTCGTTTACCCTGATACCATCTGGTTTTATATAATTGCCGGTGTCAGCTTATCCCTTTATCTTTTATTCTGGATTATCCAATTTGTGGGCTTGACTCAAATGGATCAAGCGAAGTTTATTTTTGAAAAACTCAGTTATGAAATTGATCCTAAGCAAATCTTATTAAAGATCAGTTCCAAACAAGGAATGCCAATTAAATGGGAGCAAATTAAGAAGGCCCAGTCGACTAAAAATCACTATTTATTGATTATGAATAAAGCGCAAATGATTCATTTACCACATAAGGTATTCAATAGCCCCAGAGATGTGAAAATGATGGAGACGCTTTTGAAACGGAAGAATTTGATTAAGTAAGATATATAAATTGCATTTCAGGCTACAACCTGTTTTTTTCTCAGTGCAATAGCGCACATCCGGTATAGGCAGTGTTTCGGGAAAGAGTCCTAATAGTATAGGCTTAAAAGTGATTCATCCGTAAAGATTTCATCACTTTAGAACAAGTGCAATTGCTCTGAAAAAGGCCTAATCATGAGGCAGCACCAGCATAATTCGTCACTCCAAGGGGTATCCTTGGAGTCTCCTAGCATGAATAGAGATTTTTAAGAATTAAGTTCCTGAATCTTGGAATGACGGTTAAATTATAGAGTTCAATCACAATCAGTTCCTTTCTCAGAGTGAAACGAGGAGTCTCTACGATATTGAAATTCCTCTAACTGTTTTTAAGACCTGATTATAGATTCTTCTCAGAAGGAGATTTCATCTCTTCGGGACAGGCAATTCGTTCTGAAAACAGAACAACCCAAGACCTAACTCTAAAAGAAGTACCTTTCTCTGAGCACAGCATTTGCCCCGAATAGGTATATTTTTGGGGAAAAGATTCTATAAAACAAAGCCAGCTATTGATTTTAGTTTCGCCAATCAAAAATTGCAAGAAGCCCAAAAACAAATAATTGAATGCCTGAATGGCTTTCGTATTTTTGTAAGATGCCGTTCTATTAGATCATAATGCTCTTATTACACCTGACTTTAAGTTTTGGATTAAAAGTGCATAGTATAGATTGACAAAAAAACTTCTCCTCGCGCTAAACGAGAATAAACACAATAGATTTATATAGCGTAATATTTATCTTAGGAACCATATCGAGCGATGGACATGTAAATAATACGCGATTGATCAAGCAGTAAAACTATATATGAATATCATTGAAAAATATTTGGGACTTGCACTTTTATGTGTGCTCCCAATAACACTTTCAGCACAATCCCTCTCCTGGGATACTACTCTTGTAGAAATTGATTTTCAATTCCCGGGCGGATCCTGTGCTTTTGGTAGCGATATACTCATTACAGGCGCAAATAATAACAGACCTGGTACGGGTAACTTTTCGGAGATAATTATTTTAGACTCTACCGGCCAAATAAAAATACGAAGACCCATGCAAGATACAAGTCTTGTGTTAATAGAAGCCGTTGGTTTTATTGAACAGGTTAAAGGGGAACCATATCTATATGGAAGTGGTGCAAATCATTTTAGTAAGATTGATACCATGGGTAATGTTCTGTGGACAAGACGATATGCCTATCCTTTTTTACAATCTCCATTTAATGATTTCATCCAACTCAGAGACAAGTCCGTGGTAGCCGCCGGTTTCCGGCAGTTCGCCGGTACAGGCTGGGATTATTTCGTGACAAGAATAGATAGCATGGGCAATACCCTCTGGCAGATCCAATACCCCCACCCCAATGATCAGGAGGCCCTGGCCATCACCGAAATGTACGATGGAAGCCTGATCGTCGGGGGGAATGATGGCGGGAAATTTCGCATAATCAGAATTGGATTGGATGGTAGATTTATTCAGGGTTATACCTGGCCACCTAATACAGGAGGAAACAGGATCAGAAATACTTCAATGGCTTTGCACCCAACCAAAAACTTAATCACGAGTAGTGATGCATGGAATGGAACCTTAATTAATGATCATCAAGTAATTATATTTGATAAGAACCTAAACGTTTTGCTCGATACTATTGATGATTTGGCGCCGGCAGATTTTATTGAAGTTAACGCTGACAGCAGTTTTTATTTGTGTGGAGCTGATGAAAATGACAACGTTTTCTTTTTTAATATGACTTTTCCATATGACAGGCTGGATTCAATCACTATATCAACAGGATCGAACTGGAAGTTTCCTCAAAGTTTTTCCAGAATTAATGACTCAAGTGCCTTCATTGTCGGCATTCAGGATAACCCTTCTCCAAATGATTATGACTACTGGTACGGCCGTCTGGATGGCCTGAGAAAACCATGGGTTCCCGATCCATGTCTATTAAGTCCACCGAGAGCTTTGTTAAGTTATGAGTATAATTATCCTGTCTTAACTTTATACGACAGCTCCAAATCGGGCTTAAAATATCATGATACTGTCTATACCTGGCAATGGAATACAGGCAATGGCTTTAGCGGAACGGATGACAGTCTGATGGTCTTTTTCGATACGACCATCTCCAAAACACTGGATGTGGAACTCATTATTAGCAATTGGTATGAATGCACCGATACTGCGCGCGTTACGCTCAATTTTGATCCCACTGGCATCTCAACGGAAAAACCTCTGGATGTTAAGGTTTATCCCAATCCGGTGTCTGAATATCTCAACATTGAATTTTCAGAAACACCTTCAGAGGATGTGATTTTTGAACTTTTTGATATTCAGGGAAATAAGGTGAGCTTCAAAACATTTATAGGCAAAAGTCTAAGATACGAGATCCATGGGCTACCGTCGGGAATGTATTTCTATAGGATTACTTCGGGAATGCAGGTGAAGAGGGGGAAAGTTGTAAAAGAATGATTTTATATTGGCACCCTCGTACAGCAATCGCACAGCCAAGCCCTTATACGAGGGCGAGTTTGGGAACCCATTAGATAAGGGAAGAGGGAAATTTGTTAAGGAATGTGCTTAGTAAAACATACTTATCATCACAGGTAGAATATACAGCTCAAATCACAATCGTGACGCTTGCGCTAGTGTGTGCCATAATATAGATTCTTCACTACGTTCAGAATATGGAATGCAATGGTGATAGCCCAAATTGGATTGATCACTCGATGACTCTGATGAATATTCAGATTCCAGTAGTCCAATAAATAAGACAAAGGAAAATACCAGCTACAATTTATTATTTAAGCTCTTCGTAATCCACATATTCCCCGCCGTCGAAGTTCTTTCCTTTTCGGTCGTTTTTATTGGGAACATGATCGATTCTTAATTCACCATCCTTTGTACGCTGAGATCTGTCATTCCCAAAGTTCTCAGACTGATAGGTGTTTTTCTGTTGGGTAAACAAAAAAGCCAAAAAAGGCCTCACAAGCATTCCAAAGAAACGGAACACTAAAAAGTAAACGAGAAATAAGACTAATAATACCTTTAAAATCATAATACTCTAACGACTCAAATATAAATTTCGTTCTGCATAAATCTTCGTGAAATAATCATCAAAAAGATCATCAATAAAATAAATTGCTTCCCCTGTCGACTTCATCTCCGGTCCTAACTCCTTATTGACATTCGGGAATTTGTTAAACGAAAACACCGGCTCCTTAATTGCATAACCATGCTTATAAGGTTTGAACTCAAAGTCTGACAGCTTTGCCTCTCCTAACATAATCTTAGTGACATAGTTCACATAAGGCTCACGATAGGCTTTGCATATAAATGGAACAGTCCTAGAAGCTCTTGGGTTTGCTTCGATGATATAAACCTTATCGTCTTTGATGGCAAACTGAATATTCAAAAGCCCAACCGTCTTTAATTCAAGCGCTATTTTCTTAGTGTATTCTTCAATTTGCTTGATGATTAAATCTCCCAAGTTATAAGGTGGGAGTACAGCGTATGAATCTCCTGAATGAATTCCTGCAGGTTCAATATGCTGCATTATACCAATGATATATACATCTTCTCCATCGCAAATAGCATCTGCTTCCGCTTCTATAGCATGATCAAGAAAATGATCTAAAAGGATTTTGTTACCGGGCAGCTGTCTTAAAATTTCAACAACATGACTTTCGAGCTCTTCTTCGTTGATTACGATTTTCATGCTTTGCCCACCCAAGACATAACTCGGTCTTACAAGCAATGGAAAATTCAATTTTTTAGAAAGCACTAATGCTTCTTCCGATGTTGTAATTGACCCGAATTCCGGATAAGGAATATTATTTTCTTTTAAAAGTGTACTAAAACTTCCTCTGTCTTCAGCTAAATCAAGGGCTTTGTAAGACGTTCCGAAGATTTTTATGCCGTAGCGATCCAGTTTTTCGGCGAGTTTTAAAGCCGTTTGCCCACCGAGCTGCACAATGACACCTTCAGGCTTCTCATGCTCAATAATTTCATAAATATGTTCCCAAAATACCGGTTCGAAATAAAGCTTATCGGCAATGTCAAAGTCTGTGGAAACTGTTTCAGGATTGCAATTAATCATGATGGTTTCGTAGCCACATTCTTTAGCTGCAAGAACTCCATGCACACATGAATAATCAAATTCTATTCCCTGTCCTATTCTGTTTGGACCGGAACCCAAAACCAAAACTTTCTTTTTATCCGATGGTATGGACTCATTCTCTTCCCCAAAAGTGGAGTAGTAATATGGTGTTTGAGCTTCAAATTCAGCAGCACATGTGTCAACTAATTTGAAAACTCGTTTTACGCCGAGCTCTTGTCTTTTATTGTAAACTTCACTTTCAAGGCAATTCAGGATATGAGCAATCTGACGATCAGCGTACCCCTTTCTTTTAGCCTCAAGCATCATTTCTTTATTCACAGTCTTTAACGACTGTTTCGAAAGCTCTTTCTCAAAGTTTAAAAGATCTTCAATTTGATAAAGGAACCAATTGTCAATTTTTGTGAGCTTATGAATTGTGCGCGTAGAAATGCCCAGCTTCATGGCATCGTAAATATGGAAAAGTCTGTTCCAACTTGGGTTGGCCAAACTATCCATTAGTTGCTCCTGATTGGTGTTTTCACGACCATCGGCACCAATACCGTTTCTTTTTATTTCAAGCGACTGACAAGCCTTTTGCAAAGCTTCCTGGAAATTTCTACCTATTCCCATTGCTTCGCCTACAGATTTCATTTGAAGACCGAGATGTCTGTCTGCTCCGGGGAATTTATCAAAATTCCATCGCGGAATTTTTACAATCACATAATCTATGGCCGGTTCGAAACACGCAGATGTTGTCTTTGTAATCTGATTTTTTAACTCATCAAGGTTATAACCCAATGCTAATTTGGCTGCAATTTTCGCAACAGGGTATCCCGTTGCTTTCGATGCTAAGGCAGATGATCTTGAAACTCTTGGATTTATCTCAATTCCGATGATATCATCATTTTCCGGATTCACAGCGAATTGAATATTACAACCACCGGCAAATTGCCCTATGCCATCGATCATTTTTTTCCCCAAGTCACGCATATTCTGATAAACGGTATCGGGTAGAGTCATTGCAGGTGCTACGGTGATTGAATCACCGGTATGCACACCCATCGGATCAAAGTTTTCAATGGTACAGATCACAATGAAGTTGCCAATATTGTCTCGCATGATTTCAATCTCGTATTCTTTCCAACCAAGAATACTTTGTTCGATCAAAACTTCATGAATGGGAGAGGCATGTAAGCCATCTGCCAATGCTTTCTCGAAGGTTTCATAGCTATTTACAAAAGCACCACCTGCACCTCCTAAAGTATACGAGGATCTGATAATTAAAGGAAAGCCAATTTCTTGAGCGATCTCTTTACCCTCTAAAAAAGAAGTGGCCGTTTTCCCTTCGCAAACGCCCACTCCCAATTCTTTCATTTTCAATCGGAAT
This sequence comes from uncultured Hyphobacterium sp., assembly GCA_964351965.1. Lineage (GTDB taxonomy): Bacteria > Bacteroidota > Bacteroidia > Cytophagales > CCMP332 > CCMP332. The sequence goes on along the minus strand of CAYGPM010000001.1, from coordinate 195,779 downwards.
TTCTCCCTGTCCTCGGTGGTTTCTATGGCTTCAAAATTCGCACCGATAACTTTTACATTGTATTTATCCCAAATTCCTGCTTTTACACAGTCCATTGCAAGGTTTAGTGCCGTTTGTCCACCAACGGTAGGGAGCACTGCATCAACATTATGATTTTTGAGAATCTCTACAATTGATTTCTTCTCTAGTGGTAGTAGATAAATATGATCCGCTGTAGCCGGATCAGTCATGATAGTTGCCGGGTTGGAATTTATAAGAATCACCTCTATTCCTTCCTCTCGAAGTGATCTTGCTGCCTGAGAACCACTATAATCAAATTCGCAAGCCTGGCCTATGACGATCGGACCGCTGCCGATTATTAATACTGATTTAATGGAAGGGTCTTTTGGCATTTCAGTAAGAGTTAAAATTTCTCAAAACTAAATGCTTCGGATCAAAAACAGAAAATTAAATTCATTTTTAAAACCTATTTATCAAGATACTTTTTGAGATTGGTATTTTGAATGTTTTTTCGAGCCTTCTCAACCTGATTGTCATTAAGATTTTTTCTTTTTATTGTTCCTGCCCCATCCATAATATTATTACAAGATTTGGTGTGGCTAAGTCCTAAGCTATGACCGAGTTCATGAGCTAAACCTCTTCCAAAGGTTCCGATGCCCCATTCATAGGGAAATTGCTGCATAAAGAGGAATTTGAGATAAGCATTTGGATAATGTATCACAGAGAAGTCACTCGAATCAGAGGATGGAAACATGGAGCAGGCAATTTGTGAAAAATCCCCCTCGATAGTATCCGCTCTTGAATAGACTTTTTGAATGTCTGATTGACTTACAGTTAAATAGAGATTTATTCCTTGTTCGGAAGTGGGAATGATAGAATCTAATTGCTTCTGAAGATTTAGTAAATACCAACTTTTGCGATTCGGGCATCTCGACCAGTTTTTATCCTGATCATTGTCCCAAAGGCTATCATTTTGGATTTCCATAATCTTATTTAACTTGAAGCGAATGCCGCTGTCCTTATAGTTGTGATTTTTAAGACATGTGCTATCGGGAAAGAGAGAATATTTAAATGCGTAAAGATCATTTAGTTGTTTTATCGACCTGTTTAAATAATCATTATGAAGACTATCCTCGGCATTAAAATTTCCTGAACCATCACTTTTTTGAATGATTATGAAATTGACCCTTAATTCCAATGTGTCAAATTTCTCAGCAATTGAACTGAGATAATTTAGGCATAAAACAGAAATAATAAAGATGACTCTCACGGGATGAGATAGGACAATTATCCTGCCAAAAGACTTAGCTAACTTTTAAAACGTCGGTTGGGGTTTTGCAGAGAATCGCTTTATTTCCTTTCATGATTATCGGACCGGCAACAATTGCCGGATTGTTAACCAAAATATCCAGAAGTCCCCGCATTGTAATTTCACGCCCTTTGATGTGCGTAAAATAATAGTCGGATGAACGATTCATAATTTCCTTAGGTCTGAGTTCTAATCTATTGATAATTTCTTTCCAGATGGTAGTAGTTAGCTCTGAATTAAGAATATCAATAGCGTTGATATGAGGGCTGAGAGGTTTTGCAACAGCAAATGTTTTTTGCCTATTTCACTTTTGGGATCATAGATAAGTACTATTTCTGAGGGATGAAATTTCATATTGGTAAATCAAATTTTAATTCACAGCAACTGACATTGCTATTGGCATGCTTAATTTCCAATATAAGTAAAAAATGATTTTAAGCCCAAATTGTATTTTGTTGGGGAAAGCTAAGAATTACGGACTTAAATCAAGGAGGCAATTATTTCACTCTCATTATATCCACCGGATTTTTACATACAACAGCCTTGTGACCGTAAATGGCTATTGGTCCTGCTAATAATCTTGGGTTGTGATTTAAAATCTTTAACATACCATCAGGGTCTATTTCCCTACCTTTTACATTGCTGATATAGAAATCGGATGATCTATCCATAATTTCCTTTGGCTCCAGATGCGCTATTTCAAGTACCTGATCCCAGCTAGTAGGAGTAAGGGTGGTTTTTGTAAAATCTATTTCCCTGACGTGATTATTTATGCTTTTGGCATAAGCTAAAGTTTGTTTGCCTTTTTCTGATTCAGGATCGTAAATCAAGACGATTTCATTTGCATGGAAGTTCATGGCTAATCCTTTTTATTTCAATAAAGCTAAATTTCAAATTTGAGATTTCCTATGTCCCAGGTCATATTTTGGACATAAAAAAAGCCTTTCTGATTGCTCAAAAAGGCTTTAATTTTTTTTTCTTAATAACTATTCTGCTAAAAGTTTTTGGATGTCTTCTTGAACACCATCTTCAGACGGACGTTTTGCTTTGATATCTGCTATTCGCCCATTCTTATCGATAAGGTAATACCAAGGCACTGAGCCTCTATCGTAAAAATTTCTGAAATCTGTTCCCTCGGGATCATTTGAAATCAGACTAACGCCTTCAATCCCATATTTTTCATTTGCTTTTAACCACTTTTCTTTCGCAGGTTCTAAAACAGCAACATATAAGAAAACCATATCGTCTCTTGTGCCAATGGCTTCTCTAAGTTCTTTTGATTTTGGCATTTCCTTGATACAAGGTTTGCACCAAGAACCCCAAAGATCCATATAAACTACTTTTCCTTTGAAATCTGAAAGTGAAACGTCATTACCTTCTTTATCCTTGAAAGTAAAGTCAGGAGCTTCTTTCCTGAGATTTTCATCGATTAAACCCCCTTCTGTTGAAAATCCTTGAATCGCAAAGACCGCAACAAAAATTATAGTAAAAATGCTTGCTGAAAGTGAATATTTCATATTTATCCTTGTTTAAATATTGATTTAAATAATTGTTCAAATCTAGTATAAGAAGCTATATTAATTTTAAAAAGTTCTGGATTTATGCCTTTTAAGTTATTTCCTGAAATGGCAATTCGTTTAAATCCTAACTTTTCTGCTTCTCCAATTCTTTGTTCTATTCTGTTAACTCCTCTAATCTCTCCTCCTAGTCCTACTTCACCGGCAAAAGATGTGCCATTATCTACCGGGACATCTATATAACTCGAAACAATAGAGGCACAAACCGCCAAATCCAATGCAGGATCCTCGATTTTAAGTCCTCCGGCGATATTTACAAATACATCTTGAGAACTCAATTTAAAACCACCTCTTTTTTCAAGCACTGCTAAAAGCATATTCAATCGTTTATTATCGAACCCGGTACTTGAACGTTGTGGCGTTCCATAGGTTGCAGGACTGACCAAAGATTGTACTTCAATCAAAAGTGGACGGTTACCTTCTATGGTGGCGCCAATAGCTACGCCGTTGGTTTGCTCATCGTGTTGTGAAATTAGAATTTCAGATGGATTAGAAACTTCTCTAAGGCCTGAATTATTCATTTGATATAAACCCAGTTCTGAGGTAGAGCCAAAACGATTTTTGGTGGTTCTCAGAATTCTATAAGCCAAATGTCGGTCTCCTTCAAAATACAGAACCGTATCTACCATGTGTTCCAATACCTTTGGGCCCGCTATGCTGCCGTCTTTGGTTACATGCCCAATTATGAAAACAGGAGTGCCGCTTTCTTTGGCATATTTCATCAATTCAGCAGTGCATTCTCGAACCTGCGAAACGCTTCCGGCTGTTGATTCAACGAAGGAGGATGTTAAGGTTTGGATAGAGTCAACAATGACCAGCTCGGGTTGTAATTCTTGAATTTGCTTAAAAATATTTTGAGTAGAGGTTTCCGTAAGAATGAAACAGGAGCTTTGATCATCGCTTAGGCGCTCTGCTCTCATTTTTATTTGGCGTTCGCTTTCCTCGCCGGAAACATATAACACCTTGACCGCTTTCAGTTGCAAGGCCAGTTGAAGCATAAGCGTTGACTTGCCGATACCCGGTTCTCCACCGAGTAAAACCAATGAGCCCGGCACAATACCACCGCCCAATACACGATTAAACTCCAAATCAGGAGTAGGAAGGCGCATTTCCACCTTAGCATCGATGTCACTGATTTTTTTGGGTTTTGGAGAAATCTGTGTTGAAGTAGATTCCTTCCAACTTGGCGCTTTTCCTTCTTTTTGGATTATTTCTTCAACAAAAGTATTCCACTCATTGCATGAAGGACATTTACCCAACCATTTGGCAGAATTATAACCACAGTTTTGGCAGAAGAATGATTTTTTGATTTTTGTCGACACGGGTGCAAATTACTAATTGCTTTTATTCAATTGTTAAATTTTATACGCAAATATAGTCCTCGTTACGCTTAGCTAAATTTATCGGCCAATAGGCGGACAAGGAATAAGATTTGTATTTTTTGTGAAGACGAGGGCAAGTGTGGTAGGAGATTCATTCACGTAGGAGATTTCATCTCTTCGCGACAAGCGCTTCGCTCTGAAAAAGGAAAAACCCGAGACAAAATCCTAATAGAAGTTCCTTTCTCTGAGTGGAGCGAAGAGACTCCATAAGACTACCTTGCATTTGAGTTTCCTTTTACATTCAAATGGCATTAATTTGCTTTCGGAAAAAACCCTAAAGAAATGAGCCACAGAATCGAAAAAGATACCATGGGCGAGGTAAAAGTACCTGCCGACAAATACTGGGGAGCCCAAACCCAAAGATCAATTGATAATTTCAAGATTGGCAATAATAAAATGCCGATTGAAATCATTCATGCCTTTGCAATTCTAAAGAAATCTGCAGCCCAAACGAATGCAGAATTAGGTGTAATGGATAAGGCAAAATCAGACTTAATCTCAAAAGTCTGTGATGAAATTCTTGAAGGTAAATTAGACGATCAATTTCCATTAGTGGTGTGGCAAACAGGCTCGGGCACACAATCCAATATGAATTGCAATGAGGTGATCGCCAATAGAGCACATGTGATGCAAGGCGGAAAATTAAGCGATGATAAAAAGGCAATTCACCCAAATGATGATGTGAATAAATCACAATCATCCAATGATACATTTCCGACGGCCATGCATATTGCAGGCTATGAAATGCTTGTAAAGAATACCATTCCAAAAGTCCAAAAACTTCGTGATACACTGGATCAAAAAGCAAAGGCATTTAAGACAGTTGTAAAAATCGGTCGTACGCATTTTATGGATGCTACACCCTTAACATTGGGGCAGGAGTTTTCAGGTTATGTTTCGCAATTGGATCATGGATTGAAGGCTTTGAAAAACACATTGGATCATTTATCCGAATTGGCATTAGGTGGAACGGCAGTAGGAACAGGACTAAACACACCGAAAGGTTATGCTGAATTAGTGGCCAAAAAAATCGCTGAGCATTCCGGTAATCCTCACCGAACAGCTGATAATAAATTCGAAGCCCTTGCAGCTCACGATGCCATTGTCGAAACATCAGGTGCATTGAAGCAATTGGCAGTAAGTCTGATGAAAATTGGAAATGACGTAAGAATGTTGGCTTCGGGCCCTCGTTCCGGAATTGGAGAAATAATCATTCCTGAAAATGAGCCGGGATCTTCTATTATGCCCGGCAAAGTAAACCCAACTCAATGCGAAGCTTTGACAATGGTTTGTGCGCAAGTGATTGGTTTGGATATGGCAATCTCTGTCGGTGGTGCCACCGGACATTTCGAATTGAACGTGTTTAAACCAATGATGATTTTTAATATGTTGAATCAGGCGCGACTTATTGGCGACGCTTGCGAATCTTTTAATGATAATTGCGCAATCGGAATTGAGCCGAATCATGTAGAAATAAAAGAAAAACTGGAAAGATCGCTTATGCTGGTTACAGCATTAAATACCCATATTGGTTATGAAAATGCAGCTAAAATCGCCAAAAAGGCTCATAAAGAGAATAAAACTCTACGCGAAGCTGCCATTGAACTAGGACTTTTAACATCTGCTCAATTTGATGAATGGGTAATTCCTGAGAACATGATCGGAGGTTTGAAATAAGAGATTTAGGGAATTTGCGTATTATTATATTATTAAAATCATTTTTGAAGTTAATTATCAGTGTTATGAGAGTATTATTTATCGTGTTTGCTTTACTTTTTTCATCAATTTATGTTTCTGCCCAAGATGGTATGAGTCCTAAAGAGTATAAAAAATTACTCAAGGAATGGAAAAAGAAAAAGAAGAGTATGGGACCTGAAGAATTTAAGGAGCTTGTGGAGTCCAATGAGAAAATGAAGTCTCAATTGACAATCATGAGAGCTGATTTGGAAGATGCCCAAAATCAAGTTCAAGCTAAGAATGATGAAATAGCCAACTTAAAAGAGAAAAACAAATCCCTGCAGGCCCAAATCACGCAAATGAAAAATGAGAAGCCTAAAGGAGTTCCCGGTTTTGCCGTAGGTAATCCGAATGAAGGCGTTGTGTTTAAAGTACAGATTGGTGCTTTTAAAAATAAGGATCTGAGCAAGTACATTGATAACAATCCAAATTTTTCCGGAGACGAAGAAGGTGGAGTTAAGAAATACTCAATTGGTATTTTCAGAGATTATTGGGAAGCCGATGCCTTTAAAAAATACATGAGAGAAATGGGTGTGAAAGATGCTTGGATCGTATCTTATAAAGACGGTCAAAAAGTTGACATCAAAGATGTGCTTGAAGGCGTAGTGGAGAATTAGTTCTTTAATTCTTTTTTGAAGAAGCTCACATATGCATTGATTATGTGAGCTTTTTTTGTGCTTAAATATTAATTCCAGCCCATTTCCACAAGCGATTGCTTTTCCAAGAATCGTTGAGGAACGACCTTTTGTATAATCTCTTTAAGTCTGTCAATAACAGTTTGCTTAAAATAACTGCTGTGCACTACTATGCTTACCTCGCGCACCGGCTCAGGACTTGAAAACCTCTTGATATGTGGGGAATTGAGTTCGTTTATAACTGATAATTCCGGAACCAATGTATAACCAACTCCATTTTGAACAAGATTTTTCAATGCTTCAATGGAACCCGATTGATAGTCAAAGCCAATAGAGGACTTATATTTTGCACTTGCGCAAATAGATAAAGCCTGATCTCTGAAGCAGTGTCCTTCATCCAAAACAAGTACTTCACTAGGATCAAGGTCTTCTGCAAGCATCAGTTTTTCATCAAAAAAGCGATGAGATTTTGGTAGGTAAAGTAAAAACGGCTCGTAGAATACGGGTATTTCTTTAATGGAACTTTCTTTCAATGGGGTTACCAATAAACCAATATCGATTAATCCATTTTCCAGCTGAGAAATAATCTGACCTGTCTGTAGTTCCTGAATCTTCAAATGCACCTTGGGATTTTCCTTCATGAAAAGGGGAAGAAAATTTGGTAACAAATAGGGCGCAAGGGTCGGGATTATTCCAATTGTGAATTCTCCTTCCATTGTTTCTCTCTCATGATTGACAAACTCTTTCAATTGCCGCGATTCTCTTAGAATTTGTCTGGCTCTTGTAATCACTTCTTTACCAATTTCTGTAGGCTGTAGAGGTTTTTTATTGCGATCAAAAATCTTTACTCCTATCTCTTCTTCGAGCTTTTTTACTTGCATGGTAAGGTTGGGCTGAGACACAAAACATCGCTCCGCCGCAGTCACATAATGACGATGTTCATCTAGTGCAATGATGTATTCAAATTGTTGTAAAGTCATATAAGTATTAGTTATACAAATATAATAATTATTGATTTGAATAATAAGGAATATTTTTTCAGTTTAGAGGCAAATTGAAGTACATAAATTAAGAAACATGGAAAATAACGGACATTCGAGTACATCTTATGATATGAACGACGCAGCAAAGTGTCCTTACATAGGTGGTACTTTAAAAGGCAGTGCCGGAAACGGCCCTAGAAACAGCGATTGGTGGCCCAACCAATTGAATTTAAATATTCTTCGTCAGCATTCTTATCTGTCGAACCCGATGGATGAGAATTTCAATTACGCTGAAGAATTCAAAAAATTAGACCTGAAAGCGTTAAAGAAAGATCTGTATGATCTTATGACAGATTCTCAAGATTGGTGGCCTGCCGATTATGGACATTATGGTCCATTTTTTATCAGAATGGCATGGCATAGCGCAGGTACATATAGAATCCAAGACGGCCGCGGTGGCGGAGGTTCAGGAACTCAGCGTTTCGCTCCATTAAACAGCTGGCCTGATAATGCTAACCTTGACAAAGCAAGACTTTTACTTTGGCCTATCAAACAGAAATATGGTAACAAAATCTCATGGGCAGATTTAATGATCCTTGCAGGTAACTGCGCACTTGAGGATATGGGATTCAAAACATTTGGTTTCGGCGGTGGTCGCGAAGATGTTTGGGAACCTGAAGAAGATATTTACTGGGGACCTGAAGGCGAATGGCTTGGTGATAAGAGATACACAGGTGACCGTGAATTAGAAAATCCATTAGGTGCTGTTCAAATGGGATTAATTTATGTAAACCCTGAAGGACCAAACGGAAAACCGGATCCATTAGCCTCAGCACATGATATTCGTGAAACATTTGGCCGTATGGCAATGAATGATGAAGAGACAGTCGCTCTAATCGCCGGTGGACATACTTTTGGTAAAACACACGGAGCTGCCGATCCCGGAAAATATGTAGGACCGGAGCCTGCAGGAGCTTCTATCGCAGAACAAAATACAGGTTGGAAAAACACTTTCGAAAGTGGAAAAGGCGAACATACCATAACCAGTGGTTTGGAAGGTGCCTGGACAACCACTCCTACAAAATGGAGTAATAATTACTTCGAAAACCTATTCGGATACGAATGGGAACTAACAAAAAGTCCGGCTGGTGCATATCAATGGAAGCCAAAAGGTGGAGCAGGAGAGGGATTAGTCCCTGATGCGCACAACCCGGCCAAAAAACATGCGCCATTTATGCTGACAACTGACCTTGCCTTAAGAGAGGATCCTGCTTACGAGAAAATCTCAAGACGTTTTTATGAAAACCCGGATGAGTTTGCAGATGCCTTTGCGAAAGCTTGGTATAAGTTAACACACAGAGATATGGGTCCAATGTCGAGATATCTTGGCCCTGAAGTGCCAAAAGAAGAATTGATTTGGCAAGATCCAATACCTCAGGTAAATCACGAATTGGTTAATGATAGTGATGTCGAAGCTTTGAAAGCTAAGATTTTGGCTTCCGGCTTAACTGTTTCAGAATTGGTTTCTACAGCATGGGCATCAGCTTCTACCTATAGAGGTTCTGACAAAAGAGGTGGTGCAAACGGCGCCAGAATAAGATTAGCTCCTCAAAATAAGTGGGAAGTAAATAATCCTTCTCAATTAACCAAAGTGTTGGATACTCTTGAAAATCTTCAAAAAGAATTCAACAATGCACAATCTGGCGGAAAAATGATTTCCATGGCTGATATGATTGTACTTGGAGGTAATGCTGCAATCGAAAAAGCTGCTAAAGATGCAGGTCATAATGTAAAAGTTCCATTCAATGCAGGAAGAGCTGATGCATCACAAGACCAAACGGATATAGAAGGTTTTGAAGCATTAGAGCCGGCAGCTGATGGATTCAGAAACTATTTTGCTCCAAAGCATAAGGTAACGGCTGAGGAATTGTTAGTCGATAAATCACAGCTCTTGACTTTAACTGCTCCTGAAATGACTGTATTGGTAGGAGGTATGAGAGTACTTGATACCAATTATGATAAGTCGAAGCACGGTGTATTCACAAACAGTCCCGGAAAATTGACAAACGATTTCTTTGTGAATCTTCTCGATATTAACACTACCTGGAAAGAAACTTCTGAAAAGGAAGAGGCTTTTGAAGGAAGAGACCGAAAAACCGGAAATGTAAAATGGACAGGAACACGTGTCGATTTGATTTTCGGATCAAATTCAGAATTGCGTGGTCTTGCAGAGCTTTACGCTCAAGGAGATTCAAAAGAGAAATTTGTTAAAGATTTCGTAGCGGCATGGGCCAAAGTAATGGACCTTGATCGTTTTGATCTGAAATAAAATCTCTAGGAGGTTAATAATAAAATTAAGGCAGCTCAATGAGCTGCCTTTTTTTACGAATGCTCAAAATGAGCTGTAAAATGTCTCAGAAATGGCTGTTCATAAGTGATTTTGAGACCGGTGGTTTTATCTCTGTTTTCCATAATTTTTTCAAAGACTTCAATCACAAAATCCATATGGCTTTGGGTATAAACTCTTCGTGGAATTGCTAATCTTACCAACTCCATGGAAGCGGGAATGAGCTCATGTTTTTTGTCATATTTCCCAAACATTACAGAACCGATTTCCACTGCTCGAATACCACCTTCGATGTAGAGCTCACAAACTAAAGCTTGCCCCGGATAATGATCCAGGGGAATTTGGGGATAAAGTGCATGTGCATCAACATAAATGGCATGACCACCAGGTGGTTCCATTATCGGAACTCCCATCTTCTTAAGTCGATCTCCTAAATATGCTGTGCTTCGAATACGGTAATGCAAATAATCGTGTTCAAATACCTCTTGCAAACCAATGGCTATGGCTTCCATATCTCTTCCGGAAAGTCCGCCATAAGTAGTAAAACCTTCGGTGATGATTAAAAGGTTTTGAAGTTTATCATTGAGATCATCGTCATTAAATGCCAGAAAGCCTCCCATATTTACCAGGGCATCTTTTTTTGCACTCATTATGGTTCCATCGGCAAGGGAGAACATTTCATGAGCAATCTCTTTGTAGGAAATATTCTCAAAGCCTTTTTCACGCACTTTGATAAAGTAACTGTTTTCGGCAATTCGACAGCTATCGAGGAAAAATAAAATCCCATATTTTTTACAAATCTTTGATACCGTTTTAGCATTTTCCATGCTTACCGGCTGGCCACCTCCACTGTTATTTGTTACAGTTAGAACAACTGCAGCAATGTTTTCCGCTGATTTTTCTTTTATGAGTGCTTCGAGTTTATCGGTATCCATATTGCCCTTAAAGGGATGATACAGACTGGGATGCTTATTTTCTTCGATGGGAATATCTATTCCTTCTGCACCTGAAAATTCAATATTTGCCCTTGTAGTATCGAATAAGGTATTACTAATAAATATCTTGCCTTTCCCACCCAAATAGCTATAAAGAATTCGTTCAGCTGCTCTTCCCTGGTGTGTTGGTAAAATGTATTTATATCCCGTTAAATTTAAAATTGTATCTCGCATTCGAATCCAGGAACTAGCGCCGGCATAGGACTCGTCACCACGCATCATTCCAGCCCATTGCTGTGAGCTCATGGCCGAAGTCCCACTGTCTGTTAATAGATCAATGATAACCTTATCACTATCGAGTAAAAAGGGATTGTAACATGCATCTTTCAAATATTGAATTCGCTCTTTTTTTGTCGAGAGTTTAATGGATTCAACCGTCTTGATTTTGAACGGTTCAAAAATAGTATTGAAGCCTTCCATTGTAATGTTTTGTACAAATGTGAGATGACTTAATTATATAAAATATGATGAATGTCTTATTTGAAGAGTATAGTTTAGAATTCAATGATTAAAACTGTCTGCTCAAATAAATTCAGACCAGGTCATTTATTATCCTCTATCTTCGCCCCTCAATCACAGATTTTTTTTGCCCCGAATGCCAGGGAAATGTGCAATAGGGACAGGCAACCACTTTCTTATGATGCTTTTTTGCTTCTTTAATCGATTCCTGAGTACTGTCAAGATCTCCTAAATAATGGCTATCTCTTGGCAATGGCATTAATAAACAACCAAATTTATGGACTTCACGATCGCCATTATCCAGGGGCTTATTATCTAAGAAATATTTAGCCATAATTTTTTATCCCAAGCTAAATAGAATAATCAGCGATGTAAATACCTCAAAAGGGGTATTTTTTGATTAGCTATGCTCGTTTAAGCTGATTTGAGATGCCTTTCGATAATCTGAAAGCCCTACTGTATCCAAAAAGGCATTGGAAAATATATCGGCCATTTCTTTACTTAAAAAAGTGATTCAATAATTTTTCCATTCTTTCCCTTCGGATTTAATGATATCTAAAAGAATCTCATATTCTTTCGAGGAATTATATTTTCTGATTTGAATTTTCATTTTATGTTAGACAAGACCCAGCTATAGTGAGTGGGGATTAGAAAGCACTAAACTATCCCCTCGCACATTGACCCCCCGAACGATGTTCAGTCGGGCGAGTAGGACTTGATTTAAATTTATTGTTTGTGGCGGACTTTCCAATCTCCACGAAAATATCCTGACCAATAAAACCCCATTCATTCATAGCCTTTTTGTATGCTGTTTTTTATTTCCTGGAATTGTTTTTCCGTCAATTCATATCGATTAACAGTTTGTTGAAAATTTATTGGCCCCGGAATTGTTTCGTAAGTCCGAATGAGATCGAATCCTAATTTTCTTAATGTCCTATTCGGAGCAATATTTTCAGAATACGGTTCACAAACCAACTTTTTTAGTTCTAATTTTTCAAAGTAGAAGGGGATTGTCAATTTTAAAAATTTCAACCCCATTCCATTTTTTCGGGTTCCACCTTTCCATAGGTGTAAATGCATTGTTGCTGACTCTCCAAACTTTATGTGGTTTACATTCGAATGTCCAATAGGTTGCTTATTAAGCAGCCAAATGATGTAATAGTATTCTTTTTCGTCATGGGGTTTGGTCAGTTCTGAATGAAGGTTTTTAACCCACCTTTCTCTTTTTGGCAACTTACTTTTTTCAGCACCCATTCCTTTCAAGAAATCTGCATCTGCTTGAATAAAATAGTTGACTATTTTTTCAATGTCGGACTCTATGCATTCTCTTACTTCAAAGTTCATTTTTTCTTCTAGTATAGAGCATACAACGATTAGTATAAGAGCAGTGGCAGATTAATTGCCCTATCATTTCAAAAAGCAAGATACTTATTTAAACGCAAAAACGGTTCAGGCTAGCACCCAAACCGCTTTTGCCTTTATATCATGCTTTGCACAGGCTATTTCACTACTGGCACATCACTTACAAGTTTCCACTCATTATTTCCGTCTTTAATAAGGACTAAGATTGAAACAAATGTCATTTTGGAACCTACAAATGACACCTTAGCACTTGCTGTCGAACCATTGAGCACGATTGATTCTATTTCGACTTTTCTATTATCTCCTCCATATTCTTTGGTTCTGATTTTCTCAAGGTAAATATCCTTGTTCATTACCGAAACTTCACTACTCCCAAATAGTCGATTCATTACAATGCGATAATTTTCGTCCAAGTGGGTCGCTAATTTATCGGCATCATTTTTATCTCCTGCCTTTGAAAAGCCTGTTATGGTTTCTTTTATAGCTTTTTCGTCAGATGATTGCGCGTTGCAGCCTGCTGTCATGAAAAGGGCAAAAATGCCCATTAAAATTATTTTGTTCATTTTTTTGTATTTAAATTTTTAAATTAAAGATTATTGAATCGGTGATTATGAACTAGCGTTTTATGGTGGTCTGATTCTTTTGCAATTCATGATTTTAAAGTTTTATTTCTTCAGATGTTCGCATAATGGAATGATGCTGAAAATCATCATCTAAACTGTAAGCCAACAGCAAGGTCCATTTGGTGTCTATAGATAGTTGTTTGTGATATTTACTTGCTTTTTTAGTTGGTATTGAAAATTGTAGTCTAGTCATGCTCCCTTCTTCATCACCTGAGATACCAACTGTTTGGCTAGAGATACCATATTCTGTGATAGGTTTGTAGCTTCCTGGCTTATCTGTGTAGTGTTCTACAACTTCTGCCTTTCCATTACGAATACGCCCCATAAGCAAGTAAGTGCCTGCTAAAGATGTTTTTTCATTGAGCCCAATGGCGACCCAACCATTTGTGGGTGCTTCCATTTCAAAGTGGATATATTCTTTTTCTATTTTCCAACTTACCGTCATGTTATTCTTTCGTACTTTTTTCATGTTGTTCTGTGGCTGAATTTGATTGATGGTCAGCATTGCCATACAAATGATTGCTATTTTCATTGTTTTTTAATTTTAGCGGTGAATTCAATTTCGATTAGAAGGTTTTCTTTGGCTAATGCCGATATACCAAGCAGGGTAGTAGCAGGTGCATAACCATTAGTGAAGGTTTGTTTTAAAAAATCACCAATGCTTTCTCTTTTTACAGCATTCAGGTTTACAACATAAAATCTAAGGTGCAACACGTCTTGCCAACTGCAGTTTTGATTTTCTAACAGGTGTTCTATATTTATTAGAGTTTGCTCAAACTGTTGTTTAAAATCTGAGTCTGGTGGAAGTGCGTAATCTTTATTCCACCCAACTTGTCCCGAGCCGTATATTACATTATTAAAAATTACTGCTAGTGAAAACCCAAAATTGTGGGTTGCATATACATTAGGGTTTTTGATTGTAGATATTTGCATTGCACATGAAGCTAAGGTTGAAGTCAGCACAAGGGTGAATAATTTGTTTATGTTAATATCAATCATTGATATATCAATTATTAGGTCAAAAAATTTTACAACATATTCTTTTGAATTTTTCCTAAAAGCTGCGTCAACACTTCTAAATCATGTTCCGTAAAACCTTCAATGCTTTTTGCCCGGTGACTATTGATAACAGGCATATATTTCTCAATAAAAGACTTTCCTTCTTTTTTAAGGCAAACACTGTATTGTCGCCTGTTACCTTCAACTGGTCTTCTTTCCACAAAACCTTTTTTGTTCAGCAAGTCTAAGGTACGTGTAATAGAAGCAGGATCTCTTAGTGACTTGTCAGCCAATTCCTTTTGTGTAAGTCCATCATTTTCTTCAATGATCTTTAATAGTATCCATTGTTCCACTGTGATAACCATCCCCAATCTGTCAAATTCTCTTTGTGAATATAACTTAGAGACCTTACTGGTTTTGTCAATTTGGAAAAGGATGATACTTTCTATAGTCATTTGATAAATCAATTATTGATAACGCAATAATATTAATAATATATTGAAAACTTGAAATTTTTGAGATTTATTTTCTTATCTGGGTTCAATTAACATTGCCAACTGGATTCAACCAACCTTAAATATTGTGCCCTCATTTTTATAGCCCAGTTTTTCATAATACCCATCATTATCAGACATTATAAAAACATCCAGATTTGAAAATTCAGCTAACACACATTCCATTAATTTTGACCAATTGAATGTGCTCTATAATTTTTATGCACTAATAAGTCAAGAAGCCATATGTTCAAACCAAAATCATTTGTTGACCGTGAGTATCCACATAATACATTATCCATATAGGCTACATAGGTGATTGATTTCTCCAAGGCTATTTGATACTTAGGATCGAGATAATCCTTCCATTCTTCCCCTTCGGATTTAATGATATCTAAAAGAATCTCATATTCTTTCGAGGAATTATATTTTCTAATTTGAATGTTCATTTTATATTAGACAAGGGTCTGTGTATTGTGCGTATCACGAAAGGTATGTACTATTCATTGTGTTGTATGCTTTTATTTTTCGTTGAGATTTCTCGAAACATCCATTAAAAGACTTGTTGATAATTCACCTCTTTCTATTATCCCTACGAAGCTTCTTTGGTCCACAACTGGAAGAAATTTCTGGCTTAACTTTTCCATTTCTTCCAAAGCTTCAATCTTTGACACTGTTTCATCTAGGGATTGTTCAAGTGTTATAAAACCCTCTATTCGAGAATAATTCTCGTCCATCCCGTTGTTCAACCATTCTGCGAAATCATAGGGTTCAATTGTGGGATTTTCGATAAGTGTCTGAGACACAAATTTGTCAACTGAAACCATTCCTATAAATTCATCCGATGTATTCTTTATAATTAGATATTTCAAGGTGGATGCGGATAATGTTCTCAAATATTGACCAATAACTCCTGATTCGTAACGATTTTGACCTGAGTAAAAAATAAGAGCTTCGGGTTTAGATTCTAATATACGTTCTAATTCATATATTGACCCTTTTTCAGCGCTTGTCAAATTACTTTTATAAACTTCTGTTATTGTCCCAGTAATCGGTTTATTGTTTGCTTCAGCAAAAGCACTGGTAATTTTGAGGTCTCCATATTCAAAATTTGTGATTTTACCAGTTAACAGTAACCATAGAGCTAATGGTATTATACCAATAAGAATATCCGTATTATTAATCTCATAATCCTTTCCAATCTTCTTTCTTAAAAGAATAACTAGAATAAAAGAGACTATGAATATTCCTATAGCGATAAATATGTCCATATCAGTAAGTTTTTAATTGCATACAACGATCAGCTAAAATCCGTAGGCTGACCCTTTGTTAATTCTACTAAAACTATTGGATTCAATGTCTATATGCAAGTAGCTCATATGCCTATGGATTTTTAGCGTCTGTTAGGCGTATTTATTAAATCTAAAAGACGATCATTGTCTCGAAATACTTGCCGTAATAAATCTCTATCTATCACTAATAAGTTTGGTGCGTTGGTGGTGAATTCATCTGATATTTTCGCATTTGTAATTAATACTAGTTTCTCATTCTGACTTAATCTACGTTCAAGAAACAAAAGCTGTTCGACCTCTGGCATCCTTGATTTTTTCCTGAAAATTTTCAATTCGAAAATATACCTTACACCATCCCTTGAGGCACTAATATCCCATCTACGATCACCTATTGATAATTCTTCATTGATATCTATGAATCCTAGTTTTTTCAACAAGTAAACCATGAACTTCTGAAATGAAGTTTCTGTCATTTCAAAAGTGTCACTTATTGTCATAGATTCTTGATAAGATTGGATCTCATAAGTGCTAATAATGTTCGTAAACGGCTCTATCTCATTAATTTCAATAATTAGGACACCATCCTTAAATAGTATGTAATGATTTTCAGCAAGAGTCAAGTCTTCGTCTTGTTCATAGTCCCGAAACTCTATAAATCCGTAGAATGACAATAGTCTTCTATCCACCCCAATAAATAAAAACTTCCCTTCATCAACTGAATAGAAGGTTCCTGAAAATTCTTGGTTTCTAAAATCAACAGTAGGTGCATCATAAAACAATTCTCTGAATGTTTGATTTTTTTGATTTTGTTCATCAATTGATATCATACCAGATAGACGCTTTCGCATCTGAGCGTAATATTTTGATAGTTTACTCTCACCCATGAAGCTAAAAACTGAAGCATAATGACCTGCACGTAATATATGATTTGTCATTTCAGGTGATTTTTCGTCTTCTTCAATTGGAGGATCAATAAACCTATTAGTACTCTGTTGAGATTCGTTAAAAACACTTAGAGATGCAATTTTAACATCTCCTGTTTCTCTATTTTTTTGGATTAACGCATTCCGTTCTTGATTGTCTGATGTTGCCTGGCTTATTGAACCTTTGCATTCTACTACTAGGATTCGATTATCAACTGTCTGGCACTTCCAATCAGGTCTTTTGGTGTTGCCATAAATTCTCTGGATAGTCGCTCTTTTTATATTGAATAAACTCTCTGCAACAACTATTGAAATTCCAACACCAAAATCCTCCGAAATTGATGTTAACACTTCTGTTCCTCCAGAGTTTCGAATCTCATTGATCCTAACTCTAAATTCGTTAGTGTTTAAGAATATTTTTTCAATGAGATCGGACTTATCAAAAAATTTATTTCTATTGGATGGTGCAAACCTTCTAGTCTGGATAGTTCCAATATGGTAAATGAATTTGTAAAGATTAAAAGAGATTTGTCTTGTTGTAGTAGTTGTATCAGGGCAATCAATATGTTCCAGAAGATCAGGGTCGAGATCTACTGAGATACTAAAATTTCTGAATCTGGTGGTGAGTTCTCTAAGAAACATTTTGAATTTTTAATTACCAAAACACCTAACCAATGAGTATGCAGTCGACTTGCTAGAAGCATTGAAAGTTCTGTTGCTTAATGTCCTTACAGATGGGTTAGTTCGCATATTCATTTTAGTGTTTGTTAGGCGTATTTATGTTTTCATCAATATGTCGATTTGGGTGACCGATTGAATAGTAATCAATGTAATCTTCGTCATATTCAAGTACTTTCAAAATAGTTCTGTTCACCAATGTTTGATAGGCTCGAGAGAGTTTAGAGTATTTTTTAATTTCCTCGTCAGTACTCCCAATTGAACTATGCGTCATCTTATTTCTTGCTTTTAATGCTTCATTTTCAACTGAATCTTTGGAAAGAAAAATCTCTATTTCGTTAAAAAAAAGATTGATCTTTTCTCCCATACCCACATTGAATGGGTTTTTTAGTTGATTAATTATCCTGTCACTAAATTGATATTCAGAAAGCTTTTGGGTCAACGAATGAACTTCATCTTGAACTAATGTTGTGTAATCTTTCTTTTGTTTTTTATCGTATTTCTTGATCGTGGATTTAAAACTTAAGTACTTTTCTACTAATCCTTCGAGTGCACTTGATAAGATTGGCAAATTAGTCCCAATTGCTAATTCCTTAGATATCCAGTATTTCCATAATGTATCGCTAAGTCCCAATTGCTTTCTTAGCTCCAAGTATTTTGGGACCAATTTGTTCAGTACTCTTTCCAATTTATTCCAATCTTCATAGTCTTTGAAGTTCATTGGCGGAAGTGATGTCGAATCGCATTTTGAGACTACATTGTCTCCCCAGGGATTGTTAGCTGACCGTAACACAACATTAAGGTTAGAGTCCAAATGAGTTTCTCCAATTTTAAGTAGTTGTGTTCCAAATACAAATCCAACAATTTCTGATATAGCTTCTCTAGTCTGTTTGTCCGGGAGTTTCTTGAAACTATTTCGATATTCAATTTGGATTCCATTGCCCCAAATTGGAAGAAATGATTTGTCAACTAGCTGAACAATAAAGTTAAAATCTTCAGTTTCTACATAAAGAAAATCCCTTGCTCCCCCATGACTCTTGGAAGAAATCATAACAGGTTCATCCTCTTTCGGATCAATGCCATGTCTACTCTTTTCGTACTTAATATTTTTTGCACGATCGGTTGATCTTGGAAAAAGAATGCCAATTTTTCCAGTTAAATAGAACTCTAAAAGTGAATCTAAATTTCTAGCATCCGCTGAGAACTTTTGCTCAATTGATTCAATGGAAATTTTAGCAGTAAAATGATTTCTTATAACTCCACTCTTACTTGAAAATTTGAATGTCGTGTTGCCGATAAAAAAGTTATTTAAGTCGAATTCAAGGTTTCCAGCTGAGTCATATCCTTTAATTAAATCCCCTTTCACCATTTCACCGCTCTGGGGATTTTTTCCGTCAATTTTGTAATTTAAATCCTCTTGGCTCTCAACTGTTCCACTTATTGATCCTATTAAATCGAATTCTTCACTTCTTTCAATGGATACGAGTGCGTCCGATGGGATTTTGTAGTAATTCTGAATTGAGGATAAGTGTGAAATTTCCGTTGGCCAAGCGAACGATTCCCATTCTAATTCATTTTGAAAGATGTCTATCTTCTTGCTCATCTATTACGCCTAACGCTTGGTGTATGGTGCGTATCCCGCAGGGTATGCACTATACATTTTGTTGGCAGCTGGTTTTATTTAGTGATTTTTTTTAGTAAATAGTCTGTTTTGCCTTTCATTTCATATACAATGTGTTTGTCAAATTTCTCTCTGTCACTAATCAGTTCACTATAAGTTGTTAATATAACTTGGCTTTCATCAGCTGAAATGTTTTCTATTACATTGATACAATCAACTAGAGAATCATTGTCTAAGTTTTGTTGTTTCGGTTCATCGAGAATTAGGATGTTTGGATAACAAATTCCACTTAGATTTTTCTGTTTTATAGATGTTTGAAGTAGGGAAAGATAATAGCTAAGAATAATTCTAATATTATCACTTGAGCTCGAAATATTATATATATCGAAATTGTCGAGGTAAGGAGTATAATTGTCATTCTCGTCAATCCTAATACTGTTAATTAATTCTTTATTTCCCTTAAAAAGACCCAAACTAGATACATTTGACTGTATAAATGACTTTATCGTATTAATAATTAAATTGTCTTTGTCAGTCTGGATATATTTAGAAATTTTGTCTTTTAATTTTTTATGTTCAGAATCAATCTTTACTATTTCCTTTCTGATTGGATCGAGATCTTCCCATCTAGAAGCAATTCTATTATATTTTTCCATCTCCTTATGAGTAGAATCAGCTTCCAGAATTCTTTTTCTTAATTGGGCAAACTCTTTGCCAGCATACGTTTTAGTTTGATGATCTAACTGGCTTTCATACTCCTTAATTTTATCTTTAATAATATTCCTTTGCTCAATTATTTTTCTTCTATCTAAAATCCTTTGAGATATTACCTTTTTAAAAGTGTTTTCTTCATCTTCTAGAAACGCAAGATTTTGCTCAGGTGTAGATATTTTCTTGCTTAAGTCGGAGTGACAAAGAAGGCATTCTTCATCATTTGGTTTTTGAAGTCTTGCTTCACATACAGGGCAAGTTTTAATATTAAGTTCAGTGGAAAACTCCTTAATTTTTTTAAGTTGTTTGTTTTTGTACTTATTTGTTTGAATTCTGTCTAGGTAATTTTCGTAACCAGCAATTTCATTTGTTATTTTATCTACCCTAGTTGTTGCTTTGCGATACTGGAAGTCCAAAGTTTTTAAACTATCTCTAAGTTTATCATTTGATTCTTCAAATTCTTTGTTTTGACTTGATAATTGATTGATGAAATTAGATTCAGCACTGTATTTATCTCTCAAATATTTTATAAAGTCATATATACTTGATTTACCTATATGGTTGGTATTAACCAGAAGAAATCCATCAGATTTTTCGGCATTTGCAATTATCAATAGGTTTTCTTCCTTTTGATTGAGTTCATCTTTAAACTTCTTTAATTTTCCTTCTAATTCTTTTAATTTAATTTCTGAAAGGTGAAGATTAAACCTATCTAAGCCAAAAAGATATTCAAATGCAACTTTTTTAACATCCTTGATATTATAACGAGTTACTTGTCTAGATTGTATTTGAGACCAACCTGCTCTTTGCTCAATAAATAAAAGTGGTAATATATTTTCGAAATAGAGCTTAGATAACTTTTGATCATAGGTTGGGAGCTCAACTTGAGTAAGACCAATGAACTTAAAAAGAAATTTTTGGAACCCATTCTCAGAAAACACACCTTCTCCCGAAATTATCAATTTTTCACCTTCATCCGATTTAAAAAAATTGTCTGTAGAGCATTTTTTTATTGCAGCAATATTTATGTCAGTTCCTTTTATATAACGAAAAATCGTAATTACTTCATCGCCATTTGAAATTTCAAGTAATAAGTATGAAGTCTTAACTGCTTTACCGTCAATAGCTTTGTAGAATTCAGGTTTAAATGGATTCTGAATTGATTTAAAAATCCCTAATCCTTTTTCAGCACCCAGACCATATATAATACCTGTTATTATACTTGTTTTACCTACTGAATTAGGTCCATAAATAATGTTCAATCCCTTCTTGAATGGGATTTCTGCTCCATATTTCTCTCCATCAGTAGTTTGGATATTATAAACAAGTCTATTTATTATTAATCTCGACATTTTGTCTCCAATATGAGTTTGGTATTACCTCCGTTATAATGTTAATAGTTTTATCTTCTGTTAATCTCGTATTAAACAAATCCAGAAAATTCATTTCTTTTGGAAATAGGTCTTTGATTTTTTCAAAGAAGGGTTGTCCTTGTTGAGAAAGTAGAAGCCTGGGATTTTTATTATTAGAGTCTGTTTTGTACTCAATGAAATCTCTTACGAATAAATAAAGAAACATGTCATTAAATCTAATATCCCAAGGAACACTTTTGTATTGTACAATATTAAAGTCAAGGTCTGCTTGACCTGATGAGTTGAAATGCTTGACTTTTTGGAGTATGTTTTTTTGTCCACTAAAATATTCAACTATAAATTTTGATTGAAATGATTCATTTCTCAATAAGAAGTCAACGCAAGCAATTACATTTTTACTTAGTCCAAATTTGGTGTTTAACATACCAAGTATTATGATAATTCTTGAAGCACGGTATTGAATCCTGTCTTCAGGCTGGACATAAGTTGGCCTATCCAAATTTATGTTCGGTTCGAGACTGTTGTCTGCTATTGATTGTATGAGATGGTTAATGCTATCCATTCTTTCGCCAATCAAGTGGGCACTGCGCTGCTAATTCAAATACAACACCATGTAATAGTTTTTCTTTATCTCCTTTAAGCTCAAAATCCTTGTAAAAAGTGAGAATTTCTTGTTCTGCTTCTAAAAAAAAATCATGAAAAAACTTTTGAGGAGTATAGTTGTCATCGATATTGAAATTATTGGTCAAACGGCTCGCTTTTAGTCTCAGATTGCTTTCCCAGTTTAAAATGTCAGTTCGCAATTCTGAATTTAAATCCACCAAGCTTTCAATATAAACTTTGTAATTTGCTCTTATACGATGGTAAATAATTCTGTTTTCGTCATCTTCTTTAAGAATTGAGTTCAATTTTTCATCAAGGTTGGTTTTGAGTTTTGAGTCTTCTATTGGTTCTTCATTAGTTTCGTCAATTCTTATTAAATCTGAAAATTGCAAAACATCCTTTTTTTGAATAAGGTTATTAACGATTGCTTTAATTCTTTGAAGTTCAGAGGATTTGTCAATTACAATATCGCATTTCGGTTTGTCGTAAACTTTTTTGTAAACTTCTTCATTGATAGCGAATAATTTTTGGATATCCTTATCAGGCGTCCAAAAGTCAACAGGATATTTGAATCCTTTAATTGCTTTGGCTTGTATGTTATGGTCAATATTACTCAAGTCTCTGAGAGGTGACAATGCTATAAAAGCCGCAGGTTTATGATTTGAAGAATCTAGTTGCATTTGTTTATTAAAAATATCTGCCCAATTAAGTTGAGCGGTTGTATAATATTTGCACTCAATGAAAAATTCTCTTTCCAAATCGTTATCGTCAAGAAAAGAAATACTAATATCAAATCCGTTTTGATTTCCAGAATCCTGTTTTCTAACTTGAATTACTAGAAAGCCCATTTTCTCAAATAAATCTTTGAAAAATGGTTGAATTAGTTTTTCGAAATCGCTTCCAGTTATCGGCATTATTTTATTTCATTTTCTGCATTCATTACTGTTTTCACTTGCTGCCAACGTTTGGCTAAAGTCATTGACTTTATTTCCCATATATCATTTCGCAGGCTAAATGTATTTAAGTCCGGATTAAACGTTTGTAATCGGTTATAAACGCTTAAAGCACTTATAATCAAATTAATGACTTTTTTATCTTCAGGAAATACATGCATTAAATTGCGTCTTGAATTTAATAAAAAATGATTAAAATGAGAATTTGAGTAAGAAGTTGTACTTCCTGATATGGTACTTGCTATATTTTCGTGAATTGATAAATTCATAACTTCAAGATTTACTCAAATACTCAATTGCCGGGTTATTTTGATTAACATGCCAGGGATATGTGAAATAGTAATAAGAAGTCACTTGTTTACGGTACTTTTTCGCCTCTTTAACTGAAACCTCGGTAGTTTTAAAACCTCTTGAATAATGGCTATATCGTGGCAATGGCATTGCTAAACAAGCAAGTTTTTGGACTTCATAATCGCCATTGTCTTGGGGCTTATTATCTAAGAAATACCTAGCCATAGTTTTTTCTTCCCAAACTAAATAGAATAATCAGTGATTTAAATACCTCAAAAGGGGTATTTTTTAGAATAGTATTGGAACACTTTTTTAGTAAAAATATATTCAGAAACACCTGGAATGGGCCTTTTTTTTTTCAATTACTTTGACCATTCCTCTTTTAGCAAACCAAATATTACATCATCTAGCCAAGCACCATTTATAAACAAACTCTTTTTGAAATGGGCCTCTTTTCTAAATCCTAATCGTTGGAGGAGTGCAATAGAAGATGTGTTTTCTGGATCTACAGACCCTATTATACGATGCTTTTTCAGTGTAGTAAACAAATAATCAATCATGGCTTTCAAAGCTTCAGTAGCAAGACCTCGACCATGGAATTTTCGACTGATCGTAATGCCCAATTCGCACTGCTGATTATAATCTCCAATAAAATGAATTCCCAAATCACCAATGATTTGATCTGAAGCCTTCTCAATGATAACGAGTTGAAACCAAGATTGTGAGAGATTTATGTTGATGGGGTTTTTCGCTATGAATGCATTTACTTCCGACAGTTTAGTTGGAATAAAGCCTTGATATTTGTTAGTTTCAGCATCTGATCGATAAGCAAACATTTGCTCATTGTCTGATAGCAAAACTGGTCTTAGAAGTAGTCTTTCTGATTCAATCATGCTTTTGTTGTCAAGGGTTTTAGCTTGCTAATTGAAAGCTGGTTAATGCTGAAGATCGCACCTTCGTTTCCATCAAAATCAAAATCTTTGCTATAAGTCATTCCTATTTTTTCAAGCACTTTTATAGAAGCTGCATTCTTCTTCATTGCTCGACCTAAAATCTCAGGGATTTTCAGTTCTGAAATACCATAATTAACGCAAGCCTGTGCTGCTTCAGTGGCAAATCCTTGGTTCCAATACTTCCGAAAGAATCGAAAGCCGACATCGAATTCATCCAATTCCTTGGAATAATTTAGTCCACACCAACCTAAAAAAGACTCATTTTCTTTTGATATGACTGCCCAACGGCCAAAGCCGTAAAGGCTGTAATGATCATAGTTTTCTAGGAATGCTCTTGCTTGCTCTATGTTTTGAAAAGGCTCATCACCGGTAAAGTTTAAAACTTCCGAATCATTATTCAATTCGTAGAAATGAGAGGCATCTTTCACACTGAGCTCACGCAGCAATAGTCGTTCTGTTTCTAGAATAAGTTTCATTATTTCTTTTAGTTATTGCTAGCAAGCTTAAAGCTCATTTTTTTGCCATACATATTCCAAAGGGCTTTGTTTGAAAAAGCGAAGGTAAAACCAACTGGATGAGAGGTTAAAGGCATAAATCAAAACACAAATCACAACCAAGCTGCTTGGCCGGATTTTTTTATAAAAGCTCAGTCCAAAACCATAGAAAATTAGCACATAAAAGACCGATTGGATAATGTAGATGGTCAATGCCTCTAAGTGCAACTTTCTAGCTGATTCTTTCCTTCATTGCATTCTAGATTAAGCTTTTAATCATTTTTAAATGTGGAATTTCGTCTTCGTCGAAATATTCTCCTTCTGCACTGTATCCATTCTTTATATAAAAGCGAACTGCGCTGTCTCTAGCATGACAATAAATCGTTGAAAAGCCTCTTTCAAGAGAAACGTCTTCACAATACTTCATCATCTTAGAACCGATATTTCCGTTTCTATGAATTGCATCTACCACCACGCGCTGCATTTTAACAACATCCTTTTCAGCTACTAATGCCGCTGTAGCAACAAGTTCATCATTCAATAACCCAATCACTTGTAAGTATCCTTTTTCTTCCTGCAATTCTTTTTCACTGAATTGACTACCTAGCGGTTTTCTTAGGATATCTTCTCGCAATCGAACAGCTCGTTGCCATTCATTGCTCATGTACTCGACTAATTTAAAATGTGCTTTCAAGGCAGATCAATTTAGTTTTATTTTCTTAAAATGAAAGTAGAGAATGGGGACATTCAACCTAAATTCACCTTCAACATCAATACGATCATTTATTAATTCTGACATAAGCTTTATGAAAATATAGAAATGATCTTCACCTACCAGATTTTTCCATTCTGCTAAAAAGGCAATCCTAATTAAACTGTGATCGAACAAGGCCTCAGCTGTGGCGAAACGATACATTGTTGATTTCTCTTCGAATTTAATTAAGGCAAAACCTTTAGATTCAAGTTCTGATTGTAATTGATTTCGATTATTCCTTTGTTTCAAATAAGCATTTAGTGGACTTGGATCAATTCCCATTTCTTCGAATATAATTTTAAAAAGTTCGAAAAGCGAATCGAATGTACGGTTATCATTGGTCGTAAAAACCAAATCGCCCGAAGGCTTTAAAAACCACCACACTTTATCGAAAACAAGAGATTTTGATTTGAAGTTGTTTACACCTAGGTTGGAACAAAACATGTCTATCGATGCTTCTTCAAAAATCATTTCCTCTACTCTTTGCTCGCGTATTTCAATGTTGTTCAATTGAAGTACTTCCATTTTCAACTTGGTGCGTTTTATTGCTTCTTTCCAAACATCAATTCCTACCCAATTAACTTCTGAACCAAAACGCTGACTTAATTCTATTAATGGAAATCCAGTGCCAAAGCCTAAATCAACGATTGTACCCGATTGTTTTATTGGAATGTGCTCTAACATTAAAAGTGCAAATGGCGCAGACCACAGATTCACTTCATCATAAGAGTCAACTACCATTTTTGACTTATAATCGAGTATCTGTTTCATGAGTGCTTTGTGGCATTTAGTGCATAAACCAAGGGGAATTTATCACCAAAATGCTTAATGCGAAACTTACCTTTCTCAAATTCTTCGCAGTTTTTTACGAATGGATAGGGCGAATAGCAAAACTCATGTAATTGATTCAAGCTCAAGCCGCTGTTGATAAGTGCATTTATGACTTCACCAATTCCATGGTTCCAACAAATACATTTCTCACGGATAGGGGCATTCTTATCTGCATAGGTGCCCGTTTCTACTTCAACTATTGGGTCAATATTGTTGTAGTGGTAGATCACTTTTTCTGCATTATCGTCATACATCCAAATAGCTGGGTGAAATTCAGCAAAAACAAATTGTCCACCAGTCTTTAAAAAGTGAGCAATTACGTTACTCCATTTCTTTAAATCTGGCAGCCAAGAAATAGTGCCGTACGTGGTGAATACGACATCGAATTGCCGATCAAGCACTTCTGGTAATCGATAGACATCGCAGCAAATGAAGTGTGCGCTAGAATCTGTTTTGTGTGCTAATTCTTTTGCTTTTTCGATGGTTCGTTCAGAAAAATCTACGCCCGTCACATTTGCACCCAGCCTACTAAGCGAAATAGTGTCCTGCCCAAAGTGACATTGTAAATGAAGTATAGATTTACCTCTTATATCTCCAAGCAGCTCCATTTCAATCTGATTTAAAGAAGATTTGCCTTCTATAAACCATGCAACATTATAAAATTCTGATGCAATGTGCGCGTCTAATCTGGCATTCCAGGACTTTTTATTGACTTCCAAATAGTTCTTCACTATATAACCTGTTTTATGAGTTCTGTTTGCTTAATATCATTAATTCCAATCTTTGGTTTATGAAACTTTAAATTCTTATAAAAAGATAAAGTTTTCTTCACGCTTTCTTCGAATTCAGTTGGAATAAAGTTTAATCGATCCATGATCGCCTCATTTGAATAAGTAAAATCATCCGAATTTAACCATAATGGGATATCCGTCCACTCTTGTATATAATTTTTTTGAAGGATTGCAGCGTCTACAGATATGAATTCCGGCTTTCGATCCAATAGTTTAGTATTAAGCTCAATAATTTGTTCAATTGAAGTGGCTGGGTAGCTGATGCAATTAAATATACCTTGTATCTCAAGATGTTGTACAGCATTAAGAATACAGTGGACAAGGTCATCGACATAGGTCATGGAAAACTGTCTTTTACCACCCTCTGGAACAAGGACTTTATCATTTGAATGTACTTGATAAAGCCAATAGTAAAATCGATCTGTACTATCATTTGGCCCGAAAACCAATGCAGGTCTGAAAATTACAGACGAGATGTTCGAGTTACTTATGATTCTCTCGCATTCCGCTTTCCTCTTTCCATAAGACTCCATTGAGCTATCAGATTCATCATGAATAGAGCAATCTAGCAATGGTGCTTTTTCATTTCTAAACATGCCAACATATTTATCGTTGTCATAAGCAGAGCACGAGGAAATATAAATGTACTTGGTTAAATCCTTATTAATTCCTTGAATTAATTTTCTAACACTTTTTGGGAAGAATCCAGAAAAATCAATTATAAAGTCCCAATGCTGTATGAGTATTTTGTTCAAATCAAGCTCATTTTCACGATCTCCAATGATATGTTCGAGTTGCATAAATAGGTCTGGATTTGTAATCCCTCGATTGAAAATTGTGAGGCTATAGGACTCTGTCTTTGCTAATTGTTCAACGAATCTGCGCCCCAAGAAGTTGGTTCCACCAAGTACTAATATGCGCTTCATTGTTGTTTAATAAACTGGATTCTCTTTTCACCATCATTTATTTCCAACAGGTACAACCCATCCGGTAATGAACCTAATTCTACAGTTCTTTGGTTGTCAATTTTCTTAATAACTCTACCAAAAAGATCGAAAATTCGAATTGAATAGACTTCAATATTTGATGCTATATTTAATTGAGTTTGTGCTGGGTTAGGATAAACTTTAAAATTTATATTCTCTAGAGCATCTAAGCCCACATTTGTTATATAATAACAGTTTGAAGTATCTGAGCATCCGCGCTTGGTAACGATAACCCCATAATAACCATTGATTAATGGTGAATATGTCCTGTTTGTTGCTCCGGGTATAGGAGCGAATCCTGAGCCTGAAGAGCAATCAAACCATTGATAGGTACCATCGACAGAGCCAGCCACTAAATCAGTTCCAATTTGAGAAATAGAAGTATCAATGGCCCCTTCTATTGCACAGCGCAAAATGTAAAGTTCAAAACCATTGAAACCATCGTTTCCCTGAAAATACAAGTCGGTGCTGGCGGCAGTTATATCTACCGGACTACCATTTCCAGGGCCTACTTTGAGATCATAAACCATGTTGACCGAAGTGCCATCGTATTTCCAAAGCTCATTGCCGTGGATGCCATCACTTGCACTGAAATAAAGATTGTTTCCATCACTCATTAATTCAGTTGGAGACGAAGTAGATAAACCAGGATTAATGTCAGCCAAGAGCGAAGCACTGGAGCCGTCGTATTGCCACACTTCACGGCCGTTTATATCATCATTTGCAGTAAAATACAATACGTCATTTACTTCAGTAAACCACTCAGGTTCTGCCGTTCCGCCAACATAAATATCAACCTGATTGATGGTATCACCCTTATAAACTCCAAGTTCAGTTCCTTTGCCCCCACCTTGTATGGTAAAATATAAAGCACTTGCCGTTGCAAAGAGATTTTTTGGGTTGCTGCTGTTAAAGCCTGGATTAAAGTCTTCAACCATTTCTGTTGTATCTCCGTCATGCCTCCAGAGTTCTACGCCAGCAGCACTAGTGGAGGCGGAGAAGTATAGTATTGAATCATACACCACCATATAGTTTGATACGGAGTTGGCAGGACCAGGCCTAATATCAAGAACCATCGAAACCGTGGTTCCATCATACTTCCAAAGCTCATTACCAAAACTGTCCGTAATTGCACTAAAATAAAGTTCGTCGTTGTAAATAGTTAATAGCCGTGGAGAGGAATTATCAGAACCTGGATTTATATCTGCAACCATAGATGCGTTTATTCCGTCATATTGCCATAATTCATTTCCATTAATACCATCGCTAGCGGTAAAATAAAGAACATTGTTGAGCCAAGTAAGATTATCAACTTGCGAGCTTGTTGTTCCCGGATAAATGTCTGACACAAAATAAACGCTATCGCCGTCATATTTCCGTAGTTCATTGCCATGCGCAGAATCACGAGCAACAAAAAAAACTACTGAGTCAGTAAGAGTAAAATTATTAGGAAAAGACCCAGATGATCCTGCATTGATGTCAGCTACGAGAGTTGCTGAATCGCCATTATGTTTCCAGAGTTCCCTACCGTGAATATTGTCGTCCGCACTGAAAAACAAATCGCTTCCAATAAATTTCAAAAATGCTGGATTTGAGCCAGAGGAAGATACTGTGTCAATCTCGATTATTTGAGGGGTCTGGGCACAGATATCTGTTGAAACTATCTGTAATAAAATGATTACAACCAGAATATTCTTTTGCATTTTCTAGAGTTTTTTACTTTTTAGAATTGATTATTTACCAACCAATGATTCTTATTTGACACACGATTAAATTGTCATTAGAAAAGACGTGCTTACACAAACAATAATCTTATTTTCATTTACAAATTTACTCGGCACAGGTCGCTGCAAATTGTATGAGAGCGAAATGATTAGAATGTTTTTTATCAAGATCAAAAAGTTTGCAATAATTTCAAATAGTAAATCAAACCGCTCCCAATAATTTAATTGAAGGTACATTTTTCAAATCGCGAAGGGTTCCATTCCTTTTTTAAAATGGCGAAAATGATATCGTCCTTCCACTTTCCATTAATTAAAATGCTCTCTTTTAAGTGTGCTTCTTTTCTAAACCCCAAGCGTTCAAGCAAGCGTATCGATTTTGAATTACAAGGATCAATTGAGCCTATTATTCTATGCTTACTTAGATTCGTAAACAAATATTCAATTACGGCCGTTAATGCTTCGGTTGCGAAGCCTAGCCCTTGTTTATTTTTTTCTAAAGTACAACCGATTTCTGATTGATATTCATCCAAGAAGTGGATACCCACATCGCCAACAATATTCATTGTTTGAGTATCAATAATAACGTACTGAAACCAAGTATTTGGCAGGTTGATTTCAGTTGCGACATTGCCTAAAAATTCTTCAACTTCTTGGGTTGTTGTAGGAATCCATCCCTGATATTTATTGGTTTCTGAATCAGAACGATATCTAAATAATGCTTTTAAATCAGAACTCTGAACGGCTCTTAGTATTAGCCTTTCGGACTTAATTTCGTTTGCAGCATTCATTTTCTTTCTTTTTAAAAGTGCAGGTAGTTCCACTTAAATGCAGTTATTGTGAAATAATTTTATTTAAATTAGACTTCTGAATAGATATATAAGTCGTCAAAAATAGTTGCTCAATGAAGATTAAAATTGCATCAGAACGAAATGAACTATAAGATTATACAACCCTCAGCTTTACTGAAGCCTTATGTTCGATATTATTGGATATTAGATATATCTAAAGACGATTTGCCATACACACAGCATTTAATGCCTCATGGTAGAATGGAGTTATTTTTTTATTTGAATGAGCCTCAAATTGGTATTTCAGACCTGGCCAAGGGTTTAAATAAAGTTGAAGGTATCTTTACCGGATTTTTTAAACATTATTCGGTACTGCATCATTTTGCTACTTTTCGG
The DNA here is from genome assembly GCA_964351965.1 of uncultured Hyphobacterium sp. Classification (GTDB taxonomy): domain Bacteria; phylum Bacteroidota; class Bacteroidia; order Cytophagales; family CCMP332; genus CCMP332. The sequence goes on along the minus strand of CAYGPM010000001.1, from coordinate 164,715 downwards.
GCAGTTGGTATTTCTTTTTATCCATGGGCGGGAAATATGTTGTTTCAAACTCCAGTTAATCATTTCTCCAATAGGTTTACCTTGTTTTCTGATATAGACCCAACCTCGAGCCTGATAAGAGAATTGCTCGAAGTAAAAAATGATGTGGGAATAGGGAGTTGTTTTGAGCAATATTTAAAAAGTAGGCTATCGTCGAAAAAATTAGATGAAATCACATCTTTTTTATCGAAAGAAATTTTAAAAACCCCCTTTGAAAGTAAACTTCAAAATGCCATTACTACGAGTGTTGGCCTGAGTAAACGAAGAATAGAACAGCGATTTTTATCATCAATCGGAGTACCGATGAGTTTTTTCTTGAAGATTTCCAGGTTCGAAAAAGCCATGGAAATGATGTCATTAAATCAGCACTCTTCCTTGACACAATTGGGATTGGATGCTGGTTATTTTGATCAATCTCATTTCACTAGAGATTTTAAACATTTTTCAGATTCAACTCCAAAATCATTTAAACAAAACATCTCCACTAAAGAAGGAATGAAAGCGGGTTTCATTGACTTGTATATAGCTCGACTAAAGAAAATCAATTTGAAGAAGTAGCTTCTCATATGGAAAATGGAATTCTTAAAAATCCTTCTAGTAATTTACGTAACAATTTAGAGACTCGAATAGGATTAAGTACAGGAAGAGTGGAACAACGGTTTCTGGCTTCAGTAGGGGTGTCTATGGGTTTTTTTCATAGCTTATCACGTTTCGAAAAATCATTAGAGTTGATAACAATGGACCAAAATCACTCACTCACTGAAATCGGTTTTCAGGCAGGGTATTACGATCAGTCGCATTTCATTGGAGATTTTAAACGCTTTGCAAAGGAAACGCCATCGTCTTTTGTAAAAAGAATCGCAACTAAAGATCAAGTAGAATTGAGCTTTTTGTTAGCTTAGATAATTTAAGATATTCACTTTAAGATTACCCATACTGGCTCGAATATGCGTAGTGCAGGATTAAATAACACAGCTCTTTTCAGCTTACTACTATGAATGTTAATGTTCAATTCGTTTAAATTTAGCTCCTTCCCCCGCATTACGCTTTTACAATGTTGTACAGCGTTTTCATCGTATTCCATTTTTCCAAATAATTTCGCTTTTTCATTGTTCAAATTCTGTCAGTTGACAGTATAAATAATAGCGCATCCAAAAAGTATTGAAAATGGTGATATGAGTCTGATATATTTAGGTATCAGAATGTCTGCACACCACAAAGCATATTTATGATGAAGTCTTCTAGGTACAAAATAAAGTACTACCGAAGTTGCTATCATAAACCATCCAAAAAGTTTCAATATTTCTGGATACTTCGAAAAGTCTGAATATATGACCAACCCTGCTGCGGGAATCATTCGGATAGTTATTTCAGAGTAGTTAATCAAGTTGGTACTTCCTGCTTTTCTTAAATATTCTCTTGCTTTGAGAGGTCTTATTAGCATTAACAAGCCAACTCCAGCTAGGAAAACACCGAAAAGAATCACAATATATTTTGCAATGAGTATCATATATTATTGAATTTGAATGATTTTCAGGATTTTATCCCACTATTGTTTTATTAAATCTTAACAAATTTCCAAAAGGGTCTTCGATTTCCATTTGAATAGTTTGCCAATTGGTTTTTTCAGGTTTAGAATGTCCAATTTTATTTTTTCTGTTATTCAATTCCATATAGAATTGATTTAACTCTTTACAATCAACAAAAACAATTACACCAGCTTCAAATCTTTTATTTTCAGTCAAATGAAGAGTCAGTCCGTTTCTAGAAATTTGCATATAGACAGGTTCATTTGGTGCAAATCTATGTTCCCAATCTAGATTAAATCCGAGTCCTTGAATGTAAAAATCAATTGCTTTTTCATAGTCAAGAATTCTAAAAGTCGGTATTCCTTTCAAAATTATTTCACTCATTTTATTCCTGCTTTTAGTTCCTCTCAAATGCTTTATAACATTTGGCCAAAGCTATTAACTTTATTTCCCTCATATAATTTCGCATGCCTGGGATATGTTAAATTAAACTCAATCAGAGATATACGCACGATACTGTTTAACACGCTTTACAAGTGTGTGGCAGAAGAAGTGCATGCTAATACAACTGAGAACATTTGGAGTGTTTTAAAGCGTTGTCTTTACGGAGTTTATCATCAAGTAGGTGATAAGCACCAAGAGATACTTAGTTGAATTTGCAGCCAGATTTAATGCAAGAGAGCTAAACCACTATCAAAGGTTAGATAGTTTCTTAGAGACTAGTGAAAGTCGGTTGAGTTATTAGAGGTTGATTAAATAAAAAGGGCATCTAATAACAGATGCCTTAAAATGTATAATAATTACAATATTTAAAATCCTTCTACGTCTTTCATTGCTCTAGTCGTTAGTTCTTACTCTAATATACACAAACTTATAGTTAAGAGTTTTAATTATTCTTATTTTCCTTTATCCATTCTAAGACAACCTTTTCGTAATTACACCATAAAGCAGGTGTTTCTTGTTGTCGGTATTCGATATAATATTTTAGCTTATTATATAAGCTAATGAACGCAAACTTAAAGCTTTTTTTAGCTATTTCGTGATCTATATGATCAGACTGAATCATATTACCCACATTTTCAAAGTAATTCAATAAAAGTGAAAGTTTTCCATATTCTTCTGGATTATCATTCAAATATTTTAAAAAATCTTTTACTCTTGAAACCTCACTCAATTCTTTAATTCTATCTTCTGATTTCAATATTTTACGAATATCTGTTGCTGTTGAAGCCATATCAACCTTTATGTATTCAGAAATTATATCATAAGTATATTTAGCCTTTAATATAGCATTTTGTCTTTCTTGATTTTTTATTTGATTTTCTAATGACATTGCATGAAAAAACAATGTGATTGCAGCAGTTGACCCAACTACATAAGCTACTATATCTCTAATGCTAAAAACAATAGAATTATAGTCTAATAACCAAAATAAAATCACCCCGAGTAAAAGCGCAAGGACTAACGCAAGGATTATATAATTAACTCTAAACTTAATACTAAATGAGTGCTTCATTTTTTGTGAAGGTTAAATCATTCAATTCTTAATAAAAAAGCAAACCCCTAGAAGAAGCCGACATTAAATATTAACCATAATTCTACTATCTCTAATAAAAAGAACTACGAGATTATTCCAAGTAGGAAATGTGTGAAAGTGGATTTTGAGTATGTGGATTAAGGTTTGTCTCTTTCAAAGACATATTGAAAAATGGGACTGGATGCAGCATAATTTGCACCACCTATTGTTTTAACAGCCCAGCCAGATTTAGACAATCTATTTATCAGGGAGGTTAGTTCCATTTCCTTTTCTTTAATCTTGTGTTCAATTACAATAGGCTCTCCGTTCATGATATAGGTAATTCTACTATTTTCGGAAAAAACAATAAGATACTCCTTCTGTTGCGCCTGAACCAAGATTGACATAAATACAAATGCGAGAATTAATGTTAGCTTTTTCATATTGTTTAGTTTGATTTATTCTAAAGTTTTGGATTCAAGTAAGAAGTGCAACTTTCTAAGATATTACTTGCTTTGTTTCCATTTATTGATGAAGTCATAACTCTAAGATTTGCTCAATTTAACAAATACCGAGTTATTTTGATTGGCATGAAAAGGATAGGCGAAATAGTGATATGTAGTCACTTATTTACGGTACTTTTTCGCCTCTTTAACGGAATCCTCGGTAGTTTTAAAATCTCCTGAATACTGGCTATCCCACGACAATGGCATTACTAAACAAGTAAATTTATGGACTTCATAATCGCCATTATCTTGTGGCTTATTCTCTAAGAAGTATTTAGCTATAATTTTTTTCTTCCTAAACTAAGTAGAATAATCAGTGATGTAAATACCTCAAAGGGGTGATTTTTTAAAAGATCAAAATGTTAAGTTTTGGATAAATTTTTTGGTTGAGAATTCACCATTCAGAAGATTTCAAATTAATAGATAACTAAATAATCCCTGAATTATTTGCGAAGGCAACCAATTTGGCGGTATTATCGAGATGCAACTTTTTTAATAAATTTCGTCTATGTGTTTTGGCGGTTTCCGGCGAAATAGACATGGTTTCGGCAATTTCTTTACTTGTCAATCCATTCGCTATTAACCTGAGCACTTCTTTTTCTCTAGAGGTTAGTTTTGAATGGGGCGGAATTACATCCTTGTCTGATAATAACTGATCGACATACTTCAGATAGCGTTCACCTTTTAAAACCGTGTGTACGGCCTCGAGAATATCGCTTTGACTGGCATTTTTTAATAAAATGGCGTCAGCGCCTAATTCCATTAATTCCTTGATCACATATTCTTCTTCATAAATGGTTAGGAAAATAGATTTAATATCGGGCTTAAGCTCTTTTGCCATTTTTAGACAATCCAAACCATTCATTATGGGCATGGATAAATCCAGGATTAAAAGCTCAATATCTTCATTTTTTTTCATGAGATCTATCACCTCTTGTCCATTAGGTTTACTGCCAATTATTTTCAATTCTTCAACAGTTGAAAGTAAGGATAATAGGCTTTCCCGAATTACAGGATGATCATCTGCTATAATGGTTTTAATCATTCTTACTAAATCTACAATTTATTAGCATTTCAAAGCCTTTTGGCTTAGTCATAATTTCCATACTGCCATTCAATTCCTTTACTCTATCCTGAATATTTAATAATCCAATGCCTTTTTTCAATAATGATTTTTGATCCTTTTTTAAACCAGAACCATTATCGGTATAGATTATACTCAGGGAATCTGATTCGTGGTGGGTTATTTCAATAAATACTTCTGTGGCATTCGCGTGTTTGACCGTATTTTGAATCAACTCTTGAATGATTCTAAAGACATTATGCCCGACTTCATCTGTAGTGATATCGCTGAGGCCAAAACTTTCGAATTCGATATTTAGGTTCGAGCTATTCGAGACTTCTTCAATATATGACCGAAGTAACAATTCTATATTCTCATAGGCGAACATGCCTTTATTAAGATCATGGGAAATGACTCTGATTTTCTTCATGATATCGTTGATCTCAGAATTAAAATCAACGCCAATTCCATTTTCGTTTTTCAGCCTTAAAATGGTCAGATCAGAGCCTATGCCATCATGTAATTCTTTAGCAATCCTTTTCTTTTCAATGCCTTGGCCTTCGATGTATTTCTGTTTGGCATCAATTTCAGATTTTGATAAACTCACCTGAATCTGATTTATCGTTTTATTTTTTAGAGCAATCTTCTTTTGATAATTGATTATAAAAATAAGCAGCGTGAAAACCGATAAAGTCATGACCAGCGTACCCGTGATTAAAATTAATGTGCTATCCATAGGCCTTTAATTTAGCTGCATAAACCAATAGTAAATTCTTGATCAAATTAGCAAAAATGTAAATCAGCCAGCTGGCCCCAAACCAATTGGTAAGCTCTAAGGATAGAATTTCCTTCGACATTAAAAAGGTGAAAAATGAACTCGAAAAGAATATTAGGAAAGCGGCATTGATAATAAAATAGCTCGACTTAGAAATATCGTTTGAGGATTCGTTTATATAAATATGCCTTAGAAATAGAATGCCATGAATTAGAATCACAAAAGAAGAGAAGGATCTGGAAAGGGCATTTATAGTCGTAAATCCTTCATAATTAGAAATTATAAGGTATAATAAAATATTGATGAAAAAGACAAAGAAGTATTTCCTATTAAATTTTAGAATGGAATAATAGAATAGAGGGATTAGAATAATCTCAGAAAGCCCTAAAATATGATATAGATAAAGGTTGTGAATTCCATTTCGACTGAGGACGATACTTAGAATGTTAAGACATGCAGCTATAATTAACTGCCAGAAAATAAATTTATACTCTTTGGTTTTTTTAAACCAGATAAATGAAATTACCGGCAGTAGCTCCGTGAAATCGCAGATTTCTGCTAAAAGAATTAAAACTTCATCATCAAGCATTTGGTGTACAATAATTAGGGCAAGGTGCCGGTTTCCCTAAAATACCCCCATTATCGTCTAAAGGCAAATTGTTCAGATTATATAAATCATCACCATTCTTTAATACAGGCATTAAGAAGATATCTCTTTTATCATCAGTTTCTCTTCCCTCATCAAGACAATTATAAGCTCTAATTCCTGCAATTTTATCGTCAGGGTCTTTACTTGCATTATAGCTAACTATGAAGCTCATAAGATCTTGCATTTTGTCTAAGCCAAAAACATGTCCGTAAGCAGCTTGTGATGGATTGCTAATAGATTCTAAAAAATCTTCTAAAAATGCTCCTGCTGTATCCGGGCTTATCATTTCGCCTTTTCCTGTTGGGTCCATCATTATTTCAAGGTTTATTATTTAAGATCAATTATAAAGCGGGTTAATTAAACGAATTATTCTATGAATGGAAATACCTCAAAAGGGGTATTTTTTATCAATTTCTGAGATTGCTTTGTTATTGGAAATATGACGAAAGTCTTGTTTGGATCTGGGTTATTTGGAAATGAATAGACTTATTTTGGTTTGAAATGTCAAATAGCGCTCAGTATAAGAGTAGTATTGGAGTAAGACTCAAATGCTTTTAGCAAGTAAGATAAAATTTTAAACACAAAAGCGGTTTGAATATCTACCCAAACCGCTATTGCTTTTATACTTAGTGGTGCTCCGCCTTACTTATTTTCTTTTATAGGACAAGAGCTAATTCCAAATGGTGCATATAGTGGACAAAAACTAATGAAACTGGTTAATAAAAATACCCCTGCTAATACTAAAAGTATTATACCTAAAGTTCCGGAAATTGTCCCTGTGAAATAAAGAACACCAATAACTGCAGCGATTATTGCCCTGATAATTCTGTCTGCTGAACCCATATTTTTTTTCATAATCAAAAAGTTTAATCTGTTATTACCCTACAAATGACAGAAATGAAAATTAGATATGCAGTGACACTAGTCACTACTTGTCTAAAATTGTAATGGTACCTGAATTTTGAATAACCAGACCATCTGTTTCAAGTTTTTTCATTATTCTTGAAATTACTTCTCGAGCAGTTCCTAATTCATTTGCTAATTGACTATGACTAATCTTAATTGATTTTTTATTAGTTAATTCTGTTTTTCTTTTTAAATGTTCGTGTAGGCGCTTGTCTAATTTGTCCAAAAGCAAATGACTAATTGTATCAAGAAGTTCTGAATACCTTAAATTAAATTGGTTGTAAAACAATTCATTGAATTTAGGATATTGTTTTAGCCAATTCGGTAAATATTGAACAGGGATTAATAGAATTTTTGAATCTTCTTCAGTTTCAGCGAATACTCTACTTGGTGTATTCTTAAGTGCAGCATAAAATGACATCACACAACTTTGAGCAGGTTCTATATAGTAGAGTAATAATTCCTTTTCATCAAATCTTGAATAAACTTTGACAAGTCCGTCAACAACTATTGGAAGTACTTTCACATATTGTTGTTCTTTTAAAATTTCGGTGCCTTTTGGAAATTCCTGAATACTTGATTCGGAAAGAATTTCATCAAGCAATTCAGGATTTAAAAATGAGAGTATACTTTTGTCAAATTCCATTTATTTATTTTTTCTCTTGGTTGCACACAATGTCTGTATAAAGTCTACCAACATTTCATTTCGGTAGATAAATATACGCTCCAAAATAAATCTTCGATTATTTGGGGCATGCTTTATTTCATTATGTCAATACCGTTCTAAATTCTCATTTGATACATATTTAAACGTTTAAATCGTTTTAAACACTTAAAATGAATTGATAATAGGAGGTGATTAAGGGGGCTAAGACTAATACCTTTAATCAAAATTCATAAAGAGATTTCTTTATTCCAATCCCAACTTGCTACGATATACCGAATCCACTACATCATGCTTATTCCAGTAATCCAGCATAATAGTTTCTTTAAGAGTCGCTGTGGTGGTTAGATTTTCAGGTGTGGAACCATCATTCATGATATAATTCTCTGTCCAGCCAATAATTTTAAATGGCTCCTTGTTTTCAAAATCTATACTCAGTCTCCTATCAGGGTATTCCAGTGAATAGGTATTGATATCTTTCCCTTTGCTCAAGCCGGCTTTTACATTTACAATTTCATTGGTTTTGTGCTTTAAGCGAATGTATTGCGTTGAAGGATAGATTTTTATTTCACCTATTGGTAAATTATCTCCCTGTAAACGAATCAGATTCCAAATCTCATCTTCCAAGAGCACTTTCTCAATTTCCAGACTTTTGTCTCCCTCGGATTCGAAATAAGAAAACTGCTCCACATTATACTTATCTTTATTGAGGTTCAACTGCATAAACGTATGCCCGCACCAATCTTGATTGCTTGTGCTCACCTTCAAGGTATTTGGAAACTTAACTTGATCGATGGGCGTAAAAATCGATGACATTAAGGAATAGGGATAGATGCCGGTGATGAATTTCTTTGTAAAGTTCAACTTCAAAACATTCGTTGAGGATACTTGATTCGGGTTATCGGCTTTTACTTGCTTTTCTGTATTAAAGGGCTCCGTCACAAATATTAATACTGCATGACCTTTATGCACCTCTCCATATCTGGATTGCTGCAATTCATAACTGCTTAGCTCAGCAAGTCCCTGGTACCAATACGACATATCAGAGGTGGTTTTGGCTGATTTAGTATTTGAATCCCCACTGTTATCTGCTTGTCCATTTGAACAAGAGAGTAGAATTAACGATAAGAAAAAATATATGATAGACTTCATAATGATTCTTTTATTATAAATGAACCTCCAAGGATATTTGTTCAATAAAAGTAAAAATTGCTTGAGAAATTGTCTGCTTCCAAACAGTAACCCCCATCAGAGTCATCCGCAGAAGACTAACCCCCATCAGAGTCATCCGCGGGAGACTAACCCCATCAGAGTCATCCGTAGGAGACTCTGATTGACAATGGAAACAGAAAAATCAATATTTACGCTTTTTCTTCTTTTTGAAGCCTTTTCACTTTTGCCCCGTTTTTCGTTGAATGCAGCTTTGAAATTGAAATCATTTTTTCTTTTAATCGATCCGGTTCCATATCCACAGAAGCTCATGCAGATTGTACAAGTAGTTCATTTTAGTGTTCGATTGTGTACATTATCGGACAGTCATTTTAATATTATACACACATAACTATCTGTAATACAATATATTAAATATTTTGGCACGTATTTCTCATATACTACAGCGAGGTCAATTAAAACTTAAACTTTACCACTATGAAAACTTATAGCAAATTATTTATCGCAGCAATGGTTGCAGTATTATTTACAGGAACAATGTCTTTTGCAAGTACCGGATTAAACAAAGTATTAATCAGAGAAAATTCAAATCACATTGTCAATCTTAGAACTTCTTTAGAAGCAGACGAAACCATGTTGGTTGTCATAACTGACCAGGATGGAGAAATCGTATTATCAGATAAAGTTAGTGATACACCGGGATTAGTTATTAAGCGATATGATTTTAACAGAGCCAGATTCGGTGACTATAAAATAGAAGTATTTATCAATCAAGAGCTTACTCCTACAACAGTAATTTCAAAAGAAGGAGTGACGCTTCAAAGTCTTTACTCCATGGAGAATTATTAAAATTTAATCTTGTCAAATGTTAAATCCCGGATTGGAAACGATTCGGGATTTTTTATTAACCCCCATCAGAGTCATCCGCAGGAGACTAACCCCCATCAGAGTCATCCGCAGGAGACTCTGATTGACAATGGAAACAGAAAAATCACTATTTACGCTTTTTCTTCTTTTTGAAACCTTTGCGCTTGTGTTCACTCTTCTCATGGAATGCGCCTTTGAAATTAGGATCACTTTTTCTTTTTAATCGATCAAGTTCCATATCGATAGCTTGTTTTTCTTCGAATGGCGTTTCTGTTATTTCTACGCCTTTTGGCCATGATTTTTCAGGAATTTTCATTTGAATTAATCCCTCAATTGCACCCAAATGCCATTGCTCCGCCTCATCAGCCATACTGATGGCGGTGCCTACTTTTTCTGCTCTGCCTGTTCTCCCAATTCTATGCACATAGTCTTCGTACATGATGGGCACGTTGAAATTTATTACTGCTTCTACATCCGTAATGTCAATTCCTCTGGCACTCACATCAGTGGCAACCAGTATTCTGATTTCGTTGTTTTTGAAGGCGTTAATAGAGTTCAAACGTGTATTTTGACCTTTATTGGCATGGATTACCCGAACGTCCTCAGTAAGTTTTCTATCAATAAACTTATAGACATCGTCGGCTGATTTTTTGGTTCTGCAAAAGATGATGACTTTACCATCGGGATATTCATTTTCTAAAAGGTGAGCAAGTAAATTGATCTTAGTCCTGATGTTGGGAGCCCTGTAGAAATACTGTGAAACGGTTTCTGCCGGCGTAGCCTGTGGACTTACTTCTATTCTGTGAGGGAACTCTACAAAGTCGGAAGCGATTCGCTCCACTGCTGCAGACATGGTCGCAGAAAATAACATGCATTGCTTTTTCATTGGTACTAGTTCCAATATGCGATTGATCTGTGGCATAAATCCCATATCCATCACCCGATCTGCTTCATCCAGCACGAGCATTTTTATTTGCTTTAAGCTAATCCCATTCTTTTTTGAAATATCCAAGAGTCTTCCGGGAGTAGCCACTAAAATGTCCAGACCTTTTTTTATGGCTTCCATTTGAGGCTTGATTCCGGTACCGCCGTAAATGGCTAAATGTCGCAAATCTGTATTGATGCTGAAATCCTCAATTTCTTTGTCTATCTGAATGGCGAGTTCTCTGGTAGGTGCGATGATGATAGCTCTTGGATCATCAAGTTGGGCGTATTTCAGCTTAACCAATATAGGCAATAAATAAGCGGCTGTTTTCCCGGTTCCGGTTTGGGCGATCCCAATAATATCCTGACCACCTAATATGGATGGAATGGCTTTCAACTGAATTTCTGTTGGCTTTTGATAGCCTTTTTCAGCAACAGCTTTTATTATTTGAGGATTGAGCTTGAGATCTTTAAAATCCATGAGGCAACAAAGCTAAGTATTATGTTCACCTTTTGATAAATAGTGACTTATTTTGCGAGCTGATGAAATACGCTCTTCAACTTGCTTATAAAGGAACTCATTATCATGGATGGCAAATTCAGGATAACGCTCATTCTGTTCAGGGCGAGTTAAATAGGGTATTAGAGATTTTACTAAAACACCCGGTTAAAACATTAGGATCCGGAAGAACAGACACAGGTGTTCATGCTCGTGAGCAATATGTAATGTTTGATTCGGATATGGAATTGAATTCTTATGATCATTTAAAATCTATAAATGCGCTTTTGCCAAAAGACATCACCGTTTTTGGACTATATAAAATTGAAGACAAAGCCAATGTGCGCTTCGATGCCATAGAAAGAATTTATGAATACCGAATTTGCTTACGTCAAGACCCTTTTGAAATAGAAACTGCTGCATTTTTATTTAGTAAAATGGATGCGGAAATAATGAACCGCGGAGCAGAATATTTGTTGACACAACAGGATTATAGTGCATTCGCAAAATCCGGCTCAGAACAGCGCACCAGTATTTGTAATGTAAAAAGTGCGAAATGGACATTTGATGATCACCTTTGGGTATTTGAAATTTGTGCTGATCGCTTTTTGAGGAATATGGTGAGAGCTATCGTCGGTACTTTGGTAGAATTGGGAGAGGGAAAAATTAATTTTGAGGAGTACAAAGAAATCTTCAAATCCGGCAAAAGAAGCAACGCAGGAAGGTCGGTACCCGCAGAAGGTTTATTTTTGAAGAACGTAAATTATCCGAAAGGGTATTTTCAAGAGATTTAATGGCAGAAAAGAGAGAAGTAAAAAAGGGTAATGTGGTAGATTTTGATGTTCTGAAAAGAATATTCAAATACGTAAAACCCTATTTGGGACTTTTCTATTTGGTGGTCTTTCTTACAATAGCATCAGCTGCATTAGCACCTATTCGTCCTTTTCTTATTTCGCATATCATCGATAATGAAATTGTAAATCGCGATATCGATGGCTTGGTCTTTATGACCTTAATTTTAGTCGGTTTACTAATAGTCCAATCGGTTTCCCAATACTTTCAGGCCTATTTGTCGCAGGTTTTGGGTCAAAGCGTAGTACGCGATCTGAGAATCAAATTGTATAAACACATATTGGGTTTGAGACTCAAGTTTTTTGACCGAACTCCTATCGGAAGATTAGTAACCAGGAGTATTTCTGATGTGGAAACCCTTTCAGATATATTTTCACAGGGCTTTGCAGCCATAGCAGGAGATTTACTTCAATTAATATTTATTCTGATTTTGATGTTTTATACCAGCTGGAAGCTGACATTGGTGAGTTTATCAACCTTGCCTTTATTGCTTATCAGCACTTATATTTTTAAGGAAAAAATTAAAATATCCTTCAATGATGTGCGGAATGCAGTATCCAACCTCAACTCATTTGTTCAGGAACATATTACGGGCATGGCTATTGTTCAGATATTCAATTCCGAGAAGCGTGAATTCAAGAAATTTCAAGATATCAATAAAGAGCATCTGAATGCCAATGTGCGCTCTGTACTTTATTATTCGATCTATTTCCCGGTCGCTGAAGTAATCGGAGCTGCAGGTACCGGTTTGCTGGTATGGTATGGCGCAAAAGGTGTTTTACAAGATGAGGTGACATTAGGAAATCTTATTGCCTTTATCATGTATATATCGATGTTTTTTCGTCCCATTCGAATGATTGCAGATAGGTTCAATACCTTACAAATGGGGGTGGTTAGTTCGGAGAGAATTTTCAAACTCCTGGATAATGACAGTCAAATTCAGAATAATGGCAATTACAGACCCGAAGGGATAAAAGGCAATGTGCAATTCAAGGATGTTTGGTTTGCTTATAACGATGAGGATTACGTTTTAAAGGATATCAATTTCGAAGTTAAGTCCGGACAAACAGTGGCTTTAGTCGGTGCAACAGGAGCCGGAAAATCATCGACTATTAATCTTCTAAGTCGTTTTTACGAAATCAATAAGGGTCAAATTTGTGTGGATGGGCATGATATGCGCGACTATGATCTGGAAATTTTAAGAAAGCATATAGGTGTTGTGCTGCAAGATGTTTTCCTCTTTTCGGATACGATTTTCAAGAATATCACTTTGGGCAACCCGGAAATTGATATCCAAACAGTAAAAGATGCTGCCGATCTGGTAGGGGCACGGAAATTTATAGAAAGACTTCCGGGAGGCTTTGAGTACAATGTAATGGAAAGAGGAGCCACCCTTTCTGTCGGACAGCGACAGCTTATTTCCTTTATCAGAGCTATCGTTTATAATCCTGAAATTATCGTATTGGATGAAGCGACCTCTTCTGTGGATGTTGAAACCGAATTAATGATTCAGAAGGCCATTGAGAAAATGATGAAAGGAAGAACGTCCATTGTAATTGCGCACCGACTTTCTACCATAAAAAGTGCAGATTTAATAATCGTATTGGACAAAGGGAAAATTGTTGAAAGAGGCACCCATGATGAGCTTATTAAAAAAGAAGGGTTTTATGCGCGTTTGCATGAAATGCAGTTCCGAAATGTAATGGTAAGTTAATTATGCGCATCAGTAATAAATTCATATTTATCGGTATGGCTGTAATATTGATTTTTGTAGCCTTATATCAATTTATCAAATCCTCAAAACCACTCGATATAGGTATTGAGAATACTAAGGGATTTGTTATTCACGGTAATTATTTTGAAGGCGATTGGAAAGATGAGCGAATTAAAAATTATCATTTGATAGCAGATAGCATCGCCAAATTGAAAGGAAGAACTTCTACTGCCATTTATTATAATGATCCGAACGAGGATGATGGATTTTTAAAAGCATTTGTTGGTATTTCAGCAGAGGGAGAGGAGCTAGATCCAGTTTTTGAAGAAGTGAGAAAAATTGAAAGAGGAGATTTTATTTATGGAAAAATCAGCAATAATTATTTTCAGATCCCTCAGAGAATTTATTTGGAAATGGAAGAATTTGCCAAGGATAAAGGTCATGAAATTGGTGAATTCTCAGTAGAACAATATTTTAGCGATACATTAATGTTAGTTTACATTCCAATTATTGCAAAATGACAGAAAAGAGACTTACACGTTCAAGAGCTGACAGAATGATTGCCGGAGTATGCGGTGGACTCGCAAAATACTTCGCTGTCGATCCGGTTTTAATAAGAGCATTATTCCTAATCGCCCTTTTGGGTTTTGGCACAGGACTTTTGCCCTATTTGGTATTATGGATTGTGATGCCAAATGAATATTAATGACGCAATCAAAAGCCTGGTTTGAGGAGTGGTTCGATACCCCTTATTATCACATTCTATACAAGGACCGGGATTTTCGGGAAGCCGGGCTTTTTATTGATAACCTCATAGTCAAGCTAAATATGCAGGCAGGTCAAAAGGTCTTGGATTTGGCTTGTGGCAAAGGAAGGCATTCAATCTACTTAAATCAAAAAGGTATGGATGTGGTTGGCGCTGATCTTTCTAAGAAAAATATAGAGCTGGCAAAGCAATACGAGAATGATAATCTTCATTTCAAAGTGCATGATATGCGCAAATCGATTGTTGAGAATCGCTATGATTTTATTCTAAATCTTTTCACAAGCTTTGGTTATTTTGAATCAGATGAGGAGAATTTACAAACACTTGCTTCCGTTTTTGGTGGCTTAAAGCACGGAGGTCAATTCGTATTAGATTTTCTTAATACAGATAAATTAATAGAAAAGCCTTCAGAAGAAATTATTAAGGAAGTGGAAGGAATCGCTTTTAAGATTAGAAAGGAATTTATCGATGGTATTATTCATAAGTCGATTCAGTTTTCTGACGGGAATAAAGATTATGAATTTGAGGAGAATGTAATGGCTATTTCAGAAGAAAAATTTCAAGAGTATTTTTACAATTTGGGCTTTGAAATCATAGAAAAATACGGTGATTATGATCTCGGCGCATACAACCCCGATGTTTCAGAACGATTAATTTTTAGAGTTCGCAAACCATGATTATTGTTAAGGCAATCATATTGACATTGATTACACTAGTACCGGGTTTGCTGATCATGAAGCTTGGGAATATCAATAAATTCAATTTTAAGTTTCTCCTAATATTCAGTGGTGCATTTCTGTTGTCCATCACCATTTTACACATTTTTCCTGAGCTATTTGAGCATGCAGGAACAGGCATACAGATTTCCATATTTGTATTAGTTGGAGTATTTCTTCAAATGACTTTGGAGTCTTTTACTTCGGGTATAGAGCACGGTCATTGGCATGATCATGGTATAAAAAACAGATCGACGGCTTTTCCTATTGGATTGACAGTCGCATTGTGTTTGCATTCCTTACTAGAAGGTGCGATACTTTCACACGATGGGCATGCACATGGCCATGGATTATATGATTCATTATTAATAGGTGTGGCAGTTCATAAAATGCCGGCCGCTGTGGCATTGGTATCAGTACTTATGACTGAACTGAAAAACAGAAAGGTAACTTTAATTATACTAACGGTTTTTGCCATTTCCTCACCAATTGGGATGCTACTTAGTGAGTATTTGCAAAATAGTCAAGTGATACTCTCGCAATCATATGATGTGATAATGGCGCTTGCTGCCGGGAGTTTTATCTATATCTCAGCTACTATTTTATTTGAAGCCAGACAAGATCATAGGATTAAGATTAGTAATATTGTTCCCGCCTTAATAGGAGCATTAGCGGCTATATTGATAGAAGTCCTATAAAAACCCGGAAATCTTTTCCTCTAAATTATTCAAGTTGCATTGTTCGATAGGATTTCCTAATATCTTTCATTCGCAGAAGACTCTGATTAACAATTGAAAATGACAGAATATTAATTTAATTGGCATCCTCGTAACGCTCATGCCCCGGCTTCGGCCAAAAACGAGGACGAGTAGGGGCGAGGACTATGGTAGTCCGATCTTGAAAATTTTGTTCAAATTCTCATCGACTTGTTTTAATTCATTTAGTAATAAATTTCCAAGTTTTCCTATTACTAAGTCCTTATCTATTGTTGCTAATTTGCTTAACCTGATCAATGAAGTTCTTTTAAGTCCGTTTGTCGTTGATGCTTGAATTTTTACATCAAATTCTTCTTGCCATTTTAACTGAGTTGTGATGAATGATACTGTTATATCTGCCTCTCCCTTCACAAGAATTAATGCCGGTCTATTTTTTATACTAGAGAGGTCAGTAAAGGGAAATGGTACAAGTACAATGTCACCTTTTGTCATTTATACTTCTCTTTTAGATCTTTTTCTGAATAAAGGTCTTCTTCGTCTTCCAGAAATTTGAATGCGTTCGAGTTAGAAACTAGTTTTTGAATACCTTCCGTAACTAATTGATTTTCAATTCTATTTAAAAGAAATTCGGCAAAGTCAGAAACCTCCCTTAATTTTTGGTCTGGTAGCTTTGATATATTGTCGATGGCCTTCTTTATTAAAGTCTCTCTAGTCATTTGTCAGATTTTAAGAGTTAAATTTAATTAAAAATCATCTGTTTTACATCGCTTGAGCTGTAACCTGCATTGATTCCTATCTGGTCCTCCTCTCCTGACGAGGATCATTTAACTAGCTCCCACACTGGTCCGCTTATAAGAGTAGTGAGAATCGCCGGATGAACGCGGGTCCTAATAGTTTGAGATTTAAATTGTATGTGACAGAATATGATTGTTCATTGGCATCCTCGTTACGCTCATACCCCGGCTCAGGCCAAAAACGAAAACGAGTAGGGGTTTTATAAAAACCGAGAAATCTTTTCCTCTAAAATATTCAGATCGCAATGTTCAATAGGATGTTTGACATTGCTTAGAATCTCAAATTCTGCTCCCGGAATCCATTTAGCCACTTGTTCAGATTCCTCAACACTGACCATTTTATCCATATCCCCAACCATTATTTTGATTGGGATATCTACCATTTCAAAATGATTAAAAGTCAATGCATCGCCATCACCTAATTTGAGCATCAATTGCTCCGTCTTTTTCAATACATCTTCCCAATTTCCGGGAGCATGTCTTTTTCTCAAACTTTCAGCGAAGTTGGGTACCTTTTCCTTTATTTTTTCCGGGTCGAGGTTTTTCACTTCTATTTGAGCCGATTCAGGAGTCCATTCAAATTTGGTTCCGAGGGTAATGATTTTCCCTATAAATCCCGGGTAATTCAAGGATGCATTGATAGCCACATATCCGCCCATGCTATATCCGAATACTGAGACATTTTTTAAGTTTTTCTCCTTTAGAAAATCAATCAGATTCTGGGAGAAATTATCGATTCCAAATTCGCGTAATGATTCCTTTCCACCATGCCCTTCAAAATTAAGAAGGTGAACGTCAAAACGGGGGTTAAGCTTCTCGGCTAGCTTTTCAAACTGACTTTTCGCTCCGAGAGCACCATGAAGAATAATGAGTGGTTTCTTCATTATGCGTTTACCTCAGAAGCATAAAGTGCTTCTCTTCTGGTTCGCAATTCCTCATCGCGGATATAAGAGTCAAAATCGATCTTTTTATCTACCATACCATATGGTCCGATTTCAATAATTCGGTTCGCTACGGTTTGTGTAAACTGATGATCTCGGGATGTAAAAATCACCTGACCTTTGAAATCTCTTAAGCCCTGATTAAATGCCTGAATACTTTCCAAATCGAGGTGGTTGGTTGGTTCATCGAGCATTAAGAAATTTGCACTCTTGAGCATCATTCTTGAAATCATGCAACGCACCTTTTCACCTCCTGAAAGGACAGATGATTTTTTCAGAGCCTCTTCTTTAGCAAAAAGCATTCTACCCAAAAAACTTCGGATAAATGTTTCGTCTTGCTCTTCGGAATACTGACGAAGCCAGTCAACCAGATTCAGATTATTCTCAAAATACTTTGAGTTATCATTTGGCAAATAAGCAGTGGATACGGTTTGACCAAATTTAACTTCGCCCTCATCGGCTTTTTCTTCCTTTGCAAGGATTTTGTAAAAAGTAGATATTGCCAATGAATCACGGGAAATTAAAGCAACTTTGTCGCCCTGATCTAAAGTGATATTAAGATTGGAAAACAATGGTCTTCCATCCAGCTTCTTACCTAGATTTTCAATTTGTAAAATCTGATCTCCTACTTCACGTTCTTGCTGAAATCCTATGTAAGGATACTTTCTTGTTGAAGGCTTGATATCAGAGATGTCCAGCTTTTCAATCATTTTCTTACGACTGGTAGCCTGTTTCGACTTAGCTACGTTTGCACTAAATCTTCGGATAAAGTCTTCAAGCTCCTTTTTCTTTTCTTCAGCTTTCTTGTTTTGCTGTTGTTGTTGTCTGAGTGCTAATTGACTCGACTCGTACCAAAACGTATAATTACCTGTAAACATCTGTATTTTACTGAAGTCGATATCGACCATGTGCGTACAAACATTATCCAGGAAGTGACGGTCGTGAGACACAACAATCACAGTATTTTTAAATTCAGCTAAGAAGTCTTCCAACCAAATTACAGTTTCAACATCAAGGTCGTTGGTAGGCTCATCGAGTAGCAGAATATCAGGATTTCCAAAAAGTGCCTGTGCTAATAAAACTCTTACCTTTTGGTTCCCCGTAAGCTCATCCAGAATGATATAATGTAAATCTTCCGAAATACCCAGTTTGCTCAACAGTTCAGCTGCATCAGCTTCCGCATTCCAACCATCCATTTCGGCAAATTGTGATTCGAGTTCCGCAGCTTTTTCTCCATCCTTATCAGAAAAATCCTCCTTCAAGTAAATAGCATCCTTTTCCTGTTTTACTTTCCAAAGATCCTGGTTTCCCATCATCACAGTATCCAATGCCGTTTCATCTTTAAAAGCATTGTGATCCTGTTTTAGAATTGACATTCTTGCATTTGGATCTTTAGAAATACTACCCGTAGTAGGATCTAACTCCTTACTTAGGATTTTTAGAAATGTGGATTTCCCCGCACCGTTGGCGCCAATGACACCGTAGCAATTTCCGGAAGTAAATTTAAGATTGACATCTTCGAAAAGAACTCTTTTGCCAAATCTTAAGGATATATTAGAAGCGTTTAACATGTCGCTATTTTTTTAGGGCTGCAAAGTTACAATTGTCAAAGGAGAATTGATAATGTTTATTCAATATTTAGATTGGAATCATTACCTGAACCGGAATCGTTTGAAATTAGCCGATGATATAATTAATTCCTGTCTTGAGATTAAAATCTTTAAATTAATACTGCAATTCTTAAATTGTTGATATGAAAAACGCAATTAACTGGTTTGAAATCCCTGTCTCTAACTTTGACAGAGCCAAAAAATTTTACGAAACAATATTAGAAACCGAAATGTATGAGTTCGACTTGGGAAGCCCTGAACATAAATTAGCTTTTTTTCCATCAGAGGCAGACAAACAATCTGTTGGAGGTGGAATTATGTCTGGACCGGGTTATGAGCCTTCGGAAAAAGGAGCTTTGATATATCTAAATGCAGGTGATGATTTATCCGGACCATTGTCTTTGGTTGAGAAAGCCGGTGGCAAAATTCATATGCCTAAAACGATCATTGGCGATGGTCACAATGGTTATATGGCCGTTATAAATGATACAGAAGGTAATAAGATTGCTCTTCATTCATGGAACTAAATTACTCCTTTACTAACAATGAAACTTATTTATAAGCTACTGACCTTTAATAAAAATTCTGTGCAAATGATTAAAGTGTTTAAAATAATCTTCTCAATTGTCCTTTTTACATTTCTTTTCGCTTGCCAAAATGATGAACCCGAAAGCCCGTCAAAGCCAATTGAAAATGACACGCTACTGGTGTATTCATGTGGGGACTCTGTTAATTCTAATTGTTTAGAAAAAGTTTTAGTTAATCCGGATGCATATGATTCAGCCAACAGTATCATGGTCGGAATAGGGAGCTTGGACATTAATAATAACTGTTTAGATATAGAATATGTAAGTAGCGGATGTAGTGGGAATACCTGGGTATTGACGCTTATAGATTCGGGTTATCTTGCGTCTACAAATCCCCCAATTAGAAAACTGAAATGGGATTTTATAAATCAGGAAGCTTGCCTGGCCGTTTTTTCTAAAAACAAATCATTTGATTTATGCCCATTGAAAATTCCGGGGCAAGATATCGTCGTTCTTCAAATTGAAGATTCAACTTTAATTTATAGATATTAATTACCGGCGGATGTGCCTGCCAAATACCCACTCGTCCAGGCATGTTGGAAATTAAAGCCACCGGTTACGCCATCTACATTTAAAACCTCACCGGCAAAATAGAGTCCGGGAATTTTTTTGGATTCAAATGTCTTAAGATCGACTTCCGAGAGCTCCACTCCACCACAGGTCACAAATTCTTCTTTGAAAGTGGTTTTGCCTTTTACCTCAAAAGGACTCCTGATAATCATTTCAATCAGCATATTGAATTCCTTTCTGGGTAGATCAGCATAGCGCTGCTCCGGTTTTATACCTGCTTTTTCACAAAGTCGAATCCATAGTCTTGAGGGCAAATCGAAAAGCGGATTGGATTGAAGCACTTTTTTAGGATGAGCATCTCGGTAATTTGCGAGATTTAATCTTAACTCTTCTTCACCAAGGGAAGTCCAGTTTATGAGTATTGGGAAATGATAACTTTTCTCAAAGAAATCTATAGCTGCCCAAGCAGATAATTTGATAACAGCCGGAGCGCTGAATCCCCAATGTGTGATTAATATTGCGCCTTCCATTTTCCATTTTGTGCCCGGTACTTGCACAGAACCTGAACTGATAGAAAGCCCCATTAGGTCTTTTAGGTCTGACTGAGGAACATTGAATGTAAACAAAGAGGGGATGGGCTTTGCTATTTTAATTCCCAAATCTGCAATCCACTGGTAAGACTGAATTTTATTATTTCCACCACTGGAGATAATGACTTTCTGCGCATTAAACTTGCTCCCCGATTTAGACGTTAATATGAATTCATTTCCATTTTTTCTGATCTCTATTATATCTATACCTTTTATAATTTCCACATGGTTTTTCAGAGCTTCTGACATCAACACATCAATAATAGTTTGAGAATCATCCGTAACCGGAAATACTCTACCATCATCTTCAGTTTTTAATTTAACACCTCTGGATTCAAACCAGTGGCTTGTTTCTTTTGGACCAAATAATTCAAAAGACTTTTTTAGACTTTTCCCTCCTCGAGGATAGTGATTTACCAATTGAGCAGGATAATCCAGATCATGCATCACATTGCATCTACCACCGCCACTAACTCTAACCTTGCTCAATAGCTTTTGAGTTTTTTCGAGGATACAAACATTCTTTCTTCCACCGGCAGCATGAATAGCAGCAAAAAAGCCGGCTGCACCACCGCCTATAACAACTACATCGTATTGAACTTTAGATACCATCTGCTCTAAATTACTTACTATTATGAATCACTTAATAATTTGGTTTTGAAATCGACTGTTTTTATGATAAAAGCAATTACATTTTTTATTAGAACTGCACTGCTATTCTTTATTCTGACAGCCTGCACAGCTAAGAATAATCTTGAAGAAAGCGAAAATTATATTGAAACTGAAAATGGAAAAATCTGGTATAGAATTATCGGAAATGGGTCAGAAACTCCAATTCTTACTTTACATGGCGGCCCGGGAGGAAAAAGCAGATATTTTTACCCAATCTCTTCAATTTCAAAGGAAAGACCGATAATCCTTTTTGATCAATTGGGTAGCGGTCGTTCTGATTTTCATAAGGATACTTCACTATTGAAAATTGAAAACTTCATCGCTCAGGTTGAGCTGGTAAAAGAAAGTATTGGTCTAAGCGATTTTTATTTATTGGGGCAATCTTGGGGCTCTGCATTAGCACTGGAATATTATTTAAGACAGCCTGAAGGAATTAAAGGGTTAATATTTAGTGGGCCTTTTTTCAGTACCTCTTTATGGGAAAAGGATGCAGATTCACTTATAAGCACTTTAAGTGATTCAATTCAAATCATTATAAAAGAATCAGAGGAGAGTGGTTCTTTCCAGACCAATTCATATAAATACGCGGACTCTGTGTATTGGGCAACTTTCGGAAGAAGACATTCATGGCCAAAACACGAACTGGATACGGTCGAAGCGCTTTCGAATAGCTTCATTTATAATTATATGTGGGGACCGAGTGAATTTACAGCTTTGGGAACACTCAAGAATTACGATAACCACAAGAATCTTGCAAAGATTAAAGTACCAACACTATTCATTGCAGGGGAGTACGATGAAGCAAGAGAAAGCACGGTGAGGTATTTTCAGTCTTTAGTATCAGGTTCTGAAGTGGCCATTATTGATGATGCAGGACATTCAAGCATGACTGATAATCCTGAGCAATATTTAAGTGCGCTTAGGACATTTATCCAAAATGCAGAAATGCAATAGGCATTAATTATTTGGATTCACTTTTTTCGAAAGCCAGACTTACAGAATTTATGCAATATCTCATTCCAGTAGGTTTAGGTCCATCCTCGAATACATGACCCAAATGGCCACCACATCTATTGCAATGTACTTCAATACGATTCCAACCAAATGACTTATCCTCTTTACTTCCTACATTTGAAGTATTGATTGGCTCATAAAAACTTGGCCAACCGGTGCCGGATTTGAATTTAGTTTCTGAAGAAAAAAGTGGCAATCCACAAGCAGCACAAACATATGTTCCTTCCTCTTTGTTATTCCATAGATCACCGCTAAAAGCTGGTTCTGTACCTTCTTCTCGAAGAACTTCATATTGCTCAGCGGTCAGAATTTTTTTCCATTCTGCCTCTGACTTTTCGATTTTTTCAATGTCAGAATCAACATTCAATGCCGTTTCGGACTTTTGAGCACAAGCTAAATTCGAAAAACAAAAAAATGCGCTGATTACTATTGTTGCTGTTTTCATAAGCTAAGAACGAATCAAATTATATTCTGGTTTGAAATGCCAATATATTCTAAAGCAAAGTAGCAAAATGTTGGCAGTACGATATTTTTTAAAGATATTGTTAAAGAATGACGACTATGAAAAAACCACTTGAAATTAAGAAGTTGCTTGTTGCTAATCGTGGAGAGATTGCGATTAGAGTTTTAAGAGCAGCATCTGAAATGCGAATTACTACTGTAGCTATTTACACATTTGAAGACAGGTATTCTTTACACAGATACAAAGCTGATGAGGCTTATCAGGTAGGCGAAGATGATCAGCCATTAAAACCGTACCTCGATATTCAGGAAATAATCAATGTGGCCAAAAAATACAATGTTGATGCTATTCATCCGGGTTATGGTTTTTTATCGGAGAATGTGGCCTTTGCCAAAGCATGTAGAGATAATGGGATAATTTTTGTTGGTCCCGATCCGGAAATAATGGATCAATTGGGGGATAAAGTTAATGCTAAAAAACTGGCTAAGAAGATAGGCGTCCCTTTAATTGAATCAAGTAAAAAAGATCTTGACAGTGTTGAAACTGCATTAAAAGAAGCAGATGGTATTGGTTACCCCGTGATGTTAAAAGCGGCATCAGGCGGCGGTGGAAGAGGAATGCGTGTTTGTAGAACTGCTGATGATTTGAGCAGTTTATTCAGTTCCGCACAAAGAGAAGCAAAGAATGCCTTTGGAGATGATACCGTCTTTCTTGAAAAATTTATTGATCAACCCAAGCATATTGAAGTGCAGCTTTTGGGTGATAAATACGGAAACCTTGTGCATTTATACGAACGTGATTGCTCAGTTCAGCGAAGGTTTCAAAAGGTAGTGGAGGTTGCGCCTTCTTCAGGTTTGAAATACGAAACAAGAGAAAAGCTTTATGACTATGCATTAAGCCTGGGACAAGAGGTTGGCTATAATAATGCAGGTACAGTGGAATTTCTTGTTGATAAGGATGAAAATATCTTTTTCATTGAAGTCAATCCGCGAATTCAGGTGGAACATACAGTTACAGAAGAAATAACAGGAATCGATATTGTACGAAGTCAGATTCTTATTGCTGCAGGTCAAAAGTTGAGTTCTAGAGGAATTTTTATAAAGAATCAGGCAGATATTTCCTGCAATGGTTTTGCCATTCAATGTAGGATTACGACTGAAGACCCAAAAGACAATTTCAAACCCGACTATGGAACTATTATAGCTTATAGAAACGCCGGTGGTTTTGGTATCCGAATAGATGAAGGTAGTTCTTATCCGGGAGTTAAAATATCTCCATTTTTTGATTCTATGCTTGCTAAGGTGACTGCCTCCGGTAGAACCTTTAAAGGCACTTGTACAAGATTGAGCAGAACACTTCGGGAGTTTAGAATTCGTGGAGTCAAAACCAATATTCCATTTTTAGAAAATGTAATTGAAAACGAAATCTTCCAGTCGGGAAAGGCGACAGTAAATTTTATTGCTGATCATCCTGAGCTTTTTGAGTTAAATGATAGACTGGATCGAGGTACAAGAGTATTAAAATTTATTGCTGATACTACCGTAAATGGAAACCCGGATGTTAAATACAAAGATACCAATATCCTATTTCACAACCCCAGAATTCCGGCATGTGATCGCTTTGCAAAGCACAAGGATGGCACCAAGCAACTTCTTGATAAAATGGGTCCCGACAAGTTTGTCGATTGGTTAAAAAAGGAAAATAAGATTCACTATACGGATACAACCTTCAGAGATGCCCATCAATCGCTATTAGCAACTAGAGTTAGAACAAAAGAAATGTTGGCGGTAGCGGAGAGTTTTTCTAAAAACCATCCTAATCTCTTTTCAATGGAGGTTTGGGGTGGAGCAACATTTGATGTTTCAATGCGCTTTCTAAAAGAAGACCCTTGGGTAAGACTGCAAAAATTTCGTGAAGCTATACCGAATATTATGTTGCAGATGCTATTAAGGGGTTCCAATGCCGTAGGATACAAAGCCTATCCTGACAATCTGGTGATAAAATTTATTGAAAAAGCAGCTGAAAATGGTATAGATGTTTTCAGAATTTTTGATTCACTCAACTGGCTTGAAAATATGAAAGTCAGTATCAATACGGTTAGAAATAACACAAATGCAATTGCCGAAGCTTGTATATGCTATACCGGCGATGTTGGAGATAAAACAAGAAAGAAATACGATCTGAAATATTATATAGATCTGGCCAAATCTCTTGAAGATGCAGGAGCACATATTTTGGCTATAAAAGATATGGCCGGTTTACTGAAACCGCATGCTGCTGAAATATTGATTGGCGAAATAAAAAATGCAGTTGATATTCCAATTCATTTACATACGCATGATACTTCCGGTGCACAATTAACAACATATCACAAAGCCATAGATGCCGGAGTTGATATTGTAGATGTTGCTATTTCGAGTATGTCGGGGCTGACCTCTCAACCCAGTTTTAATTCTATGGTTGAAACAACAAAAGGTCATAAGAGACATCATGAATTCAATATGGACAAACTGAATGAATTCAGCCTTTACTGGGAGGAGATCAGAAAAATTTATCATCCCTTTGAATCGGATTTAAAAGCAAGTACTGCAGATGTGTATGAGCATGAAATTCCGGGAGGGCAATATTCCAATCTGGGACCTCAAGCAAGATCTTTGGGTCTGGATGATAGAATGGAGGAAATCAAAAAGAAATATGCCGAAGTCAATGAGCTTTTTGGAGATATCGTAAAGGTAACTCCGTCTTCAAAAGTCGTGGGAGATATGGCGCTTTATTTGGTTTCCAATAACCTGAGTATTGAAGATGTTTTGAATAAAGGCTCAGAGCTTTCATTTCCGGACTCAGTAAAAAGTTTCTTTAAAGGAGAATTGGGCCAACCCTATCAAGGTTTTCCAAAGAAAATCCAAAAGATCATTTTAAAAGATGAAAAACCATTTACAGAAAGGCCAAATGCCAAATTGGAACCGATCGATTTTGATAAGGAGTTTAAAGTATTTCAAAAGGAATTCGATAAAAGTCTGAATGAGTTACATTTTATCTCCTACAAACTTTACCCAAAAGTCTTCAAGGATTTTTACGATGCCTACCAGAAATTTGGAGATATAAGCACAGTGCCGAGCCCCATTTATTTCTTTGGGATGGAACTCAATGAAGAAGCCATTATAACCATTTCTGAGGGTAAAACAATAATTGTTAAACTGGTTTACATCACCGAGCCAAACGAAGACGGAATGCGTATAGTTGGTTTCAAATTAAATGGACAAAGTAGAGCCATTGATGTAAAAGACTCTTCCATTAAAGTGGATAAAGTGGCTCATGAGAAAGCTGCTTCCGCAAATGATGTTGGAGCACCGATACAGGGTTTATTATCTAAGATTTTTGTAAAGGCAGGTGAGAAGGTAAAGCAAAACCAACCTCTGTTTGTGATTGAGGCCATGAAAATGGAAACTAATATCACTGCCCCGAAGGCAGGAACTATTGATCAATGTATACTGAATGAAGGTGTTATGGTTGAATCAGATGATTTAGTATTAAGGATGAAATAATATAAAAATTTCGTAAATTCAAGACATGGGAAAGACACTGAAAGTCCTATTGTCTTTGTTACTTCAAACCTTGATGGGCTATTTTATAGCCTTATATTTTATCCATTTGCTTGATACGCCGGATCGCTATCAACCTCTTTTAGCAGCAGGGTGCAATGTTGCAGGTGTTTGGGGTATGGGATTTTTTCTTGAAGGCTTAAATAATCATTTAAAAGGGATTCATATAATTGCAAGGCTTGTGGCCTCTGCATTTGGAGCCTTTGTTGGTGTCATGATTTTGTTTGTAATCGGCACAACACATTGGATGGAAATTCCAATCATGCCCCTTTTAGGTGCATTGATGGGCTATCATTTTATATTCTTTATCCGCACTAAGGACTCTCCTGAACTACCGGATTAATTTTTAATATTCATCTTACACAGATAATTATGTGCTTGCTTTTCTGAGTGGTGAGCTATCAAGAGGATACAGTTTTCTGAGAGAAGCAGCCTGCCCCGATTAGATATAATCTTCATCGGGGAAGAAACTACACTAAAGAAGTATGGTAGAGTCTCTTACCCGAAGTACTTCGTATTCTGGGCAAGCCGCATAAGCTTAGAGAAGAACCTACTATTGAGACAAATCTCTAAAAGAACTACTATTTCTGAGTGTAGCGAAGAAACTACATTAGGGCATTATGATAGGGTCTCTTCGCTTAAGCTCAGAGAAGAAACTACTATTGAGACAGCATCAAGACGAGCAGCTATTTCTGAAAGAAACAGCCTGCCCCGATGAGATATAATCTTCATCGGGGAAGAAACTACATTAAGGAAGTATAGGAAGTATAGGAAGTATAGCAGAGTCTCTTACCCGAAGTACTTTGTATTCGGGGCAAGCCGCATATGCTTAGAGAAGAAACTACTTGTAATACTTTTCTAAAAAAGAGCGGCTTTCTCTGAGTTAAGTCAAGAAATTTTATCTTAGGAATAATATCATTTTCTCAGATTCAAACAGTGTTATCATACCTGCACGAATTCATCTATTAATCTTTTCTTTCATCTTCCTAGATTAAATCAAAAATTATGTTTGGAAATGGAGGAAGCACATATATTTTAGCTAATAAAAATCTAACGACACTTTATACCGGTTCCACTACAGATATATATAGGAGATATGATGAGCACCTTGGGCATTATTATCCCAATGCCTTTTCGGCCAGATACAAGTTATACAGATTAGTTTTTGTTATTCAATTTAGCACGATCTATGAAGCACGTAGGTGTGAGTATTATATTAAGGGCAAGAAAAGATCTTGGAAAATTAATCTAATTGAGAAAGGAAACCCTTATTGGAGAAATTTATACGAAATTCTTGATTTAGAAGAAATCGAAAATTACTATGAAAAGTATGATGACTTCATCCTTGGGTAGAATGGACTTAAAAAGAATAGCCATTTCTATGTGTAGAGAAGAAACTACATTAAGGAAGTATAGTAGAGTCTCTTACCCGAAGTACTTCGTATTCGGGACAAGCCGCATAAGCTTAGAGAAGAACCTACTATTGAGACAAATCTCTAAAAGAACTACTATTTCTGAGTGTAGCGAAGAAACTACATTAGGGCATTATGATAGGGTCTCTTCGCTTAAGCTCAGAGAAGAAACTACTATTGAGACAGCATCAAGACGAGCAGCTATTTCTGAAAGAAACAGCCTGCCCCGATGAGATATAATCTTCATCGGGGAAGAAACTACATTAAGGAAGAATAGTAGAGTCTCTTACCCGAAGTACTTCGTATTCGGGGCAAGCCGCTTAAGCTCAGAGAAGAAACTATATTGAAATAGTCATTTTCAAAAGAAGCAAAATAAATTTATTTCAATATCTCATCTATAGACAGATAAGAAACAGAATGATAATTCGGTCTTGCCTCAGAATAGATATCAATTGCCAAAGCTTTCATTTCCTCATCCTTTGCCATTTCCTTGTAAATAGGACTCAAAAATTTCCTTCGCCCAACATTTACCAAAAAGTTTCTCAATTCACCATAAGCAGGTTCATATTTGTTGGCAGCAACATTAACAAACCAGATTCCTAATATTTCATTATTACCCGATTTTGTAAACCCAAATGTATTATCCAATTCGGTCATTTGTTCCATTGACATAGTTTCCGGAAGCGCTCTAAGGAAATGCAACCACTCATGTGTAGTCCACCCTGCAGTGTCCAATTCAGTTGCAGTGGTACCCGATTTCCATTTATTCAACTCAGCTTCAACCAAATCAAATCTGTTGGATTCAGGAACAAGAATATTATCAGGAATACCTGCTTGGTATACCCATTCATCCGGTCTGACTTGCTCTATTAATTCAGGTGTTGTTAGAAGTTCTGATTTCAGATAAGTCATAAATTGCTCGGTATCCATGGGTTTGAAACCGAATTTCTCAAAGTAGTTTTTCAGGAAAGCATCAAACTTCTCTCTGCCAACTGCATTTTCAATAGTTCTTAAAAAGAAATTTCCTTTTTCATAAGCGATGTCTGTCATTCCTTCATCAGGATCTCTACCCGCCAGATCCAATTTTAATCTCGTGTCTTCATTTTCAGCGCCAAGGTCTTCAACAGTTTCCATCAATCCTTGATATCCCAATAATGAAAGCATATCGGCGTATTCCTTACCGTAAATAGCTTCCATGATTCTCAATTCGAAATACACTGTGAATCCTTCATTCAACCAAAAATCATCCCAAGTAGAGTTAGTCACTACATTTCCACTCCAGCTATGTGCGAGTTCATGGGCAATCAAGGCGGTCAGTGATTTATCACCTGCGATAATAGTAGGCGTGGCAAAGGTTAATCTTGGATTTTCCATTCCGCCAAATGGGAAACTTGGAGGAAGTACAATTACATCGTATCTCTCCCAAGCGTATTTTCCATAAAGATCTTCTGCGGCGATAAGCATTTTTTCCATATCCTCAAATTCATAAGCAGAAGCATCAAGCATGGATGGCTCTGCATAAACACCCGTTCTTGGACCAATTTCTTCAAAAGCCAAATCACCAACCGCAAGCGCCATCAAATAAGAGGGTATGGGCTGTGGCATTACAAATTCATATACACCGCTTGGAGCATTTGACTTAGGGTTTCTTGCACTCATTAATGCCATTAAGCCTGTTGGAACTTCAACTTTAGCATTATAGCTGAATCGTATCCCCGGAGAATCCTGACATGGGATCCAGGTTCTTGCTAAAATTGCCTGAGACTGTGTAAATAGAAATGGATTTTCTTTTCCTGCAGTTTGAACAGGCTCTAGCCATAGTAGGGCAGCAGCTTCCGGAGAAGTCGTATAAGCAATACGTATTTTTTTACTCTCAGGACTTATTGGGATGTATAATGGTGATCCTAGGAATTCATCTTTTTCCCCAAGACTAAAGCTAACCTCTTGACCATCTACCCAAACTTGTGAAATATTTAGGTCTCTTGTATCCAGAATAATGCTATCGGCATCTTCTGAAGTTTCTATATCGTAAGTAGCTGTTGCTTCGATTATTTTATTCTCAAAATCTACTTTTGCTGCCCAGTCGAGGTGAGTCACTTTGGCCTCGGAAGGCACAGCAAAAGAATGCGCATCTCTAATCAATTCTTTTTCGGGTTTAGTTTCTTTTACTTCTTTGTTACAGGAAAAAAATACTGCTGTGAAAAGCAGTACTAGTGAAAATATATTTCTCATAATGTTTTGTGCTTGAGGCAAAAGTATAAAAATGGATTGAAGCAAATACTATCGGTCAAACTCTAATCGCATTCCTTTTTTATCCTCATGGAAATGACCCTCTTCAAAAACATGATTTCCGGAAACAAAAGTGTGAATTACTGATGCAGGAAAAGTATGTCCTTCGAAAGGTGACCAACCGCATTTATAGTATAAATTGTGATTATAAACTGTATGTGGTTTTTTCAAATTGACCAAGACAATATCTGCCCAATAGCCCTCTCTTAAATAACCACGGTCCTTTATCTCAAAAAGAGTAGCTACATCATGTGCTGTTTTTTTTGCAATGTGCTCCAGTGTTATTTTCCCTTGTTTATAAAGATCCAAAAGTGCCATGAGTGAATGCTGAACAAGCGGGCCTCCCGATGGGCAGCTGAGATATTTATTTTGCTTTTCTTCGAGTGTATGAGGAGCGTGATCTGTTGCGATCACATCTATCGTATCATTATTAACGGCTTCTAAAATTGCCAGCCTATCGCTTTCTTTTTTTACAGCAGGGTTCCATTTAATAAAAGCACCCTTTGTCGAATAATCGAAATCATTAAACCATAAATGGTGAATACAAGCCTCAGCGGTAATTTTTTTGTCCTTTAAATTTTCTTTATTGGAGAATAATTTCAATTCATCCTCGGTTGAAATATGAAGCACATGCAATCGCGCTCCGGTTTTTTTTGCGAGTTCAACTGCCATCGAAGAGGATTTGAAGCAAGCTTCCCGACTTCTGATAATTGGATGTTCTTCAAAAGGAATGTCCTCACCGTATTTCTGCTTGGCAATTTCCGTATTCTGCCTGATTGTCGCTTCATCTTCACAATGTGTGGCGATTAGGGTAGGAGCATTACTAAAAACCGCGCTCAAGGTATTATAATCATCTACCAACATATTGCCGGTGCTTGATCCCATAAATATTTTAATACCACACACCTTCTTTGGATCTGTGCGTAATACTTCATCAATATTTTCATTAGTAGTACCCATGAAAAAGGAGTAATTGGCTAATGAAACCTGAGAAGCTCTATCATATTTTTTCTCCAAAAGATATTGTGTAGTAGCCTGCGGCTTGGTATTGGGCATTTCCATATAAGAAGTAACACCTCCGGCTACGGCTGCTCTTGCTTCTGTTTCTATTTCGGCTTTATGCGTTAATCCCGGTTCGCGGAAATGAACCTGATCGTCAATTAGTCCCGGAAAAGCAGTTAATCCCTCAGCATTGACTACCTTATCGGCCATCGTTTCAATAGTGGTATCTATTTTGCTGATGCGCCCGTCTTCGATAAGAATATCTCCTATAAAGCGCTTGCCTTCATTAACAATTTGAACTGATTTGATTATTGTGCGCATAGCTTAGTTTTTCAAAATAAATATAAGGATCAGAAGCTAAAAAAAACAATGCGCTAAATCATGATTGAGTTTTGAGACAGGAGAACTGAATTTCAAAAATAAAGTTTTCACTAAACTCTAAACTCTAAACTCCCGCCACTGGCGGGCAAGCTCGACTCTGGTCTTTTAGAGTATTTTTACTTTTTCGAGAATTCGGTCAATTATCTGATAAGAGGAAATCCCATCTGCTTCAGCTTCAAAGTTTAGAAGAATTCTGTGATTCAGTATATCCGGAGCTACTTCCTTGATATCTTCAGGCAAAACATAATTTCTTTCATTGAAGTAAGCAATGGCTTTTGCGGCCAGATTCATATTGATACTTGCTCTCGGGGAAGCACCAAATGAAATATATTCAGCTTCTTCTGTAAGTCCATATTCCTTTGGTTTCCTTGTGGCAAATACCAATTCGATGATGTACTTCTCAAGCGACTCCGAAATCTTCACTTTATTCACTTCGTCTCGGATGGCAAAAATATCTTCCTTCTTAAGAATGGTCTTTACATCTCCATTAAATGACATATTCGCCATTCTGCGCATTACCTCCAATTCATCTTCTTTGGATGGGTAATCCACAAAAACTTTCATCATAAAACGGTCCACTTGCGCCTCGGGTAATGGATAAGTTCCTTCTTGCTCCACCGGGTTTTGAGTTGCCATTACGAAAAATGGCTTATCTAATTTGAAAGTCTCCTCACCAATTGTCACTTGCTTTTCCTGCATAGCCTCTAGCAATGCTGATTGTACTTTTGCCGGAGAACGGTTAATCTCATCAGCCAAAATCATATTGGCGAAAATTGGTCCTTTTTTTACCTCAAAGGCACTTTTCTGCTGATTATATATCATTGTTCCGATTACATCGGCAGGTAATAGATCCGGTGTAAACTGGATTCTCTGAAAGTCTAGATGCATAACTTGCGCAAGGGTATTGATGGTCAAAGTTTTGGCTAGTCCCGGTACACCTTCAAGTAGTATATGTCCATTGGTAAACAGTCCAACCATTAATCGGTTAAGCATATAATCTTGACCAATCACCACCTTTGATACTTCGGCGATAACTTCTTTTATCTTCGACTGATGCTCTTGAATTAAATCTGTCTGTTCTTGAGGTTCCATATTATTTTTCCTTTGGGGGCACGAAATAAGAAAATGACTAAGAAAATGTCAATTTATATTATGCGAACTAAAGATTTTTTTCGCGTCTTCTTTTATTATTTTTGATTTTCATATTATGAACGTCAACCTCATTGTACTTAGTATTCCGATTTTTTTCCTTCTCATAGGATTGGAATTAATCTACGATAGGATAAAAAACAAAAAGCTATACAGGCTCAACGATACCTTCGCAAATATGAGTTGCGGGATTACAGAGCAGGTATCAGGTGTTTTTGCCAAGGTTTTTACCATAGCTGCCTACGACTTGGTTTATCAAAACTTTCATCTTTTCAATATTCCCGATACTTGGTATTGGTGGGTGATTGCTTTCATTGGAGTGGATTTCTTTTATTATTGGGCACATCGAAGCAGTCATGAGATTAATTTATTCTGGGCCGGTCATGTAGTACATCATCAGAGTGAAGAATATAATTTATCTGTCGCTCTGCGTCAAAGTGCCATGCAAAAGGTTTTCACCTTTTATTTCTATTTGCCAATGGCATTTATCGGTTTTAAGACTGAATGGTTTTTACTGATTTCTGCAATCAATCTTTTGTATCAATTCTGGATTCATACCGAAGCTATTGGAAATCTCGGTGCACTGGAATGGGTCATGAATACGCCATCTCACCATAGAGTGCATCATGGAAGAAACCCCAAATACATCGATAAAAACCATGCAGGGACGTTCATCATTTGGGATAGAATGTTTGGTACATTTCAAAAGGAAGAGGAAAAACCAACTTATGGAATTACAACGCCATTGAACAGTTTTAATCCCGTTTATGCACAGGTAGCGCATTATGGTACTATCTGGACGGATTTGAAAAAAGTAAATGGAATTGGAAATAAGTTGAAGCTATTATTTTTCAAACCGGGCTGGCTACCGGAAGAACTTGGAGGCTATCGCGCTGCACCTGATGTTCAAAAAGATACTTATCAAAAATTCAATATTACTTTGCCCTTGAGGCTGAATCTCTATTTATTTTTTCAATACCTGATTGCATTGGGGGCAATTGCCTTTTATTTATTTCAGCAGCAAACTTTTAATTTTCAAACAAGGCTTTGGGGAGCAGTAATGATATTTTTTGCAATGGGCGTTTTAGGATTATTGTTTAATGGTCGAAAGATTGCCTTTTATCTCGAACTAAGTCGTTTGATAATTACTATTCCTTTTTTGACATTTCTAATTGGAAGCTTCAACTTGATGAACCCAATTTTTATTGGAGGACTTTTATGGCTTCTGGTTTCTGTAATTTGGTTATTGCCTACTTATTCTGTTTTAAAAAATGGTATTGAACCACACCATTAGGATAACCTTTATGACTCTTATAAACCAGATTTGAACTAGCTTCATTTGAACTAAAAAGAGAAATCCCTTTTCCTAGAAATACAGGCATCGTCGTGAGAATAATCTTATCGATAAGATTCTTTTTCAGAAATTCATTATTCAATCCTCCGCCACCAATAAGCCAGCAGTTTTTCTCTGAAATGATAGACAATACTTCATCAATGGATTTAATGGCCTCTCCATGTTTTGGATCCACTTGGCCTGAAGAAGTAAAAATATAATTGTCTTTATCGGAGTAGGGCCAGTCACCAAATCCACGCACCTGATCATAAGTTTTTCTGCCCATAAAGGTCACTTCGATATTTTTTAGAAAATCCACGTAGCCATAATCCTCACCTTCTGAATGCAATTCTGGATTTTCGAGCCATTCAAGTCCGCCGTTTTCTGAAGCTATAAAACCGTCGAGAGATGTTGCTATATATAGTGTGATCAAGAGTACTGATTTTGTGTTGATTTAAAAGTAGAAATCGAAAGGCATAATATTCTAATCTATGGTAAAAAAATTATCAGAATTTTTTCTAAGTAATTAATTGTGGGAACAAAAATTTATGAATAACACTATGCGTTTTCAATCATTAATTTTATATTGTTTTCCATAAATAAAACTTTAATTGCATGAAAGCTTCATTCCTTAATTTAATCGGCTTATTTCTCTTAGTTTTTCTATTAATTTCCTGCAATAGGAAAAACTATTCTGCTAATTTTAGAATTGAACAGAAGAAAAATTTGACGCTCAATGTGCCTAAAGAAAATCAGAGTATTGACTTTTCAACTAGATTAATTAATCATAAAACAATTGAATTAAATGACGATTTATCAAAAAACGTCATGCCAACAACGAATTTAGAAAAGAATGAGGAGGGACTATTGAGCGTTTCAAAGAATGTTCATAAACCGCTTTTTCTTGATTCTTACTCACAACAAAAAGTCTATAATTATTCTAAGAGCTCAACCGTTCAGAAGGGTAAATTGAAAAAAAGGCAAAGTTTTTTCAATAAGTTAATACACCCCTTTCAAAATAAGATTGAGAATATTATCAACAACTATAAAGTTTTAGCTGATTCAGCACCAAAGATGGAAGGTCTTTCAGTGGCTGGATTTATATCTGCAATAGTAGGTTTGCTCGTTGCGGGTCTGATTCTTGGTGCACTTGCCATAATTTTTGGGGCAATTGGATTAGGTAAAATATCCTCAAATCCTGGAAAATATTCCGGTCAAGGCTTTGCAATAGCGGCAATAATTATAGGAATAATCGATATAGTAGCTGTTCTTATTTTTCTTTCTACAATTTAGATCTAAATTTTTTAAAAGTTACTATTATAGAAGATGCACTATTAATTATTTCAGTCTTTAAAAAATGGATTACTAAAGTCCGGATTTGTCAAGAACACAGAGTCTGTTAATGTTTCGAGAAAGGCTAAAACTTGTCGTTTTTCTTCGTCTGTTAAATGCGCACCACCATTTTTCGCAAATATTAATTTGGAATCCACATTCGGACTTAGATGAACACCTTCACTATAAAAATCAATGACTTCTTCCAGAGTATTGAATCTTCCATCATGCATATAGGGTCCTGTTACTGAAATATTTCTTAACGAGGGAATTTTAAAATGCCCGACATATTCAGTTTTATTTATTGCTCCACCAAGACCTTCATCTTTATAATTTTCAAGAGATTTAATGTCTTCCAAACCATTATTGCTAAAAGTACCTTTGGTGCCTAAGGCATCTGAATCTGTAGTATGACATTGAAGACAACTTCCTTTGCTTTGGTCATTCATGAGTGTAAATCCAGCGAATTCTTCCTCTGTCAAATATATCTCACCTCTTAATGCCATATCGTATCGAGAATTATTTGAAATAAGCGTTCTTTCAAATTGGGCTATTGCTTTTGCAATTAGTGTACTATCAATTTGAGTATCACCAAATGCTAGTTTGAATTTTTTGACGTAAAATGGATTCTTGTTAATTCTTTTCTCAGCTATTTTCCAGTTGAGATTCATTTCTAAATGATCAGCAACAGGCAAAAAAACTTGATCTTCAATACTTACTACCCGGCCGTCCCAAAACAATTTCTCATACCAAGCAAGATTAAAGAGCGGTGGCGTATTTCTCTTTGATTGATTTCCATTAAATCCGGTACTCAGGTTATTAGGTGAGTCAGAAAATGCGTGCTCTTGCTTATGACAGCTTGAGCATGAAATTTTTTGGTTTTTGCTAAGAATTGGATCGTAAAACAAATATCTGCCTAATTCAACTCCCTCGTATGTGGGAATATTTTCCGGATTAATAGGCATTTCAGGAAAGAGCAATAGCTCCGGAAACTTGTATTCTGAGTTCAATTCTTTTTTAGTGAAAGAAAATAGAAATAAGAGCAAACTGGTAATCAGTCCAATTTTATATTTACTCTGAGGCAAATTCATTTAATCTTCCAAAAGAATAGTAAACTTTTCAGTTTTTATATTGGTTTTGACATGAAGGTAATAAGTTCCTTTTGGATGGTTTTTTATGTTTAAACTAAATTTTGTGGGTATATTCTCATATTCCTCTATCAGTTTGCCCTCAGAATTGAACAATTGCATATGTTCGATAATGTGAAAGTCATTTATTTTCTGAGTTCTGATATTCAAAACACCATTCGTTGGATTAGGATACACCTGCATATATTCTTCTAACTCTTTTTCATTTAGAGTATGAATAATTGTAGTGCTAAGTTTCATATTATCAAGCAACCATCCTTCATTGGAATTATCAACAGAATCAGATACGAGCGTAAACCTAAATCTTACCGAATCTTGTAAAGAAAGCCAAGATGCATCTAAGCATAACCAAACATTTCGCATTAAAGAATCTGTTCCTGTAAATCCAACTTTACCATTTGAAAGTGTATCTACATTTTGAAAATCAAAACCAAAGAAATTATAAACATATGGACTTGTAAATGCATTTTCCCATGTATCGCCTGAATCAACGGAAAACTCGATAAGTCCACCATCTGAAATTTCTTCGAAATCAATACTTTGAGTCCATTGATATGCAACAATACCCCAGAACCAAGTGGCACCAACTGTAAAATGAAATTGAGATGAATCTAGCGCCGGATAAGTATTCAAAGTATCCGTCATTAAAGAATTGGGCGCTGAATGCGGAGAATTTAATATAGACTTACTTGGAGCACCAACTTGCCAAATCCCGGTTGAGGAATCTAAATTTATAAATAATGAAGAACCGGCAATAGTGTCTCCGCCATCAAAATACTGTTGATAAAACTGGGCTTGTAAAGAATTTATAATTAAAAGAAAGGCTAAAGTGATGATATATTTCATCTATTAAATATATATAATATTGATTATTTAACAATAATTCTATTATTATGTCATTCAAAATAATTAGAATACTCCGCAAGATGCGCTTGCAATTCACTTGCCTTTTCTTCTTTCAAGCCTTGATCTTCAGAATCCAATGCTGCAAACATGTATTTCATAGGTAATAAATAATTATGCAATTGCTCATGCGCCTCGCCGGTCATTGTGCACTTCTGAAATATCATTTGAAATTCACTTTCAAGTGAAGTTTTCAGCTCAGCATAATCCTTTTCGCCTTCTGAAGCATTAAATTGACTTACAATAGTGGTCATATTTTCAATTCCTTCAGTCGTTTCTGCATTGGCCTCCCATTTTTGACCTTCGTTTAAATGAACCATAGCTTCATCGTGATCATGCGCATGCTCTTCTGAATGGTCATGATCATGTTCATCTGCTTCGATATGAGAATGCTCGGAACTTTCATTGTCGTGACTGTGCTCTTGAGAACAAGAAACAAAACCGATTAGATATAATGCGAGCGAAAGGAAAATTAACTTTTTCATTTGAATTGAGATTTTATTCTCTTGAATTAAGGAAAAATTGCTGACAATTAGAAAAGGAAAGGAGCTGAAGAAAATTTCAAAACCACTTTTTCATTCTCATAAAAAGAGTCATGGCAATAGCTACCAAAACCATGGATGCTATAGTAAGGGGATAACCCCAATGAGAATCCAATTCCGGCATATAATGAAAGTTCATTCCATAAACACCGGCCACAAATGTGAGGGGAATGAATATAGCTGAAACAACTGTAAGCGTTTTCATCACGCGGTTCATTTCATTATTCTGATTGGAATGATGAAGATCCATTAGATCCTTGAGCATTTCTCTGGCCGTTTCAAATGAGGAAATCAGAAATTGTAAATGGTCCACGATATCCTGAAAATAATTTACCGAGGATTTCTTGATAAAAGGTTCCGCTTCTACTCTCATTTTATTTAAGGCATCGCGCATTGGGATGGCATATTTTCGAATGATGCTGATATCATTTTTAATATCAATAATTTGCGCCATGACATCAAACTTGGAATCGGATAGAGTTCTGGCTTCAAGAACATCAATTTTATTTCGAAAATTCTCCATGATTAGGAGATAATTATCGACTACAGCATCTAAAATATGATAAAGCAAATAATCCTCAGCGTTTTTTCGAATGGAGCCTTTTGATAAGGTAATTCGTTTTCTCAGCTCATTAAAGGCATCTCCCGGAAGACCTTCCTGAAAGGTGATTACAATATTTTTACCAATGACAATGCTCAAATGCTCTTCGAGAATTTCTTTCTTTTCCTCATCAAAACTGAGCATTTTGGTATTGAAGAAAATGTGCTTTTCAAATAGCTCAAATTTTGGCAACTGATCTATATTGACAATATCCTCAGCTATCAAATGATGTATGTTGAATAAATCCGCAGTTTCCTGAACTATTGCTTGTTCACTAATGTCAATATCAATCCAATTGACAAAATCACTTTTTACTAATTCTGCGGCCGATTTAGGACTTAAATCCGTGTGACTTGTATGTGAATCCGGGTTGTATTGTATGAGTGTGAGCAAAATGAATTTCTTTGCCCGAATTTAGCCAGAAATTATTGTTAGCAGCAAATAGAGAGTACTTTAAAAAAATCCAGTCCTCCAGTATTATCTGAGTTTGGCCGTTTTTGATTTCTTTTTATTAAATTTATTTAGCAAACACCTGTTTCTTATTGCATGAAAAAACTTCTACTATTCTATATCCTTTCACTTTTCGCGCTTCATACCTCACACTCTCAAGAGTGGTTTCCGGTAGGGGCGCAGTGGACCTATGGATGGGCTGAATATGGATGTGTCAATCCAAGTGTCTCTAATTATTATCCAGACATTTATGAAGTTGAAAAGGACACCATTGTTCTTGGAAAAGCTTGTAGAAAAATCAAACGTTCGGTTCAGATAAACTGGTATGGTAATTCTGAAACATTTGTTTTTGATTCCGCAGGAAAAATATATTATTTTCCTCCCTTCGACTTTGTAGATACAAGAGAAGAGTGGTCGCTATTATATGATTTAACTAAAAATAAGGGTGATACAATCTGGTATCCAAATATGAGAAGGATTGATTGGAATACCGGAGATACAGTAATTTATTATAATGTTGTTGATACTGTTTTTGAAACAAAGGTTAATGGTCAATATCTAACAACAATTTATGCTTCGTCATGTCGGCAACTCGATCCAAATAGTCCTTGGTTGTGGACTTCGCTGGGTACTTATGTTACTGACATTCTGGGCGGAGGGATAATCGGTACAGGAACTCACTGGGCGGGGGGTTGTCAAATTCCCGATGGATTAAGGTGTTACGAGGATAGCTCTTTTGGGTATTATAAAAGTCCTTGGTTCAATCTCGATTGCGATACGAATTACACCATTTATACTGGTATTGAAAATGAGTTAGGTACTGGATTAATCACTGTCTATCCAAATCCCGCAAAAAATTCAATTACCATTCAATCTGAAATTCAAAATTCTGATAAGCTGATCTTTAGGGTGTTTGATTTAAATGGGGCTATTCTAAAAGTTATCCAAGTTGATAGTCCGAAATCAAACATTGACATATCTCAATTCAAATCAGGCATGTACATCTACGAAATTGAAAGCGACGGCCATTTTCACCGCGATAAACTGATTATTGAATGAAAAAACTACTACTACTATTAATCCTTTCACTTTTTGCTCTTCACACTTCACACTCTCAAGAGTGGTTTCCGGTAGGAGCTAAATTCACTTGGGAGTGGAAATTAAGTTCTGCTCCATTTGAGCCTTGGAATGTTGTTAGCTACGTGCCCGAGGTATATGAAGTGGTTAAAGATACTGTTGTAAAAGGAAAGTTGTCTAAGATGTTGACTCGTACTGGAGGCAATTTCAACAGCTGGACGTTGGATACAATTTTCCTCTTTGATTCTTCAGGAATTGTTTATTACTATCCACCAATACCCAATTGGATGTCGGAAGATAAATGGTCATTACTTATGAATTTTAATAAGAATGTTGGCGATACTGTCTTATATAAGAATATGAAAGGGTTCGGTTCATTCTCAGACACCATAGAATATTTCAATTATGTTTATTCAATTGACACAATAAATGTAAATGGTTTGATGGTAAGATGTTTTGAAATGCATCCAAATTTTGAATTCGCGTTTAATAGTTTTGAAATTTGCCCTTGTGAGTACATAATTGGATGTATGCCTCCTGCAATCAATGGGGGTGATTGGGGAACGGGAGGAATCGATTACAGGAAATTGCGATGTTATGAAGATAGTTTTGTGGGGTTTTATAAAAATCCTTCATATAATCTTAATTGCGATTCTGCCTTTTCTTTTTTTGGTGTTGGTTTTGATAATCAGCTAAATCCGAATTCATTTCAATTATTTCCGAACCCAGCAGCAGATAAAATAAAAATCACAATTTCGGATTTTTCTTTTCAAGTTCTGTCCTTCAAAATCTTCGACATTCAAGGCAACCTTATAAAGCAAACAGAAATAAATCAATCCTCCCAAACAATTGATGTCTCTGATTTGAAATCCGGAATGTACATCTACGAAATAGAAAGTGAAGGCCGTTTTCACCGCGACAAACTGATTATTGAATGAAAAAATCTTTAATACTACTTTTCTTTACACTTTACACTTTTAACTATTCAATTGGGCAGGATTTTGGTCAGCTGGGTTCAGAATGGTATTTCAATGGAAATCAAGATGGTCCATGCCCTGGTGTTTGTTCTTACGTACATATTGAAAGTGTTGAGGACAGTACAATAAATGGTAAAACATGTCATAAACTATTATCCAAACATAAATGGCATCAGGATATAGTACAAGAATATACCTATCCCGCTATGTTTGTACATGAGCAAAGCGATAGTGTTTTTCTTTGGAGTCCGAACCGACAAAAATTCCTTCTTCTATATATTTTTAATGTAAACGCCGGAGATACCCTTACTTTAGATATTCCATTATTCATTGATAGTAACCCATCGGGAGATTCAATTTATCAGATGGTTATTGATTCAGTTACGAATTCCATTTTAGACGGACAAATAATCAAAACATATAATTTCAGCTCAAATACTGTTGTAGGGTTTGGAAACACATATATGGACAAAATCGGGAATTTATCATGGTTTTTTCCGCGTAATGGAATGATATTGGAAGCAGGCTATGGATTACGTTGCTATTCGGATTCTCAGATTGACACTAGTCTAGTATCCTTTCCCTGCGACTCCTTGTGGAATATGTTCAGTTCAATAAATAATTACAATTGGATTGATAAAATCAAAGTATTTCCCAATCCAACGAATTCAAGCATTAGCATTTTCACTAAAGGTATGAATGCAACTGAATGTACAATTAAAATCTTCAATCTCCATGGAAATATAAATATGCAAGCAGAAACAAATCAACCATCACAAACTTTAGATGTCTCTGATCTTAAGCCAGGACTTTATATCTACGAAATAGAAAGTAAAGGCCATTTTCACCGCGATAAACTGATCATTGAATGAAAAAACTACTACTTCTCATTTCGCTCTCACTCTTCGCATTTCACACTCCACTCCCGGCGCAGCCTATCCTTGAACTTGAAACCTTCGCCGGCGGATTCACAAGGCCGGTGGATATTCAAAGTCCGGGCGGTGATGATACCAGATTGTTTATTGTAGAGCAGGCAGGAAAAATCTGGATTTTGGATTCTCTTGGAAATCGCAATTCTTCACCCTTTTTGGATATTTCGAATCAGGTTAATAGTACCGGAAATGAACAAGGACTTTTGGGACTGGCATTTCATCCTGATTTTGACAATAACCCCTATTTCTTTGTGCATTATACAGCGCTTAACGGCAACACTCAAATATCACTATTTGCGGTCAGTAATGATCCGGACAGTGCAGATGCTTCAACAGAATTTTCAATTTTGAATGAGCCTCAGCCATTTACTAATCACAATGGAGGAAGTATTGCCTTTGGTCCTGATGGCTATCTCTATATAGCACTCGGTGATGGGGGATCGGCCGGAGATCCCGGAAATAGGTCACAGAATCTAACGACCCTTTTGGGGAAGATTTTAAGAATAAATATTAATACAGCGCAGCCCTATGGCATTCCTCAAGATAATCCCTTTTTTGGCGCAGGTGGAGGTGTTAAAGAAGAAATTTGGGCCTATGGTTTGCGAAATCCTTGGAAAATGAGTTTTGACAAACTGACAGGCGATTTATGGATTGGTGATGTGGGTCAGGGTGCTCGCGAGGAAATTGATTTTCAGCCATTTTCAAGTAGCGGCGGTGAAAATTACGGATGGCGATGTTATGAGGGAACTAGTCCATATAATACTGCTAACTGCCCACCTGATTCCACATTGACTGACCCCGTTTATGAATATAGCCATTTATCAGGTGGTTGCTCTGTTACTGGCGGCCTGGTGTATCGTGGAAGCAGATATCCCGGACTTTATGGTCGATACTTCTTTTCTGATATCTGTACCGGATGGATCAGA
The DNA here is from genome assembly GCA_964351965.1 of uncultured Hyphobacterium sp. GTDB lineage: Bacteria > Bacteroidota > Bacteroidia > Cytophagales > CCMP332 > CCMP332. Next base: position 121,607 of record CAYGPM010000001.1, on the reverse strand, counting down.
TCTTTAGACAGTGCTTTCAATATGACCGACCATGGCGCCTTTTCTAGTTCCAACTTTTTTGTAGCATTTGGTGAAAATAATGAAGGCGAGGTATTTGTGGCCGGCTTGAACGATGGGAAAATTTCAAGGATAGTCGAAGGTGGCTCGCATCTCAGAGAAAATAAATTATCTGAGGTCAAAGTTTTTCCCAATCCTTCTTCAGGACATTTAAATATTACTATTGATGAATCATCGCCTCAAATTATAGAATTCAAAATCTTCGACATTCAAGGCAATCTCCAATTAAAAACTACAATAAAACAGGAAACACAAGCTCTGAATGTATCAGATCTAAAACCGGGCTTGTACATCTACCAAGTAGAAAGTGATGGCCGCTTTCACCGCGACAAACTCATCATTAAATAAATTTACAATTACTCCTGCTTCCTTATTCCTAATCCTGCATTCGTCATTGCTTCAGAGTGTACACCAAAGTATGGACGGTTCTGGAATAAAAATGATAGCCTTTTTCGCTTAAAAACTGATGAATCTCATAAGATTCAATTTTATCCAGTTGGAAATCGAGAATCTCAACGAGCAGGACTTTCGGTCTGTATTTATCCCAGTTATTTGATTTTATAACCTGAAAATCTAAACCCTCAACATCTATACTCATAAAATCAATTTCCTGTTTCTTGGGAAGATGTTCATCCAAAATATCGGCTAAAGTGGACATTTTGATATCGATTTTATTCAGGATTTTGACCCCCTCATGTTGACTTATTTGTTCATCATTTTCATAGAAACCATTCATCAATGGCTGATTTAACTGGTAATAGCTTAATGTTCCATTTTGATCAGACACGCCCGCTTCAATATTGATATCCTTCGGTCGTACTGTATCAAATAATTTCTTTGAGCCGGGCATGGCTTCAATATTAATGCCCTTCCAGCCTTGTAAATAGAAATAATAGGTATTTGATCTTTGAGAAGGACGATGAGCGCCTACATCTACATAAAAACCTTTATGATTATTATCAAACAAGGGATCAATCAGCATGTCTTCTCCGAATTGCGAAAAAGACTTTCTATGAAAAGATTTAGCTCTTAAGGTATTATTCAAATAAATCATGGACTTATAAAGTCCCGGATACTTAGTGCGCAGTTTTTCCTGAATGCTCATTCCTCTGAATCTCTCCGCAAATATCTAAGTTTTTGAATAAAAGGTTGACTTTAGCTTATTCAGCAATTACTGAAGTATTAAAATCAAAGTTGCCGTAATTATCAAAATGCTTATTATGGTTATTATACTTTGTTTGAGTCTTCTTCTTTTAACGACTTCTCTATAATCGTTAATTTCATTAAAGTCAGCCTTGCCCTTGATTTTGGATTTTACTTGACCATGATATTGACTGTCTTTTAAGGATTTTCGTCCTTTACGGAGTTTTCGATTGTTCTTCATCGAATCCATTCCATAACGAGCCATACCATATCCACCACCAGCCATAATACTCATTGGTTGCTTATAGTATTTTTTACGAGTAACTATTAAAGGAAGTTGTGATTAAGGAATTATTGAGTTTATAAAATGATTAGTGCTGTATAATTACTTTTTGAGTTTGCCGAATGCCTGATTTAGAATAAGTCGTGATTAAATAGAGGCCATTAGGAAGTTCTGAGGTATCGATTTCAAACTCATTTGAATTTATCTTTCTGTTTAGAATCACAGTTCCTGTTAAGTCTTTTATCTCAATTAGATTCAAATTTTGAAGTGACTGGATTATCAAACGGTTATGCGAAGGATTTGGAAAAACCTTTGTATTAATCAGCTCAGTTACCTCTAGTCCTGAAACAACTTGTGCTGAATCTATCGAGTAAAGAAATGATCCATTTGTGTCCAATCCAAAAGTAAGTCCAAGAATCAGTTTTCCATCATAAAAGGTCATTTGGTATGCAGTGAGGCCTAAGGTTGGCACAAGAGAATCGACCGTTGTTACGTTAAAGGAAGAAGTGTCCATTTTGTATAAAACACCACTTCTAGTGAAGAATAAATGATCACCAGCAAACATATGATCGTTCCAAGGACCCTTAAGTAGTTTTGGAACCCATCCATTACCATTGTCTATGTAGGGATTGTTGTATATAAAATTTTCTCCTGCTATTAAACTTCGTTTTGAAGCTCCAGGGTGATTTGTATTGATAAATTGTATTCCATCCCAATGCCATATTATACCGGCGGTTTCAATCCATACCCCATCTTTATTAGCTTCAATGTCCCAAGGTATTCCAATCCCTAAAAATTGGCCCGTATCAACAGCGACAACCCAATTATTTCCATCCCATGTTCCAAGTCCATGGAAATTTGGGCTTGAAGGTGTGCCAGCAATCTCTCCAACAACATAAAGCAAGCTATCATGAACAGTCATGTCATAAATTCCATCGCAGAATACAGGACAAGCACGGTAGATACTTGAGTCTTGTAAAACTGACCATGTAGCTCCATCCCATTTAGTAATGTATTCATTTCGTAATGGTTGAGGAATAGTATCAGATGTTACCGCAGCGATGTATAATTCATTTTTAAACTCACGTAAGGTGTAAGTATCAGTATTGATATAATCGGCCAAATAAATTGGCAATGAATGCCAGTTTGCACCATCAAATCGAGCAATTTTATCAGCAGCAATACCACCTATCGAGTCAAAATCGCCAATTACATAAAGGTCACCTTTGTAGACGGTCATATCCATTATTGTATATCCTGAATATGATGCGAAGGTCTGGAACTGCCCATTAGATTCAGTGGAAAAGAAAGTTGAAAACAACAAGGACAAATAGACAAGGAGTCTCTTCATAATTTAAAAATAAGCAATGATTCTTGAGATTCTAATTCAAAACAAACACTCCTAATTTGAATTGAATATCCTCGAGACGCTTGCAAAAAATGTTGGATTAGTGCTGAATAATTACCTTTTGAGTTTGCCTGATGCCTGATGATGAAACTGTTGAAATCAGGTAAAGTCCATTGGGAATTTCAGAGACATCAATTTCAAAATTATTAGAATTATTATCCATTCGGAATAAGGTAGTTCCAGTTAAGCTTTGCACTAAAATTTTTTGAATTATTCGATCAGACTCAATTCTCAAAATCTGATTTGCCGGATTAGGGTGAAATGTGATTTTATTCTGGATCTTTTCTTCTAAATCAACTTTAATATAAATCGTATCACATGGATCCGGGTCAGGACCCTTGAATAGACCAAGAATTGAATCCTCATAACATCTCATAAGCCATGGCGATGGATCCGCAATTCCATAACCGCAAAAGAAAGTAGAATTTGGGTATCCTTCTGATAGCATACCGACTTTCTCAACCAGAGTATTACTTGCACTCCACATAGAACTGATCACCATCCTTTTCAAAACTATTCCATTGACAATAACACTATCTGTAGAGATTACATTATACCGAATCGTGTCTAGAAAGTGGTTTGGTGGGGAGCTGGTATCACAGGGAAGTCTTATTAACCAACTGTCACCGGCATTTGCATTAAAATCATATAACAAGTAAAAATCATTTAAATGCTCGTTATGCCAATAAACCCTATTACTATCATAATGTAAAAAAAATGGGTTTGGAAGATTTGATACATCAAATCCATGTGTTCTATAAACGATTGATGCCTGCTTGCCATTGATCATTGTGTCTCCAGTAACTTCGTATTTCACGTAAGTAACCGGATCCAAAAAATTAAAAGCTGGGATCATATAATGCCATGTTGCACCTATGGGCGCAAATCCCAAATCAGATTGAGAAAAACTCTTGTTTTGAACGAAGACAAATGATAAAATCACCAGGAATTGTAGAGCAGCTTTCATTATTTTAAGTTAATAAAAAATCTGATTGAAATTTCCGAGAAACTTAATTTGAATCTTCAATGAATTATATTCTGTCTTTTTATACTTTTGCATGCCTTCGCCAAGACTACGGCATGCAAGCAATGAGAATTGTAAGTTAGAGTTATTAACTATTGCTTGCAATTCGAATCCTTGGAGAAGAATTGCCGAGGTGGTCCTCCTTCGTTTGATAAACTTCGGCGGACGCACGAAATTGGGATGTTTTAATTATTCACAGATGAGTTTCGCTTATCGAAACTTTAGTGAAGATAAGCCCAGGTGGCGGAATTGGTAGACCTGCCTGCCGGCAGGCAGGCGCGTTGGAGCCAACGAGTCAGTTGCAGGTCTGATGATTTTGGCATTTTGGTAATTAGTAAAGGTAAAATGCCCAGGTGGCGGAATTGGTAGACGCGTTGGTCTCAAACACCAATGTCAGCAATGACGTGCCGGTTCGACTCCGGCCCTGGGTACAAAAACAGAGTGAGAGTCAGAATCAAAATGAGAATGAATTTCCCGCTCTGTTTTTTCTTTCATTCTGTTTCTCTTTCTCTTTCTTCTTCCTAAGAATCTTCTTCCACTTAAAAATAATTAAGTCTTTCGTTCGATTTTATACTTCTAACTAATTAGAAAGTCGGTACTAAAACAGAGCGAGTTTCAGAATCAAAATGAGAATAAATTTCCTGCTCTGTTTTTCCTTTCTTTCTGTTTCTGCTTCTGTTTCTATTAATTCTACCACTCCAATCAACTAAATTGTCTTTTCATTAGATGATTTCAGCTCCCCACTAAATTTAATATTTAGCAAATAAAAGTCTGTCTTAATTTGGATTTAGTTCCAAAATCAAGAATATGTTCGATTTTCAAAAACTAGCTGTTTATAAGAAAGCGAAAGAATTCAACTTAGAAGTTAACAGACTAAATCCAAGAAAAATATTTGACAGTATAAGTTCAGATCAGCTATGCAGGGCTTCTTGGAGCATTCCTTTGAATATTGCTGAAGGTTCCGGCAGATTTAGCAATGCAGATCGTAAAAACTTTTTTGTCATTTCCAGAAGTTCCGTTTTTGAGAGTGTTTCAATTCTTGAAAACCTTTATGATCTGAACAAAATTGAAAAAGACAAATACGAGTATTTTGTATCTCTTGGAGAAGAAATTTCGAAGATACTTTATACGATGATCAAAAACTTAAGTAAATAAAAGTTCATTTCAAATCAAAGAGACAGGTGTTTGTTTTGAATTAGTTATCAAGGATAGTCAAATTCAAAACTCCAACTTTCACGATGTGCTATTTCAAGATGTTCATAAGTCGTTTGCCTATCTTCAACAGAGTCTTGACTAAATTCAGAGTCAGGTAACTGATTAATGTAAGATGTAGTAGTATCTACTTTATACCAATACTGTGGAGGTTTCATGGTGTAATCATAAATGATTTCCTTGCGAACATAGTTGAATGAATTACTCTCTGGATTAATGTAGCCCACATATTCTTCAAAACGTGCTGCCTGAATGAATTTAGTTTTACTCAAAATATAGATTGAAATAGTTCGTCCGTATTGCCCACATAGAAATGAATCAACACTTAAACCATAATTGTTAGGTAAGGTGTAATGGATAACTTTGCCCCAACAATCACCGGCACCTCCATAATCATTAAAACTGTCAACCTCCATATCTGTTAAATCTATCATTCCAAGAGTAAGGTTCTCATACACCTTTGGAGTTTCAGATTTTAATGAAGAATCAGGTTTGTCTTGATTAAGCTCCTTACTGACTTCACAGGAAATCAGAACAAAGAGTGCTATAATGTATGTACATTTAATCATTTCAAATCAAATAGCTGGGTGTTTGTTTTGAATTAATCAGCTCTGATATTTATAGGTAGCACCATTCTAACTTTCACAGGAACGCCTCCCTTAATAACTGGGTTAAAAGGATAATCAATATTTTTTATTGTACTTAAAACCAAATTATCCAAATCATAATTTACTCCTTTTACAACTATCAATTCTATCATTCTTCCAGTAGTATCAATACAAAATTCCACAAATACTTTTCCTGTTTCTGAATTCTTAGGGATTATCAGCTCTTTTCTTAATGCTTCAAAGAAGTTTTCATCATAAAGATCAACGGGCTCAGGTATTCCGATTATAACTCCATCTATTGTGTCGGGAAGAGTTTTAGTTCTTTGAGGTTGGTCTATTTTCACAGTCTGACATTTCCAAAATAAAAGTCCATTTACAGCTAAATAGCCTGTGAATACTGAGAAATCATTATGAAACAATTTAAACTTATACTTTGAGATGTTACTATTATTGACTTTTAAATTAAAATTTCCAATTTCAATTTGATTACACAATACATCATTTATAATTTCTAATGTATCAATGATTGTAGATGGATTTGTATAGTAATCTAAATGTATTTCATCAGTGTCTTCTCTAATATCTTTAATTGTAATTTCCGATTTACTTTCCAAAAACCCAATAACCTTCTTCAAATGAGAATGACTTAATTCAGAAAGAACTGATTCATTTTTATGAATTTGATTCAATTCCTTTTTAAGTTCCTCTATTACTGAATCCTTATTAAATATTACTTCATGAGAAGACCTAAGTATGGTTAAACTGTTTCCTGTAATTCCTTTAGCTTTCTTATCAAATTCAAGGTAGTTAGGAATATAATCACCAATGCCATAATACTGACAATTCCCAAGAATTGAAGAATGTAACACAATAATTAAAACTACATATTTTAGAAAGTGCTTCATTTCAAAGATCACCTATTTGTATTTTTTAATAAATTCCTCCCATAATTCCTCAGATACATCAATCCAATTAGTATCATTTATCATTCTTAATGTCCAGCCAGCCCTTTCAACCATTTTCAAAATATGAGCTAACCATTCAAAATGCTTCCAATCTTGCGGAATAGTAGAATGAAATAAATGCTTTTCATGATTCAGTACACTCCAACAGCTTCATAGTAAATCTGTGTTTCTATGGCATTAGTAGTAATTACATGCAATTTACTTTCCTTAACTACTTGTATTGCTTTTATATTGTCAGTTCTCATTCAGAAAGAATTGCAGCTTATCATGTGATTAGAAAGTTAATAAATCTAGCCTTCTTGAGAGCATCTCAAGGGTGGTGATTCTGAAATTGATGCAATCAATGTAGAACACTCCTTAGCATTTTAATTAATTTCTTAATTCCTTAATCATTTAATTCCTTAATTCCTTAATTCCTTAATTCTAAAAAGGTATGGAATTCTGTCCTAGCTTTGTATTAGAAGATAGAGCATGAAAAGAATCGTCTTTGTTGGCCTTTATATAATGACCTTAGTCTTGTTGGCATCCTGCCAAAAGCGAGTTTCATTGTTCAATCATGTTCCGAAGGATTATTATACGCGTCATCACAGCAATGAAATCAAGTCACAGCCGAGAGAGCCAATTCTGTGTCTGCAGAAAAGTAATAAAGATAATTCCTCAAAAACCGATGAGATTGTTTCCAGAAAATCCAAAGTTGAAATAGTAGAGTTACAGAAAGACTTAACAGCATCAAAGAGTACGCATTCCGAATACTCAGATTATTCTGTAAAACCAATTTATGAGCAAAGTTTCAAAAGTAGTTTCATGGATGATGGTGAAGTACAAAGAAGTAGACCTAAGGTGCTTGAAGGTTTTGGAGTCACGAGTATGATCATGAGTATTTTAGGAATTGCAATTCCTTATTTGATTTTACCTGCGGTTATTTTTGGTGTAATAAGTCTAAGCCGTCATGAGCGTTTTCCGGATGTTTTCTATGGTCGCCAATATGCTGTTGCCGGATTAGTCATATCAGGAATAGTTGTGCTACTGTGGGTTTTACTAATAGCCTTAATATTAGCTGTCTTAATTTAGATTATTGAGATTTCCGATAATCATATTTTCAGTTGTGGTTTTTGGATTCTGTTTTTCGGCATGTAAATCAGATAAAACGGTTTTTGGACTAATCAAGAAGAAAAAACAGTATCATGCTCATTTCTCTAAACCTAAAAACACCTTTCATTCCAGAGCGATAATCAATCCTTCAGACACAATTACTATTCTCATCGGAGAAAAGAGCCCCGAAAAATACTCAGAATTGAGTGCGTCGAAATCATTTGAAATATCCGAGGGTCAGGTTTCTTCAACCAGAAGAGAAAGCCTTTGGGATAAATCAATAGCGGTAAACTATTCTCAAAACAGCAAATTACCTGATTTGGAAAATGAATCCAATGATGATGAAAAAACAAAGAAAACCACCAAAACACTTGATATACTCGCTGCTATCTTTGGCTTAGGCGCAGTAATTTCAATTTTTACTTATTTACCTGCTTTATTTCTAGGATTTGGATTAGGGGCATTGACTTTAGCTCTAATAAGTAAGTCGCTAAAGCCTAAAAAGATTAAGGCCGAAAAACCTAAAAATAATCGAGAAGAGGTGCGTGAAGAAAAACCAAAACCTGAGCCACTTACTGCTGAGGAACGAAAAGCTTTGGAAATTGAAAAGTTAGGATTCTTTAGCGCTACAAGCGGACTATTTGCTTTGATATTAACCTTTATGGCATTGGGACCATATCTTTTCGGCACTATAGCATTGGCTATCCCTATTCTTGCAGCCATGTCTTTTCTTTTCGGAATTTCAAGCCTGAAGAAGTTTAAAGACAATCCTCAAAAGTTTCGTGGCAAGGGATTCGCCTATACCGGCTTGGGAATAGGGCTTCTGTATTTACTTATGTTCTTATTTCTCGTCGTATATTATTTCAGCTTTTTTCTTTATTGATCCACTTTAAATAATACAATTTTCTGCTCATAGGAATTTGCTATCGCTTTTTCCGAGAATAGAACTTTCGTTTTCGCCCACACATCCTTGAACAGTTCGGAATTGCGATAATTTTGTAAATCTCCATCTCCATTCCAATGGCTGTAGGTGCTGAATACGTTTTTATTGTGATGATCTTCCCATAGCTCAAGATGTATGCAGCCCGGGAAAGCCCTGATTTTTTCCTTTTTAGAATTGAATAAGTGCAAAAAATTATCAACCTCATCGGGTTTGAAAGACATGCGTACGATTCGGATTAACATAAGAATGGAACTTAATTTGGCCTAACACAAGATTTTAATATTCAAAGATAAATTGTTACAACAAAAGAGTGTGAAGAGCGTGCTAATAATTAGAATTGCCATTTTACACATCGAAATGGGATGTTCACGAAATGAAAAATTGCTCTTTTAATAATTCATCTATTTTTATGCAAAACCCACTTTCTTGATGTTTGATTTTGAAAAACTTGATATCTATAAAAAAGCGAAAAGATATTATTCAGCTAATCTGAAATTGATTCGAGGTCATAATCTTGACCGCATTATTGAAAATCAATTATCACGAGCCTCCTTAAGTGTTGTTTTGAATATATCAGAGGGCACTGGTCGATTTAGCAAAGCAGATAGAGCCCACTTTTATGTAATGTCAAGAAGTTCTTTATTTGAATGCATTGCAATATTGGATATACTTAAGGATGAAGGTTTTATTGAAAAGGAAAAATTTATTGAACTGTATGAAATGGGAGAAGAACTTTCACGAATTATGCTTTCAATGATTAAAAACTTAAGAAATCACAAATAATTTTTTTTCTCCACACTTTTTAATCACCGAAGCTTTAGCGTAGGTGATTACACTTCACACCCCCACACCTCACACCTTGTTCACACCTCACACCCCACACTCTTTTCACACCTCACACCCCACACTCTTTAATCACCGAAGCTTTAGCGTAGGTGATCACACCCCACACTTATACCCCAATGTATTTTCGAATTGAATCAGGAGTTCTCAAAAGTTATCCTCACCGGACTATCGTATCTCATCCCAAATAGCTGAGCGGCGTTGCCTTCTCTTACTGCAATTTCTAATAGTTCTCTTTCATTAAATAAGGCTACAATATCGCCCTCACCTACATCACCATAATGATCGTTGATTTGATTGAGGCGTTCTTTACTGAAATTTAGTTCAAATCCGGGCCCAACGAGTTTTCTTATATCTTCAAAAACCTTCTTCTGAATATTGGTAATCAGATTTCCAAAACGATCTACATGAATCACATGACCAAAAATTCCCGATTTGGTAGCTTTTGGTCTGAGCATTAGTGATTTTTCATAATCCACCATCACTTTACCCAAACTGCTGAGGTCTGCACCTTTTGCTAATTGAGAAGCCGCTTTAGATAAAATATTTTTTTCCGGAAAAGAGAGATCCGATTGTTTAGTAATTGGTAGCTCAACCACCATATCAGGAGAGTTTTCTGAAATCAAGGAAATCAAACCATTATTGGGAAGCACAAAATAATGCCCATTTAGTTTTGCAGCGATAAACTTCAAATTTTTTTGCTTATGAGAATTTAGAGCCACAATATGAACTGTTCCACTCGGAAAACTGTCATACACAGAGCCGAGAACATAAGAGCCGTGAATAAGGTTATATGCTGGTATTTCATGTGTAATATCCACGATGACAGCACCGGGAAAATCGCTTAAGATTCTGGCTTTGAGGGCTGCAACATAATGGTCTTTCACTCCAAAATCGGATGTAAATGTGATCATTGCCATAGAGCCAAAGAGGAATTTTGATTATTTTTGTAATCGGCTAAAATTACACAAAATTAAATCATTGATTAAAGCAGATTTCATTTGGTAGAAAAAATTATTACACTTGAAAATGTTTCCCTCCCCGATTTCCTTGGATTGGAAAACCAAAATATCAAAAGAGTTGCTGAGGCTTTCCCAAAGAGCAAGGTTGTTAGCCGTGGAAATGAAATAAAAATCCAGGGTTCTCCTCCTGAAATCATCAAGATAAATGATATTATCAATTCCTTAGTTCTGCATTATCATCAGTACGGAAAAATTACCGAAGAGAATATCCAAAACTATATCCGCAATGATATTGAGAAATTGGATACGCTTAAGCAGCTGAAAGAAGAAGTCTTGATTTACGGCACCAGAGGAGTTGTAATAAAACCCAAAACCCACAATCAGGTAAATCTTGTCAAAAGTGTTAAAGAAAATGACGTTGTATTTGCATTAGGACCTGCAGGAACAGGAAAAACGTATATTTCAGTAGCGCTGGCCGTTCGGGCCTTAAAAAATAAGGAAATAAAGAAAATCATCATCACCAGACCTGCGGTGGAAGCCGGTGAAAATTTAGGATTCCTTCCGGGTGATTTAAAAGAAAAGATTGATCCTTATTTACGACCTATTTATGATGCACTCGATGATATGATTCCCGCCGAAAAGCTGAGCTATTATCAGGAAACGAGAATCATAGAAATTGCTCCACTTGCCTACATGAGAGGAAGAACATTAAATAATGCATTTGTCTTATTGGATGAAGCCCAGAATACCACACCTATGCAAATGAAGATGTTTCTGACGCGTATGGGGCCGAATTCAAAAATGATTATTAATGGAGATCAAACCCAACTCGATCTTCCGAGAAACCAAAAGTCCGGTTTAAAAGAAGCAATAGGAATTTTAGCTAAAACAGAAGGGATTGGATTTGTTTATCTCAATGAAGATGATGTAACACGTCATAAATTAGTAAAGTCCATTATTAGAGCCTATGACAGCCAGAGTAAAAAAGAGGATTAGTCTTTTCGTTATTGCTCTATCTATTTTTGGATATTCATACGGACAGAAATGTGCAACCACCTACCGAGATTCTATTGCGCTAATTTCTCAGCCCAATTATCTTCAGAAGCGAATTGATCGAATTGCAAAAGCGAGGTCTTTAAATAAGCTAAACTCAAAAGTCCAACACACAATTGTGTACATTCCTACAGTTGTACATGTGATTCACACATCTGAAGCCGGAATTATATCAGATGATCCTAATATTGGGAATATTTCCAAAGAGCAGATCATGTCTCAGATAGAGGTGTTAAATAATGATTATAGAAAGAAATTCGGTACTCCGGGTTTTAATGACCATCCTGATGGCGCGGATTTGGAAATACAATTTTGTCTTGCCCGACTTGACCCTCAAGGAAATCCGACAGAAGGAATAACGAGGAATTATAGAGAAAAAAGGGAATACGATGCAAATTCAGATGACATTGAAATAAAGGAAATTGTGCACTGGCCTGCCGATCAGTATATGAATGTATATGTTGTTCCAAAACTCAGTGATAATTTTCTGGGCTATGCAACTTTTCCGGAAGAACCGCGACAGTACGATGGAATTGTAATGTCCAATCGTTTTTTTGGAAATAGAACAGGCACTTCAATTGATGCATTTGCATTTCCTTATAATCAAGGCAGAACAATGACACATGAAGTTGGCCATTGGCTGGGGCTTGTTCATATCTGGGGTGATGGAAATTGCGCAATAGACGATGGATGTGACGATACGCCCGATTCAGATTCCGGGAATTTCGGTTGCGACACCACACATGAATCTTGCGGATCATTAGATATGGTTAGGAATTATATGGACTATTCTGATGATGATTGTTTTAACATTTTCACCAACTGTCAGAAATTATTGACAAGAAATATTTTTGATGCCAACTTTCCGGATAATAGAAGTTCTTTTTTGCTCTCTACAATAACAGGGTCGATTAATTGTAATGATGGTCAGGATACAAGTAATGCCAAGCCTGTACAAGAGGTGGTAAAAATTGGTACAATCGATCAAATTTCAGGTAGATATTTATTGTACAATCTTAACCCCGGGGTAGATTATAAAATTGGAGTGTATGACCTTCGGGGAAAAAGACTTGAAGATGTTGTATTAAGATCAAATGCTTTTGGCGAAATACAGTTTACGCTAAATGCAGAGCGTCAAGGTATTTATATTCTTCGTTTGCATTTTGAAAATGGCGACACCCGCAGATTTAAAATTTATGGCCCCTTAAATCCATGATAGAAGTAGCCCATGTTCAACTTGATAGTCGTGAATATGATTCTTGTTTGGAAATCAGAAAAGAGGTTTTTGTTGATGAACAGAAGGTGCCTTTAGAAGATGAGGTTGATGAGTTTGAAAATGAATCAAGACATTTTTTAGCCAAACTTAATGGATTGCCGGCCGGTGCAGCGCGTTGGAGAAAAGCAGGTGCTTATATCAAGCTGGAGCGTTTTGCTGTCTTAAAAGAGCATAGGAACAAGAAAATTGGTTCGGCATTGGTAAAGGCAGTGCTTGAGGATATTGCATCGAACATCGAAAGCCCCGCAAAACTTCTTCTACATTCTCAACTCGATGCCATACCACTTTATAGCAAGTTCAATTTCATTGTTGAGGGTGAAATTTTTGAAGAGTGCGGCATTTTGCATAAAACTATGACCAGAATGTTATGATTTCCGGGTATTCCTGGATGCCCTTTCCCGTACTCAGATATGTTCTGTTTTTCATTTTTGGGATTCTCATTTCTGAGAAGTTCTCCGGCATATCATTTCAATCCATTTATGTCTTAGGATCAGTTTTCATCGCCGTTATTATTCTAAGTTTTTTCCTAAAAATGAGTCATTTGAAACAAGTTTTTCAAGGGCTGGCATACCTGATGCTAATCTTGTTTTTTGGAATGTACGTTCAGAAATATTCCTGCAATCAAGTATCAGGTAATCAACAAAATAAAGTTATTTCAGAGGCAAAGGGGGTCACTGGAATTATCATTTCAGAGGCTAAAAATACGGCTAAAACCGAGCGATATTTACTTAGGATTGATCAATTGAAATTTAAGGACTCACTCTATTCGTATTCTGCAAATGTCCTCTTATACCTGAGTAAATCTGAAGAGAATATTTCATTTGATTATGGCGACAGGATATTTGCAAATGTTTCACTCGCGAAAATTCAAGGCCCAAAGAATCCTGAGGATTTTGATTACGCAAAATTCATGAGAAGAAAGGGTTATGAATTTCAGGCATTTGCCAAAAATGATGACCTGATTATTTTAAATAAAAACAATGGTTCGAAGTTTATGGACTTTGCAATCGCGATGAGAAATTACTTCCAATCCGTTCTCAAGGAAAATTTCAGGAATCCTGATAATTTCCACATTGCAGAGGCTTTGATTTTAGGGCAGAAGGATGACTTACCCAATGATGTGCGCTCGGCTTTTGCAGATGCCGGAGCTATTCATGTCTTGGCTGTTTCCGGTTTGCATGTTGGAATTATATATCAAATGTTGATTTACATTTTATCATTTCTCAAACGATGGAAATACGGATCAACAGGAATATTTTTCATTTCCGTTTTCATTCTTTTTGGCTATGCTTTGATCACCGGTTTTTCACCTTCAGTGAGTCGAGCCGTGATTATGTTTTCTATTCTAGCCCTCTCCAAATTGATCAACAGAAGATCAAATATTTATAATAATCTGGGTTTGGCAGCATTTATAATCTTAATTATCGATCCAATGATGATTTTTGATTTGGGTTTTCAGCTGTCTTTTCTCGCCGTTTTCAGTATTGTATTTTTCTACCCTTACCTTACCAGTACAGTGGAAATAAATAATTCCATCTTGGACAAAATGTACAAATTAACCTGTGTTTCTCTTGCGGCTCAGATTGGCACTTTCCCTATTACAATTTATTACTTTCATCAATTCCCTAATTTTTTTATCCTGAGCAATTTTATTGTCATACCCTTTGCGGCAATAATTCTGACTTTTGGGATCGCCCTTTTGGTTTTACATTTTTTTCCGCTTTTAGAGAATTTGCTCGCTTGGTTACTGGAAATGAGCATCAATATTATGAATAGGTCAATATTCATCATTCAGGAACTTCCCTATTCGGTTACAAAAGACATTTACTATGACCATTGGCACTTGATATTTTCTGTTTTCATTTTATCATCATTGATGCTAGTTCTCATTTATAGGGAAAAGCGATTTGTATTTGGGCTTCTGACATCAATTTGTCTCTTGGCAGGGTATCAATGGTATTTGCATTATAGTTTTTCAAAGCAATCAGAATTGGTTTTATTCAGCAGTAAAAACCGTGATTATATCGCGATTCTGGATGGAAGATATATGCAGATAAATTTTGATTTAGATGAAAAAGAGCAAAGTGATTTTTGGAAATACAGTCTTTCAGCCTACACAAGGGAAAGGGCTGTCAGCAAAATAATAGCTCCTCAAGAACATTCTTTTGCAGAAAATTCCGTGCTATCATCTTGGTTTTGGAATGGTCAGATTCTGATAAAACCCAAGGAGAATTGTCATTTAACCCAAAGTCCGGACTGGGTACTAATCGATTCGGAAAATGCTAAAATGGTACTCGAGTCTGATTTTAATCCTGTTAAAGGTTTTATTTTAGGTAATAATATTCCTTTCTTTATTAGATCTAAGATTATTGAAAAATTGAAGGAGAGAAATTCAGCATTTCACGATTTGAAGTCTGAAGGAGCCCTGGTATTAAAATAATATGATCACTACTACTATTTCTGATCGGATAGGTACAATTACTCTGAACCGTCCGGAAAAAAGAAACGCCCTTAGTGCGGAAATGGTCTCGCACCTAAAAAATGGATTTCGTCAATTTATTGAAGATGATAATGTGAAGCTTATCATTTTAAAAGCAAATGGTGAGGCCTTTTGTGCCGGAGCTGACCTTGCTTATTTGCAAGAGCTTCAAAAAAATACTTACGATGAAAATCTGGAAGACTCTCAGCATTTAAGAGAGCTTTTTCAAATGATCTACGAAGCTCCGAAAATTGTAATTGCACAGGTAGAAGGACCTGCTATTGCAGGAGGTGCCGGTTTAGCGAGTATTTGCGACTTTGTATTCGCCGTGCCTGAATTAAAAATGGCATATACTGAAGTAAGAATCGGTTTTGTTCCAGCACTTGTAATGGTTTTTTTACTGCGAAAAATCGGTGAGGGGAGAGCAAGACAGCTATTATTATCAGGAGAAATGATTGGAGCCGAAAAAGCATTAGAGTGGGGAATCATCAATGAAATTGTAGATAAAAAGGAAATAGAGACAAGAGTGCTGGATTTCGCCACAAAATTGGTACATAAAAATGCTGATAGTTCCATGGCGATGACTAAATCGATGATTGCCAATATTCCGGGGATGTCTTTGAATGAGGCGCTAGACTATGCCGCATCACAAAATGCCACTGCAAGAGAAAATGATGATTGTAAAAAGGGTATTTCAGCATTTCTCAATAAGGAAAAAATCTCATGGTAAAAGCTAAAGTCAAAACAAGATTACCGGCTTATATAGCCATACTGTTATTTCTTTCCGGAGGAATTTTATACGGACAAACGCTTGAAGGAGAATACACGAATCTTGCAGGAAGAACGGGCATACTTGTAGCAAAATATAAAATTGTTGATAAGGATACGCTTTTCAATGGTGACTTTCATTTTATAATAAGGCAAGATCTTAAAGATGGTCACCGCTTTATAAAGGAGACCTACATTGGAAAGTATAAAGACGGTTTAAAACAAGGAAAGTGGGAATACGATCAACTTGATCTCAGCTATAGCGTACAGGATATCGACAAGGAAAAAATTCAAATGATTTATTGGGGCAAGAAGGAGGTAACAGAGGCTAAATACTCTAAAGGAATTCCTGAAGGCTTGTGGAGTTATGCTTATTACCATGTTGATTCGGCAGGAAACCAAAGTATTGAAAGGGTCGGCTCGCTTCATTTTGAAAATGGAAAGCCAAATGGAGAATTTTCCTTTAAAAGCTTAGAAAATCCCACCTATGAACTCGATGGAAAATTCGATTCATTAGGAAGGCTTGATGGCCAATGGGTATTGCACTATTTCAGTGATACTGTAGAAATACAGGAGAGAAGAGATTACAATGATGGTTTCCTCTTGACTTTGGTTCGAAGTAATAATAAATCCGGGCAGATGTTAGATTCTCTTGTTTATGAGGGGGTAATAAACAAATTGAGCACAGGTATAATGAGTAAAGCACATGGGAATTTTGATGTACTCTTTGATGACGGCTTTTTATTTGACTCGCCTTACCTGACAAAACAGGAAAATGGAAATGAGCTTTTGAAAACAGCATATAATGCTTTTTTATGGGCTGATTTGGGAAAAGGAGCACTCGAAGGCTCAAACCATGATTTTAATCCCGGAACAGGCAGATTTGAATATCATTTGTCAGAATCCTTTCTGGAAAACCTGAATAAAATGAGAGAGGATTTGAAAACCATCGCTCAACGCTCAGCAGAAATGCTGGAAAACCCAAAATTCTACATCAATTTTCATCTTAGCGAATTACTATCTAGATCTGAGGCCATTTTAAACTATGAGAAAGAAAAGGCTGAAGGGATTCTTGAATTGGTCAATTCACGTCCTGACTCATTGTATAAACATATCGATAGGGAACTCTACTTTTCAAATATTTATAAAAGGTTTATAGAAACGACGGATACTATTAGTTATGAATTTGATGGGGAAACAAAGTATATCGAAATGAATGAAAGCACTGAAAAAGACTTGTCACCTTTTTATAAGCTTCAAGATGCTATTGCAATCCTCAATACAAGGAATGAAAAAGCTATGATTGATATCAGAACTGAATTTGAAAAGATATTACAGCAGCAGAGATTAACAGCACTTGAGCAAGATATTCAGTTCAGTTCCAAAAAAATTAAGGATTCATATACAAGAAAGGAAAGTGGTCTATTATATGAGCTTTACCAAAAATCAATTAATCCCTGGACTGCCACTGTTATGCAACAATATGCCGGCATTGAAGACTTAGAAAAACGAGAAATGCAAGGGCGCTTCATTTTGGGTGTATTGGAAGAATTGAGCTTTTTGAAGCCGAGAATTGATAGCATTGAGTATTTGGAAAAAGTCATAGATACTGCCTATACCGAATTGGTTTTTGATCCATATACATATAGTGAGGATATTAAAAAGAGGTTAAAAAAACGTCTATACGATGCAGCTGCAATTAATTATTATCAGCATTTAAAAACTGAGCTAATAAATGAAAATCATGCAGAACATATTTCCGGCCAAGTGGAAAGAATTGAAGTATTGCAAGAGAGATTAATGGAACTTGCTGCTGAAAACACTCGGAGTCTTGAGAAAAAGTTAAAAAAGACATCGGACTTTGATGAGATTGAAAAACTATTGGAACTTGAGGGATGAGGCGATTTATACTTTTATTTATTTTATGTTCCATTCTATTCCTAGATTTTTCCAAAGCTGATGGTGGCGAAGAAACTGGTCTTCCGCCTCGTGAGGTTTTTCATGAAACAGGCATTTGGTATGGCTTATATACCAAGTATATGATTGCCAATAAGCTTTTCTATTACGGTGAGTATCACATTCGAAGAACGGAGTGGAATACCCATATGAGTAAGCTTTATCTGAGATTTGGTCTGGCATATTTGATTAATCCAAGTTTGGAAATTACAGCCGGATTTGTGAATCCTTATACATGGTATCAAATTCAAGATGCGGAAATTGAGGATAGAGTAGTACTCGAATTTCGATTCTGGCAGCAGTTTTTATTTGTCCAGGAAGTAAGCAGATTAAAACTATACCACCAATTCCGATTTGAGCAGAGATGGAAGCGAGATCATTTTAAGGGTGATCCTTATCATTTTTCATTGCGGTACAGATATAAATTTTCTGTTTATACGCCATTAAATCATAAGCACATTCAAAATAAAACCATCTTCCTTTCTCAAAATGCTGAGATATTTCTACAATCAGGACAAGAAGTTATTTATAATAATCTCGAAGAGATTCGAATATTCAACGGAATAGGATACCTACTTAATAATAACTGGCAGTTTCAGGCTGGCTACAGTTGGCACTATGCCCAGAGACCTGAAGGGCATAAATTTCGACATCAAGATATAATCCGTTTATCCGTTTATCACAATATGGATTTACGACGAAATAAAGGACCTAATCTTCATTAGAATTAATTTAAACCTGTTTTTTCCGCAATTTTAAAACAATAAGCGATTTGATGCTGATACAGGTTTCTCCGAATTTGTCTTTCCCTTCAACAGTATGCCAACAAGAGAATTTTCCTACTTTGAATAATTCCTCCATGGCTTCTGATATTTCCTTTTCAGAAATTTTGTACTTGAAAAGAATACTCGTAGTTGCTGGTTTATGATATTCTACTTCCGCCTTTTTTAACCAAGCTTCTGTTTTAATATCTTGCTGATTTAGATTCTGCCAATATAAAAGAGCTGGATAAGGATCAGCGGCACTATAGAGTGTTCCACCAAAAATACTTCCCTGCAAATTCTTGTTGAGAATGGATTTTTTAACCTTGATGTCAACTTCGCGGAAATCTGCACTTAGTCTTGATATAACTACCCTGTTGATAAGATTTGGAGGATAGAAGTTCATAAACCATTTGGCAACCCAGGGTTTTAATTTCATTCGAAAAGTCCTATTCTAAAATGTAAAGAAAAGATAAAGGAAAATGAGAAGCCACATTCCTGTCATATAATGCCAGAAAAGAAATAGTACCTCGAGTCGAGTGCGCTCATATGGATTGGTGAAAAACACGAGTTCTTGAACGTGATCTTTTGTCTTTCTTCCTATTGAGGCAAACATATAAATCAGAAATCCAAAGCCAATGAGCAAATGAAGCATATGCAATCCTGTAAGCACATACATAAATGACGATGAGGGATGACCATTGAAAAATAAACCACGATTATACATTTCCAACCAGGAATATGATTGGAAAGAAAGAAAAAAAGCAGATAGAATAATGGTTATACCTAGATATTTGAGAAGATTTTTTGTGTTTTCTGACTTTAAATATTGCTCTGCACGAAAAGTTGTAAAAGAGGCTGAAAGTATCAGAAATGTGCTGATTAGAAATGTTTTTGGCAAGTAAAAAACCTGACCATCTGTATTATTGTGTATAACAGAAAAAGATATTAGCAGAAAAGTAAAGATTAGAAAGCTCCCAAGGGCACCGAGAAACAACAGCATCTTGTAAGGATGGATTCTTTCAATGCTATCTAATGAAAGTTTCTTATCTTTTTGAACTGTTTTCTTTTTCCCCATTTATTAATTGTAACGCAGAAAGTGCCAAAATCATTTTACAAAATATTCTTCGCTGTTTTATTTTTCATTTTTTCAGGTGAAAGTATTGCTCAGAAATATCTTGTTTTTGATAAACCGGGACTGGTAAAAAGAGTTCGATTTTATCCTAATGAGGAATTGACATTCAAAACTAGCAAATCAGGTATTTACATCCGTGATAAAATAGTAGGTTTTGAAGGGCAGACTGTTTTATTTCAAAACACTTTAGAAGTAAATGTTGACTCAATTAAATTTATTAAGGTAGGTAATGTCAGCACTTTTTCTAAAGTCAGATCTGTTGTGTCAGGTGTTTTAATTACAAGCGGAGTTGGATATTTAATTATTGATTCTTTCAACAATGGAATAAACAGCAAAGATGTTTTTGACCCCAAAACATTGAATGCAAGTGCAATAATGATACTTGCAGGGGTAATTATAAAACCCTGGTCTAATAGAAGACATAAAATAGGAAACAATAAGCGTCTTTATATCATTGATATGGATGAAGGACTAAATCAGTAAGAAATTATTATGGAAAACTTTACTTCTTATAATCCCACTAAAATTGAATTTGGAAAAAATTGTACTGCAAAATTAGGTGAGGATGCATCGCAATATGGCAAGAAGGCTTTGATCTTAATAGGAAAAGGATCCGTTAAGAAAAACGGTGTTTTAGATCAGGTAACAGCAAGTTTAAAAAAGGCCAAAATTGAATTTGAAGTCTTCGAAGGAATTAAGTCAAATCCCGAATATGAAACTGCAGATCAGGCAGTATCTCAAGCGCAAAAAATAAAAGCAGGTATGCTCATTCCAGTTGGCGGTGGATCAGTAATTGATACAGCCAAGGCTGTTGCAATGGGCTTTTACAGAAAACACAGCATCTGGGATTTCTATTCAAAGAAAGCTGATGCACCAAAAGAGGCTTTGCCGATTTTATGCGTTTTAACTCTCGCTGCTACAGGAACTGAAATGAATCAGTTTACAGTAATTCAAAACACGAAAGAAGGAAGAAAATACGGATATGGCAGTCCGCTACTTTACCCAAAAACCTCCTATCTGGATCCGGAATTCACCAATTCTGTTCCAATGGATTATACAGCGTATGGTATTTCAGATTTAATAGCCCATACTCTGGAGCAATATTTCGACCCCTCTGATGCTCCGCTCAGCGATGCCATAGCTTCAGATATTATTTCGCAGGCGATCAAATACGGTTTGATTTTAAAAGATAATCCTAAGGATTACGATGCAAGAGCAAATATTATGTGGTTGGCTACAATGGCTTTAAATGGCACATTGAGACATGGAAAAAAAGGAGGCGACTGGGGAGTTCATGGTTTTGAGCATAGTCTAAGTGTACTTTATGATATAGCTCACGGCGCAGGCCTTTCTATAGTTTATCCAGCCTGGATGAGAGTATTTTTTGATGATAATGCTAAGAAACTTCAGCATTTATCAGAGCGCGTATTTGGCTCTGCAGATCCAAGAGTATTTATTGATGGATTGGAGGATTTCTTCAAAACTATTGGAACTCCAGTACGACTTATTGAAGTCGGAATTCAGGATAATGCCAGAGATAATATTGTCGAAAACCTAAAGAAGAATAAAGTTCGTGGAGCTTTTTTCGAAATGGATGAGAAAATTTACAATTCCATGCTCGATAAAATGTGGGAGAATTAATTTAGAATTTAATTATCTTTTTTTGATGAAATTTACCCTTTACAAAGAATTTGAGAAAGTAAAGACCTGGTTCAAAATCCGAAATATCAATAACATCTCCTTGATTATAGGTATCAATGTTAATTATAGATTTACCCTGAGAGCTGGAAATCTCCAAGTTATTTATATGTACAGAATCACTTTCCAGTTTTATTGATAATTTATTTGTGCTTGGGTTTGGATATGGAAAATAATTCACGTGTTCTGCACTACTTTGAATTAATGAATCTTTTTCAGTTTCATTAGTTAATGCAGTATCTAAATCGTCCAAACTTAATTGACAATTATAATTATTTAAGTATCCTATTTGACTGGAATAGTTTGTATCTCCAGCATTGAAAAGAGGTGATAATGAATCGAGAATGAATGGCTCATAACTCAATATTAATGGGTCGGTGGCTACATTAAAATAAGGATCTATCGGGTCACCATTTGCATTTTCTGTTACGATAGACCCTAATCCTGTTATCTCCACGCTCTCAAAATCAAAATCATTGTTCCAAAAAAGGTTATAAGATACTTCTGAAGGGGTTGACGAGCATACCGAACACCACGACGAAACTGTTGATTGTTTAATTCCGATGCCATTGTCTATTATTAAATTGTTGACTACAATTCCATCTGCATAATGATCTATAAATCCTAATCCAATTTCATTTTGGTATACTAAATTATTTGTAATTGTAGGCTTTGGATTAGTGCTCGTTGATTCATTGACAATTATCCCATAGCTGCAATGATGAACAATATTGTTATCTATTATAGGTGTACCTCCGTATTCTGCCCTAATTCCTATTCCATCAGAGGTAATTATATGATGAACAGTATTATTAAAAACTTTATCAGTTCCTCCGCACCTAAGCGCTTTGTTATTGCCATTTCCAATATCGTTACATTCTATTCTATTATTTGACCGCCAGCCATCTGACCAGATTCCTCCAACTCTAAAATCATAAATTTCATTGTTTAGGATTAATCCTCTGCCCTCATGAGCTTTTATTGCAGCTCCATCTATATGTCTGATTATTGAATTACTTATAATTGGATCTGAGTCTTCGAAATTAATGCAGTAATTACAAAACTCAATAACACAGAAGTCTAGGATTGAATTAGAACTATTACTTAGTTCAATCATATCCCAGTCACCTTTTTCAGGATTATCAATGTTAGAAGTGAAAACTATTTGTTCATTCTGTTTCCCATTGGCCAGTATGGTTCCATTGACGTCAATTAAATAATTTCCATCCAATCTGATTTGTGTTCCTGATTCTATTTCCAAGACTTGATTACTTGGGATTTGTAGATTTCCATTTACTATATATATGTTAGTTCTTGTCCATTGACCTGAAACATCTCCTGAGACAAAAACAATGTTACCAGTTTTAAGTGTAACAATAGGCAAAGTATCAATATCTGCAATAGGAAATGGATTTGAGTTATTCAGAAGAATGGATTGATACCCTGGTTTACTAATTAAAACTTTATACAAACCACCTGATAAATTAATGGCATAACTTCCATCAGCATTGCTGTAAGCGGAATCAAGATTTGCAGTTGGTGATTGTGGAATAAACTTAATTTTAATATTACTGTGATCATTCTTGTTTTCAAGAAATGCAGAGCCTATTACTTGACTACTAACATAATGTGAATAAATTAACAGGATTAATATGAAAGGTAATAACCGGATTTTTCTATTCATTCAAATGAGAATTTATATCCTAATTTAATTTTTTTATGTATTACGAACTATTAAAATTTAAATTTCCAGATTTATTAATCTAAAAGTCAGATTTATTCTTGGCTTTAAAACCTTTTTGCTCTTGGCTACACTGTGTTGCCAATTATGCTGAGTTGCACCTTTCATTATTAAAAGAGAGCCATCTTCAAGGTCTATTTTAAAGGACTCAGCATTTAAATGTTTCTTCGCTCGAAATTTAAATGCTCTTTTTTCACCGAGACTCAAAGAGGCAATAACAGGATTCTCTCCTATTTCTTTTTCATCGTCGCTATGCCATCCCATGCTATCATTGCCGTCGCGATAATAATTAAGCAGAACGAGGTTAAATTTTGCCTCCGCCAATTCTTCAATTTCATTCTTAATTGGGATTAGAAATTCGGGCCAGGAAGAAGTCTTTTGCGTTAAACCCGAATAGGTATATTTCACCCCGGGGTCTGCATAGATGGAAGTTAATCTTGGTTGTTTAAACCATTTACCAAATATTTTGATTTCATCCTGATTCCAGGAAGTACTATTCAATATTTCTTCAAATAATTCCTTTGATATCTTTTTGGACAAAAAATAAGGGTGAAGAATCAATTCCCCACCCTTTAAATTTATATGTTCCATTACTAAATCAGGCTGCAACCATTTCTCCGGAGCGTTTAGTATTTGCTCCATGCTCATGATTACTGACCTTTTCCAATTGCATTTCTTTTACGGTTTTTCTCGATCCATCAGGACTCCATCCCGGAGGGCCAAAAGCATACATGAATTTATGTTTCCAGTTTGAAGTACTTCTGATATCATTCCAAATATCTCTGTACTCATGAGAAACAATCACCAGAGGATTGTAAGACTGTGGTGGATGCAATACACCAAATTTAATTTCTTGACTGTCATCAAGCACTTTATGTGTTCCAAATATTCTGTCAAATAGATTTAAATATCCACCATGATTTTTATCCAGATAATCAATATTCGATGAATGATGAACTTGGTGTTGCTTATGAGTATTCATGAATTTTTCCAAAAAGCCCAAATATGGGACAAACTTGGAATGCAACTGGAATTGCCATAAAGATTGAATAGCAAGACATGTCATCACCATTACCGGATGAAAACCAATTGCCGGCAACCATAACCAAAATACTGGCTTGTAAAATAATGTTACCCAACCATTTCTTATTGCTGTACCTAGGTTAAAATTGTCTGAAGAATGATGGACAATATGCGCTGCCCAAAGTAGTCTTACTTCATGGCTCAACCTGTGATGCCAATAATAATTGAAGTCATCAAAGAATTGACAGATTAAAAACATATACCATTCAAACCCGAATGATGCATATCCAAAAATACTTTTATACCATCCTGTGGCGGGGTCATAAACATTAAATAATTCATAAACCGCATAAAAAAGGAAAAAGGCCCAGGCTTTTGAAGCAATAGAAAGTATTGTTGCTCCAAGACCCATCGATGTGCTTGCTGCGAAATCTTTCCATTGATACAACTCTTTGTCGTATTTAAGGCTAAAAATAATTTCGGTTAATATAAGGACTCCAAAGGCGATGCCTCCCCAAGGCATCAGGATTCCCTGGCTGTAATCAGGAATATCTATCATTTTAAATTCGCTTTCACAATTCTACAAGCAACAAATATAGGAATTAAGAAATTTTAGAGAGAATTTTCCTTCTGCTAATACGGTCTCAATACTAAAATAATTGTAATTAATAAATCAAATTTGATGGTGTCTTTCATTTTAGACTAATTTGACATCAAAATAAAAACCATGAAGCATCGCAGTATTTCTATCCTACTATTAGTTTTCTTTTTTTGTTCTACAGCAATTGCTCAAAATGTCTTCAAACAAAAGGGCACTGCAAGTTTTTATGACGATAGTTTTGAAGGAAAAGAAACTGCCAGTGGCGAAAAGTATCGCGCGTCAAAATTGACTGCAGCGCATCTTATGCTGCCTTTTGGAACTATTGTAAAAGTTACCAATCTTAAAAACCAAAACTTTGTAGAAGTAGAGATAAACGATAGAGGACCTTATGTAGAAGGAAGGTTGATAGATCTTTCAAAGGCAGCAGCTGAAGCCTTGGGCTTTGTTCATGAGGGTTTGGCCGAAGTTGAGATCGAAGTTGTGGAGCACAGCGATAATTTGGAAAAGGGCAAATCAACTCAAAAGCGAGCTAATCGCGATGCGCCGGATCACAAAAAAGAATATTATGAAGTGCATGCCGAACAAACCAGCCCAAACGGATATGGCATTCAAATTGCAACCTTCAGGGAATTAGTAAATATGATGGAAACAATCCATAACCTAAAGAAATCTTATCAGAAAAAAGTGATTGTAGAGGTAGTTGATGTGAACCAAGTTTTGGTTTATAAAGTAATTATCGGTCATATTAATAGCTTAAAAAAGGCGGATGAATTGCAGCAAGTTTTGAAAGCCACTTACCCCGACTGCTTCGTTTACGAGTTCTGATTTTCTTGACGCATCTCTTTATTTAACTTATCCACCATATCTGAATTTAAATTTCGTAAGTCTAAAATCATAAGGCCGTCGAGTGAATTGTTGAAATGAGGGTCTACATTGAAGCCGATTATTTCGGCATTTTCCTTGATATACTTTTTTAATAAAATGGGAATAGATAAATGGAAAGGTTCTATTCCGGCAATGGTCTTGTCTACTTGAGTAAATGTGTCCTTGTCCATGCCTTCCATTAAAATTTCCGAATCCACTCTTTTCATTTTTAATTTAAAATCTTTCCGTGGTCTTATAAACTGAGCCAATTCTTTGTTGAAATGGAATTTCTTAATGTAAGCAACCAATAATTTTTTTGAAAGCTTTGAATAGGAATTGCTAATACTTACAGGACCTATGATATAAAGGTATTCAGGGTGATGCATCAAATGATGTAATATGCCTTTCCATAATAAGAATAGAGGCATTGGTTTTTTCTGATGTTTCTTCACGACGAATGACCTACCCAATTCCAGGGATTTCTCAAGGTACGAGTTGAATTCATCATCAATTTTAAAAAGGCTATGAATATAAAAACCTCGTTTGCCATAGCGTTGCATGATGTCTATTCCTTTTCCTATTCTGTAGGATGCAATGATCTCCTTTTCTTCAGAATCCCAAACAAAAAGGTGTTGATAATAAAGGTCATAAGCATCGAGATCTCTTTCTTTATTCGTACCCTCGCCTACCTCTCTAAATGTAATTTCCCTTAGCCTTCCAATTTCTTTTAAAATAAAGGGGATATCATCAGACTTGGCGATGTAAACCTGAAAATTATTTTTTTCAAGTATTTTCTGATCTAGAATTGAAGCAATTTCATTCTCTATTTTTTCTTGTGATTCCTTTTCAGAGATGGGCATTGCTTTGTGCAGGTCGAAAAACTTGAGTAAGTAAAACTTACGAACATCCAAAGCTGAATTAAGAGAAAAGGTTTTTGCGCGCAGATATCTCGCATAATTATCGTATCGCACAAATCTATCCTGATCAGAGACAGAAATTGGCCTTCCAATACGAACTTGAATTGTTGCATTCTTTTTCTTTAGAAATTCCGATGCGAGTGTTGCTGTTCTTAACATTGGATGGATAAGGCCTAGCAATTGAAATATAACGCTATTGCCTCCTTTGAAATATATTGGAATTACGGGAACCCTTGCATTTTTGACCATTTTCATGGAAGGTAATTGCCATTGCCGGTCCGATATTATTTGCTCACCTTTTGGATGTAAACTGGATACTTCGCCGGCAGGAAACATACCTATCGGATGACCCTTATCCAATGCTTTAATTGCCTCCCTCATTCCCCCAACACTTTTCAGAGCCGAACCACCATCAAATGGATTGACCGGAATAAAATAGTTCGAAATAGGCTCAATTTTTTTTAACAGAAAATTTGCTACAACCTTAAAGTCAGGCCTTCGTGATGCGACAAGATAAAGCAATAAAATACCATCCAACATACCAAAAGGATGATTGGAAATAGTGACAAAAGCCCCCTCTTTTGGTATATTATCGAAGTCAGATTCATTGATATCAATATGAATATTTAACTCCTCCAGTAACTTTTCAATAAAGGTGAAATCATTATTTTCTGCTACCTGCAGATATAGCTTATTGAGATCTTTTAAGCCCGTTATTTTCATTAATAATCCGGCTGCCAGCTCCAATCTAAATTTGTGCAGATTAGTAGCGTTGATAAATTCTTTCTTATTTAGGAGATCTTCCATGTTTCTATTTGTCTCTTAAATTAAGCTTAATTATGAATGCAGAAATAAAAAATAGATCAAAATCAACCAAGATTTAGCATTTGTCGTTAAAGAAATACAAATTGAAAATATTAAAACTTAAACTATGAAACGCTTATCACTTATAATTTTCCTATTTATTTTTTTCACATCTCAATCATTAAGAGCTCAAAATGTATTTCCAAATATTGATGGAATTACACTGCTTGACAAATCCATGAGTTTGCCAAATGACACCAAAGGAAAAAAGACATTGGTAGGCTTGGCATTCTCTAAAAAGTCGGATGAGGACCTTAGGTCATGGTTTGAGCCGGCCTATCGCACTTTTATCAACCCGCCAAAAAACAGTCTTATACCTGTTACTGATTACAATGTCAATCTGGTTTTTATACCAATGCTAAAAGGCGCTGCAAAAGCTGCCAGTGGAAAGATTATTCAGAAAATGAAAGAGGGAATTGACACAAGTTTGCATTCTTATATCATGGTTTATGAAGGTAGTATTAACGATTATAAAGACGTTTTAAATTTTGGAGCAAAAGACGTCCCGTATTTCTTCATATTAGATGAGGATGGAAATATTATTCACGATACATCCGGTGAATACTCAGATGACAAATTTGATGAGATAACTACTTTGCTGGAAGAATAATCCTGATTTAACCGCTTCATTACTAATTGCTTGATATTCTATCCTTTTTGTAATAATTTAGGCTATTAACTTAGAATTTAGAACGCCTAAATCAAGATTACATGAGCATGAGTCGCAATCTCGTTAGAGATGCTGTATTTGGTTTTGCTGTTGGAGATGCTCTCGGTGTGCCTGTAGAATATAAATCCAGATCCGTATTAAAGAATGACCCTGTTATCGGTATGCGCCATAATGGAACTCATAGCCAGCCTGCCGGAACATGGTCGGATGATAGCTCGCTTTCTTTTATATTCATGGAAAGCTTGTGCAACGGCTATAATATCAAAGATTTCTGTAAGAGGTTAACGGATTTCTACCTTCGCAATTATTGGACACCTCATGGTAAATTATTTCACCTCGAAACTTCTACCAAAAATGCAATCGAAAGATTAAATCGCGGGGTAAGCCCTGATGAATCAGGTGATTTTGAAGATTATGCAACCGGAAATGGTGCACTGATGCGTATTCTTCCATTAGCTTTTAATGTTTTAGAAGATGATATCGAACATAGGTTCAAAAAGATAAAGGAAATCTCCTCTATTACACATAGCAATCTGAAGTCTGTCATTGCTTGCTTTATTTATGTCGAGTTCTGCATTCAACTGGTAAATGGCGAAAACAAATTAATGGCCTACAAGAAAATGCAGGATAATGTAAATGCCTATTTCCGAAGTCACCCCGACTTAGACAAAAAGGCCATTTCTGAATACCATAGAATATTGAAAAACTCTATCTCAACTTATTATGAAACTGAGATAAAGGCCTCTTGCTATGTAATACATTCATTAGAGGCTGTTCTTTGGTCCTTTATGAAAAGTCATTCTTATACAGAATGCGTATTGAAAGCAGTGAATTTAGGGGAAGATACCGATACAAATGCCGCTCTTTCAGGCGCTCTTGCTGCAATATTTTACGGTGGTGATGAGATTCCCGAAGAGTGGATAAGCCTATTGCCCAAGAAAAAGGAAATAGAAGAACTGGCTTTTCGTTATCAGGATACTCTTGTGCAATCAGCACAAGTTTAAATGGCTTTCTTAATTTAGCCGTTTCAATACTATGAATTAAGATTAAATTTCAATGATCAGATATATCGCACTTTCCCTTTCAATTGTTATAGTATTCCTCAGCAGTTCTTGTGATGAGCTAAAAAAAAATACCAGCACGCTTAAAAATAGTCAAGGTGCTTACGGGGAAGTAGTTTTGGTGATGGATTCCTTACAATGGGAAGGCGAGTTGGGTTATGCATTGAAAACATCTTTTCAAAAGCCTTTTCCCGGCTTACCTCAAGCTGAAGCTTATTTTAATTTACGTCATATAAAACCCTCTCTTTTCGATGGCTTATTAAAATATCAGGCAACTATCATTTATGTAACTACACTCGACAATAATTCAAAAGCAAATAGAAAGATACAGAGCTACTTTTCGGAGGAATCTCTAAGAAAAATCAAGGAAGATAATTCGGAATTTATTTTTACACGGAAAGATGAATTTGCTAAGAATCAAATAGTTATTCATCTATACGGAAGAAATGAACAAGAGCTCATAGACAATGTCAAGAAAAATGAGCAAAGCATAATCGATTTGATTGATAATCAGGAGCGCAAAAGAATTCAGATAGAATTGTACAAAGGCAAAGAGGAAAAAGACTTAACAAGCTATCAACGCGAAAAATATAATTATGGATTAAGGGTGCCTTTTGGATATGATATGGCCGTGGATAAAGACACCTTCATTTGGATGAGCCAGTTGGGAAATGATCTATTCCGCAACCTTGTTATCGCAAGAAAGAATTACAAATCAGAAAGCGACTTTGAAAAAGATTCTATTATAAACTGGAGAAATGAAATTGGTAGAAATCACCTTTTTGGAAGTGGTGAAAAAGATACTGTCTCTTATATGCTAACAGACGAAAAGTATTTACCTGTTATATCAAGGAAAGTAGATTTTAATGGAAGTTTTGCAATTGAATGTCGCGGCCTCTGGAAGTTAAAAAATAATACAAGAGGCGGGCCATTTGTCAGTTATACATTTGTTGATGAATCATCGAATACAATGTACTATATCGAAGGCTTTTTATATGCTCCAAATAAGATTAAGAGGCATATCATGAGAGAGTTGGAAGCCGTTCTCTATACTTTCCAAACCTATTCCGATACCGGCACTGATTCATAAATATCTAGCCGATTTCAATTAATTGATTATTACTTATTGATATGGCTATATTTGCTTTCAAAGAACCTCGTCAATGGCCATTAAGATTAGAAGAAAGGACGCATTAGCGTATCATGAGCAAGGAAAGCCTGGGAAAATAGAGGTAATTCCTACAAAACCATTAAGCTCTCAACAGGACTTAGCATTAGCTTATTCCCCCGGAGTTGCGGAGCCCTGCAAAGACATCGCGGCCAACCCAACTGATGTTTACCGTTATACCGCTAAAGGCAACCTTGTCGGAGTAATTTCCAATGGTACTGCAGTTCTTGGTCTTGGGAATATCGGTCCGGCGGCAAGTAAGCCGGTAATGGAAGGTAAAGGTGTGTTGTTCAAAAAATTTGCCGGCATTGATGTTTTTGATCTTGAGATAGATGAAAACGATCCAAAAGAATTTATAAAAATTGTTAAATCTCTCGAGCCGACTTTTGGAGGGATAAACCTAGAGGATATCAAATCTCCCGAAGCATTTGAAATTGAGCGCGAGCTTAGGGATCAAATGAATATTCCGGTGATGCATGATGATCAGCACGGCACGGCAATCATTACCTGCGCAGCACTTCTTAATGCCTTAGTAGTCAATGGCAAAAAAATTGAAAAGGTCAAAATCGTATTTAATGGTGCAGGAGCTGCGGCATTATCTTGCGCAACTTTAATGGTTGAGCTTGGAGCTCAAAAGAAAAATCTTTTAATGTTCGATAGTAAAGGGCTTATCAATAAGAACAGAAAAGACATTGATAGTCTGAAAAGTGCTTTTGCAACAACAGAAAAAGAAATAGGACTAGAGGATGCATTCAAAGGTGCAGATGTTTTTGTGGGCTTGTCAGTTGGGAATCTCATTACACCAAAAATGCTCAATAATATGAGCAAAAACCCAATTGTATTTGCTTTGGCCAATCCGGTTCCTGAAATCGACTATGACTTGGCTATGAAAACTCGAAAGGATATAATCATGGCAACCGGCAGATCTGATCACCCGAATCAGGTCAATAATGTATTGGGTTTCCCTTTTATTTTTCGCGGAGCACTGGATGTTAGAGCTACAAGTATTAATAATGAAATGAAACTTGCAGCCGTAAATGCAATTGCAAATTTGGCAAAAGAGACTGTTCCGGAAATTGTTAACAAGGCCTATGGAAGTAATACTCTAAGTTTTGGAAAAGACTATCTTATACCAAAACCCCTTGATCCAAGATTAATTACAAGAATTTCACCGGCTGTTGCAAAAGCAGCAATGGATTCCAATGTTGCTCAAGTGCTTATTTCCGATTGGAAAGAATATGAAAATGATTTGCTCAAAAGGATTGGAATAGATCAGAGATTAATTTCCAGAATTATTAACAGAGCCACAAAAGATCCAAAACGCGTTGCCTTTGTCGAATCAGATAATGTCACAATTCTGAAAGCTGCTCAAGCCGCTCTTGATGAGGGCATTGCATTCCCAATATTACTTGGAAATGAAAAGAAAATAAAGGCTCTAATCGAGGAGAATAAGTTAGACCTCAATTCATGTGAAATAATTGACCCATTCCTGAGCCCTGAATTATGTGAAAAATTTGGCAATCTTCTCTATGAAAAAAGGCAAAGAAGGGGTGTTACGAAATACATGGCTACCAAATTGATGCGCGATAGAAATTACTTCGCAGCAGCAATGGTTGAAACTGGAATGGCAGATGTGTTGATTTCCGGTTTGACAAGAGATTACCCTAAAACCATCAGACCTGCTTTGCAGGTAATTGGGCCTGATCCTGAATGGAGAAGAGTAGCTGGAATGTATGTATTGATCAATGACAAGGGAGTGTATTTTCTTGCTGATACGACAATTCACAAAGAGCCGGAGGTTGATGATTTGGTAGAAATTATTGGAATGACTGCGAAGGCAGTTAAAAATTTCAATTTGGAACCAAGAATAGGCTTGCTTTCCTATTCCAATTTTGGATCTGCAGAAGGTAAGGTTCCAAAAAGGATGATGGAAGCTGTTAAAAAGGCAAAAGAAAAATTTCCCGATTTATTAATAGAAGGAGAATTTCAAGCAAATGTTGCGGTATTGCCCGACTTACAAAAGGAATTTTTTCCTTTTAGTGCTCTCGCAGAAAAAGGAGCAAACACTTTAATTTTCCCGGATTTGGCGTCTGGAAATATAGCTTACAAACTTCTTCAGGAATTAGGAGGAATGGACTCAATAGGGCCAATTCTAATGGGAATGAATAAGCCTGTTCATATTTTACAGCAGGGCAGTACAATAAGAGAAATATTAAATATGGTT
Source organism: uncultured Hyphobacterium sp. (assembly GCA_964351965.1). GTDB lineage: Bacteria > Bacteroidota > Bacteroidia > Cytophagales > CCMP332 > CCMP332. Next base: position 88,808 of record CAYGPM010000001.1, on the reverse strand, counting down.
GCAGTGGGCGTTGTTGATGCTCAAAGCAAATAATTAAGAAATGATAGCATTTATCCGAGGTCAGATAGTTTTTAAAGACCCCTCTCATGTATTAATCGATGTCAATGGAATTGGACATGAAGTCAGAATATCACTTAATACCTATTCTGAAATTGGTGAAAAGGATGAAGTTTTTCTGCATACGCATTTTCATGTGAAAGAAGACTCACATACTTTGTATGGTTTTCAGGATGAAAAGGAGAAAAAAGTTTTTCAACAATTGATCTCAATCAGCGGTGTCGGACCAAATACAGCTCTAATGGTTTTGTCCAGTTTAAAGCCTTCTGAGCTGATGTCTGCTATTGTAAATTCTCAAGTAGGCGTCATTCAGGCAGTAAAAGGAATTGGTGCTAAAACGGCTCAAAGAATCATTTTAGAATTGAAAGATAAATTACCTGATGATTTGCTTGAAAATTCTTCATTAAAATCTTCCGGAACTGACAATACAATGCGGTCAGAAGCGTTATCCGCTTTATTAACACTCGGCTATACCAAGGCCGCGGCAGAAAAAGCAATTGATAATGTGATGAGAAACGAGGGTACTAATATCCGATTGGAAGAATTAATTAAATCTGTTTTAAAGTCTGCTTAAATCCCAAGCAACGTTTGAGTTTGAATTTACGCTCCATATGTGGAATACTATTTCTTCTCATTAGCGCAATGGGAATAGGCTTTGCAGAACCCGATGTGACCGGCGAGTTTCTGGAAATGCCTATGATACCTATTATGCCCTTTGTTAATCCACCTGATTCACTTGATGGAGATAGCACAAAGCCCTATGAACCAAGTCGGCGGCCCAATTTTGGTACCCAAGACTACCATGGTAATTCAATGACTGACCGCCTTTCGCGGTCATCCTTGTATCTAGGACTGCCCTCAAATATTGAAACAGATGTTCAAATCGATGACAGTCTAAAGAATTTTACAATCACTGAAAAGATCGGAGATGACCTCTACCGGCCACCCACTACATTATCTTATGACCGTTTTTATGAAATGCGAAAAGCCGAAATGGATCGGCAGTATTTCATGGAAAAAACAGGAAGTAAGGGTGATGATAACCCACTTGGCACCGACAGAAGTTTGATTCCCAAAATTTATCTATCACCGGCTTTCGACAGAATTTTTGGTGGAAATTATGTTGATATTCGGCCAAATGGATTTGTTACTCTGGATTTTGGAGCTCGTTGGCAAAGAGTAGATAACCCGGCTATTCCAATCAGACAGCAAAGAAATGGAGGTTTTAATTTTGATCAGCAAATCAGTATGAACCTCGTTGGAAAAGTGGGAGAGAAACTTAAATTAACCGCAAATTGGGATACGAAAGCATCTTTTGAATTTGAGAATCAGGTCAAAATAGATTATCAAGGATTTGAGGAAGATATCATTCAGGATATAGAAGCAGGAAATATTTCATTTAATCCTCCTAGTGCTTTAATTCAAGGATCACAAAACCTAATGGGTGTTAAAACCAAATTGAAATTTGGTAAGCTGAATGTTGAAGCGGTGGTCTCCAACCAAAGAGGAAGAACCGAGTCAATTACAGTTAGTTCCGGGGGAGTTCAAAATACTGAATTCGATATTCCTGTATCAGATTATGATGAAGATAGGCATTTCTTCCTTTCACATTATTTCCGGGACAATTATGAAAGATGGTTGGAAAATTACCCAATTATCAATTCAGGAGTAATTATTAACCGTGTAGAAGTATATGTAACTAACAGAAATCAGGAAACACAGTCTCAAAGAAATATGATTGCTTTCACTGACCTTGGTGAAGCAAGACCGGAAATCACAAGAATTCAAGATAATTCACAGTTCGTCTTTAACGCCGGACCAACTGCTCCGGTTGATAATGAAAACAACAATCTCTATCAAACAATGAGAGGAGATCAGGCTGTCAGAAATGATGGGACAGTAGCAAATCTTGAAGTATATGGATTATTGCCCGGCCAGGATTTTGAAACAATTGACAGAGTCCGAAAATTGACCCCTTCAGAATTCAGCGTCCATCCTAAATTAGGTTATATAACTATTCATCAGTCTTTCCAGCAAGATGTGGTAGTTGCAGTAGCTTTTGAATTCTCTGTAAATGGCAGAAATTACAAAGTTGGTGAGCTTCAGGAAGACTATAGCAATTTGGGCGATCGCCAGAATATTTATTTGAAATTACTCAGGCCGAGCTCAAGTCCTTTACTGGATAACCCTACCTGGGATCTGATGATGAAAAACGTTTATGCACTGGGAGCCAATCAAATATCTCAGCAAAATTTTGAAATGCGTGTTATCTATCGTGATGATGCCTCAGGTGTTGATAACCCTTCCTTGCACGAAGGAGGGCCTCAAATCAAGGATATACCGCTGGTACAATTACTTGAAGTAGATAAGTTAAACCCCAATAATGATCCAGGTGCCGATGGTAATTTTGACTTTGTGGATAATTCAACAAATGAGATCTATGAACCCGTAACCATTGATGCCAGAAGAGGAAAGATCTTTTTTACAAAACTAGAACCTTTTGGATCTTATATGCGTGAGGAAGTTTTCGATTCTGAGCAAGGGCTTTTGGCAAATAAATATGCATTTGATACGCTTTATTCAGGTGCCAGAGCAATAGCACGACTGCAAGCAGACAAGAACAAATTCAGAATAAAGGGTTCATATCAGGGCTCAGCAGGATCGGAAATTAATTTACCGGGATTCAATATTGCAAGAGGCTCTGTCAAAGTTTTTGCCGGAAGTTCCGAGTTAACAGAAGGGCAACAATTTACCGTTAATTATAACCTTGGAAGCGTTCTGATTACCGATGAAGGGGTTTTAAACTCAGGAAGTGAAATTAGAATTCAATATGAAAAGGCAGATCTTTTCAATTTTCAGCAGAGGTCATTATTCGGTACAAGACTTGACTATAATCTTAGCAGGGATGTAAATATCGGTGGTACATTCATGATGTTAAATGAAAGACCAATCATTACAAGAGTTAATATTGGTGATGAGCCCACTAAGAATGTGATGTTAGGTTTAGATATGAGCATGTCGAAGGAATCAAGGCTACTTACCAAGGCTGTTGATGCGATTCCGCTAATTTCAACTAAGGAAAAATCATCAGTTACTGTAAATGCCGAAGCGGCCTATCTGATTCCCGGTTCGCATAGAAGGCTTGGATCCGGTGGAAATTCCTATATCGACGATTTTGAGGGAGCAGAAATTCCATATGATTTCACCCGTGTGCCTAATTCCTGGAAATTGGCTTCTACTCCATTGTTATTTCCGGAAAGTTCCCTAAATGGACTTGAATTTGGTTATAACCGTGCAAGACTTTCTTGGTATACCATTGATAACGTATTCTACCGTCAGCAGGGAAGAGGAAAACCCGATCACATTACCGATGAGCAATTATCAAACCATTATGTGAGAGCCGTAGGATTTAACGAAGTTTTTCCAAACAGACAGGGTCAAGCTGTTAATTTTAATGAGTTCACATTTGACCTTGCATTCTTTCCTACAGAGCGAGGACCTTATAATTACAACCCGAATATTTCTGAAATCGATTTGAATACAGGACAGTTCAGACCTGAGGTGGCCAGAAGCAAATGGGCGGGTATTACCAGACCGATTACTTTCAATAATAACTTTGATGCCGCAAATATTGAGTATATAGAATTCTGGTTAATGGATCCTTTCCTCGATGGAGAAAACGGTCGTATTGCCACAGGGCCAAATGGAACAGAGGGAACAAATAATACTACAGGAGGTCAGCTTTATTTTAATCTTGGGGATATATCAGAGGATGTGTTGAAGGATGGTAAATATTCATTTGAAAATGGACTACCACCGGTTGGTGCAACGGAGCAAACAGAATGGGCCCAGGTTCCAACAATTTCAAATGTTACAAGGGCATTTGATAATGATCCTGAAGCGAGAAATCTGCAGGATATAGGACTAGATGGATTAAATAATGAAGGAGAGAGAAATTTCGGACCCTATCAACCTTATATCAATGCTGTATCTCAGCTGGCAAACCCCGAAGCAGCCCAAAGACTTTTGGATGACCCTTCAAATGATGATTTCGTCTATTATTTAGAAGGAGATTATCCGGTTTCTGAACCATCTGTAATAGAGAGATATAAAAAGTATAACGGTAATCAGGGCAACTCACCTGCACAAAACAATAGTAATTTATTTACGCCTTCAAATAGCCCTTTGCCCGATGATGAAGATTTAAATCAAAACTTTAATGTTGATCCCTTAAACAGATATTTTCAGTATAGAATTAATTTGCAACCCACACAAATGCAGGTTGGAAATGGCTATATAACTGATAGGGTTGTAGCCAATGTAAATGGAGAGGATGTTACCTGGTATCAATTTAGAATACCGATTCGTGAATTAGAAAATAGTCTAGCCTCTCAGGAAGGTGGATCGGGTTTAACCTTCAATTCTATAAAATGGATGAGAATGTTTATGACCGGTTGGGCGGAACCGGTGGTATTGCGATTTGTAAATCTGCAATTGGTTTCGAGTCAGTGGAGGCGCTATGAAGAAGAATTTGCTGCCCGTAACACCGGCTTGGAGCCTGTAAATGACCAAACAAGTAATCTATTTATTTCTACGGTTAATATTGAGGAAAACGGTCAAGGAGATGGATCCAACTCACCATATGTACTTCCACCAGGTGTGATCAGGGATTTTGATAATACCTCTCAGGTCACTCGACAAATGAATGAGCAATCGCTTCAAATTTGTGTGGATGACTTGAGAAATGATAGGGCAAGAGCTGTTTTTAAGAATGTCACTTTTGATTTCTTGAATTATAAAAGACTGAGAATGTACGTTCACGCGCATAGCCCGGATCAAAGCGCACAGGATGGAGAAATGGCTGCATTTATAAGAATCGGTACCGATTTTGAGGACAACTATTATGAAGTTTCTCTTCCTCTAATCATCACCAGACCCGGTGCAGGTGGTGCAGAGGAAATCTGGCCATTGGACAATAATTTTGATATACTTTTTGATGATTTGACCAAAGCTAAGGCTTTGAGGAGGGAAAGAAATGGTTTGAACCCAAATCCCGACACTGATATTGATTACTATGAATATCAGAATGGCAAATACAACATTGCAGTAAAGGGTAATCCCGATTTAAGCAATGTATTAACCGTTATGCTTGGAGTTCGAAATCTCTACCTTGATGGCGAGCAGCTGAATGAACAAAAATCTGTTTGTCTTTGGTTTAATGAACTTCGTGTTGCCGAATTTGATAAAAATGCCGGTTGGGCCGCAACGGCAAGAGTGAATTCCAAATTGGCGGATTTTGCTACAGTTACAACTTCGGGTAAATATATTACAGAGGGTTTTGGTGCAATCGGTGATAAAATATCTGATCGATCTCGTTCTACTCAGGAGCAATATGACATTCAGTCAAATATTAATGTTGACAAATTCATCCCTGAATCTGTTGGTCTGAAAGTTCCGTTTTTTGTTCGCTATGAGAGGTCTCGTGTCACACCAAAATTTGATCCGCTCGATCCTGATGTGCGCTTGGAAAATAAACTGGATGCTATAGAGGCAGAATCAGGTGCAGAGGCTGCCCAAGAATATGAGGATAAGGTAACCACCAATAACTCGATTCGAAGTTTTAGAATTTCGAATCTGCAGAAGGTAAAAACTAATCCGAATGCAAAATCGAGAATCTACGATATTGAAAACTTAAACCTTTCGGCCGGTTTCACAGAAAATCGAAGGAATAGCCCAACTGTGGCTGTTTTCAAACGAACCAATCAAACCTTTGGTGTTGGATATAATTATTCAGCGAAAAATGTAAGTATTGAACCATTTGAAAAGGTTAATTTTTTAGATAAAGCCTATTTGAAGTTGATCAAGGATATTAATATCAGTCCTTTTCCTAATTCTTACACCATTAGGGGTGATTTAAACAGAGATTTCACCAAAACTCAAAACTTAAACAGTGAGCTGAATACTCTCGGAATGGAAACATTTTATCAGAAGCTCTTCACTTTCAACCGTACATATGCCGTCCGATGGAATTTGACCAAAAGTTTGAGCTTGAATTATAATGTAAACGTAAGAGCCATTATTGACGAACCCGATGGAGAGCCCAACAATGGTGCTTATCGCGATGATGTATTTCAGCAAATTGGTAAGCTAGGTAGAATGACCAATTATACTCAAACAGTAGTTGCCAATTACAAACTACCGCTAAGCAAAATTCCTTTAATAGATTGGATGAATGCTGATGTGAGTTATACAGCAGGATATGACTGGAATGCTGCGTCGCGCCAGGTGGTACGTTTGGGGAATAGCATATCGAACCGACAAACCTCAGCGATAAACGGTAGAGTTGATATGCTCAAACTTTATAATAAGTCAAAATTTCTAAAAGAAGTTAATCAGCCAAGAAGAAGAGCCGCTAGGCGACCTCCACCAAGGAATACTAATGCAAAACAGGATAGTACAGAAAAGGAGAAGAAGGATTTAAATGGTTTAAAAGCAGCGCTAAGGGTGCTAATGTCTTTGAAAAGTATAAACGGTACATATACGCTCACGAGAAACACTTTTTTACCGGGTTATATGCCTGATGTAGATATAGTTGGTATTGATAGAAGGTATTATGATCCGGGATTAAATTATGCAACAACCAGCGCGCCGGGTTGGAGATTTATTATGGGAGATCAGGATCCTGACATAAGAATCCAAGCTGCCCGAAATGGCTGGCTGACGAGAGATCAGAATTTCTTTTCTCAGTTTTCACAAGGCAGGACCGAAACCATTCAACTAAGGACTGCACTTGAGCCTATTCGCGATTTCAGAATACAATTGGATGCAAAAAGGTCAAAATCCGATAATTATTCCGAGCAATTTCGGTATTCTGTTGCCGAATTCGACAGTCTTGGGAATATAAGCAGGCCGGCCGGCTTTCCTGAAGACAGAGGTTTCCAGCCACAGATAAATGGTAATTATTCTATTTCAACCATCTCCATTAAAACAGCATTTAGTCCTAATGTAAGTGGCCGAGTAGACGTAACTGAAGTATTTGAGCAATTTGAAAACAATCGTTTCATTGTCAAAGATCGGCTCGATCAAGAAAATCCAAATGGAGCCGGTTACGATATTAATAATCAGGAAGTTTTGATATCGTCATTTTTCATGGCCTATACAGGACAAGATGCTGGAAGTGCTACAATTCAGCAGTTTCCTGCAATTCCATTACCCAACTGGAGGGTGGATTATGCCGGATTAGGGAAGCTCAAAATGTTCCAGAAGAAATTTAGCTCGATCAATTTGAATCATGCTTACTCCTCCACTTATTCTGTCAGTAATTATAATTCCTCGGGAGAATATATAGAATCCAGCATAGACCTTTTCACATTCTCTTTGCAACCTCCATTTCCGACAATAAAAACAGAAAAAGATTCTATTGGATTCACCTATGTACCGGTCTTTATAATCCCAACGGTAACTATTAATGAGTCGTTTTCTCCACTCTTTGGAGTTAATGTAAGAACAAAAAGTAAAGTCAACGCAAGTTTTGAATACCGTGTGAGTCGAAATGTTTCTTTGAATGTGAATAACAGATCAGTAACCGAAATTAATAATAACGATTATGTCGTGAGTTTGGGCTATACAAAAGCAGGTATGAGACTGCCATTTAGAATGCAAGGAAGAACAGTTACATTGAAAAATGATGTCACAATGCGTGCGCAATTAACTTTCCGTGACTCTGAAACTGTACAGAGACTAATTGATCAAAATGGTTTAATTACCGCAGGTAACTTCGTGTTTCAGTTTAGACCAACCATTGAATACATGCTGAATCAAAGATTATCTTTACAAGCTTATTTTGAGAGAAATGTAAATAATCCAAAAATCTCAACTTCTTTCAAATCGACAAGTACAGCATTTGGTATTCAATTGCGATTCAGTTTGTCGGGATAATTGTATTAGCTAGTTTTAATTGCTTGAAATTCTTTTAAATTTGGCCAAAAAAATAAATCAATGAATATCCCTAAAGACCTCAAATACACAGACGATCACGAATGGGTTCGTATCGAAGGAAATATTGCCACTGTAGGTGTTACTGATTACGCTCAACAGGAACTTGGAGACGTAGTTTATGTTGATATAACAGAATTAGATGAAGACCTAAATCAAAAAGACGTTTTTGGATCAGTAGAGGCTGTTAAAACAGTTGCTGATTTATTTATGCCGGTAAGTGGGAAAGTAATCGAATTAAATGACAATTTGGAATCAGATCCGGAAAGTGTCAATAATGATCCATATGGTGCAGGTTGGATGATAAAGATTGAAATGTCGGATACATCAGAAGTGGATTCACTTTTGGATGCCGAAGCATACGAAGAAACAATAGAATAAATTTTGGCAATCAAATTTCATGTTTTTACAATCATATGGGGGCTAATGGTTACCGCTATGATTTTAATACCGGGAGGAAATCTGCCGAATTTGGAATTTTTTAACCTGTTAGGCTTCGATAAACTTGTACATTTTTTCGCCTTTGCTTTACTCTCATTGATGATGATCGTCGGTTTATCCAAACAGTATTCAGAAGGTTGTTATCATTTTAATATTTTTTATTTGACGGTTATCAGTCTTATTTCATACGGTGTTTTTCTTGAATTTATTCAAGAATATATACCGGATCGCACCTTTGAACTCTGGGATGCAGTGGCAAATGCACTTGGCGTGATTTTTGGGAGAGTTGTATTTTATATAGTTTATAAAACACAGCTTATATAAAATCCTTTGATTTATTCGTTGGATTATAGAACTTTAAACTCTAAATGTAAAATACTATGGCACTAGTAATCATAGGAGGGCTTTTATTCCTTCTTGTATTTTTGATCTTTCTTTTCAGATTTATTATTGACAAAAGAACTTCCCAGTTTTTGGAATCGGGAGAGAATGCGGATTCTCATCATCTTGAGAAAAAATATGAGGTTTCGAATATCCACAAGTATTCAGGTCTATTAGCGAATATTGGCCTGGTTATTAGTTTGGCTGTGGTAATCACTGCATTTGAATGGAAAGATTACGATGAAAAAACTACCATCGATTTAGGGTCTGTGGATGATAATTTTGAGGACGTAATTGAAATTCCACCAACTCAACAACCACCTCCACCACCACCAAAAGTGCAACAGCCTGAAATTATTGAGGTGCCTGACGAAGAAGAAATTGAAGAGGAAATTGAGGTTAATCTCGATGTTGAGGTAACTGAAGAGACAGTAATAGAAGAGATTGTTGTTGATGATGAACCGGAAGAAGAAGAAGTAGAACAAGTATTCCTTATCGTGGAGGATCAACCGGAACCAAAAGGCGGAATGGGAGCATTTTATGAGTATTTAGGAAAAAATATTCGCTACCCTGAGCAAGCTCGTAGAATGGGAGTTGAAGGAAGAGTGTTCGTGGAATTCGTTGTTGATAAAGACGGTTCATTGACTAATGTTAGAGTAGTTAAAGGAATTGGTGCCGGCTGTGATGAGGAAGCTGTACGAATTGTTAAAACTGCTCCAAATTGGCAACCTGGCAAGCAAAGAGGTAGGCCGGTTAAAGTAAAAATGACTGTGCCTGTGTTCTTTAAATTGAGCTAGTTTCGATTAGAAATAAACAAAAAAAGCCGATCATCCGATCGGCTTTTTTTGTTTACAAGCGATTGCACAAGAAATATTCGTTTACATCGTTTAATACATATATTAAAACATTTAAATGAAAAATTAAAAAGCCAAAACTATGATCGTATTCATCGCAGGAGCATTTTTGTTTCTGTTAGTAACTACGACCTTTCTTTTAAAACAATTTATTCACCACCAAAAAAAGTCTGAATCCGAAAGAATTCAGAAAATTGGATCTTCCTTTTTTGTTAAAAAATTCCCTTCAGTTGATTTAAAACGTTATAGTGGAATTACTCTTGGTTCGGGGTTTATCATAAGTTTATTGCTTGTAATTACAGCTTTTGAATGGAAACACTATGACGAAAAAGAAGTAATCGTATTGCAGAAGGATCACAATCCTTTCGATGAATTAATTGAAATTCCAATTACTGAAATTCCGGTTCCCCCAAAACCAAAAATTGTAAAGCCAAAAATTGTTGAAGTTAGCACGGAGGTTGAAGAAGATATACTCGAAGAGATAAACTGGGAAAATGAACTGGATGAGAGTGTTAAAGATGATAAGGTTTTCCCAGGCCAAATGGAGGAGCCAGAAGAAGAAAAAATTGAGACGGAATTCCTAATAGTAGAAGATCCGCCCACGCCTAAAGGTGGCATGAAAGCATTTAATAAATTTTTGAGCAAACATATTAAGTACCCTGATCAGGCCAGAAGAATGGGAATTGAGGGAAAAGTTTTTGTGGAGTTTGTTGTAGATAAAGATGGCTCATTGACCAATATTCATGTAGTAAAAGGTATTGGGGCAGGATGTGATGAAGAAGCTATTAGAGTTTTAAAATCAGCCCCGAAATGGGAACCGGGAAAGCAAAGAGGAAGACCGGTCAAGGTTAGATTGACTGTGCCAATATCTTTTAAATTTAGCTGATGGATGAATTACTTTCATAAAGGCTGGTCAGATGACCGGCTTTTTTTATGCCCCAATTATTATGACGGTTTTTTTGAATTGAATATCATATCATCTTTTTGTAATAACTGACTTAAATCATAAGTAATTATCAAAAATGATCATATTAAACTTTTATCCTAAAGTTTATATTTAAGAAAAGCGTTTAGAGATGTTAAAAATAATCATAGTCGTCGGGGCCTTTTTTGCAATAATCCTATTTGTTGTACTTGTTCTCAAGTTTGCAATAGATAATAGCACTTCTTTTGCTTTAAGTCATGGCAGACTTGATCATCTTGATTTTAAAGTCAAGAAAATTGCGATTGCAAAACTTGATCGCTATTATGCCCTTTTGTTGAGCATTGGTTTTATTCTTACCCTTTTGCTAGTTAATATAATTATTGAATGGAAAAGTTATGATGAAAAACAAGTGATAAGTTTAGGAGAAGTTGAGGATGATTTTGAGGAAGTTTATGAAATACCACCTACTTCTCAACCGCCACCGCCAAAACCTCAAATTCAGCAACCGGAAATTGTTGCTGTACCCGATGAAGAGGTGCTAGAGCAGGAAATAGAAATCAATCTTGACGTTGAAATTACCAATGAAACAAAAATAGAAGAGGTTACGAGACATTTTCCCGAAACTGAAGAACCTGAAGAAGAAGAGGTTGAACAAATATTTTTAGTCGTTCAGGATCAACCGGAACCTGAAGGGGGAATTGCAGCTTTTTACGATTATCTAGGTGAAAATATTCGATATCCTGAAGAAGCGAGAAGAATTGGAATAAGCGGACGTGTTTTTGTTGAGTTTGTAGTAGATAAAGATGGTTCTCTTACGGATGCGAAAGTTGTGAAAGGAATTGGTGGAGGTTGTGATGAGGAAGCAATAAGAGTTATAAATAGAGCTCCTAAATGGAAACCTGGTAAGCAAAGGGGAAGACCTGTGAAAGTACGAATGACAGTTCCTGTATTCTTTAAATTGGAATAATAATTAGGGTCTTATTCTCGCTAAGACACGAACATTCAGGTATCCAAGCCCATTGCTGTACACTAAGGACCAACCTCTCTTTTCTAATTCCGTGGCCAGTGCTCTGTTAAACATGCCATGAGCCACAAGTATAGTCGGCTTAGATGTTTTAGTCCGATATTCAAGATATTGTGCTGCATATTTCACCCTTTTTTTTGCTGTTTTTATTCCTTCAATATGTGATGTGTTTAATTTAGCGTACCACATTAATCTAGAAAGTACAAGCCAGTAATTCAGTGGTAGCTGAACAAATGGTATAACAAATACTTCTCTTTCAAACTCTCTGAATAATGGTTCTGATTGTAAGGTAATGTCCCGATTATCAATAATTTTTTCAGCAGTATTTACCGCGCGCACAAGATTACTGCTCAGTATCGTATCAATATCTTCACCATCTAAGCAAATTGGACTCTTGTCAAAATCCAATACTTCTACTTCATCATAAAGTCGACTGTATTCTTGGGCCATATAAGATGTAAAAAGACCATTTTTTTCAAGTAATGGCTGTCCATGCCTGATCAGTATTATCTGCTGAATATTTTCTCCTTTTAAATTTTTTAGGGACTCTGACTTGATGATATCTAATAGACAATCATCTTTAATTAGAAGACTATTTTTTTTATACGCTTCCTCTAAATATGCTATAGCTGTCTGAGATTTTCCGGATAAAGAAAAAATCAATAATGAAAAGAAGAAGACGTAATTCTTTAAAAACATTTATAAATACAGCTATAATAGCAAGGATTCAGTATAAAAATCTTAAATTTGTGTTTTATTGATCGTACTATCGTGTAATGCAATCCGAATTTATGGACAATCTTCCTTACAGCAAGGATGAGCTAGGTTTTTTATTTTCTTTAGAGCCAACTATTGAGTGGGACCAAACCACTAAATCATTGGAATCAATTTTTGATAATCTTAAAATTGTTGATATCAGTGACTCCTACAAAAAGGAATTTGGAAAGCAAAAGGGTAAAGGGGAGCTAAAATTAACTCATTTCTTCGATGAGAATGAACCTTTTACAAAAGCATGTCTTGAAAAAGCGCTGGACGAGAAATCTTTTGAAATACAATTTAGTGAAGAAGAAGAGGAAGATAAATTCAGATATTATCTTGGAAAATACAGCGTAACAAAGGATAAGAATAACTCAATTAAAAATTTTTACGGAGTTATCAAAAAGATCAGTATCGATCAATACTATGAAAGGAAGCTTCGCAATCTTTCAGGGGAATTAAATCGCAGAATTCAGGAATTGCACAATATCAATTTTACCACTTCGCACAGAATTCGGTCACCATTGGCGAGAATTATGGGTTTGATTGAGATAATGAAGCTGGAAAATAAGTACGACCCTTATATGGAAATGCTTGAAAAAAGCAGTAAAGAACTCGATAAGGAAATAAGAAGGTTTACTAAAGTATTAGAAGAAGATAAGACCCTGAATCAGAAATAAAACAGGGTCTTAAGTTTTTTTATCCGTTCATAGAAATCAGGAACTCATCATTATTTCTAGTTCCTTTTATTCTCTCAAGCAAGAATTCCATAGCTTCTATAGAGTTCATATCATTCATGAATTTTCTAAGAATCCAAACTCTATTGAGCTCATCTTTATCCATAAGAAGATCTTCGCGTCGGGTGCCTGAAGCAGGAATATCAATTGCAGGATAAACACGCTTATTAGCAAGTTTTCTATCCAGCTGTAATTCCATATTACCGGTACCTTTAAATTCTTCAAAGATAACCTCATCCATTTTCGAACCGGTTTCTATCAATGCGGTTGCGATAATCGTTAATGAACCACCATTCTCAACATTTCTTGCAGCACCGAAGAATCTTTTTGGTTTATGAAGCGCATTTGCATCTACACCACCGGAAAGAATCTTTCCTGATGAAGGTATTACTGTATTATATGCTCTCGCCAATCTTGTTATTGAGTCTAATAGGATCACAACGTCATGACCGCACTCCACCATTCTCTTGGCTTTTTCAATCACCATAGTGGCAACCCTTACATGGCGCTCAGCCTGCTCATCAAAAGTAGAGGCGATAACTTCAGCATCAACACTTCTTGCCATATCGGTTACCTCTTCAGGTCTTTCATCAATTAGTAAGATCATCAAATAGATCTCAGGATGATTTTTTGAAATGGCATTCGCAACGTCCTTCAATAAAACTGTTTTACCAGATTTTGGCTGTGAAACGATCATACCTCTTTGTCCTTTTCCTATAGGAGCAAATAGGTCAAGTATACGGGTAGAATATTGTCCCGGAGTTGTACTTAAATTAATTTTTTCTTCAGGGAAAAGCGGAGTCAAGTGCTCAAATGGAACTCTGTCTCTTATTTGCTCAGTTGTCTTATTGTTTACACTAACAACTTTTAATAAAGCAAAATACTTCTCACCGTCTTTCGGCGGTCTTATCTGTCCTGTTACTGTATCACCTGTTTTTAAACCAAATAATTTGATTTGAGATGGTGAAACATAAATATCATCGGGACTCGCCAGATAGTTATAATCAGTTGATCTTAAAAAACCGTAACCGTCCTGCATAATTTCAAGAACACCTTCGCTATCTATGACTCCATCAAACTCTTTGAAGTTTGGTAGGTTTTTCTTAGGGCGAGGAAGAGGTTTATCCTGACTTCTGTCTCTATCCTGATTTCTTCTATCGGGAGTTTTGTTTACAGGTTTATTTGGCCTCCTTGTGTCTTTATTCGGCTGGTCATTGTCCGACTTATTGCCGTCTGACTTGTCCTCATCATCCTCTTCGATATCCGGAAGCTTGAAGTCTCCATTTTCATCGTCTAACGAGATATCAAACAGCTCATCTGTTTTTGACTTTTTAGCGGGAGCTTCTTTTGAAGAAGATTTTTCTTCTTTTTTGTCGTTGTCTCCTCCATTGCTTGAAAGCACTTTTTTGACTTTATCAGGCGAAGCAGCCTGAACGTCTAGTATTTTATAAATAAGATCTTTTTTTTGAAGTTTTTTGAAATTTGGAATTTCAAGTTCTTCTGCGATGTCCTTAAGCTCAGAAAGGAGTCTGACATTTAACTCTTCAAGAGTATACATAATGTGAAATTAATCGGTGTGAAATAATACGTTATTGAATAGAAGTAATATATGATTGGTTGTAAAACGAGTCAGGGAAAATCTTGACCGTTCATAGGTTATGCAATAATAGAACAAGCATGCATGAATTTCAAAGAAACGGAGATAAATTATTTAATTATGCTCAATTTTCTCAAAAAAAGCTCCTTGAACTTCAAATTTCTTAATTTCGCGCACTAAATATGGGTAAATGTTAGAGCTTAAAAATATCATTCAAAATAAGGAGTCCATTGCATTAGCATTGGAAAAAAGGAATATCGGCGATGCATCTCAAAAACTTGATGAAATACTTGCTTTGAATGAAAAGCGAAGGGCTATTCAGAAAGAAAACGATGATTTGCTTTCTGAGGCTAACCAGATAGCAAAATCAATTGGTGCTTTGATGCAATCCGGTAAAAAAGACGAAGCAGAATCAGCTAAGAACAGGTCTTCGGAACTTAAGCAGCAAACAAAAGAGCTTGGAAATTCTCTCAAAGAGATAGAAGAGCAACTGACCAATTTATTATACCAAATTCCAAATGCTCCTCATGAATCGGTTCCCAAAGGAAAATCCGCAGAAGATAATATTACTGTTCTCGAATCAGGACAAATCCCTGAACTCAAGCCTAATGCTCAACCACATTGGGAACTAATTGAAGATCTCGATATTATCGATTTCAAATTGGGTGTTAAAATAACCGGAGCGGGGTTTCCTGTTTACAAAGGAAAAGGAGCAAAGCTTCAAAGAGCATTAATCAACTTTTTTCTTTCAGAGGCGAGTGATGCAGGATATCTTGAAGTACAACCACCAATTGTAATAAACGAAGCCTCAGGATATGGAACCGGGCAATTGCCGGATAAAGAGGGCCAGATGTACGAGGTGGAAAAAGAAAAATTATTTCTTATTCCAACTGCAGAAGTGCCTATTACCAATTTGTATCGCGATGTGATTTTAAAGGATTCAGATTTACCTGTAAAAAATGTTGGTTATACGCCTTGTTTTAGAAGAGAAGCCGGATCCTGGGGAGCACATGTTCGTGGCTTGAATAGATTACATCAATTTGACAAGGTTGAAATTGTACAGGTTTCAAAGCCTGAAGATTCTTATAAAATACTTGAGGAAATGTGTGAGCATGTGGCCTCATTACTTGAAAAACTTGAATTACCATATAGAAAGCTAAAATTATGTGGTGGCGATATGGGCTTTACTTCGGCTATTACATATGATTTCGAGGTATTTGCTGCAGCGCAGAAAAAATGGCTAGAGGTAAGCTCAGTGAGTAACTTTGAAACCTACCAGGCAAACAGACTGAAGCTGAGATATAAAAACGAAGAAGGTAAAACTTCCTTACTTCATACGCTCAATGGAAGTGCATTGGCTTTGCCTAGAATTGTTGCAGCGCTATTAGAAAACAACCAGTCTGATGGGCATATTGCCATCCCCAAAGCACTACAGCCCTTTACAGGTTTCGACAGTATTTAATAGATTTTTTGAAGAATAGAACGGAACGCTACACATTCATCTTTGTAGCGTTCTTTATGTTTTGCCTGCAAAGCTGGTGCTGCATTGGCCTGATATAACTGAAGGTCTTTCATCTCGGTAAACCGGTACTGAATTGAATAGGTTACCGACTCATCCTCCTTATTTAACATCACTCTGAACATTTCATGTCCTGAAAAATAACCGGTATCTAAAACTTCCTGGATATGCGTTTCATTCATCCATTTGAGCCAATCTTCTTCCACTTTGGCACTAACAGAAACTGTCACGTTATATATATACATGAAAATGGAGTTTAAGAATTAGTGATTTACTTATTCTCAGCAATAACTTCTTGAACTTCCGGCATAAATCTCTTTAAAAGATTTTCTATTCCGGATTTTAAAGTAAGCGTTGAAGAAGGGCATCCACTGCAGGCTCCATGTAATTCCACCTTTACCACACCATTTGTATAGTCTGAAAATTGAATAGAGCCACCGTCCATTTCTACTGCCGGACGTATATATTCATTCAGAATGCCTTTGATTTGCTTTACATCTTCAGGATCTGAATCTTGAATTTCATTGGCATCATTTTGAGACTTGATAATCACTTCTTCACCGGTTTCAAGATAATTCTTGATCGTTTTTTTAAGCTTTGGAATTATTTCAGCCCACTCACTGCTTTCATCTTTCGTAATGGTAACGAAATTATTCATGATGAAAACACGCTCTACGAATTTGTGTGCAAATAATTCTTTAGCTAGAGGGGAGTTTTCAGTTGTATGTACACTCTCAAAGTCATAGCTATTATTGTCAGGCGCTATCAGAAAGTTGGCCACAAATTTTAGTGAATTTGGGTTAGGATTAGCTTCAGTATATACTTCTATATGTTTTTTAATTTGCTCCATTATTTAGGCTTTTTGGTTCAACAAGACAATACCTTTTATAGTTCTGTCTCAGATTTAACATCCGGATAATTAATTTCATTTTCTGTACTGGCAACAATACTGGCTACAGTTGCATCTCCCGTTACATTGATTACTGTTCTGCACATATCAAGAATTCTGTCTACGGGAAATATTATTGCAATCCAGGCGGGATTTAAACCAACCGATTCTAATACTATGATCAACATTATCAATCCTGCGCTTGGTACTGCGGCAGAACCTATAGAAGCTAAAGTAGCGGTCATTACAATTAAAAGTTGCTGACCCAATGTAAGGTCTACCATATGCAATTGTGCAAGAAAAAGAACTGCCACGGATTGATACAAACTTGTTCCATCCATATTTACTGTGGCGCCAATGGGGAGAACAAAACTTGTGATTTCCTTACTTACACCAAGATTGTCATTTACACACTCTATCGTAACAGGAAGTGTAGCTGCACTACTGCTGGAAGAAAATGCAAGCAACTGAGCAGGGCTCATGGCATTGAAGAATTTCTTATAACTCAAATTTTTCACTATTGAGCTAACAACAGTTGGATAAACAATAAATAGTAGGGTTCCTAAACCGACTACAACACAAAGCGAATACCAACCTAGACCTTTAAATATTTCAATTACCTGAGCCGGGCTATCACCCGCCATTTTAGATACCTGTCCGGCTAATAAGGCAAATACAAAAAATGGCGCACCTTTCATGACTATATCAACCATTTTCAGAAAAACATCTGACAGGGCACTAACTACATCGATTACCACCTTTGATTGCTCAGGAGGGATCATCAACAGGCATAATCCAAAGAATATTCCAAAAAATATCACTTGGAGCATGAGGCTATTATCGCCCAGTGAGAAAAAAATATTTTCCGGGACCATATCTACTAAAAACTGCAAAGGACCTTGCTCTTTCCTTTTCTCTACAGTTTTCATTTTATCTTTAATAAATTCATCTTTTTGTTGCTCAACCTTTTGATCAGAATCACCGGCCGAAGTCAGGTTTTTTCCATCTAGAATTTCCACACCATCTTTTTGCGCTACCCAGGCCTCATAGCTTGCTCTATTAACTTTTCTTTGTTCTTGATCAATTAAAGCACCGGGTTTTACCACATTGGCAATCAAAAGACCGATGGTTATGGCTGTAATTGTGGTTACCAGATATAGTCCTAGTGTTTTAGCACCAATTCTTCCTAGTTTAGAGATATTGCTCAAGCCTGATACACCCTGAATGATTGAAAAAAGGACAAGCGGAACAGCGATGAGTTTCATCAAGCGAATGAATATCAAACCGAAAGGATCAATCCATTTGATGGTAAAATCAGACCAACCGAATTGACTTGAAAGCAATGCCCAGATAATACCGAGAATCAACCCGAAAACGATCTTAATATGTAAAGGAAATTTCTTCATCTCAAATTCTAGAAATCCTGCTAAGTAAGTAAAAATCTGCTAGAACGAGCGCGGTCAGCGCATCGACAATAGGCACAGCTCTTGGTACAACACAAGGATCATGGCGGCCTTTGCCTTTGAGAATTACTTTCTCTCCTTTGTCATTTACGCTTTCCTGATCTTGCATAATGGTAGAAACCGGCTTGAAAGCCACATCAAAATAAATATCCTCTCCATTGCTGATTCCACCTTGAATCCCTCCTGAATTGTTTGTGCGGGTTTTAACGGTATCACCTTTTTTCTCGAAAATATCATTGTGCTCGCTGCCTTTCATTTTTGCAGATTCAAAACCACAACCATATTGAAATCCTTTAGCAGCATTTATACTCATCATGGCCTGAGCCAAACCGGATTGCAATTTGTCAAAGACAGGCTCTCCCAACCCAATAGGCACATTTTTAATTATACAGCGAATGACTCCACCTACTGTATCTCCACTTTTTCGAATGGACTCCAGATATTGAATCATTTTGGTAGCGGTAGCCTGATCGGGGCATCTGACAATATTTGATTCAATGGCATTGAGGTCTAATTCATCATAACTTTTGTCCAAACTCACTTCACCTACTTGACTGACAAAAGAAGTAATTTGTATTGTGGTATGCTTTAATAATTGTGAGGCCAATGCCCCGGCAGCTACCCAATTGGCAGTTTCACGAGCAGAGCTTCTTCCTCCTCCTCTGTGCTCTCGAATGCCGTATTTTTTATCGTAGGTAAAATCCGCATGGCCGGGTCTGTAATTATGCTCCAGATGATCATAGTCCTTCGATTTATTATCCTGATTTTCGATAAAAACGGAAATAGGTGTGCCCAGACTAATACCATCTTTGATGCCACTCAGAATCTTTATAGCGTCGGATTCTTTTCTTTGAGTTGTGAGTTTAGATTGGCCCGGTTTTCTTCTGGCCATTTCGAATTCAATGGCATTTTTATCAATACTAACACCTGCCGGAAAGCCATCCAGAATAAAACCAATTCCTTCGCCGTGCGATTCGCCAAATGTGCTGAGTTTTAGTATCCTTCCGAAAGAGTTCGACATTTATTTTTTGATGTAAACATAAATACTGACCAAAAGACTTAGACTTAGAAGAGAAAGGTAAATGATTTTTGGCAGAATTGACTCTTCGCGAGGCTTTAAACGATTATCCTGAAATTCTATAAGATCATAAAATGAGCCCATATCATTGGAAAGGATATAGGAATTCTTTTGGCTTTCTCCTGTAACTTCAATTTTGATATCCGACCGGAGCGTATCGTATTTTGCTGTTTTAGGATTGAAAAAAATCCAAGAAAAATATTCACCAAGGTCGTATTTGCCAGGCTCTTTTGGGATGGCATAAAAGGTAAAAGATTTGGAGCCACCCACGCGGTTATTTGCTCTTTGAATATTTTGAGCTACTGCAGGAGAATAGAAATCAAAATTCTCATCCTGAGGTGCTTGCAGGTCGTTAATTCCAGCAATATTTCCCTGGCCTTGAATTTTAAAAGTATAGTCAAAACTATTACCCGTTGTTAAATTATTGCCATTGAGATTCTCTTGTAATTTATAATTACCCACACTCACCATTTCTTTAAGTGGATGTTCCGGTAGTGGCTTAACACGAATCCTTTTTTTCTTGGATTCGAAAATGGCATCATCTTCCTGACGTGGTGATCCAAAGAAGCTTCTGGTTTTTGCTTCCTTATATTTTATAACTCTCAACTTTGATGGAGGGATAACGATGTCTTTTTCGTTGAGGGGAAAATAAGATGATTGGAATAAAATATACTGGTCATAATTTTTGCCATTTAAACTTACAGGCTTTCGAATAATCTCACTTATTCCAAAGTTTTCTTCCCAGACATTTGCTGGCTTTATTTCCTTAATTATCTCGCTGAGCTGATTTCCAATATCTCCCGGGAATCGCATTTGAGCTTTATTATTCTGAGCTACGTAAAAAGCTACGGTCAGATTAAAACCCTCACCGCGGTAAACCTCCGTTTTATCAGTGGTTATGGCAAAAAAGGCGTCGGCTTTCACGTCAACATATTCAATATTGCTTCTGCCCTGATCAAAGAAATCGTCAAAAGGATCCCAGGCAAAAGGATCGCGGCGGCGCTGGTTTTGTACAGGAGGGCCAACGGTAATTTTTGTTCCATTGGAACTTGCAGTTTTGCCATTCACCTGCATATTAAATGGCGATAAAGTAAATGTGCCTTGCTGAGTTGGATAGTAATTTTGTGTGATGCTGGTGGTCACAGACATTTTACCATTAACAATTGTAGTATTTGTACTTGAGGAAGTACCTCTTTTTTGAAAACCGGGAATTTCGGGAAAATCAGAATAGGACTTAAAATTCTCGTTTTCAAGAACCAGTTTGATAGTATATACCTGATTTTGAGCAATACTATTTCTGCCTAATTCTATGCGAAAGTCCCCTGGTGCCGCTTGAATAATATTTGCGGCAAATACCATAAAATTTAGTAATATTATATAACTGAAATAGCGCATTCTTACCTCCATAATTGAATTTGCAAATACAAATTTAATAAATTGTAATATGACAGTAATGCTTGCGTTTAAATTAGACCAAAACGTCATACGAAAATGTTGGAATACAGTAAAACTATTTTGAAAAAGGTGAGCTTCGACAGCGCGCTTTTCGAAAGAGAATTATTAAAGGCCATCCGAAACATCATTACTGAAAGATTAGAAGAATTTAGAAGATGGTGTTTTATTCATTTTGGGCGTAGTCATAAGGATATCCTTATTCGTGCATTCAGTACTATAAGTTAAAACAAAGGGCTGAATTCAAGGTTTAGTTCTAAAATCTATTATGAATAAAAACATCCAAAGACTCGCCGGGCTTATTATGATTCTTGCCGGATTATCAAGTTATTTTTTGAATCCTGAAAGACCACCCACTGCATTTATCGGCCCTTTTATTGGTGTGATTTTTATATTTCTGAGCATCGGTCTCGGAAGGAATATTCGCTCCTATTATTTCTCAGCTTTACTAAGCCTATTGTTTGGAATCATGACGGCTAATATGGCCATGAAGTCTTATGCCAGAGAAGATTCACCTGAAAAAACCAGACGAATAGTGGTATTCTGGACAATGAGTATCGCTTGTCTTGGCAATGGAGCTTTTCTTTTAGCGAATTATAAGAATAGGACAGGGGAGGAGTAGACCCCGAGACTCCAAGAACTTCACTCTGTTTCGTCTTGGAGTGACGCTTTTATTTAGGCAGCTACAAGGTATTCGTCATTCCAGTGCGCGTCACTGGAATCTCACTATAGTTTAAGGAGACTCCAAGAACTTCACTCTGTTTCGTCTTGGAGTGACGGAATGGTGACAAAATCAATATTCCTTTTCAAACCTTTGAACTTGGTTCTCTTTACCGCTGACTTTGGAAATAGCTCAGCAAACTGACTGGCATCAAGGTTCTCCCAATCACTTTTATTCATTCCGAGCAAAGCATTGAGGGGTTTGAACTCTTCTACATTATGCTTTTTAGAAAATCGATTCCAAGGACAAACATCTTGACAAATGTCACATCCAAAAATCCAGTCTTTCATTTTTCCTTGAAACGCATCAGGGATTTCAGATTTAAGCTCAATGGTCAAATAGGAAATGCATTTACTTGCATCAAGCCAATAAGGTGAAGAAATGGCATCGGTAGGGCAAGCATCAATACATCTTGTACAATCTCCACAGTAATCCGGGATCTCATTATCGCTTTGTAATTCTAAGTCAGATATGATATGCCCTATAAAAAAGTAAGAACCCGAAGATTTTGTTATCATCAAAGTATGCTTACCTATCCAACCCAAACCACTTTTTTTGGCCCAAGCTCTGTCCATAACAGGAGCGGAGTCCACAAACATTCTTCCGTTAATTTCGCCGATTTCCTTTTTAATCGAATAATAAAATGTCTGAAGTTTCTCTTTGACTACGAAATGATAGTCTTTGCCATAAGCGTATTTGGAAATCTTATAGCTTTTTGGATTCTGCTCTTCTTCAGGAAAGTAATTTAATATAACAGTGATTACACTTTTTGAACCCTCAACGAGTTTTCTTGTGTCCAGTCTTTTGTCAAACCAATTTTCCATCCAGGACATTTCACCATGCTGTCCTTTTTTTAACCATTCTTCTAATCGAGGAGCTTCTTCTGCTAAAAATCCTGATTCTGAAATTCCGCAATCATCAAAACCGGCTTTTCGGGCTAGATTTTTTACTAATTCCGCTCTGGCTTTTTTTTGGAATGAATCCATTAACTAAATAGATCCCGGGTGGAAGTTGGAGGTATAATGCCCAGATGTTTAAAGGAAAGATCTGTGCACACTCTTCCTCTGGCTGTGCGTTTCAAATAACCTTCTTTGATAAGAAATGGCTCATATACTTCTTCGATGGTTTCCATTTCCTCACCACAAGCGGTAGCAATGGTAGAAATACCAACCGGCCCACCATTAAATTTTTCTATAATGGTTTTTAGGATTCTATTATCCATCTCGTCCAAACCTGCTTTATCTACATTTAATGCTTCCAAAGCCATTCTGGCAATGTCTACGGTCACTTTTCCTTTACCTTTTACCAAGGCGAAATCCCGCGTTCTTCTCAAAAGATTATTTGCAATTCTTGGGGTACCTCTACTTCTGCTTGCTATTTCACCCGCAGCACTATCATCGTATTCTGTATCTAGAATCCCACAAGAACGCTTGATGATCTTTGTGAGTAATTCAGTATCATAATAATCAAGTCTTGATGTAATACCAAAACGAGCTCTTAGGGGCGCAGTTAATAAGCCTGAGCGCGTTGTGGCACCAATCAGTGTAAAAGGATTCAACTCTATTTGAACAGATCTTGCGGAAGGTCCAGAATCAAGCATGATATCAATGCGGTAATCTTCCATTGCAGAATAAAGATATTCTTCCACAACAGGATTTAATCTGTGGATCTCATCGATAAAAAGGACATCGTATGGCTCGAGATTAGTTAACAGTCCTGCTAAATCTCCCGGCTTATCCAAAACCGGTCCTGAGGAAATCTTCAGGTTGGAATTAAGCTCATTGGCGATAATATGCGAAAGGGTAGTCTTTCCTAGTCCCGGAGGGCCGTGAAGTAATACATGATCAAGGGACTCTTTTCGAATCTTTGCTGCGCCAACAAAAATTCTAAGATTTTCAATAATCTTTTCCTGACCCTGAAAGTCATCAAAACTTAAAGGTCTCAATGCTTTTTCTAGCTCCTTGTCTTCCTGGCTCAGATGATCTTTGTCACCCTGAATATAATCTTCCCGCATTAATGAATAACTTTGTCGCAATTTACAATTTAAACCGTATTATCGTTTCCATTTAAGATGACCCAAAGAAAACCAAATTGGAAAAAGAGCGCGATTTATCCAATAGTATTAATTGTATTGGTATTGATCGTATATCAATATAGAGAATCTAAAAAAGCACAGACTTATATTGAAATCGAGGGTGCTACCATGGGCACTACTTATCATATCAAATATATTGATGATAAAAAGATCGATTATAAGAATGAAATAGATAAACTTCTTGTAGATTTTAATCAATCGCTTTCAACCTATATTCCGGATTCTGAAATCTCTACTTTCAATAAAACCCAAAACATTGATTTTAAGAGCGATTATTTTTTACCGGTCTTAAATAAAAGCAAGGAGATCTATGAAAATAGTGAAGGCGCCTTTGATCCAACTGTTATGCCATTAGTCAATGCCTGGGGCTTTGGTTTTAAAAACAGCGATAATATTGACTCTACGGATATTGATTCCTTAATGAAATTTGTGGGTTTTGAGCATATTGAATTCAACGAAAGTTCTTTAAGTAAAGATCATGAAGGCGTTATGTTGGACTTTTCAGCTATTGCCAAAGGTTATGGAGTTGATGTGGTAGGAGAATATCTGGAAGATAGAGGGATTAAAAATTATATGGTAGAAATCGGAGGCGAGGTACGATGCAGAGGGAAAAATAATAAGAGAAGCATCTGGTTAATTGGCATCGATAACCCGAATTATAATGAAGATGGGAAAAATCTTAAAGCCACAGTCAAACTTGAAAACCTGTCATTAGCAACTTCGGGGAATTACCGAAACTTCTATATCAAAGAAGGTGTAAAGTACGCTCATACTATTAATCCAAAAACGGGTTATCCCGTAAGTCATACTTTGCTTAGCGCATCAGTTTTTGCAGAAGACTGTATGACTGCAGATGCTTATGCAACAGCATTTATGGTTATGGGTGTTGAGGAAGCGATAGAATTATCTCAAGCCAATGATTTGATGGTATATTTCATTTATAGCGATGAAAATGGGGAAATCATTTCTTATATGACCGAAGGACTAAGAGAAATTATTATTGAAATTTAATTTTTCCACTCTAGGGTGTTGATCAATACCAAAGCATCTTCTTTGATGAATTCAATAATAGGAGCCAGGGAATCATTTTTCGTAGCTGTTTTAAAATAGATGGCACCCCGAAGAAAGTTTTTTGTACTATCAGTTACATAGAATTGCATTTGACTTGGAACCTCGCCTTCTAATTCAAATATCGTAGCAGACTGGCCATTATCTGTTGTAATTTCCACACGATCAATTGCGGTTGCTCTTGCTTGATGCTTCGAAGTTAATTTATAGGCATCATTTACCAGACTTTGAAACATCTCACTACTCTCAATAGGAATATATGTAATTTGAACATCAGCATTGTAATCATAATATTCGATGTCAATCCAATCTTTGGTAGCATATGGTGAGCTGTGCTGGCGTACCTCCGCTTCTTTAGACACCAAAAATGTATATGGATATTGATCAGCTAAAGTATCATAGCTGTGTTCTGGCAAATCTATCCGATTATAGCCTTTTTGTTTGGGTGTAAAATCGCTTTCACAGCCAAGAATGATTAAAGAAATAATGCTAATCTGAAAAACTCTCTTGATCATTGATTGCGGATTCTTCAAGGACTTCAACCTTGACTTTCTTAATTTTTTTAAGATCAACGGCAACAATAGTAAATTGAAATTGCTTAAAATTTATTTTTTCGCCCACTTTGGGTAAATGTGAAAACATTTCAAGTAAGAGGCCACCAAGCGACTCGCTTTCTCCTTTTACATCCTCAAACAAATTCAGTTCAATATCCAGGGCTCGACAAAAATCATTTAACGGAGTTTTACCCAAGAAGGTATAAAGGCTTTCATTCTCTTTTATAAAGGTTTTATCCTCATCGTCGAATTCATCATTGAATTCTCCTACAATTTCTTCGATTACATCTTCAAGTGTTACCAATCCGGCAGTACCGCCATACTCATCAACGACTACAGCTAGATGAACTCGTTTCTCTTGAAAATCTCTGAGCAGATCATCAATTTTCTTAGTTTCTGGAATAAAGAAACCTTTTCTTACCAATTTCTGCCATTCAAAATTATCCTCTTCATCAATGTGAGGCAAAAGATCCTTAATATACAAGACACCCTGGATATCATCCACGGTTTCCTTAAAAACGGGCATACGACTATAGCCATTTTTATTTACAATATCCAGAAGCTCATGGTAATTTATTTCTTCATCCAGTGCGAGAATTTCCATTCTGGACTTCATTATCTGTTTGGCAGTAATCTGTCCAAAATTCAAAATTCCTTTGAGAATTTCTTTTTCCTCGTCGGTAGTATCTTCACTGGCTGTTAATTCAAGAGCTCGGTGTAATTTATCTACTGATACATTAAATCCTTTTCGATGAACTCGCTTTTCAATGAACGAAGAACTTTGAGTTAAAAGAAATGATAAAGGACTCAAAAAAATACTGGAAACATATAAAATGCTGGAACTGAACCTTGAAAAACTGAGGTTATTTCTATTTGCATATACTTTTGGCGTAAGCTCGCCGACAAATACAATCAGGAATGTAATAACAAAGGTAAGTGCTGCTAAAATTGTTCCGCTATTACCTTCTTCCGGAAAATAGAACCAAACGAGGTAGGTTGAGTAAATAACCAAGCTAACATTGACAAAATTATTCAATATCAGAATCGTAGCGAGTAAACGCTGAGGGCGATTAAGTAATTCCAATATACGTTTATCAGTTTTTTTATCACTGAAATACAATTCTCCCAGCACACTTTTCGGCAATGAGAAAAATGCTACTTCAGATCCTGAAATTATGGCTGAAGCCAACAATAGGATAAGAATTGTCAGAATATTAAATCCAAGGAAAAAGAGATCAATTTCAAGGAGTACTTGGCCGAAATTGATCAGGAACTGTTCCGGACCGGGGTCTAAACTACTTCCTTCCAAAAGATATTGGGTTGATTAAACATATTTTAGAATGGTAGATCATCGGCGTCATCGGAGGCTCCTTGGTTTATATCAGCAGGGCTCACTTCTTTTTTCGGACTTTCAGCTCTAGGGGCTTGACTTTGAGCTTGAGAAGGAGATGAAGAGTTATCACTAGAATCACTTCTTCCGCCAAGCATTGTCATGTTTAAAACACGAATTTTCGTTCTTTTTCGATTATTTCCCTGATCATCTTGCCAAGTGTCAGACTTAATTTTGCCCTCAACATAAATCGAGCTTCCCTTCTTTAGGTATTGCTCAGCAATTTTTGCAAGACCTTCCCACATTTCAAGATCATGCCATTCAGTGTTATCCACTCTATTGCCGTTTTTATCCTTGTAGGTTTCAGTAGTTGCAAGCGTTACATTGGCTACAGCTGAGCCGCTCTCCAGATATCTTACTTCAGGGTCTTTCCCCAAATTTCCAACTAAAATTACTTTGTTAACACCTGCCATAAGCTTCTAATAAATATATTTCTTCAAAAAATTAACAATTAATATCGGCTTGCCCAAATCTTTGCTTTCTTCATAAGTAAAGAAGGAAGCACTCTCAAATAGATCGGTGATTTCGATATCATTTACTTGATTGCTCTGCAAAATTAGGAATTTAGCCCAAATTCGTTGGTGTGAAAGCAGGTGTTTTTGATAAGGAGTGATTTTCTCAATGCTAAACCCCCTTTTAATCAATTCTCCGATTGATTTATCTTGTAATAAATATTTCTCTTCCACATCTTTTTCATATTCAAGCACTGGAAAATCATACAAATTTTGCCAAATATCCTTTCCCTCTCTTTTTTTTAATGAAATTTTATCCTGTGCAATAAGAACCAAATAGTTGAAATAGCGATCCCTTGATTTAATTTTTTTAGTTTTTACCGGAAATACGTTTTGTCTGGATTGAGAA
Source organism: uncultured Hyphobacterium sp. (assembly GCA_964351965.1). Taxonomy (GTDB): domain Bacteria; phylum Bacteroidota; class Bacteroidia; order Cytophagales; family CCMP332; genus CCMP332. The sequence continues at coordinate 60,951 of CAYGPM010000001.1, read as the reverse complement.
AATGCATCACAGTTATTATTCAGAGGGCAGATGTCGCATTTTGGACTTTTAGGAGTGCAAATCATCGCTCCCAGTTCCATCATGGCTTGGTTATGAATATCCGGATTTTTAGAATCAATTATTTCTGTGGCCAGAACTTGGATCTTTTTTTGCCCCAAACTTTGGTCTACCGGCTCCTCGACGGCGAATAGTCGCGAGATGACACGGATGACATTGCCGTCGACAACCGCTTTTGATTCCTTAAATGCAAATGAAGCTATCGCAGCCGCCGTATAAGCGCCCACACCTTTTAATTTAATAATCTCATTATAGGATCTAGGAAAATCACCATTTAGATCAGCACTTATATATTTGGCTGAATGGTGCAGATTTCTTGCTCTTGAATAATATCCCAATCCCTGCCAGTCTCTTAACAATTGATCCTCCGGTGCTTGAGCCAAATCCTGAACCTCCGGATATTTACTTACAAACTTTTCATAGTAAGGCAGACCTTGGACGACCTGTGTCTGTTGCAAGATAATCTCCGACAACCAGATTTTATAAGGGTCTTTAGTGTCTCTCCATGGCAATTGACGCTTGTTATTGAGATACCATTTTTGTATTTCTTTAGTTAAAAAATCTAATTCACTCATTCACAATGGCCATTTTGGTATATCGAATATTAAAATAATCCATTTTCTTTCATATTGGTTTTCAAAAATAGGGACTAGCAATTACCTTTGCCACCTAATTTTTTGAGAATCACTAAAAGACAAAGTTGTGACTAAAGCAGATGTAATAAATGAGATAGCTGAGAAGACCGGAATTGAGAAGGCGGATGTGCAAATATCTATTGAGGCTTTCTTTAAGGTTATGAAGGATTCTATGGTCGAAGGACACAATGTTTACGTAAGAGGATTTGGAAGTTTTGTAAATAAAAAAAGAGCAAAAAAAGTTGCTAGAAATATTTCCAAAAATACCGCGATCATTATTGATGAGCACTATATCCCTTCATTTAAACCTTCAAAATCATTTGTAGAGCAAGTGAAAAAAAGCGATAAGGTTAAAAGGGCTAACGCCAATTAATTAAAATGAATAAAAAACAGTGGCTTCTAATTGGAGCTGCGATTCTCCTGCTAGTATTTTTATACTCGCTCCCAAAAATCATTATCGATAATGATGCTAAAGAAATTGCAGAATTAGAGACTAATGATGGAGATTCGATATCTTCTGAAAAAGACGCCCACAGCCCTCATTCAATTTTATCAGATTCGGTAAATGAGTCAAAGGTTGAAAAATTTAAAAGGGTATACGAGCTTGCAGAAAATAATAAAAAAAAGTCTATCTTTGCGGACTCTTTGGCGCAGGCCTATTCTGAGATGCGTGATTTTGACAATGCCATCATATTCGGAAAGCAGGCTCTTGAGCTAAATGAGACATCTGAAAACAAAGAAAGTCTAGCTGATATTTATTATGAGGCCATGACTTTTTCTCTGAATATGGATGATGCCGGTAAAATGGGAACCCAAGCGAGGGAGCTCATGGAAGGCTTGCTGGAAGAGCAGCCTCGGCGATTTGATTTAATGAATAAAATGGCCATGACTTATGTTGTGTCAGAAGCCCCGATGAAAGGGATAATGATGCTTCGTGAAATATTGGAACAGGATCCCGATAATATTGACGCAATATTCAATTTAGGGATACTTTCAATTCAGTCCGGCCAATATGATAAAGGAATCGAAAGATTCGTCAAACTTACTCAAATAGATAGTTCTAATGTTAGAGCTTGGTATTATTTGGGACTGTGTTTGAAAGAAACAGGAGAAGTTGATAGAGCGATAAAAGTTTTGGAAAAAGCATCTGCTCTTGATCCTGATCCGGAAGTGCAAGCTTCCATTAATACATTGTTAGAAGAACTATAAAACATTTTTATTATGCCTTGCGGAAAGAAAAGAAAAAGACATAAAATCGCAACTCACAAAAGGAAGAAAAGATTGAGAAAAAACAGACATAAGAAGAAGTAATCTTATTTTGTTTGGTTTTAGGCTGTGCCATTAAAACAGCTCTTATTCTCACATCTAAATTCCTTCAAAATTGAGTAACGAATTATTCATTAATGCGGCTCATGAAGGATCTCGAATAGCATTAATCGAGGACAAAAAACTCGTTGAGTTTCATCATGAGAAAACGGACAATCAATTTAATGTAGGTGATATTTATCTCGGAACTGTTAAGAAAGTCGTTCCGGGCTTAAATGCTGCATTTGTTGATGTTGGCCACGAAAAAGACGCCTTTTTACATTACCATGATTTAGGCCCCAAATTCAGTACCCTGGATAGATTTATGCAGAGGGCACTGTCAAATAAAAACGCCACACATAAACTTGGAGGCATCAAAATTCTTCCGGATATAAATAAGTTCGGAAAGATGAATGATGTCCTGAAAAAAGGGCAGAGAGTGTTGGTTCAAATTGCAAAAGAACCCATCTCTACTAAAGGTCCCAGACTGTCATGTGAGCTATCATTTCCCGGAAGATTTGTAGTACTGGTTCCTTTTGCAAATTCCGTAAATGTTTCAAGAAAAATTGTAAACAGAGAAGAGCGAAAACGACTTGGTCGTCTGCTTGAATCAATCAAGCCGGATAACTTCGGTGTAATTGTAAGAACAGTAGCAGAGGGAAAAGAAGTTGCAGAACTTGACGCTGATTTAAGAAATATCTTAAGCACTTGGGAGCAAGGTTTTAAAGCTATTCAAACAGCTAAGCCGCCGCTAAAAGTAATCGGAGAAGTGAATCGTGCCTCGGCAATACTTCGGGATGTTTTGAATCATACTTTTGATTCAATAGTTGTGGATAGCAAAGAATTGTATCAGGAAGTAAAATCTTTTGTAAAGCGAATTTCACCTGAACAGGAAAAAATTGTTAAGCTCTATAATAACAAGGTTAAAATATTTGAATCCTTTGGAATTGAAAAGCAACTGAAAACACTATTTGGTAGGTCGGTAGCTCTTCAAGGAGGAGGTTATCTTATTATTGAGCACACTGAAGCTTTACATGTAATTGACGTAAACTCAGGAAATAAATCGAACTCCGGAGAAAACCAAGAAGACACTGCCTTGAAGGTTAATATTGAAGCAGCTAAGGAATTGGCACGTCAATTAAGACTTCGCGATATGGGTGGAATCATCGTAATAGATTTTATTGATTTACGAAAAGCAGAAAATCGTAAAAAAGTCTACGAAACGATGAAAGCTGAAATGAAAGGTGATAAGTCGAAATCGACCGTATTACCTCTTTCAAAATTTGGTTTGATGCAAATCACCAGACAGCGTGTTAGACCTGAAATGAATATCACTACAAGAGAGCAATGCCCTACTTGTATGGGAACAGGTCAGATATCACCCTCAATTGCTGTTGCGGATCAGATTGAGGAAAATATTGAAAGAATATTGAAGAGTCAGAATGAGTCTTCCATCAGTGTGGCAATGCATCCATATTTACATGCTTATTTCACTAAAGGCATGATGTCGAAAAGAATGCGATTGGCTATGAAGACAAAGTCTAAGATAAAATTGATCAGAGATACGTCATTACCGCTGGTTACCTATAAAATATTCAATAAAAATGGAGAAGAGATTAATCTGGAAGCCTAATCGTAGGTTCTTATATTATTTTCTTTTCCTTTTCTTTTTTATTTCTTCTTGTGACTCATTCACCGAAGGGGAAGTCGATCACGATGATGTAGAGCTTGATCTGGAGATAAATCGTTTGGATCGTATGCTCTTCAACTCTACTTCTGAGCAGGAGGTTGATTCTATTATTACCAATTATCAAGAAGTATTTAATGTCTATCTGGAACTAGAAAAGTTACCTAATTCCCGAGTTCTAAGTGATATGTTGTATCAAAGAATTCAGGATTCCAGTGTCAACGTTTTTTATAATCAAGTACAAAGTATTTACAAAGATTTCAAGCCTTGGGAAAATGAGCTGTATCATTTGTTTCAGCATGTGAAATACTATTACCCGAATTTCACTGCTCCTGAAGTGAATACCATATTTACGGCTTTTTTATCTCCATTGGATATCATCATTAGTCCGAAGCATATCATAATTGGCTTAGACTATTTTGTTGGTCCGGAAGCCATGTATGTTCAAAATGATCCTCAGTATATTCTCGACAGATACACACCTGAGAATTTGGTGCCCATGTTTATTGGTTTGGGAATATCAAATTTTTATAATGAAACCAATCATGATGATCAGACGCTAGTTGCCGATATGATATATTATGGCAAAGCGCATTATTTTTTAAGTAAAATGGTGCATGATATTTCTGATGCTCAGAATCTCGGTTTTACCTATGATGATATTTCTTATTTCCAGGATAAGGAAAAAGTACTTTGGTCCTACTTTATTGAGCACGGTCTTTTATTTGAGACAAACAGGATGGAAAATCAAAAGTATACGAGCGAAAGACCAAAGACTGTCGAAATTGAACCTGATTGTCCGGGCCGTGTCGGGAGATGGATAGGTTATGAAATTGTCAAGTCCTATATGGAAAAAAATGACATAAGCCTGCAAGCACTTATGGCCGAAACGGATGCTCAAAAAATATTCAGACTATCCGGGTATAATCCATCAAGATAAAATCCTGCAGACTCCTCGCAGATTTCACAGCTCATCATAAATTATTTCCACTTATAAATAAATATGTGATATAGTCACGCGTTTTCATGATATTCATGTCAACGAGGTCAAATTATTATGCATAAGGTTAAATTATTCTTCTGGTATTGCGCCGGAGTCAATACTGCTTTGCTCAAAAAAGCTGAAACAGATTCCGAAAAATATGTTGGAATTGGCGCCACAATTTTCTTTACAGGATTATTCGCTGCCTTAGCTTCAGGCTATGCGCTTTACACTGTTTTCGACGGTGTCATTCTGTCTATTGTCTTTGGATTGATTTGGGGCTTAATGATTTTCAATCTAGACAGATTTATCGTATCCAGTATGCGCAAAAAAGAAAAGGCTCTAAATGAGTTTTATCTGGCATTACCCAGAATTTTCTTAGCTGTGCTGATCTCCATTGTAATTGCAAAACCATTGGAGCTCAAAATATTTGAAAAGGAGATTAATTCAGAACTCATCAATATGAATCAGGAATTGCGAACAGATCAGGAAAATTTTTTAAAGGAGAAGTATGTAAATGATAGAGCAAGAATAAATGCATCCATTGAGGTCCTGAAATCTGAAATAGATGAAAAGACGGTTCAAAGAGATGAACTGACAGAAAAGGCTCAAAAAGAAGCCGATGGCACAGGTGGTACGGGTTTAAGAAACGCCGGGCCTATTTATAAGATCAAAAAAGCGGATGCCGATAGAGTGGATAGGGAGCTGGAGGTTCTAAAAGATAAAAACCTGAAGCTTATCGATGAAAATTATGCTAACCTTCAATTGCTTGACTCTTCTCAGAGAATGGATTTAGCCACACTTGAAAAGGCTGAAATAGGTGGTCCGGCTGCTCGATTGGAGGCGATGGATAGATTAAGCAATAAGAGTGATGCCATATGGTGGGCAAATTTCTTTATCATCTTACTTTTTATTGTTTTGGAAACCGCTCCAATATTTGTCAAGCTTATATCTAATAAGGGACCTTACGATTATTTGTTGGAGGCGAAAGAATATGGTTTTGAAACCTCAATAATCAAAGACAAGGCTTTTATCCATTCAGAATTAAAAAAGGAATCTGAAGCATTAAATGCCAAAGAAAAAGGTTTTGTATTGGACCGTCTGGATATTAAACTTGATCAGATTTAAAATCAAATAGAAATCCCTAATACCTTGAAGGAATTTCCTTTGGTATTAGGGATTTGATTAGAATGAATTTTTATTCGGCCATTTTGTAAAAAAGCTGGGGGTCCACTCTTTCTCCTGATTTTCTTACTTCATAGTGCAAATGTGGGTTAGTAGATTGCCCGGTATTTCCCACATGGGCTATTATATCCCCTTTGTCCACAATATCACCTTCCTCAACGACTAAATCATTAAGATGAGCATACCAAGTCTGTATTCCATTTCCATGATCAATTATAATTAGGTTTCCCCATTTACCTTCATCCTTTGATTTAATTATTTTACCGGAACCTGTAGCCAAAACTTCAGTACCCAGTTCAGCGGCGATATCAATGCCTCCATGCATTTGAGTTTCATCAGAATAAGGCGTCTTTCTATTTACTCCAAAAGGAGAAGAGATCTTTTTGAAATGAGCTTTTTTTATTGGGAAAATGGAAGGCTCTGAACCGGTAAAACCGGACATTATGAAAACCATCGTTATTGCAATTGGTATGACCAATAGATAGCGAAAATAAGATCTGCTTTTGTTTTTGTTTTTTGTAATCATAGTGATTCGTGATTTTATATTTGAACTCCAAAATGTACTTGAAAAGGCTATCTCTTGCTTTTCTAGTATTGCTCTTTTTATGATTTCAAGATATTCGATTTTATCTATGCCCTGATTAAGGACGTATTCATCTGCTTGATATTCATGTATTTCCTTGAGATTTTTCCTATAGGTTAGTAGGAATGGATTGAACCAAGTAAAAACAAAGAATAGTTCGGCAAGTATTATATCTATGCTGTGCCAATATTTGATATGAGCTTCTTCATGAAGAATAATTGGATGAGAAACATCAAGGTCTTGATTATTTGAAATAAAGATCCATTTGAAGAAGGAAAAAATGTGATACTCGTTGTTGTCATGCCTTCGAATATTGGACAGATTGGATAATGAAGAATTTTTTACTAACCAAAGAATCTTTAGCAGGTTGATTAAAAAAATTAATAGAAAAACTACAAGACCCAAAAGATAAAATAAGGACAAATAGTATAGAAATCCATTTCCTGATTCTATTATTTCATTTTTAAAGATTTCTGAACTATAGCTAGAAGCTTCATTTAAAAAAGGACTCTGAAATTCATTAGAATTAGAAAAATTATAAAGTGTTCCAAATTCTAATAATGGGAGGTACAGTGAAATTGGGATAAATAGAAGAAGTAAAACCCTATTGGTAAAGTGAAAACTTAACCTTCTTAAATAGAAATGATAACACATTACAAGAGCGCTAAACACAGCCGCAACCTTAACAGAATATAAAAATAACTCAGTCATTATCTTTCTTTAATTGGTCAATTTTTTCGTCGATCATATTTCGAATATTCTCCAGTTCTTTTAAGTCAAGATTTTGATTATCAGCAAAAAAGGAAGCAAACTGATTGGCTGAGCCATCAAAGAATTTTCGTATTACTCCGTTAATGTGTTCGCCGAAATACACTTTTTTGCTAACCAAAGGAAAGTATTCATGTACTTTTCCATAGCTCTTGAATCCTATAAATTTTTTAGAAACTAAAACGCGCATAACTGTTGAAACTGTGGTATAAGCTGGTTTTGGTTCAGGGAAAGCCTCCACAACATCTTTAAGAAAAGCTTTTTCAAGTTTCCACAAAATGCGCATTACCTGCTCTTCAGCCTTTGTTAAGTCTTTCATTCAGCCAAAATATGACTATAATTATAATTATACAACTATAAAAATAGTAATAGAGCTTAAGGCATTAATTATCAATGATATATTTTTCTATTATTGTCAATAGAAGAATCATATTTTGAAATAATCGACTATTTTTTGATTAATTGAGGTCAGCTTGACTTGACTCTATTCTGATATTCTAATCTCCTTATTTAACTCCAAAATTTTCGATATGAAGGTTTCATTAGTTTTAGGTGAGATGTAAATTTCATTAAACTTGTCATACTTTATAACTAGTCCATTTTTAGCAGTAGCCGGTTTAAACCCTACCCAAATAGTTTTCCCTTTTACAATTTCAGTTATTCGGTCAATACTTATTTGTCCTTTAAAAGGACCATTTCTATAAGTAAATCCTTCTTCTTTTGAAAGTTTGTAATAGGTTCCGAAATACAACCAAAACAAAAGTCCAATAACAGCCAGAAGTAGAACTATGGGAAATATTATGCCAATACCCATGTCTCCTTTAAGCAGAATTAAACCCATTACTCCAGTCAAAAAAACATTTATTAAAAAGATGGAAATACCAATTAGTTTGTCTTTTGCACTCTCGAATTTCATTCTTAATTCTTATTTGACAATTAATAAAAAGCCTGCCTTTATCTAAGAAAGTGGATACATTTTATGTACACCACACCAATGCATTTTCTCATAAAATTAGAAAGAAACTAGCAAATTCAATTTTGAAAAGTTGATTCTAATTGATTATTAGACTAAAGCTTTTAGCGGGTTCTGAATCTCATTTCAACCTGATCAACTATTTTTTTGCATAGAAGATCCTTGTCAAATCGCTCCGCTAATTTCTTAGAATTAATTTTCATTTGCTGAATTTTAATAGAATCAGAATGAAGATTCAACATTTCATCAAGCAATTCTTCATTTTTTTCTATATCCCAAAATAAACCGGAATCTTCAGCTTGAATCAATTCATTTATCCAACCAGGGACATTTATCAATGTAATACATCCTGCAGCAAGTCCATCAAAAAACTTATTCGGAGAGCCTGTACCCAATAAGGAATGCTGAGCATAGCAGACAAAGTTAAAATCACTAATTGCAAGCAGTTCTGACACCTGATCCTTAGAGCCATAATCGATAAAGCTCATATTTCCAGGAGCAGCTTTCTTTATTTGCATTTCTTCTTTTCCGGAGATCATTATGTAAAACTGTATCCTGGGAAATTTCTTTTCGGCGAGCTTAGCTAAGTTCACCATTTGCATCAAATCGTTTGCAATTCCCGCTGTACCAATATAGGTGCAGATTATCTTTGAACCGTGATCAGAGTTAATCTCAAGCGCGGAGTTATTTGGTTTTTTATTCCTGTTAAATAATTCCAGATCGGCAAAATTCTCAGTTATTATATTCGGCGTATTTGGCCATTTCTGATAAATATGATTTTGGATGTCACTTGAAAGAGAAATAATCAGCTCTGCTTTTTTGTAGATTTTTTTTTCAAGTCTAAAACTCAAATATTTCAGCACAGGGTTTCTGAGAATACCCATTTGAATCGGTACAGCAGGCCAAAGATCTCCAACTTCAAAGACAAATGGTTTTTTAGTCCAGATCGCTAACAAACCGGTAGTAAGTGGAACACTTATGGCATAAACCATATCAAATTCATGCTTTTTAGATTCTTCTTTGGCTAGCCATAGAAATCGGAAGAAAGATTTTATTCTTTGATAAAAAGACATGGAATTGCTCCATGACACTGGAAGTCTAATGATTTTCAGATTAGGTTTTTCAAATGCTGAATTTGTTTTTTCGGATTGAATTTTTTCAGAATTTGATTTAGAAGTGACTAAAATGACTTCGTGACCGCGATTGACAAGGGAGTTTACGATATAATATGAGCGAATTCCGCCCCCTTCTTCGGGAGTTTTGTAAAATTGATGAAAAAATAAAATCCTCATGACAGTTTATCAAAGATAAAGCCATGAGGATTACAATGTGCAAATAATATGTCTAAGCGCTGTAGTTTTTCGAAAAGAAGATCAAATTATCCACCATTCTTTGTGACGGAGAAAGGTCTATCTTCTTAATTTCATTCTTAATAAAAGTAAAATCCGAAAGGTCGTTTTTCAACTCTTCATCCAGACTCAACGAAATTTCAATTTGCTCATTCTCTTCGGCATTCGTTTCGCCATAGACATATTTAATTAATTCATCTTGGGTAATTGTTTTGATCATAGGCTATGTTATGTTGTTTCAGCTTTTTTCTGAGATTTATTAAGGCATATCTCATTCTGCCTAGGGCAGTATTTATGCTGACATCAGTAGCCTCTGCTATTTCTTTGAAACTCATGTCGGTAAAGTGTCGCATAATTAATACTTCCCTCTGTGCTCTAGGTAACGTCTTAATTAGCTCTCTTATTTTCTTATGGGTCTCTTTATTTATACTTAATGACTCAATTGAGTCTTCAGCGAATGCCAAAGAGTTAAAAATATTGCCTCCTTCCTCTGTAATGATGGTTGGATTGCGTTTTTGCTTTCTAAAATAATCGATGGCAAGATTATGACTTATTCGCAATAACCATGGCAGAAATTTTCCCTCTTCATTGTATTTACCATTTTTAATAGTCTTTACGACTTTGATAAACACGTCCTGAGACAGGTCTTCCGCTACATAGCGATCTTTTACAATAAGAAAAATGGTGGTATAAACCCTATTCTTGTGTTTCTCTAGTAATATCTTAAAAGCCTCTTCATCACCGTTCTTATATAAGGAAAGGAGTTTTGAATCTTCTATTTGATAGTTTTTCATCTCGTATGTCACAAATTGGTAACGTAGAGCTTTATATCATAGAGTATTTTTAGGGTTAAATAATTTAGATCAATTCCAAAGGTGATCAAACAAAATGACAATGTCAAGTCTTTATTTTTTGTTCATTTGCAAAATCAAGATCGAATTTAGCTTAAATCTTACATGACAGAAACTGCAATAAAAGCGAAAAAATCATTAGAAAGCCTTGATCCTAAGGATTTTATCATCATTAAAAGCGCAAGAGTAAACAACTTAAAATCGCTGGATGTAGCAATTCCAAGAAATAAACTTGTGGTGATAACAGGTGTATCTGGTTCAGGAAAGTCTTCATTAGCTTTCGATACCTTGTTTGCAGAGGGTCAACGCATGTATGTTGAAAGTCTTTCTTCCTATGCCCGACAATTTTTAGGAAGAATGGAAAAACCCGAAGTGGATTATATAAAAGGCGTTGCTCCTGCTATAGCTATCGAACAAAAAGTAAGTACTAAAAATCCTCGCTCAACAATCGGAACCAGTACCGAGATTTACGATTATATGAAATTGCTTTTTGCCAGAATTGGGAAAACTTATTCTCCTATTTCAGGTGAAATCGTAGAAAAGCACAATATTGAAGATGTTGTTGATTTTATTCAAGCAAGGTATGAGGGCGAGCGATTTGTAATTACCACCTCACTTATAAAGCGTAAGAATAGGAACATTTCTGATGAGCTTAAAATTCTTTTGTCTAAAGGCTATACAAGAGTAAGGCTTAAAGAAAAGGAAATATGGTTTATAGAAGAATTGATAGAAAAGGGCGAAAAGCCCAAGCATGAGGATATAGAAATTATCATCGATAGGGATTCAGTTAAAAAAAATGATGAGGATTTTCTATTTCGCTTGACAGATTCTATTCAAACTGCCTTTTTCGAAGGTGAAGGAAGATGTTTTATTATAATTGATGATGAAAAGTATGATTTCAGCGAATCATTTGAAGCCGACGGGATAATATTTGAAGAACCTACCGTCAACTTTTTTTCCTTCAATAACCCTTACGGTGCATGTAGAAAATGCGAAGGATTTGGAAAAATTCTTGGAATAGACCCCGACCTGGTAATCCCCGATCATTCCCTTTCGATATTTGAAGGAGCCGTGGCGCCTTGGAAAGGTGAGACTTTAAAAAAGTGGAAGGATAATTTTGTATTGGATACTGTCGAAAAATATGATTTTCCTGCTCATAGAGCATATGGAGATCTATCAGATGAAGAAAAAGAATTGCTTTGGAAAGGTGCAGATGGCGTAAAAGGGATCGATTATTTTTTCAAATACTTGGAGTCAAAACTTCATAAAATTCAATACCGTGTGCTTCTGTCGCGATATCGCGGAAGAATGGAGTGCCCGGATTGTCGAGGTACAAGATTGAGAAAAGACGCATCATATGTGAAAATCAACGATAAGTCAATCACAGACTTAGTTTTAATGTCTGTATTGAAACTCCATGACTTTTTCGAAAGCATTGACTTAGACAAGCATGAAAAGTCTATTGCTGAAAGGTTATTAAAAGAAATTCAGTATCGACTCAAATATCTCAAACAAGTGGGACTTGAGTATTTGACACTAAACAGACTTGCATCCACGCTTTCAGGAGGAGAATTCCAGAGAATAAAATTGGCTACTTCACTAGGTAGTGCCTTGGTAGGATCCATGTACATTCTGGATGAGCCAAGTATCGGTTTGCACCCGAGAGATACGAATAGATTAATAAATATCCTTAAACACCTTCGCGACCTTGGTAATACCGTAATTGTAGTGGAGCACGAAGAAGAAATTATGCGTGCTGCAGATCAAATCATCGATATAGGTCCCGACGCAGGAAGTTTGGGTGGAGAATTAGTTTTTCAGGGAAATTCTGAAGAAATGATCAAGTCGGTAAAAACTCATACTACCAGATTTCTTCTGAGAGAAGAAACTTTGCCGCTGAATAAAAATCCAAGGAAATGGAAGAGTAAGATTTCAATAAAAGGAGCAAGAAAGCACAATCTGAAAAATGTAGAAGTCGATATTCCTTTGAATGCGCTTACCGTAATAAGCGGTGTTAGCGGAAGTGGTAAGAGTACATTGATTTCTGATATTATTTATCCGCAATTGAGTAGGATGATAGAAGGAATTCAGCCCGGAAGTGGAGAAAACTCTATGATCTCAGGAGATTGGAAACAAATCGAGCAGGTAGAATTTGTAGATCAAAACCCGATTGGAAAATCGTCTAGGTCTAATCCTGTTACTTACATAAAGGCATATGATGCAATAAGAAACCTCTATTCTGAACAAGCACTTTCAAAAGCCAGAGCTTATAAGCCGGCTTATTTTTCTTTCAACGTAGATGGTGGAAGATGTGAAGAATGTCAGGGCGAAGGAACCATCAAGATTGAAATGCAATTTATGGCAGACATCATATTAAAATGCGATAACTGCAAGGGAAAGCGATTCAAAAGCGACGTTCTGGAAGTAGAATATAAAGGAAAGAGCATTTCCGATATACTTGAACTGACCGTAGATGTGGCAATTGAATTTTTTGAAAGCGAAAGATCAATAATCAATAAGCTCATACCATTGCAGGAAGTTGGTTTGGGATATGTCACACTAGGCCAATCATCCAATACCCTTAGTGGAGGTGAGGCACAGCGAGTAAAACTTGCTTCCTTTTTGAGCAAATCCAATAGCTCAAATAAGATTCTATTCATATTTGATGAGCCAACAACGGGCTTGCATTTTCACGATATACAAAAACTTCTCAAGTCATTACAGGCACTCATTGCTCAGGGGCATACGGTTTTGTTAATTGAACACAACCTTGATGTTATTCAATCTGCAGATTGGATAATAGATTTGGGACCTGAGGGGGGAGATAATGGAGGAAAAATTATTTTTACCGGAACTCCGGAGGAAATATTAAAAAGCAAATCCGGATATACAGCGGAATATTTATTGGAAAAGTATCAGCAAGAAAATGCCTAGACTTTTAATTGACAGAGGAAATTCAAGAATAAAGGTTGCCATTGGATCAGATGACAATGATGAAATTTCAGATTCAAAGATTTTGAAAGACTTGGATGATCTGCGCGATTATATAAAAGATAAAAACCCTATTGATCAGGCCATATATTCTGATGTGCAAAAAAGCAGCCGAGAACTAGAAGAGCTTTTAAATGAAAATGGTTTAAAATTTCAAACTTGCAACTATCGGATCAAATTGCCTTTCAAATTGGATTATCATACTCCACAAACTTTGGGGGCTGATAGAATCGCAGCGGTTGCAGCAGCCTTTAATTTATTCTCTAGTAAAAATGTACTTGTAATAGATGCCGGCACATGTATTACATACGATTTTCTTGATAAGAATGCTATTTATCATGGAGGAGCGATAAGTCCGGGAATAAAAATGCGTTTTGAAGCATTGCACAAAATGACAGGTGGCTTACCCTATGTAGAATTTGCGGAAGAAGTAGAATTTCCGGGAAAAAGCACAATTGATTCGATAAGGAATGGCGTTCTAAAAGGAATTATAAATGAGGCTCAATCTTTTATCCAAGAGCTGGACAATAAACATGGCGAATTGAACGTCCTAATTGGAGGTGGAGATAGAAAATACTTTGAAACTAATTTAAAAGGCGACATCTTTGCGCGCGAAAACTTAATACTGGAGGGTTTAAACAGTATTTTATCATTTCATGATTCTCATTAACAGGCTTTTAGCCATATTTTTTTCATTAGTCCTTATTCAATCTGCGATATCACAGAGCATCGGTAATTCGCCATATTCTCGCTATGGCATAGGTGATGTTTTAAAGGAAGGCACAACGAGAAATCAGGGGATGGGAGGCGCAGCGATCGGCTTACCGGATTATCGTTTTATCAATTATGTAAATCCTGCTCTATTAAGTTTCAATAAGGTTGTTACTTTTGAAGGTGGTTTATTATATCAGTACAAGTCAATAAATTCCAATTTTGAGTCTCAAAAATCAGTAGGTGCAATACCTTCTTACGGCATATTTTCGTTTCCAATAACAAAAAAGTGGACAAGCTCATTGGGTTTGCGACCTAACTCAATTATAGCATTTCAAAGAAAGTATTCGGAAATAGTAGTGGGAGACAGCTCTTCGCAGCTGTTTGTAAACGAAACGGGACAAGGAGGTTTTAACACAATATTTTTAGGGAATGGAGTTGAGATTAGTAAGAATTTTTCAATCGGTGCTGAAGTTTCTTACAATTTCGGTAGAAGAGAATTGGAAAGCAGATTTGGTCTTGGACAGGTTAGCCCTTTTATTCAAAATGTTTTAGTCAAGAGAGAAAATTATAATGGCTTTGGTTACAAGCTTGGCGCTTTCTATAGTGTTAAATTAGATTCCACAGGAAGGACTGCTCTCGGTATTGGTCTCACCTACAGAGCAAATACAACATATAATACTAATGTATTCATTTCAGGCCAAACACAAGGCTTAGGCTTATCTTTGACTGAAGATACATTTGATACCTACTCATTTAAAACTCAAGTACCACAAACTCTTAGCTTGGGAATAGGTCTAAAAAGAGCTAATGCCTGGGGAGTGGCTTTTGACATTAATTATACACCTTGGTCAAAATTTGAATCAAACTTTGAAAACCCAAAAGGGCTTGATGTGTTGAATTATAGATTTGGAGTAGAGTATGTTCCAAACTATCGTTCAGTAACAAGCATCTTTTCGAGGTCAATTTACAGGGCAGGTTTTTATTATGATCCTTATATGTTTGAGCTCGATCAGGGTAAGTTTAATGAGTTTGGTATGAATATTGGTCTATCCATGCCAATAAAGAAAATTAATTTCCTGAATATTGGTATTACTCTCGGTAGGAGAGGAACTTTGGAAAATAATTTGATTTTGGAAAATTTTGCACGGGTATCCTTTGGATTTACCATAAATGACCCGAATTGGTTTAGAAGATTTAAATTAGATTAAATTAAACACACGAAAAATGAAATTCTCTAAGATATTCATATTGATCTTTCTGGCAATATCTTATAGCCTTAAGGCTCAAGTTGAGCTAAACTGGCCTGAAGACAAAGCCAAAGCACAAACAGAATACACTTTAATGAATGATTTGATTAATTCAGATCAAGAAGCAAAAGCACTTCCACACTGGTCTTGGTTATATAAGAATGCTCCTGATTTGGACAATACTTCCTTTTCACTTTATAAGCAGGGTGAGAAAATATTCAATACTCTTGTAAAGGAAACAGAAGACAAAGAGCTTCAAATGGCCTATCAGGATTCAGCCCTTTTAAATCTTCAAGAAAGAATTGACAGAGGAGATGACAAAAAGGATGTTATGAACAGAATGGGATATTTTCTTTTCCCATATTGGATTAACAGAGCCGAAAAAAGAGCAGAACTTTTGGCTAAATACAAGGAAATCCTTGAGCTGAATGGTAATGATGCTTATTATATCAATGCTAAATATTATTTCAAAACGGCATATTACAATGTTGAAACTGGTGCCAAACTAACAGATGAGCAACTCATCGAAGCTTATGATTTTGTAAATAGCATTGTTGAGTTCAATCTAAATAAAGGTGATAAGAACGCTGACAAATGGCAGGCTGTAAAAAATGAAATAGACAATGACTTTGCCAAATTGGTGGATATCGATTGTGATTTCATTAATAAAAACTGGGTTCCAAAATTCAAGGAAAACCCTGAGGATTTGAAAATGGCTAAAAAGATTTTCGCAGGGATGCTATCAGCCAAATGTACGGATAACCCTATATGGTTGGAAGCCGGTGAGTTGATCAATAAAAACGAGCCTAATTTTGGACTGGCTAAGAATCTTGGTAGAAGATTTCAATCTGAAGGGAATTACGACAAGGCTTTACAATATTTTGAAAGAGCTGTTGAGTTGGCCAATTCAGCTGAAGATAAAGGCGAAATCAACTATTATATTGCTTTGACTTATTACCAAAAAGGTTCTAAGTCTACAGCTAGAAATTACGCGTTTCAGTCTATTAATGCAGATCCTGGAAAAGCTAAGGATGCATATTCACTAATTGGTGACCTGTACATGAACAGTTTTAACGATTGTAAAGCTGATAATGTAGTGGATTCAAGAGCAGTTTATATTGCAGCTTATAATATGTATGCAAAAGCAGGAAATTCCGAAAAAATGCAGAATGCAAAAGCGCAGTTTCCGTCAATAGAAGAAATTTTCACACAAGGCAAGAAAGAAGGTGATGATGTTACTATTTCTTGTTGGATCAATGAAACAGTACAACTACAAAGAAGGCCACAGTAAATCTGTGTTTAGAAGTATTTCAATAGTAATGGCACATGCTGCGGTATGTGCCTTGCTGTTTTCATGTGGTGATGAAGATCTGAGTGAAAAAGATTTTCAGCCCTATGAGGGCCCCGTTTCTGTTATTGAAAACTTTGAGTTGACATATAGCGATTCGGCCAAAGTGAAAGTTCGTCTAATGGCCAAAAAGCAATTGGAGTACAGTAATGGAGACAGAAATTTTCCCGAAGGCGTGTATATAGAATTCTACAATAAGGAAGAATTACTTGAAACTACTCTACAAGCAAATTCCGGCACATTGGATGGTGAAACAAATATTTATACAGCAATGGGGGATGTCAAAATTCATAATTTACTTCAAAGCAAATCCTTGTTTTCAGAGGAGCTGTATTGGGACCCAACTAAGGAAATTATCTATACAGATAAAAATGTTATCATTATTCAAGATGGTGAAAAAATTACCGGTACAGGACTGGAAGCCTCACAGGATTTTGAGAACTATGAAATAAAGAATCCTAAAGGAAGCTTCGCCATAGAAAGCTCGGATGAAGAGGATTTGTAATATGAGAAATTCAATAAAGCAGATTATTTCTGCAAAAAATCACAGGAAAACGTAATTTAGGAGAGAATTGGATTTACAAATCGTCATTTTAATATTGATAATGCTGAGTTTTTCAGCATTTTTTTCCGGTTATGAGATAGCCTTTGTCTCTGCTGATAAACTTCATATTGAACTTCAGGGAAGTCAAGGAAAATTCGCGGATAGAATTTTATCCAGTTTTTTAAAGAAACCTTCTCGCTTTATTGCTACTCTCCTTGTGGGAAATACAATAGCATTGGTTCTATATGGAATATTTATGACCCAACTTTTAGACCCCTGGTTGAGGTCAACACTTCCTTTATTTGCTCAAAATGAACTAATCCTATTATTAATCAATACAATTATTTCCACTTTGATTGTTTTGGCTACTGCTGAATTTTTACCAAAAAGCATTTTCATACTAAATCCTAATCGCTTGATGGAAATCTTGGCTGTGCCGGCAGTTATATTCTATTATCTATTATCACCACTGGTATTCGTAATCGTCGGTATGTCAAAATTTTCTATTAGAAATATTTTACGTCTGGAATACGAAGAGGACAAACCGGTTTTTGGGTTAACTGATTTGAACAATTATATATCTGAAATGTCGAATGCAGATGATGATAATTCTGATGTTGATCCTATTATTTTCAATAATGCCTTGGAATTCAAAACACTTAAGGTGAGAGACTGTATGATTCCAAGAACCGAAATCAAAGCAATAGACGTTGAGGATGGCTTGGAAGACTTAAAAGAAGCCTTCATTAAAAGTGGTCATTCCAAAATTCTTATTTATAAAGACAGCATAGACAATATTTTAGGCTATACCCACTCTTCCGCTCTGTATAAGAAGCCTAAGGAAATGGATGACCTAATTACACCGATTAATATAGTGCCGGAGACTATGCTGGCAAATGATCTTATGGTGCAGTTTATTAATGAGAATAAGAGTATCGCATTGGTAGTTGATGAATTTGGCGGAACCTCGGGTATAGTAACAATTGAGGATATCATGGAAGAAATCTTTGGGGATATAAAAGATGAACATGATAATGATGAAATGATTGAAAAAATTATTGATGATGAAAATTTTCTTTTCAGCGCAAGGCTTGAAGTAGATTATATTAATGAGCGATATAACCTAAAACTTCCGGAAGGTGATTATGATACTTTGGGAGGTTTAGTGCTGAATATCAATGAAGATATACCTTCAATAAATGATATTGTACACATTCATAATTTTAAAATTACAGTCTTAAGCATGGACAAAACGAGGATCGATACGGTGCGAGTTACCAGGCTAAAAGAGGACTGATCTTTTTTATCTTTTTCATAGTCTTTTGAAATCGTTCTAGAACTTATATTTTTGCGAGCCAATTAATCAGGGTAACATGGGAATTATCAATACATTAAGAGAGAAAATGGGCCGTTTTGTGGTCTTTGCAGTTGGTTTATCTATTCTGGCATTCGTTGCTGCCGACTTGTTAGGACCTAATTCATCCTTATTAGGAGGTGGTCAGCAAGCTGTTGGAGAGATTGCAGGTGAGAAAATAACCTATCCTGAATTCGTCCAGGAATTCGAAAGATTAAAAACAAATTATTCTGTGATCAATAATGCAAGCCCAAATTCTGATATACAAGATCAGTTGAGAGAGCAAGCATGGAATAACTTTTTAATTAAGTACGCTTTTCAAAAGGAATTTGATGCCATTGGTCTTAAAATAACTGATGAAGAAAAAATTGATATGGTACAAGGTGTGAATATACATCCGAGTATCGTTCAGTCTTTCACCGATGAAACGGGTAGTTTTAATAAATCGAGGGTTATAAATTTCCTACAAAACTTTGATCAGTTAGAACCGCAGATGCAATACAACTGGACACAGTTTGAAAAGAACTTAGGACCGGAAAGATTGCAGAATAAAATGAATTCGCTTTTACAAAAGTCTGTTTTTGTAAATAAATATGAGGCTCTTTCATCTCATGTGACAAGCCAGGCCAAAGTCAATGGCCGATTCATGTATGTACCTTATTTCTCTATTGCTGACTCAACTGTTGAGGTTAGCGATGCAGTACTAAGAGATGTATTAAATGAGAGAAAAGAAGAATTCAAAAGTACAGATAATTTCTCCATAGATTACTTAACATTCAGCGTAGAGCCGAGTACAGAAGATTCTTTGTATTTCGTGGAAGAGATGACAAGAATTGCCAAAGACTTTAAAAATATAAAGGATGATACATCTTTCATTAAAATAAATTCAGATTTATCAGAGCTTCCTTCCTTATACCGACCTGATGAATTGCCTGCTGAAGTTGCTTCAAGAATTAATACACTTGATTCAGGAGATGTGTTTGGCCCAATTGCCAATGTCGGGAATCTTGAGATTTTCAAATTGATTGGAACTGTTGAAGACTCTGCGGGTGAATACGCAAGAGCAAGCCACATCTTATTTAAAACAGACGCCGGTGATGCTGAAGCAAAAACCAAGGCAAATGGAGTATTAAGACAAATTAAAAATGGTGCTGATTTTGCTGAAATGGCAAAAGAATATAGCGAGGGTCCGACAGGAGTAAATGGTGGTGATCTTGGATGGTTTGGAAGAGGTCAAATGGTGTCTGAATTTGAAGATGCTGTTTTCAATGCCGGAAATGCCGGATTGGTACCGAATTTAGTTAAAACGCAATTCGGCTACCATATAATAAATGTGACCGCTGAGGCATCAACTAAAAAGTATTTGGTTGGTAAAATCACAAGAGAAATTACTCCAAGCGATGAAACAGCCAATGAGGTATTTAGAAAGGCCGACGTATTTGCCGCTACAGTAAGTACACCTGAGGAGTTTACCACTAAAGCTCAAGAGATGGGTCTTAGTATTCAAAATGCCAGAAATATTGGTAAAAACGACAGAACTATTAATGCCCTTTCAAATATCAGAGAAGTAATTCGATGGGGATTTTCAGATGCAACAGTAGGAGAAATTTCTGAAGTATTTGAAACAGGAGATATTTTCATGATTGCTTTGCTCACTGAAAAAAATGAAGAAGGTTATGCTGATCTTGAAGATGTGCGTGAGAGATTAATGCCAATTGCGCTTAAAAAGGAAAAAGCTAAGGTGATCATTAATAGAATTAAAGAATTGGGAGTTGAGGATATCGATAATACAGCTGAATCATACGGTACTACAGCTAGTATATACCAATTGAACGCCACATTATTTAATACTAACACTTTAAGAGGAGCGGGTTTTGATCCGGCTGCTGTGGGATACGCTTTTGGAATGGAAGCAGGCACTACATCAGAACCTTATGAAGGAGAGAATGGGGTAATCATCTTTGAAATAAATGAAGTGATTCCGGCTAATCCTCTCGAAGACATGAAAAACATCAAGCAGACACAGAGTCAGCAAAGAGTCGCCTCTGTGCCTATTGAAATTACTGAAACGATAAAAGAAAAAGCGGAGATTGAAGATAATCGATTCCGCTTCTTCTAGTAGAACTTAAGTAATTAAGTTAGAAGTCGATCTTATTCAAATAATAGGATCGACTTTTCAATTATATCACAGCACTCATGTAACTGCTCTTCAGTAATAACCAATGGAGGTGCAAATCTGATTTTATTACCATGAGTAGGTTTCGCCAGTAAGCCGTTTTCCTTCATCTTCATGCACATATCCCAGGCCAGATGACTATCTTCTTCACCTTTGACAACAATGGCATTAAGGAGACCCTTACCTCTCACAAGCTCAACTAAGTGAGATCTAGAAATCAGATCGTTCATTCTATCGCGAAAAACATGACCAAGCTTCTCAGCATTCTCTGCCATTTTTTCATCAATAATCACTTCAAGAGCGGTTTGGGCAATTGCACAAGCCAGTGGATTTCCACCAAAAGTAGATCCATGCTCTCCCGGGCCTATTGTTAACATGACCTCGTCTGAAGCTAGAACTGCCGATACCGGAAACACGCCACCCGATAGAGCTTTTCCTAGAATGACAATATCAGGTTTAACTCCCTCATGATCTGAAGCTAATAATTTACCGGTTCTTCCTATTCCCGTTTGAACCTCATCAGCTATTAGAAGAACATTGTATTTTTTACAAATTTCATGTGCCTTCTTAAGATAGCCTTCATCAGGAACGACTACTCCGGCCTCACCTTGAATTGGTTCTACCATAAATGCACAAACATTCGGATCCTTCAGTCTTTCTTCTAATGCCCCAAGATCATTATAAGGAATCAAGTCGTACCCCGGCATATATGGGCCAAAACCCTTATAACTAACGGGGTCATCGGAAGAAGAGATTGCAGCTAAGGTTCTGCCCCAAAAGTTGCCTTTTGCGAATATAATTTGTGCTTTATTTTCAGGGATGCCCTTTTTATCATAACCCCAACGTCTTGCCAGTTTATTGGCAGTTTCTCCACCTTCTACACCCGTATTCATAGGAAGTACTCGGTCATAGCCGAATAATTCAGTTATATATTTTTCGAACGGACCTAATATATCATTGTGAAATGCTCTGGAGGTTAATGTCAATGTTCTGGCTTGCTTCACCATTGTATCCACGATTTTTGGATGGCAATGCCCTTGATTAACAGCACTGTATGCAGAAAGAAAATCATAATACTCATTGCCCTCAACATCCCATACCTTAACTCCTTCACCCTTATGAAGCACAACCGGCAATGGATGATAATTAAAAGCACCGTACTTGTGTTCCAGCTCAATCGCCTCTTTAGATGAGATTTTAGTGTTAACCATATTTTGTTTTTTTCGTCTGCGGTAAATTTCAATAATAAGAATGTGAAAATGAAAGAAAATATCTATTCTGTTTTCTTTATCGCCATTTCATTTATTCTATTTAAATTATTGACATAAAGTTTCATTATTTCGGATTTTTTACGACTTTTGCAAGCCCGAATTAAAAAAGCTATTAATAATGGCAAGAGTTTGCGATATATCAGGAAAGAGACCAATGGTTGGAAACAACGTTTCTCATTCTAACAATAAGGTTAAAAGAAAATTTTTTCCAAATCTTCACAAGAAGAAATTCTTTTATGAAGAAGAGGATAGATGGTTAACCTTAAAAGTGTCTTCATCAGTTTTGAAAACTATTAACAAAAATGGTTTACATGCTGTCATCAAGGAAGCCAAGGAAAAAGGAACTTTGAATACTAAAGCTATTTAAATAGAAAGAAGATGGCTAAAAAAGGAAATAGAATTCAAGTGATACTGGAGTGCACAGAGCACAAGGATAGCGGCAAGGCCGGTACGTCAAGGTACATCACTACCAAGAATAGAAAAAATACAACAGAAAGATTGGAGCTAAAGAAATTTAACCCTGTCTTGAAAAAATATACTGTTCACAAGGAAATTAAATAATCATGGCTAAGAAGACTGTAGCAACTCTAAGAACGGAGAAATCTAACCTTACAAAAATTATCCTTACGGAGAAATCTGAGAAAACAGGAGCTTACACTTTCAGAGAAGTAATTGTGGCTGCTGAGAATATCAAAAAATACGTAGACTAATTAAGGTTTTACAAGAAATTTAAAGTCCCTATCTTTTAGGGACTTTTTTTGTTTAAAGAGATATGGGAATTTTCGGATTTTTTTCCAAAGACAAAAAGGAGAAACTGGATAAGGGACTCGAAAAGTCCAAGGAATCCATAGTTGGCAAAATCGGTCGTGCCGTAGCCGGTAAATCAAAAGTCGATGAAGATTTTCTCGACAACCTGGAAGAAATACTCATAAGTGCCGATGTGGGTGTTGCCACCACTGTAAAAATTATTAACAGATTAGAAGCCCGAGTAGCTAAAGATAAGTTCATGAATCTCGATGAGCTAAATGTTATTCTGAAGGAAGAAATGTCGGCTTTATTTGATCTTGATGATAAAGATAAGGCTGTATTTTATGATAATGCCGGTAGTGATATCCCTTTCGTGATGTTAATAGTTGGCGTTAATGGTGTTGGAAAAACAACAACTATTGGAAAACTAGCAAGTCAATTAAAGAGTGAGGGTAAAAAAGTTATTATTGGAGCAGCGGATACATTTCGAGCTGCTGCGGTTGATCAGATTAAGTTGTGGGGAGAAAGAATCGATGTTCCCGTGATTTCTCACGGCATGGGCACTGATCCCGCTTCGGTGGCTTTCGACACAGTGAAGAGGGCTGTAGAGGAGAAAGCAGACATTGTGCTGATCGATACTGCCGGAAGACTTCACAACAAGGTGAATCTGATGAATGAGCTTTCAAAAATCAAAAGAGTAATTCAAAAATTTATTCCTGAAGCTCCGCAAGAAGTGCTTTTGGTTCTTGATGGAAGTACCGGTCAAAACGCATTGAATCAGGCGCAGGAATTTATAAAAGCTACTCAGGTAACAGGCATTGCAATTACTAAATTGGATGGTACAGCAAAAGGAGGAGTTGTATTAGGTATTGCTGATCAAATGAAGATTCCATTAAGGTATATAGGTGTAGGAGAAGGAGTGGAGGATTTACAAGTATTTAATTCTTCAGAATATGTAGATTCACTCTTGGGCTAATGAAAGAATTTGAAAACAAAGCTTAAAAATAATAAAGTCAATATTATCACGCTCGGTTGTAGCAAAAACCTGGTGGATTCTGAAAATATATTAACTCAATTACGTGGTAATGGCATAGATGCGCATCATGAATCAAAAAAGGATGATTCAGAGATTGTTATAATCAATACCTGTGGCTTCATTGATAATGCTAAACAGGAATCGGTTGAAACCATTTTAAGGTACGCAGATGCCAAGGCCAATGGTGAAGTTTCAAAGGTATATGTTACCGGTTGTCTTTCTCAGAGATATAAAGATGATTTAGAAAAGGAAATTCCGGAGGTTGATGCCTTTTTCGGAACAATGGACCTTCCTCTTTTACTTAATCGATTTAATGCTGATTATAAGCATGAACTTCTTGGAGAAAGGATTACAAGCACCGCAAGTCATTATGCACATTTGAAAATTTCTGAGGGTTGTGACAGACCTTGTTCTTTCTGTGCTATTCCATTAATGCGTGGAAAGCACCGATCTGTTCCAATTGAGGATTTAGTAATACAGTCGAGAAACTTGGTAAAAAATGGAGTAAAGGAATTACTCTTAATTGCACAAGATTCTACCTATTATGGTCTTGATCTGTATAAGAAAAGAAATTTAGCGGAGTTGATGGAAAGATTGGCTGATGTAGAAGATCTCGACTGGATTCGATTGCATTATGCTTTCCCTTCAGGTTTCCCTGAGGATGTAATTGAAACAATCGCAAAGCATAAAAATATTTGCAATTACTTAGATATACCATTGCAGCATGCCTCTGATAATATGCTGAAGATTATGCGAAGAGGTATTACAGCAAAGAAAACAGATCAGTTAATTCAAAAATTCAGAGATAATATACCTGATCTTACCATAAGGACAACTTTAATTTCGGGTCATCCCGGAGAAACGGAAGCTGACCATCAGGAAATGCTTGAATTTGTAGAAAAACACAAATTTGATCGCTTAGGTGTATTTACATATTCGCATGAAGAAGATACGCATGCCGGTGATAATATGGAGGATGATGTTCCTGAGGAAATAAAGGAAGAAAGACTTGCTGAAATAATGGAGTTGCAGGAAGGAATTTCGGCAGATTTGAACAAAGCAAAAGTTGGCAAAACTTTCAAAACAATTATAGACAGAAAAGAAGGAGAGTATTTTGTTGGGCGGACAGAGGCAGACTCACCCGAAGTAGATAATGAGGTTTTGATCTCCGCGAAGGACAGTTATTTAAAAGTGGGTCACTTTTATGACGTAGAAATAGAATCGGCAGAATCTTTTGATTTGTATGGCAAGGCTATTAAAGCATGCTGAAGCTATTAGAATCTATATCGTACAGAGATACAAATCAGTTTCCTAAACTATTTCTGGATTATATAGATCAAAAAGAAGAATTAAGAGGCTTTTTCAATCATTATCCGGACTTAGAGGGCTTCGAAAAATTAATTGAAGAAAGAAAGTCATTCAGCGCTAAGCAGAGAGAAATATTACAAAGTCATTTCGTAAAACAATATGAAGCTTTGGTAACCTCAGAGGAGGTAGAGAAAAATATAAATCTAATCTCGGATCAAAATACATTCACCCTTACTACGGGTCATCAACTTAACTTATTTACAGGTCCTCTATATTTTATATATAAGATTCTGACTGTAATTAATCTTTCAGTGAAGTTAAAAAATAAATTTCCGAACAAGAATTTTATTCCTGTGTACTGGATGGCTTCAGAAGACCACGATTTTGAAGAAATCCAATATTTCAATTTTGGAGGCAAAAAGTACGCTTGGGAGTCTTCGCAAAAAGGAGCTGTAGGAAGATTTTCTCTGAATGACATTCAGAAAAACTTAAAAACTGCACCGCTTCCTGAAGAATATAAATCTTATTATACCGAAAGTAAAACACTCGGAGAGGCACATTTTAAATTGGTTAATCACCTATTTTCAGTATATGGCTTATTAGTATTAGATGCAGATTCGAGGTCATTGAAGACTTCTTTTTCAGAAATAATTAAGAAGGATATTCAGTCTCAAATCAGTTTTGAACAGACCGAAATTAGTACAAAAGCGCTTTCGAAACTAGGCTATAATACTCCTGTAAATCCAAGGAAGGTAAACTATTTCTACCTTAATGATGATGTTAGGGAAAGAATTGAAACGAAAGGAAATGAATATTTCTATAGCTCTGAAGGAGAAAATAGGAGCATAGATATGGAAGAACTTTTAAGTTCGAAACCCGAGTGTATTTCTCCTAATGTAATCACGCGACCTATTTACCAGGAATTTATTCTTCCAAACCTGGCCTATATCGGGGGTCCTTCTGAACTATCGTATTGGCTTCAATTGAAAAGCACTTTCGAAGCATTGAGTGTAAACTTCCCATTGCTTATTCCTAGATATTCCTCCAGCATTTTAAGCGAAAAAGCATTGAATAAGCTCAATGAAATTGGATTGGACGATTTTCAAATGCTCTTCAAAGAAGATAGAGAAGTACTTAAAAAACTTTTGTTAAAGAATGACTCGCTAAATAGTGACCAACATTTTGAATGGGCAGAATCAATTGAGAAGTTATTTAAAGAAATTAAAGTTGAGGCTGAGCAAAAGGATAAAACCCTTGGGCCAAGCGTAGAAGGAAGAAAAAAGAAAGTACTTAAGGAGCTGGATAAGATTCAAAAAAAGATGGAAACGGCTGAAATAAGAAATCAGAAGGTCTTAAAAGATAGATTCTATTTTGCCAAAGAAGAGTTATTCCCAAACAGTAGTTTTCAGGAACGTTATAAAAATATATTTGAATTCTTATTAGAGAATGAAAATTTCATCAGTGATTTAAAGAACCAATACTCAGATCCGCTTTTATTTTCTCACTTACTTTTCAAGGCATAAAAAAACCCTGACCTCCTATTCCAATAGTATTGGGACGAGGAGCGTCAGGGTTTGTTCAATTAAAAATCAATTACTCAATTACAAGTTTCTGTGTGATCTTGTTTTCTCCTGAACCAAGAGTAACAAGATAAATACCTTCACTTAGATTTCTAATATCCAATTGAATTGTATTTTCTCCTCTTCTTACTTCTGCTGATTTCAAAAGTAAAGATTGTCCAATCATATTGGCAACATTTACTTGAACTTCACCGGAGGCATCAGACTCAAATGATAAGTTTACGCTTCCTTTCGCAGGATTTGGATAAAGAGCAAAAGATTGTCTTTCAATTTGATCTTCCAGACCTGTTGGATAAGGGAATTGCATTGTTACCACGGTTAATTTATTTTCTGAAGTAACCGGAAATGGATCATTCAAGAATGGACCTGCATAATTATCATGTTGGTATAAGCAGTAAACGTTTCCATCAATTACTCTTTTAATTGTAGCAGGATACGCTTCTTCTCCAACAGTTCCATCTGTTACATCATTCGCAAAGAATAGAGAAGCGATGTTTTTAACATCAGACCAGCTCGAACCTCCATTACCTGACTGTAAGAAGAATAAATCCCTTCTATATCTGTTGTCAAATGGATTGTTGTCAGAACCGGCAGTAACACCAGAATATATAATTCCAAGGTTTCCGCTACCATCTGTAAAAATTCCCGGATGGCTGAACATACCTGTTGTATAACTACCAAAATCATCAGAAACTGTTGGATAACTACCCATTGTGGTCATATCAGGCACAGAGTCAAATAATACATAATTGGCATAATCAGCAGAGTCATTAATATCAAATCCTGCAGGCATTGTTGAATTCCAGTACCATAGGCCTCTTGTTGCCGGGTACCAAGAACTAGCACTTAAGCTTCCAGGATCAGTTAATACAGCGGTAACTCCTCCAACACAATGAATTGTGCCATCATTGCCAATTAAACCCCTTACATCCGCATGTGGAGTAAGAACTTGATAACCACCGGACGCAGAGTCTAATAAAGCATTTGTTGTATCAAACAAGTGAATAGTTGTACATGTAAAAGTATTACCTCTATCAGTGGATAAATACATATTTACATTATTAGGATCTGTTCCAGTAAAAGAAGCATTTCCACCAGCCACTATTAGAAGAGTATCTCCTTTTGCGTCAAGATCCACAGCATCTTCAGTTGTTGCTTTAAGTGGACATCCTGATACTGAATCAAATGCGATATCTTTTAAGCTCCAAGTTCCTCCACCATCATCAGATCTTCCGAAGTACATAGTTGTACCATTGGAATATGTAGTGTAAATGGTATTTCCTTCTGCAGTTGAGTGATAGAAAGTTACTCCTGATGCAGCGTGTAGATTTCCTCCACTAAGATCAGATGGTGTAACAGCTGACGCACCTTTTGTAGATGTATATAATCTGTCAGTATGAGCGAAAATAGCCTCTCCTGATCCTGCAATTGGAGCTATTGAAGGCCATCCTACTCTTTTTTCGGCTAAACCAAACCCTGTATTATTGGAATCACCCGGAATCCATGTTTGGCTTGAAGCATCGTAGTAGTTATAACCTATACCTCTTAGTGCATTTCCCGGATCTCTTATAGTATCAACGGCTTTTGTCCATACAACCTGAATATTACCTGCATCATCTTGATGAATTCGCTGTTGCATACCACCATTAGTTTGGTAATCATACCATGTATAACCAACAGTATCACCATAACTTGGAATAGAAGCTTGCTTTAAAAGACTACCTTTTGAAATAGGTAGAATTTCATTTCCGGTTTTCATTTCATCCGTCATCGGAACAGCATTCTTAAAAATAGACGGATTAGTCCTTGACAGCTGAGCAAAAACACTCAAATTGACAAATAGGACTAAGGTCAATAAAGTAGAGATTTTTTTCATAATTATAATTTTAGTTCAATTGATTATTGAAATTAGAAAAATTGTTAATCATTTAAAATTAATGCGCATAAAAAAACCCGACTCTCGCAAAAATAGCTGAGTCGGGCTCCTTAATTTAAAACCGGTTAAAATTAGTCGATAACCAATTTCTGAGTGATTTTATTACTTCCTGTTCCAACAGTAACGAGGTAAATACCTTCGTTTAGACCGGAAAGATCAAGTGAAACAGCATTTGAACCTTTAACAATTTCAGTATTTACAGACTTAACTGATTGACCGATCATGTTAGAAACTAAAATAGTTGTATTGCTATTTATTTTAGATTCAAAAGAAACTGTTGCATGTCCGTTCGCCGGATTAGGATAGATATTAAGGCTTTCCTTAGCTATCTCATTATCTATTCCACTGATTAAAGATGGATCCAATCTTACAACAGCCATTTTGTTTTGCTCAAGCTCAAGTCCTCCTTGGAGTGTATTCCCGGCATAATTGTCATGCTGGAAGAAGATTAATAAATCATTCTGAACTCTTTTAGGAGTTACACAGAATGCTTCCTCTCCAACTGTTCCATCAGTAACGTCATTTGCAAATAATAAGCTTGCTACGTTTTTGAAGCTTGACCAGTTTGCACCACCATCTCCAGATTTTGCAACATAGATATCTCTTCTATAAAGAGCATCAAATGGATTATTATCAGAACCTGCACAAACACCATCAAAAGCAATGTAAAGGTTTCCTGCAGCATCTTCACTAACAGTAGGGTGAGAGAACATACCAGAAACATAAACTCCATAGTCATCTTGACTTGTAGGGTATGATCCCATTGTTGTCATATCAGGAATTGAATCTACAATGACATATTCATCATAATCTACAGGGTCATTGATATCAAAACCGGTAGGCATATCAGAATTCCAGTAAAAAATACCTCTTGCTGTTGGAAAATAACTTCCTGAGGAAGTTAATTCTCCTGGAGTAGTTAATATACCAACAATACCACCGGTAATGTGGATTCTAGAATCTTCTCCGATTGTTACTCTCATATCACCTTGTGGACACTCTACAATATATCCACCAGTAGCAGAATCAAGTACCGCATTTAATGTGTCAAATACAGCAACCGTCGTAGCAGTGAAAGTTGCACCTCTATCAGTTGATAAGTATAGAACAACATCGTTTGGAGTTACCCCTTGAAAACCAGTAGCCCCACCAGTCACAACTGCAACTGAATCACCTTTGGCGTGTATATCAAAGCCATCCGGAACAACAGTCCCATTTAAAGGAGTTCCATAAACTGAATCTAAGACAACATTTGAAATTGCCCATGTAGCTCCTCCATCATCAGTTCTACCGAAACCGAAAGAAGTACCATTATCATGTAAGGTATAGGCAGAATTACCTTGTCCAAATGAATGGTAGAAAGTAACACCTGACGCGGTATGGAGTCCACCACTAACATTTACTGGAGTTACTGCAGAAGAGCCTTTGGTAGAGTTATATAGTCTATCTGTATGAGCAAAAATATGCTCAGCAGTTCCATCACCATTTGCAATTGATGGCCATCCAACTCTTTTTTCAGCAAGACCATAACCAGTATTGTTTGAGTCGCCCGGAATCCAAGTTTGTGAAGATGCGTCGTAATAGTTGTATCCAATACCTCTTAAAGCATTTCCCGGATCTCTTATTGTGTCAACAGCTTTTGTCCATACAACTTGGATATTTCCACTGGCATCCTGATAAATTCTGTTTTGCATATTTGAGTTTGATTGTAAATCATACCAAGTATAGCCAACAGTATCACCGTAAGATGGAATAGCAGCTGCACTTTTGACAATGGAAATTTTAGACATGTCTAAAACTTCATTTCCCGTCGCAGGCATCGCATCAGCGGGAACAGCTTTTTTGAAAAGCTCTGGATTAGTTCTTGATAGCTGTGCAAAAGCACTGATACTAACAAAAAGTATTAATGTAAGTAAAGTAGTAATTTTTCTCATAATTGATTTTTTGTTGATTTCAAACTTCAAGTTATGAATTTTGCATTAAAGAATTAAAATCAGGGCATAAAAAAACCCCGACTACTCAGCATAAATTGCCAAAGTCGGGGTTTTTAATTTGAAATCGGCTGAGATTACTCGATAACCAATTTCTGAGTGATTTTGTTAGTTCCTGTTCCTAATGTTACAAGGTAAATACCCTCATTAACATCTGAAAGATTAAGAACTATAGAATTGCTTCCTCTAACAATTTCAGCATTAACCGTTTTAACAGTTTGGCCGATAAGGTTAGAAACTACAACACTTGTGTTTCCTCTAACATTTGATTCAAACGAAATAGTAGCAGTACCACTAGTTGGATTAGGGTAAATATTCAAGCTTTCTTTTGAAATTTCGCTTTCGATACCACTTGCCATAAGTGGATCTAATCTTAGAACTGCCATTTTATTTTCTTCTAAAATTGGCTGATCATCAGTTAAAGTAGGTCCTGCCCATGAATCATGCTGAAATAAGATAAGAATATCATTCTGAACTCTTTTTGGAGTTACAGGATAAGCTTCTTCACCTACAGTACCATCAGTAACGTCGTTTGCGAATAGTAAGCTTGCCACGTTTTTAGCACTTGACCAGTTCATACCACCATCACCAGATTTCATAACGTATAGGTCTCTTCTAAATCTGTTATCAAATGGGTTATTGTCAGAACCTGCGCAAATACCTGAATAAACAATATAGATATTACCTGCAGCATCCTCACTTAAGTTAGCATGACTGAATGATCCGGTAACATAATTACCCTGATCTGCTGTAGCTCCCGGGTAGTTTCCCATAGTCGTCATATCCGGAACTGAATCAACTAATACATAAGTATCGTAATCAGTTGCGTCGTTGATATCAAATCCGGCAGGCATGTCAGAATTCCAGTACCAGATACCTCTAGCTAATGGAAACCAAGTAGCAGAAGTTAGTGCACCCGGATCAGTTAATGTTGCCATAACAGATCCACCCATATGAATTCTACCATCTGATCCTATTAATACTCTCACATCGGCATGTGGGGTTTCTACCTGATAACCACCACTGGCTGAATCAAGAGTTGCATTTGTAGTGTCGAATACATGGATAGTTTGACTAGTCCAAGTAGCACCTCTATCTGCAGATAAAAATAATACTACATCGTTAGGTTCAACACCTTGAAATGCAGCATGACCACCGGTAGCAATAGCAATTGTATCACCTTTAACATCTAAATCCCAACCATCAGTTGCTGTTGGTTTCAAATTAGTACCTGTCAAAGTATCAATAGCTATATCTGAAAGAGACCAAGTTGATCCACCATCATCAGATTTGCCAAAATAGAAAGTACCACCATTGTCATAAGCAACATAAATAGTGTTACCTTCTGCTGTAGAGTGATAAAATGTTACACCAGTTGCAGCGTGTAAGTTTCCACCACCAACATTAACTGCCGTGTAGTCAGAAGCACCTTTTGTAGATGTATATAATCTATCCGTATGAGCAAAAATGGCTTCACCATTCCCTGCAATAGGAGCAATAGAAGGCCAACCAACTCTTTTTTCGGCTATTCCAAAGCTTGTATTATTTGAATCACCGGGAATCCAAGTTTGAGAACTGGCATCATAATAATTATATCCAACACCTCTTCCTGCAACAGTTGGGTCAGTGATTGTATCTTGAGCCTTTGTCCAAACTACTTGAATATTTCCACTTGCATCTTCTACAATTCTTTGCTGCATACCTGAGTTGGTTTGATAATCATACCAAGTGTAACCAACAGTATCGCCATAAGAAGGAACAGAAGCAGCTGATTTTAAATAAGAACCTTTTGGAATAGTTACTCTTTCGTAACCATTTTTAAATTGTTCTGTAGCTGGAACTGATTGTTTGAAAAGTCCAGGGTTAGTCCTT
The DNA here is from genome assembly GCA_964351965.1 of uncultured Hyphobacterium sp. Lineage (GTDB taxonomy): Bacteria > Bacteroidota > Bacteroidia > Cytophagales > CCMP332 > CCMP332. Next base: position 28,461 of record CAYGPM010000001.1, on the reverse strand, counting down.
GTTAATTGAGCATTTGCACCCAATGTTAAAAAGGCCAACATTGAAAATAGAGTAACGATTTTCTTCATGATTAATTTAGTTTATGTATTTACTGATTTGTAAAGATAATTTAACATGCAACAATGTACAATGTGAGAAAAGTAAAAATTTGACCTCAAAACGACACTATTGACGATATTTTTATCGCTTTAATTAATACAAAGATATATGTAAAGACCCTAAGAATTCAATTTAATCTCGATTTGTCGTATTCTTCAGCCCAAGAAACATTTCTCTTTTCTTTCCAAAGCCTTTTTCCTTAATCAATTCAAATCCCGCTGAGATAATATTACGTTTAAATTTTCCACTAGCGCAGTACGTTGTTAATATCCCATGATTTTTTAGAATTGAAAAGCACTTATTAATATTTTCGGAACTCCAGATCTTCTCCTGTCGTGATGGGGCAAAGGCATCAAAAAAGACTACATCTATAGAATCTTCTAATTTGCCGGAATTGAAATTCTCTATTTTATCTTCAAAAAAATGGAATTGAAAGAAATGTTCGATTTTAAAAGACTGACCATCAGATAAAGTATGCATATTGTTAAAAAGCGCTTCATTTCTGCTGAGAAGAGGAGTATTAATGATTAAAAAGTCAATTATGTCTTTCTCAATTGGATATGGCTCCAAGGCGTAGTACTTGATTTTCTTCTTATTCTGAACTGCCCACTCATAAGTTAAAATGGCATTCAAACCTGTTCCAAAACCGACTTCAAATACTGATATTTCATCAATATCTTTATCAATGCGCTCCAGGCCATTTTTTATATACACATATTGAGATTCGCTCTGCGCCCCATCTTTTGAATGGTAATGCTCATTTAACTCTTCGTAAAATAAAGTATAAGAACCATCCTCTGTTTGTACAGTCTTAAGTTTCCTACTTTTCATACAATAGACAAACAGCTTGAGCTGACACACCTTCTTCTCTACCTTCGAAACCTAGCTTTTCCGTAGTTGTTGCCTTAATTGATATATCTCGAACATCAATTTTTAAAATCTTAGCGCATACTTCTTTCATTTCCTCCACGTAGTCTTTCACCTTTGGTGTTTGCAAACTCAGTGTTACATCAATATTCCCGATTTCATAGCCTTTCTCATTTATTAGCCGGGCAACCTCTGAAAGAAGTTTTTTGGAATCTATGCCTTTGTATTTTGGGTCGGTATCCGGAAAGTGAAATCCAATATCTCTAAGATTCAATGCACCGAGCATCGCATCACAAATCACATGGAGTATTACATCTGCATCGGAATGCCCAACAGAGCCTTTGGAATGGGGTATTTTAATTCCCCCAAGCCAGAATTCTTCATTTTCCGCCAGGCGGTGTACATCATAACCTAGGCCTACTCTAATTTTTTTCATAATCTCTCAAAAATAAATATCGTTTCTAATTTTTAGACTATACCTTTCCTTCTAATTTTGATTCGCAATTCAAGCCTATGGAATTTAAAATAAAGGGAAAAAATCAGAAACTCTTAAAAGAGTTATATATAGCGCTTCTAAAACCCCGACTCATTGAGGAAAAAATGCTCATTCTTTTGCGTCAGGGTAAGATTTCGAAATGGTTTAGCGGAATTGGACAAGAGGCTGTTTCGGTGGGGAGTGTAGAAGCTCTAAATAAGGATGAGTTCATTCTTCCTATGCACAGGAATCTAGGTGTTTTTACCGGAAGAGGAGTTGATTTAGGCCAATTATTTTCACAGTTTCAGGGTAAGGAAACGGGTTTTACCAAAGGCAGAGATCGCTCATTTCATTTTGGATCTAAGGAGCACAGGATAGTGGGAATGATTTCTCATTTGGGTCCGCAACTCTCAATAGCGGATGGTATTGCTCTGGCACATAAGATAAACAAGGATAAAAAAGTATCGCTAGTATTTACCGGCGATGGCGGAGCAAGCCAGGGAGAATTTCATGAAGCTCTTAATGTGGCGGCAGTATGGCAATTGCCTGTCATTTTTGTCATTGAAAATAACGGATATGGCTTATCTACTCCAAGTTCCGAACAGTTCCGTTTTAAGTCATTTACTGATAAGGGTCCTGCCTATGGCATAGATACTGAAAGTATTAATGGGAATAATATTTTAGAAGTTTACGATACGATAAGCAAATGGGCAGGAGATTTAAGGAAAAAGCCAAGACCGGTGATTATTGAAGCCAACACTTTTCGTATGCGGGGTCATGAGGAAGCATCCGGAACGAAATATGTACCCAAAAAACTGATGGATTATTGGGCAAAGAAAGATCCAATCTCAAATTATGAGAAAGCCTTAATTGAAAATGCTGTGATTGATGAAAAATTCATCAACGAAAGTAAAAAGAAGATAAATGAGGAAATAAACAAGGGACTGGAAAGGGCATACAGCATTCCTGAGATTCAATCTGATGAGCAACTAGAGAAGGCTGATCTATTTATTGAGCATAGTTTTAAATCGCAAATACCAAAATCAAAGAAAAAGGAAGAAAAACGTTTGGTAGATGCAATCCGAGAAGGGCTTTATCAAAGTATGGAGAAATACCCCGAACTTATTTTAATGGGTCAGGATATTGCCGATTATGGTGGGGTATTTAAAGTTACTGAAGGATTTTTGGAAAAATTTGGCAAAGAAAGAGTGAGAAATACACCACTCTGTGAGTCCGCAATAATCGGAGTGGGCTTGGGTTTGTCCATGTTAGGTAAAAAAAGCATGATTGAAATGCAGTTTGCCGACTTTGTCACCTGCGGATTTAATCAAATAATTAATAACCTAGCCAAAATCCATTACCGATGGAATCAGAATGCGGATGTTGTAATCAGAATGCCAACAGGCGCCGGAGTTGGTGCAGGTCCGTTTCACTCTCAATCGAACGAAGCATGGTTTTTTCATACACCCGGGTTAAAAATTGTCTATCCATCAACTCCATATTATGCCAAAGGCCTATTGATTAGTGCAATTGAGGATCCCAATCCATATTTGTTTTTCGAGCATAAATATTTATATCGCTCAATTAACGAAGAAGTCCCGACCGACTATTACAATATTGAAGTAGGAAAAGGACGCATTGCAAAAGAGGGAACAGAGGTAAGCATTATTACTTATGGAATGGGCGTGCATTGGGCGCTTGATTTGGCAAACCAGATGGATGAAGGAACTGTAGAAGTGGTTGATATGTATTCATTATTGCCTTGGGATAAAGAAATAGTTGAAAAAAGTGTGACCAAAACCGGCAAAGTATTAATTCTTCATGAGGATACTTTAACGGGTGGAATCGGAGCAGAATGGGCTGCCTGGATATCTGAACATTGCTTTGAAAAACTGGACGCTCCGGTAATGCGCGTGGCCTCTTTAGATACTCCGGTACCCTTTGCAAAGAATCTTGAAGAAAACTTTTTGCCAAAGGCGCGTTTAAAGGGTAAATTAGCCGAACTTATTGCTTATTGAAGATTAGAGTCAGTAAAAATATTGCATTATTATCTTCTGTCATTCTTATTTCAGGATGCTCGTGGGGGCGCTATCCCTGTCCGACGCCTATTGAAGGAAAAAACTCAGAAAAAGATGGCTCAGGAATAACATTGATTCAAGTGAAACGAGATAAAAATGGCAAGCTTAAAAAGAAACAGCCAAGAAGAATAAAACGTAAAAAGTAAAGATCTGAGCTCTAAAAAATTTCATATAGCCATTTTATGCATCCTTATGTCCATTACTTCAATGGCTCAGAGGAGAGGTTTGAATGAAAATACCGGGCAAAAGAAGAAAGAGCCAATTGACGTTTTTGATTCAGAATCAGCACAGAAACTTACCGATACCCAAATCAGTAAATTCAAAGGAAATATAGATTTAAATGTCAGAGACAAAAGATTAAGAGAGATTCAAAAAATGAACGCCAAAAGCACCGGCAGAATTAATACCGGTACACGCAAAAGAAGACTGCGGATTATGGCGCGAAAATCTGATAAATACAGAAACTTTAATGAAGGGATAGATCTAAGGGAATTGGATAAGCGGATTGCTGAAATTGAAAAATCCAATTACGGAAAAGCGCAAAGAGGTAGGCCACTCAGTGAAAGTTATTATAAACATATTCAATGGCAGAAAGCTCAGAAATACGGCACTTTCCAGCAGGGAATTAATTTAACAGCCAGAGATAAAAGACTATCACAAATTGATAAGAGCAATCGAAAAAAAGGAGTTCAGGGCAATATCGATTTGAGAGAAAGAGATAAACGCATTGCTGAAATTGAAAAAAACAATTACGGCAAGGCACAAAGAGGAAGGCCGCTTTCAAAGGAATATGTGAGAAAATTGGAAATCGAAAAAGCAAGGAAATATGTGAATTATCAGGAGGGAATCAATGTCACGGCACGCGATAAAAGACTGGCAGAGATCGATAAGATCAACAGGAAAAATAATAAACTCGGCATGATTGACCTTCGAGAAAGAGATAAGCGCTTAGCTGAGATTGAAAAGGCTAATTATGCTCAGGCGCAACGAGGAAGACCTCTTACAAAGAAAATTGTTGATGCTATATGGATAGAAAAGCAAAGGAAATACACTGATTATCAGGAAGGAATAAATGTGACAGCACGCGATAAGCGATTGGCTGAAATAGATAAAATGAATAGGAAACAGATGTCGACTGCACGTCCAATGTCTGAAAATAAAATGAATTCTCTGTGGGTTGAACGTCAGAGAAGATATACTGACTTTCAGGATGGGATAGATATGGCTGCCCGTGATAAACGACTCGCTGAAATTGACAAAATGAACAGAAAGCAGATGTCGACAGCGCGACCTATGTCTGAAAAGAAAATGAATTCAATTTGGGTGGAAAGACAAAGAAGATATACAGAATTCCAAGATGGCATTGATATGGCTGCGCGCGACAAGCGATTAGCTGAGATCGATAAAGAAAACAGGAAGAAAATGTCTCAGGGGAAAGGTCTTTCCGAAAAACAGATGAATGGTATTTGGGTGGAAAGACAAAGAAGATATACCGAATTCCAGGATGGTATTGATATGGCAGCGAGAGATAAACACTTAGCTGAAATCGATAAAATGAATCGGAAAAAAATGGCAAAGGGTCGTCCTATGACTGAAAAGAAAACCGAGACATTATGGATCGAGCGCCAAAGAAGGTATGCTGACTTTCAAGATGGAATTGATCTTGCAGCTCGAGATAAGCGCTTGGCCGAAATCGATAAGATGAACCGAAAAAAAATGGGCAAGGGCAGGCTAATGACCGAGAAGAAGGATGAAGAAAAGCAAAGAGCTCAAGATAAAATCGCCGCAGACTTCAATCCTCCAACAATTGATTTGAAAGCAAGAAAAGATAGAATTATCAATCATGATAAGGAAATGGCCAAATGGCGCGGTGAGCAAATTGATCTTAAAGCCAAGGAAGACAAACGCAAGGAAAGTATGAAGGCGATTGCTGATTATCGTGGAGATATAAAAGCATTTAAAGCCGGAGAGGATATGCACCCGAGCGTAACATTTAGAACTGCAAGCGAGAAAACCAGTGTTAGAAGAAAACAGCGCTATCAGAAAAGGATGTACAAGAGACTGAGAAAATCAGAAAAGGATCTTCCACCTTTCTTGAAAGAGAAAATAGAAGCGCCAAAATACATGAAAGAAGAAGCTGAAATTTGGTATGACTAAAAATGAAAAATGGGATGATTTGATTGAGTTTGCACAGCTGGATCAAATAGTTGAAGAATCATATGAATTTCCGGTGGTGATATTTAAACACAGCACAAGCTGCTCAATTAGTGCAATGGCTTGGGGCAGATTTAATCGAGGATTAGAAAGCCATTTGGATAAAGCCGGGAAATACTATTATCTCGATTTATTGAGACAAAGAGATATCTCAAATACTATTGCTGATAAATTTGGCGTGACGCACCAATCACCTCAGATTTTGGTAATTTTGAATGGGAAGTGTGTAAGTGATGCTTCGCATATGGGAGTGAGTTTTTCAAAAGTGCTCGAAGTGAGTGGGGAAAATTGAACAATTAAATGATTTTATCAGTTTGTTTACATACGGTCATTAAAAAACATATTGCGTAAACTTTTATACATATTCATTTTTATTTTAACGACTGCTTCAACAATGAAGGCACAGTTCGATGAAGTAATTTACGACAGTGAATTCACCTATGGTATCACTGCAAATACGAATGTGCTATTTGCAGGCTTCTCTTTCAAGTTTTCCAAATATTTAACCAATAATGTAAACCATCATATTGGATTTGAGATTTCTAATATGAAACATCCCAAAGAAGAGCGATACACGAATCTTTATGGAAATACCTTCATTTACAATAAGCAGTATTTTGTTTTTCCTCTAAGAGCGGATTACGGCCGTGAATTTATTCTGTTTAGGAAAACACCGTACGAAGGCATGCAGCTTAGTCTTAATGTTGCTGTTGGTCCGACCTTCGCATTGGTAAAGCCCTATTATGTCATTTATGACAGAGGCGACTCCCAAAGACAAGAACCTTATGATCCGGCAATCCATGATGATGAGAATAGAATTCTTGACGGAGGCGGTATCTTTAGAGGATTACACAGAGGTAATTTTGAACTAGGCTTACATATGAAAAACTCACTGGCATTTGAGTTTGGGAAATTTGGAAATGATGTAGCAGGTGTTGAGGTAGGAATGTTACTTGAAGGGTATAACAAAAACATAGATATATTGCCATTTGCACCGAATAGCCCGGTGTTTTCAACTTTATTTTTAACATTATTTTACGGTTCCAGAAAGTAAAAAAGGACATTAAATGATTGAACTACCGGTAGTAGAAGATAAGAAGAAGGAAAGACCGGATTGGCTCAGGGTAAAATTGCCAATCGGTGATAAATATAAGCGCGTTCGCGAATTAGTAGATCAATACAAGCTTCATACAATTTGTGAGAGCGGTAATTGCCCGAATATGGGCGAATGCTGGGGAGCGGGTACAGCCACATTCATGATACTTGGAAATGTGTGCACTAGAAGCTGTTCATTCTGCGCAGTCAAAACTGGCAGGCCACCGGAGTATGACGAGGATGAGCCTGAAAGAGTAGCAGAAGCTATAAAATTGATGAAAGTGAAGCATGCGGTTTTGACCTCTGTGAATCGAGATGAGCTAAAAGACCGTGGAGCAGAAATATGGTTCAGAACTGTCAGAGCAATTAAAGAGCTGAGTCCGGAAACTACAATAGAAACATTAATTCCTGATGTAAAAGGAAATTGGGAAGCATTAGAAAGAATGATTTCTGCCGGACAAGAAGTTGTTTCTCATAATGTAGAAACGGTTGAAGAACTTTACCGTCAGGTTCGGCCACAGGCGAAATACCATAGAAGTCTGGAGCAGATAAAAAGAACTAAGGATTTTGGAAAAAGAACAAAATCCGGAATAATGCTTGGATTAGGAGAAACGCAAACTCAGGTTTTTAAGGCTATGGATGATCTTGTGGAGCACGGTTTAGATATCCTGACTTTAGGACAGTATTTACAACCGACTAAAATGCATCTTGAAGTAGCAGAATTTATTCATCCCGATATTTTCGATATGTACAGAGAAGAGGGATTAAAGCGAGGTTTGAAATATGTAGAATCAGGGCCTTTGGTAAGATCATCCTATCATGCAGAAAAGCATGTAAACGTCTAAAACATTGGCAGGGAGTATATATCTCATTCCAACACCGATATCAGAGGAAGGATATGAGCATTTGGCGGGCATTACTTATTCAGTTTTGCCGAGCATCAAATTATTCTTTGTAGAGAATCAAAAAAACAGCAGAAGGTTTATCAAGAAAATTCATCCTGAAGCCATAATCGATGAATTAGATTTGATCGATATTGGCAAGTATTCAGATAAGGAATTTATTCAGGAAGGTTTGGAAAAAGTGTGGATGGGAAGCAATGCCGCAATACTTTCAGATGCCGGTTGTCCGGGGGTAGGTGATCCGGGGCATGAATTAATTTTGGAAGCTCAGAATTCCGGAGTGAAATTAATTCCTATAGCGGGTCCTAATTCATTTATGATGGCGCTCATGGCTTCCGGATTAAATGGCCAAGAATTCAGATTTCACGGATATCTTCCAATTGATAAAAGTCAGAGAAAAAATAAACTAAAGGATATGAGCTCCGTCGCTCTAAAAACCGGAGAGTCTCAGATTTTTATGGATACTCCATACCGCAATCAGCAGTTAATGGATGATATTATTAAAGAATGTCCCGGAAATATTTATTTATGCCTTGCCGAAGAAATAACCGGTGAAAAAGAGTCAATTTTAACCATGCCCTTGTCTGAATGGCGAAAGATGAAAAAGAAATTTGAAAAACAACCAGCAGTATTTATTCTCGGACATAAAATCTAAGTTTAAAATTCTTCTCAATCCTTTTATATTTGTGCCTCTTAAAAAAATCTAAGCTTTAATATGCCTTATCTTTTTACCTCCGAATCGGTGTCTGAAGGACACCCCGACAAAGTAGCTGATCAAATATCAGATGCACTTTTAGATCATTTTTTAGCCTTTGACCCGCAATCGAAAGTTGCTTGTGAAACTCTTGTAACCACAGGGCAGGTAATCCTTGCCGGAGAGGTAAAATCTGAAACGTATTTAGATGCTCAGCAAATTGCCAGAGATGTTATTAACAAAATTGGCTATACCAAAGGGGCTTATATGTTTGAAGGTGATAGTTGTGGTGTATTATCAGCAATTCACGAACAATCAGACGATATCAATCAGGGAGTTGACAGGGGTAATGTTGAGGAGCAAGGTGCAGGCGACCAGGGAATGATGTTTGGTTATGCTACCAATGAAACTCAAAACTATATGCCTTTGGCTCTGGATCTTTCTCATAAAATATTAGAAGTATTGGCCGAATTGAGAAGAGAGGGAAAAGAGATGGACTATTTACGTCCGGACTCAAAAGCTCAGGTTACAATTGAGTATGATGATAATCATAGGCCAATTAGAATCGATGCTATAGTAGTAAGTACTCAGCACGATGATTTTGATGAAGAGAAGAAAATGCTGGAGCGGATTAAAAAGGATATTATCAATATTCTTATTCCAAGAGTTAAAAAACAATTAAGAACAGAGATTCAATCTTTGTTTACAGATAAAATAAAATACCATATCAATCCAACCGGAAAGTTTGTAATTGGTGGTCCTCATGGTGATACCGGACTGACCGGCAGAAAAATCATTGTTGATACCTACGGTGGAAAAGGAGCACATGGTGGTGGAGCATTTTCGGGGAAAGATCCTTCAAAAGTAGACAGATCTGCTGCTTACGCTACAAGACATATCGCCAAAAATCTTGTTGCTGCCGGAATTTGCGATCAGATTTTGGTGCAAGTTTCATACGCCATAGGTGTGGTGGAGCCAACATCAATTTTTGTTGATACTTATGGCTCTTCAAAAGTTAATATGAACGATGGTGAGATTGCCAGAAAAGTATCCGAAATATTTGATATGCGACCGGGTATGATTGAGAAGAGATTAAAACTCAGAAATCCTATTTACGGACCATCAGCAGCTTACGGGCATATGGGAAGAAAGAATGAAGTTGTTAAAAGAAGTTTTTCAAGACCTGACGGAAGGGGAAAAGAGATAAAGGAGGTTGAAGTTGAGCTCTTTACCTGGGAAAAATTAGATTATGTAGATCAGGTGAAAAAAGCATTTGGAGTATAAAAAAGAAAAGCGGTCCCATCATTTGACGGGACCGCTTTTTTTATGAGTTTACACCATTTTTCTCTTTATATTTTTTGATCTGTCTGCGTAAGGCTTCAACACATTCATCAGTAGCTGCTTCAAAAGAATTTGATTGTTCCTTTGAGAATAATGTTGATCCCGGAATATTTAATTTAAGTTCTACTACTTTATTTTTTACTCGATCGCCGTTTTCCAATCGCAAGAATACTTCTCCGTCGATAATTCTATCATAAAAGGTTTCGAGTTTGTCCATTTTCTTTTGAATGAAATCCAATAGTTTTGAGTCGGCGTCGAAGTGAATTGAATGCATTTGCAACTTCATATAGATTGTATTTTAGTTTAAAAAAATTATGCTTTCGGATGAGCTTTTTTAAAAATAGATTTCAACTGCTCAAGCGAGTTATGTGTGTACACCTGCGTTGCAGCAAGGTTTTCATGCCCCAAGAGATCCTTAATGGCGTTTAAGTCTGCTCCTTTATTTAATAAATGCGTCGCGAAAGTGTGACGAAGAACATGGGGACTTTTCTTTTCAACAGTTGTTACCAAATCTAGATACTTTTTGACAATCCGGTAAATCAATACAGGGTATGTCTTTTGCCCATCGTCTCTTAATATTAAATAATTATCGGCATTTTCCCTAACCATTTTTTTCCGCAAGTCGGTATAGCTTTTAATGCTATTTACCAATTCCTTATGCAGTGGAATTACGCGATCCTTATTGCCCTTTCCCCTGACCTTTATCAGTCTCTGATGATAATTGATATCATCATTTTTGAGGTTAATTAATTCCGATAATCGCATGCCGGTTCCATAGAGAAGTTCGATAACTATTTTATCTCTCCGGCCTATAAAATCTTCGCTAAAAAAGGAGTTATCAAAAAGTTGATTGAGACTGTCGGCAGAAATAAATACGGGTAATTTCTTCCGAATTTTCGGCGCGCGGATGGCGTCAGTAGGATTGGTTTTTATCAGCCCTTTTTTTAGGGCGAACTTATAAAGCGACTTTAGTGAAGCCGATTTACGGTTAATGCTTTTATTGCTGTTTCCTTCTTCTTTGAGAAATACCAACCAAGTGCGGATGTGTATTGAAGAAAGTGTTATAAGATTTTGTTCGGGAAATTGAGCATGAAGAAAATGCTCAAACTGTGATATATCGGATTCGTAGGCCTTTAGCGTATGCAGGCTATACCTTTTCTCCGACTTTAAATAAGACAAAAAATTATCCCTCATTCTCGATTTCGAATTTTACGAAATTAAAGAAAATGAGGGACATTAATTTATATACCTTGCTCTTTGTCTCTTATTTGCTGGATGTATCGGGCTTTTATGATCTCATCTCTTCTGCTTACAGAAGGTTTCTCATAAAAAGTTCTAGAGCGTAGTTCTCTAATTACTCCCGCCTTTTCAAATTTCTTCTTAAAACGCTTCAGCGCTTTATCGATCGATTCGTTTTCTTTTACGTTTACTGTTATCATTATCTGTTTCTCCTAAAAAGGGCTGCAAATATAAATATTATTGCAAATTCATCAAAGCTTATTTTAGAATAGATCGAGAAATTACAAGTTTCTGAATTTCAGAGGTTCCTTCACCTATTGTACACAGCTTACAATCCCTATAAAATTTCTCTACCGGGAAGTCTTTTATAAAGCCATAACCACCTAAAATCTGCACAGCTTCATTGGCTGCTTTCACACTGATTTCCGAAGCGTAATATTTTGCCATGGCTGATTCCTTTGTGACTCTTTGCTTTCTGTTTTTTAAATCAGCAGCCTGAAAAGTCAATAATCTGGCGGCTTCTAATTCGGTAGCCATGTCTGCTAGTTTAAAGGAAATAGCTTGAAATGAAGAAATTGGTTTGTTGAATTGCTCTCTTTCCTTGGAATAATGCAGTGCAAATTCATAGGCACCTTTAGCAATTCCCAATGATAACGCAGCGATAGAAATTCTTCCACCGTCCAGTATTTTTAAAGACTGCACAAAACCATCGCCGATTTCACCGAGTATATTTTCTTTCGGTACTCTGCAATCTTCAAAAATCATTTCTGCTGTTTCGGAAGCTCGCATTCCCAATTTATCTTCTTTCTTTCCTCCTTTAAATCCCGGTGTGCCTCTTTCCACAACAAATGCGGTCATCCCATGAGAATCACCCGGCTCACCTGTTCTTGCAATCACAACGGCAATATCGCCGCTTTTTCCATGTGTGATGAAGTTTTTTGCACCATTAATAATGTATGAATCACCATCTTCAATAGCAACGGTTTTCATGTTTCCGGCATCTGAACCGGTATTTGGCTCGGTCAATCCCCAAGCACCAATCCATTCTGCTGTTGCTAATTTGGGCAACCATTTTTTCTTTTGCTCTTCATTTGCAAATTGCATTATATGGCCGGTGCACAGTGAATTATGTGCGGCCATAGACAAACCAATAGAAGGATCAATTGCAGATATTTCTTCAAGCGCAGTGACATACTCAAAATAACCAAATCCTGAACCTCCGTATTCTGTAGGTACCAGAACTCCCATCAAGCCAAGCTCTCCCATTTTCTTAAAGAGAGGAACAGGAAATTCCTGGGCTTCATCCCACTTCATGATATTTGGTCTTATTTCTTTTTCACCAAAATCTTTGACCATCTGACTGATCATTTTTTGGTTTTCGTTTAAATCGAAGTTCATGTTAATCGTATAAAATGTTCTAGGTCTCTAAAAATAATAATAATCCCTCGACAGTTTCTTTCTGATGGGGATAAACCATGTAAGTTTTAAACTGACAAGATGGTCTGTTGTTTTAGAATCATCCTTTTTCTTCATCAAAAAATTGAAATCTCGTCTCGACTCGGTAAAAGCTAAGCTATATTCAACTCCAAGGGTAAAGTTGATGAATTTATCCTGATCGAAGTAAACATAGCCCAGATATGGATTGAGAGATAATCCATTTCTCAATTCATCATATCCTTTGGCGTAGCGAGGTGATAATTGAGGCGCACTGCCGTTTCTATCTATTATTCTGTATTGATGTTGAAGAAGTCCAAAGCCCATCATGCCCAATAACCCGGAGCTTGGATTGCCATTCAACATGGGTTTTTTCCAAAGCAATTTTCCAACTTTCAAAAATTGCAATGACATGCCTCTTTGGGAGATAAAAATATCTGCATTTCTTCCATTAGCTCCAATTATGCTGCCATTGCCGGCAATAATATCGGCAACTACTGCATTGGCACTTTTAGTTTTATCATTAAACATAAAAACGCCATCAAAACCGAAATACCAATCATTTCTTGTTTTGTACATTAAGCCCCCTCCAAGCCCGATAAAATCTTTGAATTTTTCACCGAGATCTCCCTGAGGACTATGCAGCTGCACCACGGCGTTTATGAGCAGTTCAGCTTGCCCCTTTTTCTCCCTAGCCAAGGTATCTACAGCAGTGCTGTCCGACTGAGCATATATGAATGCACATTGAAAGAAAAGGACTAGAACTATAATTATGCTCTTAAACATTCTGCGAAAATAAGATTTTCAGATTGAAGTGGATTATAAATTTTATAATAGAAAGTTTAGTTTTGCCGCCGAACTTAATTTCAAATGTCTCAAAAAGAATATTTTGCTCATGAAACGGCTGTAATCGATCCGGATTGCATAATTGAAAAGGGAACCAAAATCTGGCATTTTTCGCATATCATGTCCAATTGTAAAATTGGAGAAGGCTGCAATATCGGTCAGAATGTTGTGATTTCACCAGAAGTGATTTTAGGCAAAAATGTGAAAGTTCAAAACAACGTTTCAATATATACGGGAGTCATTTGTGAAGACGATGTTTTTCTTGGACCCTCTATGGTATTTACCAATATCATTAATCCGAGAAGCGCTATTGTTCGAAAAAGTGAATATGCCAGAACATTAGTAAAAAAAGGTGCCAGTATCGGAGCTAATGCTACAATTGTTTGCGGCAATGATATAGGCGAATTTTCATTTATTGGTGCTGGAGCGGTGCTGACAAAAGAAACATTGCCATATGAACTTTGGGTGGGAAACCCGGCAAAGCGAATAGGCTGGATTTCTGAATTCGGACATCGATTGGAATTTAATTCGGAAGGACTGGCCACTTGTAAGGAAAGTGGTGATACATATAAATTGGACCAGGATAAAGTAAAAAAGATTTAAAGTGATTCAGAAAATTTTAAATAAGGATGTCAAGATTGCAGTAATAGGTTTGGGTTATGTAGGTCTTCCTATTGCGCTGGAATTTGCTAAAAAAGCAAAAGTTGTGGGCTTTGACATTAATAAGGAAAGAGTTGATTTGATGAAAAGATCAATCGATCCGAGTGAAGAGCTTGAAGCTTCAGATTTCGAAGGTGCAGACATAGAATTTACCGCCGATATCAATGATCTGAAAGATGTGAAGTTTTTCATTGTGGCAGTACCAACTCCCATTGATGAGCACAATCAACCGAATTTAAAACCACTATTAGGAGCTACTGCAACGGTGGGGAAGGTTTTAAAAAAAGGCGATTATGTAGTATTTGAATCTACAGTTTATCCCGGTTGTACAGAAGAAGATTGTGTTCCTGTATTAGAAGCAGAATCAGGTTTAAAATATATTAGCGATTTCAAGGTTGGTTACTCACCCGAAAGAATTAATCCAGGAGACAAGGAACATACCTTAACCAAAATCACAAAAGTTGCTTCAGGCTGCGATGAGGAATCCGGTCAGATAATAAAAGGGGTATATGACTTGATCATCACCGCGGGAGTACATTTGGCATCATCCATAAAAGTTGCTGAGGCAGCTAAAATCATTGAAAACACGCAGAGGGATTTGAATATCGCCTTGATGAATGAACTTTCATTGATTTTTGACAAAATTGATGTTAATACTTATGAGGTTCTGGAAGCAGCAGGCACCAAATGGAATTTCCTGAAATTCTCTCCGGGTTTGGTTGGTGGACACTGCATTGGTGTTGATCCTTATTACCTGACTTTCAAAGCTCAGGAATTGGGCCATAATCCAAGAGTAATACTCAGCGGCCGACAGATAAATGACAGCATGGGAGCCTATGTGGCTAAGCGTACGGTGCAGAAAATGCTGGAAAAGAAAAAGGACATTTCCAAAGTGAAAGTCCTGGTAATGGGAGCCACCTTTAAGGAAAATGTATCCGACATCAGAAACTCAAAGGTTGTAGATGTTGTCAATGAGTTGAAATCATTCAGTCTTCAGGTAGATGTTATCGACCCTCATGCTTCGGCCAAAGAAGTAAAAGAGGAGTATGGATTTGAATTGATGGAAAAAGCCGGAACCGGGTACGATGCCATCGTTCTCGCTGTAAACCATAAAGAATATATGGCCATGACAGAAAAAGATTTTCAGGCAATTACTACCAGTGATGCTGTTTTTGTGGATGTAAAAGGAGTGTTCAGAAATAAAATCAAAGCTTTAAGCTATTGGAGCTTATAGAATGCAGAAAATAATAGTAACAGGAGGAGCCGGATACATTGGATCACATACCGTTGTGGAATTATTTCACGAAGGGTTTCAACCAATTATTGTCGATAATTTCAACAATTCCGAAAAAGACGTTTGCAAGAGAATAAATAAAATTCTGGATACTGAAATTGAAGTTTTAGAGCTCGACTGTAATAATTACGATGCTCTGAAAAACGCGATTGAAAGTCAAGGTGAAATATTTGGAATTATTCACTTTGCGGCCTTTAAAGCAGTTGGGGAATCGGTTAATGAACCGCTCAAATATTACGAAAATAATCTACGTTCACTGATTAACTTACTTCGTATAAGCACGGAATTAAAGATTAAGAACTTTGTTTTTTCTTCCTCCTGCACGGTTTATGGTCAACCGGATATTATTGCAGTAGATGAAACCGCATCAATACTACCCGCTGAATCTCCTTACGGAAATACAAAGCAGGTAGGAGAAGAAATTATTAGAGATCTGGTCAAATCAAAAGCAGGTGTTAAATGCATCAATCTTCGATATTTCAATCCTATAGGTGCGCATGAATCTGCTTTGATTGGAGAATTACCCTTAGGAATACCGAATAATCTTGTACCCTTCATAACTCAGACCGCAGCGGGTATACGCGAACAATTGACCATTTTTGGTGATGATTATCCTACAGAAGACGGAACAAATATTCGCGACTATATCCATGTGGTGGATTTAGCGAAAGCTCATGTGAGAGCTTTGGAATACCTGAGCAAAGTAGAGGAAAACGATTTTATAGACTATTTTAATTTGGGAACGGGAAAAGGCAGCTCTGTTTTGGAAGTAGTTAAAACTTTTGAAGAAGTAAGTGGGGAGAAGCTCAATTATAAAATTGGAAAAAGAAGAGAAGGTGATATTGTTGCTATTTATGCTAATGCAGATAAAGCAAATAAAATGCTCGGTTGGAAAACGAAAAAAACACTTGCAGAAGGATTAAGGGATTCATGGAAATGGCAAAAAACATTAATGAATGAAAACATTTGAAAAGACAATATTAATTACGGGCGGTGCCGGATTTATCGGATCTCATGTCATCCGTTTATTCGTAAAAAAATACCCTCAATTCAGAATTGTCAATCTCGACAAACTGACTTATGCCGGAAATCTTGAAAATATTAAGGACATCGAGGATTCTGATAATTACGAGTTTATAAAAGGAGATATAGTTAATAAAGAATTCATTTTTGATCTCTTTGAAAAGAATCAGTTTGACGGAGTTATTCATTTAGCTGCCGAATCGCACGTGGATCGCTCTATCGAAAATCCAACAGAATTTATTTACACCAATATTATCGGCACAGTAAACCTTTTGGATGCTTCAAGAAAAATATGGGCCGGAAAAATGGAAGGCAAGCGCTTTTACCACGTTTCTACAGATGAAGTTTATGGTTCCTTGGGCGATGAAGGTTTCTTTTTGGAAACTACATCTTATGATCCACAATCACCATATTCAGCTTCAAAGGCCGGTTCCGACCATTTCGTAAGAGCCTACGGCAATACTTATGGAATGCCATTTGTCATTTCGAATTGCTCAAATAATTACGGTCCGAATCAGTTTCCTGAAAAATTAGTGCCATTATTTATCAATAACATCCGACATAATAAGCCATTACCTGTATATGGAAAAGGCGAAAATATTCGTGACTGGCTGTATGTGATCGATCATGCCAGAGCCATAGATATGGTTTATTCGGATGGGAAAAATGGCGAAACCTATAATATCGGAGGTTTCAACGAATGGAAAAATATTGATCTCATCAAAGTGCTTTGTAAGGTGATGGATGAAAAACTCGGTCGACCGGCGGGAAAATCCGAAGAACTTATCACTTATGTAAAAGATCGCGCCGGTCATGATATGCGTTATGCTATTGACGCTAATAAAATCATGAATGAATTAGGCTGGGAGCCATCTTTGCAATTCGAAGAAGGCATTCGTAAAACCGTTGATTGGTATATGGAAAATCAGGAATGGCTGGATCATGTCACTTCCGGTAATTACCAGAACTATTACAAATTGCATTACGACAACAGGTAATTGATGTACGATAAGCCTTTTCATAAAGATTCATTAAAAAACTACTCCTTTTTGGTTACGGGCGGAGCTGGCTTTATCGGTTCAAATATTGTAGAGTACCTTGTAAAATACGAGGCAGGTAAAATTATTGTCTTGGATAATTTCGCTACAGGATTCAAAAAGAATTTATCTGTCTTTGAATCTTATCCGAATCTTCAAATAGTCGATGGAGATATCTGCAACTATAATTTATGTCTGGATTTAACAAAAGATGTTGATTTCGTTTTGCATCAGGCAGCTTTGGGCTCAGTTCCCAGAAGCATTGATGATCCTATAGCCAGTAATCATGCAAATGTGACCGGCTTTTTGAATATGCTTAATGCTTCCAGAATTAATAAAGTCAGGCGATTTGTATATGCTGCATCTTCATCTACCTACGGTGATCATCCGGCTTTGCCAAAGGTTGAACAGAATATTGGAAATCCATTATCGCCTTATGCGGTAACTAAGCTGGTTAATGAATTATACGCTTCGGTTTTTTATAAAACCTATGATTTTTCCACTGTTGGCTTGCGCTATTTTAATGTATTCGGTCCGCGGCAAGACCCTAAAGGAGCTTATGCGGCTGTGATACCCTTATTCATGGATGCCTTTTATGAGCAGAAATCGCCAAAGATTAATGGCATGGGCGATCAGACCAGAGATTTTACTTTTGTGGAAAACGCGGTAGAGGCCAATATTCGTGCTTGTTTTAGTGATCAAATAAAGGGGGCTGAAGTTTTCAATGTAGCTTGTGCCGAAAGGACTTCAGTTATTGGAATGTTCGAAATGCTAAAGGAAATTACCGATACCAATCTCGAGCCGGATTTCGGTCCACCGAGAAAAGGAGATGTTAAAGATTCATTGGCAGATATAAGTAAAGCCAAAAAATTACTGGATTATAATCCACAGATTAATATATTGGAAGGTTTAAGAATGACATGGGAGTGGTTTAAAGACAATCGTTCCTTTATCGAAAAACGAAACTAATATGAAAGGAATTATTCTCGCCGGAGGCTCGGGTACCCGATTGCATCCATTAACTATTGCAGTTTCAAAGCAGCTAATGCCGGTTTATGATAAACCGATGATCTATTATCCACTGAGTACATTATTAATTGCGGGAATTCGTGAAGTATTAATTATTTCCACTCCGCATGATCTGCCAAAATTCAAAGAACTTCTTGGTGACGGAAGTGCATTGGGCTGCAAATTTGAATATGCCGTTCAGGAAGTTCCCAATGGATTAGCTCAGGCATTTGTGATCGGAGAAAAATTTATTGGCGATGAAAAAGCCGCATTGATTTTGGGAGATAATATCTTCTATGGAACGGGAATGGCCAATTTACTGAAAGATAATAATGATCCGGATGGGGGAGTCGTATTTGCTTATCATGTGAATGACCCGCAGCGATATGGCGTGGTAGACTTTGATGAAAATTTAAAAGCCATTTCAATTGAAGAAAAGCCGGAAAAGCCAAAGTCGAATTTTGCCGTGCCCGGATTATATTTCTATGACAATGAAGTTGTAGATATCGCCAAATCATTGAAACCAAGCAAAAGAGGTGAATACGAAATCACAGATGTGAACAAGGTTTATTTAGAAAAGGGCAAACTTCAGGTAGGAATTTTAGATAGAGGAACAGCCTGGTTGGATACAGGAACCATAGACTCTCTTATGCAGGCGGGTACTTTTGTGCAGGTCATAGAAGAAAGACAAGGCTTAAAAATTGGTTGCATAGAAGAAATTGCCCACCGCAATGGATTTATTGATGATAAGCAATTGGAAGCAATTGCCAAGCCATTGATAAAAAGCGGCTATGGAGAATATTTGTTGAATATTCTAAAACGATGATTCAAAATCCTGAAAACTATATAGAGCACACCAATTTAAAACCTACAATCACTCATAAGGATATTGATAAATTAGTCGATGAGGCAAAGCAATATAACTTTCACGGCATCTGCATTCCTCCATTTTGGGTAAAAAAAGCCAAAAGAGATCTTGAAGGAACGAATATTCAGCTCGTGACAGTTGTTGGTTTCCCGCTTGGTTATAACATGACCGAAACCAAGGAAAAGGAAACTGAGTTAGCAATTCGTGATGGCGCTGATGAAATTGATTTGGTTTGGAGCTTATCTTCCTACAAGGCTGAAATGATTTGGCCGAAAATTGAGATTGTAAAAATCGCTAAGATGTGCCATGATGCAGAGAAGATTTTAAAAGTGATCATCGAAACACCTTTGCTCAATGAAAAGGAAATCGCTGAAGTTTCAAAGATTTGTGCTGATGCAGGAGCAGACTTTGTAAAAACGGCCACAGGATTTAACGGAGCTTCCAAAGTTGAAGATGTTGAGATTATCAAAAGATCCATTCCCGATCATGTAGAGATCAAAGCCTCTGCAGGAATCAAAACCCGTGAGCAATTTGAAGCCATGATCAATGCCGGAGCAACAAGGATTGGAACTTCGAGTGGGGTTGAGATAATTAAGAATTACTATTGACATCCCCCCTTTGAGTGCTGCAGCTTGGTCCGAATACAAAGTATTTCGGGGAAGAGTCTCCATTTACATGCCATTAGAGTCTCTTCCCCGATGAAGATTTTATCTCATCGGGGCAGGCTGCTACTGCTCAGAGAAAGGAACTTCATTGTTGTTTACCATCAGTTCATTCGGAGAAGACTCTGATTAATAACAGAATATGAATTTTCATTGGCATCCTCGTTACGCTTATCCCCAGCTCAAGCCAAAACGAGGACGAGTGGGGGGGAATCATTTCGAAGCAAGAAGTACATTTAAAAAATGGTCTTGAGGTTGTTCAAGGTCATAATTTCGAAGCTGGAATAAACGAAATTTCTTGTGGTCAATCTGATGGTCTTCATTGTAATTACTCAACGAGCCCACCTGGTGCAAAAATGTATGCCTTTCTCAAAAACGAACAATTCAATAATTATGATTTCCAAATATACCCGAATATAATTTCAAAAAATTACGGTACTTTAAATATCTCAAGTAATTATCATGGAGAAATTGACATAGAGATATTTTCTCTAGAAGGATTATTAATACAAAAGCACATAAATCAAAAATCTAATATCTCATTGTACCTAAAAAATGTTAATAGAGGCTATTATTATGCTGTCATTCACTACGATTCAAAAAAAATTACTAACAAAATATTAATTGAATGAATAAGATATTATTTTGGATAATAATCATTTTGGTAATTATATCCTGTAATAACGATGATTGTAATCCTGAAACAAATGATTTAAGTAGCTCAAAAATTGTTGATGCAGAGTTATTTTATATTAAAGGTGGAGGTTTTGGAGAGAATCAATGTGGGCATATGTTATTTTATACTAACGATAATTTTGAGACACTCAACCGGTGTAAACTAATGCATGTTCCTACTGGATTTGATGCAAATCAAGGCGCAAAACTTGAGTTTCGTGGAAAATTAGAAATTTTTAGTGCTACAATTGAATGTTATGATACTTCTTATGAGCCTGCTCCAGGAGAAAATGTGATTCCATTTAATCTAGAGTTGGTGAGAATTTTGGAATGGCAAGAACTTTAAACTTGAAAAAAATTAAGTTTTGTGAAAAATTTAACCATTCCAAGTTCAGGTTCATTGTTGTTTACCATCAGTTCATTCGCAGAAGACTTTGATTAATGGCAAAATATGAATTTCATCGGCATCCTCGTTATGCTTATCCCCTGCTCAGGCCAAAACGAGGACGAGTGGGGGGTTGAGATAATTAAGAATTATTAATTACGATCTCCTTTACTTCATTTCAGGTTCTTTCAAATAAAACTCATCCTGCCTATCCAAATCAAAGCCTATCAAATCCATCCTGAGAATTTTTAAAAGCAAAAGCTCAGTTATGCGTTTACTTTTACCCAAGGCATTTTGAATTTCCTCAAAGTTTACTCTTTCCTTAGATTTCATCAGTGAAAAAATCATTTCTATATCTCCTGCAATCCTAATTGAATTTGGTTTGTCCTTGAACTTTTCGTTCATCATCATCCTCAGGATTTTGCCTGCTTTTATACTTTCATCTTTGAGTCTGACATAGGCTATACCGGTTCTGTCTCCGGGTTTTTCATTGACATAATATGGCATCTGATCCCCTTTGGGAATATCCAATAAAATCAAATCCCTCTTTTTGCTTACAGACACTTTTTTAACCTCATATTTCAACTCAGGGTAAATGTGCTCTGAGATAAGTTTTTGCATTAAGAATATGTCTTCGTCACTGTGCTTTACACCAATAATACTCAAGTCTTCATCACTAACACCAATAATCAAAAGACCTCCTTTTGTATTGGCAAAAGCCACCAATTCATTAAGTATGCGCATCGGATGCGTCGTCTTCAGCTTGAATTCAAGCCTTTCCGATTCACCCTTTTTTACCATCGATTTGATTCTTGTTATTTCCAATGTCTATATGAACAAAGAACTTGTGAAATTATTTTAAAAAATAAACGAATCATCAATATCTATGAATCAATTTGAAAATAATGACTCTGTGATAGCCGTCCTTTATTACTTTTGCAACTTTTAAAGCCTATGAACTTTATAGAAGTTACTTCAAAGAAGGATATCAAGGATTTTATCCTGCTGCCTGTTAAAATCAACAAAGGAGACCCCAATTGGATAAGACCATTAGATAAGGATATTGAAAAGGTATTTGATAAAAAACAGAATAAGCTGTTTAGAAAAGGAGAGGCTATTCGCTGGATTTTAAAAAAGGATAATCAGGTAGTAGGAAGAATTGCGGCCTTTTACAATACCGATCTGGCAAAAAAAGAAAGTCAGCCAACAGGTGGAATTGGCTTTTATGATTCAATCAATGATCAGGAGGTTGCCAATGCACTCTTTGATAAAGCAGTGGAATGGCTGAAAGAAAAAGGAATGGAAGCCGCTGATGGTCCCATTAATTTTGGAGACAGAAACAACTGGTGGGGTTTATTGGTAAAAGGATTCACTCCTCCCAATTATACCTGTAATTATAACCCTCCCTATTACGAGGCGCTTTGGGAGAATTATGGATGGCAAATTTATTTTAAGCAATATACCTATTACCGAGAAACAGCAAGACCACTTTTGCCAAGTCTTGAAGCGAAGGCTGAGCGGGTTTTTGCAAACCCTGATTATCACTTTGAGCATATGAAGGCCAAAAACTGGGAAAAATATGCAGAAGATTTTGCGACAATTTATAATGCTGCCTGGACCAAGCATGGTGTTGGAAAAATTGATGTCAGACAGGCAAAAAATATTTTTAAATCCATGAAACCGGTTTTGGATGAGGATATTGTATGGTATGGCTATTATAAAGGGGAGCCTGTATGCTTTTTTATTATGCTCCCGGAATTGAACCAGTTATTTAAATATGTGAACGGGAAACTTGATCTTATCGGGAAATTGAAGTTCTTGTATCATAAGAAAATGGGTCATATTAATAAGATGTTCGGCGTTGTATTTGGCGTTGTCCCTTCGCAACAGGGAAAAGGACTGACAGGGGCAATTGTAAAATGTGTTGCCAATATGGTACATGTGCCAAATTGGAGATATGAAGATTTTGAAATGAACTGGATCGGCGATTTTAACCCCTCAATGATGAAAGTAGCTGAAGAAGTTGACAGTGACATCAATAAGGTTCATATAACTTACAGATACTTATTTGATAGAAATAAAGAATTTAAACGACATCCAATACTAAATTAAATAAATGAAAAATATATTAGTAGTAGGCTCGGTAGCATTCGATGCCATTGAAACACCCTTTGGAAAGACCGATAAAATTGTCGGGGGTTCAGGATCATATATTTCCCTCGCCGCTTCTTATTTAAACAAAAAAGGTAGTACTAACCTTGTAGGTGTTGTAGGTGAGGATTTTCTTAAAGAAGATATTGAAATGTTTAAGGCACATGGCGTGGATGTGGAAGGCTTGCAAATAAAAGAAGGTGAGAAATCATTTTTCTGGTCAGGTAAATACCATATCGACATGAATACCAGAGATACATTAGTGACTGAGCTTAATGTACTTGAAAATTTTGATCCAATAATTCCGGAATCATATCAGAATACTGATTATTTGATGCTGGGTAATCTTGCTCCGGCTGTTCAAATGCAAGTCATAAACAGGCTGAATAAAAGGCCAAAGCTTGTGGTAATGGATACCATGAATTTCTGGATGGATATTGCCTTGGAAGATCTTCATGAAACAATTAAAAAAGTAGACGTGCTTTCAATAAATGATGAAGAGGCACGACAACTTAGCGGAGAGTATTCATTAGTAAAAGCCGCGAGGAAAATTTTGACCATGGGACCAAAAGTATTGGTCGTAAAAAAAGGAGAACATGGAGCACTTTTGTTCAACGAAAAAGAAGTCTTTTTTGCACCTGCTTTACCATTAGAAGAAGTATTTGATCCAACCGGAGCCGGAGATACATTTGCGGGTGGGTTTATTGGGTATTTAGCTGCAACGGATGATACCAGTTTTGAAAACATGAAAAGGGCTATCATTTTCGGATCGGCTTTGGCATCTTTTTGTGTTGAAAAATTTGGAACAGAAAAATTAAAGCATTTAAGCACAGAAGAATTGAATGGAAGAGTTCAGGAATTTCTGGATCTCATTCAAATCGATATAGTATTATCATAAATTAATAGGACTGCATTGTATAATTTAATTCATTCATTTACCTTTGCAGTCCTTTTGCAAAAAACACAGAGATGAAAAGAACATTTCAGCCATCAAATAAGAAGAGAAAAAACAAACACGGTTTCAGAGAGCGCATGTCAACTCCTGCAGGGAGAGCAGTTTTAGCGCGAAGAAGAGCCAAAGGAAGAAAGAAACTTACCGTTTCTGACGAGATTAAAAATAAATAATAATGTCATCTGAGCCTCCAATTTCTTCGGGGGCTGATTTTAGCTTCCCGAAAAACCTAAGGTTAAGTGGGAAGAAAGAAATTTCGGAACTATTTAGCGATGGTTCCTTTTTTTATTTAGGACCTTTCAAGATTTATTATCTTATAAAAAATCGAAATGAAAATATTTCGCGTTTGCTCATTTCCGTGCCTAAATCAAAATTTCCAAAAGCCAATCGGCGCAATAAAATAAAGAGACTTATCAGAGAAGCTTTCCGTTTAAATAAAGAAATTTTATTCGGAGCAAATCATGACTTAAATTTGATGATTGATAAATTCGCTTTGATTTATATTGATAAGGAACAAAAGGACTTCAAAGAGATTGAAACTAAACTAAAGTCGATTTTGGAGCGTTTAAATTCTATTCTACGAAAAGAACATGAAAAGAACTAAAGTATATCTTTTAATAGGCCTCTTATCACTGACGACATTTTCCTTTTATTCATTCGTCGATCAGAATGGTGATAAGTATTTTGAAATAGCCAAAAACCTTGATATTCTGGCAACTACGTTTAGAGAGGTAAACACCTATTATGTTGATGAAGTAGATCCGGGGCAACTAATGCGCGTTGGAATCGATGCTATGTTAGCAAGCCTTGACCCCTATACCAATTATATTTCAGAAGATCAGATTGAAGATTTCAGAACCATGACTACCGGACAATACGGCGGTATTGGAGCAGTAATCGGTAAAAGAAATGAAGATATTCTGGTAATCCTTCCCTATGAAGGAGATCCTGCAGATGCATCAGGTTTAAAGGCAGGAGATAAGATTATTAAGATCGACGATATTGACCTATCCGACAAAAGCACAAGTGATGTTAGCAAATTATTAAAGGGACAAGCCAATACATCTGTTGATTTGACCATTATGAGACATGGTGCTAAAGAGCCAATGGTAATTAATGTAAAACGAAAGAAAATTAAGATTAACAATATCCCATATCATGGAATGATTAACGAAGAAGTGGGATATATTAGATTGACGGACTTTTCCATCGGCGCCTATTCCGATGTCAGGATGGCTTTTGAAGAACTTCAGGAGCAAGGAATGAAAAAACTGATATTCGATCTTCGAGATAATCCCGGAGGTTCACTCACAGAAGCAGTAAAGATTTGCTCAATATTTTTACCAACAGGTTCGAAGGTGGTAGAAACAAAAGGGAAGTACGAAAAGAATAATAGTGTTTATAATACATTGATTCCACCGTTGGATACTGCCGAAATTCCATTGACTGTTCTAACAAGCGAATCTTCAGCCTCAGCCTCTGAAATTGTGGCAGGCGTAATTCAGGATTATGATAGAGGGGTAGTTGTCGGGAACCGAACATTTGGGAAGGGATTGGTACAATTGACAAGGCCTTTAGTTTACAACTCTACGCTAAAGGTTACTACTTCCAGATATTATATTCCAAGTGGAAGATGTATTCAAGCAATAGATTACAGCAAAAAAGATAAAAAGGGAAATGGAGAAGAAGTACCGGATTCCTTGAGAGCCAAATTTGAAACCGCTAATGGCCGTGTGGTTTATGATGGCAAAGGGATTAAGCCGGATTTTAAAGTCGAAATTGATGACCCGGCTCCAATTAGCATTAGCTTGATAAGTAAGAATCTAATATTTGACTACGCCACTATCTATTATTATGCACACCCGAAAATTCCTGCTGCAGATAAATTTGAATTAACTGAGGAGGAATATTCAGAATTTACAGCTTGGTTAAGCGATAAAGATTATGGTTACACAACACAAGTTGAGCGTACAATTGAAGAACTTGTAGAGGAATCTAAAAAGGAGAAATATTTTGAGCATATCCAGGCTGAGATTGAATCTTTGAAAAAAACTGTTGAGAATAGCAAGGCTTCAGATCTCACTTTATTTAAAGAAGAGGTTAAAGAAATATTAGAGCAGGAAATTGTATCCCGATACTACTACCAAAAAGGAATGGTGCAAGCATCTTTTGATTGGGATAAGGATGTTCAAAAGGCATTAGAACTATTTGCACAAATGTCACTCTACGATTCAACACTTCAAGCCAGAAAATAAATGGATATTATTTTCCTCTTTCTTGCCGGTATTCTTGGTGGATTCTTTGCAGGATTATTGGGGATTGGAGGAGGTATAATCTATATAGCCATTTTACCCTATGCATTGCATAATTATGGTTTGGCAGATGAAGTTTTGGTTACTGCCGTTATAGCCAACTCAATTTTGGCTACTTTTTTTGCAGCACTACTCTCTTTGTACCGTCAATATGTAGATAAAAACCTTTTTATAAAGGAATCATTGGCAATTGGAATTCCGGGGGCAGCAGTTTTGATATTGGCATTTGCCTTAATTGTGGAAAAAGGAATGTACAAATTGGTCTACTTTAATATTTTCATAATTGCCATATTGTTTTTTATGCTCATCAGACATTTTCTTAAATCCCGAAAAGAGAAATTACCCGAAAGAAAAAGCAATCCAATAATCTATAATTCCATTGGTGCATCCGGTGGGATTTTATCTGCATTTTCAGGATTAGGTGGGGGAGCAATTGTTGTGCCGTTACTGGTATCAGTTATTCGAATGGATATAAAAAAAGCAACCTCCATTTCAATGGGTTTTATACTTTGTTCATCTTTCGCAATGAGTATTTATAATTTGGCGTTTTCGCGATTGGAAATAGAAAATAGTATTGGAGGGGTAATAATTATCCCAATTGTAGGGCCATTAATTGCCGGAGTAGTTTTGGCAGCTCCATTTGGAGTAATGGCAGCAAAGAAAGTTAGCTCAAAAACCTTGACTATTCTTTTTATTCTATTTGTTCTAGCTGTAATGATTACAAGAATAATTGATTTGATCTGATGGCGATTGGATTGTGCATAGAAACTTCTGATGAAATTTGCTCCGTAGCCATTAAGGATCAAAAAGGAAGCTTGCTCTTCTTGGAATCTGAGGAGCCAAGGTCACATGGTCGTGTTATCACTACTTTGATTGATCAGCTACTCAATAAAGCGAATTTAAATTTCAAAGACCTGGACTTTATCGCTGTCTCGGCGGGTCCGGGATCTTATACAGGCCTGAGAATAGGTATTTCAACAGCAAAGGGTATGTGTTTTGCTTTGGATAAGCCACTTGTTTCATTAGATGTTTTTGAGATTTTAAAAATTGCTGCTGAAGATAAAGGACTTTTGAATGATAGAATTCCGTTCGCAATGATCGATGCAAGAAGAATGGAAGTTTATGCACAAAAGTGGAACGGAGATGGCACCCGCAATGGTGATGCATTCCCATTGATATTTGAGGAATCTTTTATAAAAGCAGAGAATTTAGAAAATAAGGTTTTTATTGGAAGTGGAGCTCAAAAAATAAATCTGATAAAAGAAGGTCAGGAGTTTGATGCCTTTGATATCCGCCCACATGCCAAATACATGCATACAAGAGCCTTAGAGAAATTTAAGAATGGGGATTTGGAAGATGTAGCATATTTTGAACCTTTTTACTTGAAAGAGTTTTACATAACCAAACCAAAAAACGTCCTGAATACCGATAATGGAAAATGAAATAGTAAATAGGGTAGCCAACAGCAAGCTAATTACAATTAATCTGGAAGATTATATTCCCCAAGGGGAAAGGATTCTTCTGGATCTAAAGGACATCTTATTTCAGGGAATGATTCTCCGAGAGGCAGACTTCAGACAATGGGTCAAAGAAAATGACTGGGAAAAATATAAAGATGCGCATGTAGCAATTAATTGTTCTGCTGAAGCCATTATTCCTCAATGGGCATATATGATTTTAGCGACTAAGCTTACGGGTATAGCGAAGTCTATTAGTCGCGGAGACTTAGAAGAATTAGAAAAAGACATTTTTCGAAAAGAAATAGAAAAGATAGACCCGAGGGAATACACAGATAAACCTGTTGTAATCAAGGGCTGCTTTGATAGACCAATACCTGAACAATCCTATATGTGGATTACAGAGAAGGTTAAGCCCTTTGTGAAAAGCATAATGTACGGAGAGCCTTGTAGTACAGTGCCTGTTTATAAGGCCCCTAAAAAAAATTAAATCAATTTCAAATTATAGCATTGCGCTGAATGTTTTTCGGCGTATATTTGTCGCCCTTTCTCAGAAAAGTTGCGAAAGGGTTTTGAAGTAGTATTATTACCCGGAAAAATATTTTTCTAAAAGGTTTGGATGGGAATTTAAGTATAACTACTTTTGCATCCGCTTTTAACCAGAAGGGTTAAAAAGAGGAATAAAGTTCTTTG